>NZ_CP071517.1:2473333-3710000 GCF_016613475.2 Lysobacter arenosi
GACTGCCAGGGCTCGAAGAGCAGGACAAGCGCGTTACGTCACCCCATAGGGGGGCTCGGTACGGACGCAATTGGGGGTTTTCTGCTTGCGGGTTCCAGCGCAGCCTAGTTCTGGGCGCGCCCTTGGACGCTGGACTTCCGACCCGATCCGCGGGCTCTGATCAACGCACTCCGCTTCGGCCGGCCGTAGGACGCGCCGGCGTTACCCCTTTGGACCTGCCGGCTGTCGCCGCCAATCAGCCCTCCCCTTCCTGCATCGGAGGCGACGGCCGTGCAGGGGCATTTGCAGCCGGAACGGCCGGCAACCAACCAACAAAGGAGATTGTCGTGAACTCACCCTCAGCAAAGACTCGCGTGACTGGAAGATCCTTGGCTCTGGCAAGCCTGACAGCACTCGCCGCCCTGATGATCGAGCCCGCACAGGCGCAGGAGACGCGGGACACCAAGCCGGCCATGCCGGGTCTCTCCCGGCAGCCCAGCGCAGCCGCCCAAGGGGCCCTCCTTGACCCCAACGACACGGTTGTCCTCTTGCTCGATCACCAGACAGGCCTGTTCCAGACAGTCAAGGACGTTCCCATCCGGGAACTGCGGGCCAATACCGTAGCGCTCGCCAAGATCGCCGAGCAGGCCAGGATGCCGATCATCTACACGGCGTCGGAACCCGGCGGTCCCAACGGCCCGATCATGGATGAACTGGCGGCTGCTGCGCCCGGCGCGAAGTACGTTGGTCGCAAAGGGGAAGTGAGTGCTTGGGACAACGACGACTTCGTCAAGGCAGTCGAAGCGACGGGCCGCAAGACGCTGGTCATGGCAGGCGTGTGGACAAGCGTCTGCGTCGCATTCCCCGCGCTCCAGGCGAAGGCCGACGGATACAAGGTTTACGTGGTGATGGACGCCTCGGGCGACGTCAGCGAGATGGCGTCCGACGTCATGCTCGCCCGGATGACGCAGGCCGGAATCATTCCGATGACCACCAACACCATGCTCAGCGAGTCCCACCGGACCTGGAACCGTGCGGACGCCGCGAAGTGGGGCGCGCTCTACGCCGAGCTCGTGCCGAACTACCGTGCAGTCGTTGAGAGCTACAAGAAGGCTCAAGACGTCGCCAAGGGGTCCACGAAGTAACTTTGGCAAGGCTGACACGACGCCCAGATCGGTCGTAGGCGGCATCGCAGCGGCATTCATCGCATCCACGGGGCCGTCATCATGAATGTACATTTCTGTCGCGGCGCTGTGGCGCCCCTGCTCCTCCTGGTGCCAGCGGCCGTCACGGCGCAGGAGCTTGCAGACCTGGTGATCTACAACGCCGAGGTCACGACTCAGGCGAGCGGCAGCCCTGAGGCTTCTGCCGTTGCAGTAAAGGGCGAGAAGATCCTGGACGTCGGATCCGACCAGAAGATTCTCGCCTTACGCGGCCCGCAGACCAAGGTGGTGGATGCGGAGGGTCGGCGTCTGATACCGGGCCTCAACGACTCGCATTTGCATCCTACTCGCCAGGCGCGCTACTACGCGGCTGAACTTCGGTGGGACGGCGTTCCTACCCTGGAGCAGGCACTCGAAATGGTGCGCCAGGTCGCGATGACCACGCCGCGGGGCCAGTGGGTTCGCGTGGTCGGTGGCTGGTCGCCGTATCAGTTCGTTGAAAAGCGCATGCCGACCCCCGATGAGCTGACAAGGGTGGCGCCGAACACGCCGGTGTTCGTTCTCCACCTTTACAGCGGCGCCATCTACAACAAGAAAGGCATCGAGGTTGCAGGCCTGGAGGCTGATACGCCTGCGCCCGAAGGCGGCACGATCGAGAAGAGCGCGGACGGGCAGCCGACCGGGCGCATTCTCGCAACGCCGCGGCCGACGATCCTCTACCAGGCTGTCGGCGCACTGGGCGAGTTGCCCGCCGATGCCCAGGCATCGTCAGCGCGCCATTTCTATCGCGAGCTCAATCGCTTTGGCTTGACCTCGGCCATCGACGCGGGTGGCGGCGGCCACATGTATCCGACGCAGTACAAAGCGTCCATCGACATGGCGCGAACCGAGGGGTTACCACTGCGTATCTCTTACTACCTCTTCGCGCAGAAGGCGGGACAGGAGCTCAAGGACATCCAGAGCTGGGTCGAAAGCGAGCGTATCAACGCCAACCTGGATGCGCACAACGAGAGCGGGCTCGTGCTGGAGGGCGCCGGCGAGCAACTCGTGGCGTCCGCGGGGGACTTTGAGAACTTCCGTGCCGAGCGCCCCAACCTCGACGCCAACCCGAAATGGCGCGAGGAACTCACCGCCGCTGTCCGCACGCTCGTGCAGCGTCGCTGGCCGATCCGCATCCATGCCACCTACGACGAGTCGATCGATCGGATCCTGTCGGTATTCGAGTCGGTCGACCGCGAGGAAAAGGCAGCAGGCCGTCCTGGCTTCAGTGACCTGCGCTGGGCGATCGACCACGTCGAAACGATCCAGCTCCCGCGGATTGCACGCATCAAGGCGCTTGGCGGCGGCGTGATGATCCAGAACCGGATGGCCTTTGCCGGTGAGGAGTTCATCGAGCGCTATGGCCAAGGGGCAGCCGGGCACGCACCGCCGATCCAGCAACTGCTTGCAGCCGGCATTCCGGTAGGTGCTGGCACCGATGGCACCCGCGTTTCCAGCTATAACCCGTGGTTGTCGCTGTACTGGCTGGTGTCCGGCAAGAGCGTCGGTGGAACACAGCTGCTGTCGGAGGCCAATCGTCTCGATCGCGCAAAGGCGCTTGAGCTCTTCACGTTGGGCAGCGCCTGGTTCAGCGGCGATGAGGCGGTCAAGGGACGCATCGCGCCAGGGCAGTACGCCGACATGGCACTGCTGAGCGCCGACTATTTCACCGTGCCGGAAGAGAGCATTCGCCGGATCGAGTCGGTGCTCACCGTCACCGGTGGCAAACTCGTCTATGCGGCCGGCCCCTACAAGAGCCTCGTGCCGCAGCTCGAGCCGATCCTTCCGTCCTGGTCACCGGTCAGGACGTTCGGTGGCTACTACGGCACGCCGGGGAAGTGACATGACAATCGACCAGACGATCTCGATCGTGGCCGCTTCCGGCCTTTAGGGGTCATTTGGCACCCAGGGAGGCCGCAGTCGGCGCGGCCGGTGCCGCGAGTGCCTCGCTGAACTTCGGGCCGTTGCTGAAGATGAAGTACACGTGCAGCGACTCGCCCTTGGCCACCACCGTTTCGTGCTCTGTCTGAGTGGACTGGCCCAGGCGGCACGTGCCGCGCCCTTGCGGGTCGGAAGCAACGCCGATCTGGACTTTGCCCGCCGGCACCTTGAATCGGGCCGTCTCGGCATCTTCCAGGCGCGCCGCCCAGCGACCGTTGATGTACACCGCCGCGTAGCAGGCGCTGGCCTCCCATGCCTTTCCGCGCGTGATCTGCAGCGTGGCGTGCGGTCCACGAATGGGTTCCTGGTATGCCAGGACATTCTCGGCCGGCGCGTCGGTTGCCGGATCAGCGGGCACGCCGGCGGCACGCAACGCGAGCATGGCGGCCTGCTTGTCCGCCGCGGCCTTCACCTCCAGTTCCGCAACCCGCGCCCTCTGTGCTTCGGAATTGCTGTCGCGATACACCGCGACGGCCTTTACTTCGCCGCTCTTCTCTTTCAGCGTCCGCGTTTCGTAACTGTCGGGACCCAGGACGCGCACCACGTTCTGGTACCCGAATGGCAGGTCGAACACCATCGTGTCGGCATCGACCACATGGCCGGTCGCGTTGGGCGACTTCGGCACATCGAAGACCACGTCGCCCGGGTTCTTGCCCGGCAGGATGCGCATCCGCGGCAGTTCCTGGCCGTTCGGGTAAACGCCGGTCTCGACCATCACCTGCCCGGGCACTTCCCACTGGATGGACCGGGTGCGACTGGCGTAGCCAGGCCAGCCACTGACGTCCTCGCCGCTGAAGGTCTTGCCCACCAGCTTGGCGTATGGACCCCACACCGCGGGGTCGGCTACCGCGCTGGCATCCTGCGCACGCGCGTGCAATGCCAGTACCGACAACAGTGCGATCGCACCGGCTTTGATCAGTTTAGACAGCATGAATCATTCACCTCCGGCCAAGGCTTCGCCGTTCGACACGAACAGGCGGGTCATTTCGTTGCGGAAGCTCGCATCGCGCGCTTCGTTGCGTTTCAGTAGCGACTTGCGCTCGCCTGCGGTCAGGTTGCTGACCGGCTGCGCCCGCAATGCGCCCGGTTCGTGCGCGCGGTACACCATCAGTCGGCATCGGCCTGCGGTGCGGTCGATCACCGGCGACTCGATCGGATACAGCTCGCCGTCCGCGGTCTTCTCGGCCACCGGCACCGCGCCGCCCTGCTTGAGGAAGCCGCCGTAGATGCGATCAGGAAGGTTGTCCCACATGCGGATATCGGCCTTGGGCTTGGTCGCCGAGCTGACCAGGATCGCCGCGATGCCCACCACTGCCAGCGCACCGGCAGCACCGGAATCGCCGCTGCTGATCGCGACGGTCGCACCGGCGACGCCCAGTCCGGCCACCGTATCGCTGCCCTGGCGGAAACTCGCCTTGCCATCGAGGATCACATCGATCTGGCGACCGCCCAGCGTGCTGGCCTGCCAGCCGACATCGGCCAGCACCGGCAGTTCCTTGCCGTTGGCCAGCACTGCAACAAACGGGTTGTCGCCAGTCTGCAGGGTCAGTGCTTCACCATAGCCGCCCGTGGCGGTTTTCACCGGTGCCATGCCCGACTCCACCAGCACCAGCGTGTTCACGCCCGCGCCGGGTGCCTTCAGGCCTTCCGGCTGTTGCGTGGCGGCGCGCTGGTAAAGGTCCTTGGCCATGCCGGTGTCGCCCGCGCAGGTCGACGCCCATCCGGCCATCAGCGACATCAGGCCGAAGTCGCCGGCGTACTCCTCGTTGTTCGAGATCGTGTCCTGGTACTCGGCGGCGCGGAAGCTGGCGCGCGCGTTCTCGTAGTCGCCCTCCGCCATGAACAGCAGGCCACGGTAGTAGTACGTCATGGTGCGTTCGTACGGCTCGCCCTTGAAGTCCTTGACTCCCTCCGACGACCACATCGAACGCGCCTTCTTGGCCGAGTCGGAGTTGGCGTAGATCAGTTCGATGCGCGCCAGGCTCGCATCGAATGCGCGTGCCGCCACATCCAGGTGCCCCTGATCGATCGCCTCCAGGCCCAGGCGCTGCAGGTTCAGCACTGCGCCCCACTCGCCCTCGGCCAGCAGCGTCTCGTAGTACTTGCGAAGACTTTCGGGCACCTGTTCGGCGGCGGCGTCCTGCGCCACTGCAGGCGCGGCCAGGGCGATCGCGGAGAGCATTGCGATTCGAACCGCGTGCATCAGGCGGCGGGGGATCATCGCGCCACCGGCATGTCGGCCATCCGGCGCCCGGTTTCCCGTGCCAGGACCCGCGCGGTGTCGGCGCTGGTCGGCGCCGGTGGCGCGGCGCGCTCGAACCCGCCGGCGCCGGCCACGTAAGGCAACACCCCTGCATCGTCGACATCGGCGGCCGTATCGAAATCCAGCAGGATTTCGCCGTTGGCCACCGAGCGCAACGACACGTGATAGCGCCGCCCGGACTGGACCTGTGCATCGGCCACGCTGCTCACTTCCATCAGGTAGTCGGCGTGCCCGATCAGCGCCTGGGTTTCGATCGCATGGACGTTGGGACGATCGCCCTGGACCGACTTGCCGGCCAGGCGCGTGGCCAGGGTGCGATCGATGAAGCGCACGCCGCCCTGGCGCAATTGCGCCATGAACTCCGACTGCATCGCCCGCTCGCCTGCGGACAGCGATGTCCGCGACGGGGCGTCGCCTTCGACGAACTTCTCGCTGCGTTGCTGCAGCTGCGCGCTGCCACCGGCGACTGCCACGCCCACCGGACCGGAAGCGCTGTCGACCACGCCGTCAACCTGTGCCGCAGCACCCTGGACGCGACGGTCCAGGGTCTCCACCTCGCGGTAGCGGGTGTTCACTTCGCTGTCGAGCTCGGCGTCCCAAAGCAGCATCACGCGGTTTCGCGTGCCCAGCTTGCCGCGCAGCACCGACCACGGCGTCACCGCCTGCGGCGCCGATCGTGGCGTTGGAGCCAGGACCTGTGGCTGGCCTGCACGCATCTGGGCGGCGGCATCAGCCGTGAACATCAGCGCCACCGACACGGCGCAGGTCATCGCAAGGCGCATGGTCGACTCCCGGATCAGTTCGGCGCCAGTTCGATGTAGTAGTGCGCGACCTTCGCCGTCGAGAACGACGACTCCTGGTACACCGCCATCCCGCCGGCCGGCAGGAAGACCGTGCGCCATGCCGACACCGGCTCTGCCGGCGCCATGGCCTGGTCCAGGAAAGCGGTGCGCGCACGCACGGTCATGCCCGCGCCGGTGCAGTTGGCGAGGCGGGCATTCACCTGCACGGTGCCGCCTTGCGTGTTCTGCGTGCTCAGTTGCTGGACGATCACGCTGCGATAAAGGCCCGCATCGCTCATCAGCACTGCGTCGGCAGGGATGTCCGCGACCGACCCATAGGCCATGGAGGTCAATGCCGGGCCGCCGGTCAGCGCGTTGGCCTTGAGGGCCTTGTAGTCGCACTTGAGCAGTGCCTGCGGGCGGGCGTTGGGCGTGGTGGAACAGCCACTGAGGCTCAGCGCGAGCACGGCGGCGGAGCACAGCAGGGAAGCGGTGGGTTTCATGGGATCGAGTTCCTTTGGAGGTTTGTCGAGTGCGGAACCGGCGGGCACGCAGGTGCCATGCGATGGCCGGCAATCGCCGGCGGCGCGTGCGTGATGCGTGGCGGGTCCCTTGCAGGCTTGGGTCAGCGGTAGACCACGTCGTCGGCGGCGGCACGCTCGAACTCGTACATGCCCGTCCAAACGACCGCACCGGTTTCCGCATCCACCAGTTCGAAGGCGATCTGGTTGTAGCGCTGCACCACGCCACTGCGCGGGTCGCGGGCATCCTGGGTCATGATCGCGCCGGCCAGGAAGTAGTCGACGCCAGCCTGGGCACCGGTCATGCCGGTGGTACCCACGTCGGTGACGCCCTCGCGCTTGAGCTCGCGCTGCTTGGCCACCATGCCGGCGTAGCGCTGGCCGATGAAGGTCATGCGGCCCTGCGAGGCACGGTTGAGCTCGGTCATCAGGCGCTGGGTGATCATGCGCCGATTGATGATCTGCGAGCCCTCGTTATGGAACTCCTGCTCGTCGACCAGGATCCGCGGCGGCTTGCTGAGTCCGTTGAGGAACCCGCTCGCGAACAGGTCGCGCGCCATCTGGTTGGTCATCGATTGGATGTCGTGGGCTTCAATGCCCACGCCGGTGACCAGCCCCTTCTGCGACGGGTCCAGCTCGCGCGTCTGGACGCCGTTGCGGTTCTCCAGCTTGCGTTCCCGCGCCGCGGCGTCCGCACCGGCCAACAACAATGCCGCAACCGCCAGCCACAGGCTGGCCCGAATGAATTTAGTGCTCAAGATTCCCCCTGATTCATGACCCGTCCGGCAGTCATTGCGATATCACGCAACTGACCGGGTGGCGCTGCCTCCCCACGCGGGCAGCGCTGAAGTGGATCACGCAAGCAGGTGGGAGTCGCTTCCGAAGTACTGAAAACTTCTGAAAAGTTATGAACTCCGGGGTATGCGCCGCGATTATGCGACGTGCAAGTGCAAACGTTGCCGCAGAGCGTCAGGCATCGGGCTGCGATCGCGGGACTTACTCATGGCGAGCCCGCGTTACCCACCCAGGATCGTCATTCCGATTCAGTGCCCGGGAGCACGCGCGACGACCACCTGCCGGCGCCGAGGCTCGAGGATGATGCGTTCGCGAGCGTAGTCGAAAACCACGTTGAATCGCGCCAGGAAACGGGCGCCGAGACGGCCGTTCTGTCCGGCGGCGATTACCTCCCGGCCGGTGGCGTACTCGACCGGCGTGGTGATGGCGGCGCCGGCAAGACCGAGGTGAACGGGTGCACCTGTCGTGTAGGTGGCGCGACCGCCCACGAAGCACGCCTCACGCCCGCGTCCGCCGGGCGGCGCTTTGATGGCCGGGCTCGACCCCGGAAACAGCGTCATATTGATGCCCGCGCCACTGTCGACATGCAGGCGGGCTCGATAGGGAGCGCCCGTTGACGGAGCAACCCTGGCGTCGATGAAAGGCTGGCGGCCGGCGATTTCCGCGGACACGATCCGGCCGCTGCCGGTGTAGTGATAGGTGTCCGGATCGTGAAGCGTGACTGTTCCCTTGTCGCGGTTCACCTCCACCGTGAAGCGGCGGAACAGGGCGTGGCCGATCACACCGTTGAACGGCGCCATTCTCTGCTGTTCGCCCCTGCAGTCGAGGCTCTCGGCCGGGATGGCAAGCGCTGTCTGGTTCTCCAGCACCACGCCGCCAAAGTCGATAGCCAGCCCGTCCTGCCTGGCGCCGACGGGTGCAGCAAGGTCGTCGGGCGCGCCCAGGCGGCGCACGCCACGCATGTCGAGGTCGAGATGCGTCGTGCGCTGATCCGCGATAAGCGCCACGACCGAGGCGCCGGTGTCGAGCACGAAGTCGATGGAAGCGCGGCCGTTGACGCGCGCCGGTAACAGCACCCAGCCGTCGACGTCCTTGTAAGGCAAGGTGAGGGGCAACGGCTTCGTCACTTCAGCCGCCGTGCCGTTGTTGGCGAGGTAGAGGCGCGCAAGCTCCACCTGGGTGCAACCGGCAAGCGAGAGCGAGGTGGCGAGCGCGAGGATACCGATCGTCAGGCGGTGCATTGTTGGGTGCTCCTGGTTGGTCGATGCCGGACTGCGCGGCCGGTCCCAGTACCGCCCGGTCTACGGTGTCGGCACGCAGGCGCGGGCTGCGCCGGTTCAATCGTTATCGCTACCTGCCGGGCAGTTCGCGGCGATGCGGCGGCTGGACATGGTCATCTGCATGCTCACCGGCTCGGCGCCTGGCACGGGCGCCAGGGTCATGCTCATGTCCATCGTCATGGCGGTGGGCGAATACGTGCCCGACTGCTTGAGATTCGACCTGAACCCCTCGTTGTTGCAGGTGCCTGAGATTGCGAATCGCCCACCGCCGATGTTCCGTTGCGTGAACTGGCAACTGGCATCGTTGAGGACTTCGCCCAGCTGCCGTTCGAGTGATTCCTCCTTCGCCTCGGCCGACGTGAGGCATTCGCGCGTCGTCTCAACGCCCGAGCCGTCGCCCGGGTAGCTCACCCGAACCTCGTACAGTCCGGGCAGGAACATTGCGTCGGCGAAGGCCGCGCCCGCGGCGCCAAGGGTGATTGCGCCGACCAGGCCGGCGGCAAGCGTCTTCGCGTTCATCGCGTGCCCCCCTGCTGGACGGGTGCGGCAGCCCGGCTCGGCACCGCCATCCGTTGTGCGCGCACTGCGCGGAACCGCCAAGCATCGGCCTGGCGCAAGGCAAGGGTCTGGTTGTGGAACTCGGCCAGCACTTCCCGGCTTCCCTGCGCACCATCCCTTTCGATGCTCGCGCGCGTATCCACCAGCGCAAGGTCCGGCGTGAGCATGTCGATGTTCTCGACCCGCGTGACATGCCGCGCCCCGGCGGGCCGCCGGCCCATCGTTTCCACGAAGTAGCGCTGCACGGCGTCACGCCCCTGGACGACTGGAAGGCTGCCCATGCGCAGGCTGCCGTCAGCGGCGTAGAGCGCGGACACCGCCGCGGGGTCGCCGCTGTCCCAGACGGCATCCAGGTCGGCGGCGAGCTTCTCGAGCGCGACCCGGTCGGCGTCGTTGGGCTGGGCCGCGCAGGCGGCCTGGGCCATGAGGGCCGCCGCGGCGGCCAGGAGCAGTTTGCGCATCATCGGTTGGGTCCTCGGGCGATTCGGATGGCGACACGGCTGTGTCGATGAGAGGATGCTAGGAGCCATCGCAGGACCTCGCGAGCGCGCTTCGACGGGAACACGCAGCCTGTCGACAAAGCCCGGGCGCGTCGACGAAAGTCCGGAATGGCGAGACGAAAACCGGGTCCCGTTGACGCCGTTTCGCTAAGGTCCAACCGTTGGGAAACGAGGGGCAGTGATGGAAAGGTTCAGCGCGGACACGCGACAAGCTGCATGGTTGGGCTTCAGTGTCTGGACGGTGTCATGCGGGCTGTTCGTCCTGCCTACGTACTTTGGCGCGGGCGAGTTGCCGGCACGGGTCCTCGAACACGTCGGCGCGCTCTACGTCGTCGGAATCGCGCTCACCACGCTGATACACCTCGCCGCCGTGCGTGTCCGGGATCGCTCGATCGCGACCAAGCTGATCACCATGTTCGTCGCCGTAGCCGTCGCTGCGATTCTTCTCGGAGTCGCGGATTTCACGGCCACGTGGTGGCTGCGCCTGGCCGCGCGGGATGACCCGTTCGCGACGATCGCCAGGACGCTCAACAACGTCGTGGGGTATTTCTGGCTCTACGGGCTGATCGCGGCCATCCTCGTCGTCATCCAGGTCAACCGGACGGTGCGCGAACGCGAGCGCGAACTCGCCGATGCGCGTGCAGCCGAGATCGAAGCTCGAGCGCTCGCGGCGAAGGCCGAGGCCGCGGCGAGCGCCGCGCGGCTGGCGGCACTCACATACCAGCTCAATCCGCATCTGCTCTTCAACGCACTGAACGCCGCCTCTTCGCTGGTCGTCAACCACCGCAACGAACAGGCCGAAGCGCTGCTCGCGAAGCTGTCCGCGTTCCTGCGCAGCACGCTCGTCACCGATCCGCAGAGCACGGTGACGATCGGGCAGGAGCTAACCACCGTCGAGACCTATCTCGACGTCGAGGCGGTCCGTTTTGGCGAACGGCTGCGCGTCGTGCTCGACTGTCCGCCCGAGCTCGAGGACGCGCCTGTACCGAGCTTCCTCCTGCAGCCGCTGGTAGAGAACGCGGTGAAGTATGCGGTGGCGCCGACCCGGCACGCCGTGACGCTGCGCATCGCCGTGACGCAGGACGGCGACGACCTCGTCGTCACCGTCGAGGACGATGGCGATCCGGCCAAGGTCACGGATGTGCGCAAGGGGACCGGCGTTGGTCTCGCCAACGTGCGTCAGCGCCTCGACGTACTCTACGGTGAGCGGGGCACGCTGCGAGCGGGGCCGCTACCGCATGGGTTCCGTGCCAGTGTGCGTTTGCCGCTCGCGCCGGCGGATGCCCTGACTGCGGAGGCAGGATGAGCCGGCTGCGCGTGCTCCTCGTGGACGACGAACCACTGGCGCTGGACCGGTTGGTCGCCCTGTTTCGCCAGCTTCCAGACGTCGAGGTCGTCGGCACCGCGGGCGACGGGAAGGAGGCAGCCGAGGCGATCGCGGCACTCCGGCCCGACCTGGTGATGCTCGACGTCCAGATGCCGGAGAAGAGTGGGCTTGCTGTGGCCGCCGACCTGGCAATGGAGGAGCGCCCGGAGATCGTGTTCGTCACCGCCTTCGAGCAGTTTGCACCGGACGCCTTCGAGGTCGATGCGACGGACTACCTCCTCAAGCCGGTGCGCTTTGACCGGTTGCGCCAGGCCGTCGAACGTGCCAAGCGCCGCCGCGCACTTCGCGAAGCAGCGGCTACGACCGCAACCAGCAGCGCGGGCGCCTATGACGAAGTGATCTGGGTGCAGGTCAGGAACGGATCGCGGCGGGTACCCATCGACACGATCGACTGGATCGAGGCGGCACGCGACTACGTGATGCTGCATACCTCCACCCGCAGCCACATCCACCGCGCGACGATGAGTGCACTCCAGCGCACCCTTGATCCCGCCGGGCTGATGCGCGTCCACCGTTCCGCCTTTGTCCGCCCCAGCCTCGTCACCGGAGTCCAGCGGCACGCCAACGGCAGCACTACGCTCACCCTGCGCGACGGCGCCAACGTGCCAGTCGGACCGAACTACCTCGACGCGGTGATCGACCGGCTGAAACTCACCAAAGTTTAGAGAATCCCCGCATCCCGGGACTGCCCGCTCTCGGCCAGAAGCGGTCGCTCACCAGCCAACCTTGAAGCAGATTTGATCAGGTAGAACAGGTCGCTGTTCTGCGGGTTGCGCTTACAGGATCTGTCCGGTTTTCATGTCAACAGTGTAGGTTGCGCCGCCGGCGCACACTATCTCGGATACCCTCGCATCTTCTGATCTTTGCACAGCCAATACCTCGCCGCATGGCTTGGATCGATCAGCAAGAAAGGCGCGAATACTCTCTAGCGATCTCTTGCGAAGCTCAGGCGCCGAGCGCGGATCATTAACGGCGCCCATGATTGAAAGCGTAGCTAACGTCGCGACCTCGCTGGCAATCTGGGCTGTTATCCGCTGTGCTTCGACAACTGGAATCCGCGCCGCTTGCGCCTCTGCAGCCAATTGGGCCGCCATGGCTTCCCTTGCGGCAGTTTCCGCATCTGCCTCCTGGGATCTCGCGGTCGACCACGGCGCCAGCAATGCGAATAGGAGAGCAAGCCAGCCTGTCTTGTGCATTCTCATTACCTCGCACTGCGCCTGAGTTGACGCACCACAAAACGCGGATGCAGTTGAGCGCTCTATCCAGCTCGAAGTCAATGTGGCCGCAGCCGGCGCGTCGCGCAACGTCCGCTTTGGGTCGGAAGCGGACACTCAATTCCATTCGCTCAAGGCTTTGAACACTTCCCTGACCATAACGATCAGAGCGAGTCCGACCACAACGTAGAGTATCCATGGCTCATCAATTCGCCTGGACAGCCATCTCGCAATAAGAATTGCAGCGAACGCGACGATCACGTTCCTGCGGAAGATCGGATGCTGGTTCTGCTCGCGCATCGCCTTTGTCATGCAGATGGCCGCTTTGGGTCGAAAGCGGACATTAGCACCGGTCCAGGGCCTCCGCCCTCCCCAGTGTCCGCTGCCGGCCACAAGCGGACCTTCAAGGCTGGAGACGGCGGGCGTCGACCAGCGCCGCTTGTTATTTCTCGCTGGTACGCGTGATCTCAACCGAGCCGTCGTCGTCGATGATGGCGCCGTAGAGATACGTCGCGGATTCGTACTCCACCAGCCAAAGCCCAGACTTGTTCGTTGTGGCTTCGGTGAACCTGAGATTCGCACACGCTGCCCTGTCCAAGGCGCAATGTTGCGTCATGGCAGCATCGGCCAACTCTTTGGCCTTCTCCGAGGACAGATCCTCACGGCCGCAGCCAGACATCGCCGCGACCGCTATCGCCGCAAGGAATGCGCTCTTCATGATCAGCATCCGCCAATTCGCAAGAAAGAAAGATCCCTAGATCGTATCGATTCGCGTACCGCGGTCGAATGACCGCTATGGGTCGGAAGCGGACATTAGCACCGATCCTGGCCTCCGCCCTCCCCAATGACCGCTATCGGCCATAAGCCGTCCAGTGCAGATTCCAGCAATTCAGGAGGTGCGGTCCAGGAACCCAGGGTACTCGCGCGCCACCGCAGGCTGGATGATGTCGCCCACGGAAAAGGCATCAGATGTCGATGATGCCTCGCCGCGCCGCTACGGTGACAGCATGGGTGCGGTCGGCTACGCCAAGCTTGGCGAACACGTTCTTCAGGTGTCCTTTCACGGTTTCCTCGGACAAGCCAAGCTCACAGGCAACCTGTCTGTTTCCCTTCCCAACCGACACAAGGCACAGGATCTGGATCTCACGTCCGGTCAATGGCTCGTCTACGACATGAAGTGCGATCTCGTCGGCGATATCACGATGTACGTGGCGCTGCCCACGGTGAACATCATGGATCGCATCGATCATGTCGGTTCGAAGACCGCTCTTGAGCAGGTATCCGACTGCACCTGCCCTCAGCGCGCGAACCGCCTGGACGTCGCCTGCGTAGGTCGTGAGGACGATGATCTTGGCTCCGGCGTGAATCGAGCGAATTTCGGCAATAGCGTCGACGCCGTTCATCACGGGCATCTGCAGATCCATCAGCGTCACGTCTGGTAGCAACGAGCGAAAAAGCTCGACGGCTTCGCGGCCATCGCGAGCTTCGCCAATCATCACCATGTCGGCCTGGTTCTCAAGGATGGCGGCAACGCCATCCCTCAGCACCGGGTGATCGTCGACTACGAGCACGCGGATCTTCGAATCGCTCATCGGTTGAATTCCCATGCAGAAGAAGTACCCAACTTCACGTCCGCCAGGTTTGTGCTTCGAGCCGGCTCTGCCGGCCGGACGACTATAGCTTCCGAGGCCCCCAGCACCCTCATGGCCGGGTCATTCCGATACTTGCATTCTCGACCCGTGAGGCATGCCGATCACCGCGAGATAGTGGTGACAGCAGGGCGGACCGGGCTGTATCGCCCGCCCACTGGCGGATTCCGGCCTGCGGGCCAAGCTGATAGTTATGCCGCTTCGTGGCGGGCCATCTTACCCTCGATCGAGGTGTTTACACGCCCCTCATCCAGGGCCTTCTGGGCCTGCCGGCCCTATCGGCGGCGCCATTGATGTCGTGGAAGCCAACAGCGTGGTTCCGCCACACGCTCTACCGTCTTCTGGTCGCCCGACCTAGGGTTCGCGTCGGCCTCAGGACGAGAAACGCGTCCTGGCCGACGCTCCTGAACTGCATCGGGTCGCGAGATCTGCTCGCCACTCTGGGAACTCGACCGCAAGGGAAAAGCAATGTCATCAATGCGCGAAACGATCGACAGGCAGCTGTCTGCTCTCGACGATTCCGTCGTCATGCTGCGCGCGCAAGCGAAGAGCTGCGATGCGATCCTTGTCGCATTCGTGTCCATGGCCTCGGCCATTGGACACCAGGCGGACGAGGATGCACGGTACGTGGCCGCTCGTCTGCGCACCATTGGTCTTGCCAATGGTCTAGATGTCGCAAGCGCAAGGTCGTCGCTCCAGCCTCGACTTTTGTCCAGACGGCGTCACCGATTGATCGGAACGATCATCCGCGCATGCGCGCGACAGCGCTTGCCCCGAGGTGATTCATGCACACCGGGGTAAGGATCGACCCGGCAGCTTCAGTACAACTGGACGCGAGGACCTGGCAGGCCATCATCGACTCGCTTCCCGAGCGCGTGCAGAAGCGCGCCAGGAAGCACAGCGGCGAGTACCAGCGATTCGTCGAATCGGTGATCTGGGTAGCGTGGGTCGATGCGCGCTGGCCGGAACTACCCGCGGATCGCGGCGCGTGGCGATCGGTTCGCGGACGCTTCCTGCATTGGAACCGCTGCCGATTGTGGGAGGTTGTTGCACCTCATATCGGCCCGGAGGCGTCCGTGCACTTGCTGCTGCGGGTCGCCAGAGCCGGTCAGCCGCAGTCGCCCGGCGATTGATGCCGGGGAAGCAACACGGGGTGTCCGTGGCAGACCTTCCAGCCGACCGACACCTGACCTAAGGTGCCCGGACACAACGCATCGTTCGAGTTTCCCCTTCCCCGATCGGAGAACCGAGATGAACTCCCTGCTTGCCGGACTTGCCCTTGCTGCCGCCACCGCGTTGACTGCGAACGCTTCCGCGCAGACCGCAAAACCCACCGTCGTCCTGGTTCACGGCGCCTTTGCGGATGCTTCGAGCTGGAACAACGTCATCCGTATTCTGAAAAGAGACGGTTACCCAGTGATCGCGGTTGCCAATCCGTTGCGCAGTGTCAGCGCCGACGGCGCCTACCTGTCCAACCTGGTGGGTAGCATTTCGACGCCAGTCGTCCTGGTGGGGCATTCGTACGGCGGCAGTGTCATCACGGAGGCAGCTCGCGGCCATGGCAACGTCAAAGCGCTGGTCTATGTCAGCGCGTTTGCCCCAGAGGCGGGCGAGACGGCCGCAGCGCTTTCCGGCAGGTTCCCGGGAAGTACGCTCGGCCCGACGCTCGCTCCGCCCGTGACGCTCCCCAATGGCGGCGTGGACCTCTACATCCAGCCGCAGAAGTTTCACGACCAGTTCGCGGCGGATGTTCCAGCGGCGGATGCGGCCCTGATGGCGGCAACGCAGCGCCCCATCACCGAGGCCGCACTCAACGAGAAGTCAGGTGCTCCGTCATGGGACAGCATCCCCTCGTGGTTCATCTACGGCGACCAGGACAAGAACATCCCGCCGAAGGCGCTGGCGTTCATGGCGCAGCGTGCGCATTCGAGGCAGACGGATGTCATCCGCGGCGCCTCGCACGTGGTGATGGTGTCCCATCCGGAGCCGGTCGCAAAGCTGATCGCGCGCGCAAGCGCCGACGCAACTCACTGAGCCGGCGAACTTGCCCCGCGGTTCA
Organism: Lysobacter arenosi; assembly: GCF_016613475.2. NCBI lineage: Bacteria > Pseudomonadati > Pseudomonadota > Gammaproteobacteria > Lysobacterales > Lysobacteraceae > Lysobacter > Lysobacter arenosi. The sequence continues at coordinate 2,489,464 of NZ_CP071517.1, forward strand.
CTTTCGAGGAGGCAGGAATCCCCTCGCCATCGTCAAGTCCGGCCACGGCGAGACCGTCTCGCCAGCCACCCTCCATTCCCCATCGACTTTGCGCAATCGCAGCTCATACAAGGCCGGATCCGCCTCGTGGCTCATCCTGCGGTAGAGGAGCACCGTGGCCAGGTCCTGCTGCTCCTCAATGTGAAGAATTCGCCGTTCGGTCGATAGCGGAGCATCGCCTGCGTCGCGTCGGTCGCGGAACTCGCCGAGGATCTCGTCCTTCGAGAACCGAGCAACGCCGCCTTGTGGCGTCACCACCAGGAAGCCGAGGTCCTCGGTATACAGCGCCTGCATCTCCTCGATGCGGTAGTGACTGCCGGTCTCGGCAAGTAAATCGATGAAGCGGACTATTTCCGGATTGTGTTGCACATTCATATCGAAATTCCTTTGTCAGTGTGAGGTCATGCCAAGAACATGCCGCCGTCGACGCGAAGCTCGGTTCCATTGACGAAGCGGCTTTCGTCCGAGGCCAGGAACAGCGCGGCGTGGGCCAGTTCATCTGCCTCGCCCAGTCGGCCCGCCGGAATGCGTTGGGTCATCGAGCGCAGGAAGTCGGGACGGTCTGCTTCCGGAACACCGAGCTTCTCCAAGATCGAGGTATCGACCGGTCCGGGGCTGAGCACGTTCACCCGCACTCGCCGCTCCTTGAACTCCAACGCCCAGCTGCGCGCGAAGGCCTCCATTGCCGCCTTGGATCCGGCGTACACCGCATGCCCCTCAAGCACCTTCGTTGATGCGAGCGAGCTGGTCAGGATGATGCTGCCACCGTCGTGGACGACGGGTGCGATGGCTTGGACTCCGAAGAACACGCCGCGCGTGTTGACGCCGAACTGCGCGTCGAATTCCGCCGGGCTGACCTGCGCGGAAGGCGTGATGGTCAACACGCCGGCATTGGCCATGTAGATGTCGAGCGCGCCGAATCGGCGGCGCACCTCGTCCGCTACGGCGGCGTGGTGCTCGATGTCCGCGACGTCGCCTCGAATACCGAGGGCATCGTGGCCGATCGCCTGCACCGCGGCTTCAAGCACGTCGCTCCGCCGCGCCGTCACTATGACCTGCGCGCCATGCCTGGCAAACAGTTGCGCTGTCGCCAGACCGATTCCACTGTTCCCGCCCGTGATGAGGGCGACCTTGTTCTCGAGACGTTTCATTGATCGATGCCTGCGTAGTGTGGTCCCCACGATATGTGGCGCCCACTTCGATCGACCAGACCGCTGTCCCTCACTACTGTTGTGCTTAGGAGTCAACAATGAACCTCCTGAATCAGATGCCGAGCCTCATCGCCTTCGTGCGCAGCGTCGAGGCGGGATCGTTCAGCGCCGCTGCGCGCATCGCCGGCATGACGCCTTCCGCAGTATCCAAGGGCATCGGTCGCCTGGAAGGCGAGTTGGGTGCGAAGCTGTTTCGTCGATCCACGCGCCACCTGAGCCTGACGCCGGACGGCCAGGCCTTCTTCGAACGGGTGGCGCCGCTACTGCGCGGGATCGACGACTCCGCCGACGCGGTCCGAGCAGGTGGCGACGCTCGTGGCGTTCTTCGCATCAGCATGCCCGGCGAGATTGGCCGCCTGTTGCTGGAACCCATCACCAGGACGTTTCTGGCGCGTCACGAAGGTTTGGAACTGGACATGTCGTTATCCGATCGGCACGTGGAGGTGATCCGCGAGGGCTATGACGTGGTCTATCGCGTTGGCGTCGCAAGCGACAGCGAGTTGAAGTCGCGGACACTCGCGCAGCTGGACATGGTGTTGGTCGCCTCGCCTGTCCTGCTCGCGCGCCACGGCGTATCCACGTTGGATGAGCTTCGTGAGATCCCGTTCGTGCGATACCTGCTTTACGGACGCGCCCTGCCAATCACCTTCAACGACGGAACCTCGATCCAGCCGCGCGGCCGGATAGGCCTCGACACGGGCGCTGGTCTCCGCGCGGCTGCGCTCAATGGCATGGGGGTCGCGCACTTGATGAAGTGCACCGTGCAGGACGACCTGGACAAGGGCGACCTCGTGGAAGTCATGCCGCATCGGGGGTTGCCGCCGCTACCGCTGCGGGCGATGCACGCGTTCGGCAACCTGACACCGGCGAGGGTGCGTCTGCTCACGGAATTCATCGCTGACGAGATACAGCGGATCGTGGCGCCGTAGCGTTAACCGCCCCCTCAGTGGGGCGGGAGGTTCGCCAGGAAGTCGAGATTCGCGCCAGCCCGATCGGTCGAGAGCGTGACCTCCTCCCACGCCCTAGCCGCCTCGTCGCGGGCGTGTTCGGCGGCCCGGATCGCCGACAACGCATCGCTGCCGAGGATCAGGTGGTTGGGCAGCTCGTCCGCCCGTGACAGGTTGAACATCGCTTTCGCGTACTTGGCCAGATCGCCGATTTCGTGGCCCGCCAGTGTTTGCAGGATCCCGATCACGCGGCCCACGCTCGGCTCGTACTCGGGCAGCAGCACGGGGGTCGCCGTGCCGGCCGAGGCGGCCCACCTGGTCGGCATGCTGCCCGGCTCCACCGCGACCGTATGCACACCAAACCCGCGGAGCTCCTTGGCGATGGATTCGGTGAATCCTCCGACCGCCCACTTGGCCGCGTGGTAGGCGGCCATCCCGGGTGCGCCCAGGCGCCCCGCACCGGAGGAGATGTTGATGATATGGCCCGATTGCTGCTGGCGCATGGTGGGGATCGCGGCACGCACCAGGTTCACCACGCCATAGAAGTTGGCGTCGATCTGCGCGTTGAAGTCCGCTGGCGGCATCTGTTCGAATGGCCCTACCCTGGCGAAGCCTGCGTTGTTCACCAGCACATCGAGTCGTCCGAACTCGCGGAGCGCAACCTCCACGGCGATCTCTGCCTGCGCGGGGTCGGTGACGTCGAGCGCCGCGAGCGCCACGCGACCCGCGTACTTGTCACGCAGCTCCGCCACGACTTCCGGGCGCCTGGCGGTGGCCACAAGCCGGTCCCCCTGTTCCAGGACGTGCTCGGCGATCGCACGCCCAAGACCACTGGCGCTTCCCGTAATCAACCAGACTTTGGACACGTGGTATTCCCTTGAAATGGACTGGCGCCGACTCTACGTATGGAGCGCACTCCATGGTCAAGAGGCACGTGCATGCTCATTTCCGAGTTCTCGAAGGTGTCCGGGCTGAGCCGTGACACGATCCGTTTCTACGTTCAGCTCGGCTTATTCAAGCCTGCGCGAGGCGTCAGGGGCGGGCGAAACGCCTATCAGGAGTTCACCCAGGATGACCTCAAGGCTGCCAAGACGGTGCGCGCCGGCCAGTCGCTCGGCCTCAGCCTGAAAGATATTGCGCAGCTGGAAAGCGAGCGGCGCGAACGGGGAATCGGCAACGAGCGTCGCCTGGAGATCCTTCACAAGCAGTTGAAACTTCTCGAGCAGCGGAAAGCCAAGCTCGATCAAGCCACCGCATTCGTTGCGGCAAAGATCGGCTGGTTGAGCGCCGGCGGGACCGGGTCGCGGCCGGCGTTCGGCTCGTTCGAATGCCGTGACGACGGCTGAGTCGGGCGTCAGATCTCGATCATTCCGCGCCGCGCCGCCACGGTGACTGCGTGGGTTCGGTCCGACACATCGAGCTTGCCGAAGATGCTCTTCAACAATCCTTTGACGGTCTTCCGACAGGCCAAGTTCCGCGGCGATCTGCTTGTTCGCGTATCCGGTCGACACAAGCCGAAGAATCGCGATCTCGCGCTCGCTCAGGGCTTCATCGGCGACATGAAGCGCTATCTCCTTCGCGACTTCGCGATGGACATGGCGCTGGCCACGGTGGACATTGCGGATCGCGTCGACCAAGGTCTGTACGCAGACTGCTCTTCAATAGATAGCCAACGGCACCGGCCTTCAACGCGCGAACGGCCTGCGCATCACCCGAGTAGGTGGTCAGTACGATAATTCGTGCATCCGGGAATTGTGAGCGGATCGTATTGATCGCCTCGACGCCGTTCATGCCCGGCATCTGCAGGTCCATCAACGTCACATCGGGGCGCAATGCTGCGTGGCGCTCGACAGCTTCGCTACCGTCGCGCGCCTCGCCGACCATTGTCATGTCGCTCTGGTTCTCCAGGATGGCCGCGACGCCGTCGCGGAACACCGGATGGTCGTCGACGACCAGAATGCGGATCCTGGGCTCATTCATCTGCGAAGAGCCTCGCAAGGAAGTTCGGCAGCCAGTGCCGATTTCGGGTCTTGCGCCTGGCGAACGCCAACCTCGCCGGCAAGGTCAACAACACTTCGGTCCCGCCGCCATCCACGCTGCTGATGGTGAGGCTGCCACCGATCCTGTCGGCGCGCTCGCGCATTCCGACCATGCCGAAATGACCTTCCTTTCGACCGGTGGCCATGACCTGTTCGGGAATCCCACGCCCGTCGTCCCGCATGCGGATCGCCAGGTGTCTCGCGTCGTATCCGATGGCGATTTCGGCAGTGCTGGCACGCGCGTGATACGAGACATTGAGCAGCGCCTCACGCACGATCTTCGCCACCTCGGCCGCGACTAGGGGGTCAACTGCGCGTGCTCGACCCTCCAGGACGATGCGCACAGGAATCGGCGGATCGAATGGGGTTTCGGCCACCAGTTGTTCGACGCGCTCGCCCAGGTCAGCGGTGGTTTCATGGCCGCGCAGATCCCACACGCGGTCGCGGGCATCCACAACCACCTTGTCCGCAGCGTCCAGCGCCGCTTCCAGCTGCCGCTTCGAACCGTTTTCGTGGGGGATCCGGTCCGCGGCGGCCTGAAAGCGCAGAATGAGGCCCTGAACGCCCTGCAGCAGCGTGTCATGGAGTTCGCGCGCGATGCGCTCGCGCTCTTGCGTTCGCTCCTCCAGCCGGCTACGGATACGGGCGGTGACCTGCACGACGCGCAGGCGATACAGGCCCCAAAGCACAAGGATCGTTACGAAAGCGCAGAGCAGGACAAACCATTTTGTCTGGACGAACGCCGGGCGGATCTCGAACTCGAGCGAGGTTCCGTTCCTGTTCCACACACCGTCGCTGTTCGCGGCAATCACGCGGAACCGGTACTTGCCAGGGGCCAGATTTGTATAGAACGCTTGCCGCCTCGGACCCGGGTCGACCCATGCGCGATCGAATCCATCCAGCATGTAGCGCACTCGGACATGCCGAGGGTCAGCAAAGCTCAGCACCGCAAAGTCGATTTCGATCTTAGACGTCGCAGCCGGCAGCGTCAGCGAGGCCGGGTCGTGGTACATCCTGGCGTCGCCGATCAACGACCGTATCGCGATGCTGGGGGGCAACGGGTTTCGCACGATTCGGGCCGGGTCCATCCACAATGTCCCGGTCTCGGTGGCGACCCAAACGCGCCCGTCCCCGCCGCGCACGATGGAACGTTGCGAGTGCGAATGCGGTCGGCTCACGAGTCCGTCGCCGGGCCCGAGCGACAGGGATGGCGGCGGAAGTTGCCCCTGCGAGAGCGCGCGTTCGAGTTCCGCTCGCCGAAGTCTCACCAGCGATCGTGGGTAGGCGAGCCAGATGTCGCCTTCCGGCGTATCGACGACCCCGTTGATCCGACTGCCCAGCGACGCGTTGCTCGCCAGGGCAGTCTCGGCGCCACCGGCACGATAGCGGGACAAACCGAACGAACCGGCGGCAAAGACCGCGTCGTCGGCAACGTGCAGCGTCAACACGCTGATATCGCCGCCGCCGAAAAGCAGCGGCGTGCGCGTTCGTTGGGCGCCGTCGAACGAGATCAATCGATTTCCAGATTGGACGATGATGCCACCCGTTGGCGAACGGACCATCGTCGTGGGATAGAAGTCCGCGTGGTCGCCCGGTGGAAACATGGTTTGCCAGCGACCATTCTGGAACCGGTGCACGCCGCTCCCGGATGCGGAGATCCAGAATCCGCCTTCCGCATCGAACGCGCAGTCGTAAATGAAGTTGTGATGTCCTGCCCGGTCGGGACGCTCGATGACGCGGCGGACGCTGCCGTTCGCCCAGACTTGGATCTGCTCCGGCAAGCCGATCCAGAGTGCGCCGTCGCTTGCCTCACACAGGCTTTCCGGCTCCACCACGTCGCGCACGATCGGTTCGGGCTTGTGGCCCGGCCTGGCGCGATAGACGATGCGCGCCTGGCCGATGTAGACGCTGCCATCGGCGCCGACCAGAAGTTTGTCGCCAAAGACCGCTGGAGAAGTGAGCGCGGGTTCCGAGATCAGCGTAGCGGGTCGAAACTTGTCCAGACCGCCTTCGGTCGCCACCCATATATTGCCCTCCCGATCCTCCATCGCCTGCGTAGTCACATCCGCCGACAGCCCATCCTCGCTGGTGAAGGATTCGGCTCCGTCGCCGCTGCTGTTCTGGTCAGCATCCGCCATGGTCAGCCGTTTCACGCCGTCGTGGCGCGTGGTCAACCAGAGGTTGCCCTCGCGGTCGAACAGCGGCGCCCCCCGGAGCTTCACGTTGTCCAGGTGATACGCGCCTGCGCCGTCCGGTGCGTCACGTCCACCCGCTCCGGTAATGGCGTAGACGCGATCCTGCTGAGACAACCAGATGCGTCCCTGCGGATCCTTCGACACCCTGGCAAGAGGGGTCGGGCTGACCATCTCGAATCGGTCGGCCCCTGCGGCCAAACGGACGATGCCCGTGCTGCATGCGATCCAGAGCGCGCCATCGTCGGCCACCAGCATGTTGGTGGAGTTGCTTTTGGGAAGGCCGTCGGCGGCACTGTATCGGCGCCACATGCCGTCGTGATAGCGGAGCACTTCCGCGTCGTAGCTGGCGGTCAGCGCCCAGATGGAGCCGTCGCTGCCTTCGGCCATCTGCACGATTCGACTCGGTGCCATCCCGGTATCGAGAATGCGCAGCACGCCTTGCCGGTAGATCGCGAATCGCAGTGAAGACAGGAAGTTGGTCCAGACGTCGCCGTTCCGCGTGACCAGCACGGTGCTGGGCAGCTCATGCCGGCGGCCGTCCGCTTCGGGCAACAGCTGCTCGAATCGTGAGCCGTCGAACCGGAACAGACCGTCGCCCGTCGCGAGCCAGAGAAAGCCCTCGCGCCCCTGCGCCATGGCCACGACAGGTGCCGGCGCTTCACTGCCATCGAGCCAGCGCTGGTGCACGTAGTGCGCCAAGGGGTGAGGTTCCTTGGCTGACCCGGCGAACGGCATGCTCGCCAGGGCGAAGAACAGCAGGGCTGCGGATGACCACCTTGTCATGATCACTTCGCTTGTCGGGATTCCAGGCGGGCGGGAGCTCATGGTTATGCCCTGAGGTGGGTCAGGATGCTACCCCCGATCAGGGGTAGCCAGCCCCCTCGGTAGGGCATGGCATGGCGCTTGGCTGGCGTTACCGTCTGCTCATGTCAAATTATGTATGCCGTTATCCCGATGGTGCCGCCGGGCTTGGGTTGCTGCTTGCTCGGATTTGCTACGCATCGGCCGCGTTCGGGGTCGTAGCCATGTTGCCTCCGCCCTCCGCATTTCCTCATCTGCTGCCGTTCGCCGCTGGATGCGTGGCACTTATGCTGGTTGCGGGCCTGGCGACGCGATGGGCCGCGCTCATCCTGGGACTGGGGGCCGCCGTCGCCCTGCCGGGGTCCGGTGTGGCCCAGCAACTTTTGCTGGGGGGGCACGTGGGCGGCTGTGGCGCCATCGTCTTGATGGGTGCCGGGGCCTATTCGGTCGATGCCCTGCGCTACGGCCGGCGTGTCATCCATGTCCATACCCACACCCCTGATCGAGGGGGTGGCCAATGACCTGCACTGGGATTATGCAAGTGCGGCGTTGTCGAGATGATTGAGTGCCCCCCACTGACGCCACGAGGGTGTCATGTCGACGATCTCGCCACTCCGCGATGCAACTGACCAAAGGGATAAGCTCACCTCGCGCCTGACGACCAGCTGGGCCGGCGTCGTCGCCTTCATGACCGTTGCCAGCGAAGGAAGCTTTTCGGGGGCGGCACACCGGCTGGGCATCGGTCGCTCGGCCGTCAGCCGCAGCGTGCAGAAGCTCGAGGCGCAGCTGGACACCCGCCTGCTGTCGCGCACGACGCGCAGCACCACGATCACGCGCGAAGGCGAGCAGTTTTACGAGAACTGCCGCCACGGCGTGGAAAAACTCCTGCAGGCGCTCGAAGAAATGCGGGAGCTGCGCGATGGCCCACCGCAGGGTGAGCTGAAGATCAGCGCCCCGCTGGGTTTTGGCCGAAAGGTGGTCGCACCGCTGCTGGCGCAGTTCAGGGCGCTCTACCCGGCCGTAGCGCTGGAACTCGTGCTGGAGGACCGTCTGGGCGATTTCGCGGCCGAGCGCATCGATGTCGCCTTCCGCGACGGCCGTCTGGAAGACAGTCAGGTCATTGCAAAACGCCTGATCCCCATGCGCATGCTCGTGTGCGCGTCCAGCGACTACGCACGGCTGCACGGCTTGCCGACGTCGATCGAGGATCTCGCCTTGCACGCCTGCATCAACCAGCGACTGCCCAGCGGTCGTTTGCAGACTTGGGACTTCAAAGTCGACGGCATCGCACGCAGCCTAACGCCCGCTTCGGCCATCGTGGTCAACGACCCATCGCTGGCGATGCAGGCGGTGCTCGAGGGCCAAGGGCTGGCGCAGTTGGCCGCCTACCAGGTCTGCGACGCCTTGCGCGCCGGCATGGCAGTGACGTGCCTAAATGGCCTCGCCCCCGACGACCGGGGGCACTACCTGTGCTACCTGTCGCGCCAGCAGTTGCCGAAGCGGATCCGGGTGTTCATCGATTTCATGACAACCGGCATCCGAGCGCTGGATCTGGATTGCTCGCTCCTGCTCGGATCCAGGTACCCCGCCATGCCGGTTCCGAAGGCAGACCAGAGGCTGGGGGTGGCTGCTTGATCCCTCCCGCCTGATCTTCCTGCCCCAGTCGATCGCGCCCGACCGAGACCGCAGCCATTGGGTCGCACTGCAGCGCCTGCAGCAGGCGGGCGTGATCCTCACATCGTGCCTTCAAGTGTTGCTCAAGTTCCAGCGCGACTGGACGCGTCACGAAACTCAAGAGGCTCTACGCGGCATCGTGGTCCGAGCGTCCGCGGTGCGGTCTTGTGAACTCGCTGTTGAGCGCAGCGCAACCATCAATTGCCGCGAAAGTGCCACCCTGTACTCGCGAAATACACACCCCCTTCGAGACCCCGACATGGCTTACCAGACCATTCTTCACCTCGGACCTGCCAACCGGGAACGGCGAGAGTTTCTGGCACTGGGCTTCAACGCCGCAGTGCTGGCCGCCGCCTCCTCTGTGCCCTTCGCTGCGCGTGCTTCCGCTCACTCTCCCTCCATCGACCATGGAAACCTGACCATGAGCCACGTAACCACCAAAGACGGCGTCGAAATCTTCTACAAGGACTGGGGTCCGAAGGACGGCCAACCCATCGTGTTCCACCATGGCTGGCCGCTGAGCAGCGACGACTGGGACAACCAGGCGCTGTTCTTCGTCAGCCAGGGCTACCGCGTCATCGCGCACGACCGACGCGGCCACGGCCGGTCAGCGCAGGTGAGGGACGGCCACGACATGGACCACTACGCTGCAGACGTCGCCGCGGTGGTTGAGCACCTGGACCTGCGCAACGCCGTGCATGTCGGCCATTCGACCGGCGGCGGTGAGGCGGCTCACTACGTCGCCCGGCACGGCCAGAAGCAGGGGCGGGTCGCAAAGCTGGTGTTGATTGGCGCGGTGCCGCCGATCATGGTCAAGACGCCGGCAAACCCGGGCGGTCTCCCGATCGAGGTATTCGACGGCTTCCGCGCGGCGCTTGCGGCCAACCGCTCGCAGTTCTACCTGGACGTTGCCAGCGGACCGTTCTACGGGTTCAACCGCCCGGGCGCCGTCGTTTCGCAGGGCGTCATCCAGAACTGGTGGCGACAGGGCATGGAGGGTGCAGCGAACGCGCACTATGAGTGCATCAAGGCCTTTTCCGAGACCGACTTCACCGAAGACCTCAAGGCGATCGCCGTGCCCACGCTGGTGATGCACGGTGACGACGATCAGGTCGTTCCCATCGCCGACTCGGCATTGCTGTCGAGCAAGCTGCTGAAGAACAGCGTCCTCAAGGTGTATCCGAAGTTCCCGCACGGCATGTGCACGACGCACGCCAATGTGATCAATCCGGACCTGTTGAAGTTCATTCGCGGCTGACGGCTTCCTTGCGTGGCTGTGCGCGTGTCAAACCACCGGCTGCAGCCGGCCATCGCCCCATCGGGATGGCTCGCGAGAAACTCGACGCCCTACCTCCGTGGCTGCCCGCGGCAGCCTTCGAGTTCACCCGTACGGAGATTCACATGGACAAGATCGATCGCAGACGAACCGACCAGCAACGCCGCCGCCTGCTCGGAGCGGGTGCGTCGGGGATTGCTGCGGCACCGCTGGGCCTTGTCAACGCAGCAGGGGGGTAGCCAGCAACGAACGCGTCGTTCGTGCACCTACACCGGGTTCGCGCAGGGATGCTGGAGGTCGCATACGTGGACAGCGGGCCGAAGAAGGGCCCGCCCGTCATTCTCCTGCACGGCTCTGGTTAGCAGTGCCTATGGCACGCTCAGCCCTAACTCTCAGCTCAACCGCACTTGCTGTACCCGCAGTTCAAGCACGTCGCGCAGCCATCCATGATCACGACGGCCTTGGTATTGCACTTGTGGCACATCGTCGCGCTGGGCGGGAAACTGGCGCCCTCGCCGGTCACTTCGACGTCCTCGCTGCGCGGGGTGTCGCTGATTCGCGGCTCCGGGAACAACTCGCCGTGGCTTACGTCAGAGTTTTTTTTTGACAGCTGGTTGTACGCAGCACGCTTCTCGGCGATCAGGGCGCGCTGGGCGTCGCTCATCTCCGGGTCGTGCATCAGGCCGATCGACTTGAGATGGTCCTCGACGATGCTGCCCAGTTCTGCCACCAGCGACGGCATGTAGACGCCGCCGGCCTTGAAGTAGCCGCCCTTCGGGTCGAACACGGCCTTCATCTCGTCGACCAGGAAGGTGACGTCGCCGCCCTTGCGGAACACGGCGGACATGATGCGGGTCAGCGCGACGATCCACTGGAAGTGGTCCATGTTCTTCGAGTTGATGAAGATCTCGAAGGGACGGCGCAGCTCGTGCTCGGTGCCGGCGTTGAGGACGATGTCGTTGATCGTCACGTACAGCGCGTGCTCGAACAGGGGCGATTTGATCTTGTAGGTGGAGCCGATCAGGATCTCGGGGCGCTCGATGCGCTCGTGCATCTGGATGACGTCGGCCGTCGGCAGCGATTCGACCGCGGCGACGGGCGCGGGACGCGCAGCCTCTTTCGCCTTGTCTTCCGGGGTGACGACGCTGTAGCCCTTGATTTTCTTGTCGATCTTGACGGCCATGAACCCGCTCCTGGTGCGGTAATGCTGATCTAGTTATGTGTTGCTTAAGGCGGTCGCCGCGCCGCTGGGACGCGGCGACCAATCGGGGCACTTACTTCCTGGCAGCTTTCTTCGCAACCTTCTTGGCGGGTCGCTTGGCTGCCTTCTTCGCCGCCTTCTTGGCAACGGCCTTCTTGGCCGGCGCCTTCTTCACAGCTTTCTTGGCGGCTGATTTCTTCGCGACCTTCTTCGTCGCAGTCTTCTTGGTGGCCTTCTTCGCGGCCTTCTTCACGGCCTTCTTGGCAACCTTCTTCGTTGCCTTCTTCGCCGTCTTCTTTGCCGCAGCCTTCTTCACCGCCTTCTTCGCGGTCTTCTTGGTTGCAGCCTTCTTGGTCGCCTTCTTGGCCGTCTTCTTGCCGGCCTTCGCCCTCAGCGACGAAGCTTCCTTCTTGGCCTTGGCGCTGGCAGCGGCGAGCTTCTTCTTGGCGGTGCCTACCGCCTTCTTGGCGGCCTTGCGTGCCTTCTTGGCGGTGGTCTTGACCGACGCCACCGCTTCCTCGGCACGGTGCATCACCGCGCTGGAAATGTTGGATGCGGTTTCTTTCACGTTATCGGCGGCCTGCGACAGGGTCGCCGTCACTCCGTTGCCATTGCTCATGTGCCCTCCTGACGGGCGTCAAAACTGGTTGGCCTGGTGCGGTAATCGGGGTGTTGCAAGGGCGATGCTATACCTGCTGCAGCTGCATGACACGATGAATGCGTCGCGCACCTGGGCCGCGTACATGAACGCGGAACCGGCCCGGTTTCCGCGTGGAGGCGTCGAAGCCGCCTCCTGCCTGTTGCCGCTGCTACTTCGAAAGTGCGAGGGGAACCTGCTTCCCCCGGGTGCCATGTTTCCTTGACGCCTGAAAGCAGGCCCCTCGCAGCGCTCGATGCCAGCGCTTAGAACTTGCCGTAATACCCTTCCTTCAAGGCATCGAACAGGTTGGCGGCGGTGTGCATCTCGCCGTCGTACTCGATCTGTTCGTTGCCCTTGACCTCCAGCACGCTGCCGTCTTCCAGCTCGAAACGGTAGGTCGTGTTCTCCAGGTCGGCTTCCTTGACCAGCACGCCCTGGAAGGCGGCCGGGTTGAAGCGGAACGTGGTGCAGCCCTTCAGGCCCTGCTGGTGGGCGTAACGGTAGATGTCCTTGAACTGCTCGTACGGGTAGTCGGTCGGGACATTGGCGGTCTTTGAGATCGAGCTGTCGACCCACTTCTGCGCCGCGGCCTGCACGTCGACGTGCTCCTTGGGCGAGATGTCGTCGGCGGAGATGAAGTACTCCGGCAGCCTGGCGTGCTCCTCGTCGGAGAACGGCATGGCCTTGGCGTTGACCAGCTCGCGGTAGGCCAGCAGCTCGTAGGAGTAGACGTCGACCTTTTCCTTCGACTTCTTGCCTTCGCGGATCACGTTGCGGCTGTAGTGGTGCGCGAACGACGGCTCGATGCCGTTGGAGGCGTTGTTGGCCAGGCTCAGCGAGATCGTGCCGGTCGGCGCGATCGAGCTGTGGTGGGTGAAGCGCGCGCCGGTCTCGGCCAGCTCGTCCACCAGCTCCGGTGCCACCGAGGCGACGCGCTGCATGTAGCGGCTGTAGCGGGCGTGCAGGACGCGGCCCGGGATGTCCTGGCCGATCTTCCAGCCGTCCTTCACCATCTCCGGACGCTTGCGCAGCATCTCGGCGTCGACGGCGAACAGCTCGTCCATGATCGGCGCGGCGCCCTTTTCCTTCGCCAGCGCCAGGCCCATTTCCCAACCGGCCACGGCCATCTCGCGGGAGATGCGCTCGGTGAACTCGCACGACTCCTTGCTGCCGTACTTCATGCGCAGCATGGTCACGGTGCTGCCCAGGCCGAGGAAGCCCATGCCGTGGCGGCGCTTGCGCATGATCTCGTTGCGCTGCTGCTCCAGCGGCAGGCCGTTGACCTCGACCACGTTGTCGAGCATGCGGGTGAACACGCGCACGACTTCCTTGTATTCCTCCCAGTCGAAGGAGGCCTGGTCGGTAAACGGGTCGCGCACGAACTTGGTCAGGTTGACCGAGCCCAGCAGGCAGGCGCCGTAGGCCGGCAGCGGCTGCTCGCCGCAGGGGTTGGTCGCGCGGATGTTCTCGCACCACCAGTTGTTGTTCATCTCGTTGACGCGGTCGATGAGGATGAAACCGGGCTCGGCGTAGTCATACGTCGAGACCATGATCATGTCCCACAGGTGACGGGCACGGATGTGGCCGTAAATCTTGCAGGCCACCAGGCCGTCGTCGCGCACGATGTAGTTGCGGTGGGTCGGCCACTCGCGCCACACGACCTGGGTCGCGTCGTCGAGGTTGATGTCGCCCTTTTCCTTCATGTTGACCGGGAACACCAGCGGCCAGTCGGCGTCGGTGTCGACGGCCTCCATGAAGCCATCGGTGATCAGCAGCGACAGGTTGAACTGGCGCAGGCGGCCGTCTTCGCGCTTGGCGCGGATGAAGTCCTTCACGTCCGGATGGGAGACGTCGAACGTGCCCATCTGCGCGCCGCGACGGCCACCGGCCGAGGACACGGTGAAGCACATCTTGTCGTAGATATCCATGAAGGACATCGGACCGGAGGTGTAGGCGCCGGCGCCGGCGACGAACGCGCCGCGCGGACGCAGCGTCGAGAACTCATAGCCGATGCCGCAGCCAGCCTTCAGGGTCAGGCCCGCTTCGTGGACCTTCTCCAGGATGCCGTCCATCGAATCCTCGATGGTGCCCGAGACGGTGCAGTTGATGGTCGAGGTGGCCGGCTTGTGCTCCAGGGCACCGGCGTTGGAGGTGATGCGGCCGGCGGGAATGGCCCCGCGGCGCAGCGCCCACACGAAACGCTCGTTCCAGTACTGCTGCTTCTCGGCGTTGGGCTCGGCTTCGGCCAAGGCCTTGGCAACGCGCTGGTAGGTGGCGTCGATGTCGGAATCGACGGCCTTCCCCGTCTTGGTCTTCAGCCGGTACTTCTTGTCCCAGATGTCCTGGGAAGCGGGCTGCATGGGAATCTCCCTGTCAGCCGCGGCCGCCTTGACCGCCTCGAGGCGCACTGTGCTCATGCCTGTCCTTTCTCCTCGTTCTGGCAACGGATCGGGACCGCTGCCGGTGGATTCTTATATTGGTTGCCGCTCTGCCACTGGCGACTAAACAGCCGCCGACGGCGATGCCCGCGACCGGTCTTGCACGTCCGCGAAGCATTGGTTTTGGTTCGAATTAGGGCTCATCTTGCTCCCGTTCCGCGCCATCCCCCGAGGACGCTCACAGTACCGCAACTCCAAGCCGGAAAACCCTGACTTTGGGCTACCGTCGCCTGCAAACCACTACATGTAGTGGCAGAGGCGAGGGTTCAAGCTAAACCCGGTCCTGGATTTAGTCAACGCTTTTTTGATCGCAGTCTCAATTCGTGACGAACGTCGGCGACGCACTGCGGCAGGTGCACTTGCAGGGCGCGCCAGGGTGCGCGATCGCCGCTGCAGGGGGCTGCGCAGACCGCCTCGATTGCGGAAACTGGCCCGGAAACTTCATGGCCTATTTAGTGGTCTTGCCAGACACTGGCGCCGTTCAGCTGCATTTGCGGCGGACGCCACCCTCCCCTCCAGCCAGAACGACGCGATGCGCCCTCTGCCGACCCTGCTTACCCTGTCCCTGGCCGCCGCCTTCGGCGGCTTTGCCGCCACCGCGATCCGCGACGGCCTGGAGGCGCCTGCCCAGGCCGCTCCCGCTGCTGCCGCGACCGTTCCGGCGATCGCCGCACTGCCAACGGTGGTCAGCGGCCAGCCGCTGCCGTCGCTGGCACCAATGCTGGCCAAGGTCACCCCGGCCGTGGTCAGCGTCCACACCAAGCAACGGGTCAAGGTCAGCCCGTTCGGCGGCGATCCGATGTTCCGGCGCATGTTCCCGGAGCTGACCCAGGAGCGGATCAACGAGTCGCTCGGCTCGGGCGTGATCGTCGACGCCCAGCGCGGCTACGTGCTGACCAACCACCACGTCATCGAAGGCGCCGACGAAGTCTCGGTGACGCTCGCCGACGGGCGCACGCTCAAGGCCGAATTCCTCGGGTCCGATCCCGACACCGACGTGGCGCTGATGCGCATCACCGCGCCCAACCTGGTCGCGCTGCCGCTGGCCAACTCCGACGCGCTGCGCGTGGGCGACTTCGTGGTCGCGGTCGGCAACCCATTCGGCATCGGCCAGACGGTGACCTCGGGCATCGTCTCGGCCGTGGGCCGCACCGGCCTGCGCGGGCTGGGCTTCCAGAACTTCATCCAGACCGACGCCTCGATCAATCCCGGCAACTCCGGCGGCGCACTGGTCAACCTCAACGGCGAACTGGTCGGCATCAACACTGCCAGCTTCAACCCGCGCGGCTCGATGGCCGGCAACATCGGCCTGGGCTTCGCCATTCCCACCAGCTTGGCGCGCAACATCATGGGTCAGTTGATCGCCAACAACGGCGTGGTCATCCGCGGCACGCTGGGGCTGGAATCGCAGGCGGTCGATGCGCGACTCGCACAGGGCCTGGGCCTGGACGAAGCACGCGGCGCGCTGGTGACGCAGGTCTACTCCGGTGGCGGTGCCGCCGCTGCAGGGCTCAAGCCGGGCGACGTGATCGTCGCCGCCAATGGCGAACGCATCGACGACCCGGATGCGCTGCGCAACTTCGAAGGCCTGCAGGCGGTGGGCAGCCGCGTCGCGCTCGACGTGCGTCGTGACGGCAAGGTGATCCAGCTGAACACTTCGCTGCGCGAGCAACCCAAATCGTTCCAGGGTCTCGAACTCGATCCGCGCCTGGCCGGCGCCGTGTTCGCCGAACTGCCCGAGCGCCTGCGCCAGTCCGGCTACTCGGGCGTGCTGGTCGAATCGGTCGCGCGCGGCAGCCGCGCCGCGCAGAACGGCCTGCAGAAGGACGACATCATCACGGCTGCCACCACCGGCAAGTTCGACGACCTTTCAGGTTTCCGCGCCAGCTTCACGCAGGCTCCTGCACAGTTGATCCTGCGCGTCGTACGCGGCGGCGGCCGGCAGGGCAACTTGCCGATGCAGTGAGATCTGGGTCACCCTGCTTCGAGTCGATTGGCTCAATGAAGCCAATCCGGGCAGGAAAGACCCGCGACCCCTTACGGAGGAGTACCTGATGAATCCCACCCCCAGCGACGGCATGAAGACCCATCTGAGCGAGGCAGGCGGACACCTGAAGCAGGCCGCCAGCGATGCCGGCGAGGCACTGCGTGGCGCGGCGTCCGCGGCCGGCGACGAACTGCGCGTTGGCAAGGCGAACGTGAAAGCCGACCTGGCCGACACCGCGCTGTCGGGAATCGCTGCTGCCGAACAGGCCGGCGGTGTCGCCCGCGAGCAGGTGGATGCACTGATGGACAAGGGACGCGACCTGATCGACAGCGCCGCCGAACTGAT
The DNA here is from genome assembly GCF_016613475.2 of Lysobacter arenosi. Lineage (NCBI taxonomy): Bacteria > Pseudomonadati > Pseudomonadota > Gammaproteobacteria > Lysobacterales > Lysobacteraceae > Lysobacter > Lysobacter arenosi. The sequence continues at coordinate 2,506,257 of NZ_CP071517.1, forward strand.
CCGCGAGCGTCCGCTGGCATCCTTCGGCGTGGCATTCGCCGCCGGCTGGATCATCGCCAAGCTCGCCCGCAGCGGCGACAAGTAAGCACACGTGAGCCAGGCCGGGGACGAGCGCGAGCCTGACGGCTCTGAGCCTAATGGCCCCGAGCCCAATGGCTCCGCGCCCGACGGACCGCGGATCGAGATACCGGGTTCGCCACCGGACCTGGGCGAGACACTGGGCGCACTGGGCGCTACCGCGCGCGCCAGCCTCGGCGCCGCGGGCGAATCGGCCAAGGCACTACGCAGCCTCGTCGCCGCCGACCTGTCGCTGGCCCGCAGTGCACTCGGCCGTGCCCTCGCCTTCACCGGCATGGCAATCGTGTTCGGTGCCTCGGCGTGGTTGTTCCTGATGGGCAGCCTGGTGGCGTTGCTGACCAGCCTGGGTTTGTCGTGGTTGTTGGCGATGCTCGTCGCCGCAGTGCTCAGCCTGGCCGTCACCGGCTACGCCTGCTGGCGCGCGATGCATTACTTCGACCACACCCGCCTGCAGGCGACGCGTCGGCAGCTGGCGCGGCTGGGCATCGGCGAGCTGTCCGACCTCATGCCCAGCCCGGGTTCGACGGAGTCGGCGCGCGAGGTCCACAAGCGCCACGCGCAGACGCCGTCGGGAGAACCGAAGAAGGACAGGCAGGGCATCGATGTCGCACCGCCATGACCATGCGCCCACGGAATCGCCATGCGCTTTGAACAGCTGATCCAGAAGGTCGACCAGGCCGAGGACGTGCTCGAGGAGAGCGAGCGTCGCGTCGCGTCGCAACTGGGCGGGCTGCGCGATTCCTGGCGCGAGGCCTGGACGCCGGGACGGATCGTGATCGCCGGCCTCGTCGCCGGATTTGTCGTTGGCCGCGCCGAACCGCTTCGGACCATCGGCAAGGGCGGCGGACTGATGCAGTTGATCACGATGGTGTCGGGCCTGTTCGCCGGCGGCAGCGCCCAGGTCGCGGCCGAGGGTGCCGAGCAGGCCGCGGCCAGTGCCGAGCAGGCGGTGGCGGCGCCGACCGAAGCGAGTTTGGCCAAAACGGCCCGTGACGAGGAAGCGGCGACGCTGGCGCGCGCCGAGGCAACTGTGCAAGCTGCACGCGTCGCCGTCGTCGACCCGGTCCAACCTTGAGCATCCCAGAACCCGAGACACCTTCCGAGCCGGGACTGGCCGACAACGGCGAGGGTCCGGCGAGCCCATCGCTGCCGCGACCGCGGTCGAGCAGCGCGGCGGTGGTACTGGCCACGCTCGCGGTCGGCTACACGCTGTGGGCGGCGCAGGAACTGATCCTGCCGGTGCTGCTGGCGATGTTCTTCGCCCTGGTCGGCAACCCGATCATCCGCGGGCTGCAGAAGCTCTTCATCCCTCGCTTTCTCGGCGCGGTGCTGGTGCTGGTCGGTGGCCTGGCCGCGGCCGGCGCACTGGGCAACCAGTTGATCGAACCGGCCGGCGAATGGGTGCGGCAGGTTCCGCGCGAGATGAAATCGATCGCGCCCAAGCTGCGCGACCTGACCAAGCCGATGCTCGATGCCAACAAGGCCGCGCAGAACATCGCCCGCGCCGCTGGCGGCGAAAGCACCGGCAAGCCGGTGCAGGTGATCCGCACCGAACTCAACGAACCCTACAAGGCGCTGACCGCGACGCCGCGACGCGTGGCCTCGGTGCTGGCGGTGGTGCTGCTGACGTTCTTCTTCATGGTCTATGGCGAGAGCCTGCAACGCAACGCGATCGCGCTGTTGCCCACGCGCCAGCAGAAGAAGCTCACGGTCGACATCCTGCATTCGATCGAGCGCGAGATCTCGCGCTACGTGTTGACCATCACCCTGATCAACATCGCCGTGGGCCTGGCGCTGTCGGGTGCGCTGTACTGGCTCGGCGTGCCACTGCAGGAAGCACTGCTGTGGGGCACGATGGCGGCGATCCTCAACTTCGCGCCGTACGTGGGCCCGCTGATCGGCATCGTGATCATGCTGCTGATGGGCTTCGTCGCCTTCGACCAGCTGCTGCCGTCGCTGCTGCCGGCGGGCATCTACCTGGTCCTGCACACCATCGAAGGGCAGATCGTCACCCCGATCGTGCTCGGCCGGCGCATGCGCCTGTCGCCGCTGGTGCTGATCCTGGCGCTGATGCTGTTCGGCTGGCTGTGGGGAATCATCGGCCTGCTGCTGGCGGTGCCGCTGCTGGTGTGCGTGAAGCTGGTGCTGGACCGGATCGAGGGCATGGGGGGCTGGGCGCGGCTGCTGGAGTGACGGACACCGGGTTTTCCCAGCAAACAGGCTAAAATATCGCCATGCATTTCCCCGTCCGCGCCATCACCCTCGACCTCGATGACACCTTGTGGCCCTTCGCTCCGATCGGCGCGCGGGTCGAGCAGGTGCTGCACGAGTGGCTGCTGCAGCACTGCCCCGGCACCGCGCAGCACTTCCCGATCGCCGCCATGCGCGAGTTGCGCGAGCGCGTGTTCATCGAGCGCCCCGACCTCGCCCACGACTTCAGCCAGCTGCGCAAGCTGAGCCTGGTGCGGGCGATGGAACTCAGCGGCGACGATCCGGCCCATGCCGACGCCGCGTTCGAAACGTTCTACGCCGAGCGCAACCGCGTCGAGTTCTATCCCGACTCGCTGGCCGCGCTCGAACGCCTCGCCGCGCGCGTACCGCTGGCGGCGATCAGCAATGGCAATGCCGACCTCGCGCGCGTTGGCGTCTCGGCGCATTTCGTCTTCCAGCTCGGTGCGCGCGAACACGGCACGCCCAAGCCTGCGGCGAGCATCTTCCACGCCGCTTGCCGCCAGCTCGAGCTGGCACCGGGCGACGTGCTGCATGTCGGCGACGACATCGAGATGGACGTCGTCGGCGCCCATCGCGCCGGACTGCGCAGCTGCTGGATCAATCGCGAAGGCGCACGCTGGCCGCACGCCGACCTCCGCCCCGACCTCGAATTCACCACACTGTCCGCACTGGCCGACTGGCTGGACATGGCACAACAACCGGAACTCCTTAGCGCATGAGCATCCCGCACGGTTTCGCCGACGCGAACATCGACAGCCTGCCGCTGCACGTGGTCAGCCGCGACACGATCGGCCAGTGGCGCGCGACGCAGGAGGCTTCGGTTCTGGCCTCGCTCGATGCGCAGGCATTCGACGGTTCGCCGTGGACCGCGATCACCCTGCCCGCCGCCGACGGTGGCATCGCTGCCGCGGTGATCGGTGTTGCCGACCTGCTCGATCCCTACTCCTACGGCCACGCGCCCTACGCGCTGCCGGTACGTGCCTGGTCGCTGGCGACCGACCTCGCGCCCGAGGCGCGTTCGGCCCTGCACCTGGGCTGGGGCCTGGGCAGCTACCGCTTCAACCGTTACAAGCAGCCGCTGCGCCAGCCGGCGCAGTTGCAGACCCAGGGCGACGACGAAGCATTCGCCCAGCTCGCCGCCTGCATCCGCGTGCGCGATCTGGTCAACACGCCGACCGAGGACATGGGCCCGGACCAGCTCGAACAGGTGGCCTGCGAACTGGCCGAGCGCTTCGGCGCGCAGATCGAAGTCATCAGCGGCGACGACCTGCTCACGCGCAATTTCCCGGCGATCCATGCGGTCGGCCGCGCCAGCCATCGCGCTCCGCGCCTGATCGCGCTGCGCTGGGGTGACGAATCGCACCCGCACGTGGCGATCGTCGGCAAGGGCGTGTGCTTCGACACCGGCGGCCTCGACCTCAAGCCGGCCGACGGCATGCGCAACATGAAGAAGGACATGGGCGGTGCCGCCCATGCCATCGCCCTCGCCGAACTGGTGATGACGCGCAAGCTGCCCCTGCGCATGACGCTCCTGGTGCCGGCAGTCGAGAACGCGGTCGGCCCCAATGCATTCCGTCCGGGCGAAGTGCTCGCCACTCGCCAGGGCATGTCGGTGGAGATCGACAACACCGATGCCGAGGGCCGCGTGATCCTGTGCGATGCCCTGACCTATGCCGGCGAAATGAAGCCGGCGCTGCTGCTCGACTTCGCCACGCTCACCGGCGCGGCGCGCATCGCATTGGGTCCGGACCTGCCGGCGCTTTACAGCAACGACGAAGACGTCGCGCGGCTGTGGCTGGAGTCCGGCATCGAGCGCCGCGATCCGTTGTGGCGCATGCCGCTGTGGCGGCCGTACCTGCGCTACCTGACCAGCACCGTTGCCGACATCGCCAACGGTGGTCCGTCGAAGATGGCCGGCAGCATCACCGCCGCGATCTACCTCGAGCGCTTCATCCCGGCCGCGCAGAAGTGGGCGCACCTGGACGTCTACAGCTGGAACGACAGCGACCGCCCGGGCCGTCCGGCCGGCGGTGAAGCGCAAGGTCTGCGCAGCGCCTATGGGCTGCTCAGGAAGCTGTCCTCGACGTAGTGGTAGCGATATCCCGGCCCGGGCTCCGTGCCGGTTCCTGCACAAACTGACTTCCGGCAGGTTGGCGCAATCGGTTCTCTGACGTCACACTAGGCGCCGTCTTGCGTCTGGTGTGCATATGACTGCCTCGTCCGACCTGCTCAAGGAATTGCGCATAGACCGTAGTGCGCCACCGCCGCCGGCTTCACGCCGCGGTTTGTGGATCGCGCTCGCCGTCGCTGCGGGTGTTCTCGTTTTGATGCTTGCCGCGTGGGCCGTGTTCGGCCGCGATCGCGCGGTCGAGGTCCAGACCGCGACCGTCACCGCCATCGGCAACGGCGGCAATGCCTCCGTGCTCGATGCCACCGGTTATGTCGTCGCCCGCCGCATGGCTACCGTGTCGGCGAAGATCACCGGCAAGGTACGCGAGGTGATGATCGAGGAAGGCCAGAAGGTCGAGGAAGGCCAGGTCATGGCCACGCTCGATCCGATCGACGCCGATGCCGAACGCACGCTCGCCAACGCCCAGGTCGGCGCATCGCGCAGCCAGGTCGAGAGCGTGCGTGCACGACTGTCCGAGGCCGAAGCCAACGCCCGCCGCCTGTCGACGCTCGTCAACCAGCAGCTGGTGTCGAAGGCGCAGTACGACGAGGCCATCGCCGCTCGCGATTCGCTGCGCGCCGAGCTCACCACCTCCGAACGCAACGCCAAGGTCGCCGGCGACCGCCTGCACATCGCCGACCTGGGCGTGGACAACACCATCGTGCGCGCGCCGTTCGCCGGCGTGGTCACCGCCAAGGCCGCGCAGCCGGGCGAGATTGTTTCGCCGCTGGCGACCGGCGGCTTCACCCGCACCGGCATCGGCACCATCGTCGACATGGATTCGCTGGAGATCGAGGTCGAGGTCGGCGAGGCCTTCATCGGCCGCGTGCAGCCCAAGATGCCGGTCGAGGCGACGCTCAATGCCTACCAGGACTGGAAGATCCCGGCCGAGGTGATCGCGATCATCCCCGCCGCCGACCGCGGCAAGGCCACCGTCAAGGTGCGCGTCGCGCTCAAGGTCAAGGACCCGCGCATCGTCCCCGACATGGGCGTGCGCGTGAGCTTCCTGGAAGCCGGCAAGGCCGATGCGCCCAAGCAGAAGCCGGGCGTGCTGGTGCCAGCCGCGGCGATCGCCTCGCGTAACGGCAAGCAGCTGGCGTTCGTGGTCGCCGAGGAAAAGGCCGTGCAGCGCGAAGTCACTGTCGGCCGCAGCCTCGGCGAGGACCGCGAAGTGACACAGGGACTCTCAGGCGGTGAGACGGTCGTGCTCGATCCTCCCGCCGATCTGGCCGATGGCGACCGGGTCAAGGTCGCCGCCGCCGGTGCCGAGTCCGACAGCGATTCGGCGAGCGAGTAATCGCCAGGTAATCCAACGCAGGAAATCAACGCAGTTCCTCCTTCTACCGTTTCGAGGACGTCGCAATGTCTACGCTGGTTTCGATCCGCAATCTCAGGAAGACCTATCAACGCGGTCCGGAAAAGGTGGAGGTGCTGCACGGCATCGACCTGGACATCCCCAAGGGTGACTTCGTCGCACTGATGGGCCCGTCCGGTTCCGGCAAGACCACTTTGCTCAACCTCATCGGCGGCCTCGACTCGCCCAGCGGCGGCGAGATCCAGGTGGAAGGCCAGCGCATCGACACGCTGAGCGGTGGCCAGTTGTCGCAGTGGCGCAGCCACAACGTCGGCTTCGTGTTCCAGTTCTACAACCTGATGCCGACGCTCAACGCGCAGAAGAACGTCGAGCTGCCGCTGCTGCTGACCAAGCTGTCGTCGGCGCAGCGCAAGCGCAACGCCGAGATCGCCCTGCAGCTGGTCGGCCTGGCCGATCGCGGCAAGCACCGCCCGAACGAACTGTCCGGCGGCCAGCAGCAGCGCGTGGCGATCGCCCGCGCGATCGTTTCCGACCCGACCCTGCTGATCTGCGACGAACCGACCGGCGACCTCGACCGCCAGTCCGCCGAGGAGATCCTGGCGCTGCTGCAGTCGCTCAATCGCGACCACGGCAAGACCATCATCATGGTCACCCATGATCCGAAGGCCGCCGATCACGCCCAGCGCACGATCCACCTCGACAAGGGCACCCTGGTCGAGCGTGAGCTGGCAGTGGAGCACTGACACCCAATCGGGAGGCGTCATGAAATACCTGCACCTGATCTGGGCCGCGCTGTTCCGCAGCAAGACCCGCACGTTCCTGACGTTGTTATCGGTGATCACCGCATTCCTGCTGTTCGGGATGCTCGACTCGGTGCGCGTGGCCTTCAACTCCAGCGCCAACGTTGCCGGCTACGACCGCCTGATCACCACCTCCAAGCTGTCGATCACCCAATCGCTGCCGTATCGCCTGCAGACGCAGATCGAACAGGTTCCCGGCGTGGCCAAGGCCTCGTACGCGACCTGGTTCGGTGGCATCTACCAGGATCCGAAGAACTTCTTCCCCAACTTCTCCGTCGGCCCGGGCTACATCGAGCTGTACCCGGAGTACATCATCCCGCCCGACCAGCTCAAGGCGTTCTACGCGACGCGGAACGGCGCCATCGTCGGTGAGGCGCTGGCCAAGCAGCACGGCTGGAAGATCGGCGACACCATTCCGCTGCAGGCGACGATCTTCCCGACCAAGGGCAGCAACAACTGGGAGTTCAAGCTGGTCGGCATCTTCAAGCTCGCCGAGAACAGCCGCAAGGGCGAAGAAAAGCAGTTGATGTTCAACTGGAAGTACTTCGACGAGGCCAACGACTTCAGCAAGGGCCAGGTGCACTGGTACGTGGTCGACCTGGCCAACGCCAACCAGTCGACCCAGGTCGCGCGCGCGATCGATGCGCTGTCGGACAACTCCGACCACGAGACCAAGACCCAGACCGAGCAGGCCTTCAACCAGGCCTTCTTCAAGCAGATCGGTGACATCGGACTGATCGTCACCTCGATCATGGGCGCAGTGTTCTTCACCCTCGTGCTGCTGACCGGCAACACCATGGCGCAGGCGGTGCGTGAGCGCATCCCGGAACTGGCGGTGCTCAAGACAATCGGCTTCTCCAACCGCAGCGTGCTGTGGCTGGTGCTGGCCGAGGCGACGCTGCTGGTGGTGCTCGGCGGCCTGATCGGCCTGGGCATCGCGGCGATCGTGATGCCGGCGGTGAGCGCGGCCAGCATGGGCCTGATCCAGCTGCCGCACATGCCCAGCGCGACATGGCTGGTCGGTATCGGCCTGATGCTCGCCATTGGTATTGGCGTCGGCCTGCTGCCGGCCCTGCGCGCGATGCGCCTCAACATTGTCGACGCCCTCGCGGGCCGATAAGGGAGACCACATATGAGCCGCATGAAGAAATGGCTGGGCAATCTGGGTGTGGTGCTGGCGCTGATCGCGGGCCTGGTGGCCTGGACGATGCTGCCCTGGTACGGCGTGCTGGCGGTACTGGTGGCGCTGGTGCTGTGGCTGCTGCTGACGCGCACCGGTCGACTGGCGCTGGAGGCGGCGAAGATCGGCATTGCCAGCCTTCCGCAGCGCTGGGGTCCGTCGGCGGTGATCGTGGTCGGCATTGCCGGCGTGGTCGGCGTGCTGGTGGCGATGCTGGCGATGGGCGCCGGCTTCGAGGCCACGCTCAAGCAGACCGGCAACGACCAGACCGCGATCATCCTGCGCGGTGGTTCGCAGGCCGAGACCAACTCGGTGATCACCCGTGACCAGGTGCCGCTGATCAGCTCGCTGGCCGGCATCGCCAAGGGTCCCGATGGTCGCCCGGCGCTGTCGCCGGAGCTGTCGCAGGTGGTGAACATGGTGACCAAGGCCGACCACACCGATGCCAACGCGCAGCTGCGCGGTGTCGGCGAGGCGGCGTGGACGCTGCGTCCGCAGGTGAAGATCATCGAAGGCCGCAAGTTCAACCCCGGCATGCGTGAGCTGGTCGTCGGCCAGGGCGCGAAGAAGCAGTACGTCAACCTTGAGGTCGGCAAGCAGCTCGAACTCGCCAACCAGGTGTGGACGGTGGTCGGCGTGTTCGCCTCCGGCGACTCGCACGATTCGGAACTGTGGGCCGATGCCGACACGCTCGGCGCGACCTATCGCCGCAATGCGTTCCAGTCGGTGACCGCCAAGCTCGACGGCAAGGATGGCTTCAAGAAGCTCAAGGCCGCGATGGCCGCCGATCCGCGTCTGAAACTCGACGTCGATACCACGCGCCACTACTACGCCAAGCAGTCCGAGGGCCTGAGCAAGTTCCTCAAGATCCTCGGCACGATCATCGGCGGCATCATGGCGGTGGGCGCGGTGTTCGGCGCGTTGAACACCATGTACGCGGCGGTTGCCGGCCGTGCGCGCGAGATCGCGACGATGCGGGCGATTGGTTTCCGCGGCCTGCCGGTGGTGGTGGCGGTGATGCTGGAGACGATGCTGCTGGCGTTGCTGGGCGGCCTGGTCGGCGGCGCGATCGCGTGGCTGATCTTCAACGGCTACAGCGTGTCCACGCTGGGCAACAACTTCAGCCAGGTGATGTTCCAGTTCAAGGTCTCGCCGGAGCTGCTGTGGAACGGCCTGAAGTGGGCGCTGGGCATCGGCCTGGTCGGCGGCCTGTTCCCGGCACTGCGCGCGGCGCGGTTGCCGGTGACCGAAGCGTTGCGCGCTGCGTAAGGCGCGCTCGCACTGATGCGATGGCAACAGGGGCGCTTCGGCGCCCTGTTCTTTTACCGGGTCAGGCGGCTGCCGCCGCCAGCGTTGCGCGTCGCGCGCGCAGCAGCCCGTCGATCGCGAAGATCGCCAGCGCGACCCAGATGAAGATGAAGCCGGTGGCGCGGTCGCGGTCGAATACCTCGCCGAAGACCAGCACGCCGAGCAGGAACTGGATGGTCGGGGCGATGTACTGCATCAGGCCCACCACCGACAACGGCACGCGCCGCACCGCGTAGGCGAAGCCGATCAGTGGCAGCGCGGTAAGCACGCCGCAGAAGACCAGCAGCGCATCGACGCCCAGGCCCCAGCCGCTGGCGAAGTGGCCGGTGCCGTGCGTCTCGGTCCACAGCAGCACCAGCAACGCCGGCAGGAACAGGTACACGCTCTCCACGCCCAGCCCGTTGACCGAATCGACGGCGACCAGCTTGCGGATCAGTCCGTACAGCGCGAACGACAGCGCCAGGCCGATGGCGATCCACGGCGGCTGGCCGTACTGCCAGGTCAGCCACGCCACGCCCGTCGCCGCCAGCGCCACCGACAGCCATTGCACGCGGTTGAGCCGCTCGTGCAGGAACACCACGCCGAACAGCACGCTGACCAGCGGATTGATGAAGTAGCCCAGGCTGCTCTCGACGACGTGGCCGGCATTCACCGCCCAAACGTACAGGCCCCAGTTGAACGCGATCAGCGTGCCGCTGAGCGCCAGCATCCAAGCCGCGCGCGGTCGCGCCATGGTCGCGCGCAACCAGCCGCGGCCCTGCTTCCAGACCAGCCACGCTGCCACCAGCAGCGCGCTCCAGACAATGCGGTGCATGACGATCTGCAGCGACGGCACCACTTTGAGCAGATGCCAGTACAGCGGCATCAGGCCCCAGAGGACGAATGAGGCAGCGGCGACCCACAGGCCGCCGCGCACGGAAGCGTGGTCGCTCATGCCGCGGGCTCGGTCGGAGCAGCTACCGCCGTTTGCACTTGCTTGCCAGCGCGCGCCTTCGCCAGCGTGATGATGACGACGCCGACCAGGATCACCGCCATCGCGCCCAGGTCATGCGCGGTGAAGTGCTCGCCGCCGATCAGCGCGCCGAACAGCACCGCGATCGGCGGGTTGACGTAGGCGTAGCTGGTCGCCAGCGCCGGCCGCACGTGGTGCAGCAGCCAGATGTAGGCGGTGAAGCCGAAGATCGAGCCGGCCACGACCAGGTACAGCAGCGCGGTGGTCGCGCTGGCGCTGGGCATCGCGGTCATGCGCTCGCCATGCAGCACGGCGGCGATCAGCATCCACACGCTGCCGGTGAGCATCTGCCCGGCGGCCGACATGAACGGTTGCGGCAGGTCCTGGTCGCGGCTCCAGATCGAGCCCCAGGCCCACGCGATCGGCGCGATCACCAGGCACACCAGGCCGAGCGTTGACGACGACAGCTCGCCACCGGCATTGAGCCAGAGCACGCCGAGGAAGCCGATGATCAGGCCGACCCATTCGATCTTCGAGGGGTGGCGGCCGCGCAGCATCGCGAACACGCCCGCGAACAGCGGCATCGAAGCGACGGCGATGGCCGCGAGGCCGGAGCCAACTTCGGTCTCGGCCAGGTTCACCAGGCCGTTGGACAGCAGCACCATCCAGATCGACAGGACCCACAGCGTGCGCCACTGCTTGCCGGTCGGCATGGGCACGCCGCGCCAGCGCAGCACCGCGAACATGATCGCGCCGGCCAGGAACATGCGCCCGGCGCCGAGCAGGAACGGCGGATAGCTTTCCAGCGCAAAACGAATTGCGAGGTAGGTCGAGCCCCAGAGGATGTAGACCGAGGCCAGGGCAAAGGCGACGGCCAGCCCGCCGGGAGCGGCGCGGGCGGCGGTGGGTGCAGCGGTGCTCATGCGGATTCCACGTGGGGTGGGGGTGGGACGTGCTTGACGTGCTGCGGGCCGACGCGGCCGGCACCGCGCGGGCGGCGCACCTGGTCGTCATCGACGGCCGGGACGCCGCACCAACGGTGCTGGGAACGTTCGGATGACTGAATCGTAACGGCAGCGGCCGCGACGGGATTGATAAATCGTGCGCATTAACGCAAAAATTTTGCATGGCCAAGACTCCCGCGGCACTCGACGAGTTCGACCACCGCCTGCTCGAGCTGCTCCAGCGCGATGCCTCGGCGACGCTGACCGCCCTGGGCGAGGCGGTCGGGCTGTCGGCCAGCGCCGTGCAGCGGCGGCTTACCCGCTATCGAAAGAGCGGATTGCTGCGGCAGATCGCGGTACTCGACCCCAGGCAGCTCGGGACGACGCTGGCGACCGTGCTGGTCGCGATGGAGCGCGAGTCGGCCAAGTTGCATGCCGCGTTCCATGCCCGCATGCGCGCCGCGCCGGAAGTGCAGCAGTGCTACACGCTGGCAGGCGAATGGGACTACCTGGTGATCCTGTCGACCACGGGCGTGGCGCACTGCCGCGAAGTGGCGGACCGGTTGTTCATGGACGAGGGCAACATCAAGCGCTATGAAACGCGGATGGTGTTCGACGTGGTGAAGGCGGGATTGCATGTGCCGACTCGGGCGCCGGTGCGGCGGCGCAAGTAGGGGGCGTTACGCCGCCTTCTCGCGAGCCAACACCTTCTGCTTCATCGGCAGGCCCCAGCGATAGCCGCCCAGCGATCCATCGCCACGAATCACGCGATGGCACGGCACCACGATCGCCAGGTGATTGCCGGCACAGGCGCTGGCGACGGCGCGCGTGGCGCGGGGTTGCCCGATCGCAAGCGCGACCTCGGCATAGCTGCGAGTCTCGCCGCGCGGAATCTTCATCAGCGCGTCCCACACCTTCTTCTGGAACGCGGTGCCGATCAGGTCGACCGGCACCTGCGCCTGCTTGCCGGCCAGCGCGTCGGCGACCGAGTGCAGTCGCGGCGCGAGGAACTCGTCGCGACCTGCATCGACGCGCTCAAGCTGCGCCTGCGGAAACTCCTCGTGCAGGCGGGCTTCCAGCGCGTCGGCATCCTCGCCCAGTTCGATCATGCACACGCCGCGTTCGGTGGTCGCCACCAGGGCCTGCCCCAGCGCGGTCGCGGCGATGCTCCAGCGGATCTGCTCGCCGGCGCCGCCGGCGCGATAGCGCGCGGGGGTCATGCCCAGCTTGGCGGCGCCGCCTTCGTACACGCGCGAGGGTGAGCCGTAGCCGGCGTCGTACAGCGCGGCACTGACGTCGTTGCCTTCGCGCAGTGCGACCTTGAGCGTGCCGAGCTTGCGCTGCGCCAGGTATTCGGCCGGACTGAGGCCGAAGCGCGCGCCGAACTGGCGCTGCAGGTGCGAGGCGCTCAGGCCGACCGTGGCAGCCAGGTCGGTCAGGGTCGGCTCGCCGGCGTCGAGCAGTTGCCTGGCGTGGTCGAGCTTGTCGCGGAGTTGGCGGGCAGTGTTCATGGGCCAAAGCGTAACGGGCGCCCTGAGGCGCCCGCTATCCGTTTCTTGCAGGCGATGGCGCCGCCGCGGTCAGTCCGCCCAGTGCCCCGCCGTCGTCGCCGTCGGCAGCACCAGCGCCGAGAGCTGGCGATCGTTGTTGAGCAGGTGCACCGCGTCGGCCAGGATTGCCGCCGATTCGCGCAGCAGCGGGTCCGGACGGTTTTCGGCCAGCTTCTCGCGCTCGGCATCCTTGGCGATGTCGCGCTCGTTCGCCGACAGGCCGTCGTCGTTGTAGTCGTCGGCCAGCGGATCCAAGTCCAGGCCCAGCGCCTTGCGCTCTTCCTGTCGCTGCTTGCGCTTGTTGTCGTCGCGGTCACGCTCGCTGCGGCGCTCGGCCTCGTTGAGGCTCACCCACTTCTTGGCGCGCTCCTCGCGGAACTCGTTGACGTCGTCCGACCACCACTGGAACTCCTTGTCCTTGGCGATGCGCGAGCCGTGCAAGGTCTCCAGCTTGGGCAGGAGCGGTGCGAAGTTGCCGTAGGCGGTGTGCGGCACCGCCGAGATGCGGGTCCACGGCAGCGCGTTGTCGTAGGTGCTTTCGCCGTACTCGCTGGCGTCGACCGACACCGGGAACGAGATGTCCGGCACAACGCCCTTGTTCTGCGTCGAACCACCGCTGACGCGGAAGAACTGGGCGATGGTCAGCTTGACCTGGCCAAAGCGCGCTTCCTCGTTGGCCGGCCAGCGGTCGAGGTCGACCAGGTTCTGCACCGTGCCCTTGCCGAAGCTGGTTTCGCCGATGACCAGGCCACGACCGTAGTCCTGGATCGCGCCGGCGAAGATCTCCGACGCCGAGGCCGAGCCACGGTTGATCAGCACCGCGAGCGGACCTTCCCAGGCAATGCCGCTGTCGCTGTCGCCTTCGACGCTGACGCGGCCGCCGGATTCGCGCACCTGCACGACCGGGCCACGGTCGATGAACAGACCGGTCAGTTCGATGGCTTCGTTGAGCGAGCCGCCACCGTTGTTGCGCAGGTCGAGCACGACGCCTTCGACCTTCTCCTCGCGCAGCTTGGTCAGCAGCTTGGCGACGTCACGCGTGGCCGAGGCGTAGTCGGCGCTGTTCTTGCGGCGGCCTTCGAAGTCCTGGTAGAAGCCGGGCAGCTCGATCACGCCGATGCGCTGCTGCGGCGCGCCGTTGACGGCGGGAATGGTGATGACCTTCGACTTGGCGGCCTGGTCTTCCAGGCGCACCTTGTCACGCACCAGCACGATGCGCTGCGGCTGGCTGTCGAGGGTGGACTCTGCCGGGATCACGTCCAGGCGCACCTTGGTGCCCTTGGCGCCGCGGATCTTGGCGACGACATCGTCGATGCGCCAGCCGATCACGTCTTCCATCGCCCCGCTTTCGCCCTGGCCGACGCCAACCACGCGGTCACCGGGCTTGAGCTTGTTGGACTTGCCGGCCGGGCCGCCGGGCACGATCTCGCGGATCGCGACCACGTCGTCCTGCTTCTGCAGCACCGCGCCGATGCCTTCGAGCGACAGGGACATCGACACGTTGAAGTTGTCGGCGGTCTTCGGGGTGAAGTAGTCGGTATGCGGATCGACCGAATTGGCGTAGCTGTTGAGGAAGGTCTGGAAGACGTCCTCGCCCTTCAGCTCGGCGATCGACTTGCCCATGTTGGCGTAGCGCTTGTCGAGCGTCTTGCGGATGTCGTCGGGCTTCTTTCCGGCCAGCTTCAGGCGCAGGTAGTCATTGCGCACCGACTGCTTCCACAGCGTGTCGAGCGCGGCGGCATCGGTGGCCCACGGTGCGTCCTCGCGGTCGTACTCGTAGCGGTCGCTGCCGGTGAAATCGAACATGTCCTGCTTGAGCAGGTTGCGCGCATAGGTCACGCGCTGGTCGACGCGCTGCTTGTAGGTGGCGAAGATCGCGTAGGCCGGGTCGAGGTCGCCACTCTTGATGGCGTCGTCGAACTTCAGCTTGTAGACGTCGAACTTGGCGACGTCCTGCGCGGTCAGGAACTGCTTGCCGCCGTCGAGCGACTCCAGGTAACGCTTGTAGATGTCGGCCGACAGGGTGTCGTCGAGCGCCACCGGCCGATAGGCGTAGCGGCTGTCGGAGAGCAGCCCGTACACGAGCTTGGCGGCGGTGGTCTGGTCGGCGGTCGGCGCGCGCGGCAGCGGCGACGGTTCCATCGACTTGATCAGGCTCGGCTTCTCGTGCTGCGGCAACTCGACCTGGGTGGTCTTCTTGTCGACGCTGTCGGAGGACTGCGCGAGCAATGCCAGCGGTGTGGTCAGCAGGAAAGCGAATAACGTGGTCTTGGCATTCATCGCGGGACTCGCGGCCGCTGGCGGCCTGATCTTTGGTGCGGGGGGCGTCGGACGCGGGACAGCATATGAACCGACAGCATGGACCGGTGTTCGACAGCCCCACAGTGCCGAAAGTTGCAGCGGCTGTCACCCCACCACGGGTGGGAAAAACCGTGCCATGGCATGCACAAACGCCCGTTCATCCAAAAGCGTTCAGCTGGGCGACGGGTGGCGTTACACGGGCATTGGGCAAGCCGGCACCCACCCAAGCTGCAGGTTTGCCGGTCAAAGACAGGTGACGCCGCCAGGCGGCGCGCGGGCTCAGTTGGCCGCGACGACGCCGGCTTCGATCGCCGAACGGTCGGCGTGATAGGACGAGCGTACCAGCGGGCCGGAGGCGACGTGGGTGAAGCCCAGCGCCATGCCGTAGACCTCGAGTTCCTTGAACTCTTCCGGCGTCCAGTAGCGCAGCACCGGATGGTGGTGGGCACTGGGCTGCAGGTACTGGCCGATGGTGATCATGTCGACGTCATGCGCGCGCAGGTCGCGCAGGGTGGCCTGCACCTGGTCCATGGTCTCGCCCAGGCCGAGCATGATGCCGCTCTTGGTGGCCACGTTCGGGTGCTGCGCCTTGAACTTCTGCAGCAGGGTCAGCGACCACTGGTAGTCGGCGCCGGGGCGGACGTTGCGGTACAGGTCCGGCACGGTCTCGACGTTGTGGTTGAACACGTCCGGCGGATTCGTCGCGAGGATCTCCAGCGCGCGCTCCATGCGGCCCTTGCCGCGGAAGTCGGGCGTGAGCACCTCGATCCGGGTCTTCGGGCTGTGCTCGCGGATCGCCGCGATGCAGTCGACGAAGTGCTGGGCACCGCCGTCGCGCAGGTCATCGCGGTCGACGCTGGTGACCACGACGTACTTCAGGCCCATGTCGGCGACGGTCGTCGCCAGGCTCAGCGGCTCGCCGGCATCGGGCGGCTTCGGCCGGCCGTGGGCGACGTCGCAGAAGCTGCAGCGGCGGGTGCAGACCTCGCCGAGGATCATGAAGGTCGCGGTGCCGTGGCTGAAGCACTCGTGGATGTTCGGGCAGCTGGCTTCCTCGCACACCGTCACCAGGCGGTTCTCGCGCAGCTTGGCCTTGAGCTGCTGCACCGAGTTGCCCGACGGGATGCGCACTCGGATCCATGACGGCTTGCGCAGCACCGGCGCATCGGCGAACTGCACCGGCGAGCGCGCGATCTTGTCGCCCGCCACCTGCTTCACTCCCGGTTGCAGGGTCTCGGGCACGGCAGTGCCGCCGACCATGGCGAGCGGGATGGACTTGGCAGTGGAGTCGGTCATGGGGGCGGGCAAATCACGGTGATGGAGCGGCGGGCTCGACCTGCAGGCCGAACTGGCGGGCGACGTGGCCGATGAGCACCGGCTTGACTGCGTCCAGCCCCGAAGGGCCGCCCAAGTCTAGCATCGAGGTCACTTTCAGCCCCTGGTAGCCGCACGGGTTGATGCGCGCGAAGGGTTCCAAGTCCATGGCGATGTTGAAGGCCAGGCCGTGGAAGGTGCAGCCGCGGCGGACACGGATGCCGAGCGCGCCGATCTTGGCCCCGTTCACGTACACGCCCGGGGCGCCTTCGCGGCGCTCGGCGTGGATGTTCCAGTCGGCCAGGGTGTCGATCATCGCCTGCTCGATCCGGTGGACGTATTCCTTGACGCCGACCTTGAGCCGCTTCAGGTCCAGCAGCGGGTACAGGACGATCTGGCCGGGGCCGTGGTAGGTCACCTCGCCGCCGCGATCGACGTGCAGCACCGGGATGTCGCCGGCGAACAGCACGTGCTCGTCCTTGCCGGCCTGGCCAAGGGTGAACACCGGATCGTGCTCGACCAGCCACAGCTCGTCGGGTGTGTCGGCGCTGCGCTCGTCGGTGAAGGCCTGCATGGCGCGCCAGACGGGCTCGTAGGCGCGCCGACCCAGATCCCTCATCAGGGCCGCAGGCATGGCCCCCTCCCCTGCGACGGGAGGGCTGGCGAGGGGATGGGTTTCGGCCGCCGGGACGTCCACGTCGCTCAGAGCGTCCACTTCACTTCCGGATGCTCCCGCAGCACCGCATGGGCCAGGTCGTACTGCTCGCGGCTCTCGGCGCGGAAGCTGATGCGCACCGACACGAAGCGGCCGTTGCTGGAGTGCTTCCAGCTGACCGATTCGTTGACGACTTCTATCCCGGCGTCCAGCAGCAACGTCGGCAGCACCGTCTCCAGGTCCTTCTCGGCCGCGCCCATGGCGCTGAGCTCGAAGGTGCCGGGGAACTGGAAGCCGTGGTCGGGGTTGTCGGATTTGATTTCCATGGGGCGATTATGGGTCCGGGGGTGGGGGAACCCAAGTCTTCCAGGGCCGTGGGCAAGGGATTGAAACGAAGAAGCCGGCTTTCGCCGGCTTCTTGTTGCTGCAGTCAGCGTCGGATCACTCCGACTCCCACCACATCCACAACTCGTCCCACAGGCGCTTGAAGAAGCCACCCTGCTCGACGGCGTTGATCGCCACCAGCGGACGCTGCGAGATCACCTTGCCGTCCAGCATCACCTTCACCGTGCCGATCTTCTGGCCCTTGGCGATCGGTGCGACCAGGGTCTTGGGCACGTCCATCATCGGCTTGAGCTGGTTGTACTTGCCGCGCGGCACGGTCACCAGCAGCGGCTCGGCGACGCCGAGCTGGACTTCGTCGGCTGCGCCCTTCCACACCTTCTGCTTGGCGATCTGCTTGCCGACGTCGTAGAGCTTGTGCGTCTCGAAGAAGCGGAAGCCCCAGTTCAACAACGCCTGCGAATCGACGGCGCGCTGGTTCTCGCTGCTCGAACCCATCACCACCGAGATCAGGCGCTGGTCGCCACGCATGGCCGAGGCCATCAGGCAGTAGCCGGCGCCGGAGTGGTGGCCGGTCTTGATGCCGTCGACCGACGGATCACGCCACAGCAGCAGGTTGCGGTTGGGCTGGGTGATCGGACCGACCGTGAATTCCTTGATCTTGTTGTACGAGTACGCGACCGGGTAATCGTGGATCAGGGCGCGACCGAGCAGGGCCAGGTCGTGCGCGGTCGAGTAATGGCCTTCGGCCGACAGGCCGTGCGGATTGACGAAGTGCGAGCCCTTCATGCCGATGCGCGCGGCGTACTGGTTCATCAGCGCGGCGAAGGCGTCGGTCGAGCCGGCGACGTGTTCGGCCAGGGCGATCGCGGCATCGTTGCCGGACTGCACCACCATGCCCTTTTCCATCTGCACCAGCGGCGCGGTCTTGTTGACCTCGAAGCCGGAGTAGCTGCCGTCGGTGCCGGCGCCACCGGTGCGCCAGGCGTTTTCGCTCATCATCACCTGGTCGGTGTCCTTGACCTTGCCGGCGGCGAGTTCGGCGGCAATGACATAACTGGTCATGACCTTGGTGATGCTGGCCGGCTCGACGCGCTGGTCGTAGTTCTCGCCGGCCAGGATGTTGCCGCTGGCGGCGTCCATCAGCACCCACGCGCTGGCGGTGATCTGCGGCGGCGGCGGAACCGGCAGCGAATCGCTGGCGGCCGGCAGCGCGGGTGCGGCGGGCTGCGGCGACGGCGCCTGGGCGATGGCCAGGCCGGTCACCAGCGTGGTGACCGCGGCCAGTGCGGCGGCTCTGGCAAGAGCGGGTACTTTCATTGTCTCAACTGCTCCGGAGGCCGGCGACGTGCCGGCCAGTGTCTGAGGGGTGGAATTCTAGTTCGCGCACGCTTCAGTCGCGGACGCGCTGGGGCTGGCCGAATCCAAGACCGGCGATGCGGGCCGCAAGTTCCGGTGCCTGCGCGGCCTGGAGCGGGCCCACGCGCAGGCGCCAGATGGTCTGGCCGTTTGCGCTGGCGTCGCTGATCTGGGCGGTGTCGATGCCGGCCTGGCGCAGCGTCGTCAGCGCGCGGTCGGCATTGGCACGGGCGGTGAAACTGGCGACCTGCAGGACTACGCCGTCGCCGCTGCCGGCAGGCGCCGGCGCGGCGGTCGGCGACGCGGTGGCCGCACTTGCCACGGCCGCGGCGGCGCTGCCCAGCACGGTCGGCTTGCCGGTGGCGATGCGCACGCCCGGCGGCAACTCGCCGGCTGCGGCAGTGGCGACGGGCATCGCGGCGATCAGGCGGTCGATCGGCGTGGGCTTTGCATCGGCCGGCCGCGACGGCGCGGGGTCGGGCGTCGAGGCGAGTACCGGCCGGTCGTCGTCACCCGGCTGCAGCGCGCGGACTTCGACGCGGCCGGTGCCGCGCGCGGTAATGCCCAGCTTGACCGCTGCGGCGTAACTCAGGTCGATCACGCGCCCGTCGTGGAACGGGCCGCGGTCGTTGACCCGCACCACCACCGACTTGCCGTTGTCGAGGTTGGTGACGCGGGCGAAGCTCGGCAGCGGCAGCGTCTTGTGCGCGGCAGTGAAGGCGTACATGTCGTACACCTCCATGTTGGAGGTGCGACGGCCGTGGAATTTCTGGCCGTAGTAGGAGGCGGTGCCCTTCTCGACGTAGCCCTTGGTGCTGTTGAGCACTTTGTATTGCTTGCCCAGCACCGTGTACGACGCACGGTTGCCGACCGCCGAGCGCGGTTCGTTGGTCACTTCCGGCTCGGGAATCGCATCGACATCGGGCACGTGCTCGGGCGTGCTGTCGGACACGCCCGGCTTGTACAGGCCGCCGGCGGTGTAGTTGCCACGCGTGCGCGGATCTTCCTGCGCCGGCGCATACGGCGACTTCTTCTTTCCCTTTCCGTCGGGCAGCTTGCTGTGCTGGACGCCGCCCTTGTCGGGGATGCCCGCGGGCTGGGAAACGGACTTCTTCGGCGCGCTGGCACAGGCGACCAGGCCCAACGCCAGCATGGCGCCGAGCGTTGAACGGACAAGGCTGCGATGCATGGCCGTGGACCTCATGGCGAGGGCGGGACGACGACAGCGGCAGTGGCGGCGACGGGTTCGTTGGCGCGGCCGGCGATGAGCTCGCTCAGCTGGAACACCGCCATCGCGTAGTGCTTGGAGATGTTGTAGCGGGTGATCGCGTAGTAATTGCGGAAGCCGAACCAGTACTCCTGCCCGTCGACACCGTCGAGCTTGACCACCGTGGCGGTCTGGCCCGGCGACACCGGCGTCAGCGGGCGGAAACCGCGCGCGGCCAGGTCGTCCATCGAGTAGACCGGATCGAGGTTTTCCGGATCGATGGGCTTGGCGTCGACGGTGGCATTGGCGCGCACCGTGACCGGCCCGCCGCGCACCCAGCCGCCCTTCTTGGCGAAGTAGTTGGCGATCGAGGCAAAGACGTCGTCGAGGTTGTTGAACAGGTCGCGCTTGCCGTCACCGTTGCCATCGACGGCAAACTCGCGGTAGCTCGACGGCATGAACTGCCCCCAGCCCATCGCGCCGGCATAGCTGCCCTTGAGCGTGGTGATGTCCAGGCCGGTTTCCTTGCCGAGCGCGAACAGCTGGCCCAGTTCGCCGCGGAAGAACGCCTCGCGGCGATTCTCGCGGTCGGCCTTGGCCGGATCGCCGGTGCGCGGATAGGCAAAGGCCAGGGTGTAGAGCGCGTCGAGCACCGGATAGCTGCCGGTGTTCTTTCCGAAGTTGGTTTCCACGCCAATGATCGAGACGATCACTTCCGCCGGCACGCCGTACTGCGCCTGGGCGCGATCGAGCTGCGCACGGTGCTCGGCGAGGAAGGCGCGACCGCCGTCGATGCGCGACTGGGTGATGAAGATCGGCCGGTAGTCGCGCCACGGCTTGGCCTCGGCCGGCCTGGACATCGCGGCGATGATGCTGTCGCGGATCTCGGCGCGGTCCAGGACCGACTCGATGTAGGCAGGGTCGATGCCGTACTGGGCAGCGGTGTCGCGCACGAAGGCGGCCCGCGCCTCCGGCAGCGCCTTGCGCTCGTGCGGCTCGGGCAACGCCGGCGTACCCGGAACCGAAGTGGCCGGGGCAGCGGGTTTGGCGGGAGTTTGTTGGGGAGCTGGCGCCGAAGCTTGGGTGGCGCAGCCGGCCAACGCGAACAGGAGCGCGCTGATCACGGCGCTACGGAGAGTGTGGCGTCGGGTCATCGCCGCGAGGGTAGCACGCACTTAAGAAGGTCAAAACCGTGTGTTCGGGGGTGGCTGAACCGGGAGTCAGGTTCGGGTACCTGAATGGGAAAGGGATCAAGCGCCCCTCTCCCCGCCCTGCGGCAACCCCTTATCGCGCGTACACCGGCCGATGCGCCCGCACCGCCATCACCACGCCCAGTCCCGCCAGCAGCGACACCGCCGATGTGCCGCCATAGCTCAGCAGCGGCATCGGCACGCCGACCACCGGCAGCAGGCCCGAGATCATGCCGCCGTTGACGATCACGTAGACGCAGAACGCCAGGCCAAGTGCACCGGCGATCAGGCGCGAGTAGCCATCGCGGGCCTCGGCGGCGATCCACAGGCAGCGGCCGATCACGAACAGGTACAAAGCCAGCACGGTGGCCACGCCGACCCAGCCGAACTCTTCGCTGAGCACGGCGAAGATGAAGTCGGTGGTGTGCTCGGGCAGGTAGTTCAGGTGCGACTGCGAACCCTGCCCCCAGCCCTTGCCGGTCAGGCCGCCAGCACCGATGGCGATCTTCGACTGGATGATGTTCCAGCCAGTGCCAAGCGGGTCGGACTCGGGGTTGAGGAAGGTCAGGATGCGATCCTGCTGGTACGGCCGCAGCAGCCAGAACCAGGCGACCGGCGCGATCGCCGCGACCGCGCCGAAGGCCATGCCGAACCACCACCACGGCAGGCCGGCCAGGTACAGCGCGAACGCACCGCTGACCGCGACCAGCATCGCCGTGCCGAAGTCCGGCTGCATCAGGATCAGGCCGGTCGGCACCGCGATCAGCAGGCCGGCGATCAGCACTGTGCGGAACCGCGGCGGCAGCGACTGCCGGTCGAGGTACCAGGCCACCATCATCGGCAGGCTCAGTTTGAGCAGTTCCGCCGGTTGCACGTAGACCACGCCCAGGTTGATCCAGTGGCGCCCGTGCTTGCCGGTGCCGATCAGCAGCACCAGCATCAGCGGTATCAGCGACAGTGCGAATACAAACGGCGTCCAGTTGCGCAGCTGGTTCGGCGGGATCCGCGACAACACCCACATCATGCCCAGGCCGGCCACGAAGAAAGCGCCCTGGCGGACGACCAGGCCGATGGCGTGGTCGGCGGCGCTGTAGAGCACGGCCAGGCCGATCACCATCAGGGCGAGGATGGCGCCGAGCAACGGCAGGTCGAGCGTGCGCATGAAGCGCACGAGCAGGTCGAACAACCAGCGCAGGATCTGTCTCATCGGATCGGACCTGCGTCCCTCTTGGCGGTTGCTGGGGTAGAAGTTGGCGGCACCGGGGCGGGCACTGCGGCGGGCACCGCGCCCTGGGGCGCTGCCGCCGTGGGCACGGCAGCCACGGGCACGGGTGCCGTTGCGCCGATGGTGTCGGCCGGCAGTTCGGCCACCGGTTGCGGCGGACGCAGGTGCTTGGGATCGGTCGGCACCGGCTCGGGCATTTTGCCCAGCAGCCAGGCGTCGAAGATCTTGCGCGCGATCGGCGCGGCGGTGCTGCCGCCGAAACCGCCGTGCTCGACAGAGATCGCCACGACAATCGTCGGGTTGTCAGCCGGCGCGTAGCCGACGAACAGCGCCTGGTGGCGCAGGTGGTACGGCAACGAGTGCGGATCGAAGCTGATGTTGCCCTTGCGGCTGATCTTCTGCGCGGTGCCGGTCTTGCCGGCCATCAGGTAAGGCGCGCCCACGGCCATCGCGCGGCCGGTGCCACCCGGGGCCATCGTCGCCATCATTCCTTCCTGCACCGCGCGCAGGTTGTTGGCGTTGTCGGTGATGCGCGAGGGCTTGGGCTGTTGCAGCGGCGCCCACGGCGCCAGGTAGCCGTCGCGGCGGTCGGCGACGATGTGCGGGCGGACCCAGGTCGCCGCCATTGGCGATGGCCGCGGTGCCGCGTGCGAGCTGCAGCACCGTGGCGATCCAGTAACCCTGGCCGATGCCGGCGTTGACGGTCTCGCCGGCGTACCACGGCTCCTTGCTGCGCTTGCGCTTCCATTCCGGCGACGGCACCACGCCGGACTTCTCGCCGAGCAGGTCGATTCCGGTCGGTTCGCCGAATCCATACTTGCGCATGTACTGGTCGAAGCGCTCGATGCCCATGTCGTAGGCGAGCTTGTAGTAGTAGAAGTTCACCGACGCGGCGATCGACTTGCGCAGGTCGGTCCAGCCGGCGCCGCCGTGGGCGTCGCGCCAGCCGCGGCGCTGGCCGGGAATGTAGAACGTGCCGGTCGAGAACACCTTGTCCTCGGGACGGCGCAGGCCGCTGTCGAGGCCGGCCAGTGCGATCAGCGGCTTCACCGTCGAACCCGGCGGGCCACCGCCGAGGACGTTGCGGTTGAACATCGGGCGCGACGGGTTGTCCATCAGCGCGCGGTAGTCGACGTTGGAGATGCCGTTGACGAACAGGTTCGGGTCGTAGCCCGGCAGGCTGACCATGCCCAGCACCGCGCCGGTGCGCGGATCGAGCGCAACGGCCGATCCGTCCATGTCGCCGAAGGCGGTGACCATCGCCTGCTGCAGGTCCAGGTCGATGCTCAGGCGCAGGTCGGCGCCCGGCGTGGCGGGCACATGGCCGACCTGGCGCATCGGCCGGCCGTCGACGTTGGTCTCGATCTGTTCGTAGCCGACCTTGCCGCGCAGCGCTTCCTCGTAATAGCGCTCCAGCCCGGTCTTGCCGATGTGGGTCAGCGCCGCGCCGCCCTCGCCGAGGGCCTTGAGGTCGTCGGCGTCGATGCGCGCGACGTAGCCGATCACGTGCGAGAACAGGTCGCCGTACATGTAACGGCGATTGAGGTAGGACACCAGGTCGATGCCGGGATAGCGCCAGCGGTCGACGGCGAAGCGCGCGGCCTCCTCCTCGCTCACCCGCAGCTTCAGCGTGATCGGCTTGAAGCCGCGGGTGGCGCGGCGCTCGTCCTCGAAGCGGGCGATGTCCTCGGGCGACAGCGCGATGACCTTGGCCAAGTCCGGCAGCCAGGTTTCTGTCTTGCCGGCTTCGAACGGCGTCACTTCGATGCGGTACGCCGGCACGTTGTCGGCCAGCACCCGGCCCTTGCGATCGAGGATCAGGCCGCGACCGGGCACCACCGGCCGCAGCTTGATGCGGTTGGCTTCCGAGCGCGTCGCATAGTCGGCGTGCTGCCACACCTGCAGGCGGAAGTACCACAGCCCCAGGCCGGCCAGCGCCAGCAACACGCAGGTGAAGGCGATGGCGGAGCGCAGACGGAACTGGTTGGCTTCGGCTGCGGCGTTCTTGAGGACGCGACGACGCGGACCCATCGTCAACGCCCCCGCCAGCGGCCCAGTCGCAGCGAGTCCAGGCCCACGAACAGCAGCGGCCACAGCAGCATGCCGGCCAGCGGCGCCAACCAGGACGAGGCCGGCATCGTCGGCTCGCCCACCGCGATATGGATCGCGGCGGTGACGATGCGGTCGTTGAGCAGCAGGCCACCGATGGCCAGGGCCTGCTGCGACATCGGGAAGAAGCGCAGGCGCGCGCGGAAACGCTGCAGGATGTAGGCCATCACCACCAGCCGCAGCGCCTGTTCGCCGAACAGGCCGCCGTAGACCAGGTCACCGGCCAGGCCGATGAGGAAGGCCACGCCCAGGCCGATGTGGTCGGGATCCTCGATCACCCAGTAGGCCAGCACCAGCGCCAGCCAGTAGGGGCGCAGCGGCTGCAGGGTCGGCGGCAGCGGCAGCAGGCCCAGGATCAGCGCGACGACCAGGCTCAGCGGCAATACCCATTGCGGACGGACGCGGGTCATCGGCGCGGCTCCGTCGGTGCAGCGGGTTGCGCGGGAGGCTTGTTCGCAGCCGGCGCTTGCGCGTCGGGCTTGGCTGGCGTCGATGCCGGCGCTTGCGTGCCGGGCTTGGCCGGCGTCGTTGCCGGTGCCGGCGAGGCTTGCGTGGTGGCGGCTGCGCCCGGCAATGCCGCAGTACCCTGCCCGACCGCGATGGCGGCACCCGAGGGCGCGCTCATCGCCGGCGAGGTCGTGGCATTGAATGCGGTCGCGCCGGGAAGCGGGCTGGGCTGGTTCAGCAGGACCAGCACTTCGCGGCCGCGGTCGAGCTGCGCCGCGGGAGTGACTTCACCAATCAGGAATGCGCGGCTGTCGTCGGGACGCAGCGAGGCGATCGTGCCGACCGGGAAGCCCGGGGCGAAACGCCCGCCCAGGCCGGAAGTGACCAGCACGTCGCCGACCTTGATGTCGCTCGACAGCGGCACGCTCGGCACGCGCAGCAGGTCGCTGCGGCCCTCGCCGTAAACCACCAGGCGTACGCCGTTGCGCGCCACCGCCACCGGGACGGCATGCGAAGGGTCAGTCAGCAGCAGCACATTGGCGTACATCGGCGTTACCGCAATGATCTGCCCAAGCAGGCCGCCTGCGTCGATCACGCTCTGTCCGACCTGCACGCCGTCGCGGCTGCCGGCATCGAGCACCAGGCGCTGGCGGGTCGGGTCGAGGTCGATATCGAGCACCGGCGAGAGCACCACGTCGAGCTTGCCGCGCTCGGCGGCGTCGAGCAGGCCGCGCAGGCGGGCATTGTCGGCCGCCAGCGTCTGCAGCCGTGCCATCCGCGCCTGGTTCAGCATCAGGTCGTTGCGCAGGCGGCGGTTCTCGGCGGTCAGCTGGGTCAGCGTGCCGGCGTCGTCGCTGATGCGTTCGACCATCTGCCCGGGCCAGCCGGCGACCATCCACAGCGGCTGCACCAGCAGCGTCGCCTGGCGACGCACCTGACTCAGCCAGCCACCGCGGTGGTCGAGCATGATCAGGGTCACCGCCAGGGCCAGGTAGGCCAGCAACTTCAACGTACCGGCGACATCACCCGTGCGGGCAGCGGTGGGAGGACCGGCGTAGGAAGGCACAGGAGGGCTGGGTCGACAGAAGTGGGAATGGGAGGGTGGAGCACTGTTTTACCCGTTTCCCGCGTGCCCCTGGGCGAGAATCGGTCAAGGAATCTGAAATGCGCGGGCCGGATGCCGCGCAACCGCAGCCATCCGGCCTCGATGTTTCCCCACTCGCGCCGTGCTTACTCCGGCGCGAAGAACTCGTTGCCGTGCATGTCGACCAGTTCCAGCGCGCGGCCACCGCCACGGGCGACGCAGGTCAGCGGATCGTCGGCGACCTGCACGTGCAGGCCCGTCTCCTCGCTGATCAGGCGGTCCAGGTCGCGCAGCAGGGCGCCGCCACCGGTCAGCACGATGCCGCGCTCGGCGACGTCGGCGCACAGTTCCGGCGGGGTCTGCTCCAGCGCCAGCTTGATCGCCGAGACGATGCCGGCCAGCGGCTCGCGCAGGGCCTCGAGGACCTCGTTGGAGTTGATCGTGATCATCTTCGGCACGCCCTCTGCGAGGTTGCGGCCGGAGACCTCGATCGAGGCCGCCTTGGTCTGCGGGTAGGCGCAGCCGATCTCGATCTTGATGCGCTCGGAGGTCGCCTCGCCGATCAGCGTGCCGTAGGTGCGGCGCACGTAGCTGATGATCGACTCGTCGAAACGGTCGCCGCCGATGCGGACGGAAGCCGAGTAGACGATGCCGTTCAGGGCGATGACTGCGACTTCGGTGGTGCCGCCGCCGATGTCGACGACCATCGAACCGCGTGCCTCGGTGACCGGCATGCCGGCGCCGATCGCGGCCGCCATCGGTTCCTCGATGAGGTAAACCTCACGCGCGCCGGCCTCCTCGGCCGATTCCTTGATGGCGCGGCGCTCGACCTGGGTCGAGCCGCAGGGCACGCACACCAGCACGCGCGGACTCGGGCGCAGGAAACGCGACTTGTGCACCTTGCGGATGAAATGCTTGAGCATTTCCTCGGTGTAGGTGAAGTCGGCGATGACGCCGTCCTTCATCGGGCGGATCGTGGTGATGTGGCCCGGGGTGCGCCCGAGCATCATCTTGGCCTCGCTGCCGACCGCCGCGACGGTGCGGTTGCCGCCGATCAGGCGGTCCTGGCGGACAGCGACCACCGATGGTTCGTTCAGGACGATTCCCTGGCCGCGGACGTAGATGAGAGTGTTGGCCGTGCCCAGGTCGATGGACAGGTCGTTGGAAAACATGCCGCGAAACTTCTTGAACATCGAGGGATAGGCCGTCAAATGGGGGCGCGAGGGGTTCGCTAGCCTAGCAACCGCCCCCCCTGCGAGCAAGGAAAAAACCTGCAATTCCCGGCACTTCGTGCCGCCGGTGGTCACCCCGGGGGTTGCGGCCCGAATTCGCACCCGAAAGGCGGCCAAGAGCGTCTCCCGGACGGGGGTGATCGGCGTGCTGGTCGTCCGGGTCCCCAGCGGCTACCCTAGCGCCCGCGCGGCGCTCCGGCCGCTTTTTTCTTTGGGGTACGACCGATGTCTGCGCTGATCTGCGGCTCTCTGGCCTACGACACGATCATGGTGTTTCCGGACCAGTTCAAGAACCACATCCTGCCGGACAAGGTTCACATCCTGAACGTCTCGTTCCTGGTGCCGCGCATGCGCCGCGAGTTCGGCGGCTGCGCCGGCAACATCGCCTACAACCTCAAGCTGCTCGGCGGCGATCCGATTCCGATGGCCACCGTTGGCCAGGACTTCGGTCCGTACCGCGAGCACTTCGAGCAGCAGGGCATCAACCTGTCGCAGGTGAAGGAGATCGAGGAGCTGTTCACGCCGCAGGCCTTCATCACCACCGACCACGACAACAACCAGATCACCGCGTTCCATCCGGGCGCGATGATGCGCAGCTACGAGAACCACGTGCGCGACGTCAAGGGCGTGAGCTTCGGCATCGTCAGCCCCGACGGTCGCGAAGGCATGCTGCAGAACGCCACCGAGTTCGCCGAGCTGGGCATTCCCTTCATCTTCGATCCGGGCCAGGCGATGCCGCTGTTCAACGGCGAAGAGCTGCGCCACTTCATCGAGCAGGCCGATTACGTCACCGTCAACGACTACGAGTCCAACCTGCTGCAGGAACGCACCGGCTGGAGCGAGAACGACATCGTCAAGCGGGTGAAGGCGTACATCACCACGCGCGGCCCGCACGGTTCGCAGATCCACACGCCGGAAAAGACCTTCGACATTCCGCCGGCGCACGAGCGCCGCGTCACCGACCCGACTGGCTGCGGCGATGCGTTCCGCGCCGGCCTGATCTTCGGCATCGAGAAGGGCTACGACTGGCTGACCATCGGCCGCATGGGCAACCTGATGGGCGCGCTCAAGGTCGAACACCCGGGCACGCAGAACCAGCGCTTCGATTACGACGAGTTCAACGAACAGTTCAAGCAGCAGTTCGGTTATTCGCTCTGACGCATTGGCGATGCTGGCGCTACATCATGTGCGCCAGCCATAGCAGCTCCGGTGCCGCCAGGCGTTCGAACTCCTTGTAGGGCATCCGCACCACTTCGGTGTGGTTGCCCGCGTTGAACGCGATCTCGTCCTGGTGCGCCAGGCGCGAATCGACATACACCGGCATGCCGTAGAGATGGCCGAACGGCGGCATCGCGCCAGGTTCGCAGTCGGGGAATGCGCCGCGGAACTCGGTCTCCTCGGCCAGCTCGACCATCGCACCGCCCAGGGCCAGCCCCAGTCGATACAGGTCGGCGCGGTAAGTTGACGGCATCACCACCATCGCCAGTCGGCCGTCGGCCTTGATCATCACCGTCTTGGCGAAATGCACCGGTTCGATGTGTGCGATCGACGCGGTGTCGTGGGCGGTGATCGTGCGCGGGTGGTTGAGCGTGGTGTAGGGCGCGTGCCCCTGGTCGAGCAGATTGTGCAGGCGTGGTGAGAGCATGGCGGCCTCCGCCTGGCTCGGCTGCGCTCCAGTCACGGCCGTGCCGCTGGGGATGGACCGGCGCGCGCATCCGGGCGGGCGCCGCAGCGGCGGGCCTCAGGGCCAGCCGCAGCCCGAGCTTACTCCTGGCGTGCAAAGACGGCGTGGTGATGCCATGAGCCTGATGTCACGAGCCTGACGTCATGAGCCCGCCGCTCAATTCCACTTCGGCAGCTTCGAAGGGTCCAGGCCGCCGACTTCGAACACCGCCGTGCGCGTTCCGCCGGCCTTGACCGGGAACTCGATGGCGATGCGCTTGGCTGCCTTCACCGTCTTCCACAGCGCGCGCTCGTCCTCGATGAACATCGCGATCGCCTGGTCGGTCTTCGGCCGGCTCGCGGCTACCGCCCTGGGCGCGGCATCGTCGACCGCCAGCTTGACCTTGCAGCCGCCGTAGCAGTCGAAGTCGCCGGCTTCCAGCACCAGGTAGCTGCTGCGGCCCCAGTCGGGATGGTCGCGGAAGATCAGCTGCACCGGACGCGCGCCGCTGCCGTCGGTGTCGACGTACTCCTTGGCGTAGATCGATGCCGACAGCTGCTCGCCGCCCTTCACCGGCTGCGTCTGGTAGGTCCACAGCGCCGCGGTGCGACGTTGCTCGCGCGCCTTGTCCGCCTTGTCCTTGACCTCCTGGTGGCGCTCCTCGATGCGCGCCGCGGCGGCACTGGTCGGGTACTTCGCCATCAGCACGTCGCCGTGGGCGCGGGCCAGTTCCCAGTTCTGCTTGCCGTACTCGGCCTCGAATGCAGCGGCCATGGCATCGGCCTCCTGCTCGCGCGCGGCCGCCTGTTGTGCCTCGGCCACCTTCGGGTCCTTGGCCGGCTCGCACGCGGCCAGCGCCAGCGTCGCGGCGAGCACGATGGCTGCGGTCAGTGAGTTCATCCTGCGCTGGATCATTGTGTCTGCCCTCGTTCGATCAGCATTTCGATCGCCTGCGCGACCATCCCGGGTTGTTCGACCAGCGACATGTGCCCGCAGCCCTCGAGCAACACTCGATTTGCCTGCGGGATGCGCTCGGCATACAGCGCCATCGCGCTGAAGTCGATCACCGCGTCCTGCCGGCACCACAGCAGCAGCGTCGGCTGGCGAATGGCGGCTGCGGCCTTTCCGGGCAGGAAACTCTCGTCGCTGCGGCCGATGCGTTCGAGCACCTGCTGCTCGAATGCCGCATCGCCACGACGTCGACTGATGTAAATGCTGCTTGCCGGCCACGGTGCCCACGGTCGTACCTTGGCATCGTGGAAGACAGTATCGAGGTAGCGCTTGAGCGATGCCTCGTCCTCGACCGCGAACGGATTCTTGCCGGCCAGCACCTGCTCGCCGAAGCGATTGTCGGCGAAGCGCACGCCGGCCGCGTCGATCAGTCCGACGCGCGCGACCTGCCGTGGATAACGCGCGGCGACGACTGCGGCGATACCGCCACCCATCGAGTGCCCGAGCAGGACGACACCGCGCGGGTCGGCCGCGACCTTCTCGATGAATTGGTCGACGCGCTCGCTCTGGGCGAGAAAGCCATAGTCGGCGCCGTCGACGCGCTGGCTCTCGCCCCAACCCGGCAGGTCCGGGATCAGCAGGCGGTAGTGCCCGCGCAGGAGCTTCGCGACCGGGTACCAGTTTTCCTTGCTGCCGGTGAAACCGTGCAGCATCACCACGGTGGGCGCGTCCTTCGGTGCCGCGTCGCTGTAGGCGTAGACCCAGCGGTGGTCGTCGACCGTGGCGCTCTCGCGCGACAGGCCGGCGGCGATGCGCTGGCGGGCGAAGTCGGCACGCACGAGACTGTAGGGATCGCGCCAGAGGACGATGGCGACGACCAGCACGAGCAGCAGCGGAATGACGATCGCCAGGAGCCTGAGGCTGCGGTGCGTCACGGCTGGATTCCCTGGTGTGGCCTTGAGGAAGCGACACGCTGCCCTCCCCTTCGCTGCGCGAAAGGGAGGGCGCGGAACGATTACTGCTTGGCGGTCGCCTGCTGCGCCTTGGCGATCGCCGCTTCCACCGAGTCGGTGGTGATCGGGTGGTAGCCCGGTCGCGCCTTGGCGAAGGTGTCCTGCGCCAGCTTCAGGCCTGCGGGCGTTTTCACCAGCTCGTTGTAGGTCGGCATGATCAGCTTGCGGCGGCCGATGCGCTCCAAGAACGCGGCGATCGCGTCATTGGCCTGCGTGTAACCGCTGCGCACGGCGAGCGGATACCAGCGCTGGGCGATCTCGCCGTTCGGCGTGCCGGTGAAGTGATACGCGGCGTCGAGCGCGGCCAGCGGCTCGGGCTTGAGCGTTTCGGGCATGCCGTCGATGAAGTGCACCCATTCCTGCGTGCTCCACTTCGCGGTCGCGTCCTTGGCGGGCAGCGTGCCGGCATCGAGCCAGGCCTTGCGCGCGGCATCGACCGCATCGAAGCGCGGCGACACCGTCTTGGGTGCATTGGCCGGAACGCCCGGCTGGTAGATCCACTCGTCCAGCTCGGCTTCGCTGACCTTGCCCGGGTACTTGTCGAGCAGGTTGGCCTTCGCGTACTCGATGAACGTGGTGGTCGGGATGCTCTGGAAGGCGAAGTGGTCGAAGTAGCCCTTCAGGAACGGATCGAACACGTCGCGGCCGTAACGCTCCTCGAGGAACTGCAGGAACCAGGCGCCCTTGGTGTAGACGGTCGAGCTGCTGGAGTCATCGGGATTGGTGACGGTGCCCGGACGCTGCGCCAGCACCTGCAGCTTCGGATCGATTTCCTTGTACTCCGCGGCAAGCTCGTTGCGCGAGATCACTTTCTCCATGTCGGCTGCCGGCTTGCCGTACAGGTCCTCGACGATGCGGTTTTCGACGTAGCTGGTGAAGCCTTCGTTGAGCCAGCTGTCCTTGGGCGTGGAGAACGTCACCAGGTTGCCAGACCAGCTGTGCGCCAGCTCATGCGCGACCAGCGACACGAGCGACTTGTCGCCGACGATCACGGTCGGCGTGGCGAAGGTCATGCGCGGGTTTTCCATGCCGCCATACGGGAACGACGGCGGCAGCACGAGGATGTCGTAACGCTCCCAGCGGTACGGGCCGTACAGGCGCTCGGCCGTCTGCATCATCTTCTCGGTGTCGTCGAACTCCTTGGCCGCCTTCTTCACCATCGCCGGTTCCGCCCAGACACCGGCGCGGCCGCTGATCGGCTGGAACACGAGGTCGCCGGCGGCGATCGCCAGCAGGTACGACGGGATCTTCTGCGGCATGGCGAAGGTGTAGTCGCCATCGCGCGCGGCCTTGGGATCGTTATCGGCGCTCATCAGCACCATCGTGTCCTTCGGCGAGGTCACGTGCGCGGTGTAGGTGAAGCGCACCTGCGGCGTGTCCTGCAGCGGCACCCACGAACGGGCGTGGATCTGCTGCGACTGGCTGAACATGAAGGGCGTCTTCTTGCCCTCGGTCATCGCCGGCGTCAGCCACTGCAGGCCCGATGCGTCGGGCGAGGTGTGGTAGGTGACGCGGATGCGCTTGTTGCGCGACGGTGACTCGATGACGAACTTGCTGCCGAGGGTCTTGTCCTTGTCGCCGATCTTCCAGGTGAGGTCTTCCCACTTGCCGTCGGCGCGCTCGCCCACGACCTTCTCGACGGTGATGTCGCGCGAGTCCAGCACCAGCTGCGTCGCCTTGGGGTCGGTCCAGTCCAGCGTGTAGGTCGCGCTGCCGCCGAGTTCCTTCTTGTCGAAGTCGACGTTGAGCATCAGGGCGAGGTCGTTGATGCGGACCTTGGACGGCTCGGCGTAGGAAAACTCGTCGACGACGGCGGTGGACTTCTGGTCGGCTGCTGTCACGGTGGCGGCCTCCTTGGAAGCGGTGGCGGCCGGCGGCGCGGCATCGCGCGAGCAACCAGCGGCAAGGGCGGCAACGAGGCAGAGGGAGAGGATCGAATGACGCATGTGGGCCCACGACGGACAGGGTGAGCGGTCGAGTTTAGCGCCTCGATGGACCGGGGGCACCGGGCTCGGCGGGCCTCGCCAGTGTGAACTGCGGCACGGTCAAGGGACGACGGTCACGGGGCTGGGGGCGTGACGGCCTGGGTCCCGGCCTTCGCCGGGACGACGTGACAGTGGGTCCCGGCGTTCGCCGGGACGACGGGGCGGGGCTAGACCTTGTAACCCGTGTGGATCGCCACGATCCCGCCCGACAGGTTGCGGTAGTCGCAACGGGCGAAGCCCGCCGCCTGCATCATCGCCTTCAGCTCGTCCTGCGGCGGATGCTTGCGGATGCTTTCGGCCAGGTACTGGTAGCTGTCCGAGTCATTGGCGAACAGCTTGCCCAGCTGCGGCAGCACCTTGAAGGAGTGGAAGTCGTAGATCGGCTTGAACCAGTCGGCCTTCACTTCCGAGAACTCCAGCACCCGCGCCTGGCCGCCGACCTTCAGCACGCGATGCATCTCGCGCAGCGCCGCGTCCTTGTCGGTGACGTTGCGCAGGCCGAAGGCAATCGTGACCAGGTCGAAGCTGCCATCCGGGAACGGCAGCTTCTCGGCGTTCATCTGCACGTATTCGAAGCCGGCGACCTTGCCCATGTCGGTCATGCGGTCGCGGCCGACGCGCAGCATCTCGCCGTTGATGTCGCCCAGCACGATGCTGCCGGCGTCGCCGACGCGGTCGCGCAGCAGCAGGGCGATGTCGCCGGTGCCGCCGGCCAGGTCGAGGACGCGGTCGCCGCGCTTGACCTGGGCGGTGCCGACGAAATAGCGCTTCCACACGCGGTGCACGCCCAACGACATAAGGTCGTTCATCAGGTCGTACTTGCTGGCGACCGAGGAGAAGACCTTGCCGACCAGCTTCTGCTTCTCGCCGGTGGGAACGTCGCGGAAGCCGAAGTGCGTGGTGCCGGTCTTGTCGGAGCCTGGCTTGTCGGAGCTTGATTGGTTCATCCGGCGATTATCGCATCAACATGCAATTCCCGGGCCCGGCCCCAGCGCCTGCCCGGTCCCGTGGAGCCACGCTGCCATGAGCCAGGTTGCTCCCCGTGAATGGTTGCCGCACGAGCGGCCACTGTTTCCGGGCTCGCCGTCGACGCCGCACCACCCGACCTGGCTGCGCTGGGCGTTCGGGCTGACCGGCGCGCTGGTGGCGATCACCGGCAGCCTCGGCAATGCCATGGTCACCACCAACCTGCTGCAGTTGCAGGGGTCGCTGGGGGTGACGGCCACCGAGATCGCCTGGCTGCCGGCCGCCTACGTGATGACCAACGTCTCGGCCAACCTCATCCTGATCAAGTTCCGCCAGCAGTTCGGCCTGCGCCTGTTCACCGAGATCAGCCTGGTGCTGTACGCGCTGGTCACGTTCGGCCACCTGTTCGTGCACGGACCGGGCTCGGCCATCGCGGTGCGCGCCGCACACGGTATCGTCGGCGCCGCGCTGACCACGCTGGGCGTGTTCTACATGATCCAGGCCCTGCCGGCGCAGCACCGCCTGCGCGCGCTGGCCATCGGCATCGGCGTGAGCCAGATCGGCGCACCGATCGCGCGGGTGATCTCCCCCGACCTGCTCGAGTTCGGCGAGTGGCGCGGTCTTTACCTGTTCGAACTGGGCCTGGCCCTGCTGTCGTTGGGCGCGGTGTTGCTGCTGCGACTGCCGCCGGGCGATCGCTACAAGGTCTTCGAACGGCTCGATGCGCTGTCCATCACCCTGCTGTCGGTCGGCATGGCGCTGCTCTGCGCCGTACTGTCGCTGGGCCGGATCGTCTGGTGGCGCGAGGCGCCGTGGATCGGCTGGTGCCTGGCCGGTTCCATCGTGCTGGTGGTCGCGGGCGTGGCAGTCGAGCACTTCCGCACCAATCCGCTGATCAACACGCGCTGGCTCAGCAGCGGCCTGATGCTGCGGCTGGGCATCGCGATCATCCTGCTGCGCATGGCGCTGTCGGAGCAGAGCGTCGGCGCGGTGGGGTTCCTGCAGGCGATGGGCCTGACCAACGAGCAGATGCGCGGCCTGTTCGCGGTGGTGCTGCTGGGCTGCATCATCGGCATCGCCACCAGTGCGATGACGGTCAGGCCGGTGCTGACGCGGGTGCCGGCGCTGATCGCGTTGACCTGCATCCTCATCGGCGCGCTGATGGATGCGTATTCCAGCAACCTCACGCGGCCACCGCAATTGATGGTGAGCCAGTTCCTGATCGGATTCGGCAGCACCTTCTTCCTTGCGCCTGCGCTGATCGCCGGCGTCGGCAGCGTGATCGCGCAGCCGCGCAACCTGATCAGCTTCTTCGTGATGTTCTCGATCACCCAGAACGTCGGAGCGCTGTTCGGCTCGGCATTCCTCAGCACCTTCCAGGTGATCCGCGAGAAGTACCACTCCAGCCAGCTGGTCGAACCCCTGACCCTGCTCGACCCACTGGTGGCCGCTCGCATCCAGTCCGGCGCCAACGTCTATGGGCAGGCGGTCACCGACCCGGCCCTGCGCAATGCGCAGGGGCTGCGGCAGCTGGCCGCCGCGGCTTCACGCGAAGCCAATGTGCTTGCCTATAACGATGTCTACTTCGCCATCGCCGCCATCGCCGTGATGACCATGATCTGGCTCACGATCGTCGCCACCCGGGCGCGCCTGCAGGCCCGGCGCGAACGTCGGCTGGCCGCCCTCGCAACTGCAGGCTCGACGCCATGAGCACGCCGACCCCCACCCCGCCACCCTCGGCGCCACCGCAACCGGCACCCGCAGCCCCGCCGACGCCACCGCCGCGCCCGCGCTGGCAGATGGCGATCTTCGCCGCGGTAGCGATCGGCGGGGCGCTGGTGGTGCTGTATGCCTGGCACCTGCCACCCTTCCGCACGCCGATCCAGAGCACCGAGAATGCTTACGTCCGCGGCCAGGTCACGGTGATCAGCCCGCAGGTCAGCGGCTATGTCACGCAGGTGCCGGTGCGCGATTTCCAGCACGTGCGCAAGGGTCAGCTGCTGGTACAGATCGACGACCGCTTGTACCGGCAGCAGGTCGACCAGGCCAGTGCGCAGCTGCAGGCCGCGCGCGCCAATCTCGCCAACTGGACCCAGCAGTTGCGCAGCGCCCAGGCCAACGTGGCGCAGACCCGCGCCACGGTCGCCAGCAACAACGCCCTGCACGTGCGCACGGCGGCGACGCTGAAACGTACCGATCGCCTGGCCGGACAGCAGTTGCTGTCGGCGCAGGACCTCGACAACGCCTTTGCCGCCAACGCCCAGGCCGTCGCCGGGCTCAACCAGTCCCGTGCGGCCGTCGAAGCAGCCGAACAGACCGTGCGCAGCGTCAGCGTCAATCGCGACGCGCTGGAGGCGGCGGTGGCCGGTGCCGAGGCCGCGGTCAAACTGGCCCAGAT
Source organism: Lysobacter arenosi (assembly GCF_016613475.2). Taxonomy (NCBI): domain Bacteria; kingdom Pseudomonadati; phylum Pseudomonadota; class Gammaproteobacteria; order Lysobacterales; family Lysobacteraceae; genus Lysobacter; species Lysobacter arenosi. Next base: position 2,542,227 of record NZ_CP071517.1, read on the forward strand.
CAACCTCGACCACACCCACATCGAAGCGCCGCGCGACGGCCAGCTCGGCCAAGTCACGGTGCGCGAGGGCGCGTACGTCACCAATGGCACGCAGTTGATGGCGCTCGTGCCGGGCACGCTGTGGGTGGTGGCGAACTACAAGGAAACGCAGATGGAGGACATGCGCATCGGCCAGCCGGCGCACTTCACCGTCGATGCGCTGGGCGGCAAGCGCCTTGCCGGGCGCGTGCAGGAGATCTCGCCCGCCGCCGGCTCCGAGTTCAGCGTGCTGCCGGCCGACAATGCCACCGGCAACTTCGTCAAGATCGCCCAGCGCATACCGGTCAAGATTTCGATCGACGGCGGCCAGGAGACCGCGGCGCGGCTTCGCCCCGGCATGTCGGTGGTGGCCAAGATCGACACGTCGGCCGAAGGCGACTGAGATTGCCGGCCGTCGCTGGCATCATGGCGGCATGAGCGAGACCCCATCGATCCGCTGGCAGGCGCTGCACTTCCGCGAGCTCGACATCGACACGCTGTATGCGCTTCTTAAGCTGCGCTCGGAAGTGTTCGTGGTCGAGCAGGCCTGCGTCTACCTGGACCCGGACGGCAAGGACCGGCATCCGCGGACCATCCACCTGATCGGCCATGCCGACAACGGCGAGCTGGCCGCCTACCTGCGCATCCTGCCGCCCGGACTGAGCTTCCCGCAGGTCAGTTTCGGTCGCGTGCTGACCGCACCGGCCTACCGGGGCCGCGGCCTCGGCGATCCGATGCTGCATGCGGCACTGGAGCAGATCGAGGCGCGCTGGCCCGGTGCCGACATCCAGATCGGCGCGCAGGAACACCTGCAGCGCTATTACGGCAGGCACGGCTTCGTGCCGTCATCGGAACCGTATCTCGACGACGGCGTGCCGCACATCGACATGCTCCGTCGCGCTCGCCGCTAGACTTTGCGCGACAACCCGCGCGCAACAACCCTGCGCGCAACAACACAGGTGCCTCCATGATCGCCACGCCCGACTACCGCGCACTGCTCGCCACCGCCGTCGCCGAGGCCCGCCAGGGCCTGGCCGAAGGTGGCATCCCGATCGGCGCGGCCCTTTACCACCGCGACGGCAACCTGCTCGGCTGCGGTCACAATCGCCGCATCCAGGAAGGCGATCCGTCCGTGCACGGCGAAACCGACGCCTTCCGCAAGGCCGGCCGCCAGCGCCGTTACCGCGACACGATCATGGTCACCACGCTGGCGCCATGCTGGTACTGCAGCGGGCTGGTGCGGCAGTTCAACATCGGCACGGTGGTGGTCGGCGAATCGGTCAACTTCCGCGGCGGCATCGACTGGCTGCGCGAGAACGGCGTCGAGGTCATCGACCTCAACGACGGCGAGTGCATCGACATGCTGGGCGACTACATCGCCGCGCACCCGGACGTGTGGAACGAGGACATCGGCGAGGACTGACGGGCCGCTTCAACGGTTGCCGCAGTCGCCGCATCCAACCCCGGTGCGCGGATGAACGAACCGATCGTGACTTCCGCCGGATGACCCCACCGCCGCCATCGCGCAGGATGCCGCCATGCCCGCCCACGAGTATGAAACCCGCCACGACGCCGGGGACACGCTGAGCACGCACCGCCACGACGGTGCCTATGCGGCGCTGGTGCTGGACGGCAGCTACGTGGAAGCCAGCGCCGACGGCCCGGTCGAATGCACGCCAGGCACGCTGGTGCTGCATCCGCGCTGGCACGCCCACGGCAACCGCTTCGGCGGCAACGGCGCCAAGGTCATCAACCTCGACCTGGGCGAAGTGTTTCCAGTGGGTATCGGCGGCCTGGAATTGCGGGTCCTGCGGGTGGCGAATCTGGCCGATGCCAGCGCGGTGTTCGCACGCGCACATCATCATCTCGATGACCTGCTGCGGGCCTGCGTGCCAGCCGATGCCCCTGCCCTGCACGACTGGCAGCCGGCATTCCTGCACGAGCTGCAGCACGGCGACCTGCCGGTTTCGGTACTGGCGCGCCGCGCCGGGGTCTCCCTCGCCCACGCCTCGCGCAGCTTCCTGCGTTCGCACGGCATGCCGCCTCAGCTGCTGCGGCGCGAACTGCGCTGCCGCCAGGCGTTGGCGATGCTCGGCGGCGACGCGGCCCTGGCCGAGGTCGCCGCGGCCAGCGGCTTCAGCGACCAGAGCCACCTGAACAGGACGCTGCGCCTGGCCACCGGCGCCACGCCGAGGCAATTGCGCCATCAGATCAAATGCGTTCAAGACCGGTCGGTCGCCCTTCGACTGCAATAGGGGCGAAGGCGGCACCCCGACCGCCACCCCCCGAATGGAATCCAGATGAAGTCCAAGGCCAACCTGATCCTGTCGACTGCCCTGCTGTGCGCGGCGTTCGCCGCAGCCGCCGCCGAAGAGCCGACCAGCAGCAAGACCGCAATAGCTTCCATCGCCGAATCCACCAGCGCCATCCTGCAGGGCGACAGCGCCCGCGCCCTGGCGGCACTGGAAGCGACGCCGGCGACCGAGTTCCTGGGCAAGGACGCGGACTACCGCGCCTGCATGCTCGAGCGCTACCACGCCCGCAAGCCGGTGCTGACAACCTCCGCGATCGAGGACAAGTTCCTGCGCGGCGTGCTCGACGACTACCAGGACTACTGGTGGCGCTCGATGGCGGCGCCCGCGCAGCGCGACAAACAGGAAGCAGCGCTGCTGGCCAAGCTGCACAAGCGCCTGGGCGCGAGCGCGGCCAGGGCGACCAGCATGGACGAGATCGAACCGGTTCTGCAGACGCAGCTGGAACAGCACGGCTACCACGCCCAGCTCGGCCGCACTCCGCCGCTTCGCGAACTGATGGTGTGGCGCAAGCAGGACACGCGCATGTACGACGTGCAGCTGCCGGAGCGCCCGTACACGGTCCGGGTCGAACTGCTCGACGATTTCGTCAGCCGCGGCTGGATGGCCTACGGTCGCTGCGAGCGCGGCTCCGCCGGTGGCTGGGCAACGGACAAGGCCTTGTATGCCGTCGTCGGCAGGTACACGCAAGGCCTCGACAGCGAGGAGTTCCGGGTCGTGTTCCTCGGCCACGAAACGCAGCACTTCGCTGACCAGAACGCGTTTCCGGGCATGACGTCGTGGGAACTGGAGTACCGCGCCAAGCTGGTCGAGCTGGCGCAGGGCCGCGAAGTCAGTGCCAAGCGGCTGGACTACATGATCACTGCGCAGAGCGACGACAAGAACTCGCCGCACACCTACGCCAACAAGCGTGTCGTCGCCGACCTGACCGCCCGCCTGGGCAAGTCGCCGGACGCGGTCAGCATCGACGAGCTGCAGGTTGCCGCGCGCGACCAGCTGCTGGAAGACACGCGCGAGCGCAAGGCGAAGGCACCCGCCACCGCGAACGCAAAGTAAACAAGCCTGTGGCATCGTGGCGGCTCCCCCAGACAGGAGCCGCCCATGTCCGAGCATCGCGCTTCAATCCACTGGCTGCGCAATGAAGGCCAGTTCGATTCAGACGGTTACTCACGCGACCACGAGTGGGCGTTCGACGGCGGTCAGCGGATCACCGGTTCGGCCGCGCCGGAATACCAGGGCAACGTGGCGGGTGTGGATCCGGAGGAAGCCCTGGTCGCCGCGCTGTCGTCATGCCACATGCTGACGCTGCTGGCGATCGCGGCGAAGAAGGGTTGGGTGGTCGACGACTACCAGGACGAAGCGGTCGGTACGCTGGAGAAGAACAGCGAAGGCCGCCTGGCGGTGACGCGGGTGGTGTTGCGGCCGCGGATCGTGTTCGCGGCAGGCAAGGGGCCGGATGCGGAGGCGCTGGTGAAGCTGCACGAGTCGGCGCACCGCAATTGCTTCATTGCCAACTCGGTGAAGACCGAGGTAACGGTGGAGGCGCGCTGAGGCGCGCCCCCTCCGCTTGTCTACTAGAGAATGTACCGGCTCAGGTCCGGGTCCTTCACCAGCTCGCCCAGGTGCGACTCCACGTACGCGCGGTCGATGGTGATCGCCTGCCCGCCACGATCGGGCGCTTCATAGCTCAGCGTATCGAGCAGGCGCTCGAGCACCGTGTGCAGGCGCCGCGCGCCGATGTTCTCCTGGCGCTCGTTCACCTGCGCGGCGATCTCGGCCAGTCGCTCCACCGCGTCGGCACCGAACTGCACCGCGACGCCTTCGGTCTTGAGCAGCTCGATGTACTGCGTGACCAGTGCCGCCTTCGGCTCGGTCAGGATGCGGACGAAATCGTCCTTGCTCAGCGCGGTCAGTTCGACGCGGATCGGGAAGCGACCCTGCAGCTCCGGGATCAGGTCGCTGGGCTTGGCCAGGTGGAACGCGCCCGACGCGATGAACAGGATGTGGTCGGTCTTGACCGGGCCGTACTTGGTGCTCACGGTCGAACCCTCGACCAGCGGCAGCAGGTCGCGCTGCACGCCTTCGCGGCTGACGTCACCACCGCCGACGTTCTCTCCGCGCTTGGCGACCTTGTCGATCTCGTCGATGAAGACGATGCCGTGCTGTTCGCAGGCCTCGATCGCCGCTTCGCGGACGTCGTCCTCGTTGACCAGCTTGCCCGCTTCGTCCTCGGTCAGCTGCGAACGGGCGGCGCGGATCGCCATCGACTTCTTGTGGGTCTTGGCACCGGCGACCTGCGAGAACATCTGGCGCAACTGCTGGCCCATCTCCTCCATGCCGGGCGGAGCCATGATGTCGACGCCGACGTTGACCGCCGTTTCGATCTCGATCTCGCGGTCGTCGAGCGCGCCGCTGCGCAACTGCTTGCGCAGCTTGGCGCGGGTCTCGTTGTCCTGCGACGAGGGCTCGTCCTTGGCCGCTTCGGCGGCGTTGAAGCCGAACACGGTGCTGGTGGCACCGGCGCGGCGCGGCAGCAATGCATCGAGGATGCGCTCTTCGGCGCGTTCCTCGGCCTGGGTGCGCACCTTCTGCTTGGCCTGCTCGCGGTAGAGCTTGACCGCGGTGTCGGCCAGGTCGCGGACGATCTGCTCGACATCCTTGCCGACGTAGCCGACTTCGGTGAAGCGCGTGGCTTCGACCTTCACGAACGGGGCGTTGGCGAGCGTCGCCAGGCGGCGCGCGATCTCGGTCTTGCCGACGCCGGTGGGACCGATCATCAGGATGTTCTTCGGCATGACTTCATTGCGCAGATCGTCGTCGAGCTGCATGCGGCGCCAGCGGTTGCGCAGCGCGATGGCGACCGCGCGCTTGGCCGCGTGCTGGCCGACGATGTGGCGGTCGAGCTCCTGCACGATTTCGCGCGGAGTCATGGTGGCGTGACTGGTATCGGGCTTGATGGGCATGGGGGATTCAAAGCTCTTCGATGACGACGTTGCGGTTCGTGTAGATGCACACGTCGCCGGCGATGTTGATGGCCTCGGTGGCGATGGTGCGGGCGTCGAGCTGGGTGTGCGCGATCAGCGCGCGCGCGGCCGACAGCGCGTACATGCCGCCCGAACCAATGGCGATGATGCCGTCCTCCGGCTCGATCACGTCGCCGGTGCCGCTGATGATCAGCGAGGTGTCGCGATCGGCGACCGCGAGCAGCGCTTCGAGCTTGCCCAGGCGGCGCTCGGTGCGCCAATCCTTGGCCAGTTCGACGGCGGCGCGGGCGAGCTGCCCGTGCTTCTCGAGCTTGGCTTCGAACAGTTCGAACAGGGTGAAGGCGTCGGCGGCGGCACCGGCGAAGCCGGCGAGCACCTGGCCGTCGCGGCCGAGGCGGCGGACCTTGCGCGCGTTGGCTTTCATCACGGTGTGGCCGAGGGTGACCTGGCCGTCGCCGGCGACGGCGACGCGGCCGTCACGGCGCACCGACACGATGGTGGTGGCGTGGAAGACGTTGGGGTTCTGGCTCGGGTCCATGGGGACCTCCGGGGGGGACCGGAACGAGATGGGGTCGGCCGGGGCGGCTTTTCAAGGCGGCCGGGGACCGCGGCCCTTACGGCTTCCGCTTCGCCCGCGGATGCGCCGCGTCATACACCTTCGCCAGGTGCTGGTAATCCAGGTGCGTATAGATCTGCGTCGTGGCGATGTCGGCATGCCCCAGCAGCTCCTGCACGCCGCGCAGGTCGCCGGACGATTCCAGGATGTGGCTGGCGAATGAATGCCGCAGCAGGTGCGGATGCACGCGCTTGAACAACCCCTGGCGCTGCGCGAGCTGGCGCAGGCGCAGCTGCACCGCGCGCGGCGTGATCGGTCCGCCGCCACGCCCCGGAAACACCGCTGCATCGTTCGCGGCACCCGTCGATGCGCGCCATTCCTGCAGCGCGGCGCGCGCATGCCGGCCCACCGGCACGCTGCGCTGCTTGCTGCCCTTGCCGAGCACGTTCACCAGCGCATCACTCAGGTCGATGTCGCGCCAGCGCAACCCGCACAGTTCGGAAAGTCGCAGGCCGGAGGAATAGAACAGTTCGAGCAGCGCACGATCGCGCAGCCCGAGCGGTGCATCGGTCGGAACTTCGACCAGTGCCTTGGCTTCGTCCGGATCGAGCACCTGCGGCAACTTGCGCGGCGCCTTCGGCGAGCGGATCGCCGCGGCCGGACTCGCGCTCAGCCGGCCCTGGCGGACCAGCCAGGCGTAGAAACTGCGACAGGCCGAAAGTCGGCGCTGCAGGCTCTTGGGCGACAAACCGCGACGGTGCTCGGATGCGACGAAAGCGCGCACCTGTTCGGCGTGCAGCGCGGTGACGTCTGCGGACTGCGTGCGCGCCCATTGCGCCAGCGCCAGCAGATCGCGGCGATAGGCATCGAGCGTATGCGCCGACATGCGGCGCTCGACCTGCAGATGGGAGAGGTATTGCTCGACGGTCGGGTCGGCACCCACACCGTCATCCCCGCGAAGGCGGGGATCCAAGGACTTTGCCTTGGCCTTCATGGGTTCAGCCGTCGAACCGCTTCAGCGCCGTCACCAGCGACTCGCCCATCATGCGCAGGAATAGCGTGCCCATGCCGGGGAAGAAACGATTCGGATCGCGACTGCCCACTGCGACCATGCCCACGCCCGGCAGCGGCAGCAGCGCGGTCGACTGCACTTCCTCGGCGCGCATGCCGTACAGCACTGCATGCTTCTCCGGCTGCAGGCGGCCGCACAGCGGTTCGCCGTCGCCGAGGCAATCGCGGAACGGCTGCAAGCGCGCGTCGTCCTCCGCGATCACCTGCATCCAGTCGACGTCAGCGATGCCTTCGACCGGCTTGAACACCACCAGCCGCACCAGGTCACCGTTGAAATCCTCGGCCAGGCTGGCCGCCATCGCCCGCAGCGTGTCGGCCGCGGTGTCCTGGCGCATCAGCGCCAGGGTGAGCTGGTGCGTGCGCACCGACAGGCGCTCGTTCTCCTGGGCATTGCCGAACAATTCCTGCAAGCGCCGTGCGAGTTCGCGGTTCTTGTCGCGCAGCACTTCCAGCTGGTAGCTGGCCAGCGACGCCGCCGAGCCTTCCTCGCGCGGCACCACCAGGGTGACGGCCAGGTCGGGGAACTGCTGCAGGAATCGCGGGTGCCGGCGCAGCCAGGCCGCGATTTCGTGCGCGCCAAGCTTTTCCTGGGTCTCGTTCATTGGTTCCACTCCCCTTCGAACACGAATGCGGTCGGTCCGGACATCGTCAATGGCACGTCGTCGGCCGGCCAGGAAATCTGCAGGTCGCCACCGGGCAAGGCCACGGTGACGTCGCGGTCGACGCGGCCACGCCGCATCAGCACCGCTGCGGCGGCGCAGGCGCCACTGCCGCAAGCCAGGGTCTCGCCGACGCCGCGTTCGTACACGCGCAGGCGGATGCGCTGGCGCGACTCCACATGGGCAAATCCGACGTTGACCGATTCCGGGAACGCGGCGTGCGACTGCAGCACCGGCGCGACGGTCTCCACCGGCGCGGCATCGACGTCCTCGACTTCGATCACCGCGTGCGGGTTGCCCATCGACACCGCGCCGAAGGTGAACACCGAATCGTTGCGCTCGACGACGTATTCGTCCTGCGCACCGGCGAAGCCGTGCAGCGGGATGCTGGCCGGGGCGAAACGCGGCGTGCCCATGACGATGCGGTAGCGGCCCTCGCCGAGCTGCGTCACCGCGTGCGTGCCGACCGGGCTGTCGAGCAGGAAGTCCCTGGCCAGTTCGCGGCCATTGCCCTGCGCGTCGCGCACCAGCCAGGCGGCGATGCAGCGCGCGCCGTTTCCGCACTGCTGCGACGAGGAGCCGTCGGCATTCCAGATGCGGTAGCGGGCGACGGCGTCGCTGCCGTGTGCATCCTCGACGGTCAGGATCTGGTCGCAGCCGACACCGACATGGCGATCGGCGAGCACGCGGCACAGCTCCGGCGAAGGTGCGGCGGCGGCGCCACGGAGGTCCAGTACGACGAAGTCGTTACCGGCGCCGTGCATCTTGCTGAACCGTACGGGCTTGCGCGCGTGCACGTGCTCAGCCATCGGTTTCGTCGGCCTGCTTGGGAAGCGTGCCCGGAACCGTGGTCGGCTCGGCGGTGCCCTTCTTCTTGCCGTTGACGTCTTCGGCATCGGAGGCCGGCACCGTCGTGGCCGGCTCGTCGGTCTTCTGTTCTTCGCTCGCCGGCTCGTCGCTGGTGGGCGTCGCGTCGGCCGGCGGCGTCATCGGCGGCAGGGTCGACGGGTCGACCGGGATCGACTTGGGCGCCAGGATCAGCGGGCCCTTGTTGCCGCAGCCGGCCAGGACCAGCGGCAGCGCGACCAGGGACAGCGCGATGAGGATCTGTCGTGGGGCGGAAGTTGCGTTCATGGCCGCAGTGTAGCCCGCGGCGATGAACGATTCGACGTGCGCCTGCGAGGCGGTCAGCGTGGCGGCCTGGGCGGCTCCGGCCGTGCCCACAGCCAGACTGCGACCACGGTCATGATCGCGGTCCCGGTCGCTGCCATCCACCAGCGTGGCGCGGTCAGGAACATGATCACCGCGCAGGCGGACATCATCGACACCGCCAGCCACTTGGCGCGGCGGCTGACCGCGCCGTGCGCCTGCCAGTCGCGGATGATCGGGCCGAACTGCCGGTGCGCCAGCAGCCACTCATGCAGCCGCCGCGAGCCGCGCGCGGCGGCGAACGCCGACAGCAGCACGAACGGCACGGTCGGCAATCCGGGTATCACAATTCCGATCACGCCCAGCCCGAGGCTGGCGTAGGCCAGCAGCCACCAGGCCCAGCGCCAGCGACTGGACGTTTTTGCCCTCCCCTCGCTGGCGCGGGAAGGCTGGGGCGGGGGCACGGTGGTCACGTCTTCGGTCTTGAGGTGCGCGGTGAGGACGGCGGTCCGCCCTCACCCCAACCCTCTCCCGCGAACGGGAGAGGGGGGCAGGCATCACTTGGCTGCGGTTGCGGTCGTTCCTGCAGTCGCCAGGCCGAGCTGATCGAGCATGAATGCGTACATCTCCGACAACTCGCGGTAGCGGCGGAAGCGGCCCGACTTGCCGCCGTGGCCGGCGTCCATGTTGGTGCGGAACACGATCGGCTGCGTACCGGCATCGAGGTCGCGCAGGCGCGCGATGTACTTGGCCGGCTCCCAGTACTGCACCTGCGAATCCCACAGGCCGGTGCCGACGAACATTGCCGGATAGGCCTGCTTCGACAGGTTGTCGTAGGGCGAGTACGACAGCATGTAGTCGTAGTACTCCTTCTTCTCCGGGTTGCCCCACTCGTCGTACTCGTTGGTGGTCAGCGGGATGCTCGGGTCGAGCATCGTCGTGACCACGTCGACGAACGGCACCTGCGACAGGATCACGCGGTAATGGTCCGGCGCCATGTTGCTGATCGCACCCATCAGCAGGCCGCCGGCGCTGCCGCCGTAGGCCGCGACGCGATCCTTGGCCGCGTAGCCCTGCTTGACCAGGTCGCCGGTCACGTCGATGAAGTCGGTGAAGGTGTTCTTCTTGTGGAACAGCTTGCCGTCGTCGTACCACTTGCGGCCCATTTCCTTGGCCACCGCGGATGTGGGCGATGGCGTAGACCATGCCGCGGTCGAGCAGGCTCACCACCGGGCCGTTGAAGCGCGGATCGGTCGAACTGCCGTAGCTGCCGTAGGCGTACTGCAGCATCGCCGCCTTGCCGTTCTTCTCGAAGCCCTTCTTGTAGACCAGCGACACCGGCACCTTGACGCCGTCGCGGGCGGTCGCCCAGACGCGTTCGGTGACGTATTTCTCCGGGTCGTAGCCCAGCACCGGGTCGCGCTTGAGCAGCTTGCGCTCGCCGGTTTCGACATTGACCTCGTAGGTGGTGCCCGGCGTGGTCAGCGAGGTGTAGCTGTAGCGCAGCCACGGCGTGTCGTGCTCGGAGTTGACCGACAGGCCCATCGCGTAGGCCGGTTCATCGGCCTTGACGAATTCTTCCTTGCCGTCCTTCTTGAGCAGGCGCAGGCGCTCGAGACCGTCGGAACGCTCGGCCACGGCGGTGAAGCCGTCGAACAGTTCGAAGCCTTCGACGAAGACGTCCTCGCGGTGCGGAATCCAGTCCTTCCACTGCTTGCGTGAGGTCGCATCGCTGGGCGCGGTGACGAGCTTGAAGTTGGCTGCGCCGTCGGCGTTGGTGCGGATCACCCAGCGGCCGTCGAGGTGGTCGGCCTGGTACTCGACGTCGCGCTCGCGCGGTGCCAGCACCGCGAACTTATCCGGGTTGGCGGCCGGCGCGCAGCGCATCTCGCTGGACACCGTGCTCTCCACGCCGATGCAGATGTACTTGTCGTCGCGCGAGCGGTCGATGCCCATGTAGAAGCTGTCGTCCTTCTCCTCGTACACCAGCACGTCCTTCGACGCCGGCGTGCCGAGCACGTGCTTCTTCACGCGCACGGTGAGCAGGGTTTCCGGATCGTTTTCGACGTAGAACAGGGTACGGTTGTCGTCGGCCCAGACGATGTTGGGCGACACGCCGGGGATCTCGTCGGCATAGACCTCGCCGGTGGCGAGGTTCTTGAAGCGGATCGTGTACTGGCGACGGCCCACGGCGTCATCGGCCCAGGCCAGGATCTGGTTGTCCTGGCTGACTTCGTAGTCGCCGACGCTGAAGTAGTCCTTGCCCTTGGCCATCGCGTTGACGTCGAGCAGGACCTGCTCCGGCGCGTCCATGTTGCCGCTGCGGCGGGCATGGATGGGATAGTCCTGGCCGGTCTCGAAGCGGCTGTAGTAGTAATAGCCGCGCTCGCGGTACGGCACCGAGCTGTCGTCCTGCTTGATGCGGCTGACGATCTCTTCGTACAGCTTGTTCTCGAGCGGCTTGAGCGGCGCCATCAGCGCGTCGACGTAGGCGTTCTCGGCATTGAGGTACGCCAGCATCTCCGGGTTCTTGCGCTTGTCGTCGCGCAGCCAGTAGTACTCGTCGTTGCGCTGCGCGCCGTGCGGCGCCTTGACCACGTGCGGCTTCTTGGCGGCGTCGGGGGGCGTGGCGGCCGTCGCGGCGACGGTGGGCGTGGAGAGGGTCATGGTCAGGACAGCCGAAAGCAGGAGGGAAGTCGGGTTCATAGATTGGGTCCGGATGGGGACGACGCAATGGGTCGGCTACTGCTGGCTCAATTCATTCCACAGGAACGTAAACGCCAGCGCGCTCATGTGCGCGGCCTGGGCATTGTTGGCCGAACCGCCGTGGCCGCCCTCGATGTTCTCGTAGTAACGCACGTCCTTGTTCGCCTCCAGCATCTTCGCCGCCATCTTGCGGGCGTGGCCCGGGTGGACGCGGTCGTCGCGGGTGGAGGTCATGAAGATCACCGGCGGATACTCGCGTTTCGCGTCGAACAGGTGGTACGGCGAGAACGTGCGGATGTAGTCCCAGTCTGCGGTATCCGGATCGCCGTACTCGGCCATCCACGACGCGCCGGCCAGCAAGTGGCTGTAGCGCTTCATGTCGAGCAGCGGCACCTGCACCACGACCGCGCCAAACAGCTCCGGGTACTGGGTCAGCATGTTGCCGGTGAGCAGGCCGCCGTTGCTGCCGCCCTGGATGCCCAGGTGCTCCTTCGACGTGATCTTGCGCGCGACCAGGTCCTGCGCGACCGCGGCGAAGTCCTCGTAGGCCTTGTGGCGATTGGCCTTGAGCGCGGCCTGATGCCAGCGCGGGCCGTACTCGCCGCCGCCACGGATGTTGGCCACGGCATAGACGCCGCCCTTCTCGAGCCAGCCCTTGCCGACGCTGCCGGAATAGGCCGGCGTCAGCGAGATCTCGAAGCCGCCGTAGCCGTACAGCAGGGTCGGTGCCTTGCCATCGAGCTTGAGGTTCTTCGGCCGCACCAGGAAGTACGGCACGCGGGTGCCATCCTTGGAGGTGGCGAAGTGCTGCTCGATCAGGTTGTTGCTGCCGTCGAAGAACACCGGCATGGTCTTGAGCACTTCAGGCCGCTCGCCCACCTGCGCCAGCGACAGCGTGGACGGGGTGAGGTAGTCGGTGGCGGTCAGCCAGACCGCATCGCTGTCGTCCTCGTCGACCGCGGAGACGGCGAGCGTGCCGAAGCCCGGTGCGCCGGTGAACTCGCTGTGCTTCCAGGCCTTGTCGCCGGGCGTGAGCACGCTGAGGCGGTTCTTGACGTCGTCGAGGACGTTGAGCACGAGGTGGTGACGCGTCCAGCTGAAGCCGGCCAGCGATGTGCTCTCGCTCGGCGCGAACAGCACGGTGAAGTCGCGCTTGCCTGCCATGAAATCGTCGAAGCGCGTGGCGATCAGGCTGCCCGCGGCGTAAGTCTGGCCACCGGCGCTGTACGGATCGCGCAGCTCGAGCAGCAACCACTCGCGGTGGACCGACTTGTTGGCCGAGTTCGGCGCGTCGACCTTGCGCAGCTTGCCGTCGGCATCGCGCAGGTAGAGCTCGTCGTTGTAGAAGGCCAGCGTACGGCTGACGAAGTCACGTGCGAAGCCAGGTGTATGGTCGTGGCTGGCGGCGATGTACATGTCGTTCGCCTGGCCCTCGTAGACCACGCGCGCCTGCTCCAGCGGCGTGCCGCGCTTCCATTCCTTGACGATGCGCGGGTAACCGGAGCTGGTCATGGTGCCGGCACCGAAATCGGTGAAGACATACACCGTGTCGCGGTCGATCCACTGCAGGCCGCCCTTGGCCTCGGGACGGACGAAGCCGCCTTCGACCCAGGTCTTCGTGGTGAGGTCGAACTCGCGCGTGACATCGGCGTCGGCGCCGCCGCGCGACAGCGCGATCAGGCAGCGCTCGTTGTCAGGTTTCAGGCAGTCGGCCCCGTGCCACACCCAGTTCTCGCCCTCGGCCTTGTTCAGCGCGTCGAGGTCGATGATGGTTTCCCACGCCGGCTTGTCCTTGCGGTATTCGGCCAGCGTGGTGCGGCGCCATAGGCCGCGCTCGTGCTGCTTGTCCTTCCAGAAGTTGTAGTAGTGGTCGCCGATCTTCTCCACGCCCGGGATCTTGGCGTCGGAGTCGAGGATGGCGCGGATGTCGGATTCGAGCTGCTTGAACTGCGGCGTAGTCGTCAGCTCGGCCTCGGACTGGGCGTTGTGCTGCTTGACCCAGGTCAGCGCACGCTCGCCCTCGACATCCTCGAGCCAGGCATAAGGGTCATCGGACACGTTGGGGGATTCCTTGGGGGCGGCGCCCACGGCCGACGAGGCGGCAAGTCCTGCGGTGATCAACAAGGTATGACAGGCCTGCGTCAGCGTCGGCATGGGCGGTCCGTGGTTTGGCGGGTTGGCGTGGGGTCGGCGCCGGTGGCGCTGCGACGGACATGCAGTTGGAGATGCTGGGCCAAACGCTAGCACAAGGCCCGCGGCGGGCACCGTGCCGAAAGCCAACGCACGGCGGTGCCGTCAGCCCCCCTGCCCTTGCCTTTGCGCCCCGCTCAGGCGGCTTGCGAGTGCTTCCGGCGCGGGCTGGCCGTGCGCCGGCGGCGGGCCTGCTCACCGCTGCGGCGGCGCAGTCGCGGCTGGACTTCGGCACCCGCCTCGTCGGCCGGCAGGCGGAAGCGGTGCAGCGCCCACCAGGCACACAGCGGCATCGCCAGCAGCCACAGCGGCATCCAGCCGAGGGTGTCGCTGAAACCGCGCGCGGCCGGGATCAGCAGCACCAGCACCGCGCCGATGGCGACGGCATGGCGGAGCAGGTCGTCCAGGCCGGGTCCGATGGTCTCGACGTCCTGGCCGGTGGTGTCTGCAGGGATGCGGTCTTGACGGTTCATGGCGCTGGCTCCTGGGTCGATGGAGCGAGCGTGCTGGGGCGGGGTCTCAGGGGTTGCGACTGACGGCGACCTCAGCGGTCGTAGTTCGACAGCGCCAGCTGCAGCAGGGCCCGCGCCTGCTCGCGCAACACCGGCGGCTCGACGATCTCGGCATCGCTGCCGTAGTGCATCACGTCCATCAGCAGTTCGCGGCCGGCGCTGTAGGGCACCTTGAGCTCGTAGCGGCCGTCGGGCAGGTAGCGCCCCTGCTGCTGCGAGTGCCAATGCTCGTCGGCCACCCAGCGCGCGGCCTTGGGGCTGAAGAGGATCGTTGCCCAGCCCTTGGGCGTGCCGGAGAAGATGCCGTAGCTGGAGGCCAGGTGGCTGTCGAGCTGTTCGTCGGAGACATCCTGGGCCGGCTGTTCGCCGAGCTTGGCCGCGCTGATGCGGTCGACGGCAAAGCTGCGCAGTGCTTCGCGGTTGTGGTCCCAGGCATCGAGGTACCAGTTCTCGCGGTAATGGGTCAGGCGCTGCGGCGAGACCAGGCGCCGGGTCTGCTCGTCGGTGGAGCGAGCGCGATATTCGAAGCTCAACTGCTTGCGATCGAGCACCGCGGTGGCGACGATCCGGAACGAGGTTTCATCGAGCTTGCGGGTGCGGTGCGGAATCACGCGCACGCGCTCGACCGGTACGCGGCGGCCGCCGGCGTGCTCGTCGAGCAGCTTTTCGATGCGGTGCTGCAACGGCGCCAGCGCATTCGACAGCACGCCGCCACCGCTGCGCACCAGCAGCTGCTGCGCGGCCAGCAACGAGTGCAGCTCCTCCGAGCTGAGCCACAGGCCCGGCAGTTCGAAACGCTCGCCTTCGCTGTGGTCGTAGCGGAAGCCGGCTTCGCCGTTGCCGACCACCGGTGCCATCAGGTAGTCGCGCAGGTAAGCCAGGTCGCGGTAGACCGTCGCGCGCGAACACTCCAGGTCCTCCTGCAGACGCTGCACCGTGACCGGGTAGCGCGAAGCGCTGAGGATTCGGTGCAGGGAGTGGATGCGTTCGATGCGTTCCATTGGCTTGGCGGCAGGGAAACAGGTGCAAGGATCGCACTGCCGGCGCATCCGCCGCCAGCACGGACCGCGACAACCGGGCCTGCCGTCAAGGTCGGCGCCACCTCGCCATCGGCCGCTGGCGGGTGCCGGCGCCGGTTTACCTCGATAACTCTTGCTTAACCGCCTGCTGACCATACTGCCGCCGGAGCGACAGGGGGCCGAATGGATTCGACCAGGGGACAGCGGCTGGAAGCCGCGCTGGCATTGATCATTACGGTAGTGGTGCATGCGGCCCTGGTCTGGGGCCTGTCGCGGGCGATGCGCCCGGTGCTGCCCCCGCCCGTCGACAAACCGCTGCAGATCGTCTGGGTCCCACGCCACAAGGCGCCTGCAAAGGCCGTGGAACCGATTGTCCGCCCCGAACGGGTCAACAACCCGGCGAGAACGCGCCGCACGCCTGCCGTGTCGGCGAAGGCGCCCGCGATCGTCACCACCGAAACGCCACAGGCGACGCCAGAGTCGGCCCGCCCGATGTCGGCGGTGTACCTGATGCAGGCACGCGATCAGCTCGGTGCGGCTTCCGTCCAGGCCGCCGATCCATTGGCCGATCGCGTTGCCGCCCTGCCCGGCGCCGGCGCAGGCCGCTTCCGCATGAAGCCACCACCGACCGGCGTTGCCGGCGTGGTCGCCAGTGTCGGCAAGCTGTTCGGCGCGGAGGATGCGGGCGCGCCCTGCCGCGAGAACCGCAGGAACATCGGCGAACTCGCCGCCGCCGGTGACAGTGCGGCATTGCAGCAACAACTCGAATTCGAGAAGCGGCTGTGCCGCCCATGATCGGGTGATGTCCGGCCGCTTGCCATGAACGGTCGCTTTGCCTGTGGCGTCGCAGGCACAATGCCCGGATGCGCGCGCCCGTTGAGCCAGCCATCGATCTGTCACCCCGGACCGCCGACGAGGTCAGGACCACCACGTGCTACATGTGCGCGTGCCGTTGCGGCATCAAGGTGTGGCTGCGCGACGGACAGATCCGCTACATCCAGGGCAACCCGGAACATCCGGTCAATCGCGGCGTGCTGTGCGCGAAGGGGTCGGCCGGGATCATGCAGCACTACTCGCCGGCACGGCTGGACAAGCCGCTGCTCCGCGTGGGCGAGCGCGGCAGCGGTGAGTTCCGCGAGATCGAGTGGGACGAGGCGCTCGACATCGCCAGTTCGTGGCTGGCACCGATCCGCGCACGCAATCCCGACGAGCTGGCGTTCTTCACCGGCCGCGACCAGTCGCAGGCGCTGACCGGCTGGTGGGCGCAGCAGTTCGGCACGGTCAACTACGCCGCGCACGGTGGATTCTGCTCGGTGAACATGGCCGCAGGCGGTCTGTACACGCTCGGTGGCAGCTTCTGGGAGTTCGGCGAGCCCGACTGGGAGCACACGCGTTATCTGATGATGTGGGGCGTGGCCGAAGACCACGACTCCAATCCGATCAAGCTCGGACTGGGCCAGCTCAAGGGACGCGGCGCCAAGATCGTCGCGGTCAATCCGGTGCGCTCGGGTTACGGCGCCATTGCCGACGAATGGATCGGCATCCGCCCCGGCACCGACGGGCTGTTCGCATTCGCCCTCGCCCACGAACTGCTCAAGGCCGATCGCATCGACCTCGATTACCTGGTGCGCTACACCAATGCGCACTGGCTGGTGGTGCGCAATCCCGGTGGCCCCGACGACGGCCTGTTCGCGCGCAACGGCGACGGCGACGCGCTGTGCTGGGATCGCCAGGCCGGGACCGAGGCGAATGCCAACGATATTGGCGTGTCGCCGGCCGTGGTCGGCGAGTTCGTGCTGGCCGATGGCCGTCGCGCCGTTCCGGTTTTCCACCTGGTCGCCGAGCGCTACCTCGACCCGCAGTACTCGCCGGATGCGGTCAGCGAACGTTGCGGCATTCCCGCCGACACCATCCGACGCATCGCACGCGAACTGGCCGAAGCGGCGTTCGACCACGCCATCGAGCTGCCGATCGCCTGGACCGATGCCTGGGGCCGCGAGCACGCGACCATGCGCGGCAGGCCGGTGGCGATGCACGCGATGCGTGGCATCAGCGCGCACAGCAACGGATTCCATACCTGCCGCGCGTTGCACCTGCTGCAGCTGCTGCTCGGCGCGGTCGATACGCCGGGCTCGTTCCGCTACCAGCCACCGTTCCCCAAGCCGATCCCGCCGCCGAACCGGCCCGGCAAGCGCCGCCAGGACAACGGCGTGCTCGATGCGGCACCGCTGGGCTTCGTGCACTCGCCCGAGGACCTCGTCGTCGACGCGAATGGGCAACCGCGCCGCATCGACCACGCATTCTCCTGGGAGTACCCGCTGTCGGCGCACGGCATGATGCATACCGTCATCCGCAACGCCTGGGCCGGTGACCCGTACAAGATCGACACGCTGATGATGTTCATGGCCAACATGAGCTGGAACTCGGCGATGAACACCGCGCAGACGATGCAGTGGCTCACCGACAAGGACGAAGCCGGCGAGTACCGCATCCCGCGCATCATCTACGCTGATGCCTACGCGTCGGAGATGGTCGCCTACGCCGACCTGGTGCTGCCCGACACGACCTACCTGGAGCGCTTCGACGCGATCAGCCTGCTCGACCGGCCGATCTCCGATGCCGACGGCGCCGCCGACGCGATCCGCCATCCCGTCCTCGATGCCGCCGAGCAGAGCCCCGGGCGCGACGTGCGCGGGTTCCAGTCGGTGCTGATCGATCTGGGCGCGCGCATCGGCCTGCCCGGCCTGGTCAACGAAGACGGTTCGGCGAAGTACCGCGATTACGCCGACTACATCACCCGCCACGAGCGCGCGCCGGGGGTGGGCCTGCTCGCCGGCTGGCGTGGCGCCGATGGCGAACTGGAAGCCAAGGGTCCGCCGAATCCCGACCAGTTGCAGCGCTACATCGACAACGGCGGGTTCTGGCGCAGCGAAGTGCCCGAGGACGCGCGCTACTTCAAGATGGCCAATCGCGGGTATCTGGACTGGGCGCAGCGGATGGGTTTCCTCGGCCACGCCGAACCGATCGTGCTGCAGCTGTATTCGGAGACGCTGCAGAAGTTTCGGCTGGCTGCGCAGGGGCATGGACCCTCGCAGCCGCCTGATCAGCATCGCGAGCGGGTGGCCACGTACTTTGATCCGCTGCCGATATGGTTCGAGCCTTTCGAAGGCGCGCAGACTTCACGCGACGCATTTCCGCTCAGCGCGGTCACGCAGCGGCCCATGTTCATGTACCACGCCTGGGGTTCGCAGAACGCCTGGCTGCGCCAGATCGCCGCACGCAACTGGATGTACATGCATCCGGAAACCGGCGCACGCTACGGCATCGGTGACGAGGACTGGATCGACGTGACCTCGCACAACGGCACAATCACCGTGCAGGCCAAGTTCGCCGCCAACGTCCAGCCCGACACGGTCTGGACCTGGAACGCGATCGGCAAGCGCCGCGGTGCCTGGCGCCTGGGCAAGGACGCGCCGGAAGGCAGGCAGGGCTTCCTGCTCAATCATCTGATTTCCGACATCACCCCGCGCGGCGATTACGCCAACGCCGACCCGGTCACCGGGCAGGCGGCCTGGTTCGACCTGCGCGTGCGCATCACCAAGGCGGCCGACACCGGCGTGAGCACCAGCGAACCGCAGTTCGCGCCGCTCGAACTCGGCCAGGCCGACGACAAACCGCTGCGCTACGGCGCCCAGTTCCGCAGGAACCGATCCGAATGAAATCGCAGGCCCCGATGAAAGCTTTGCGCCTGATAGCCGGCTGGGCCTGCATCCTGCTCAGCTTCGCGCTGGTGGTGCTGCTCGGCTTCGGCGCGTTCGAATTGCCGTTCATCGCCCCGACCGGATCCACTTCGATGATTCCCACGTTGATGGGGCTGCTGCCGAGCACGACGTTCTCGATCGCACTGTTCGCCGTCGGCGTGTGGTTGCTGCTCAAGGACAACCGTCGATGACCGGACTGCCGCCGCCGTCGAAGAAGAAGATGGGCCTGGTGATCGACCTCGACACCTGCGTCGGCTGCCACGCCTGCGCGGTGAGCTGCAAGGAATGGAACGCCGGCGGTTTCGCCGCGCCGCTGACCGACGAGCAGCCCTACGGCAAGGACCCGACCGGGGTCTGGTTCAATCGCGTGCACAGCTACGAAGTGGCGGCGACCGAGCCCGGTTCGTGCGGCAGCGCCGCGCCGTTGCCGGCGATGACCCTGCACTTCCCGCGCTCGTGCCTGCATTGCGAAGAGCCGGCCTGCGTCACCGTCTGCCCCACCGGCGCCAGCTTCAAGCGCGCCGAGGACGGCATCGTCCTGGTCGACGAGGACAAGTGCATCGGCTGCAAGCTGTGTTCGTGGGCGTGTCCGTACGGCGCGCGCGAGTACAGCCCGGTCGAAGGCGTGATGAAAAAATGCACGCTGTGCATCGACCGCATCTACAACGAGAACCTCGAAGAGGCCGAGCGCCAGCCGGCATGCGTGCAAGCCTGCCCGACCCGCGCCCGCCATTTCGGCGACCTCGGCGATCCGGAGTCGAAGGTGTCCAAGCTGGTGGCCGAGCGCGGCGGGCTGGACCTGCTGCCGCAGCTGGGCTACCAACCGGTCAACAAGTACCTGCCGCCGCGGCCGCGACGCGCCGGCGAAGCACAACCGGCCGCGCCGCAGGCCCCGGCCGAAACGCTCGACACGGCGGCGCTGTCGCCATTGCTGCGCTGGGTCGACCGCGTGCTGTCGCGCTGATGGCCGCCTGAAGCGAACTGAACATGCATCCTGCCTTCTCCGTCATCTTCTTCACCACGCTGTCCGGCGCCGGCTACGGCGTGCTCGCGCTGATCGGGGTGATGCTCGCAAGTCCCGGCTCGCAACTGCTGGTGCGCAACAACGAACCGGCGGCGTCGATGCTGCTGCCGCTTGCGTCGGCGCTGCTGCTGGCACTGGCCCTCGTCACCGTTGGCCTGCTCAGCTCCACCTTCCACCTCGGCAAGCCGATGCGCGCCTGGCGCGCGTTCTCGCAATGGCGCACGTCGTGGCTGTCGCGCGAAGGCGTGCTGGCCGTGACCACCTATGTGCCGGCCGTGGCGCTGGTCGTGCTGGTGCTGGGGGCATGGGCAGGCGGCGATCGCGAAGCCAACGCATTCGCGATGTCGGCGGCGGCGCTGGGGATCGTCACGACGGTGCTGGCGCTGGTCACCGTGGTCTGCACGGCGATGATCTATGCCTCGCTCAAGCCGATCCCGGCCTGGCAGCACACGCTCGTCGTTCCGGCGTACCTCGGGTTCGCGGTGCAGGCAGGGCTGGCCATCGTCGGATCGTTGATTGCGCTGTTACAGGCCACAGGAACCGGACTCGCGCCGCTGGCGATGGTGCTCGCGGCCGTCAGCGTCGTCCTGGTGGCAATCAAGATCCGCTACTGGCGCGACATCGACGGCCAGGCGCTGCCCGCAACGCGCGGCGATGCGGTGGGACTGCCCGGGCGCGATGTCAGCGTGTTCGAGCGGCCGCACAGCGAGCAGAACTACCTGACGCGCGAGATGGGTTTCGTCGTGGCGCGCAAGCATGCGCACAAGCTGCGCACGATCGCGCTGATCCTGTTCGGACTGGTGCCGGTCATCGCGGCGGTGCTGGTGTGGGCATTCCCCGCCGCCGCTGCGGTGGCGATGCCGCTGGCGGCGCTGTCCGTGCTATTCGGCGCATTCGTCGAACGCTGGCTGTTCTTTGCCCAGGCCCGGCACCTGGTTACGCTCTATTACTGAACGCAGCGCGTTTTCTGAATGCACGCGGCACTTTGCGCGCTGCCGGGTGGACCTGTAACCGCTTTCACTGCATCATTCGGTCCCTCCACCACTGCCGCGACCGACCATGCTTGGTGTGCTCGGACTCGCCCTGCTGGGCGGCTCCATCCTCACCCTGCCCTCGCCAGCCTTGAATGGCGACCCGACGCTGATCGCCATTGCGAGCGATCCGGCGCAGATGCGGCTGTACTGTTTTTCGACGCGCTGTGGCGACGAGGAGTGGCAAGTGGCGACGTCATCGTCGACGCCGACCGTTCCCGCCACGGCCGCGCGCGCGAAGTCGGTCCGCCTGCCCGGCAGCCAGCGCTACGCACAGCTCAGCGCGCCGGCGACGCCGCGCGAAAGCCGCAGCAACTACTCCAATGATTTCCGCATCGGCACGCGTTATGGCGTGCAGGCGATGCGCGATGGTCCGACGCAGCTGGGCCTGACCCTCGGTGCCGGTTACCGGCTGGCGCCGCTGTACGACGACGGCATCAACCAGGCCGGGCCGGTGCTGCGAGGCGAGCTGAACTTCGGACAGAAGATCGGCGAACGGGCGGTGTGGACGCAGCGCGTGCAGTTCGAAAGCGGACGCGGCGAGGCCTTCGTCAAGCAGTCGTTGAGCCTGGACGTGGCCCTGTGGCCGAACTGGTCGCTCGAGAGCGACTTCGCGATCCGCCACGACACGCAGAACGGCGGCGGCAGCGAGACCGCCGAGAGCAAGCTGGAACTGCGACGCCGGTTCTGAGGCCTCAGCTCGCCGCGATGAACTCGCCGGCACCCTGCTCCAGCAGCATTTGCGCGACTTCCAGTCCGAGGCATTCCGGCGCATCGCCGCGACCTTGCGCGTGCGCGCGCACGACGCGGCCGTCGGCGGCCGAACCGACCAGGCCGGCCAGGTAAAGATGTTCGCCATCGAGCTGCGCATAGGCCGCGACCGGTACATGGCAGCTGCCATGCAGGGCGCGGTTCATCGCGCGCTCGGCCTCGGCGCACACGCGCGTGCCGCTGTCGTCGAGCTGCGCGCACAACTCGCGCGTGGCGACGTCATCGTCGCGGCATTCGATCGCCACCGCGCCCTGCGCCGGCGCCGGCAACCATTGCGGAGCCTGCAGGCGCGAGCGGATGCGGTCGTCAAAGCCCAATCGCTCCAGTCCTGCGCAGGCCAGCACGATCGCGTCGTAATCGCCGTTGTCGAGCTTGGCCAGGCGCGTGTTGACGTTGCCGCGCAGGTCGAGCAACTGCAGGTCGGGTCGCAGCGCGCGCAGTTGCGCCTGGCGCCGCAGCGAGGACGTGCCCACGCGCGCGCCCTGCGGCAGCGCCGCGATGTCGGCAAAGTGGTTGCTGACGAAGGCGTCGGCGTAATCGGCGCGCGCCAGGATCGCCGGCAGGGCGAAGCCCGGTTCCAGCTCCATCGGCACGTCCTTGAGCGAGTGCACGGCGCAATCGGCCTCGCCACGCAGCATCGCCAGCTCCAGTTCCTTCAGGAACAGGCCCTTGCCGCCGATCGCCGCCAATGAACGGTCCAGCACCTCGTCGCCGCGCGTGCTCATCGGCACCAGGGTCACGGTCAGGCCGGGATTGGCGGCGCGGAGGCGGTCGGCGACGTGCTCGCTCTGCCACAGGGCAAGCGGGCTTTTGCGAGTGGCGATGCGGAGCGTGGTCATGGCGACATTATCGCCGGGAATGGGGGCAGGTGGCGCCGGAGGCCTGAATCGTGCCGGGCCGCAATGCGGCTCAGTTGTCAGGCCGCCTCATCTGACGCTGGCCGCATCGAAGTGCGGATTCTCGATGATGCCGAACCGGTTGCCGAACGGATCCGTTACCGCAGCGACCTTGATGCCGCCTCCGACGTCGGTGACCGGGTCGAGCGAGGTGGCGCCGAGCTCGATCAGCCTGGCGTGTGCCTGCGATGCGTCCGCCACGCCCCAAAGGGCCTGCGGCCCCGCAATGCCGGGTTCGCCATCGGGGATCAGACCAAGCTCGAAGCCGCCAACGTTGAAGCCGACGTAGAACGGCTCATCGAAGTAGGGCTGCTGGCCAAGCACCTGTGCGTACCAAAACTTCGCGGCCGCCAGATCGGGGGTCGGGTAGATCGTCGTTCGCAGGCCAAGGATCACTTGATGTCTCTCAATGAAATGACGGGATGCCGGCGAGCGGCCCATCGCCGGAGTCTAGCCCAGTCGTGCAGAGGCCTGGACTGGACGAGTGATCAAGCGATGTCCCGGGTGTCGATTCCTCCAACATGGGAATTGTCTTATGTACTTCCTTCGTGAGCCGGTCCAGTTTACGAACTGTGTCGAAAACCGATCGAGTACGAGTACATGGAACGCAAGAACTGGGCGGATCGTGAGCAATTGCTGCAACTGGGCGGCGCGACGCGCGAGCGGGCGAGGTTCTATGGCGCATCGCGCATGGGCAGCATCGAGCTTCAGTGCCCGGAGATGTCCATCTGGCTGCAGATGCGCGGCGCTTCCTGGCTGGAATCGAAGGAAGGCAGGTTCCGCCTTCTCGCTGGCGACTGGATGATCCTGGCGAAGGACTCGATGCCGGTCCTGCAAGCGGGTCAGCAGGGCATCTGCATCGGCCTGACCGTAGGCGAAGATGCGGTAAAGGCCATGGCTCACTTCTCCGATTTTGGCCTGCATGTCGGCCGCGGGCGGATGTCGACGGAAGAGGCCGGGGCGTTTGCCCGATTGTGGCGCCGGGCTGCCCGCCGCGCCGGCGAGTGTGATGGCCCGCTCCGCGTCGACCCGACGTTGCGATCGATGTTCATGCGACTGGAGTCGCTTCAACGCGATCAGCGCGCGGCACTGCTGCTGTGCCCGGGCAGCGCGCTCGCGCGAAAGCGCCAGGTCTTCGAGCGCATGCAACGCGCCCACCTGTACCTCGAGGGCAACTGCCATCGCATCGTCCGCATCACCGAGCTGGCCGAGCGCGCGCAGTTCTCGTCGTGGTACTTCTCGAAGGTCTTCGTCAAGCTGTATCGCAGAACGCCGCAGGAAGCCGCATCCTCATTCCGCCTGGAGCATGCAGCGTCATTGCTGACCTCCACTCCGATGACCATCAGCGAAGTCGGCATAGCGAGCGGCTTCGACAACAACTGCAGCTTCGCCCGAAGCTTCCGTGCTCGGTTCGGCATGACGGCAAGCGAATATCGCAACAGTCCGCAACCGTTTGAACACACTACGCAAACATGCGGAACATCACGGGCACGCCACGTAGCCATTGACCGCACGCAGCACCAACACAACGCAGCATGATGGTTTGACTCGCTCCGTCATAACGTTTACCGGCGTTTAACACGCTCATAACAGTTATCTGGAGAGAGATAAATGAACCATCGCAATCTGCGCACCGCGATACGCGTCGGCATGCTGCCGGCAGGCATCGCGATCGCACTGACGCCGGCGTTTGCCAGCGCCCAGGAAAACAGCGGCAAGGACGCCACGACCCTCGACAAGATCGAGGTCACCGGTTCGCGCATCAAACGCGTGGACATCGAGACTTCGCAGCCTGTGTTCTCGCTCAGCCGGGATGACATCGCCGCGCAGGGGCTGACCTCAGTTGGCGACGTCATCCAGAACATCACCAGCGCCACCTCGGCCCTCAACAGCACCAACAACAACGGCGGCAACGGCGAAACCCGCGTCAATCTGCGCGGTCTCGGCTCCGCTCGCACCCTGGTGCTGGTCAACGGCCGTCGCTGGGTCGGCGGCACTGGCCTGGGCGGCGCGGTCGACCTGAATACAATCCCGACCGCGGCGGTCGAGCGCATTGAAGTGTTGAAGGACGGCGCCTCAACTATTTATGGCTCCGACGCCATCGCCGGCGTGGTCAACGTGATCCTGCGCCAGAATTTCGAAGGCGCCGAAGCAAACGCCTATCTTGGCCAGTACGACAAGGGTGACGGCACCCGCCAGGCCTATGACTTCATCGTCGGAACGTCCAACGATCGCTTCTCGGCGATGCTCGGATACGGCTACGTCAAAGAAGAATCTGTCATGGCCGGCGACAGGTACATCTCGAAGGAGCCCATCTACACGACTGGCAACTTCTTCGGCAGCGGCACCAGTCCGGACGGACGCTTCGCCCTGTGCCGCAGTGGCTACGATGCCGCAGCCCGCAAGTGCAACGGCCCTCAGACCAATGCCCCGGGCCTGCCTGCTGCGGGAACGTTCACCTACGATGGACAGGGGAGCAGTCCGAGGGCGTACGTCCCAGGCCAGGACGCCTACAACTTCGCCCCCGAGAACTACCTGCTGACCCCGCAGGAACGCCGCTCTGTGTTCGGGAATGCATCATTCGACATCACTGATGACATTCGCTTCAAGACCACGGTCACCTACAACCAGCGTGAATCCGAGCAGTTGCTGGCGTCAATGCCGGTGACCCTGGGCACCGCGCCGGGTGCCACTCCGATCGGGCAGAGCATCTTCATCAGCAAGGACAACATCTACAGCCCGTTCGGCGCCGATGTTTCACGCATCAACCGCCGCACCACCGAAACCGGCGGGCGCTCGTTCAACCAGGATGTCAGGACGTTCGCGCTGGATGCCGGCCTCGAAGGCTCGCTGGCTATCGGCGAGAAGTTCCTTGACTGGGAAGCCGGCTACTTCTACGGCGAGAACAAAGCCAACGAAACCACATTCGGCTTGTTCAACCTCGAGGCCCTGCGTTCCGGCCTTGGCCCGTCTTTCCGCGACGCAAATGGTGTCGCCCACTGCGGTCGCCTGGGGGCCCCCATTGACGGCTGCGTGCCTCTCAACTTCCTGGGCGGCGTTGGCGGGCTCACGAAGGAAATGTTGGACTATGCGTCCTTCACTGCCCACGACGAATACAAGTACCAACAGAAGTCCTACTATGCAAACGTCAGCAGCGAGCTGTTCGACATGCCTGCCGGTCCGCTGGGTTTCTCGCTCGGACTGGAGCACCGCACCGAGTCTGGCTACGACTCGCCGGACGCGCTGATCAACGCGGGCAGCACCACGGGCAACGCCCGTCGTGCCACCGCGGGTGGCTACAGCGTCGACGAGGCCTATCTGGAACTCGCGATCCCGGTGTTGGCCGACCTGCCCGGCGCCAAGTTGCTGGACTTCAGCGTGGCCTCGCGCTACTCGGATTACAGCAACTTCGGCGACACGCTGAACAGCAAGTTCGGTTTCCGCTGGAAGCCGATCGATGACTTGTTGGTTCGCGGCAACTGGACGGAGGGCTTCCGCGCCCCATCCATCGATGAGCTGTTCGCAGGCCAGGGCGATTCGTTCCCGAACCTGAGCGATCCCTGCAACACCACCAACTATCCGCTGCTGCCCCCCACGGCCCAAAGCCGCTGTCATGCTGAAGGCGTGCCGGCCGGTGGTTACGCCCAGGATGGCCAGCAGATCCGCATCTCCGTCGGCGGAAATCCCCACCTGAAGCCTGAGAAGGCCGAGAGCGTCACGTTTGGTTTCGTCTACAGCCCGCATTTCGCCGAAGGTCTGGATATCTCTCTGGACTGGTGGAAAATCAAGCTGGACGACGCCATCACGACCGTGGGTGGTACCGAGATCATTGACCAGTGCGTCCGCTCCGGCGGGACGGGTCCGACTTGCTCGCTGTATACCCGCAAGGCCGATGGCACCATCAACACCCTGCGCAACTACAACACGAACATTGGTGGCACCCGCCGCGAGGGTTACGATTTGACGGCGGCCTATCGCCTGCCCGAGACAGCCCTGGGCAAGTTCAGCTTCACCTGGGATACCACCTACATGGCGCAGTGGTTGGATGACCTGGATGGCGACGGCAAGCTTGGCGAAGACCAGCAATTGGCCCCGGCCATTGGCCAGCCGCTGAACCACGACGAAGGTGGAAACCTCGTTGGTGAGTACACGGACCGCGACAACAAGTGGCGCATTCGCTCCAACCTGGCGACCCGTTGGGACAAGGGCGACTGGGGTGCAACCTGGAACGTTCGCTACTATTCGTCGCAGGACGAGGTTTGCGACGCTCAGTATGAGGCGAATGGTTTCGGCTACCTGTGCACCCAAACCGACCGTTACATCGGCATTCCGACCGATGCCAACAACAACGGCGTGTGGGATGGGGAGGCAGGTGGTGACACCATCGCATCGCAGAAGGAATCGAGGCACCACATCGGCGCCACGACCTACCACGATGTCAGTGCCTACTGGAGGGCGCCGTGGAACGCGACGGTCACCCTCGGCATCAACAACGTGTTTGGCAAGAATCCGCCGATTGCACTCGAGGCGTTTGCCAACACGTTTGATCCGAGTTATGAACTGCCCGGCCAGTTCTTCTACATGCGCTACTCGCAGAAGTTCTGATGATTTTCGGTAAGTGAACGCAGCCTACGGCCCCGCAAGGGGCCGTAGTCTTTCTGGGCCGCGACGGCTGCAGGTGCCCGTACGGGCGTTCGGCGAAGCGCGGTCATGACCGGCGCCTGCGGCAGATGAGGGGAGGCACCTCACCCCAGGCCTACAGGTGCTTGAGCGTTTCCTTAAGCCCCGCCACGCAGCGGCGGCTGACTTCCAGCGGCTGCTTGCCATGGCGCAGCACCGCCTGCACGTGGCCGTCGGCGGCACGGCGCAGTTCGACGATCTCGTGGCGCGCGACCAGGCAGTTGCGATGGATGCGGACGAAGCGCTCGCCGAACTCGTCTTCGAGCGACTTCAGCGATTCCTCGATCAGGTCCTCGCCGCGGGCGTGGTGGACGACCACGTACTTCTCCTCGGCCTGCAGGTAGTGCACGTCCTCGATCGGGATCAGGCGCAGGCTGCCGCGCAGTCGCGCGCACAGGTGGCTGCGGCGCTGCCCGGCGCCGGGACCGGCGGAGGTGGTGGCGCGTTCGCGCCCGGCGGCGAAGGTGCGCACGCGTTCGAGCGCGGCGGCCAGGCGCTCGGCGCGCACCGGCTTGACCAGGTAGTCGATCGCCTCGGCTTCGAATGCCGAAAGCGCATGCGCGTCGTAGGCAGTGCAGAACACCACGGCCGGCCGCGGTTCGAACGCGGCCAGGTGGCGCGCGGCTTCGAGTCCGTCGATGCCCGGCATCGCGATGTCCAGCAGTACCAGGTCGGGATGGTGTTCGGCGCAGGCGTGCAGCGCATTCTGACCGTCGGCCGCCTCGGCGACGACCTCGACGCCGCGCTGCTCGGCCAATAGTCCCCGCAAGCGCTCGCGCGCCAGCGGTTCGTCGTCGGCGATCACTATCCTCATTGGCGCCTCTACCCGTTGGGCATTGCCTCGGGCTGATGGTAGCCCCCGGCAGCGTCCGCTACCAATCGGTCAGGGGGATTGGATCAACAAGGATGCGACTCAGCCCGCAAATCGCTCGTCCAGCCAGTCGCCCAGGGCCTGGATTTCCTCGGCGCAGACCTGGTGGGCCATCGGGTAGTCGTGCCATTCCAGGGCAAAGCCCAGGTCCTTCAAGGTCGCCGCGCCCATCTGGCCGACCACCGCCGGCACCACCGGATCGAACTGGCCGTGGGCCATGAACACCGGCTGCGACAAGGCCGCAGGCTTGAGTTTCGTTGCCGCCTGGTGCGGTCCCAGCGGCAGGTAGGTCGACAGTCCGGCAATGCCGGCCAGGGGCTGCTCGCGCCCAAGGGCCGAGGCCAGCGCAATCGCGCCGCCCTGGGAAAAGCCGATCAGGACGATGCGCTCGGGTGCTATCCCGCGCGCGGCTTCGCGCGCGATCAGCGCCTCGACCTGCGCCACCGACTCGGTCACGCCGGCTTCGTCGGCACGCTTGCCGGCGGCCAGTGCGTCGAAGTCGAAGCTGACGATGTCGTACCAGGCGCGCATGCGCATGCCGTTGTTGATCGTGACCGCGCGCACCGGCGCGTGCGGGAACACGAAGCGGATCGCCGGCCAGTCGCGGCGCACCAGCTCGGGCACGATCGGGGCGAAGTCATGGCCGTCGGCACCCAGCCCGTGCAGCCACAGCACGGTCCAGGTCGGCGAAGGGGCGGTTTCGTGCTCGACCGTCTCGAGCAGGGGGGCGTTGGAATCCATGCCGGCATTGTCGCCGCTGTGGGGTTGCCCTGCCATGCCTGCCGCCCCGGACCGCCGCGCCAGCGAAATTGTGTATCGCCGGGGTCGGCGCGTACCCTTGCCGGCATGTCCGCGTCCTCCGCCCTCCACGCTGCCGTACGCCTGCTGCTGCTCGGCCTGCTGTTGGCCAGCTTCACGCTGAAGCCGGCGTTGGCGTTCGCCGAGGAAGTGCACGAGCTGGTGGCGCATGCGGCGGCGGGCAGTCACGGGCATGGCCACGAGTTTGGTGAGCATGATGTGGATGACCACGCGCCGGCACCCGACGACGGCAAGTCCGGGCATGACGACGACCACTGGCACCTGACCCATTGCTGCGGCCAGCAGGCGGCGATGCTGCCGCGGATGCAGTTCGACCTCCCGACCACCGTTGCCGCCTCACCGGTGGCAACGCTGTCGGTCGCCTTCGCGCCGACGCGCCTGACCGCTCCGTTCCGTCCTCCGATCGCGGTGTGACCTGTCCGGCCCTTGCGCCGGCTGTCCGTCCCCTCTTCTTTCGGAGCTTCTCCCATGTATTCGCGACTCGCGGCCCGTGCCGCGTTGGTCGTCGTGCTTGCTGCGGCCCTGCCCGCACAAGCCGGCGAACGCTTGACCCTGGACGATGCGTTCGCACGCGTCGTCGGCACCGCATCACTGCCTCCCCATCCCGAACTGCGCCTGGGCGGCGCCCGTGGCGATGTCCTCGCCGCCGAACTCGAAGTCGCCGCGCAACGGCCGGCGCTCGTGGCCGGCGCCGAACTCGAGAACGTGCTGGGCAGCAACACTTACCGCGGCATCGATCGCGCCGAACTGACGCTGACGCTGGCGTCGGTGCTGGAGCGCGGCGGCAAACGCGATGCGCGTCGTGCCCTGGCGCAAAGCCGCATCGATGCCCTCGGCATCGAACGCGAAGCCAGTCGCCTGGACCTGCTGGCGGAAACCGCGCGGCGCTATCTCGCCGTCGTCGCCGCCGGCCCGCAGCTGGCGATCGCCGACGAGGACATCGCGCAACGTCGCCGCACGGTCGTGGCCGCGCAACGGCGGCTGGATGCCGGCGCATCACCGGAGTCGGTGGTGCTGACCGCGCAGGCCGCACTCGCGCGCGCCGAACTCGAACGGCGCCGTACCGCCCAGCAACAGGCAGCCGCGCGCCAGCACCTGGCGGCCCTGTGGGGCGAGCGCGAGCCCGACTTCGAGCCTGCCGGCGCCAACGTGCTGGACCTGCCGGAGATCGCCGACTTCGGCGAACTCGCACAACTGCTGCAGCGCACGCCGGAACTGGCGCGCTTCGCCGACCAGCGCCGCATTGGCGAAGCGCGCCTGCAGCTGGCACGCGCGCAGGCCACGCCCGACCTCGAATGGCAGCTCGGCGTGCGCGGCTTCAAGGAAGACAGCGACATCGCATTGATTGGCGGCCTGTCGCTGCCGCTGGCCAGCGGACGCCGGGCGCAGCCGCAGATCCGCGCCGCGCAGGCCGAACTGGCCGTCACCGAAGTCGAGCAGGAGGCGCAGGGACTGGCCCTGTACTCGACCCTGGTCGAAGCGCACGGCCGCTACCGCGTCGCGCAGCTGGAAGTGCTGCGTCTGCGCGACGACGTGCTGCCCAAGCTGGCGCGTGCCCAGGCCGCAGCCGAGCGCGCGTTCGGCGCCGGCGCGATCAGCTACCTGGAAATCGCCCAGCTGCAGTCGGAAACCACCAGCGCGCGGCGCGAGCAGCTCGATGCCGCGCTGTCGGCACAGCGTGCCCTGATCGAAATCCAGCGACTCACCGGCGAACCGCTCGTCGTTGCCGCCGCCCCAGCACAAGGCCAGCCCCTGCCATGAACAAATCCACGAACACGATCGCGCTTGCGATCGCGCTTGCGCTGACGCTGCTGCTGGCCGCCTGTGGCGGCGAGCGTTCCGCCGAGGCCGGGCATGCACACGACGCCGGCGACGAACACGGCCAGGCCGAGGAAGCACGCAAGGGCGCCCATGGCGGCCGCGTGCTGGAACAGTCCGGCTACCGCGTCGAACTGGCGATCGCCGAAGCCGGCATGCCGCCGCGCTACCAGGCCTGGCTGTACCGCGGCGACGCGCCGCTGGCGGCGACGACCGGGTCGGTCGAGGTGCGCCTGCGACGCCTGGACGGTGCCAGCGAGCGTCATGTCCTCACGCCACGCCCTGACGGCAGCCTGATCGCGACCAGTATCGTCGGCGAGCCGCATTCGTTCGACGTCGAAGTGCTCGCCACCATCGAAGGCAAGGCGCTGCGCTGGAGTTACCCGAGCTACGAGGGACGCACGCGCATAGCCGAGGCGACCGCGCGGACGTCGGGCATCCGGGTCGCCCCCGCCGCGGCCGGCATGATCGCCGACGAGCACGAGGTGCAGGGCCTGCTGACGCCGGTCGAAGGGCGCCAGGCCAAGGTGGCCGCGCGCTTCCCGGGCCCGGTGCGCGCGTTGCGCGCGAACCTCGGCGATCGCGTCCGCGCCGGCCAGCCGCTGGCGACGATCGAAAGCAACCTCAGCCTGAGCGCCTACACGGTCACCTCGCCCATCGACGGCGTCGTGCTCGCGCGCAATGCGGCAGTCGGTGACGTGGCCGCGGAAGGCGCATCGCTGTTCGAGATCGCCGACCTGTCCAGGCTGTGGGTCGACCTGCACATCTTCGGCGCCGACGCCCAGCACATCCGCCCGGGTGTTCCGGTGCGGGTCACGCGCCTGAGCGATGGTGTGAGCGTGGACACGCAGCTCGAACGCGTGCTGCCCAACACCGCCACCGCCAGCCAGAGCACGGTGGCCCGCGCCACGCTCGACAACGCCGACGGCCTGTGGCGACCGGGTTCGGCGGTGCAGGCGCGCATCACGGTCGCCCAGCAACCGGCCGCGCTGGTGGTGCCGCTGTCGGCGCTGCAGACCTTCCGCGACTGGGACGTGGTGTTCATCCGCGTCGGCGATACCTTCGAGGTGCGTCCGCTCGAACTGGGCCAACGCGACGGGCAACGGGTGGAGGTTCTGTCCGGATTGAAGCCCGGCGACCAGGTCGTGGTCGAACAGAGCTACCTCATCAAGGCGGACATCGAAAAGTCCGGCGCCTCGCACGACCACTGAGGACGCCGACATGCTCGAGAGAATCATCCGCTTCGCCATCGGCCACCGCTGGCTGATGCTCGCGCTCACCCTGGCACTGGTGCTGCTGGGCATCTGGAGCTTCCGCCAACTGCCGATCGACGCCACGCCGGACATCACCAACGTCCAGGTGCAGATCAATTCCGAAGCCACCGGCTACTCGCCACTGGAGTCGGAACAGCGCATCACCTTCCCGATCGAGACGGCGATGGCCGGCCTGCCCGGGCTCGACTACACCCGTTCGCTGTCGCGCTACGGCCTGTCCCAGGTCACGGTGGTGTTCAAGGATGGCACCGACCTGTACTTCGCCCGCCAGCAGGTCGCGGAGCGCTTGCAGCAGACGCGCTCGCAGCTGCCAGCGGGGATCGAGCCGGAAATGGGGCCGATCGCCACCGGCCTGGGCGAGATCTTCATGTACACCGTCGAGGCCAACCCGGAGGCGCGCAAGCCCGACGGCACGCCCTGGACCTCCACCGACCTGCGCACCCTGCAGGACTGGGTGGTGCGGCCGCAGCTGCGCAACACGCCGGGGGTGACCGAGGTCAACACGATCGGCGGCTTCGCCCGGCAGATCCACATCACCCCGGAGCCGGCGCGGATGGTCGCGCTCGGCTTCACCCTGCGCGACCTCGTCACCGCGGTGGCCGCCAACAACCAGAACATCGGCGCCGGTTACATCGAGCGCAACGGCCAGCAGTTCCTGGTGCGCGTGCCGGGCCAGGTGGCCGATGCCACGGCGATCGGCGAGATCGTGCTGGACCGTCGCGATGGCGTGCCGATCCGCGTGCGCGATGTCGCCAATGTCGGCGAAGGGCCGGAGTTGCGTAACGGTGCCGCCACCCAGGACGGCCGCGAGGTCGTGCTGGGCACGGTGTTCATGCTGGTCGGCGCCAACAGCCGCGATGTCGCCCAGGCCAGCGCGGCGCGGCTGGAACAGGTCAACGCCAGCCTGCCACCGGGCGTGGTCGCCACCGCCGTCTACGACCGCACCGCGCTGGTCGACCGCACGATCGCGACGGTGTCGAAGAACCTCGCGGAGGGCGCGCTGCTCGTGGTGGTGGTGCTGTTCGTGCTGCTCGGCAATTTCCGCGCGGCGCTGATCACGGCGGCGGTCATTCCGCTGGCGATGCTGTTCACCGTGTGGGGCATGGTCCGCGGCGGCGTGTCGGGCAACCTGATGAGCCTGGGTGCGCTCGACTTCGGCCTGATCGTCGACGGCGCGGTGATCATCATCGAGAACTGCCTGCGCCGCTTCGGCGAGATGCAGCATGCGCTGGGCCGCACGCTCGAGAAGGAGGAACGCTTCGAGCTGACCGCCAAGGCCACGGCCGAAGTGATCCGGCCGAGCCTGTTCGGCGTGGGCATCATCACCGCCGTCTACCTGCCGATCTTCGCCCTCACCGGTATCGAGGGAAAGATGTTCCACCCGATGGCGATCACGGTGGTACTGGCACTGAGCGGGGCGATGCTGCTGTCGCTGACGTTCGTGCCGGCGGCGATCGCGTTGTTCCTCGGCGGTCGCGTGGAGGAGAAGGAGAACCGGGTGATGCAGTGGTGCAGCCGTCGCTATGCGCCGCTGCTGGCGTGGTCGCTTCGCCGCCGCGCCTGGGTGTTCGCTGCCGCTGTAATGCTGGTGGTGGGCTGTGGCCTGCTGGCCACGCGGCTTGGCAGCGAGTTCATCCCCAACCTCGACGAAGGCGACCTGACGATCCATGCGCTGCGCATTCCCGGAACCAGCCTGACCCAGGCGGTGTCGATGCAGGCGACGCTGGAGCGCACGCTCGGAAATCTTCCCGAGGTCGAGCGCGTCTTCAGCAAGATCGGTACGGCCGAGATTGCCAACGACCCGATGCCGCCGTCGGTGACCGACACCTTCGTGATGCTCAAGCCGCGCGGGGACTGGCCCGACCCGGGCAAGTCCAGGGCGGCGCTGCTCTCCGAGTTCGAGGCGGCGGCGCGCAGCCTGCCGGGCAACAACTACGAGTTCACCCAGCCCATCCAGATGCGCATGAACGAGCTGATCTCGGGCGTGCGTGCCGATGTCGCGGTCAAGGTCTACGGCGACGACCTCGACACGCTGGTCGAGCTCGGCCAACGCATCGAGGAAGTGGCCAAAGCGGTGCCTGGCGCGGCCGACGTCAAGATCGAACAGGCCACCGGCCTGCCGCTGCTGACGGTGGTTCCCGATCGCCAGGCGCTGGTGCGTTATGGCCTCAACCCGGGCGACGTGCAGGCCACGCTGGCCACGGCGGTCGGTGGCGAGGTGGCAGGGCAACTGTTCGAAGGCGACCGCCGCTTCGACATCGTCGTGCGCCTGCCGGAGCGGTTGCGACAGGATCCGGCGGCACTGGAAGACCTGCCGATTCCGTTGCCGGCCGATGCCGCCGGCCACGACGAGTCCAGCCTGGCCGGCAGCTGGAGCGCCGGCACGCCGCGCACGGTTCCGCTGCGCGAGGTGGCGAGGATCGAAACCCTGCTCGGACCGAACCAGATCAACCGCGAGAACGGCAAGCGCCGCGTGGTGGTGACGGCCAACGTGCGCGGTCGCGACCTCGGCGGCTTCGTCAGCGAACTGCGCGAACGCGTCGACGCGCAGGTGCGCATGCCCACTGGCTACTGGATCGACTACGGCGGCACGTTCGAGCAGTTGATCTCCGCCAGCCAGCGCCTGTCGGTGGTGGTGCCGGTGACCTTGGCGATCATTTTCGCCCTGCTGTTCTGGTCGCTGGGTTCGGTGCGCGATGCCGCCATCGTCTTCAGCGGCGTGCCGCTGGCGTTGACCGGTGGCGTGGTGGCGCTGGCGCTGCGCGGGATTCCGTTGTCGATCTCCGCCGGCGTCGGCTTCATCGCGCTGTCGGGCGTGGCCGTGCTCAACGGCCTGGTGATGATTGCCTTCATCCGCAAGCTGCGCGAACAGGGTGCGGCGCTGGACGTGGCCATCGTCGATGGTGCGCTCGGGCGGTTGCGGCCGGTGCTGATGACGGCGCTGGTGGCGTCGCTGGGCTTCGTGCCGATGGCATTCAACCAGGGCGCGGGGGCCGAGGTGCAGCGCCCGCTGGCGACCGTGGTGATCGGCGGGATCGTGTCGTCGACGCTGCTGACGTTGCTGGTGCTGCCGGTGCTGTACCGCTGGCTGCACCGCAAGGACCACGCCTAGGGATCCGCAGGTGCAGGGGCCAGCTTGCTGGCTCCTGCATCACGCGATGCGCTAGCCCTTTGCCCCGGGGCACGGACCGCCCGCATCCATCCAGGTCTTGAATGCCAGCACGAACTGATCGTGCGGCACCGGCACCGGCGCGCGGTTGCCGCCGGGCGCCCAGCCCCACAGCACCAGCTTGTCCTCGGACACATGCTTGAACAGCGCGGCGAAGTCGCGGTCACCGTTGCGCTTGCGGTCCTTGATCATCTCGCACAGTTGCGAGGCCGGCAGTCCGATCCACGCCATCTTGTGGTCCGGCGGCGGCAGCGACCAGTGCGGCGCGCCCGGTGGTGCGTTCGGTCCGTAGCTTGCCGGCAGGTTGGCTTCGCCGTGGCAACTCGCGCACGGCAGCCCCGCTGCGCCCTTTCCATCCGGGCCGCGCACGACGTTCATCATGTGCGGTGTCTGTGCATCGAACTGCAGCGGCTGGTCGCCGGGGATGTGGCAATTGCTGCAGCGTGGATGCTGGAACACCTTCTCGATCGTAGCGAAGGCCTCCACGCCCCGGGCCTGCTGCTCCGGGCTCACCTTCTGCGTACAGGCCGTCGCCGCGAGGATCAGCGTCGACACGAACAGCGATGCGATGGCGACACGCATGGTCGGCTCCTCAGGCTGTCGCTGCGGGTGTGGCGGCCAGGCGCAACGGCAGCTCGCGCAACCGCTGCCCGGTCAGGGCG
The DNA here is from genome assembly GCF_016613475.2 of Lysobacter arenosi. NCBI lineage: Bacteria > Pseudomonadati > Pseudomonadota > Gammaproteobacteria > Lysobacterales > Lysobacteraceae > Lysobacter > Lysobacter arenosi. Next base: position 2,578,179 of record NZ_CP071517.1, read on the forward strand.
AAGACGGCATTGGCCACGGCCGGTGCGATCGGCGCGGTTCCCGGCTCGCCGGCACCGCCCATCTTCTCGCTGCTGGCGACGATGTGGGCTTCGATCTTCGGCATTTCGCTCAGCCGCAGCACCTGGTAGTCGTGGTAGTTCGACTCCTGTACGTGGCCGTCCTTCAAGGTCAGCGCGCTGTGCAGGGCGGCGCCGAGACCGAAGGCGATGCCTGATTCCATCTGCGCGCGTACGCCTTCCGGATTCACCGCCAGGCCGCAATCGATTGCGCATACGACCCGATGCACGCGGATCGCGCCGTTCTCCACCGACACCTCGGCGACCTGTGCCAGATAGCTGCCGAACGATTCGTGCACGGCGACACCGCGGCCGCGCCCCTCCGGCAGCGGCGTGCCCCAGCCGGCCTTTTCCGCGGCCAGGTTCAGCGCGGCAAGATGGCGCGGGTGGTTCTTGAGCAGCGCGCGGCGGTACTCGACCGGATCCTTGCCGGCGGCGTGGGCGAGTTCGTCGACCAGGCTTTCCATCACGAAGGCGTTGTAGCTGTGCCCAACCGAGCGCCACCACAGCACCGGGATGCCGGTGCGTGGCGAATGCAGTTCGACGCGGTGGTCGGCGATGTCCTTCAGGTAGGGCGAATCGGCGACGCCCTCGACCGAGGTCGCGTCGATGCCGTTCTTGACCATCATCGCTTCGAACGGCGTGCCGGCGAGGATCGACTGGCCGACCAGCACGTGGTGCCAGGCGATCGGCATGCCCTGCGCGTCCAGGCCGATGCGCGCCTGCTGCAGGTACATCGGGCGGTAATAGCCGCCGCGCACGTCATCCTCGCGCGTCCAGACCGTCTTCACCGGCGCGCCGGCGGCCTTGGCTACCTGCACTGCCTCGCTGACGAAGTCGGACGTAGGGGTCGCTCGCCGGCCGAAGCCGCCACCGAGGAAGGTGGTGTGGATCTGCACCTGCTCGGGCTTGAGGCCGGTGATCTTCGCCGCGACCTGCTGGTCGATGGTCTGGAACTGCGTGCCGGTCCAGATCTCGCAACCGTCGGCGTCGATCTTGACGGTGCAGTTCAGCGGTTCCATCGGCGCGTGCGCCAGGTACGGCACGTTGTACTCGGCTTCCAGCGTTTTCGCTGCCTTGGCGAACCCTCCCTTTGCGTCGCCGGCGGTGCTGGCGACGGTGCCGGCGCTCGCGGCCAGCGCGCGGAACTGTTCGCGCATGGCGGTGCTGTCGAGCGCGGCGTTCGGACCCAGGTCCCAGTCGATGCGCAATGCGTCGCGACCCAGTTTGGCCGCCCAGAAATGATCGGCCACCACGGCGACACCGGAGGGCACCTGCACCACGTTGCGCACGCCGGGAACGGCCTTGGCGGCAGTTGCGTCGAAGGATTTCACCGTGCCGCCGAACACCGGAGCGCGCGCGACCAGCGCCGTCAGCAGGCCGTCGAACTGCACGTCCATGCCGAACTGTGCACGGCCGGTGATCTTCTCCGGCGTGTCCAGGCGCTTGGTCGGATGGCCGATGATCTTCCAGTCCTTGGCGTCCTTGAGCGCCACCTGCGCCGGCACCGGCAACTGCGAAGCCGCCTGCGCCAGTTCGCCGTAACGGGCGCGCTGGTCACCGGCGATAGCCACGCCATTCTCGGTGCGGACCTGATCGACCGGCACGCCGAAGCGCTGCGCGGCCGCGGCGACCAGCAGCGCGCGGGCGGTGGCGCCGGCCTGGCGGTAGCGGTCGAATTCCGACCAGGTCGATGTCGAGCCGCCGGTCATCTGCATGCCGAAGGCGGTGTGGGCGTAGACCGGCGTCGCCGGCGCGTGCTCGACCTTCACCTTGGACCAGTCGGCATCGAGGTCCTCGGCGATCAGCATCGCCAGGCCGGTCCAGATGCCCTGGCCCATTTCCGAATGCGCGACCAGCACGGTCACGCTGTCGTCGCTGCCCACGCGCAGGAAGGCGTTCGGCGCGAAGGCCGCCACTGCACCGGCCTCGGGTTGCGCCATGGCGAAACGGCTTGCACCGGGAATGACGAAGGCCACCACCAGGCCCGCACCCGCGGCGGCACCAGCCTTCAGGAATCGGCGACGGGATGCTTGCATCGCGGCGTTCATGGGGATCTCCGTGAAGCGTTGCTTGCGCTTGCTCTCAGAGCAGCGGTCAGGCCTTGTCGATTCAGGCCTTGTCGAAGCTGGCCGCGCGATGCACCGCGGCGCGGATGCGCTGGTAGGTGCCGCAGCGGCAGAGGTTTCCCGAAAGCGCCTGGTCGATGTCGGTATCGGTGGGTGCGGGCACCTTCGCCAGCAGCGCCGCGGCCGACATGATCTGGCCGGACTGGCAGTAACCGCACTGGACCACGTCGAGTTCGGCCCAGGCGAGCTGCACGGGGTGCGAGCCGTCCTTCGACAGGCCTTCGATCGTGGTGATCTGCTTGCCCGCCACGGTCGCGACCGGAGTGACGCAGGCGCGTCGTGGCGCGCCGTCGACGTGCACGGTGCAGGCGCCGCACTGGGCGATGCCGCAGCCGAACTTGGTGCCGGTAAGGTGGAGCAGATCGCGCAGCACCCACAGCAGCGGCATGTCGGGCGGTGCTGTGACTTCGTGTTCGCTGCCGTTGACTAGCAACTTCATGGCGATTCCCTTGCGGCGGCTGGGGACTGGGCGAGCCTAGCACCGCTTGCGCTGGGGCCGCGTGCACGCGGGGCAATCACGGCACCACAGCCCGGAGAAGCCCTAGACTCGCGCCATGGACCTCTTCCTGCCCGGCGCCACGCGTGGCGTGCTCGAAGCCGCCGCCGACGCAATCGCACACGGCGAGCCGGCGGCGCTCGCGCTGGTGCTGGAAACCTCCGGGTCGACCTACGTCCATGCCGGCGCACTGGCGCTGTTCGGCAGCGACGGCCGCCAGGTCGGCTGGCTCAGCGGCGGCTGCCTGGAACCGGAGATCGCGCTGCGCGCCGAAGAAGCGGTGCGCACGCAGACGATCCAATGGCTGGAGATCGATACGCGCCACGATGAGGACCTGCTCTCCGGCTCCGCCGTGGGCTGCCGTGGCCGCCTGCGCATCGCCCTGCTTCCGCTGGCGTCGCTGGCGCCGTGGCCGGCGCTGATCACGGCGTGGCGTTCGCGACAGGGTCCGCTCGAAGTCACCCTGGAACCAGGCGGCGCCGCCAGCGCGAGTGTCGGCATGCAGCAGAGCGTTCACCGATTCGAGGTCGCCAGCGTGCCGTGGCCGGATCCGCCGCCGGCATGGACGCTCAGCATCGCGCGCCCGCCGGCCGTGCTGGTGCTGGGCGCCGGTCCGGAAACGCCACTGCTGCTGCCCATGCTGCGCCTGCTCGGCATCACCACCACGCTGGTCGAGCGGCGTCCGCGCTGGCAATCCATCGGCAGCGATGCCGATGTCGCCATCGCCCAGTCGCCGGCGCAGGTGCTGCCGGCCGCCGACGGCCAGTTCGACGCGGCGCTGGTGATGCACCACCATTTCGAACTCGATCGCGAAGCATTGGCGGCGCTGGCGGAAAGCACGATCCGGTTCGTCGGCCTGCTCGGTCCGGTGCGGCGCCGCGAAGACCTGTTCCGCGTCCTGCCTGCCACCGTTCGCGATGCGTTGCTGCCGCGCCTGCACTCGCCGGCAGGCCTCGCGATCGGCGGCACCGGTCCCGAGGCGATCGCGCTGAGCATCGCCGCGCAGTTGCAGAACCATTTGCACGGAGGCCGTGCGTGAGCGAGGCGGCGCATGCCGCGGTGGTGCTCGCTGCGGGCGGCAGCCGCCGGCTCGGACGTCCCAAGCAGTTGCTGTGCCGCGATGGCGAGACCCTGGTGCATCGCGCCGTGCGCCTGGCCGCTGCAACGCACCCGCAACGCCTGCTACTGGTGACCGGAGCCGATGCGTTGCGGATCGCCGAAGCCGGCGCCGGCTTCGATGCCGAGAGCACCGTCAACCTGGACTGGTCGCAGGGGCTGTCGAGCAGCCTGAAAAGTGCCGCATCGGCGCTGGCGGACTTTGAAGGCAAGGTGCTGGTGCTTGCCTGCGACCAGCCCGCGCTCGAGTCACATCACCTGCAGGCGCTGCTGGACGGCGCCAGTCAATCCGCCTCGGGCTGCGCGGCGACCGCGCATGGCGAAGCGGCCGGTATTCCGGCCCTGGTCACGATGGCGCTGCTGACGGAGGCTTCGGCGCGCCTCGATGGCGACCGCGGACTGGGCGCGCAACTGACGGCGCTAGGCGGAGCGGTGTGGCGGATGGATGCGCCGGAATTGCGGCTGGACATCGATTGCGAAGACGACGTCGCGGCGGCAGTGGCGTCGGGATTGCTCGATCGCTGAGCGCGGATCGGCGGGAGACGAGACCGGCGCCGAGCGGCGACCGGAAAGGATGCGGTGGCTTGCGCACACCGCATCCCGGCAGATCCGTCAGTTCAGAGCATGACGGCTTAGGCCGCTGCGTCCTTCAGCTTCTTCAGCGGACGGACCTTGACCTTGACCGAAGCCGGCTTGGCGGCAAACCAGACTTCTTCCTTGGTGAACGGGTTGATGCCCTTGCGCTTCGGCTTGGCCGCAACGCTGACGGCGGTGATCTTCAGCAGGCCCGGCAGGGTGAACGCACCAGCGCCCTTCTTGCTGACCGAGCCGTGCACGGCACCTTCCAGGGCAGCCAGGACAGCGCGCACGTCCTTGGCAGCGACGCCCGCGGCCTCGGCGATGTGCGCAACCAGGCCCGACTTGGTCAGCGCTTCCTTGATCGGCTTCGGTGCAGCCGGCTTGGCGGCGGCGGCCTTCTTCGGCGCGGCCTTCTTTGCCACTTTCTTCGTCTTCGCCATATGTGTCTCGTAATACTCGATTAGTTGATGGGTGCCCGGATTTCCCCGCTAGGCAAGCGGAATGTAGGGCAAGGCAAGTGCGCCGCCAAGTGGTAAGAGGCGAAAAAATGCGGGAAATTGCTACTTTCTTCGCCATTGGCCGCCACGGCGGCCTGGTTTGGCCGTTTGTCCGTCAGACAATCGACAGTGCAGCGGCCTCGCGCGCCAGGGTTTCGACGCGTTCCCAGTCGCCTTGCGCCAGTGCATCGGCCGGTGTCAGCCACGAACCGCCCAGGCATGCGACGTTGGGCTGGCGCAGGTATTCGGCTGCGCGTGCGGCATCGATACCGCCGGTCGGACAGAAGCGGACCTGGGCAAATGGCCCGCGCCAGGCCGCCAGCAAAGCCAATGCATTGATCGCCTGCGCGGGGAACAGCTTGAGCAGGTCGAAGCCGGCGGCCATCGCCGCCATCACCTCGCTGCCGGTGGCGACACCGGGCAGGTAGGCCATCGATTCGTCGCGCGCGGCGGCCAGCAACTGCGGCGAAGATCCAGGCGAGACCGCGAACGATGCACCGGCGCGCTGTACCTGGCGCATCTGGGCGGCATCGAGCACGGTGCCCGCACCGACCTTCATCCCCGGCACCTGCGCGGCGACCGCGGCAATCGCGTCGAGCGCCACCGGCGTGCGCAGCGTCACCTCGATGGCATCGATGCCGCCGCGCAACAGCGCCTGCGCCACCGCCACGGCTTCATCGACGCTGCCGGGGGTGTAGACCGGGATGATGCGACTGCCGCGCAGCAGCGCCTGGGCGTCAACGACGGACATGGAAGCCGGCCTGCGCGGTGAAAGCCTCGACATCTTCGCGCGAGACCAGATTGAAGTCGCCCGGCAGCGAGTGCTTCAGGCAAGCCGCGCCGAGGCCGAAATGCAGCAGTTCGGGCGGCGCCATGCCGGTGATCAGGCCATGCAGGACCCCGGCGGCGAATGCGTCGCCGGTGCCGATGCGGTCGACGATCGCCTCCAGCTCGTAGCCAGGGGCGCGATGGCGGGCGCCGTCGCGACCGCACATCACCGCCGACAGCGTGTGGTGGTCGACGCTGTGCTGGCGGCGCAACGTGCAGGCGAGCCACTGCAGGTTCCCGAAGGCGGCAAAGGCATGCGCGGCGGCCTGGGCCACCGCGTCCTCGCCTTCGGCGGCGCTGCGCTGGCCCAGTACCACTTCGATATCGCGGTGGTCGGCGAACACCAGGTCGGCCTCGGCGAAGATGCGGCGCAGGATCGCGGCGGCGTCGCCGTTCCACGCCTGCCAGAGCTTGCCGCGGAAGTTGCCGTCGAACGACACCTTGACCCCGCGCCGGCGCGCGGCCTGCGCCGCGGCGATCGTCGCCTCGGCGGTGGCGGCGCCCAGCGCCGGACTCACGCCGGACAGGTGCAGCCAGCTGGCGCCGTCGAGCAGCGCGTCCCAGTCGTAGTCGGTGGAGCGCACGAACGCCGAATCGGCGCGGTCGTACAACACTTCGCTCGGGCGATGCATCGCGCCGTGGGAGAGGAAGTACAGCCCCATCCGTCCGGGCGCTGCGCGCACATGGCGGGTGTCGACCCCATGTCGGCGCAGTTCGCCGATTGCAGCCTCACCCAGCGCGTTGTCGGCCACGGTGCTGACCACCGCCGCGTCATGGCCCAGACGTGCCAGCGACACGGCGACGTTGGCCTCGGCCCCGCCGATGTGGACTTCCAGGCCCGGTGACTGCAGCAGTCGCTCGCGCCCTGGCGCCGACAGGCGCAGCAGCAGTTCCCCAAAACACACGATCCGTTGACTCACGCCCAACTCCCGGAGGAAGGAAAGATGACCCTATAGATAGCGCCTGCCATGCCGTCCTGGCGGTTATGGCGCACCGCAGCATGCGAACCGCTGTCCCTTTTGTTAGGGTTTTGACCATCGGTGTCATTTGCAGCACCGAACACTGCCGGACACCACCGGATCACCATAGCAAGCGTCGCAAACCAGTCAACAAGCACCTTACAAGCAAGCACCTTACAAGCTGTCAGTCATTAGGGAGGGGAACCTATGCAATTTCAGCGTGCCACTAAAAAGACACCGGTTACCTTATTGGCGGCCTCGATAGGCCTGGCGCTCCAGATGGCGGCGCTCAGCGCGCTTGCCCAGGATGCGACGCCGTCCAATAGCACCGCTGCGCCGGCCGAAGCCGTCGCCAATACTGCCGCACCGCAGCGCCAGGACGCGACCGAGCTCGACACGGTCGTCGTCACCGGCTTCCGCGGCAGCCTGGAAAAGGCGCTGGACAAGAAGCGCAGCGAAGTCGGCGTGGTCGACGCCATCGTCGCTGAAGACATCGCCGACTTCCCGGACCTCAACCTCGCCGAATCGTTGCAGCGCATCCCGGGCGTGTCGATCGCGCGCGATGCCGGCGAAGGCCGCCAGATCTCGGTGCGCGGCCTCGACAGCCAGTTCACCCGCGTGCGCATCAACGGCATGGAGGCGCTGACCACCACCGGCGGCACCGACAGTTCCGGCGGCGCCAACCGCGGCCGCGGCTTCGACTTCAACGTGTTCGCCTCGGAGCTGTTCAACAGCATCACCGTGCGCAAGACCGCCTCGGCGGAGATCGAGGAAGGCGCGCTCGGCGCCACCGTCGACCTGCAGACCGCGCGTCCGTTCGACTACGACGGCTTCACCTTCGTCACCGGTGCGCAGCTGGGTTACAACGACCTGGCCGGGGATCTCGATCCGCGCGCCACGATGCTGATGAGCAACACCTGGTTCGACAACAAGTTCGGCGCCCTGCTCTCGGTGGCCTACACCAAGCGCCGCCTGGTCGAAGAAGGCCACAGCACCGTGCGCTGGGATCCGGGCAACGCCAACGGCGGCTTCGCCGGCACGCCCGCGGCCGAAAGCGCGACCGTGTTCCATCCGCGCATCCCGCGTTACGGCGTACTCGAGCACGAGCAGGAGCGACTGGGCGTGACCGCGTCGCTGCAGTTCGACCCGACCGACAAGACCTCGCTGGGCCTGGACGTGATGTACGCCGACCTCGATGCCACGCGCACCGAGAACTTCCTCAACGGCCTGTCCTTCAGCCGCGCCGGTGCGGCCGGCAAGCCGCAGACCGTGGTGGTGGAAAGCGCCATCGACGGTCGCGGCAACCTGGTGTACGGCCGCTTCAACAATGTCGACGTGCGCTCGGAAGCCCGCTACGACGAGCTGGAAACCAAGTTCACCCAGTTCAATTTCTACGCCGACCATGAACTGACCGACGACTTCAGCCTGAACTTCGAGGCCGGTCACGCCAAGTCCGAGTTCGAGAACCCGATCCAGACCACGATCACGATCGACAAGCTCAACGCGCAGGGCTACGTCTACGACTACCGTGGCGACAACCGCCTGCCGGTGATCACGAATGGTTTTGACGTCAACAACCCGGCGCAGTGGTCCTTCGTCAACGGCACCACCGCGGTCCCGGGCTCGGAAATCCGCCTGCGTCCGCAGTTCGCCGACAACACCATCGACAACGCCCAGCTCGGTTTCGCCTGGCAGCTGACGGACGCCTTCCGCCTCAAGGCCGGCGGCCAGTTCAAGGAGTACACGTTCGATACGCGCGAGGAACGTCGTGCCTCCGAGCTGATCGTGCCGGGCCTTCCGGCCGGCACCACGCTGGCTGACCTGACCAGGCAGATCGGACTGGAAGACATTTCCAACGTCGGTGATGGCACCTGGCTGATCCCGGACATCGATGCGTTCAACCGCGCCTTCAACATCTACAGCGACCAGGGCATCTTCGCGGTCAGCGACCGCGTTCCGGCCGTGCTGGGCAACAACCGCAGCGTGGTCGAGCGCGACCAGGGCTTCTTCATCCAGGCCGACTTCAACACGCAGATCGGCAGCTTGCCGCTGAGCGGCAACGTTGGTGTGCGCCAGGTCGACACCAAGCAGACCTCGACCGGCTTCTCCACGCCCGCAAGCGGCCCGGCACAGCAGATCACCGTGTCGCGCAGCTACGACGACACGCTGCCGTCGTTCAACCTGGTCGCCGACGTGACACCGGACTTCCTGATCCGCCTGGCCGCATCGAAGGTGATGGCACGTCCGGGCCTGGGCAACCTCACCCCTGGCGTCACCGTCAACGTCAGCGGCGGCAACCGCGTCGTCACCGGCGGCAATCCGATGCTGGATCCGTTCCGGGCCAAGACCGCGGACCTGAGCTTCGAGTGGTACTTCGCCGAGGAATCGCTGCTGGCGCTGGGCCTGTTCTACAAGGACATCGACACCTTCGTCCTGACCTCGCGCGAGACCCGCCCGTACTCGACCTCCGGCCTGCCGGAGAGCCTGCTGATCGGCACCGGCGCCACGGTCAACGACGACTTCCAGTTCAACGTCCCGATCAACAGCAAGGGCGGTCCGCTCAAGGGCCTGGAATTCACCTACCAGCAGCCGTTCGTGTTCCTGCCGGGCTTCTGGAGCGATTTCGGTGTGCAGCTCAACTACACCTACGTCGACTCCAAGATCCAGTACGTGACCTCGACCGGCGCGCCGTCGCTGCGCACCGACCTGACCGGTCTGTCGAAGAACGCCTACAACGCCACGCTCTACTACGAAGGCGAGAAGTTCAGCGCGCGCGTCTCGGCCGCTTACCGCGACGACTACCTGACCACGGTGCCGGGCCGCAACGGCAACGACGTGGAAGGCACGGCCGAAACACTGACCTTCGACATGTCGGCCTCGTACAAGATCAACGATCACTTCGAGCTGACGCTGGAAGGCCTGAACCTGACCGACGAGTTCCAGGACCAGTGGGTCGATTCGATCGGCGATCGCGCCTCGGTCTACCACCACACCGGTCGCCAGTACTTCCTGGGCGCCCGCTACAAGTTCTGACGTTTGCTCCAGGCCCCTCTCCCGCTCATGGGAGAGGGGCGTTTTCTTTGCCGCAGTCGCATGTCGTGTCCCACCAGCGGACGCCGTGCCGCCTCCGCTGCCGACGTCCGCTCCGTCCACACCACGAAGGAGCGGTACCGATGAGCACTCGCAAGTCCGTCCTGCTGTCCGCACTGTTGCTGGCCCTGTCCTCCCCGGGCTCGTTTGCGGCGCCGCCGCAACCACTGGAACGCCAGACCCTGCCCGCCAACGACGGTTGGGCATCGCTGCCGACCGCGGCATTGCCGTCGGGCACTACCGGTGGCTCTGCCGCCGATGCCATCCGCGTGCATGACGTCAGCGACCGCAACGCGCTGGTCGCCGCACTCTCCTTTCCCGATCCGACGCCGAAGATCATCCGCATCACCGGCATGATCGACGCCAATGTCGACGACGCCGGCAACCCGCTGACCTGCGCCGACTACGCGCGTCCGGATCCGCAGAGCGCAACGCCCTACTCGCTCGATGCGTTCCTCGCTGCTTATGACCCGGCGGTGTGGGGACGCGTCAATCCCAGCGGGCCGCTCGAGCGCGCGCGCGTGGCCTCGGCCGCGGCGCAACAGGCGCGCGTGCGCATCCGCGTGCCTGCCAACACCACCATCGTCGGCGTCGGTCGCGGTGCCGGCCTGCGCGGCGCCTGGGTCGATATCCGCCCGAGCAGCACCAGCGGCAACCAGCCGATGAACGTGATCGTGCGCAACCTCAGCTTCGTCGACACCTACGACTGCTTCCCGCAGTGGGCACCGACCGACGGCGCCGAAGGCAACTGGAACTCGCTGTACGACGCGATCTCGGTGCGCAACTCGACCCATGTCTGGATCGACCACAACGCCTTCCTCGACATCGACACCGCCGACAGCACCCAGCCCAGCTTCTTCGGCCGCCTCTACCAGGTGCACGACGGCCTGGTCGACGTGACCAACGAGTCCGACCTGGTGACGGTGTCGTGGAACCTGCTGGCCAACCACGACAAGGCGATGCTGTTCGGATCGTCCGACGGTGCCGTCGCCGATCGCGGCAAGCTGCGCGTGACGCTGCACCACAACCTGTTCCACGACCTGGGCCAGCGCGTGCCGCGCGTGCGCTACGGCCAAGTCCACGTCTACAACAACCAGTACAGCCTGACCCCCGACGGCGCCCAGACCTACGGATACAGCTGGGGCGCCGGCATCGAGGGGCAGATCTACGCCCAGAACAACCATTTCCTGATGCCCGTCGCGGTTACGCCGGACCTGTTCGTGGAACGCTTCAACGGCACCGCGTTGCAGGCACAGGGCACGTTGCTGAACGGATTCACCCGCCACAGCGAGGTCGACGTGGTCGCCGCCTTCAACGCGACCAGCGCCACGCCGCTGCAGCCGAACGTGGCATGGACGCCGACGCTGTATCGACGCATCGATCCGACCTGGTCGGTGCCGTTGACGGTGATCCTCGGGGCAGGTCCGTACAAGTAAGCCAACCGTTGGGGAGCGGAGCTTGATGCGCGACGACTTCAGAAACCTTGACGTGTGGATGCAACGGCGGCGCCTGCTGCAGGCGTCGCTGGCCGCCTCGGTGGCGACGTTCTCACCGCTTGCACCGCTGCGCGCAGCAGCCACCGCGCCACCGTTCGATGCGGCCGTCGCGCGCACGCCCCTTCCGGGCGTGCGCACGTTCGCCAGCGTCGGCGAGGCGATCGCCGCGGCCCCCGCCGACGGGCGCTCGCCGTTCCGCATCCTGGTCACGCGCGGGCGCTGGCACGAGAAGCTGGTGGTCGACCGGCCGTGGATCCATCTCGTCGGCGAGGACCGCAACGCGAGCGTTTTGAGCTTCGATGCCGCCGCGGGCATGAAGCGTCCGGATGGCGAGCCCTAGGGCACCTGGGGCTGCGCCAGCGTGACCGTGCGTGCGCCGGACTTCCGCGTGCAGCGCCTGGCGATCGAGAACTCATTCGACTACGTCGGCAACCTCGCCGCGCCCAGGTTCGAGCCGATCGGACCCAATGGCGCGCAGGCGGTGGCGCTGATGCTCGATGACGGCGCGGACCGCTGCCTGTTCGAGGATGTCGACCTGATCGGCCACCAGGACACGCTGTTCGCCGATGTCGGGCGCAGCCTGTTCCGCAACTGCCGGATCAGCGGCAGCGTCGACTTCATATTCGGTGGTGGCAATGCACTGTTCGAGGACTGCGACCTGCATTCGCGCTTCCGTCCCGGCAAGGACCGTCAGGGCTACGTGGCGGTGCCGTCGACGGCGGCCTCGCAGGTCTACGGGCTTACATTCGCTCGCTGCCGCCTGACTCGCGACCCGCAGATTCCCGACTCCAGCGTCGCGCTCGGGCGCGCCTGGCGGCCTGGGCGCACCTTCGCCGACGGCAAGTACGGCGACCCGGATGCGGTGGGCGCCGCGGTGTATCTGTCCTGCTGGATGGATGCGCATATCGACGCCAAGGGCTGGGACGCGATGGGATACACCGCGCGCGACGGCAAGCGGGTGATGCTGGAGCCGGAGCTGGCGCGTCTGTTCGAGCACGACAGCCGTGGCCCTGGCGCGCACGACTCACCGACGCGTCGCCAGCTCGATGCGCGGCAGCCGGGCCTCTACACGCGCGATCGCGTGCTCTCGGGTTGGCAGCCCGCTCTCTGACGGAAGGACTGCAATGCTGAAACTCGGCCTGGCACTGTGCCTGTCGACGCTGACCGTGATCGCCCCGGCGCGTGCGTCCGAACCGGTCACGATCCACCTCGCCGGCGATTCGACGATGGCCGAAAAGCTGCCGGAGAAGCGACCGGAGACCGGCTGGGGCGAATTCCTGGCGGCGCAGTTCAAACCGGGCACGGTGCTGGTCGACAACCGCGCGAAGAATGGCCGCAGCACGCGCACCTTCATCGAGGAAGGTCGCTGGCAGGAGCTGCTCGACGCGACCCGGCCGGGCGACGTGGTGCTGATCCAGTTCGGCCACAACGACCAGTCGGTGGAGAAGAAGGACCGCTACACGCCGCCGGCGGACTATGCGCGCAACCTTTCGCGCTTCGTCACCGATGTCCGTGAGCGCCAGGCCACGCCGGTGTTGCTGACGCCGGTAGCGCGGCGGCGCTTCGACGAGGCGGGCCACGTGCTCGACAGCCATGGGGAGTATCCGGACCTGGTGCGCGCGCTGGCGGCGCGCGAGCATGTGGCGCTGATCGACATGGAGCGGCGCAGCGCGGCGGTGTTGCAGGAAGCCGGCGCCGAGCCGTCGAAGCGGCTGTTCCTGTGGGTTGGCGTTGGCGAGAGCGCGAACTATCCCAAGGGCGTGGAAGACAACACGCACTTCTCGCCAGCCGGCGCGGAACGGATGGCGGAAGAGTTTGCGTTCGCGCTGCGGCAGTCGGGACTGCCGCTGGCGCAGTTGCTCAACTGACGGTCACTTCAACGGCGCCCGCCGCGGAAGCGCCTTCAACGGCTCCATCGTCTCCAGGTCCCAGTCGGCCGGCACGAACGCCTGCTTCGTGCCTTCCTGCTTCGGATACCCGCCGACCTGCTCCTGGCTGTCGATGATCCGACCGCGCCCTTCGATGGTGTCGGCCAGGATCCGGCGGTCGACGTCATCGCGGTCCCACGGCCTCGCGCCGGCATTGGCGATCACCGCATCCTGCACCTGCGCCGACGGCAGCACGGTCACGCCGAACGGCAGCGCCGGCGCGCGCTTGAGCGCATCGATCTTGATCGGCGTGGTCGTGTAGCGGCCCTGTTGCGGCAGCGGCGCGCCGAGACGATCGACGGCAAGGTTGTCGTCCAGGTACACGTCGACATCGCCCGAGCCGCCGACGCTGAAGAACGCCACCTCCTCGGTCGAGATGCCCGCGCGCATGACATTGCCGCGCGCGATCACCTGCCCGCGCGAGTACGGATGCCCCAGCCATTCCTCGGCAATCAGGTTGTAGTGCACGCCGCGCTGGCCCGGGTCGTAGATCAGGTTGTTGATCACCTGGCCGCGCGCGCCGCCCTTGAACAGCGGGTTGCGCTCGTAGTTGTGCGCATAGAGGTTGCCGATGATCAGCACGTCGTTGACGTGGTCGTGGATCAGCGAGCCCTTGGAATGCTCGCCCTTGGCGTGGGTCGCGTTGGCCAGGCCTTCGGCGATGATGTTGTTGCTGTAGGTGATGCGACGCGAGGCGGCATCCATCCAGTCCTTCTCGCTCTCGCCGAAAAAGCGCGTGCTCGACGCCGACAGGTTCTCGTCGGTGGCCCAGGTCAGCGAGCAGTGGTCGACGATCACGTCGCGCGCGCCGCGCACGGTGGTGATCGCATCGATGTCGCCGGACCACTTGGGCTTGTTGCCGTCACCCGGGCGCATGCGGATGTGGCGCACGACCACGTCGTGCGTGGCAATAGTCAGTCCGCCCTTGATGAAGGTGATGCCGGGCTGCGGCGCGGTCTGGCCGGCAATGGTGAGGAACGGCTCGGTGATGCGCAGTTCCTTCATGCCCAGGTCGATCACGCCGCCCACCTCGAACACGACGATGCGCGGCCCGCTCGCCGCCAGCGCCTCGGCGAAGGAGCCGGGGCCGGAGGCTTCCAGCGTGGTCACGCGGATGATCCTGCCGCCGCGGCCGCCTGGCGTATGCGCGGCCCAGCCCTGGGCGCCGGGGAAGGCCAGCGCGGCCGTTGCGGCATCTGTCCTTTGGGACACGGCCGGGGTGGGGGACGTGCGCGCCGTTTCCGCAGCCAGTCCCGGGCCGGCCATGGCCAGGGCCAGTGCGGTGACCGCCAATCCGCGCCCAAGCCCCTGAAAAACGTGCCCCTTCCCCTTGATCCCCATCCGTACCTCTCCCCGAGTCGTGATCCGAGTGTAGGTCCTGATTGTCAATGACACCGGTTTCCTATACAACTCCACCGAAGAGACATCACCAGGGGAAACCGCACCGCATGGACAGACTCGCGCCGGATGGGGACAGCGCCGACAGCGCAGCAATCGCGCAGCGGCTGGTCGCGGCACGGCGCCAGGCGGTGGCGCTGCCGGACTACCCGGGCGCACTGCCGGCGACGCTCGACCAGGGCTACGCGATCCAGGACCACGCCATCGCGCTGTGGGGACGGCCGGTGGTGGGCTGGAAGGTCGGGCGCATTCCCGCGGACTGGGAAGCGCGCCTGGGTGAGGAGCGCCTGGTTGGCCCGATCTTCGAAGGTGCGGTGCAGTCGCCCGCGGACGGTGCAGGCAGCTTTGCCGTGATCACCGGCGGCTTCGCCGCGGTCGAGGCCGAGTACGTCTTCCGCCTGCGTGCCGACGCGCCCGCCGACAAGACCGCATACAGCGAAGCCGAAGCCGCGGCGCTGGTCGATGTGCTGTTGATCGGCGTCGAGCTGGCCGGCAGCGCGCTGCCGCTGATCAACGTGCTGGGTCCGGCGATTGTCGTCTCCGACTTCGGCAACAACACCGGGCTGATCCTCGGCGCCGAAGTGCCGGACTGGCAGGCCGTGGACAGCGCGCAACTGCGCTGCGAAACCTTCATCGACGGTGCCTCGGTCGGCACCGGCGGCGCCGACTCGATTCCTGGTGGACTGCTTGCCGCGCTCGCGTTCGCGCTTTCGCGTTGCGCCAGTCGCGGTCATCCGCTCAAGGCCGGCATGCTGGTCACCACCGGCGCGGCAACGGGTATCCACGACATCCTCGCCGGGCAGGACTCGCGCATCAGCTTCGGCAGCTGGGGCGAACTGACCTGCCGCACCACCACCGCTACCGCCACCGGCGAGAACAGCATGATCGAGGGCCGCGCATGATCGAAAGACGCCGCTTCCTTGCCGGCATGGCCGCCGCCTGTGGCGCTTCGGTGCTGCCGGCCCTCGCCCTGGGCAACAACAGCGCCAGCCCTGATGTACGCATCCTCACCGCCACCGACGTCCACGTGAAGGACTACCCGACCGTTGCCGCCGTGCAGTGGATCGGCAAGCAGCTCGAACAGGAGACCGGCGGCCGCCTGCGTCTGCGCGTGTACCACTCCGGCCAGCTCGGCCGCGAGTCGGAGGCCATCGACATGGCCCGCTTCGGCGCGATCGACATCACCCGCGTTTATTCCGGAGCGCTCAACAACGCGTTTCCGCTGACCCAGGCGCTGTCGCTGCCGTATGTCTTCGACTCGGTGCCGCACCTGCGCGCCGCGCTCGATGGCAAGGTTGGCGCGGCCGTGCTGCAGGGCTTCGAGAAGCGCGACCTGGTCGGCCTGGCGATCTACGACTGCGGTGCGCGCTGCTTCTACAACGTGCGCCGCCCGATCCACACGCCGGCCGACATGCACGGCCTCAAGTTCCGCGTGCCGGCCTCGGACATCTTCATGCGGATGATCCGCCTGCTCGGCGGCAATCCGACGCCGCTGGCCTACGGCGAAGTGTTCTCGGCATTGCAGACGCACCTGATCGACGGCGCCGAGAACAACCTGCGCAGCTTCCACTCCAGCCGCCAGTTCGAGGCCGCGCACTACTGGTCGCAGACCGAGCATTCCTATTCGCCCGACGTGCTGCTGATCTCGCGCCGCAGCCTGGAGTCGCTGTCCAAGCGCGACCAGGCACTGCTGCTCGACATCTCGCGCGCGTCGGTGGCGGTGATGCGCAAGCTGTGGGACGAGTCCGAAGCCACCGCGCGCCAGGAACTGATCGCCGCCAACGTCCGCATGAACGACTGCGACCTGGGCGCGTTCCGCCAGGCCGTGGCGCCGCTGCTGGCCGACTACCACCGCGACCCGGCGATTGAAGCGCTGTACCGCGAAATCCGTTCACTGGCCTGAGGCATCACCATGGCAGAAGCTCCCATTGCAATTGCGCCGGACGTTGATGCCGAAGACTCGGGCAGCGAAGTCGAGCACGGCCCGCGCACCTGGCTCGATCGCGTTGCCAGCGTCGCCACCGGTGTCGCCGGCGTCGCCCTGGTCGGCATGGTCGCGGTGCAGGCGCTGCAGGTGTTCGCGCGCTACGTGCTCAACGATTCGCCGGGCTGGACCGAGCCGGTCGCCCTGTTGCTGCTCAACACCGCGATGAGCTTCGGCGCGGCTGCAGGCGTGCACCGCGGCTCGCACTTCGGCTTCTTCATCCTCGTCCATTGGGCACCGCCGGCAGTGCGCAAGGTGCTGCTGTCGATCACGAACCTGGTGATCGCCGGCATCGGTTTCGTGCTGGCACTGTGGGGCGGCGAGCTGCTGCTCGACGGCATCGACATCCCGATGGCGGGCGCGCCCATGCCGCAGAGCGCGGTCTACGCGCCGATGTCGATCGCCGGTGCGTTGATGGTCCTGTTTGCCCTGCAGCGCCTGGTCGCGGTCGTCACCGCGCCCGCTGCTTCGATGCGGAGTAAATGATGGAAGTCACCGTCCTGTTCGTCGTGTTCGGCGTGCTGCTCATCATTGGCGTGCCGGTGGCCTTCTCGCTTGCCTCCGCCGCGCTGGCGACGCTGCTCTACATCGGCCTGCCGCCGATCGTGATGGTGCAGCAGACCGCCGCCGGTGCCGGCTCGGCCTCGCTGATCGCCATTCCGCTCTTCATCTTCGCCGGCGAGATCATGCTGCGCGGCGGAATTTCCGAGCGCCTGATCGGCCTGGCGTCGTCGCTGGTCGGCCACCTGCGTGGCGGCCTGGGCCAAGTCAGCGTGCTGTCGTCGCTGTTCTTCGGCGGCGTGTCGGGCTCGGCCATCGCCGACGTGTCGGCCATTGGCAGCGCGATGATTCCGCAGATGGTGCGCCGCGGCTTCGACCGCGACTTCGCCGTCAACGTCACCATGACCGCGGCGATGGTCGCGTTGCTGGTGCCGCCCTCGCATAACCTGATCCTGTACTCGGCCTCGGCCGGCGGCAGCATCTCCATCGCCGACCTGTTCGCCGCGGGCATCCTGCCGGCATTGTTGATGACGGCCACGCTGATGGTGACCTGCTGGATCATCGCCCGCCGCCGCGGTTACGCCATCGAGGCGTTCCCCGGTTTCGGCGTGGTGCTGCGGCGCCTGGTCGCCGCGGCGCCGGGCCTGCTGCTGGTCGCGCTGATCTTCGTCGGAATCCGCGCCGGCATCTTCACTGCGGTGGAGAGCGCGGCGATCGCCGTGGTCTACGCCCTGCTGGTGACGGCGCTGGTCTATCGCAATCTCAACTGGCGCGATTTCCTCGAGACCGTCACCGGCGCGGCGCGCACCACCGGCATGATCCTGTTCGTGATCGCCTCGGCGGCTTCGTTCGGCTGGCTGCTCGCCTACCTGCAGGTTCCGTCGGCCGCAGTCGACGGGCTGACCAGCATAACCACCGACAAGAACCTGCTGCTGTTGCTGATGATCCTGATCCTGCTGGTGCTGGGCACCTTCATGGACCTGGCGCCGATGATCATCATCTGCACGCCGATCTTCCTGCCGCTGGCCAAGGCCATTGGCGTCGACCCGGTGCATTTCGGCGTGATCCTGATCCTCAAGGGCGGCATCAGCCTGATCTCGCCGCCGCTGGGTTCGGTGCTGTTCGTCGGTACCGCGATTGGCAAGATAAGCATCGGCGACACCCTGAAGACGATCTGGCCGTTCTGGCTGGCAGCCTTCGCGGTGCTGCTGGTGGTGACCTTCGTTCCGCAGCTGTCGCTGTGGCTGCCGGCGATGATGAAGTGAGGCAAGGGCCTGGCCTCGTCCCCGGCAACCGCCGCTGCTGTGCCCGCCCCGGCTAGAATGGGCCAACCCACGGGCTGCCCATGACCGACACCACTTCCCGACCCCGCCGCCGCGTCCGCACCACCACGGCCTCCGCCACGGCGGCGCCGTCGGATCCGGTGACGCTGGCGGGCAAGGCGACGATCAACGACATCGCCCGCCTCACCGGCGTGTCGAAGAAGACCGTGTCGCGGGTGATCAACGATTCGCCGCTGGTGCATCCGGAGACCCGCGAGAAGGTCCTGGCGCTGATGAAGCAGCTGGGCTACTCGCCCGACCCGCAGGCGCGCGGCCTGGCGTTCCGGCGCTCGTTCCTGATCGGCCTGGTCTACGACAACCCGACCGCGCAGTTCATCGTCAACATGCAGTACGGCGCACTGGATGCGTTGCGCGACTCCGGCTACGAGCTGGTCGTGCATCCGTGCGACAGCTCGAAAGAGGACTACATCGACGGCGTGCGCCGTTTCGCCCAGCAGCAGAAGCTGCATGGCGTGATCCTGATCCCGCGCGTGTCCGAGGACGAGCAGCTGGCGACGGCCTTGCGCGAAATCGGCGTGCGTTACGTGCGCATCGCCTCGATCCCGCTCGACCAGGCCAGCAACATGGTGGTCACCCACGACCGCCGCGCCGGCACGGAAGCGGCCAATTACCTGGAATCGCTGGGCCATCGCACGCTCGGCCTGATCACCGGCCCGCGCCGTTACCGTTCCACCATCGAGCGCGGCGGCGGGTTCCTTGCGGGCCTGGCCGAGCGCGGCATCGAGCTGCCGCCGGACTACATGTTCGAAGGCGGTTACACCTTCGAATCCGGTGTCGCCGGCGCCGAGTACCTGCTGGCGAAGTCGCCGCGGCCGACCGCGATCTTCGCCTGCAACGACGAAATGGCCGCTGGCGTGTACAAGGCGGCGATGCGTCGCGGCCTGTCGATCCCCGGCGACCTGTCGGTGGTCGGCTACGACGACAGTCCGCTGGCCTCGCAGCTGTGGCCGGCGCTGACCACGATCCACTCGCCGATCCGCGACCTCGGCCGCCAGGCGGCGCAGATGCTGCTGGCCAACGAGGCCGCCGCACCGGCGGTGCCGCGGACGGTGACGCCGCAGCTGGTCGTGCGCGATTCGAGCCAGCGTCCCAAGGCCTGAGCCACCCCTTTCTGCTTCCCAGATGTTTGCGCGGCCATCGATGGCGCGCTTTTGACACCGGTTACCAAAACCCCGTTATCATCGTCCCATCATCCCGCCGCGCGCCTTGCTGGCACCCGGCACACGTACTGCAATACCAGGCACGCCCGGAGGCCCGATGTTCCGCAAGACCTACCACGCCACCCACCCCGACATGATGGATGGGGCCAGCAACGACCAGCTGCGCGAGCGCTACCTGATCCAGGACCTGTTCGTCGCCGGCCAGGTCGTCCTCAACTACTCGCACAACGAGCGCTTCGTGATCGGCGGCGCCGCCCCGACCACGGCACCGGTCGCGCTGCCCGCGCAGACCGAGCCGGCCTCGGCCGCCGGCCAGCCGTTCCTGCAGCGTCGCGAACTCGGCGTGGTCAACGTCGGCGGCGGCACCGGCACGGTCACCGTCGACGGCACCGCCTACACGCTCGAGCCCAAGGACGGCCTGTACGTGCCGATGGGCAGCGACAAGGTCGAGTTCGCGTCGAATGACGCCGCCAATCCGGCCAAGTTCTATCTCGCATCGACGCCGGCGCACACGCGCTTCGAGGTCAAGCACATCTCGATCTCGCAGGCCGTGCCGCTCGAGCGCGGTTCGCTGGAGACCTCCAACGAGCGCACGATCTACCAGTACATCGTCCCGGCCACGTGCAAGTCATGCCAGCTGCTGCTCGGCCTGACCATCCTCAAGACCGGCAGCGTCTGGAACACCATGCCGCCGCACCTGCACGACCGCCGCTCGGAGGTCTATTTCTACTTCGACCTGGGCAGCGAGCGCGTCATGCACTTCATGGGCGAGCCGGCCGACATGCGCCACATCGTCATCGCCAACGACGAGGCCGTGGTGTCGCCGCCGTGGTCGATCCACATGGGCTCGGGCACGAAGAACTACTGCTTCATCTGGGCGATGGGTGGCGAGAACCTCGACTACACCGACATGAACCAGCTCGACATCTGCCAGCTGAAGTAAGGGGACGCATGGGCACGGAAATCTTCAACCTGCAGGGCAAGGTCGCCGTCGTCACCGGTGCCAACACCGGCCTGGGCCAGGGCATCGCCCTGGCGCTGGCGCAGGCCGGCGCCGACATCGCCGCGGCCGGCACGTCGGCCCCGACAGAGACGGCCGAGAAGGTGCGTGCCCTTGGCCGCCGCTTCATCGCGATCGAAGCCAACCTGTCGAGCCTGGAGCCGGTCGATCGCATCGTCGGCGAGACCCTCGACGGTCTCGGCGGCCTCGACATCCTGGTCAACAACGCCGGCATGATCCGCCGCGCCGATGCGGTCGATTTCAGCGAGCAGGACTGGGACGACGTGATGAACGTCAACCTCAAGTCGGCGTTCTTCCTTGCCCAGGCCGCCGGCCGGCACATGATCGGCCAGGGCAGCGGCAAGATCATCAACATCGCGTCGATGCTGTCGTTCCAGGGCGGCATCCGCGTGCCGTCGTATGCCGCCAGCAAGAGCGGCATCGCCGGCATCACCCGACTGCTCGCCAATGAGTGGGCCAGCAAGGGCCTGAACGTCAACGCGATCGCGCCGGGCTACATGGTCACCAACAACACCGCGCAGCTGCGTGCCGACGAGGACCGCAATGCGCAGATCCTCGGCCGCATTCCGGCCGGGCGCTGGGGTGAACCGTCGGACCTGGGCGGCGCGGCGGTGTTCCTGGCCTCGCGTGCTTCGGACTACGTCAATGGCGCGATCATCCCCGTCGACGGCGGCTGGCTGGCGCGCTGATCGAAACGGGCAGGAGGCGACGATGCGTGCACACCCTTTCATCGTGACCACGGTCGTCGCCGCCCTCGCCTGCGGCGCCGTCATCGCCGGCGAGCCGCGCCGCGACTCCTACGTCGAGCAGGCGCGCGACATCGCGGTGCAGCAGCCCGGCCCGCACGAGGGCGAGGGCACGACCACGGCCTATCCGTTCTTCGCCGACGCGGCCGACTTCGACCTGGTCTTCCGCCAGCGCGCCCTGCACCCGGGCGCGACCATCGGCGAGCACCGCAACGACAAGGACGAGATCTACTACGTCCTGTCCGGCCGCGGCGAGCTGCTGCTCGACGGCAAGCGGCGCGACGTCGGGCCCGGTGACGCTATCCTCACCCGCAACGGCAGCACGCATGCGCTGTTCCAACGCGGCAACGAGGATCTGGTGATCATCGTCGCGTACCGCAAGCAGACGAAGCCATAGCCGGCATCGCGCACGGCCTACCAGTTTGCGCGCAGTCCGAACTTGCCCTCCCAGGAGTGGCGATCGTCATCGAACCCCTGGGCATAACCGGCGTTGCCATAGAAGAAGACGTTGCGGTCGATCTCACGCGTCAGGCCCAGCTCGAGTTCCCACCAGCTGCCGCCGAGGTCGGCATGGAAGGGGACGAAACCTGCCTGTGACGAGAAGCTGGTGACGGGGTCGCCGCGGAACTCATGCCACACGCTGACCCGGCCCCAGCCGGTGCTGAACAATGGCGCGCTCGCTTCATCGTGCGACCACTCGCGCGACAGCCGCGCACTGAGACGGCCGACCAGCGAGTCGACATCATCGAAGCGGACGTCGGCCGCGAGGTCGGAGGTGTCGTTCAGATCGATCCACTGGTAGATCAGCTGGCCCTGCGGCTCGAGCACCCAGTCGTGCTTGCTGCGGAACGGGTAACCGCCCTCGATCGACGCCGCCAGCCCCAGGCCGTCGGTGCGCATGCGCTTGAAGATGCGCCCTCGCTGCGGATTGGCCGACGCTTCGTACCACGTGGCCTGCAGAACGGAGTCGACGTACCACTGCTTGCGGCCATACCGCGTCCAGTAGCCGCCCAGAGTGTAGCCGTCGATGCGCTCGTCACCGGCACTGCGACCGTCGAAATGCTCGACCTCGGCTTCGGCATAGCCCACCGCACCGTAGAGGCCTGCATGGTCGCGGTGCTCGTCGGGTTCCTCGTGACGATACAGGTCGTAGCCGATCTGAACGGCACCGGTGACGAAGTCATAGCTCGGGCCACGACCGAAGATGCCGTTGGCGGAGCCGTCGCGATCACCGTTGACGTATATCAGCCGGCCCCACATGCCATCGACCGTGCTTCGGTCCTCGTCGAGGTCGCTGCGCGCCCATAGCAGTTCCTGCTCGCCGACGCGTTCGTGCAGCGTGTCCAACAGCGCGCGGCCGTAGTTCAACGCCGTCGGTGCCAGCGCGGCATACAAGGACACCTCGGCGCGGATGTTCGGGATCGGAGGCGTCGGCGGCGTTGGTGGCGTCGGCGTAGGCGGGTCGGGCGGCGGCGGCGGCGGAGGTGGCGGCGGAGGTGGCGGAGGCGGCGGCGCCGGGCACGGCGGTGATGGCGCATTCGCTGCGGAGCAGTCGATCGTCGAGCGCAGAAACCAGTCTTCCGGTCCACTGGCATCGCGGCTGCTTCGTTGCAGCGTGTATTCGTAGGGCCCGGCGAACACAGGTGCCGCCAGCGCAAAGGCCGTCGGCGTTGTCGTCGCTCCGTTCACGGCATCGACTACGAGGATGCCGTTGGCGACCGTCACCGCGCCGGCACCACCGGCCTGTTTGATCTGCAGGTGGCTGGCACCGGAAGCGGTGCCGCCGTCGACGACGAGCAGGTCCGACGGCGAACTGTCGTCGCCGAGCACGGTGTTGAGGGCGATGGTGCCGTCGCCGCTGTAGTTGACCACCGTGAGGGTCTTGAAGGCACCGCCGACCGGCGCGGAAAAATCGATCAGGCTCGGATCGTTGACCAGGTTGGTGAGGTTGGAACTGCCGGTCATGTTCCAGGTCGCGTCGACCAGCGTGAGGTTGGCCACGCTGCCAGCGGCGGTGAACGCCGAACCGGTCATGGTCGATCGTGTTGCCGTGATGTCCGCCAGCCCGGGGGTGACGGCAAAGGGCGGCGCTGCCAGCGGCGGCGGGGCGGCGACGGGCGGATTGCCTTCGTCGTCGGGGAAGTCGCCCGGGCCGGTTTCGGGAAGGTCCGTGGCGACGGGCGGCGGAAAATCGTTGATGGTGCCAACGCGCAGCCATTGGTCCGATCCATCGACGGTGGAGTCGGTGAGTGCAATGACGCCATTGCCGGCGACGCCGACATTCGGCCCGCTGGCATTGGCCAGCGTGCTGCCGGCGAAGTCCGCGCTCGAGACAGCGCCGGGTTCGCCCAGCACGAACAGCGACATCGACAAGGCACCCGAGGCCGCCACGTCCGCGTCTGTACCGCTGATGCGACCGCCGATCGCCGATACCGCGCCATGCGCGGCCGCACCACTGGTGCGGATCGAGGTCTGGTTGATTGTCACCGACGTTGGCGCGTCCTTCGACAGCGCGCCATGCGCCGAATCGCCCTCGGTGACGACCGTGCTGCGATTGGCGACGACGACTGCCTCACCGCGCCCGGTCGGCGTCGAGCCGTAGTTGGCCAGCACCGCGCGCAGGCCTTGCGCGCCAGTGCCGTGGGTGGTGACGGCCGAATCGCCGAGGCTGACGGTGGCCGTGGCGCCAGGCAGGTCGTTGCGCGCCTGCGCGGTGGCGCCATGGGCATTGGTGCCGAAGGTCTCGATCGTCGTGTTGTTTCCGGTCAGGCTGGCGACGAACTGATCGCCTTGCTGCTCGACGATGGCGAATGCGCCGATGCCGCGCTCGCCTTCCGTGGTGATGCGCACATTGGCGATGTTGGTAGTGCCCCCGTCATCGGCCCAGGCGCCCATGGCGATGAAACCGCGGGTGTGGGCGATCGTGCCATCGGCGTTGAGTACACCACCGGGATTGCGTGCGCCCATCGCGTGCGGGTAAGCCGCCTGCGCCACCGAATTGCCACTCGTATCGATGGTGCCGCGGATCAGGGTCAAGACATTGTTGCCGTCCGACAGGGCGCCCATGGCGTTGTTGTCGCCGGTGGTGACGATGGTGAGGTCGGTACCGGTGATGGTCGAACTGCCGCCTTGCAGCGCCGCCGAGTAACCGCCGGCGGTGGTGATGGAGGTGTTGGACAGGTTGATGTCGGCGCCGGCCAGTGCGCGGATGCCAAACGACGTCTGCTGCAGGGTGCTGACCTGGCTGCCGGTCATCACCAGCGCCGAGCCGGTGCCTTCGACCTGTACTCCCGGCGCCCACGGTCCAGCGGTGACGCCGGCATTGACGATGCTGCTGTTGCTGATTCCGGCAGTGCCGCCATTCCTGATCAGCACGCCCATGGCACGCCCGGCTTCGACGCGGATGGCGGTGTCGGACACGGTCGCGGTCGATCCGGCGTCCTCGATCTGCAGGCCGTTGCCCCACAAGCCTGTCGCGGTCACCGCGCTGCCGGTGCCGCTCATGTTCAAGGTGCCGCCGGAAAGCACGCGGATGCCGGCCGACGATGCGATCGCGCTGCCGGCGCCGGTGCTGGACAGTTGGCTGCTGATCAGGCTGAGGGTGGCGCCGGCCTCTGCCCTGGCTGCATTGGCGAGCGCTCCCGAGGTGCTGGCGGTGATCTGGTTGGCATTGACCTGGCTGCCGATGCCGGTGGATACCAGCGCGTGGCTGCCGGTATTGGAAGCGACGATCTGCGCGCCTGCAGAGGTGACCTGGGTGCCGTGGCTGAGGTCGACCTTGCCCCCGTCCTGCGCCAGTACGGCGAATGCACCCCGCGACGACGTGTCGATGGCGCCTCCGGAAATCGAGACCAGGCTGCCCGGGCCGAGCGCCTGCACGCCGTAGTTGCCGGTTCCGTTGGCGCCGCCACGCACGGTCACGCGGGTGTCGCCCAATGCGATGACGCTACCGGCTTCCGCGCTGACACCGCGCAGGTTGTTGGTGGTGCCCGATGCCGGCGCCAACGATATGTCCGAGCTCGCGGACTCGATGAAGCCGCCACCGCCGGTTGCGCGCAGGCCGAACTGGCCGTTTGCCGCGGCACCGATCGACGTCGTGGCTGTCGCGCTGCGGCGAAAGAAAACAAACGCGCCCAGCTGCGAGAAGATCGCCGTTGTCCCCGCCGCGCCGAGGCGCACGTTGACCTCGTCGGCCGTGACCTGCCCCGTGGGGCCGCTGGCACTTACGCCTGCCCCGTTCGCCGTGGCGACGGTGATGGTGGTGCCGGCGGCGACGACGCACGTGGTGCCGTCGACGGCCACCGGTGTCGGGCAGGTCTGCGCATGGACAGGCGACAGCAGCGCCGAGGCGATGCCAAGGGCAAGGGGAAGTCGACGCAGGCGGGCCTTACGGCAAGCGCCCGCCAGATCGTGCCTGGACGGTTCCAACATGGCCACGCTCCTTTATGCGTGGACACCGGCTGACTGAAGCTTCCCTTGGTTGCCGGCGCCGGCGCGCCGACGGGGCGCGAGCAGGGCCGAAGTGGTATCGCAACCGCGGTGAAAGCGACGTCACCGCGCGCAGTCATGTCGCGCCAGCCCGCGAGGAAGGCCTCGCCGCCGGTCTGGCACGAAAGCGCGCGGGGCGGCCTGCGGGGCAGCCGCGCCCACAAAAGTCCGGACAGGTCCCGGAGCCGAAGTGGGCCTACCGGGCACACTGAATGCTTCAGAAAGCCTCCGGTCCGCCCTCGCTTGCAGAACGATCGCAGGCGTATGCTGATGTCGCCGCCACCTGGGAGCCGGCCATGAAACGTTCACTCATTCTGTTCGTCGCGATGGGCATCGCGATGGTCTCCGGCTGCGCGACCACGCCAGCCGTTTTCACCGACTACGACCCGGGCGTGAGCTTCGGCCAGTACCGGACCTACCGCTGGGCGCAGAAGCCGGAAGGCTATTCGCCGCTCGAGCAGCAGCGCCTGGTCGCGGCCGTCGACGCCAAGCTGCGCGAGCGCGGCTGGACACAGTCCACCGAAGCGCAGATCGACATCGTCGCCAACGTCGCCACCGAGACGCGCTACAGCCTCGACAGTTTCTACAGCGGCCCTGCGTGGGGCGGCTGGGGCTGGGGCGGCGGTTGGGGTGGCTGGGGTTGCTGCGGCGGTTGGGGCTGGGGCGCGAGCTACGGCTCGACCACGACCCGCGCCTACACCTACGGCACGCTGGTGCTGGACATGTTCGATGCGCAGAGCAAGCGCGCCATCTGGCGCGGCATTGCGCAGGGCACGGTGCCGTCCGATCCGCAGCGGCAGACCACCAACATGCTCGCCAGCGTCGACAAGATGTTCGCGACCTTCCCGCCGGGCGCGCCGATCGCACAGGCGCAGTAGCAAGTCAGAACCTGCCAGTGCGGCGCCGGGGAGAGATCCGGCGCCGCACTTTCTTCAGCCGCCCCCTTGCGGCGTGAATAGCAGGTCGTGGTAATCCCAGCTGAAGTCCGCCAGCGGCGACACCGCCTTCATCGTGATGCGGTCGACCTTGCCGTCGGCGTCGACCCCGAAACTGACGTAGGCCGGTTCGGCCGTGCGGTCGTCCCAGCGAACCTGGTACGTGTCGTACTGCCAGTGCTCCAGGGTGCCGACCATGTTCGGCGTCTGCTTGAAGTCCAGGCGCAGGCGACCCTTCTCCTGTCGGATCTCAATCGGGCCATACCACGGGTCGGCAAACTTGCCGGCATAGCCGTTCAACGGCAGCGACGGGCGTGATGGCTTCTTCTCGGTCTTGCTCTTGGCGAGGAAGTCGAGGGCGCCCTGGACGCGGGCCTTCTTGTAGGCAGCGAAGTCGCCGACCCAATCGCGCTTCGGTCCGCCCAGGTAGTGGTCGAGCAGCTCGAAGGTCAGGCCGCGCAGGACCACGCCATCCTCGGAGTTGATCTGCAGCGAGAAGGCGACCTGCTTGTCGGGGATCAGCACCACCATCGTCTGCACGCCGAACACCGCGCCGCCGTGCTCGATGATCTTGGCACCGCGGTAGTCGCGCACATCCCAGCCCAGCGCGTACGCCGAGAACTGCGGGGTGGCTTCCGCGATCGGCGCCGGATAGGCGTTGATCGGCATCAGCACCTGTGGCGTCCACATCTCGCGCGAGGCGTCCTCGCTGAAGAGACGGCCCTTGCCGTCCGGCAGTGCGCCGTGGGCGAGCTGGATCTGCAGCCAATGGCCGAAGTCGTTCGCGCTCGACGACACGCCGCCGGCCGGCGACGCGTTGGCGCCCAGGCTCTGGCGCTCGTCGAGCACTTCCTGCTTGCCGACGCCGCGGAAGCCGCCGTCCATGCGCGCATGCGGCTGCACGCGGTTGGCGGTAGCCCAGCGGTCGACATCGCGCGTGGTCGAGGTGCCCATGCCGGCCGGCTTGAGCACGCGCTCGCGCACGAAGGTTTCCCAATCCTGGCCGCTGACGTCCTCGATCAGCTGGCCGGCGACGGCGTACAGCAGGTTGTCGTAGGCATAGCCGCTGCGGAAGCTGGTTGCCGGCTTGATGTAGCGCAGGCGGCGCACGGTTTCGGCGCGGCTGAGCGACGAGCGCGGCACGAACATCAGGTCGCCCGCGCCCAGGCCAAGACCGCTGCGGTGCACGAGCAGATCGCGGATGGTCATCTCGCGCGTGACCCAGGCGTCGTACATCTGGAAGCCGGGGATGTGGTCGATGACCTTGTCGTCCCAGCCGATCTTGCCTTCGTCGACCAGCACGGCCAGCGCCGCGGTGGTGATCGCCTTGCCGGTCGAACCGGTCGGGAAGATCGTGTCGGCATCGACCGGCTCGGGCGAGCCCAGCTTGCGGACTCCATAGCCCTTGGCATGCACCACCTTGCCCTGCTCGACGATGGTGACGGCCATGCCGGGCACGCCCTGCTCGCGGATCACCGCGTTGACGTGCTCGTCGAGGTCGGCCGGCGGCGCCGCCCACGCGGCAAAGCTGAAGGCGACCCCGGCTACGGCCGGGACGATTCGTAGCAGGGTTCGCTTGTGCATGCGGCGCTTGGCAGACATGTTCATCCCAGACATTCGTTGATGAGTGCTTCGAACTCGGCGCCGCCGCGGATCGGGTCGGCGACGGCACAACCGAGGCGGTCGCTTTCGGCCGCCAGCAGGCGGCGCGCGGCGTCCTCGTCGAGGTGGGCGGTATTGAGGCTGACGCCGCCGCAACGGATGCGCGGATTGGTGCGACGGCCCAGCTGCAGGTTCAGCGCGATCGTGTCTTCGATGCTCGGCAACGCGTAGTGCGCATGTCCAAGCACGCGATCACGACCAGGCTGGTGGCAGACCACGACCACGTCGGGCTGGCTGCCATGGAGCAATGCCAGCGACACGCCGGCGTAGGCCGGATGGAACAGCGAGCCTTGGCCTTCGATGACATCCCAATGGGCCGCAGCCGCATCCGGCGTGAGCATCTCGGCCGCGCCGGCAGCGAAGTCGGCGATCACCGCATCCATCGGAATGCCGCCGCCGGCGATCAGGATCCCGGTCTGGCCGGTGGCGCGGAAGTCCGCATCCAGCCCGCGCGAAGTAAAGGCGCGCGCCAGTGCCAGCGCGGTGTACTTCTTGCCCAGCGCGCAATCGGTGCCGACGGTCAGCAATCGATTGCCGCTGCGTTTGCGGCCGGTGGCGATCGGCAGCTTGTCCGGCGGACGGCGCACGTCGATCAACTCGCGGCCATGGCAGGTGGCGGCGCGCTGCAACGCAGGCAGTTCCGACAGCCGCATGTGCATGCCGCTGATGATGTCCAGACCTGCTTCCACCGCGGTGATCAGCGCGGCCACCCAATGCTCGGGGATGACACCCCCGGCATTGGCGACGCCGATGACCAGCGCGCGTGCACCGGCCGCGTAGGCCTGCGTCGGCGACATCGCCGGCAGGCCCGTGCTGACACGGGCGCCGGGTAGCAGGTACTCGCCCACGCACCGCTCCGGCGCCCAGTCACGCAGACCGAAGGCGGTCTTGGCGTAACCGGGTTCCACCGTGTCCCCCAGGAACAGCAGGTACGGCGCGGGCAGCGCGGGCGGCTCGGATTGGTGCAACGAACGGGCGGCGTGCATCTTCGATCAGAACCTGTAGTCGACCTCGATGCCGAAGGTCCGCGGCTGGATGGGCGCGGCGACGAGCTTCTCGGTGACGTCGGTCAGTTCGCTGGTGACGTCGCCGATGGACTGGTACGCGCGCTCGTCGCTGACATTCTTCACGTACGCGCGGAACGTCCAGTTCTCGTTGCTGATGTAGGCGTTGAGGTCGGCAACGGTGTAAGCGTCCAGCTCCAGCGGCAGCGTGACATCGCTCATCAGCAGCGTCGGCGGCGCGGTGCTGGGGTCGAGGATGTCCTGGCGCGTGGTGGTGCCGTTGCGGCGCTCGCTGACGTAGCGCAGGGCGCCGCCGAAGTGCGCGGTCCAGCCGTTGGACAGCGGCAGGTAGTAATCGGCCGTCGCATTCCACGACCACTCGGGCACGTACGGCAGGGCATCACCCTTGGCGCCGCTGGTGATCTCCACCAGGTACGGCGGCGACGATGCCCGGATCACCGGGAAGCTCTCGTCGAGCTTGGCATCGGTGTAGGAACCGTTGAGGCCGACCTGGAAGTTCTCGGTGGCATGGAACACCGTGGACAGCTCCATGCCGGTGCTGCTGGCCTTGCCGGCATTGACCAGGCCGGACACGCCGTTGACCACCGAGGCCACCTGGATGTCTTCCCACGCGATATGGAAACCGGTCAGGTCGACCTGCACGCGGTTGTCGAGCCACAGCGACTTCAGGCCCAGCTCGTAGTTGGTCAGCGTCGAGGAATCGACCTGCGAAGGCAGGCCCTCGACCAGCACGTTCGGGCCACCCGGCTGGTAGCCGGTGGCAACGCGCGCGTAGATCATCGCCTCGTCGCTGAGCTGCAGCTGCGGGCTCAGGCTCCAGGTGAACACGTCCTCGGAGGAGCTGTTGGGCGTGTCGCCGATCGGAAGCAGGATGCCTTCAGTGACATTCTGCGAGAAGTCCTGCTCGTTGCGCGCCCAGCGCACGCCGGCACCGATCTTGAAGTCGTCGGTGAAGTTGTAGGCACCGTTGGCGAAGAACGCGGTTTCCTCGTAGGTGCTCGGGATCGCCATCACCGCCAGCGTGCCGGCGATGCTGTCGTACGGCGCCGGCAGCGGCGAGCCGTCGAGCTGGTTCAACTTGGCGACCTGGTTCTGAACGGCGTCTTCCTTGGTGTAGAACACGCCGGCCATCCACTCGAACGGGCCGCTGTCCTTCGAGACCAGGCGGAACTCCTGGGTGAACTTGTCCAGGTCCAGGCCGATGTCGAACGACGAGCTGCCCGGCTCGGGCAGGCCGAGGAGCAGGTCGGCGACGCCGCCGAACTGGATGGTCGAGTCCTGGCGCTGGTTGCTGCGCGACTCCGAGTAGCCCGTGGCGGACACGAAGTCGGCCCAGCCCAGGTTCCAGTTGACGGTGGCCGAGTAGAAGTCGACGTCCTTGTAGAACGGTTCGTCGACGAAGACGTTGTTGGTCAGGTCGCCGAACAACGGCTTGAGCGATTCGGGATCGAGCGCGACCTGGGCGTTGTTGTCGCTGTCGACGGTCTGCCGCATCGCGGTCAGGTCGAGCGTTGCGGCCTCGCCCTGCCAGCGCATTGCCACGCGCGCACTGGTCTGCTTGCCGGAGTTGATGTCTTCCTCGCCGTTGACGCTGTTGTCGATGTAGCCCGGCAGCTCGTTCTGGGCGTAGCTCACGCGCAGGCCGAGGCGGTCGTCGACCAGCGGCACGTTGGCACCGAAGCGCGCGTTCCAGCCCAGGTCACCGGAGTCCTCGACGCTCGACAGGCCGCCGCCGACGCGGAATTCGGTGGCGCTCAGGTCAGGCGCCACCGACACGTACTTGATCAGGCCGCCCATCGCGCTGGCGCCGTACAGCGTGCCCTGCGGTCCGCGCAGCACTTCGATGCGGCCGATGTCGTAGGGCAGCAGGTCGAGGGCGAAGAAGTTGGCGGCCTGGTAGATGCCGCTGGAGCCCAGCGGGGTTTCGTCCAGGTAGGTGCCGACGGTCGCGCTGGAAGACAGCGGCGACACGCCGCGCAGCGAGACCTTGGTCTTGCCGGGCGAACCGTTGGTGCTGATGTACAGGCCCGGCACGGTGGCCTGGAAGTCGCTGAGCTGGGTGGCGTGCGCGTTCTCGATGCTCTCTTCGGTGATCACGCTGATCGAGGACGGCACCTCGCGGATGTTCTCCGAGCGCTTGTTGGCCGTGACCACGACCTTGTCCAGCTCGGTCGCGCTGTGACCGCCGGCGGAGGCGGCGTCCTGTGCGAAGGCCGATCCGGCCACTGCCATCGCCAGCGTGCCGGTGATGACCATCGCCAGCGGGCTGCGGCGCAGCGTTCGCATCGACGTGCGCGTGGATGACATCGGGTTGCTGCTTGCGTCAACGTGATGCATATCGTCGTTCCCCTGGTGGTCTGTGATGCGAACTAAGGAGTCGTCGGGGCCGCGATCGTGGCCGCCGCAGGCAACTGCGCGACCGCTTCCACCCGGCGGGTGGGACGGTCGAGCAGC
The DNA here is from genome assembly GCF_016613475.2 of Lysobacter arenosi. Taxonomy (NCBI): domain Bacteria; kingdom Pseudomonadati; phylum Pseudomonadota; class Gammaproteobacteria; order Lysobacterales; family Lysobacteraceae; genus Lysobacter; species Lysobacter arenosi. Next base: position 2,610,071 of record NZ_CP071517.1, read on the forward strand.
CACAGCAGGACGCCGGCGGCGATGCCGACAGCGCCCATGAGTACGAAGAAAGAGGAAGGCCCGAGCACGCTCCAGTACGTGCCCAGCAAGCCTGCGAGCAGGCTGCCGCCGAAGGTCGCGGAGAACCACGCGGCGATGGTGGTGGCGCCGTGGCCGGCAGGCGCCAGGCGCGCGAACAGGCCCAGGCCGATCGGCAGGATGAAAAGTTCGCCCGAGGTCAGCACCAGGAAGAACAGCGCCAGCCAGATCCAGCTCGCCTGTCCTGCCGGTGTGCTTGCGCTGACCGCGGCGAGCATCAGGTAGGCGCAGGCGACGCCGATCGCGCCCATCGCCATCTTGCGCGCCGGCGCGGGTTCGCGACCGTGTCGCGCCTGCCGCGTCCAGTGCGCCACGAACAACGGCGTGAGCACGATCACCAGCAGTGGATTAAGCGACTGGAACCAGGTCATCGGGATCACGAAACCACCGAGCATGCTTCCGGCGAGCGTCCGGTTGATGCCGGTGTCGGCCCACAGCGCGATCGTGTTGCCGACCTGCTCGTAGGCGCCGCGGAACAGCATCACCGTCAGTGCGATGGCGACCAGCACGCGCAGGCGCTGCCACAGTTCATGGCGCTGCAATGCGACGGCGGGCGTGGCGGCCGTGTCCTTGCGAGTCGGATGCAGCCCTTCCTCGGGCAGGTGGCGCGCGCCGAGCACGTAGATCAGCAGGCCGGCGACCATGCCGATGCCGGCGGCGCCGAAGCCGTAGTGCCAGCCGTAGAGTTCGCCCAGGGTGCCGCAGACCAGCGGCGCCAGCAGGCCGCCGACATTGATGCCGACGTAATAGACGTTGTAGGCCGAGCCGCGACGCGGATCGTCCTTGGCGTACAGGCCGTCGATCTGGCTCGGCAGGCTCGGCAGGAACAGGCCGTTGCCGAGTGCGATCGCCGCGAGCGCGAAGTAGAACAGGCTCTCGGAGGCCATCAGGAAATGGCCGAACGCCATGATCGAGGCGCCGATGATCACGGCGCGGCGACGGCCGAGCCAGCGATCGGAGATGACGCCGCCGATGATCGGGGTGAAGTAGACGGTCGCGGTGTACACGCCGTACACCAGCGACGCCTGCTGCTGGCCAAGCAGCAACTGCTTGGTCATGTAATAGACCAGCAGCGAGCGCATGCCGTAGTAGGAGAAGATCTCCCACATCTGCGTCAGGAACAGCACCGAGAGGCCACGCGGCTGGCCGAACAGGTCCCGGCTGCGCGCGCTTGCGACCATGATCAGCAGCCGCCCCAGACGTTGCCGGGGCAGTCGACCTGGCCGTCGGCGTAGATCACCCCCGGGCTGCGGTCCTGCGCCAGGAACAACGCGCCGTCGAGATCGACGATGTCGCAATGCTGGCCGAGGACGAAACCGGCGCCCATCGCCCAGCTGGTGCCGATCATGTTGCCGACCATCACCTGCAGGCCCAGCGCGCGTGCACGCTCGGCCATCAGCAGGCCTTCGGTGAGGCCACCGCATTTGTCGAGCTTGATGTTGACCACGTCGAAGCGGCCCAGCAGCGGTTCGATCTCGTCCAGGCCCTGCACGCTTTCGTCGGCGGCGATGGCGACGGAGCAATCGAGACCGTCGAGGCAGGCTTCGTCGCCGCGCGCACACGGCTGCTCGAGCAACGAGACGTCCTCGTCGACCAGCACCGGCACCAGGCGTTGCAGGGTGTCGGCGACATAGCCCTGGTTGGCGTCGACGCCGAGCCAGACGTCCGGACGCGCAGCGCGCACGGCGCGGACGCGCTCGATGTCGATGTCGACCTCGCCCGTCAGCTTCATCTTGATCGCGCGGGCATGCGTATAGGCCACCGCGCCGGCGCCCATCACCTGCGGCTCGTCCGCACCCAGTGTGTAGGTCGTCAGCAACGGTCGCGCCGATTCCAGGCCGGCCAGCTTCCACACCGGCACGCCGGCGCGGCTGGCCTGCAGCTCCCACAGCGCGCAGTCGAGCGCGTTGCGGGCGCCGCCGGGCGGCAGCAGCGAGCGCAGCTCGTCGCGGCTGAGCCCGGACTCGATCGCTTCGCGATGCGATTCCAGCGTCGCCAGCATGTCGGCGGGCTCATCGCGAAGGTAATAGACCCCTGCCCCTTCGCCACGGCCCTGGTGCGGGCCATGGCGCAGGGTCACCACCGTCACCGGCGAATCGCGGAAGACGTGACCGGAGATGCGGAACGGCTTGGCAAGACGAAGCAGTTCATTGCGGATATCGACACTGACGGCAGTAGCCACTGAAGTATTCCTGCCGTCGTCAGTAGTTGGCGCCGTAGCCGAGGATGTTCTGGGAGATGCCGAACCACAGCAGCCCCAGCATCGACAGCGCGAGCACCACGCTCCACAGCTTGGCCGGCCAGCGGCGACCGCTGCGCAGCACGTGCCATGCATTGGCCAGGCCGACCAGCGTGGCCAGCGGCAGCACCACCAGGTTCAACAGGCGCAGCGTGTTGACCCATATGTCGTTGGCCGGCGAGAGCATGTCGAGGCTGCTCAGCATCGCTATGGCCATGGCCACCGCGCCGCCCAGTGCGACCAGCACGGCCAGCGATGCGATGCGGATGCGCTTGTGCCAGACGGCGTCGGCACCGACGAGCTGGTACGGCACCTTGTAGTGGCGACGCACCAGGGCCGAGATCGGCCATGCCAGCACGGTCAGCAGCAACGCGCCCAGGCCAATGGCGAGGATCGGCAGGAACACGCCGCCGGAGCGGTACCAGGGCGTGCGGTCGAAGACCATGAAGGGCGAGATCGGATCGGTGCTGAAGCGCACGACCTTGCCGTCGACCACTTTGGCGGCGATGCGGTCGGCACTGTCGAGGTCGCGCCAGACATACGGGGCGACTTCGCGCCACTTTTTCGGTGCACCGTTGGCGCCGAGCAGGTCGGGCACGGTGATGGTGCCGTCCTCGTTGGCGACCACGGTCGGCTGGCCGAGCAGGTAGGCCAGCGCGACGAAGCCATCCTCGGAACGGCGACTGTTGTCGTAGCGGCCGGCGATCTGCGCCGCGTGCTGCTTGGCGGTGGCTTCGTCGACCTTGCCTTCGGCGTTCGGGCCGGGCAGGTAGCGGTCGGCGAACCCGTGGAACAGCTCGTTGCGGACCACGTGGGCCGCGCCTTCCTTGCCACTGGAGTTGACCGAGATGTAGAGGCCGACGCCGTCATCCGGGAACAGGTGCAGGTCGCTGTGGAACCACTGCGTGTCGCCGGCGTGCGCGACCGAGCGGTGGCCGTTGATGTTGGCCTCGTAGAATCCCAGCGCCATGCGGTTGAGCGGCGGCAGGATCGTCAGCGTGGTGTCGTGCATCTGCCGCGCGGTCGCTTCCGACAGGATGCGCGCATCGCCGTAAGCGCCGTTGTTGAGGTGGGCGATCATGAACTTCGCCATGTCCGCGCCGGTCGCGGCCAAGCTGCCGGCCGGTGCCGGGTTGACGATCTCGTACGACTTGGCCTTGCCCTCGGACGCCTTCGCGTAACCGCTGGCCATCAACGGCTGCAGGTGCTTGGGCAACGGCTGGCGGAAGCTCGAGTGCTGCATCTCCAGCGGCTTGAAGATGTGCTGGTCGATGTAGTCGTCGAACGACTGGCCCGACACGCGCTGGACCACGTAGCCGGCCAATGCGGTGGCGTAGTTGGAGTACGACGGCGTGACGCCCGGATCGTAGATGCGCGTGGGCACCCAGTGCTTGAGGTAGGTCTCGAGCGGGATCAGGCCCTTCTCGTCGTTGGCGATCAGCGCGCGCGCGGTTTCTTCCATGCCCGTGGTGTGGGTCATGGCCTGGCGCAGCGTCACCGGCTTGCCGTCGCGGGCGGGAACGGCGAAATCGAGGTACTTGTTGATGTCCTCGTCGAGGTTGAGCTTGCCCTGCTCGACCAACTGCATGACCGCGGTCCAGGTCAGCAGCTTGGACACCGAGCCCGGGCGGAACAGCGTCCTGTCCGGATCGACCGGCTTGCGCGAGGCGACATCGGCATAGCCGTAGCCCTTCTGCAGCAGCACCTGGCCATCCTTCACCACCACCACGACCGAACCGGCGATGTCGCCGCGCTTGAGCGCGTAAGGCATGAAACCGTCCAGCCAGGCTTCGACGTCGGCGCGGTTGAGCGCGGCCACGCCGGGGGCTTGCTGGATTCCAGGCGCTTCGGTCGCCACGGCTGGCGCATTCGACAGGGCCGCCGGTGCGTCCGGTACCGGCACCGCAGGCTTCAGTTCCTGCCCCTGCTGGGCCAGCGTAGGCGAACCTTGCAGGGCCAGGATCGTTCCGATCAGGCACGAGACTGCAGTCAGACGCATCGACACGTACTCCCCAAGTTCATGCCCGAAGGCGGATCCCCACTGGCGCATCCGGCCAAACCGGGCGCAGTCAGGCCGCTTATCGACCTGTTTGGGCATTAATGATCCTAATCAGAGAATTGTCAACCCGTTCTGGCCAATCTCGGCAAAACGCAGGATCATGGCTACCAGTCCCCGGTGCGCCGCCAGGCGCGTCCGGACGAAGTGCCCGGCAGGAGCCCCCGCTAGATGACTTCGCAACACCCCACGATTGGCAGCCTGCTGCGCTCGCTGCGCGCGCGTAATGGCTGGACGCTCAAGGAAATGAGCGAGAAGTGCGGCATCCCGCTCTCGACCCTGTCCAAGATCGAGCACGACCGCCTGACGCTGAGCTACGACAAGCTGTTGCAGCTGAGCCAGCGGCTGAACATGCGCATGTCCGAACTGTTCGCCGAGACCGACGAGGCCTCCGAGCCGGCGGTGACCGCGCGTCGCAGCATCGGCCGCATCGACGACTCCATCCGCGTCAACACGCCCAACTACGACTACTACTACCTGTGCCCGGAACTGCGCCGCAAACGCATGATCCCGGTGGTCACGCGCGTGCGCGCCAAGAGCATCCGCGAGTTCGGCGACCTGGTCCGGCATTCGGGCGAGGAGTACATCTACGTGCTCGAGGGCCGCGCCGAAGTGCACACCGAGTTCTACGATCCGATCGTGCTGGAGGCCGGCGAGTCGGTGTACATCGACTCCAACATGGGCCACGCCTATGTCGCCGCCGAGGGCTGCGAGGAGGTCGTCCTGCTCGGCGTGTGCTCCAGCAGCGACGAGCAGCTGATGCAGTCGCTGATGACCCTGCACGGCGACGAAACCGCCCGCTGACGCCGGCAAACATGTGGCTGGCCGCGCACCCTGCCCGGCCGCGTTGTTCAGCAGACTCCGGTTTGCCGAGGTGCCGCATGAACGACGAGCTGACTCCTGCGCGGATCATCGAGGTCGGCATGGGTTTCTGGCCGGCCAAGACCCTGCTCTCGGCGGTGGACCTGGACCTGTTCACGCGCCTGGGCTCGGCCGCGATGACCGGCGCCGAGCTGCAGGCGGCGCTGGGACTGAGCCCGCGCGCCAACCCCGACTTCTTCGACACCCTGCTGGCGCTGGGCTTCCTCGAGCGCGACGGCGACGGCGCGCAGGCGCGTTACCGCAACACGGCCGAGACCGCGCTGTTCCTCGATCGCGCCAGCAAGGGCTACATCGGCGGCTTCCTGTCGATGGCCAACGACCGCCTCTACCCGTTCTGGGGCGACCTGAGCGAAGCCCTGCGCAGCGGACAGCCGCAGAACGAGATCAAGCGGACCGGCGCCTCGATGTTCGAGGAGCTGTACCGCGATCCGGCCCGGCTGGAGCAGTTCATGGGTGCGATGGCGGGCATTTCGGCCGGCAACTTCCGCGCCTTCGCCGAGGCCTTCGACTTCTCGCGCTGCACCACCCTGTGCGACGTCGGTGGCGCCACCGGCCAGCTGTCGATGGCAGTGGCCCGGCGCCACCCGCACATGCGCTGCATCAGCGCCGACCTGCCGGTGGTGACGCCCATCGCCGAGCGCGAAATCGCCAAGGCCGGGCTATCGGACCAGGTGCGCGCGCAGTCGGTCGATTTCCTCACCCAGCCGTTGCCGAGCGCCGACATCATCACGATGGGGATGATCCTGCACGACTGGAACCTGGAAGGTAAACGCCATCTGGTCCGCGCCGCCTACGAGTCGCTGCGCAAGGGTGGCGCGTTCGTCGTCATCGAGAACCTGATCGACGATGCCCGGCGCGAGAATGCCTTCGGCCTGATGATGTCGCTGAACATGCTGATCGAGTTCGGGGACGCGTTCGACTTCACCGCGCGCGACTTCGACGGCTGGTGCCGGGAAGCGGGATTCGAACGTACCGAGGTGATTCCATTGGGCGGGCCGGCAAGCGCGGCGGTGGCCTGGAAGTAGAAGCAACGTCCATGGGTTCCCGCCTTCGCGGGAACGACGGCCCCCTACACCTCGCGACCGCGCGGCCGCAGCCACTCCAGGTCGCGCAGGGCCGCGTCGTAGGCAAGGTCGAGCTGCTCGCTGCGATAGCGGCTCATCTCGCGGATGTCCGCGGCCAGGTGCGCAACCCGCGCCGGATCGTACTCGGCCTTCTTTGCCCGATACGCCGCCTCGATCTGCTCGCGGCTGGCATCGGCGGGCACGCCCAGCTCCTCATGCCACATCAGCGCCTGCCCCTGCGGCACCGCAGGCGGCGCCGCGCGGCCGCCCTTGCGCAGGTTGGGCCACATCACCGCCACCAGCCAGTAGCCGAGCGCACCTGCGCCCACGATCACCATCAACTCGGTCGTCGTCACCGCAACACCTCCAATCGCTGCTTCGCCTTCAGCAACCGCGCATCGTCTTCGGCGAAATCCAGGGCCAGTGCCATCCGCTCGCCAATGGCGCGACCGGTGCGCGCGGCATCCTCACCCGGCAGTACACGGCTCGCCACGTCGATCGCATTGCCACGCAAGCCACGACGCAGCGACACGCGCCGGATCAGGTTGATCGCATGCGGCGGGCAACACAATGCTTCGAATGCAATCGAGCGCGCCTCGCCATCGCTCAGCCCGAACACACGCCGATACCGCCACAACTGCACCACCAGCCAGGCACAGGCGGCATACACCACCGCGGTCAATGCCAGCAGCGCCAGCGGATGCGGAAAACGCCACAACAGTAACGGCAGCGCCAGCAGCAGCAACCACCACAGCAACCGGCACCCACCTTTCAACGCTGCCAACCCGGCGACGAAATGATTCAGCCCGGCCCAGTACTCCGGTCGCGCATCGGCGCCATCGTCGAGCCAGGTCAGGCGGAATGTCGGGGCAGTCGGACGAAACGGATTGGGCAGGTACACACGCCGACCGGCCAGTTCGAACCCCGAACCGGTCGAGGCCCGCCAGCGCCAGCCCGACCGTTCGAGCACCACCTCGTCGTAATGAAGCAGCAGCATGGAGTCCTGCAGGTATAGCGCGAGGACGCCGACCACCAGCAGGAACTCCATCGGCAGGTTCATTGCACCGTGCCGTCCTTCTTGCCGAAGAACTTGCGGAAGGCCGCCCAGCCACCGGCGACGCCCAGCAGCACCAGCTTCCAGGCCTTGGCCAGGAACACCGCGATCGCCGCGAAGAAGCCCTTCTTCGAGGCCACTGCCGCGGCACCGCCAGTGATCAGCGCGGCCAGTCCGTACTCGGCGACGTGATCACCCGCCTGGAACTCGGCGTACTTCTCGCCGGCGTTGAACGAGTAACCCGGCACCAGGCCCTTGAAGTCGGCAATGGCGGCGTCGAGTCCTTCCGGATCGGCGACCAGCACCACTTCCATCACGCCATGGCGGCCGAGCAGGCGCGTGTTGTAGTTGACCACCTTCTGCTTCGACTGTTCGGCCTCGGCAAGGATGGCCCACTCCAGCAGTTGCAGCTGCTTGTCGTACTGCGGCTTGAAGCTCCAGCCTTCGATGCGCATCGTCTCCCAGCCGCGCTCGCGGCGTGCCGAATTGGATGCTTCGGTGCCTTCCTTGATCGAACCGAGGATCTCGTCCGGATCCAGCGTCTCGTCGTCCTTCACGTAACCGACTTCGTCGTAGCTGAAGAACGAGAACCAGCTCAGGTCCTTCGGTGCCAGCGTGTACTCGTCGCTGCCGGTCGGCGGGTTCTGCAGGATCTCGTTGAGCTGGCGCGTGCCTTCGGCGCCGAGGAACGCATAGCCCTTCGGCACGTCGATCGCGGCCTTGCCGGCGATCACGCCCTTGCTCGGGCCGACCTGCCACGGCAGGCTCGTGATTGCCGAGTCGCCATCGGATTCCTGCGCGATCGCAGGCATGAGCCCGGCTGCCAGCGTCAGCGCAATCGCCGCCAGCACGGAAAACAGATGCTTCCGCATGATTCGTTCTTCCCCTGGTTGATGTGGATTCGCACGAGCCAGCGGTCCCCACCGCCGGTCCCGCCGGTATTCCACATGCGCAGGACGGGGCCAAGCCTAAGGGCTGCGGCCCTGAACGGGCAACAGGCAAGGCCAGTTCGGCTATGTGGCGACCGCCGCGACTTCAGGCCAGCACGATGTCGAAGTGAAGCAGGCTCGCACCCGGCTCGATGTCCGGCGTCGGCGCGATCACCCTGGCGATGACCGTGTCCTTGCTTCCCTTGATCGCGTTGAAGATGCGGTCCTGGCTGTTGAGCTTCTCGCCGGGGAAGTACATCTGCGTGACCAGGTGCTGGTCGGCCGCAACCACGTCCAGATGGATGTGCGGTGGACGGACATTGACCGGGTTGGCCGGATTCATCGGATAGGCGCCGGGCTTGATCGTCTTGAACCGGTAGCGTCCTTCCGCGTCGGTCAGTTGCGTGGCGAAGCCCTGGAAGTTGGGATCCAGCGGTTCGGGATTGATGTCGTCGGGATGGTCGTAACGACCACCGGCATTGGCCTGCCACAGTTCGATGCGGGCTCCCGGTACCGGCTTGCCATTGCTGTCCAGTACGCGCCCGGTCACATGGATCACCTGCCCCTTGGCGCGCCCGGGACGCCCGGCGACAACGGTCAGATCCATGTCCTGGTCGAGCGGCCGCAGCTTCGGGTAGAACGGGCCGCTGGTCTGCGCAGGCGTGGCCGGCAGCAGGGTCCTTGCCAGGGCGCCGCCCCAGCGCGACGCCAGGGTGAAACCCGCGAGCGCGCCGAGCAGGTATCGACGCGAGTCAGGCACCTTGGGCACCTTGCGCATGCGCTGCACTCCCGCTGGCCGTGATGATGGGAGAACGCTGCCGCTGCCGCGACACGGACATCGCCATGCGCTGTCCCGGTTCAGGCCCAGAGCCGTAGCGGCAACAGTCCCCAGTACATCAACACCAGCGCCCATTGCAGCACCGCCAGCATCGCCAGCAGCTCGACCCGGGTTGCAGTCGACAACGGCCGCCGCCGGTAAGCCACCGCAAGGCCGATCAGCATCGTCACCGGCAGCAGCAACGTCACCGCGAACAGCAGGGCGCTGGCCACGGTCAGGTCACCGAGCTGCAGGAACGACTGTCGCAGGAAGAAGGGCAACGGCACGAGCAATGCCAGCACGCCGAGCAATGGAGCGAACACCGGCCGCGACACCAGCGCGCGCGGCGCGGCCACCAGCCTGGTCACGCCGGCGAGCAGCAACCAGACCAGTCCGAGCAGGCCAGCGGCCAGGCTCGTCCACAGCAATGCCAGCTTCAGCAGCGAGGTCTGCTCGTACGATTGCAGCCCGGTGCTGATGACACCCCTGCCATCGCCAAGCGTCAGCGCCACGTGCGAAGGGATCGTGCGATCGGCGGCGCGGAACAGCGCCCCGCCCGCGGGCACCAGTGTCAGTTCGGGCGACTGGAACGGCTTCAGGATCAGGCCACCGCGATCGCCGCGAACACGGACGAAGTTCAGCGTCGTGTCCAGCCAGGCAAATGATGCGAAGCGGTTGGGTGATGGAATGTAGTAGCCGCTCCAGCGTGAGATATCGACCGGCGCGGCCGTGACCGGTTTTCCGTGCGTTTGCACGCCAAGTGCATCCACCAGCGCGCGATCCAGCCGACCGTAGTCCGCGCCTTCGACATCGGCGTTGACGGCGACGAAGAACGCAAGCTGCCGTGCCGGAAACAGGCACAGCATCGCCCGGTAACCGACCGTGCTGCCGCCATGGCACTTGCCGACGGCGCCGTGGCGATCGCGCGTCGCCAGGCCAAGGCCGTAGCCCACGCGCAATCCGCCCCGCGCTGCCTCGGTGGCGACAGGCTGCCCCATCGACTGCAGCAATGCAGTGTCGATGAACGTTGCGCCGTCGATGCGGCCGTCACTCATCAGGAAGCGCGCCAGCCGGCCCATGTCGGCCGCGGTCGTGGTGAACTGCGACGCCGGCCTGAGGTCGATCGGCACCGCGAACTGCCGCTTGCCGGCTTCGAAGTGCCCCATTGCCAGGCGCGGGTCGGCACCTGCGCCTTCCTGGGTGGTGAATGCGAAGGTGCTGTCGTGCATGCCCAGTGGCCTGAGCAGGTTCGCGTCGAGATAGGCCTCGTAGCGCGAACCGACCACCGCCTCCACGACCATCCCCAGCAGGGTGTAGCCGCTATTGGAATAGGAATGCCTGCTGCCAGGGCGGCTGCGCACCTGCAGCGGCACGGATCGCGCGAAGGCATTCGCCAACGGCGCATCGGCATCCGCTTTCAGGCTGAAGACCTGCGAGAAGCGGGCATCGTCGAGGCCGCTGGTGTGGTCGAGCAGATGGCGCACGCGCACCGGATCGCTCGCCTGCCATGGGTTGTCGAACGCGATCCCCGGCAGCAGCGTCGATACGGGCGTGTCGAGCGTGAGCCGTTTCTGGCTGACCAGGTGCAACACGCCGGTGGCGAGCAGGGTCTTGGCAATCGAGCCGACATGCACGCGATCGTCGGCACCCAGCGCGGCACCGTCACGGGTGTCCCGGATGCCTGCTGCGTCGGTGACGATTCCACCGTCTTGCGTCACCAGCGCCCAGACCGCGCCCTGCAGTTGCTGGCCTCGCAGCTGCTCCGCCATGGTTGCGTGCAATGCGTGCCGCTGGGCGGGAGCCATGCCGGCAGCGGCCTGCAATGGCAACAACAAGAACAAGTAGGCCAGGACCAGCCATGAGCCGCGCGGGAATGCGCCGGTTCCATCCTTGGGACGTGATGCCATGGCTGCCTGATGGAGATGCGGTGCTGGCCAGTGTCGGCCATCCACGGTCGAACAGACAAACAGCCGGGGTGAGGCCACCCCGGCTGCGTCAAAGCACTCAGCGTGTCACGCGCGTTCCGGCAGCACCCAGTCCGGCCGGATGAAATGGCAGGTGTAGCCCTCGGGGTAGCGCTCCAGGTAATCCTGGTGCTCCGGCTCCGCTTCCCAGAAGGGTCCGGCCGGGGCGACTTCGGTGACGGCCTTGCCCGGCCACAGCCCGGAAGCGTCGACATCGGCGATGGTGTTTTCCGCCGTCTTCTTCTGCTCTTCGCTGGTGTAGAAGATCGCCGAGCGGTAGCTCAGGCCGAGGTCGTTGCCCTGCCGATTCTTGGTGCTCGGATCGTGGATCTGGAAGAACAGTTCCAGGATCTTGCGATAGCTGATCACCGCCGGATCGAACACCAGCTCGATGGCCTCGGCATGGGTGCCGTGGTTGCGATAAGTGGCATTGGGGACATCGCCTCCGCTGTATCCGACGCGCGTGGACACGATGCCGGGATAGCGACGCAGCAGGTCCTGCATTCCCCAGAAGCAGCCGCCGGCCAGGATGGCGGTCTCGGTTGCAGTGGTCATATCGGTACTCTCCAAGTGTTCAATCTATGTTAATCGCATGCGTGTTGATCGGACGCGATGTACAAGATGGAGCCGGTGCGGTCGAATTCAATGGTCCCCCGGCGATGCCGCCGGGGTCGGGTCGACTCCAGCGCCGAATATACCACGCTAGCGATTGCATCGCATACGTGATACGATCCGGCCATCGATTCGGAGGCATCCATGAAAGCCAAACAGAATGAACGGGCCGCGGACCGGAAGCTGTCCGAGTTCCTGTGCTTCGCCGTCTACTCGGCCAACCTCGCCTTCGGCAAGGCGTACCGGCCCATCCTCGACGCGCTCGGCCTCACCTACACCCAGTACGTCACGCTCGTGGCGCTGTGGGAGCAGGACGACCAGACCGTCAGCGGGCTGGGCGAGAAGCTGTTCCTGGAGTCCAACACGCTCACGCCCATCCTGAAGAAGCTCGAGGCGATGGGCTTCGTCGAGCGCGCGCGCGACCCCGCCGACGAGCGCCAGGTCCGCGTTCGCGTGACCCGCGCCGGCCAGCGCCTGCGCGAGCGGGCCGATGTCGACCTCGGCAATGCGACCGGCCTGACCGCGAAGGACTTCAACCGGCTGCAGAAGGAAATCGTCACGCTGCGCAACAACGTGCTGCACGCCACCGAACAACGCGACGCGTAATCCTGATTCTCACCGCAAGGTCCTGAAGCCGGCGCGGACTTCCTTGCAGAACAGCTCGGGCTGTTCCCATGACGGGAAGTGGCCGCCCCGGTCAAGGCGGTTGTAGTGGACGAGCTTCGGATAGGCCTGCTCGCACCAGCTCCTTGGCGCCTGGTAGAGCTCGTCGGGAAAGGCACTGACCGCCACCGGCAGCGTCACGCCCTTCACGCTGAAGTACGCCGTCTTGTTCTCCCAGTACAGGCGCGCCGCGGACAGGACGGTGCCGGTCAGCCAGAACAGCGTGACGCTGTCGAGCACATCATCCGGCGTCAGCCCTTCCGGATGGCCGTCGATGGAGCGCGCGATCATTTCGTAGCTCTTCGGATACAGATCGATCAGGTAGGCCGCCAGTCCGATCGGCGAATCGGCGAGACCGGTCATTGTCTGCGGCCGGTCACCATTCATTCGCGCGTAGCCGATGTGCCGGTAGGCGAAGGCGAGCTGCTCAAACGCGCGCAATTCTTCTTCGGACAGTCCGGCCGGTGGCGGCTCGCCGCGCGAGGCCGCGGCATCGATGTGCGCCGGCACCGCGCCCGCCATGTTGGTGTGTATGCCGGCCAGGCCGGACGGATGCTTCGCCGCCATCAGGTCGACGACTATCGCGCCCCAGTCGGTGCCCGAAGCGACCCAGCGACGGTAGCCGAGCCGGTCCATCAGTGCGCTGTAGGCGTCGGCAATGCGCGGCGGATTCCAGCCGGTGGCGGCAGGCCTGGCCGAGAAGCCGTAGCCCGGCATCGACGGAATCACCAGGTGGAATGCGTCGGAGGCGTCCGCGCCATGCGCCGTGGGATCGGTCAGCGGCGCGATAACCTTCATCCGCTCCACGAACGTGCCCGGCCAGCCGTGCGCCAGCAACAATGGCAGCGCGTCGTCATGCCTGGAACGCACATGGACGAAATGGAAGTCCAGTGCGTCGATGGTGGTGAGGAAGTTCGGCGCGGCATTGATGCGTGCCTCGATCCTGCGCCAGTCGTAGCCGCTCGCCCAATGCCGCGCGAGCTTGCGCATCGTGGCCAGTCTTGCGCCCTGGCTGGAGTCGTTGACCGTCTCGCCATCCGGCCATCTGGTGGTTTCGATTCGCCTGCGAAGCTCGGCCAGTTCGGCATCCGGCGCGGTAAACCGGAACGGACGGATCCCCGCGGAGGTCGTGCTCGCAAGCTGGTTCATGGCGCCTTTCCTCCGAGCGAGGGCCCCGCGGGTTCCGGCAGGAACCCGCAGGGGAGCGTCGCATTACCGCAGGGTCTTGAATCCCGCACGGATCTCTTCGGAGTAGTACTTGGGCTGCTCCCAGGCGGCAAAGTGACCGCCCTTGGGAAGCCGGTTGTAGTGCACCAGTTTCGGATACGCCTTCTCGGCCCAGCTCTTCGGCGCCTGGAACAGCTCGTCGGGGAAGGCACTGACGGCGACCGGAATGGTCACGCCCTTGACCGCGAAGAACGGAACCTTGTTCTCCCAGTACAGGCGACCGGCGGAGATCGCCGTGTTGGTCAGCCAGAACAACGTGATGTTGTCGAGCACGTCATCCGGCGTCAGCCCTTCCGGCGTGCCGTTGATCGAGCGCGCGATCATGTCGTAGCTGACCGGGTCGTGGTCGATCATGAAGGCGGCAAGGCCGACCGGTGAATCGGTCAGGCCGGTCAGCGTCTGCGGCCGGTCGCCCATCAGCAGCGCATAGCCGATGTGCCGGTAGAACTCGTGGAGCTGGTCGGCGGCCTTCTTCTCGTCGCCAGTCAGGTCCGAAGGCACCGGCTCACCGATGAAGAGTTTCTTGTCGAGGTCCGGCGGCACCACGTTGGCCATGTTGGTGTGGATGCCGACCAGTCCAGGCGGCGTCTTCAATGCCATCTGCTCGACGACTATCGCGCCCCAGTCGCCACCGGCGGCGCCCCACTTCTTGTAGCCCAGGCGCGGCATCAGCGTGTTGTAGGCGGCGGCGATCCGCACTGGATCCCAGCCGGTCGTGGTCGGCCTGGCGGAGAAGCCGTAACCGGGCATTGACGGGATCACCAGGTGGAACGCGTCCGCCTCGGTGCCGCCGTGCGCGGTGGGATCGGTCAGCGGGCCGATGATCTTCATCTGCTCGATGATCGAGCCCGGCCAGCCGTGGGCGATCAGCAGCGGGAATGCGTTCTCGTGCTTGGAGCGGATGTGCATGAAGTGGAAATCCAACCCATCGATGTTGGTGATGAAGTTGGGAACGGCGTTGATCCGCTCTTCGACCTTTCGCCAGTCGTGCTTGGTGGCCCAGTGCTGCGCGAGTTTCTGGATGGTCGCCAGCTGGACACCCTGTTTGGAATCCTTGACCGTCTCGGCATCCGGCCACCGCGTTGCCTCGATGCGCCTGCGCAGGTCGGCCAGGTCGGCATCGGATGCCTTGTAGGTGAATGGGCGCAGCTCGGCTGAACCGGTGGCCGGAGCCGCTTTCTGCTCTGCAACTTCGTTCATGGCTTCTTTCCTTTCTGAACAACCGATCAGACCCAATGGGGCGGCAGCAAGCGTGGTCGCCGTGGCGACGCACAATCTGCGTCTGGTTTGGAAAGTCGAACTTTCGGTGTCTGGCATGCAGCCTCCTTCGGCGTGCAGTTACCCGCCACGTGGAGCTGGCTCCACGCGAAGTCCCAATGCTCGGAATTTCCCGCTTCAATGCGGACGTGGCCATAAGGCAATGCACCGGCCTTCCGCGAGCGTCCTGCTCGCAGATTCATTTCGTCCATCAGGGCGCGCGTACTCCGTACGCGACACGTGGGCGCAAGGCCCCGGAAGCTGTGCGGCTCACCGTGTCCAAGGCAACCGTTGCGGTTGCCAGGTGACCGTCTTCTTCGTGTCTGCCGCCATCAGTTCTACGCCGCGGCCATTACGTCCGCAAGTCCCTATGCGTGCTTGCTTTTTCGGCAGATCGCGTCGGCGCGCTCCCGCCTTGTTGGCCTGAAACTTGTCAGGCCGTCGTCGTGCCGGTCAGTTGCGCGCACGCAGCTGCGTGCCCAGTTGCTCGATCGCCGTGACCGCGGTTGCCAGACCGTTCTCCTCGCGCATGCGTGCACCCAGTTCACGGGCACGCTCGCGCACCGGTGCAGCCAATGCCTCATCGATGCGCCGCGAAAGAACATCGGCGGCAATGTCGCGGCCCTTGACCGCATCGGGAGCGACGCCGCGTCGTTTCATCTGCGCCGCCCAGAAGAACTGGTCGCCGGCAAACGGCACCACGACCGACGGAATGCCCGCGCGACATGCCGAATGCGAAGTTCCCGAACCACCGTGGTGGATCGCCAGTGCGGTACGCGGCAGCAGCCAGTCGTGCGCGGTCTCGCCAACCACCAGCACGTTGTCCGGGAGATCGCTGGTATCCACGCCGCTCCAGCCGGGATAGAACAGCGCGCGCCGGCCGCGCAGCCCTGCAGTCAACGCCTGCTTCAGGCGCGAGGTGTCGAAGCCGGTCATGCTGCCGAAGCCGATGTACACCGGTGCTTCGCCTGCGGCGAGGAAGTCCTGCAACTCGCGCGGCGGCGTCCAGTCCGGCGATGGCAACAGCCACTGGCCGCAGGCCAATGTATTGGACGGCCAGTCATCCGGTTTCGACAGCAACGACGGCGACACACCGTAAAGCATCGGATGGCCTTCCCACATGCGCTTGCGGGGCGGCAGGCCACCGACCTGCGTAAGCGCGGCGTTGGTCGAACCCTTGAAGGCCCGCCACATCATCGCGCTGACGAAATTGTGGCTGGCGCGATTGAGGAAGCCGGGCACCAGCGACGGCGGCAGGAACGGCGATGGAAACGCGCGCGTCGGCGACAGCGGGATCATGCCGGCGCCGATCACCGGCATCCGCAGGCAGTCACCGGCGGCCAGTCCGACGAATGCAGCCAGGCCGGACACAAGCAACACGTCCGCGCCCCTGCCCTCATCGAGGATCGTGCGCAGCCACGATGCGGCGTGGGCATTGGCGATCGCAGCCAGGGCCTTGGCGGTGGCATTGAGGTCGCTGCTGCCACCAACCACGGTGCCGATGCCCTGGCCGGGTTCGAGCGCGCCGCGGATGTCACCTGCCAGGGCCTTGCTGGGCACCCCCAGCGCATGCGCGCTGCCGAGTGTTCCGGCATCTGCGAGCAGCAGCGTGTCATGGCCGGCGCTGCGCAGTGCGTGGCACAACGCGGCCAACGGGCGGGTATCGCCCTCGGTGCCATAGGTGGCGGCAACGATCTTCACGCAGCGATCTCCTCAGGCTGCACGGTCGGGGGTCTGCGCGCCAATGATCGCACCACCTCCCGCGCGTGCGCGACGATGGCGGCGCGCGACGACGGTCACGTTTATGCTCTGCGCACGCCGGAGGGGAGATCCCGGCGACATCGACGATCAACAGGGGGAATCCAGATGCAGGCATGGAGGATGGCGGCTGTGTGCGCCACGATGGGCTTGGCAACGGGCTGCGCTTCGCTACCGGACGCGCGGGTCAACTACTACCTGCCGCGAGCGGAGGTCGTGCTCAAGGTGGAGCGTTATGTCACCTGCAAAAACGACAGGTTGCGCATGTGGCCGATGGCGACGCTGTCCGCCGCCTACTCGGCCGATCCGGCGCGCGGACCGATGCAGTTGGACCTTGCGGAGCTGGACCGCTGGTATGCCGGATCGGAGCTGGCGATAGCGCTCACCGCGGACGGTCGGCTGTCGTCCATAAACAGCACCAACCAGGGCGATGGCCAGGCCTGGGCGAAGACTGCGGCGTCGGTGGCGGGACTGGCGATTTCGCTGGGCACGGTGCCCGCACTACCGGTGGCGAAGATCGGCGGCCCGCTGGCGACCGAAGGCGAGGAAGCCCAGGCTCGCCGCCTGCTTTGTGGCCTTGCGAAGGACGCGACGGAGGGCGTGGCCGTGTTCCCGTATCAGGCGCGGTTGCAGTTCGACGATCCCATGGACAAGGGCGTGGTCGATGACAACTTCCCGGTCTATGAGTATCCGCGCAGGACCTGGCGCCTGGAGCCCGCGTTCGACGACACGTGGGCCGAGCGCGCGCTGGCAACGCTGGCAGGCGAGATGCACGCTTCCGCGCATCCCGAGAGCACTCAGGCGCCGACGGCGGCGTTGAGCGTGTGCACGGCAAAGGAAGGTGCGCGCTGCCCGGACTATCCGGTGATCCGCGCACGCATGCCCGTGCGATACGCAGTTCGACTGCTGGAGAAGGACCGCGAGCGTTCCGTCGGCGTGGTTGCGGTACCGCAGGCCGGGCGGATCTATGACCTGCCGCTGCCCGCTCCTCGCCTGTTCGGCAAGCAGACCGCGGGACTCGCCTTCGCCGCCGACGGCAGCCTTACCGGTATCAGTTACGGCAGTACCGGCGGCGCCGCCGCGATGGCCGAAGGCGGCACGTCACTGGCCGGGAGCGTCACCCAGACGTCGGCCGAAGACGCCGAGCGCATGAACGAGCAGGCGGACGAGATCGCCAGCCGGGCGCGCCTCGAGCGCTGCCTCAACGACCCGGCCACGTGCCAACTCAGGTGACAAGCCTCGCCAGCGCGTCGGTGATCACCCGGCGCGCTGGATTTGAGCGAGGCGTTGTTATCCCAGGACCACCATCGCCCACAGGCCGATGACGGCAAGGAAATTGATGGTGAAGACGGCGCCACGGAGGCGGATGTTGGTGGTCAGGATCTGGACGAGGCTATGCAGCACGCGCCCGCCGACAAAGATCCATGCCAGCGCCAGCGCGTCGTCAGCCGCATCCGACTGCATCAGGATGATGCAGGCTGCGTAGAACAACAGCGGCCATTCGAACTGGTTGGACAGATTGGCGCTGATGCGCGGTTCGATGCGTGCCCACGGATTGCCGCCATCGGCGCGACGGCCAATACCCCAGATCGCAGGCGCGCGCGCCACGGTAAGCAGCACATACAGAAAGGCGGCCAGCGCAACGTGCGCCGCCATGGGCAGGATCAGCGGATGCGACATCGTGGCCCCGGAGTCGAACGGACAGCGGCCATGCTGCCTGCTTCAAATCGGGGCCACAAGCGCACTCACAGGCGAACTCAGACAGTGACTCTGACAGCCACGTCGATATTGCCGTGGGTGGCCTTCGAGTAAGGACAGATCTCGTGCCCCCTGTGCGCGAGCGCTTCGGCATCCGCCTGCGACATGCCCGGCAGGATGACGTTGAAGCGGGCCTCGATGAAGTAGGCGTCGCCGGTCTGGCCCAGGTCGATCTCGATCTCCACGGCCAGGCCATCGGGCAGCTTGAGCTTCTTCTCCTGTGCCGCAACGCCGATCGCTGAGTGGTAACAGGCCGACCAGGCACCAGCGAACAACTGCTCCGCCGTGGGATGCGCCAGCACGGCATCGAACGACTGTTCCTGGCTGGTGCCGGAGCCCGACGCCGAGGTCTTGATGTCGATGCGACCATGACCGCCGCGCGCCGCGCCATCGCGAGCGCTGGCGGCAGTGTGGGTTTTGCCTGTGAACAGGACTTTCTCGATCTTGGACATGGGGAGATTCCTCTTCGTGCCGGGAGGGTCGACCCGCGACACTACGTCCAGCCCTCACAGGCACAGACGCCACTGCGCTGTGCGCACGAGCTCACAGCGAAGATGCCGGTTCGTCGAGATGCACCTGTTCCGTAGGTGGAACTCTGGCGTGGGTAGGCCGGGGGAACGCGCGAATGCGTCCATGGCCTTGGATCAATGCCACCGGAGCCGGTGGTTGCCAGGCAGCTGTCCAGTGCCTGCTCATCCATTCTTCTACGCCGCGGCGGGGAGTGTCGCAACTCCCGTTCGTCAGCCGCCCCGTGCGCGTTGACTACGACTTGTGCGCGAGCGGATCGGGGTGGTGGACATGCGGAATTTCGATGGCCCCGGACAGGTAACCGTCGAGCCAGTCCTTGAAGTAGGTATCGGCGATCAGCGCCTGCTTGTCGGGCGTGAGCGTGTGGTCGTCAAGGATCGCGCCGTAGTAACTGGCCGCAGGGTCGGCGATCACCGGCCGGTCGTCCTGGTAGCTGTACATGACCCACTGAACGAGTTCGCACAGCCGATAGGTCTCCGGTCCGGCGATCTCGATGGTGGCATTCGACGGTCGCGCGACCACCAGGTCGGCAAGCCGCACGGCCACGTCGTCCGCGGCCACGGGCTGCACCAGCGCAGGCGACAGGTGGACGATGTCCTTGCCACTGCCAGGCGGAATGATGTTGGCCATGAACTCGAAGAACTGCGTCGCCTGCACCAGCGAATGCGGCACGCCCGAACGTTTCACCAGACGCTCCTGTGCGTCCTTGGCGCGGAAGTAGCCGCTGGTCTGCAGGCGTTGCGTGCCGACCACCGAAAGCGCCAGGTAATGCGAGACGCCGGCACGCTCGGCGGCGGCAAGCAGCCGCTCGCTCGAACGCGTGAAGAATTCCGTCACCTCCGGCTCGTCGAACGAGGGCGCATTGGTGACGTCGACGACGACATCCGCACCGTCCAGCGCCGACTGCAATCCTTCGCCGGTGACGGTGTTGACGCCGGACCGGCGGGAGGCGGCCAGCACGTCGTATCCGCGACTCTTCAGCCGGGCGACGAGCTTGGATCCGACGAGGCCATGGCCGCCGGCCACTACGATTTTCATTGCGCCGATTCCTTCTGTAGCCGGCTTCGCGGCCGGCTACAGAAGACCCGCTTTCGTGCCGCGCCGGTAGACCGGGGGGCGGACACCCCGTGTTGCCCCATTGGCAACAATGCCGGACGAAGCTGGCAAGGGGATGTCCAGCCTCCTGCTCCGAGCGGCATCGCATGGCGCGACCGCGGGCCCCGATCGACGGCAGTGCGTGACGAGCATCACGCTCGACAGTCGCCCTGCCAGCGCCGTGAGAAAAAGTCTCGTCATGTAGAAGGCTACGCGCAGCTTTGCATGTACGGGCCGAGGCATACTTTCGCCGCTGCGTGGCTCCCGGATTCGTGCCGGGACGCTCTTGGGGAGCGCGATCGCGGCTTGATCGCGAGACGGTCGCAATGACCGCTGGCATGGATGAATCAACTACTTGGGGAAGCAATGAAGAAGGAACTCGTACTGGCTGCTTTGCTGGCAGCGGCACCGTTTACCGCGTTTGCCGGCTCGTTGAACTACTCGTATGTCGAAGGCGGTTACGCGCACCTGGCACAGGACGATGTTTTCTCGTTCCGGAGAGCGAGATTCCTCTCCGCGCGCCCCGAGGACGTGAAGAGCGACGGCTTCTTCGGCGCCGTCTCGGTGGCGGTGGGGGAGTCGTTCTACGGTTTCGGCAGTGTCCGCCGAGGCACCGACACCGTGGAGGTGCAGGTCTACGACACATTCATGGGACGCGTTTCGTATACGTACGACGCTGACGTTACCGTGACGCGGCTCAACCTGGGTGCCGGTTATCACTACGGACTGTCGGACAGCACCGACCTGCTGGCCGAGGTCTCGGCGATCGATACCGACCTGGACATCGAAGACGAGAGCGAAGACGACGGCGGCTACCCGAATGGCTTCGGTGGTCGTGTTTCGGTCGGCGTGCGCTCGGCATTGACTGATGCGTTCGAGATCTGGGGCAAGGGCAACTACACCAGCGGAGAGTTCTACGACTCCGAGCTCAGCGCCAGCGTTGGCATGCAGTACCGCTTCGGCCCGACCTGGGGCATCACCGGCGAAATCGAAAGCGGTAGCAGCTACTCGCAGTACACGCTCGGCGTTCGCGCCAGCTTCTGATCTGCTCCTGGGCCCGGGCGCATCGCGCTCGGGCTTTCCAGGACCGCCAGGTCACTTCGGCTTGGAGTACCAGAGCGCGTTGACGATGATCCAGCGGTCGTCGAACTTGCCCATGTGGAAGAAGTCGACGAACCACGGGGTTTCCGCGCGCACGGCCGCGGTATTGCCGGCAACGTCCAGCACCGTGCAGGAGCGTTTCCATTGCTCCTTCGGCGTCTTCAGCGCGCCCTGTCGCGTCAGCTCGACCAGTTCTTCCTTGCTCATGCGCCGCAGGCCCAGACGCTCGTCGGGGGTATCACCCAGCACGCGACGCTTGGCGAGGTCGGGGTGCAGCGCGCGGGCGACGCGTTTCGGATCGCCCTCGAGCTGCCCGTCGACATAGTCGAAGCACGTCGCCTCGATCGCGGCGCGGGTGGTCGGGTCAATTGCGACGGGCGATGCGGCAGGCGACACGGCGGTCGCTGCCGTTGCTGCCGTTGCTGCGGCAAGCACCAGGCTCATCATGGACACACACTGCTCCTTTTCTGCGGGGGAGGGACGCCGCCGGAGCCTAGCGCCTCCTGCTGCCCGCAGAGAAGTGCGACTCGGCACGGTCGGCCGGACCAGCGTCCGGCCAACACGGCCAAGGGGTCAGAACGAGTCCGCGGGAACCCTGACCGCGCCTTCCATCAGCACGCGCGCACTGCGGCTCATGACCGCCTTGGTGACCGTCCACTCGCCGTCGACCAGCTTGGCCTGCGCGCCGACGCGCAGCGTTCCCGACGGATGACCGAAGCGCACCGCATCGGGTTCACCACCGCCGGCGGCGATGTTGACCAGGGTACCGGGGACGGAAGCTGCGGTGCCGATCGCCACCGATGCGGTACCCATCATCGCGTGGTGCAGCTTGCCCATCGACATCGCACGCACGTGCAGGTCGATGTCGGACGCGGCGATGTGCTTGCCGCTGGATGCGACGTAGTCCTGGGCCGGAGCAACGATCGCGACCTTGGGCGAGTGCTGGCGGGTGGCGGCTTCCTCGATGCTCTTGATCAGCCCCATGCGCAGCGCGCCATGTGCGCGGATCGCTTCGAAGCGCGCCAGCGCCTTCGGGTCGTCGTTGAAAGTCGGCTGCAGCTCGGTGCCGGTGTAACCCAGGTCGGCGGCGTTGACGAAGATGGTCGGGATGCCGGCGGTGATCATCGTCACCTTGAACGTGCCGACACCCGGGACTTCCAGGTCGTCGACAAGATTCCCGGTCGGGAACATCGAACCGCCGTCGCTGTCGTCGGCCGGATCCAGGAACTCCAGCGCGATCTCGGCTGCCGGGAAGGTCACGCCGTCGAGTTCGAAATCGCCGGTTTCCTGCACCTCTGGCCGTTGCTCATCGGCACGTGCGCGATGATGGTCTTGCCGATGTTCGCCTGCCAGATCCGCACCACGGCGATGCCGTCGGCGGGCACGCGGCTGGCATCGACCAGGCCGGCGCTGATTGCGAACGGACCAACAGCGGAGCTGAGGTTGCCGCAGTTGCCGCTCCAGTCGACGAAGGGCTTGTCGATCAGGACCTGGCCATAGAGGTAGTCGACGTCATGGTCGGGCACCGATGCCCTGGAAATGATCACGCACTTGCTGGTGCTGGACGTCGCGCCGCCCATGCCATCGGTGTGCTTGCCGTAGGGATCGGGCGAGCCGATCACGCGCATCAGCAGTGCATCGCGCTTCGGGCCGGGGACCTGCGCCACTTCGGGCAGGTCCTGCAGGCGGAAGAACACGCCCTTGCTGGTGCCGCCACGCATGTAGGTGGCGGGGATGCGGATCTGGGGGAGATGGGACATTGGAATTCCGTCGGCCTTGGTGCGATCAGGGATTGTCAGGGAGCGGGTTCGTCTGGAATCTCGGCTTCGATCAGCTGCGCCAGCAGCGTCAGCGATTCCTGCCAGCCCAGGTAGCAGAACTCGACCGGGATCATCGCCGGGATGCCTTCCTGCACGATGTTGACCTCGGTGCCGCAGACGACCGTCTTCAACTGCACGGTGACCTGCATCTGCCCGGGCATGTTCGGGTCTTCGAACTCGTCGACATAGCGCAGCAGCTCGCCGGGCACCAGCTCCAGGTACTTGCCACCGAACGAATGGCTCTTGCCGGTGGCGAAGTTGGTGAACGACATGCGGTAGCTGCCGCCGACCTTGGCATCCATCTGATGCACCTTGCCGGTGAAACCGTGCGGCGGCAGCCACTTCGCCATCGCATCGGGATCGAGGAACGCACGATAGATGCGTTCGGCGGGCGCACGAAGCACACGGTGGAGACGCACGGTTCCGGTAGCTGCTGACATTGCCTTCTCTCCTTCCTGGGGGGACTGCAGGTCGCAGGCGGCCTAGGCGGCCTGCGCGGACTCGAGGAAATCGTTGGCGAAGCGCTGCAACACGCCGCCGGCGTCGTAGATCGACACCTCCTCGGCGGTGTCGAGGCGGCAGGTCACCGGCACTTCGACGCGCTCGCCGTTGCGACGATTGATGACCAGCGTCAGCTGCGCGCGCGGAGTGCGCTCGCCGATGACGTCATAGGTCTCCGTGCCGTCGATGGCCAGCGTGGTGCGGTTGGTGCCCGGCAGGAACTCGAGCGGCAGCACGCCCATGCCGATCAGGTTGGTACGGTGAATACGCTCGAAGCCCTCGGCCGCGATCGCCTCGACGCCCGCCAGGCGCACGCCCTTGGCGGCCCAGTCGCGCGAGGAACCCTCGCCGTAGTCGGCACCGGCGATGATGATCAGCGGCTGGCGACGCTCCATGTAGGTTTCGATCGCCTCCCACATACGCGTGACCTGCCCTTCCGGCTCGATCCGCGCCAGCGATCCCTGCTTCACGTTGCCCGACTCGTCGCGCACCATCTCGTTGAGCAGCTTCGGATTGGCGAACGTGGCGCGCTGCGCCGTGAGGTGGTCGCCGCGGTGGGTCGCGTAGGAATTGAAGTCCTCTTCCGGCAGGCCCATCTTCGCCAGGTACTCGCCGGCGGCGCTGGAGGCCATGATCGCGTTCGACGGCGACAGGTGGTCGGTGGTGATGTTGTCGCCGAGCACGGCCAGCGGGCGCATGCCGCTGAGCGAGCGCTCACCGGCCAGCGCGCCTTCCCAGTACGGCGGACGACGGATGTAGGTGCTCTGCGGGCGCCAGTCGTACAGCGGGCCGACCTTCTCGCCGTGCATTTCGCTGATGCGGAACATCGGCTCGTAGACCTGGCGGAAGTGGTCCGGCTTGACGCTGCTGGCGACGATCGCGTCGATCTCCTCGTCGCTCGGCCAGATGTCCTTGAGCGTGATCGGATTGCCATCGGCGTCATGGCCGAGCGCGTCGCGCTCGATGTCGAAGCGCACGGTGCCGGCGATCGCATACGCCACCACCAGCGGCGGCGAGGCGAGGAAGGCCTGCTTGGCGTACGGATGGATGCGGCCGTCGAAGTTGCGGTTGCCCGACAACACCGCGGTCGCGTACAGGTCGCGGTCGATCACTTCCTGCTGGATCGCCGGATCCAGCGCGCCGCTCATGCCGTTGCAGGTGGTGCAGGCGAAGGCGACGATGCCGAAGCCGAGCTTCTCAAGCTCCGTCAGCAGGCCGGCTTCTTCCAGATA
Organism: Lysobacter arenosi; assembly: GCF_016613475.2. Lineage (NCBI taxonomy): Bacteria > Pseudomonadati > Pseudomonadota > Gammaproteobacteria > Lysobacterales > Lysobacteraceae > Lysobacter > Lysobacter arenosi. Next base: position 2,634,706 of record NZ_CP071517.1, read on the forward strand.
GAGCTGCACGGCCTTGGAACCCGGCGCCAGCGACGACTTCACCCACGGCCGGCGAACGAGTCCGCGGGCGTTGGCGTTGCGCGCGATCAGGCCGGCGGCAATCACGTTGCGCGGGTTGCTGGTGTTGGTGCAGCTGGTGATGGCGGCGATGATCACCGCGCCGTCGGGCATCTGCCCCGGCACGTCTTCCCATGCACCGGCGATGCCGCGCGCGGCCAGGTCGGAGGTCGGCAGGCGCTTGTGCGGGTTGGACGGGCCGGCCATGTTGCGCACCACCGACGACAGGTCGAACGTGAGTTCGCGTTCGTACTCGGCGGTCTCGAGCGCATCGCCCCACAGGCCGGCCTGCTTCGCGTAGGTCTCGACCAGCTTGATCTGCGCATCCTCGCGGCCGGTCAGGCGCAGGTAGTCGATGGTCTTGTCGTCGATGAAAAACATCGCCGCCGTCGCGCCGTACTCCGGCGCCATGTTGGAGATCGTCGCGCGGTCACCCAGGGTCAGCGCCGACGCGCCTTCGCCATGGAATTCCAGGTACGCGCCGACCACCTTCGATTGGCGCAGGAACTCGGTCAGCGCCAGCACGATGTCGGTGGCGGTGATGCCGGGCTGCGGCTTGCCGGTGAGGTTGACGCCGATGATGTCGGGCAGGCGCATCCACGAGGCGCGGCCGAGCATCACGCTCTCCGCTTCCAGGCCGCCGACGCCGATGGCAATGACGCCGAGTGCATCGACGTGCGGGGTGTGGCTGTCGGTGCCGACCAGCGTGTCCGGGAACGCGACGCCATCACGCGCATGCACCACCGGCGACATCCGCTCCAGGTTGATCTGATGCATGATGCCGTTGCCCGGCGGAATCACGTCGACGTTGCGGAACGCCTTCTTCGTCCAGTTGATGAAGTGGAAGCGGTCCTCGTTGCGGCGATCCTCGACGGCGCGGTTCTTGGCGAACGCGTCCTTGTCGAAGCCGCCGTACTCCACCGCCAGCGAGTGGTCGACGATCAACTGCGTCGGCACCACCGGATTGATCTGCGACGGATCACCGCCACGCTCGGCGATCGCATCGCGCAGGCCGGCCAAGTCGACCAGCGCGGTCTGGCCGAGGATGTCGTGGCAGACCACGCGTGCCGGGAACCACGGGAAATCGAGATCGCGGCGACGCTCGATCAGCTGCGTCAGGTAGGCATCGAGCATGCCCGGTTCGGCGCGACGCACCAGGTTCTCGGCATGCACGCGCGAGGTGTACGGAAGCCGGTCGTAGGCACCGGGCGCGATCGCCTCGATCGCGGCGCGTGCATCGAAGTAGTCGAGCGCGGTGCCCGGGAGCGGCTTGCGGTATTGGCTGTTCATGGCGGCTGCTGTGGTCTTGATCGGAGTGCGGCAGCGACACTCGGGCACGGACTTCGCATCGTGTGGCCATGCGGAGCCCGGTCGGGCGAGTGCGCTGGGGCCGGGGAATCCCGGCACAGGCGATTATCCCGCAATTGGCCGGGGGCCGGGTCCCAGAACTTGTCTTTGGACGTCAACTAGCCGCCGGAAAGCCCTGGCGGCCGGGCCAGTGCCTCAGCGCAGGTGCTTGCGCAGGTCGACCAGGGCCTGGTCGGCCGAATCGACGCGGATCAGGCCCATGCGCGGGTATTCGATCTCGATCGTCACGTACACCGTCAACGTCAGGATGGCGGCGAACACGAACCGGTGCAGCCAGCTGCGATCGGGGTTGACCGAAGTGGCGTATCCGACGAGGAGCCCGGCGATGAGGCACAAGCCGGCCAGCAGCCAGTAGATGATGCGCGGCGGATGGTTGCGGGTCGCCGCGACGCGGGTATCGGTGATGTCGAACATCTCGTTCAGCGAGTTGATCACCAGCGCCGTCGCCGGCGGCGACGCATCCGGGCGACGGGTCGCGTGCACGGCCTTGCGCCAGATTTCGTCCTGCAGTGCCGAACCCTGGTCCAGTTCCTGCTGCGTGTACTCGCGGTTCTCGGCGTCGCGGTAGGTCGCCAGGCGCACGTCCAGGTAGCGACGGAACAGCGCGCGCAGTTCCGGCTGCGCTTCGTCAGGCAGCAGGTCGAGCCGCTGGTAGGCCGTGCCGATGGTGTTGGCTTCCTCGGCCACCAGGTGGCGGCGATCGTCGAAGCGGGATGCCGCGCCGAAGAAGGTGAAGGCGATCAGCAGCGCGAGCAGGCCGAACACGGCGCCCTCGGCAGCATCGGCGCCCTTGGTCAGCCCGCGGTTCTCGCGGGCGAGGTGGGATCGTCCCAGCCGTCGCCCCAGCTCGATGAACAACACGATCCCCGCGAACAGGCCGGCCGAGAACAGCAGTACCTGCACTGCGAAGCTCACGCTCGTCGCTCCACGGCGCCAGGTGCCGGCGCTCGGCCATGCAGTCTTGGCGAGCCGCCATTAGGCGGTCGTGAAGCCGTGAAACCGGGCGACTCAGTCCGCGACGTGGACCACCAGCTTGCCGAAGTTCTTGCCTTCGAGCAGGCCCATGAAGGCCGCTGGCGCGTTCTCCAGCCCGTCGACGATGTCCTCGCGCAGCTTCACCTTGCCGGCCGCGACCCAGGCGCTCATCTCGCGGTAGAACGGCGCGAAGCCATCGGCGTAGTGGTCCAGGATGATGAAGCCCTGCAGACGGATGCGCTTGCGCAGCACCAGGCCCAGCAACAACGGCAGGCGATCGGGCCCAGCGGGCAGCTTCTGGTCGTTGTAATGGGCGATCAGTCCGCACACCGGCACGCGCGCGCCCTCGTTGAGCAGCGGCAGCACGGCATCGAGCACTGCGCCGCCGACGTTCTCGAAGTAGACGTCGATGCCGTCCTTGCAGGCTTCGGCGAGTTTCTGCGCGAACTGCGGGTCGTTGCGATCGATGCAGGCATCGAAGCCGAGTTCGTCGAGCACGTAGCGGCACTTGTCGGCGCCACCGGCCACGCCGACCACGCGCGCGCCCTTGATCCGGGCGATCTGCCCGACCACCGCGCCAACCGCGCCACTGGCCGCGGCAACTACCACGGTCTCGCCGGGCTTCGGCTCGCCGATGTTCAACAGGCCGTGGTACGCGGTGAAGCCGGGCATGCCCAGCACGCTCAATGCGAGCGAAGGATGGGCGGCGTTGCCGAGCGCCATCAGGTCGCGGCCGTTCGATACCTCGTAGTCCTGCCAGCCCGAACCGCCGAGGACGAGATCGCCTTCGGCGAACTTCGGATGGCGCGATGCAACGACGCGGCTGACGGTGCCACCGACCATCACATCGTCGATCGCGGTGGGCGGCGCATACGACGGCGCATCGCTCATCCGCCCGCGCATGTAAGGGTCGAGAGACAGATAGAGAGTTCGCAGGAGGACCTCGCCTTCTGCGGGCGTTGGCACATCGCGCTGTTCGAGGCGGAAGTCCTGCGGCGTGGGCGCGCCCTTGGGGCGCGAGGCGAGGACGATGCGGCGATTCACGTTTGCGGTCTGCGGCATGGCGGACTCCAGTGGCGATGCGACAGTGCTGTCGCGATCAGGCCCACATCTTATGCCTGCGCCGTGCCGGAAAACCCGCGACACTGTGTTGCGCGTGCGGGAACGATGCGGTGTCTCCTGCCCATCACGCAGGCATCACCGTCAGCGGCTGTAATGAGCGCCGTCCCCCAGCCGGTGTGCATCGTCATGAAATCGCTCCTGCTCCCCGTCGTCGTAGCCGTGTCGTCCCTGTGCGCATTCAGCGCGCACGCGAAGTTGCCGCTGATCAACGCGACCTGTCCTGGCAAACTGGATGTGCATGTCGACCAGGGCGGTCCGGTCTATGTCAATGGCAAGGAAGCCAAGCTCAACGCAGTCAACGAGAATTACTACGAAGCCAAGGATGCGGCGACGGGCACGACCATCTCCATCTCCATCAACCCCGATGGCTCGCCCGACGTGTCGTACACCGGCAAGAACCGCGCGAATGGCGTGTGCACGATCGCCGGCGACACGGCGGCCGCGCCCGCTGCCGCCGCACCTGCTGCTTCGTCGCGGGGCTCAAACCCGGCTTCGGAGAAGGCCTGCCTGACGGCGGTGTCGAAACAGGTCGGTGTCGCCAGCAGCAAACTGTCCGTGATCGGTTCCGAGTTCAGCCAGGCCGGCACCTCCGTATCGGTGTCCGTGCCGGGCGCGGATGCGCCCTGGTCGTGCGTGAGTGACCCGAAGGGCAGCAAGGTCTGGAACGTGATGTACACCGGATCCGAAGGCAAGTTGTAGCGGCCTTCTGCGGTGTCAGCGCGGGTCCTCATCGGGTCGCTGCTGGGCGGACTGGGGTTCGCGGCCTTTCCGGCGGTCGCGCAGGACGCGCCAGCGCCCGCCGCGGATCCTTCTTTCTTCCTGTGGACCGATACCAGCCTCACGCTGCTTGCCTACGGCAAGGGCTTCGCGGTCGATCCCGACGAGCAGTCGACCTTCACGCTCGAGCATGCGCACGAGTCGAGGATCGGCGACTTCTTCATGTTCATCGACTTCACCGATTTCCACGGCCAGCCTGCCACCGAGTCGACGTGGTACGGGGAGTTCGGACCGCGCCTGAGTTTCGGCAAGCTGCTCGACAAGGACCTCTCGCGCACCCTCTTCCGCCACAGCCTGTTCGAGATCAAGGATGTCCTGCTGGCCATGCAGTACGAGCGCGGCGAGGATCCGGACCTCGCCGAAGCCGCGCTGGTCGGACTGGGGTTGAACCTCGATGTGCGCGAGGCCGGCCCGCTCGGTGGACTGGGCAAGTTCAACTACGTGCAATTGAACATCTACGGCCGCGCGGAGCTGATCGAAGGTGCGCGCCATGGATTCCACGACGCACAGGTCACGCTGGCCGCCAGCTATCCGTTCCGGATCGGCAAGGCGACGTTCTTGGCCGATGGCTACTTCGATTGGGTGGCCGGGCTTGGCTCGGAGGACTGGAGCTACCACCTCAATCCGCAGATCTCGTGGGATGCCGGCGCCTCGATCTGGAACACACCCGGCAAGTTCTTCATCGGTGTCGAAGTGGATCTGTGGTGGAACAAGTACCAGATCGTCAACTCGCCCTTCTTCGACACCAACCAGAATGCCGTGAGCTTCATGCTCAAGTACCACCTGTAGCCTCCCGGCCTGGGCGCGTCACGCCTCGGGCGTGCCGGTGTCCTTCTTGCCCCGGTCGAGGTCATTGCGCGCATGCGTGGCGAGTGCCTGGTACTTGGCCTTGAACTCGTCGAGGGTCATTTCCTCCAGTTCCTCCAGGTCGAGCAGCGCGTTGTGCGCGCCATGGGTCGCCCGGATCAGTTCGTCGAGCTTGACCTGGATCGCCTCGGTGTCGCGGTTCTGCGTGTTCTGGATCAGGAAGACCATCAGGAAGGTGATGATGGTCGTGCCGGTGTTGATCACCAGCTGCCAGGTGTCGCTGAAGCCGAAGATCGGCCCGGTCACGATCCAGACCAGGATCAGCAGCGCAGCCAGGGCGAACACGCGTGGCCGGCCGGCGAAGTGCGCGGCGGACTTGGCGAACCGGGTGTACCAGGATTTGTGGGTGTGCATGGCAGGGCCTCGCTGGTCGGCAGACCATGGGCCGGGGTGCGTGCAGGCGCGGTCAAAGGCGAAACGGACGCTGACCGAGGGTTGGCGGCTGCCTTGCTATCGCCACAGGAGCAACGCCGCACCCGCCACGGCGAGTGCGGCGGTCCATGCGTTGCGCGGCGCGGTGCCGGTCAGCAGAGCGGGAAACATGGCAATGCCCCGGCAGACACCGTTTGCGATGGCACCGGTCGTGAGCAGCATCGTCGCCATGTGCACGGCAACTGCTGCGAGCGCGAGGGCGATCGAGCCCGAGGCGGTGATCGCGCGGGCCGGGCTGTCGCTGATGCACAGCGGTACCAGCGCCGGAACCAGCATCAGGCCGGCACCGTGGGCGGTGGCCATCAGGCAGGACCAGAGCGCGATGCCGGCATGACTGGTGCGGGCACCGATCGACTGCATGCCGGCTCCGCGCAGACAGCGGTAGGTTGCGGCGGCGATCAGCAGGCCGCCCGCCAGCACCTGGACTCGCGTGCGGTCCACCAGCATGCCGCCGTAGACGGCAGCGACCACGATCGCGATCGAGGCGAGGTGCCCGATCGCGATCGGCAGCAGCACGCGCAATGCCTGGCCACTGTCGCGCGCTTGCAACCCGCAGCCTGCGGCGAACATCCAGCCATTGACCGGGCTCAGCCCATGCAAGGCGCCGAGTCCGGCGATGGCCAGCCATGGCCACAAGGTTTCCATTTGCTCACGCCTTCGACGCGCAGCACGACGCGGCGGGTGCGGCCGTCTCGTAGCGATCGTGGTGGCGCACCCACGCCATCGGGTAGTCCATGCCGTCCTCGTCGCGGCCCTTCGGCGTGAGCTCGAGCAGGTTGTAGGTGTGCATCATCACTTCCACGCCACGACCGTAGCGCGAGTAGGTGTGAAAGACCTGTCCACCCTCGTCGCGATGGAACACGCTGATGCCCGGCGCCTCTTCGTGCGGGAACTGCTGCCGGGTGTAGTTGTAGTCGACCTTGCCGCTGGACATCTCTTCCTGGCTGAAGTTGACGCCGAAGTCATGGTTGAAGGTGGTGCCATGCGAGGACACCCACTTGAACTTCCAGCCCATGCGCTGGCGGAAGCGTCCGATCTCGGCCAGTGGCGCGCGCGAGACCGCCAGCAGCGTGACGTCACGTTGTGCCAGGTGGAGGTTGGCGCCGTCGTTGTGGTCGGCCATGAAGGAGCAACTCTTGCAGCCCTGCTCCCAGCCCGGTGCGAACATGAAGTGCTGCACCAGCAGCTGGCTGCGGCCATCGAACAGCTCTGCCAGCGTCCTTGGGCCTTCGGGCGTATCGAAGACGTAGTCCTTGTCCACACGCACCCACGGCAGTGCGCGGCGCTCACGGGCGATCTGGTCCTGCAGGCGCGTGAGTTCCTTCTCGCGTGCGAGCAGTGCCTTGCGTGCGGCGAGCCATTGTTCCTTGCCGACGACCGGGTGGTCAGCAAGGGAAAGGTCGATGGTCGATTCGTTGAGTGCGGTGTTCATGATGTTCTCCGGGGTGGCGGATGTGCGGCTGCCCAGTCGCGGAGCAAGCCGCGCCCGTCTCCGGTCGCTGGACCGGAGGTTGAATGCAGCAGGAGGGGGCGCTGTGCCGCTCGGGATCAGCGCGGCGGTCGGCGGACGGCGCGGACCTTTCCGCTCGGTCCGCCACCGCAATAGAACATTCCGGCGCCGTCCGATTCCAGGCCGCTGACGCCGGTGCCATGCGGCATCTCGAGCCGCTCGAGCACGGCGCCGGACTCGGCATCGATGCGTCGCAGTTCACTCTCGTCGCCATCCCACACGCCGTGCCACAGCTCGCCGTCGACCCAGGTCACGCCGGTGACGAACTGGTTGGACTCGATGGTGCGGATGATCGCGCCGGTGTCGGGGTTGATCTGGTGGATCTTCCGGTCGCGGTATTGGCCAACCCAGAGGCTGCCCTCGGCCCAGGCCATGCCCGAATCGCCACCGTTGCCGGGTGCAGGGATCGACGCGACCACGGCACCGGTGGACGGATCGATCTTGTCGATGCGCGCTTCGGCGATCTGGTAGAGGTGCGTACCGTCGAAGGCAGTGCCGGCATCGGCGGCGCACTCGACCGAGCGCTCAACCTCGCCGTTGGCGGGATCAAAGGCGACCACTTTCGATCCGATCGCGGTCCACACGTGGTGGCCATCGAAGGTGACGCCGGCGACGTTGCGGGCGCCTTCGAAGGGACCGTACTCGCGCACGATTTCGGCGGCGCGAGTGGGTGCCTGTGCTGACGTGCTGCTGGCTGGATTGCGGCTCATCGGGGGGCTCCTGGTGGCGCCTGTGGTGGCGCCGTGGGACCAATCTACTCAGGCGGCAGTGCGGCAGGGAGTAACAAGGTCGTCGTGAATCCAACCAGCGGTGGGGCCAGCCATCGCTGCGCCCGGGCACGGCCGATCGAGCGCACCTGCCCGGCGGCTTCGAGCTCGGCGAGTGCGCGCTGGACCGTGCGCTGGCTGTCGCCCAGCGCCAGCGCCAGGGCCGACGTGGACCAGGCCGCGCCGTCGGCGAGCAGCGCCAGCAGCGAGGCCTGCTCGCCATCTATCGGCGGCACCAGCACGACAACGCCGCGGTCGTCGGTTGGCACAAGGGTGAATCCGCGCGCACTGGCCTGGATGTCCAGCAGCGGCGCAACCAGCGACCGCAGGCGACCAACCTCGACACGCAATCGTGCGCGGTGCGTCTCGTCCGGCTGGCGCGTGCGGAACACGCGGGCGATCAGGGCGTTGCGCTCGACGTCGCCGGGCCAGTTCTCGGCGAGTGCACGCAGCAACGCGAACAGGATGGGGCGTCGCGCCAGCGGCACCCAGACGTCGCCGGCGCGCAGTCCGCGACGGCACGCGTCGACAACCAGCACGTCCGAACCCATCAGCGCCTCGATCTGCTCAAGGCGAAGCGGCTCTTCATGCCCGGCGTGGATGCGCCTGGCGGCGGCGCGGTCGAGTGCGGCGCGCGCCTCGGTCACTTCGGCCAGCAGCGCGGGGATCGCAGCGCGTTGTGCGGCAGCAAAGGCGCGATCGAGCGCCGAACGCGCGTCCGCCGTGCGCAGCGAACGCAACGCCAGTTCCGCCGTGGCCAGTTCGGTGATCGCCGCCAGCGACGGCGGCAGGCCTTTCGCGTCGAGACCGACCAGCGCGGCGCTGGCCTCGTCGAGACGACCCAGCAGAAGCAGCCGTCGTACCGCGATCAGTCGCGCCTGCAATGCATTGGCACGATCGCCGCGTGCGTCGAGCGCAGTGGCTGCCTCGGCAAGTGCGCGCGGCGAGCCACCCAGGTCGCGCATGGCCAGCGCCACCTCGGCCCCGGCGACGACGCAGCGCGCTCGCGCCAGCGCCTCACGCGTACCGAAGCCCCGTGCCGCGCGCCGCAGCAGTTCCCGCGCGCGTGGATACTCGCCCAGCTGCGCCATCGCAATGCCGCGTAGGGCGAGCGCCGGCGGGTCATCGCGCAAGGCAACGCGCTTGAGCGCACCGAGCGCGTCGCCGGCGACCAGCGCGCGCCCGGCGGCGGCAATGAGGGAGTCCATCGCGGCAGGCTACCGCGCCGTCTTGCCCTCGCGATAGCCGCTGGCGATCACTTCTTCCTGCTCTTGTTCAAGGCCACGGCGGCGCGGATGAGTGCCTTCAACGCCTTCTCGTCGATCTCGTCGCCCTCGTGGATGTCGATGGCGCGGCGGGTGTTGCCATCGAGGCTGGAGTTGAACAGCCCCGACGGGTCGTCCAGCAAAGCGCCTTGGGCGAAGGTCATCTTGACCGCCTTCTTGTACGTCTCACCGGTGCAGATGATGCCGTCATGCGACCAGGTCGGGACGCCCCGCCACTTCAGTTCCTCGACCACGTCGGGATCGGCCTGCTTGACGACGACGCGGACCCTGGCGAGCGTCTCTCCCCGCCAGTCGCCCAGCTCCCTGATCTGCGCATCGATCTGCTCGGAGACCGATCCTTCACCGACTTCCTTCGAACCGCTCTTCATGGTGGTTGTCACTCCCTCAACTGACCGCCCAATCGAAGCGCCGGGATTATAGGAACAAGGCGTGAAGGGGCCGCCTGCCCCGCCTGGCGTTCACAGAGAACGAGCGCGGGCTGGACGAAATTGGAGGCCCCGAACCGTTCCGGAGGCACCATGTCGACCACGACGACGCACGCCCACGAACGCCCGAACTCCTCGGTCTTCGCCCGGCGCCCGCTGGCGACCGGCGTGGCCGTCGGCATCGGCTCGCTATTGCCTCACTTCTTCCTGACACCGCAGGCCTCGCTCGGCTTCGCCGCGATACTCATCGCACTCATCGCCGGCATCTACTTCGGCTTCGCCGTGATGAACGGCTCCAGCCGCGACCAGATGGTGGAGTTCAACGTCGCCGGACTGTTCGCCGTCGCAGGCCTGCTCGGACTGCTGCTCTGGCCGGTGCTGGTGGCAATCGCCTACTTCGCGCACGCGGCCTGGGACTTCGCCCACCACAACCGCTCGCGCCTGTCGCTGGTCAGGATCCCGAGCTGGTACGTGCCGTGGTGCGTGGTGATCGACGTGATCGTGGGGATCGGGTTGCTGGTGATATGGAGTCGCAACGGGCTGATATGAGCATCCGTCCCTTGCATGGCCCGGTCAGGCCGGATTGCTTAGCTGCGCTTGCGCGAGCCCCCGCACGGGCGGGCCAGGCAAAGGGCGCGGGCCTTGGTTAGCGCGACTGTCCAAGATGACGTCAGGGACGCTTCCCGGGCAGACCCGCTACCCGAATGGCCGCAGCGGACGCTGTGGGGGCCCTCAATACTGTCCATCCCGGCGACGCGGCGCGGGGTGCATGGCTGCCCGTTAGCGGAACTTACGTTTGAACTGGAGCAGAGGACCCATCGAGGAATGCCCAGTGTTCTCCATGTCGTCACGGATACGACGAGCCCGGGTCGCGGCCCACCTGACCCAGGCCGAGCTTGCGCGCCGCCTGAGCGTGCAGCGCAGTGCTGTAACCCAATGGGAGCGCGAGAGCGGCACCCACCCCAGCCTGTCGCACCTGGCCCAGATCGCGTGCGAAACGCAGGTGCACTTCGAGTGGCTGGCAACCGGACGCGGTGAATGCCACGCCAGCATGGGTGCCCTGGACACCGCGGTGATCGCGCAGGACTACGCCCAGGACGAGCTGGAAAGCCGCGTCCTGCAGGGACTACGGCAGGTGCATAGTCGCGATCGCGAGGCGGCGGTGAGGATTGTCGAGATGTTCGCGAACCTGCGCTGACGCAGACGCAGACGCACACACGATCAAAGCCGACGTGATGTATTGTCGCCCACCAGCAACCCAATTGATGAATTCAACCTATTGACGCACAACGGAATAACAGACCGCAGACGGACCTACAAAATGGATGGTGTCCTGGATCCAACGGCTCGATCATCGATCATCGCCAGCATGCGGATAGTTCGGCGCATGCGTAGCCGCTTTACGCTGGACAGGACTCCGGCACGAGCCGATGGATAAGAATAGCGGAGGCATCGTCACGGGAGCGCTTCGCTTACGCGAGGCCGCTCACGCGGGATCGTCAACCGCCGCTCCGTCTCGCTCACTTCCATTCGCAAGGGAACGATCGAGCTGCAACTTAGCATTGCGCCAGACCCCCTGCCGTACGGCGGGCGCTTCCTGGTCGACGGCGTCCCATCGCGTGCGGAATTCTTCAACGGTTGCCGTCCAAGCATCCTTGGACTCTGGAGGGTCGTCCAAGAACTGCTCCAACTCTCGACGCAGCGCACCGTACTTGAGCGCCACCGTCCTGTGACGCTCCGCACTGGTGGCATAACTCAGGAAAGTCTGCAGACTGGATAGGACCACAGCCCCGATACTCAGGAGTCCGGTAGCGATCTTCAACGTCTCGCTCGGCACCTCTCCAAGGTTGGAGAACACGGTCGTCCCTACGATCGTCGTCAGAATCACCACCGGAATGCCCAGCACCTTGTGTCGCCAGCTGTCGCTAGACGACGCCTGGGCGTGGGCGATGTGGGCAAGCCTTAGCCCCTTCAACCAGTTCGTGAGTAGGTCGGTACGCATCTTCTGATCCCATGCCACAGGTGGCCGACGAGGGGGCAATATCCTGACCCCGGTGCAGGCGGCCAAGAGCGGTCGTAGGTATTTACAGGTATCACGGAAACGCGACGCTTCCTGTCACCGTCTTGTTCGGCGCACCCGGCAAATCCCATGGGGTCGCAGCAGGATCAGGGGGGCGTTGGAACAGGGCCTTGGTCGTTCCGCCGACCGACGCGTAGCATTCAAAGGCCGGGAACGGTTCGACGAGGCTCCCAGTACCGATCTTCACTGTCACCGTGTCGCCGCTCCTTTCCACAACGACGTGCACCAGCCAATCGATGTCCGGCGCCAACGGGCCAGCACAGGGATTGCCTGCGCCGCCTTCGAAGGTGAAGGTGCAGCGCGTCGCCGTCGAACTGAAATTGGTGATCTTGAGGCCACTGCTGTCTGGCGTTTGATTGCACTCGATCTCACCATCCTCGCAATCGACTTCCACCGTGCTGTCGCAGTGGTGGACAACAGAGACGGGCTGCGGCGATCCGAGGTTGACCTCCACCAGGGAGCGCGTGCGCGAGGAGGCGTTCGGCGACGATGAGAACGAGCGCTGGTCGGTGAGAAAGCAATCACTCAGCGTCGTCGGACCGGGGATCATCGTGGTTCCGCCCCCGGGCACGGGATGCGTGTATCCATCAATCTGTCGCGGTATGAAGCTGGCGATCCAGATCTTGATACTCATGGCGGCTCCTGAGAAATTTGGCGAGTGAACATGTGGACGTAAGTCGCTAGGTCGGTTCAATCTTTACCGGGGGCGACACGGCAATTAGTCGGGCTTGTGCCTCCCGGAGCGTGCGCAGGCTTGTCTCGCCGACGTCCAGCACTGGGTTGCCGGCCGGCTCCCCGAAGAACCAGTCGAAGTCGATCGGTCCATCATGTCTGAAATCGACATCCGACAAGCGCGAGACGAGCAAGGACAGCTCGATCCACAGCTCATCCGTGGGCGCCTGAGCGAACTGCACCAGTAGGCCTTGGAGTTGATCGTGCGAACCGGGCCGCCATGCTTGCGGACCGATCGGCAAAGGATTGATGCGCTGACCATTGACGTCGATGAAGGAGGCATTGACGGCCAGGCCGTCCGTCCGACATTGGACCGAGAGTATGAACCCGGTCAATTCCACGTCTGTGCTCGCGCGTGACAGTTCCAGTTCCATGCCATCCGATTCGTCGTTGCCACGGAGCTTCAGATGCAGTGACTTCAACCGCGTGAGCGCATCGCGCGAACCGACAAACCGCCCAAAGAACGACAGAATCGCGCCCTCTCGGCCGATGCGAGATCCCTCAAATCCGATGGCCTTCAGATCAAAGTAGGCCTGGCGGAAGTCATGTGGCAGGTAATCGGCGGTGTCGCCACCGGGGATGTGTCCGAGGATGCGCGCCGGCATCTCCAACTCGAGTACCTGGACATGCGTGGCCGGGATGCCGTCGAAGGGGGTCTGCCGAAAAGGTGCCATGCATGCGCTTGAGGGGACCGACATCGGCGCGCCGAGCCCCGTGTGCTCACGGCTGAAAAGCAGCCCGATGTGACGTTGCATGTGGAGCGGATAGCGTTGTCCCTGTTGGCGGGCCCGGATCCAGCACAGCTGCTGCGCTTCATCCCGGAACATGAAGGCTCCTTGGCTGATAACTCCGTGCAGATCTGACACGGCCTTGGGTTGGCTCGTCTCGATCTTTTCGCCGGTCTGAAGCGCAGTGATTGCATCGGAGTTCCGCAGCAATCTGGTCCAGTTCAACGCGGTAACAGCACTGGCGCTGGTGGGGATCACCGCCAGGGGGGCGCCATTTTCGTCCTCCAACGCGAGTTCAGCAGCCTGAATCTCCTTTGGGAGGGTCCAATCCAGGCTCGCCAGCAAGTCGGCCGCCAGGTCCTTCCGCAGCAGAAGCAGCGCAAGCGACGCGCGTCGCTCATCGAGCGGCGTGTGCAGGAAAGCCAGGCGGGCATTGACGGGCACTCGAGCGACCAGCAGCTCTTGCGCCTGCGTCGGACTAGTGTGGTCCACGGCCCAGGGTTGCAGCAGAACGTCCAAGTGGGCGCTGTCAGCCGCTTTCTGGCAACGCAGGAAGGGACGTCTTTCTTCAGCGTGATGCAACACGATCTGCCAGGGACGCGGACCCTCAAGATCGGCTGGGCCCCACCACGTCGTCGCTAGCGGCGACTGAGTTTGGGTTTCCTCCTCCACCAGCCAGGCCGGATCAAGGTAACGACGCAGGCCCACGCTTAGAAGATGCTCGTCCAGATGCGCCGCACGGCTCCCTCCCACATCTACCAGGCGCGGGGATAGCACATAAGCCGCATTCGGAAATGCCGGAGCGCTGATTTGGGGCTCAAAAGTGAGACCCAAGGGACCGCGTGTTTCGAGAAACATCGCGGCGGCGCTGTCCTGGTCCGCAGCCTCATAAGCCAGCCGCGGATCCGGTCCAAGTTCCTTGCGCGCGTCCAGTGGTCCGACCACCTTCGGGGGATCGAGCCATCCGTAACCGACCCCTGTCCGAATCTCGGCGGCGACGCGGTCGGCGAGGCCTCCATGGTGGTATGGACGTTCCTGCAGCAGCGCGAGTACCGGCGGGGTGGCGCCGGGATCCTTCTCTATCGGCGCAGTCAGCGGCACCAGTGCTCGCAACTGTGGACGCGTCAGCGTGACTCGCGCGCGGTCGGCAAGCATGGCGACTCGCCGCCATGCCTGTGATCCATTCTCTTCGTCCGACCACGCTTCGACCAGGCCATCCATATGCCGTCTCATCGCTCCCAGGTAACGTGAGCGCAGTTCGAAACGGTGGCGGAAGATCGTGGCGCTTGGGGCCTCCCACGCGACGTCGATGAGTTGGGTCGGTGCTGGTGCGGGCTGCAGGCGGATTGTGGTCAGGTCCGCATCCCGGGCATCCCGCGTGCCAAACGCATCACTCTCGAATGCCTTGAGACTCTCGTCCCATGGCAGCGCGACCGAGGTCGCTCGGCCGCGCGTTTTGCGAGGCGGAGGTGAAATCCATGTGTCGATGGGTCGACCATTGAACCGCCAGCGCTGAGTCGCGACAGTCACGGCACCAATGTGTCGCCAGCGCCACCCGGCATCGGCTGGACGGTACTCCAGGCCATACCGACGCGTGGCGGTCGCTCCCTTGTGCGAGATGGCGCTCGTCATTGCAGACTTGCACCAGGCCGCGCGCGAGTCCTGCCAGACTGGCCGGTCGTGATCCTCATCGCCCACACGCAGCGGCCCCAGCATGGCCTCAAGTTGCAAGGCCGCCCCTTCGAACACCACGCCTTCCTTCTGATCTCCGAGGGCCAGTTCCCGAAGCCGTCGGTGAAGGACCGGGGCCGGTGCATCGTTCACCACCTCAAAATGCTCGATCGGAACCACCGGTCGCACGGCCAAGTGCGCACATGTGCCTTCGGGCATCGAGAGGCGGTCCGCGCGATCCGATAGCTCGAGTGGCCCGTCAGCAACGACGTCGATCGCGATTGTCAAGGCCAATGTGTTTCTGATTCGCCGCAGCGCACTGACCGCATTGCGCTTTTTTACGTCCTGCCACAGGTCGTCGTCATCGCGCAGCAACTCCCCCAGCGTTGGTAACGGGCGCAGTGCCGTGTCGGCGCGAAGCGTTTCTTGCAGTGTCCTAGTGTCGACACGCAAACCATCCACTGGACTAACGTCGATCCTCAGGTTGCCGACGGCTGGATCGGGCAACTGGTCGAGCAGCGCCGCCAGCTCAGGGGCTTTCATGCGATCGATGTGGGCTGCCAACAGCAGCGTCCGAAACGCGAGGGCGCGTCGCCGCTCTTCGACGGTGGTTCCGAATACCTGGTCGTGCAGTCGCGGATTGCTGATCCAGCGCACCCAATCCACGTAAGGCACGCTGGGAGACCCGACGCGCACCTGGGTCTTCGAACCGTACGGCGAACGCCACGCTCCTGCCTGGCTGGAGCCGAGCAACAAGAGATTGCTGGGGCTGGGTCGGCTGGCCGCGGCCGGTCCCCGCAACTCGCGCGCCGGATCGGCGAGACTGATGCAGTCGCGGAGCTCCGCGTTGGCAATCTTCAAGCGCAACCAGAGTGATCTGGAGTCGGTCGCCAGGACAGCGCGGTGCGCGGCCGCACCGTCCGCGACGAAATCGACGGCCACCTCGCCGGGGACTTCGCACGACAAGACGACCTTGAGCCGGGCGATGTACTTCAAGGATAGTGAGACGAACTCCGCCGAATTCGTGGGGAATTTGAAATCGGCGTCGGCATTGGCCATCGGCGCGACGTCGAGCTGAAGACGCTGGCCGGCCGCGCAGAACGCCCGGAGCTCGGAAAGTTCGAGTTCCTCGCTCGTGCCGACACCGGGAATCGCGATGGCGCCAGTCCCGTCGGCATTGCGGCACAGATCCAGCGCCAACCCCGAGACCACCGCGACCTGCGGGTAATCGGTCAGCAGCGGTTGAGTGTCGGCGGGGATGATACCGATGCGTGCCGTTGTCCCCGAATCTCCGATTTGCGGGCTGCCGATGGCGGTCGTCCGCGTGTAGCGGATGGTTTCGTGGAAACCTTGGCTATGCGGCAGAGATGGCAAATCGACAGGAATCCACGGACGCGCGTCCTGTAGCGACAGGGGCAAAGACCCGGCACGCCCGAGCGCATGCGCTGCCACCTCCACCGCGGTGCCGTACGCGAGCGGAGGCAGCGCAGTACCTTTGTTGCCCACATCGCTCGGATAGTCGACCTGGTAGAACCCCTCGCGCTTCGTTCCGTCCGCTGAACCTTCAGGCAGCGTGTCTTCGAAGGCCAGGGTCGCGAACGGCAGTCCGTCATACGGGACGAACAGCGCGCGACGTCCGTCGCAGACCGTAGCCGGCAAGGGCTGCACCGTGCGGACGTCCGGCGTCCAGGGCGCCTTGTTCGGACCTAGAACTTCGGCTAGGCAGGCGTACGCCCAGGGTGGATCGACAGCTGTTCGGTCCCGGCGACGCAAAAGCAGGGCGACTCCGCTGAAGCAGGCGGCAAAGTCATCGGCGTCGCCGCTGCCATCGTCCGCCGTGGGATCCACCGCGACCTGGATTGCCACCGAAGGCGGCACGGCATCGGGCACATAGCGGCGGCGCCCCGGTGGAAACAGGTCATTGACGACCGACTCGGTCATGTCTCTCGCGGCCGTTTCAATGGCTTGGCGCGCGTCGCCCTCGGCAGGCGACGGGACCTGCCAATCCAGCGGCAGGCTGTTGGGCGCGGTGATTTCTGCGAAGAACCGCGCCGGGTCGGCAAACGGCCACGAAAGCGCCGCGAACAGTGGTGCACTGTCTGGGCGCGCGGGGGAAGTGGGACGGTCGATAATCTGAAAACGCCGCGCCCAGAACGCGACATCCTCGAAGTTGCGTTGGAGCTCGGCGGACGGCGGCCCGGTGAAGGTACCAGGCACGAGGAAATCGGCGACAAGGGAACCGACGGCCTGGCGTGCCGCCGTGGCGCCGTCGGCGCCGGTGACGAACTGCCGCTCATAGGCGTCGAGCGCTTGCACGTAGGGGTTGTCGGCCGGGGGCGTGAGCCCCAACTGAGTCCAAAAGGTCTGTTGCAGGCCCGGATCACGCAGCAGCTGCACGACGATTGCTTCCAAACCCGCCTCACCGGTAGAACTGTCCCGCAGCAACGCCAACTCGCGTTCCAGTTCGCGCGACTGGCGCGCCCACAACGCCCGCAGGTCTGTCGGACGATCGGCCCCGTCGCCGATGCCCAGGGCGCGGCCGCGCTGTGCAATGTCGTGCCACGTTTCACCGTCTTCGGCGATGTAGCCCAACAGCAGCCAACTCAACCAGGACGTGTCCGCCTTGTCTTGCAGCGGCGGGGGGGCAATTTTGCAGACCGCACAGATTGCCTCGATCAGCTTCCGGCGTTCGTCCGGCGTGGCACCAGGCGACTTGATTACCGGCCATTGCGTCATTCCCGCGCGCAGCGCACCGCGCAGTCGGCCGCGTTCAACGCCCCGGTTGTGTTCATCGACAACTCGCGCCGCCAGCCCGTCGAGAAACGGCGCGAGTAACGCCCCGTCCCGCTGCGTCGCGCCAGGCATGGCCAGAGCGATCATCACGGTGTCCAGCACAGACGCCAAGGCAGTCACCGCACGCCAGGACAGCCGACGGACATGGCTCCGCTCCTCCGCCGAACTTGGCCCCAGTTCGGGCGGAATGCCAGCATCACCGCCGGGCAGGTCTGGCCACTGGATTTCGTGCGTGGCCAAGTGGCCCGACAGCAGGGAGCCGATCCGGCGCTCCAGACGTTCGACCGTCAGATGAGCTTCCTGGCTGAACCCGTCGGCCTCGACGAACCCTTGCGCCAGGTCGACCTTGGTCGACAACGCGGCGACCGGAAAGGTCACACTGGACTGGCAACGTACGCCGGCCGCCTCCAGCACGATGGTTCCACCAAGCACGGCACCGGCACCAGGAAGGGTGTCCGGCAGGTCTCCCGTGACGTGCGGCAGCACAACCACGGAGGCGTCCGGCGTTGGCGCCAGTTCGGTGCGCGGAACGCGCAGCACGACTGCCAAGCGCAACCGGTGGGGCACGGGCGCCGTGGCGCTGGCGATGCCCAGGAGCACCGCGCGCGCATCCACCGTGCTCGCCGTGACCTCTATCGGCTCGGTCAGCGCGGGCGTTCGATAGAACATCGCTGCGCCCGCAGGCTGCTGGCTTGGAAGCCAGCCAAGCAACTGGTCTGCAAGCCCCGCGTCATGGGGCTCGGCGTGCAGCACGACCCCGTTCACCCGGTGCAGGGTGCCGTTGTCCAATCGGTATAGCCCGAATCGCATTTGGCCCAGTTGCCTGACGAACGTCTCGAACCGTTGCTTGGCGAGGTCCTCGATTGGCTCGTCGGTCTGGAAGGACAATCGCACGGCAAAGCCGCGCTGGTCATCGGATTGAAAGCACGCCGCTTCTTCTTCCGTGACGCAGATGATGGTGTCCACGGCATCAGCTCCCTTGGCCGGTGATCAACTTCTTGGCCTTGTCGTAAGCAACAGGTGAGACCTCGACGCTCGTAGAGGTCTGACTGGAGGACTGCTTCTTGCCGCCGGTCATGGCGTAGCGCGCTTGGCCGCCGGCAGAAATCGTCACGAACCGGCAGATCCGGATCTTGATGCGGAAGCTGCCGTACGCGTCGATGTCGCCGTTTTCCTTGTACGACAGGCGTAGCAGGATCGTGAGGTAGGCCGTGGCAATGCGCAGCACGTCCACTACACCCACGATCAGGACGACCATGGATACCGTCAGCCCGCCGCCGGCGTGACCGATGAGTTTGCGATAGGTAAGCGCGACGCTGACGCTGATCGCAACCGAGCCCGTGACGCCTGCAAACGCAAAGCCAATCGAAGCCGACCCGCCGGCCCCGGCATCCACTACCACCAACAGTCCTTGGTTGAACGGGCGGTATTCGACATCCACCGTCAACCAGCCTGTGCCGCCGATGATGAACACGGTGAAGAAGAACGGAAGATCGGGCCGCGCCAGGGAAAAGCGGTTTGCGATCAGGAAGTCGGGATAGGCGATCAACTGGAATTGGTTGCTGATCTGGATGTTCTGCACCCCGCTCGTGCCGAACATCAGGCTCATCGGTGGCATCGAGAACAGATGCTCCAGGCCCACTGGCAGGCCGTTGTGCTTGATGACGGTCAGCCCACCGATCTCGTCCGGAATGATCGAGCCGAGTGTGTTCTGGATGAATTGAAGCGTGGGATTGAGCTTGATCTTCTTTGGATCGAAGTCGACCTTGAGGCTGCCACTGTCGTCGTAACGGACCACGACCTGCTGCAGTGTCACCATTACCTGTCCGGCGACCACCATTTCGAAGTCCGTCTCGAAGCTTGAGCGCGCCTGCCGGGCGACCTCGTCGGTGTCCTTGGAGGCCTCTACGCGCAGTACCGCGCGGGCGCGCGAATTGACCGCGTCCAGCGAGAACGGGCCGCAGGAGAAGAGCGAGTTCCTCCCTTCCAGTGGTGCGTCGACCTCGATCTGAAGCCAGGCCCGGTAGTTCTTCTTGTCGAAATCGTGCGACACATGGATCGCGTCGGCGGCTCCGCGTGGCAACCGGCAACCTTTGAACAGGCGGTCGAACTTCATCCCACCACAGCTGCGCAGGATGCGGCCGATGTCGAACTTCGACAGGTCCACGGCCATCAACTGGTGGCCGATCCGGTCGAAGGGCAGGCTCAGGCCAATGGCCTTGATCTCGTCGCCGAGGCGTCCAAACCAGGCTTCGACGGGCGTGGTATCGACGTGCCCGTCGACCATCCCGTAGTAGTACGCCAGGCGTTCGCGCGCGAAGTCGAGGTTGGGCAACTCCGGCGGGCTGCCTGCCGCCGCCAGCGCTCGAAGAATGTTTCCGGGCGCCGACATCAGATTTCCCTCCCCGATCCGGGATATAGCATCCACAACACGCGCCCCATAGCGCTGGGCCTGGTCGGTCGTCGCCGCGAGTCTGGCGACGACATCGCGCGAATCTTGTTCAAAGGTCGTGAAGGCCTTGAGCAGTTCCTTGTACTCCTCCGCGTTGTCCAAGATCGAATCTGCGTCCTGCACCCACGCCGCAAAAGTGCCATCAAACTCGGGAAACCTGGAGACGAAGGCGTCCGCAGTCTCATCCAGAAATTTATCGAGGCCCTCTCCGATGGCCGAACACGCGGTTTCGACGTGCTGGATCAGCTTGCCGGCGAGCGCCGTACCGCTCTGGATCCAGGCGAGCGCTTGTTGCAGCAGTTGGCTGGAGGCGGCGCGCAGCGTTGCGGCCACGTCTACAGCCAGATCACCAGATCGGAACCAGGAGGCATCGAGCGCCTCGACCCCAGGCTCAACGACGACCGCCGTCAGCTGATCGACCAGTGCAGCTGCCAGCGCTTCGGGTGCCAGTTGCTGCTCGACTGCCTCGAGATCTGCTTCCAGTTCAATCACCCAGCGCTCGGCCACGGCCGAGGCCTCATTCACCAGGTTCTCGGCTCGCGCGGATAGTCCATCGACTCCATCGATGCTCTCGTGCGCTGCCTGGATCACGGCTTCGGCCCAGTGGCTGTCCCGGCCAATCCGGACGAGAAGGTGCTCGACCATGGCTGAGAACGCCAGATGTGCCTTTTCCAGCTCGATGCGGCTGGCTGCTATGACGGACGCAGGCAGGAGCCCGGCCGCGTCCTGCAACGCCTTGATGGCGCCATCGATCTCGTCCCTCGCGACGACCATGGCCGCTCGAGCGTCGGTTGAGGCTTGACCGATTCCCTCGCCTATCGTCGCGGTGTAGCGAGTCCAGTCCTGCTCCACGCGGTTGAACTGCTGGGTGGCGGTGGACAGCTGCTGGCGGATCGCCGCCAAGCGCGTCAGCAACGTCTGGCACACGGTCTTCTGGTCGTCGGGAGTGGCCGGGTCGTCGTGGTGGGTTTGCAACGCGCCGATTGCTTTGCCCACTTGCGTATCACCGTTTGAGAGCTGTGATTGCAGAGTCCGCAGCATGACCTGCACATCTTGCTGGAGCTCATGGAGCCCCGCCTGCAGTGCATTCTCCCGGGCTGCGACGTGGGCCAGCGCGCGCGCCGCATGCACGCCTACCTGTTCGGAAAAGCTGTCGGTCTCCGCTGCCATGCGCCGCTGTGCATCTTCGACAGCGCTCTCGGCCAATCCCGCTGCGCGCTGGAACAACACCGCCAATCGCGCCTGAAAGTCGCTACGCCGCTGTTGCGACCATGGCGCATCGTGATCGATCGATTTCCTCAGTTGCTCGAGGTCCGCGTGCGCCTTTTTCAGCGCCTGCTGCAAAGAGGTCCGCGTGTCGGCAATCGCGGTCCGCACGGCCACGATGCCCCGCCGCGCCGACCCCAGCTCAAGGGTCGTGGCGGCCAGCGCCGGCCGAAGTTCGGCCAGAAGGCGCCTGCGCAGTTCTTTTTTCAGATCCTCTTTCGAATTCCAGAAGCCCTGTGCGGTTGGCACCATCAACTGCCGCTCCAACTCGGCCGCGAATTCCGCGTCCCAGACCTGGAGCTGTTGGCCAAGGGCAAGGCGTTTGGCATCCATTGCTGCAGAGAGGCGTCGTCCGAGCTGCGCGCACTCAGAGGGCACCGGGCCCAGATCGCCCTTCAGCTGTCGGCACTTGTCCTGGTATGCGTGGACCTGCTGGCGTAGCGCACCGGCCGGGTTGCGCAGCGCGTCCATCGCCTGCTTCACGGCCCCCATCGCGGCCTTCAAGCGCTCGCGCTCGTCTGCGTCCTGCGGGGCATCACGCGGGAAGCGAACCGCTGCGATCACGTGGCGTGCCTGATCGAGATCTGCATGTCCCGATGAACCCCAGTCACCCTTGACGGGGCAGGCCGCCAGGCTCGCGCCACTCATCGCCAGCGCCGTCTCCAGCGTGCGGAACTCCGGTAGTTCGGCAGCCGCCGGGGCGCGGCCCGCGCGCGAGAACGTCAGCGTTTCCAGCGCAGCGTAGAGAGGCTTGTCTCCGCGGTGCGCGTTGACCGGCGTGCGCAAGGACGGCGGGGCCAATCGCCACGTGTAGCGATAATGTCCGGGCGGCGTTGCCTCAGCATTGGGCGCTGGGCGATCAGAGGCAGCGTCCTCCGGGTGATACGCGGGAACGGGCCATTTGTAGCGCGGGACTGGCAGATTGGGATAGTCGATCCGAGCGCGCGGCGCCCATGCATCCGTGTCATCGGTGGCACCGTCGGTAGTGTCTGCAAAGAAGTACAGGTTTTCCGGGTTCAAGCACTCCTGCGCCGACTCCGTGGCTTCCTCACCCTCGGCGGCGCACACGAACGCGATGTCTGGACGCCCGTATACCTGCGGTCGCAGCAGGGCAGCGTGGCGGTTCCACAGTGGCACTGCCCAACCGACGGGACGCGGCGAGCCACCCACAATTTCATCAACGTCCTCGGCCCATAGACTGTCGACTGCAATCTGCTTCTGGTTGAACCGCAGGGCCCGCAGGAATGAACCATGCAACGGTGCAGCTCCGGGGGCATCCGGGTAACGACGCTCGGGCTGCAGCAGTTCGATGTATTCCCGCACTTTGCGCAGGACCGGGCGGCGCGAGCGGGTCTTCAGGGCCTCCTCGGGCGTGAACTGCGCACTCGGATTGACAGTACGCTCGTACACGATGACGTGCTTGGCGCGATGCCACCACACGGCGATGCGTCCAATGACCTCGACCTGCTGTCGTTGAACGAAGCCACCGCGGGTCTCACTGATGATGCGCACGCGGCGATTGCAGAATGCTGCCATCTGATCTGCGTCGCCGCCGAGGACCCCGAGCGCAATCCCCTCCACCGTGCCGCCGTCCGAGGCAGGGGCCTCGAGCAACATCGCGAGGATGTTGCGCGATTCAAACGGCCATAACGCACCACCACGCAGGCCCGCCGGATGCAACCGCGGCGAGAGTCCCGGAATAAGCTGAGTGGGCGATTCCGCGGGCGCGTCGAGCTCGGCGATCGGTGCGCGATGCAAGGCGGTAGTGCGCAACGCGAAGCGCGCGCTTTGGCGAAAGCGCGCCGGCGCAAACAGCACGGAACTGGCTGGCTCATCAGCCCATACCTCAAGCCGCTCCAGCCGTCGCGCGTACGCATTTACGATCCGCCGCCAGGGCGTATCGCCTTCGCCCGGAACCGAGACGGGCCGTCCGAGTAACGCCTCGATTTCGGCGACTCGCGCCCTCCTGGCCGGCCCCTGTTCCAGCGCCGGTTGCACGGACATGGGGAGTCCGTAGAGGAACTCGGTGCGCAGCGCCTCCAGTGCAACACCCAAGCCCAGTTCGGCCCGCTGCCGGTACAAGCGCGCGGCCGCCCATTCCGGAAGCACGAATTGGCGCTCCACATCCGCCGGACGGACCCACAGATCAGTGGGAGGGGTCAATCGGAAGTCGACGCTGCGGCGCTTCGGGATGCTCACAGCGGTTTCGCCCGGATCCATCGGAGGCAAGAAGTCGTCCTCGGGCGGTTGGCCGGGAGCATCGTGCAGCTCCAAGCGGCCGGGCTTGTCCATGCTCTCACCGATCGACTGGGGCGGCAGTGTGTAGTGGTAGACGGTGTCCAATTGCTTGGTCTGCCACTCCCACGTGCGACTGTCGTACACCGCGACGACGACTGTGTCCTGCCCGCCGCGCGCCTCGAGCGGTCGATAGTGCGCGCGGAAGAAGGCGAATGGCTCGGTCGATAACACGACCGTGCTCCCGCGCGAGTTGGCGCTCTCTACTTGCTCAAGTAGTTCTGCAGTGAGCCAACGCTCGGTGTCCGGCGCGATGCGCTCTTTCAGCGATAGCGTATAACGACCCTTCGCGGCCGGATCCGAGTGCAACATCACCGGCGGACTCGTGCGATCGTATCCGAACCGAGGCGCATCCAATGCAACCGGCATGACACGGTCCACGCGTAGGTTGAGTTCGCTAAACACGTCGGCGGTGGAAACTTGTTCGCCATTGGGCAACGTCAACGGTGCGCGCGGATTCAGGCGTAGACGAGACGCGCGGGCGCCGGAGGTTGCATCCACCAGGGACACACCGTCCTCGCCCAGGTGCTCAAAAAAGAATCCACCGAGTGCCAATTGATGCGGGGACCTCGTGCCTACCCGGTTCTCCGGGGAACGCAGCTCCACGCTGAACCAGTATTGATCCTCTTCGTCCTCCTTGTGGCTCGCCGCATGCGCCAAGATCACAGGCACGTGGGCCTTGGTGCTTTGCCGGTGCTCGAGAACCAGCAGCGGCCAGCGTGCTCTGCACCGAGCCGCGATCAGGGGCGACGTCCCATCGAGGGTCACGTCCTCTGACTGCATGCTCGCGCGATACTGGGTTCGATTGAAGGGCGGCCCATCACTGCCAAGCTGTGCCCATTGCTCAAGTTCTTTCCATTGCTTGGACACCACTGGAGAGAAAAGTGCAAATAGCGCTCTATCGGCATCCTTCTCAAGACCGAGAGAAAAGAGACTGGAATGGGGCTGGGGCGGTTGCAGGTGCTGCAGGTCGACGTGCGCCAGCCTCATGCCGCCGAGCGACGCACCGAGTAGGCGGGGAAGCGTAAAGCTCTTCGTGGGTTCCGCCACGAATGCGGAGGTGTCCTTTAGGCCGGACAGGGCCTGCCGCCCACCCACGCTGCAGCTCACCCGGAAGTCGGTTGACTCGGCGTTCCACACATCGGTGATGACACCCTCAATCGTGCTGCAAATGTGCATCCCACTCTCGTAGGCAATCCACCCCAACTCGTCCCGGGCACGAATCTCGACTTGAAGGCCCTGCCCTTGATCGGCACCCACGCGCAGATCACCTGCCGCCCGACCTTGTTGGATTGCCTTCAACGCGGCCCGCTGACGGATAACGAACCCAGGAATGGCCCCGCCGGTGGTCGCGTAGATCGCAACACTGGGGAACCGTCGCAACCCGTCACTCTTGGACTCTTCGTCAGCCTCCTCGAACAGCATCGGGCTCATTTTCGCAGTCGAGAATCCCAAGAGCGGCAGGGAGGAACGCAACAGCTGGCGCTTGCTTGGCCAGTGCTTCGGAGGAATCCAACCCGAGGAGCCGGCGCGCTGCGAGAAATCAAATTGGCCAAGAATGGAGGACTTCGCAGCGTTCGCTTCAGATGGTGTTCTGATCTTGGATCCGGCGAACGTGCAGGTATCGAACGCCAATCCGTCGGTCTGTTCGTCGTGACCCGGTGCCGGCTGACCAGCAGCGAAGATCAGGGAGAACTCACAGAAGGCCGTTTGGTGTACCGCTTGGTCGGCGTCCAGTGGCGTAACCAACGGCACAGCGAGATCGAATCGAACGCTCGCGTCATCGGGTTGGCCAATTCGCACCCTACTACGCTTAACCTTCCCTTCACGCTGATAGGTGGCGAGTACAGGCAGCCGCAACGTAAGAGGCGGTGGCCTATCTCTCGTGCTTGGCGAGGCGGCGAACTGGTCCAGAACCGTGACACCCAGAAATTCCAGTCGCACCCCTTGGACCTGGTGAGTGCCCTGCCCGCCAAAACGCAGGGCAATCGGCGTGTCCGCCTGAATGAACCGCGCGTGCAAGTCTTCGATGGAAAGCTGGTACAGGTTCTCCAGCGCATCCAGCGGGTCGGTGAACGGAGCCGTCGCCGTCCCGGGCACCCAAACTACACACGCGGCATATAGGTCTGGCTGCGTTGCGTAGCGCACGTAGTGGATTTCGACCGCGCCCGTTCGGGCTGTGCCAACCGGCGCCGCACCAGGAATCGGCGGCCATTGAAAGGTGCCATAGGCACGAAAGCCAAGAAAGCGCGGTTCCATGAGGTTTCCTTCGCTGAAGCAGTCGCCGGAATCCGGCATCTGCCAAGACTTCGAATGCGCTAGAACAGTATGTCGATCGACGATCTTCCAACGGAACGCAAGTTAGCGGTGACGTGCGCCGTAGCCCGAGGCGCCGCCTCCAGATAGTTCCGTATGTGCGGGTGGTTGTAGGGATTCGGGTTCGCGCACGAGAACGCGATATCAAACGTCGGGCTTCGAGCCGCGAAGCCGCGAAGCAAGTGGCGCGTGGTGCGGTTCCAGTCCGACTTGGAGCCATGGTGAAACGCAACCAGTCCGCGAAGCAGGTGCGCGCCACCGAGGTACTGCTTGTAATGACCTACGGCGTGCAGCGGAGCGTCTCCCGGCAGCAGAATCACTGACTTGTCCTCTGCTCTGACGATCGAGCACGCTAGGCCTGTGAGATTGCAGTCTTCGTGTGAAGCCGGAGGCCGAGGCGCCGAGCCGATCTTCTCCCACCAGAAGGCATCTCCGTTGCTAGCAACGAAGCACTTTGCGTTACCCACCCACTTCTCGGGAACGCAGTAGATCTCGTCGAGATCCGCCGAGAACATGACCGCTCGGGGAGAAGTGAGCTGGCGCGGAACCAACCAGGTAGCCTGCCGCGCCGCACCGCCCCGCCTGGCCGAGAACCAGTGGTCTTCATCCCAATGGGTCAGTACGAGTAGCGAGCCTGGACGCACCGGCATGGTTTTATCGATTCTTTGCGCGCCCCTTACGGCGAAAGGATTTCCCTGACGTCCGCCATAGTCGATCTGGAGAAAAGGTGCTTCATCCTGGTCGAGCAAGGCAACGGCATCGCCCTGACCGACGTCGTAGACCCTCACGCCCGTTACGCGGGTAACGCCGGCCATGGGCTCGACGCTCGAGACGCTTGACAGCTCCGCCGAGGCGATTATCCGACGAATTCGGCTAGCTATTCGCATTTCCAAGGATCTCGTGCGTGATCTTCACTTGCCGCTGCTACTGTGCTTTCCAAATCCGGGGCGAGGGGGGCGGGCGGGACGGGCATTCGGTCGTTCTCTCTCCCGCGTGAGTCGAAACGAGCATCCGGAATGTGCTTCATCGAAAAGATGTCACGCAGGCGAGTCTCGATCCGAGGGTCGACCGGCAGGAGCATGTCAATCCTTGCGACCCTTTGGTCACCGCCCGGAATGTCTCCGACCAGAACGAAGGGTTCACTTCCAGACACGGGCGATGCAGCGTCATCGGATACCTGCAGGTAGTGCCAACTGCCAGGCTCAAGCAGCGTCTGCAGTTCCGCGAGCAAGTCGGACGATCGCGATACGTACAGGTCAACTACCGGCATCGCCACTTGGGTCAGATGCGCGCGCAAGTGCTGCAATCTACGTTCCCGTTGACGAGGGGACGGCCGTGGTGAGAGTTCCTCGAAGTTGCCCATCTGCTCAAGGAACTGTGAGGAGACAGGGCCGGACATTCGCACCCGGTAGTGCATTCGATTCCTTTTGAGAAGTTCCGGCAGTTCAGTGGGAAGGGCCGCCCCGTAAGGTCCATCCCAGTTATCCGGTTGTCCGGATAGCCACCCCGCCTCCTCAACATAGCTGAAGTAGCGCGTGGCCGACGCAGAGCGCTCGACCAGCAGGTCGAGTTGGGTGTACAGGTCGCCAAGCATCAACATGGTCGCATTCGCGTGGAACAGTGGGCTCAAGGTGGTTGTAGTCAGGGCACGTTTGCGGGCCGGTAGTCGGCATTCGCCCGCCTCCGGCACATTACCGATTCATGGATCGACTCGGACGGATCTATCACGCAAGTCGGGCGCAACATCCTGCCCATCGCCCGATACAGCGGGTTCATGGAGTCGGCCAGATAGGAGTCGCAGCGCGCTTGGTAGAATGCTAGGTAATTCGTGTCGAACTCCAGCCCGAGCGCGGTGGCACGATCGACGATCCAGTGTAGAGCCCCATTGGCCAGGCCGTCGGGGGAGTAGCCTCCGCCGACGTTGCAATGGACGCCGGGAAACCACGATTGCTGCAGCACGCCCGTCCATCCGGTAGGCCGCGTCCATACGCTCGGCGCGAACGCCTTGCGTTGCTCGTCCACGGCCAATGCCTGGTACGCGTGCTGGATGGACGGATTCAGCCCGATGTCGTGGTAACGGTATTTACGCTTGTTGAATAGCTGTCCAAGTACGCCGGGCGCGCCGAGCGCACCGACCGTGTCCCACACGCCGATCATGCGGATGGGTGGGCACGGCCGCGTGCCGCGGACCCTGCGGTTGGCGTGTTCCCATTGGGTCGTGCCGGGGCCTTGCTGGCGCTCGTAGCAGGCGTATAGCTCGGGCACGAAGTAGTCGTCGTCCTTCTCCACCAAGCCGATCATCCACATGAAACCGGCGAGCGTACGAACGGTGAAAGCCCCCCGGCTGAAGCCGAACAGGTAGATCTCGTCGCTTGGTGAATAGTTGTAGAGGATGGATCTATACAGCTCGCGGACGTTGCTCTCGATTCCATGCCCAAAGGCACCGCCGGTGTACTTGTCCAGGCCCTCGCCGGTGCCGACGCCATCGTCGTAGATCACGATCTGGTCGATGCCCGCGACCGTCCCCGGAAGCACGGCCCGCGCGAGCTTGGTGACGTTGGTCGGACGACGCTTCCCGGATTCCTTGTCGACCTGGTCCCGGATGTTCCAGGTTCCGTCCGCGCAGATCACGATTCGCTTCATCTTGACCAACTCCCTCGGCGTCAGAGGTCCCGTGACCTTGTGAACGGTGGCGCGAGCCGGCCAGGGCCGCCTCACGCGGACTACAGAGTGAGATCGACGTGCGTGCCAGGGGCCCCGTCAGTCGTCACCAGTTCGGAACAACGGCGTCGCAATTCCGTCAGCAGCGCCGTATCCGGAACGGGATTTTTGGTGCCGTAGATGTTGCGTTTGGTAGACACAAGAATTTTGGCCTGTCCTGCCCGCTTCACCGGGAGCAAGGTATCGAGCAGATCGAGCGGCGTGCCGTTGTGGCTGCCGTGGTGGGAAACCTTCATGAAGTCCACTGGTTTGAGATCCTTGCCGCTGTGCTGGCGGATCTTTTCCCAACTCTCCAACTCGGCGTCGCCTGGCAGCAAGAGGCGTTTGCTCACGGCCTCGATCAGCAAGCACAATGAGGTGTTGTTCTGTGCTTTGTCCAAGAAGCGCGCGGCAGCCACCCCCTCTTCCCGGATCGCGCGTCGCAGGCGATGGAAATCACTGGCCGAACAGCCGGGCAAGGAACCATCATCGCCCCTGGCTACGTTAGCGAAGTCCCAAGCGAAGCCGTCGCTGGGGCGCCGCGCCTTGGCGGCATTGGGTTGCCGAGCCAACGTATCCATGAAGGCTCGCGTCCGCCCGCTGCTGCCGTAGTAGACACTCGTGTCTTTCTCAGGCGCCAGTACACGCACCCTAATCGACGGCGACCATTTTGCCGTTCCCGCGCCTTTGCCGCGCGCAAGATACAGCGGCGGCTGCTTGCCCAAGCCCCTCAGGTAGTCGATCCGATCCTTATTGGAAAGATTGTTGATCAGTAACGAGCGGAAGGCAGGATGCAGCACTAGCCCTTTCTTCGTGGCACTGTCGGCGAACGACGACACCGTCTCGTGTAGCCGCTTCTGCAGTTTGGCCTTGGGATAGTCGGCGTAGTAATCAGGATGGCTTGGCAGGCCCATCCAGATCCGATCGATGTCCATCTTGTCGAATATCTCCCGCTCCCGATAGAACCCTTCCATGTGATCCAGGTGTTCGTGGGTGACCACGACCAGATCGAGGTGGCCGTTGCACGTAGCGGCAATGTCCCGGGCGATCGCCGGGAATCGCTCCAGGCTGACCGCGTCGTTCGGTGCGCGACCGAAATCGACAAGAACATGGCGTGTCTGCTTCTTGTCAGGCAGACGTAG
Organism: Lysobacter arenosi; assembly: GCF_016613475.2. Lineage (NCBI taxonomy): Bacteria > Pseudomonadati > Pseudomonadota > Gammaproteobacteria > Lysobacterales > Lysobacteraceae > Lysobacter > Lysobacter arenosi. The sequence continues at coordinate 2,664,467 of NZ_CP071517.1, forward strand.
CAGGATGCAGTCGCCAAACCCAACCACATAGGCGCGGATCTCAATGCTCGCGGTCATGCTGCTCCCCCGAGTGGTGGTGACGCATTGCCGCATTGCGTTTCAAGCATACGCGGCCGCGATCAACCGTAGCGGAAACGGCAGCGCCACCGATGCTGGGAGCGCCGATCCCAGCCATTGCGTCGGCAATGGCTAGATTCCCGGACTGCACGAGATAGGCGGCGTAGTCTTTGAGTTCTCTGATTCGCTGCGGGGTCGATGGAACCAGTGCGGCGTGCAGGTAGTTGCCATTGGCGTCGAACACCAGCGTGCCTCCACACCACAGCGGAAGGAACGTGCCGTTCAAGCCATGGAAGCGGGCGCCGGAGAGCTTTACGTCCTCGCTCCAGGTGAACTCGATGACGTGTTCCTTCGGTGGCCGATAGCCACTCTTCGTCTGCTTGTTGGTGCGATATACCGACGTGACCGACAGATTGGCAGCGTACGGAATACGAAAAAGATCGCGATGACGATCGAGGAAGCGATAGGCATCGGCCGGGGTCGACGCCTCTTCGGCGATGTTGCGCCCGCGCAGCGCGTACTGGACCTGGGCGCGCACATCGGCTTCCTCGGTCGGCAGCGCGATTCCACGGGCATCAAACAGCTCACGCAGTTTTTTTCTGATGCCCATCACGTCGTAGGGATACGCCACCTCTTGAGCACGCAGTACCGCCCGAGCGTACTCATCGTAGCGGAGGTCTACCGGTGGGCAGTAGTCGATACCGCGGAACATCACACCCGCCGTGATCGTTGCAGCTCGAATGAGTGCTTTCATCGAGTAGTACTCTGCCCTGCCCGTGTCGGTGACGGCACCGTTTTCCTGCTCCAGCGCCTTACGGATCCTCGGGTAGAGGTATTCAAGAAGGTCGTAATAGACGCCGGTCAGCACTTCGGACCAGTCGTGTTCTTCGAAGGTCTTCAGCAAATTCTTATCGATCTTGCGGTTGTTCCAGGCGCCGCGCAGGTAAGCCGCGTCGGGTAGCCCGCGCAGGGCAGCGCCGAACTCGCTGGCGATCGCCGAGACAACGTTCATTGGATCGAGCTTCTCGGGCCCTCCCCTAGTGACCACGCGCGCGGTTTCGCGGGTTCCGAGGCTGGCCATCATTGCGACGGCATCGCCGAAATACTCATGGAAGCCTGCGGTCTCTCGCGAAGTCACTTCGTTGTAGCCGGGCTTGAGTCCGTCCAGCACAGCATGGCCGAGTTCGTGAGCGATGATGTCGTGCGACAGGCAGGTATAGACCGGCTTGCCGTCCATTCCTTCGAAGTAGAAGAAGTGCAGAGCGCCCGAGGCGCGGTCGTAGAACGCGTTTTGGTCGTAACCGGCGTGCGGGATCAAGAGCAGCCGGCCCGACTGCGTCGCCCAAGGCACGGTTCGCCCTAGAAGGAATTCGTCTTCGATCATAGCCAGGGTGCGCTCGACGATTGCCCAGACATTGACCTGGTGGAACTGGAAGTTCTCCAGAAGCTTCTCTCCCGAGAGCGCCGCGATTCCCTTGTAGGAGCCGTTCTTCTGCAACACCGCTGGCGCGAAAAGCACATCGAGATCGGCGTTGTAGTCGACCACCACGGAATGCGGCCCGGTCGGTCCGGTGCCCGGCGTCGGGCAATCGATGTCGATCTGGATTGGCCACAAGCTATCGCGACGCGCCACGAGAGGATCTTTGGGTAGGATCTTGACTCGAACCTTGCCGGGGCTGGGTTCACGCTTCGTGCTGGCCATATCGTGCACCGCACCTGGGATGAATGATTGCCGCGACGGGTGTATTCGGCACGACGGCGCGCTAACCGATCAGATGGAGTTCCATCGGTCCGCTGCCGTCTCCGTACTCGACTTCGTAGTCGTGGTCGGTCATGAGTCCGTAGTCGTCCCACATTTCGTTGTACGGTGTCCGATAGTTGAAGTAGAGGGATTTGTGACCCGGGCTGCCATGCAACACACGAGCGATGCACTCGAGGTTCGGATGCTTGGTCTGCGCCCCGTTCGAGCTGACGATCCACTTGCCTGACCTGAGATACCCGACCAATTCCATACTGGTGTTACGCCGGCTGCCGTGATGCGACAGCTTCACGCAGTCCACTTGCATCGGCCCGGCCGGCGAGAGCTGCTTGAGACTGCTCAAGACCAGGCTCGGATGCGCGTCGCCAAGCATCAGCGCCCGCTTGCCCTGAAACTCCAGCAGCAGGGCAATACTGGATCCGTTGGGGGCTGCGTCGTCTTCGTCGAAGTGCTGTTCGGCGAGCGCGGTGACATCGAGCGGCCCCATGGGCTCCAGCCCTCGAAAGGCCGCGTCCTCTACCTCCCTCGCGGCCTCCACTTCGACGTCGCTCGCCCCCATTTCCTCCAGGGTCTCCTGCCAATGCAACGCCAGCTCTTTCAGCTTGGCCGCATCCGGCGACAGCACGGTCACCGACATACCGCCCGGAAGTTCGATCGACCTGGGTTCACCACATGCACCTACACATATCGCCTGGTCGCCGGTGCCGACTGCCCATGCCTGCGCATGCTGTCCCTCCAGCAGCGCGGTCAGTTCGACGGCGTCGGCGATGCCCTGCGGCTGCAAAGGCAGGTGCTTCTTCCCGTTGAACCAGACGCTGCCGATGGTAACGTTGGCCGGCAGCTCTTTTAGCAGCGTCACCGCACCCTGGATGTGGTCCTGGTCCAGATGCGTTACCACCAGGACATCGATGCGTGTCCCGGCGCCCATCGAGCCGAAATGCGATAGCAGGTAATCACGGGCAGTTCGCGTAATCCCGCCATCGATCAGGATCCGCTGCGGCGCCGCGGCATCTGCATACTCGACCAGGATCGCGTCGCCTCGCTGTGCGGGGAATACCTTGATGTCAAAGATCTCAGGCATCGGACTTCGCCTCGAAGCGCAGGACAGTGAAGAACTCGCCCGGCACGACCAGGCGATTGATCTTGCGGACCCGCTCGTAGGCCTGGGTCGTCGCGTCCACCCGGTCTCCCAAACGCTGGCTGTCGATGTCGTCCCGGTTTAGAACCAGCAGGATGTCGCTCAGCAAGGTGATACCGATCGAGAGATAGGGCAGCCCTCGCTTGACCGCTTCGAGTGCGTAATCGCGCAGCAGCTCCACATCGACTTCATCGTCGCCGCTGGGATCGTGCGATCCGTACCGCCAGTACATCTGTGCCATTGCGATCGCGCCATCAGGAAGCCGGGGCGCTATCTGGTAAAGGTTCTCAATCCATTGCCGCCAGTCCGGGCGCTCCCGCTCGTTGTCCTCTCGCGCGTATGTCAGCAATCCGAACGCGCCCGCAGCGGCGGCGATCGGGTTTTGCTTTTTCTCGAAGAGGTAATATTCAGCCTGGCGCAGCAACATGTCGGCGACCTGGGCTTGGCCGTTGTAGAGGAACCCGAGATAGGTACTGGCCTCCAGGTCATCCACGACCGGCGAGCATCGCCAGCGGGCGCGCTCGGAAGCGGCCGATTCCGAGCGCATGACGGTATCGAAGGACACCGTCATGAGAATCGAGGCATCGGCCATGGATCCGATGGCGTCGGCGGATGCGCATCTCCAACCTTGCGGCAGCACGGCGACGTGCGCTGTTCCTGTCGGATCCACGACTGAGGCATAGCAACGGCGCTCACCTGTGATGAATCCGGGGGCGCACAACTGGTCCGAGGTGACCAGGCGCGCGCAACGCTCGTCGATGGCGACCATATCGAGGTCGGTGGCTTCGGGATCGCTTGAGCCGATCCAATTCATCGCCAAGTCGAACTCCCGGGGCTGGTACCTGTCCGTTCCCCCCGGCAGATGCAGCGGCGGACCGCCAGGCGCAGGGGTGCCGCCCGTGGTCCAGCGCCGGCCGGCCAGCCGCGACAGCGCATGCTGGCTACTGATGCGATCGATGGAACTGGCCGTAGCGCGTACGTCCATGGCCGCCTGGCGCAGGCGCACGACTTCGGACTCCAGCTTCGCATCGGACAGTGGAGGCGCGGCGTCGTCCGGGCCTGGCGACCTCCGCTCGCTTATGGTCTTCTCAATCTGTTCGCTGAAGCTGGACAAGGCTTCAGCGCGTTCCATGGTTGGGAGGCGCTGCGCGACACCGAACAGCGTATCGGCCGCGTGCTGCGCACTGCGCGCCACAGGCAACTGGAAATCCACCTCAGTCTGTCCGCTTGCGCCGCTCACCGACACCGACTCGGCCAGGATGTCGCCGTTGGGAAGGAACAAGCGCACGGTGTATTCACCGGGGTCTACCGTCAGGTTCTGCGGCTCGTTGACTCCGAGCGAAAAACGCAGGGTCTGGCTGTTGGCACTGGCGTCGCCCTGCGGCACGATCTCGGCAACTGCGCCGCCCTTCCTGGGCTTTTCCCAAAAGCTCGAACCCAGCAGGATCTTCAGGTTGTGCACGGCGTCTTCAGGAACGTTCACAGCGTGACCTCCGAGGCCGGCGGTGCGACGTGCTTTTCGCAGCTGCCGATGAGGAGGCTGCTTCTGTGCGAGACCGCGGTAAAGGTGTACTGCCCTGCCGGCAGGTGGATCCACCATGGGGCTTTGCCCGGTGGGATGCGCTTGTCGGTGAACAGCGGCGGCGGCGGCTTGGATTCACAGGAGAACAGCGTATCGTTGAGTTGCTCCTCGCTCGTGGTGACCTTGACCACGACTTCAGGCTTGCCGCGCAGGCGATGCAGTAACAGCGGACGGTTGGCGTCCTTGGAATCGCAGTACTGCGGGATCTTCTGGAAGGCCAGACTCTCCACGCATTTGTTGACGCCTTCGGTAATCGCGGTGGCGACCACTTCCCAACCGTTGTTGCTCGCCTCGCGGCTGGCACTGCCGCGAAACGCACGCAGCAGGCCCTGCGTGAAGATGGTCGGTTCACCAGGCTGGCCGTAGGCCAGCGAACCCAGGCCTGTCGCGAAGAACACCGGGACCGCCTTGTTCCGAATGGCCGAAAGCCCGCCACCGCCAGTGACGATTGGGATGCCCTTGTTGGCATCGCCGAACTGTCTTTCGAACGCGGTGGCCATCTCGGTCCGGCAGGCATCGAGGAAAAAGACCTGGTTCTCGGCGGCGCAACGCCGAATGAGTCCGAACCTGAAAGTGTCGAAGTCGATGGCGTGCGCCATCGGCATGAGCGGATTGCTGCCGAAATCGTCCAGCAACAGGCTCGATTCGCCGAGGCTGTAGGAAATACCATGGCCGCAGAAGAAGAACAGGAGCGTGTTGCCTGTATTGCGGCCGGCGCGTTCCATCCACGTGGCAACGGCTTCCTCGACGTTGACCATCGAGGCCCGTTGTAGCGGCGTATCCGGCCTGCCCGGCAGCACCAGCATTTGCGGCGTCGTCGAACTGGAGCCGAGCACTTCCAGCGAGCGCAGTGGGCGTGCCGTATTGAGCATTCCGGACACGGGATCGCTCAACCATGATGCCATTTCCTGAACCGAAATGGGCGGCGACGAAAGCTGCCCCATTTCCATGTGATGCACGAACAATTGCGCAGGTGCGGAGCCACCCTTGAGATAGGGGTAGTCGCCCACGCCGATGAGCAACGCATGGGTGCCGAGGTCCGTTGATTGATCATCAAAGATCAGGGTCATTACGGCTTCCTGGGAATGAATGACGACTAGTCAACCTTCGGTGCTCCCTCGACGGCTTGCCGGCGTTGCTGCAGGAGCGACTTCGCCGACTCTCCATTCGCATGAAAGGCTGCTGACTGGAGGCGCGCAGGGGGATTGATCGACCACTCGTGCTGGCCGCCCTGTAGTGTCAAAGCGAGATTGGTGCTACCGCGATCGAGCAGGAGCCAGGTAGCCATGCCTGTGATCTTGATACTTTTCGACACCAAATGGCGAGGTTGTTGAAAGTCCGTCGTAGCGTGCTTGCGCAGCGAGCGCAGGGGGCACGAGCACAAGTGCAAGCGCGTCAAGGCAAGGTCGGCACCTGCTGTTCAGATCGGTTTGTCAGGAGCGTTTCATCCGCTCGCGGAATCGAACGTCGCACCTCCGTTCAAGCGGCCACCCGAGCATGATCGCCACGTGGCACTTCGTCGTAACATGACAGGAACGAGTGAGTGATGAGTGGTTAGCTGTGCTTACCTGTCCACCAAGGGCCTCGATAGGACCTGTACTTAAGTAGCGTCGGTAAGCGGAAGTGGACCAGTTATGGTTAGATCAGGTGGCGCGTAAGGAATACTGTCAAAGGGAATCGATGCAGCTTCGCTTGTGGTGAAGAAGTACTTCCGTCATCGAGCACATCACAGCGCAAACCGGCAAACCGTATTCGATCATGTTTCGGCCATTTCACCCTTCGTCGGCTGCAACTGGAATCTGGCAATCTCCGTGGCCGACGCCCTTACGCCCACGCGTCGATCAAGCAGTTCTCCAGAATGTGGCTATGCGACCGACGTGGCGATGACGTCCTCGGCCTAAGGAAACCTGGAGCCAGGCCCACGATTGCGGTGCAACTCTCCTATTGATCACACGAGCTTGCGACCAACCCTAACTCACAATTCAATCAAGCCGAGGTCGTTGTATGTCGATTGCTGCCGATAGAGACCACCTCGAAACGTTCATCACTAAGGTCTACGATTGGCTTGAAGCGTGCTACGCCGGTTTCGACAACGGCAGCCAGTGGCCTGTCTTTCAGATTCACCCAGATCTTCGGCGATTTGGGGCCGAAGCCTGGGAGGAATTCAAGTCAGATCTAGGCCTTCCGGAGATTCTCCGGCTAGTTCACGGCGTCTCCGAACATGAGCTGAAAGCTCACGGCCTCTATGGCAACCAGCTTCGATACAAGCTTTCGGTCATTGAACACTTGGTCAGTCTAGGCAGTGCATCTGACATCGTTCTAAAGTTCATTGACGCTATTGACGTTCTACTGGACAGCGTAATTAGCGCACTCGGCCGAGGGGCGGCTCTTAAGGAATTGAAAGACATGCTTCGAGTTTCAGCTCCTGGCACAACATGAACCTTGTCAGCACGGACGTACGGGGGGAGTGGACAAGCTGCATGCATCCACAGTCACAATGGAGTTCGAAGCGACTGATGCGGGCGAAGCCGAAGGAATGGAGGCCTGCGCCGGCCGAACGATATCGACAAACCGCTGCATCGACCGGTTGAACCCGCCGACGGTAGCGGCCGTTTGAGCTACGCTGGCTCAGCGACGAGGGCGCGGGAGGACAGGAAAACTGCCGCCTGGATGTACGGCAGGCGCCCGTTCTTGAAAGCGGCTTGTCGACCCAACAGGGACTTGAGTTTCTTGGCCTTACGGTTGGCCAGCAGGAGCGGGTTCTCTTCGTATCGCTCGCGCGCAGCGGGCGAAGTGACCGCCCAATGTTTTGGTTACCGGAGATCACCCCGGCCCAGTGCTTGATCTCAACCAGGTCGACGCGGTCGGTCAACGCGATCAGGGTCCCAACTTCGTTGATACTGCCGCCTTCTGCAATGAACTCAAAATTCGACCATGCACGGGAAGGCGACGTGTAGGGCAATCGAGCACGCAACGACTCCAAGGCCTCTTGCTCGTGCGCAAAGGCCGACGGATGTACTACGTGCAAGCGAGTTGAACTAGACCGACGGCTACCTCTTTCCTTCCCCTATGCATCTCACCGGGGAAGCGCGATCGAACCCAATCAAATAAAGGGAGCCCCGGCGCCGCTACCTACTTGAATATCAAAGCGCTGGACTCTTTATCCCACCCTACCGGCGTTTTTGGCGCAGCGATGCGGGGACCGCGCCGTGGCACCTACGACGAGAGGTAGCTTCAGTTCAAAGGGCAATTGCCGCATCAAAACAAGAGTCGTGTGGCCAGGACTACCAGGCTTGAACGTGGTGGGCCCACCAGGATTCGAACCTGGAACCAAGGGATTATGAGTCCCCTGCTCTAACCGTTGAGCTATAGGCCCGTGGGCTGCGCATCTTACCAGCCCACGCTTTCAGGCGGCTCGCCGCTCGGGCGAACCCACCCCTGTCTCAGCGCCCAGCAGAACCCGACATTGAGTACGGCCGCTCCGCCGCCCCCGTCGCCCACGCCTTGTCCGCCTGCGCCTGCATCGTGAAGTGCAGCTCACCGCCCGCCATGATCTCTTCGTGGCGAATGAAAGCCCGCTCCAGCGGCTTGCCATTGAGCATCGCCCGGCCGATATACGGATGCGCCGCATCAAGCCCTTCGGCCACCACGGTGAAGCGCTTGCCATTGGGCAGGTTGAGGCTCGCACGCGGCAGGAACGGCCGGCCGATGATGTACTCGTTGCTGGCAGGCGCCACCGGGTAGAAGCCCAGCGCGGTGAACACGTACCAGGCCGACATCTGCCCCAGGTCGTCATTGCCCGCCAGCCCATCCGGCCGCGCCGCGTACTGCGTGGCCATGATCTGCCCCAGGCGTTCCTGGGTGCGCCACGGCTGGCCGGCATATGCGTACAGGTAGGCGACGTGGTGGCTCGGTTCGTTTCCGTGCGCGTACCAGCCGATCAGGCCGGTGATGTCTTCCATGTGCTCGAAGATCTTCGGGTCGACCTTGGCGTCGAACACCGCGTCCAGGCGCGCGACCAGCTTGTCCTCGCCGCCGTGCGCGGCGGCCAGGCCGGCGACGTCCTGCGGCACGTACCACGAGTACTGCCAGGCGTTGCCTTCGGTGTAGTCGCTGCCGTAGCCGCTGGCGGTGGCGTCGAACGGTTCGCGGAAGCTGCCGTCGCGCTTGCGCGCGCGCATGAAGCCGGTCTTCTCGTCGAAGGCGTGGCGCCAGTTGGCGGCGCGCTTGCCGAACTTGTCGGCGACATCCTTGTTGCCCATCGACTCGGCCATGCGCGCGATGGTCCAGTCGTCGAACGCGTACTCGAGCGTCTTCGAGGCGGCTTCGCCTTCCTCGTCGATCGGCACGTAGCCCAGCTGCATGTACTGGGCGATGCCGTCGTAGGGACCGTAGCTGGCGCTGTCGACCATGGCCTTGAGCGCCTTGTTGGTGTCATAGCCGCGGATGCCCTTCATGTAGGCATCGGCGATCACCGGCACGGCGTGGTAGCCGATCATGCACCACGTCTCCTGGCCGTGGAACGCCCACACCGGCAGCACGCCATACGGGCTGTGCTCATGCGAGGCCAGCAGCGAGTTGATGAAGTCGTTGTTGCGCTGCTCCGGCTGCACCAGCGTCAGCAGCGGATGCAGCGCGCGGTAGGTGTCCCACAGCGAGAACGTGGAGTAGTGGGTGAAGCCCTCCGCCTTGTGCACGGCGTTGTCGGGACCCCGGTAACGGCCGTCGCTGTCCATGAACAGGCTCGGGCCCATCAGCGTGTGGTACAGCGCGGTGTAGAAGCTGCGGCGCTGTGCTTCGGGTGCATCGACGTCGACGGCGCCCAGTGCCTGCATCCACTGTGCTTTCGCGGCGTTGCGCACGCCGTCGAAATCGAAGCCCGGCACTTCCGCGTCGAGGTTGGCGATCGCGCTGTCCTCGCTCACCGGCGAGATCGCGACCTTCACCACCATCGACTTGCCGGCGGCGCCGTCGAAGTCGAACGCGCCGACCAGCTGGCGGCCTTCGATCTGCGCACGCTGGCGCGGGTCCTTTTCGCCCGGCGGCGGGAAGCCCTTGTAGGGAACGTCCTGCTCGGTGTCGTTGAACTGGTGGCCGCTGACCGGCTGCGAGAAGCGCATGGCGAAGTAAAGCTGCCGGCCCGGTGCCCAGCCGCGGGTTTCGCGGAAGCCGGTGACGGTGCCGTCTGCGCGCAGACGCATGCGCGACCACTGCACCTTGCCCGGGTAGTCGTACATGCTGGTGCGCAGGTCAACCAGCACGTGCGCCGGCTTGCCCTTCGGGAACTGATAACGGTGCACGCCGACGCGGGCGCTGGCAGTGAGCTCGGCGCGGATCGCGTAATCCTGCAAAGTCACTGCGTAGTAGCCGGGCTGGGCGATCTCGCCGTCGTGGCTGAAGCGCGACATGTAGCCGCTGCCGGGCTTGCCGACGTCGCCGCGCTCGAGCTTCACCTCGCCGGCGATCGGCATCACCAGCACGTCGCCGAGGTCGGAGTGGCCGGTGCCGGAGAAGTGCGTGTGCGAGAAGCCGGTGATCGTCTTGTCGTCGTAGCGGTAGCCGGCGGCCCAGCCGTAGCCTTCCTTGCGCGACTTGATCTGGGTGTCGGGGCTCAGCTGGACCATGCCGAACGGAACCACCGCGCCGGGGAAGGTATGGCCTTCGCCGCCGGTGCCGATGAAGGGGTCGACCGAGGCGTAGGCGCGGGCCGCGGCCGCATCTGCTTTGGGCGCGGGGGCGGCGACGACCATGCCGGCCATCGCCCAGATGCACAGCGCCGACAGCAGGAACAGGCGACGTGGGACGGGTGACGGGGTGGTCTGGCGGGCAAGGCGGGGCATGGTCGCTCCTGGGGTCCGCAGCGCTGGCGGAGGGAAATTTGGATCGTTCTAAACCGCCGCAACCTAGCACGCGACCACGCCCAAGTTCATGCTGCGGTGCAGAATGCGCCATCCCGGCCCCGGGCGCAGGATGTGCACAATTTAGAACGATCCAAATTCAGCCAGATGCCCTCCGGACTTCCGCGATGACCCCACCGGTGCGTACCCGCGCCCGGGTAACCCTCGCCGACATCGCCAGCGCCTGCGACCTGTCGCGGGCGACGATCTCGCTGGTCCTGCGCGGCAGCCCGCTGGTCAATGCCGAGACGCGGGCGCGGGTCGAGGCCGAGCTCAAGCGCCAGCGCTACGTCTATCACCGCGGCGCCGCCAACCTGCGCCGCAACGTGTCCTCGACCGTGGCGCTGGTCATCAACGACCTGTCCAACCCGTTCTTCGCCGAGTTCGCGGCGGGCGTCGACGAAGCCCTGGCCGCGGCCGGCTACGTCACCCTGCTCGGCAGCACCGGCGAGTCGGCCGAGCGCCAGCAGACGGTGCTCGCCTCGCTGCTCGAACACGACCCGGCCGGCATCATCCTCTCGCCCGCCGAGGGCAGCGACGGTGCGCGACTGCGTGGACTGCTCGGCGTGCATACGCCGACGCTGGTGTTCAACCGCGAGCTTGGCGCCGACTGGGATTTCCTTTCGCTCGACAACGTGCGCGGTGCGCGCATCGCCACCGAGCACCTGCTGGCGCAGGGCCATCGCCGCATCGCCTTCTTCGGCGGGCACCAGGATTCCAGTTCGTGCCATCAGCGTCGCGAGGGCTATCGCGAGGCGCTGATCGCGGCCGGCGTCACGCCCGAGCCGCAGTGGCTGGTCGAATGTGCGCCGACGCGCCTGGAAGCGGCACGGCAGACTGGCGCGTTGTTCGTGCGCGATCCCGCGCCGACGGCGGCGGTTTGCTACAACGATGCGGTCGCGCTGGGATTGATGGCAGGACTGGCCACGCGCGGCCGTCGCGCCGGGCAGGACTTCGCCCTCACCGGCTTCGACGACATCCCCGAAGCCGCCGTCAGCGCGCCGCCGCTGACCACCATTGCCGTCGACCCGCGCGCGCGCGGGCGCCAGGCGGCCGAGCTGATCCTGCAACGATTGCGCGACCCGTCCGCCACGGCCGCCACCGTCGTCGCACCCGTGCAATTGCAGGTCCGCGCCAGCAGCACCACCACGCAACCCCAGGGCGGAACCACCGCATGATGCGAAACCATCAATCGACCTCGTCGCCCACCACCGCCATCGCGGTGCTGACCACGATCTTCTTCACCTGGGGCGCGCTGACCAGCCTCAACGACGTGCTGATCCCGCACCTGAAAGCCGTGTTCGCGATGAACTACGCGCAGACGATGCTGATCCAGTTCACCTTCTTCAGCACGTACCTGGTGATGTCGCTGCCGGCCGGCAAGGTCGTGGCACGCTTCGGCTACAAGCGCAGCATCGTGATCGGCCTGGTCGTGGCCGGCATCGGCGCGCTGGCGTTCTTCCCGGCCGCCAGGATCCCGTCGTACCCGTTGTTCCTGTTCGCGCTGTACGTGCTTGCGAGCGGCATCACGCTGCTGCAGGTCTCGGCCAATCCGTACATCGCGCTGCTCGGCGATGCGCAGAGTGCGTCGAGCCGGCTGACGCTGGCGCAGGCGTTGAATTCGTTCGGCCATGCGATCGCGCCGGCATTGATCGGTCCGCTGATCCTGTCGGTCGCGGTGATCGGCGGCGCCGAGCTGGCGCAGATGCCGGTGGCCGAACAGACCGCCTACCGCATCGCCCAGGCCGAATCGGTGCAGCTGCCCTACCTCGGGCTGGCCGTGGGCCTGTTCGCGCTGGCGGCGTTCGTGCTGCTGTTCCGCCTGCCGACGCTGAGCGAAGCGACAGAGGGCGCCGACCACAAGGTCCACACCTTCAGCGAAGCCTTGCGCCATCGCCACCTGCGCCTGGGCGTGGTCGCGATCTTCGTCTACGTCGGCGCCGAGGTCGCCATCGGCAGCTTCCTGATCAACTACATCGCCAGCCCGGGCATCGGCGCGATGGACGAGTCGGCCGCGGCCAAGTACGTGTCCTATTACTGGGGCGCGGCGATGGTCGGCCGCTTCATCGGTTCGCTGCTGCTGCGCAAGATTGAACCGCGGATCCTGTTGGGCCTGTTCGCGATCGTCGCGATGGCGCTGCTGGCGACCACCATCGCCACCGGCGGCCCGGTCGCGATGTGGAGCGTGATTGCCATCGGCCTGTTCAACTCGATCATGTTCCCGACCATCTTCACCCTCGGCATCGAAGGCCTGGGCCCGCTGACCAGCAAGGCGTCGAGCCTGCTGGTGATGGCCATCGTTGGTGGCGCGGTGGTGCCGTTGCTTCAGGGCGTGTTGGCCGATCGCATCGGCATCCAGCACGCGTTCGTGCTGCCGCTGCTGTGCTACGTCTACGTCGCCTGGTACGGCTTCCGTGGTGCGCGGCGCGAGCCGGTGCCGGTGCTGGAACCGGCAGTGAGCACGCCATGAGCGCGACGCAGGGCCGCACCGCGATCGCCTGCTTCGGCGAGGCGCTGATCGATTTCCTCGCGGTGCCGGCGGTGGCTGGGCAGCCGCGCCAGTTCGCCGAGTACGCCGGCGGTGCTCCGGCCAATGTCGCCGCCGCCGTGGCGCGGCTGGGCGGCAACGCGCGCTTCGTCGGCATGCTCGGCGCGGACATGTTCGGCGAGTTCCTGATGTCGCAGCTGCGCGCGATGGGCGTCGACACGAGTTACACCGTGCACACGTCGGCGGCGCGCACGGCCCTGGCGTTCGTATCGCTGGACGCAGACGGCGAACGCAGCTTCAGCTTCTACCGCCCGCCGGCGGCCGACCTGCTGTTCCGCGAAGAACACTTCGATCCGGCCTGCTTCGACGACGCGGCCGTGCTGCACGTGTGCTCCAACAGCCTCACCGAGGCGGACATCGCCGACACCACGCTCGCCGGCATGCGCCTGGCGCGCGAGGCCGGCGCGATGGTCAGCATGGACCTGAACCTGCGTCCGTCGCTGTGGCCGGAAGGCGTCGACCCGGCGCCACGCCTGTGGGATGCACTCGCGCAGGCAGACCTGGTGAAGCTGTGCCGCAGCGAGGCCGACTTCCTGATCCGCCGCGCCGGCGACGAGAAGGCGATGTTGCGCCGCCTGTGGCAGGGGCATGCCAAGTGCGTCCTCATCACCGACGGCAGCCAGCCGGTGCGCTGGTTCACGCGCGATGCCGATGGCGTGGCGCCGACTTTCGCCGTCACGGTGATCGACACCACGGCGGCCGGTGACGCCTTCGTCGGCGCGCTGCTGCATCGCCTGGTCGAACGCGGTGCCGGCGTCGACTCGCTGGTGACGCTGCTCGACGACCGCGTCGCACTCACCGATGCACTCCGGCACGCCGCGGCCGGCGGCGCGCTGGCGACCACGCGCCACGGCGCGTTCGCGGCGATGCCCGGCCGCGACGACCTCGATCAACTGCTGCGCCCCATTTCACGGACGGAACCATGAGCCGCATCCCCCCTTCATCGCCTGACTACCGCAGCCAGGACTTCCTGCGTTCGCACATCGCCGAGACGATGGCGTTCTACCACCCGCGCGCGATCGATCCACAGGGCGGTTTCTTCCACTACTTCCGCGACGACGGCAGCGTCTACGATGCCTCCCACCGGCATCTGGTCAGCAGCACGCGCTTCGTCTTCAACTACGCGATGGCAGCGCGCGAGTTCGGCAATGCCGAGTACCTGGACGTGGCCCGCCATGGCCTGCGCTACCTGCGCGAAGTCCACCGCGACCCGCGCAGCGGCGGTTATGCCTGGACCATCCGCGACGGCGTCGCCGAGGACCGCACCAACCACTGCTACGGCGTCGCCTTCGTGCTGCTTGCCTACTCCACCGCGCTCAAGGCCGGCATCAGCGAGGCCGCGCCGTGGATGGACGAGACCTGGGATCTGCTGGAATCGCGCTACTGGGAATCGGCGCACGGGCTCTACCTCGACGAGGCCGACGCCGACTGGAACTTCTCCGGTTACCGCGGACAGAACGCCAACATGCACATGTGCGAGGCGATGCTGGCCGCGTTCGAAGCCAGCGGCCAGTCGCGCTACCTCGAACGGGCGCTGATGCTGGCCGACCACATGACGCGTCGCCAGGCCGCGCACGCCGGCGGCCTGGTGTGGGAACACTACGACCGCGACTGGAACATCGACTGGGATTACCACCGCGACGATCCCAAGCATCTGTTCCGCCCGTGGGGATTCCAGCCCGGCCACCAGACCGAGTGGAGCAAGCTGCTGCTGATCCTCGATGGCCACCTGCGCAAGCGCGGCGTCTTCGCGCCGTGGTTGCGCGAGCGCGCGGCGCATCTGTTCGACACCGCATGCGCTGCCTCCTGGGATTCGCGCCAGGGCGGTCTGTTCTACGGTTTCTCGCCCGAGGCCGGTTACCCGGTCTGCGATCACGACAAGTACTTCTGGGTGCAGGCCGAGTCGCTCGCCGCGGCGGCGCGGTTGGCACAGGCCAGCGGCGATGCACGCTACTGGGACTGGTATCAGCGCCTGTGGGATTACTCGTGGCGCTTCTTCATCGATCACGAGCACGGCGCCTGGTACCGCATCCTCGATCGCAACAACCGCAAGTACAGCGATGAGAAGAGCCCGGCCGGCAAGACCGACTACCACACCATGGGCGCGTGCTACGACGTCCTCCACCTGCTGCGCGCGCACGCGCCGGAGCCTGTTGTCTGATGAAAGCTCGCCTGATGAACCTTCGTCCCCTGCTTCTGAGTGTCCTGTTGTTCCCCACGGTCGGCGTCGCGGCTCCTCCCTCCCCGAAGAAACCCGCGACGCCGCCCGTACTTACCCAGGCGCAGGCCGCGCAGAGCGCCGAGCGCGTCAAGGCCGAGTTCCTGCACGCATGGCGCGGCTACCGCCAGCACGCCTGGGGCCATGACGGCCTCAAGCCGCTGAGCAACGCGCCGCACGACTGGTACGGCCAGTCGCTGCTGATGACGCCGGTCGACGCGCTCGACACGATGATCCTGATGGGCCTGGACGACGAAGCCCGCGACGCACGCGAGCTGATCGCCACGCAGCTGTCGTTCGACAAGGACATCGACGTCAAGCACTTCGAGATCGTGATCCGCCTGCTCGGCGGCCTGCTCTCGGGCTACCAGCTCAGCGGCGACGAGCGCCTGCTCAAGCAGGCCGAGGACCTCGGCACGCGCCTGCTGCCGGCGTTCGATTCGCCGACCGGCCTGCCCTACGTCTACGTCAACCTGCGCACCGGCAAGGCCCACGGCAACGACAGCAACCCGGCCGAGTCGGGCACGTTGCTGCTCGAGTACGGCACGCTCAGCAAGCTCACCGGCAACCCGGTGTTCTACGAGAAGGCCAAGCGTGCGCTGGTCGCCACCTACGAGCGTCGCTCGAAGATCGGCCTGGTCGGCGAGCGCTTCGACGTCGAGAACGGCAAGTGGACGCAGCCGCGCAGCCATGTCGGCGCCCGCATCGACTCGTACTACGAGTACCTGTGGAAGTGCTGGAAGCTGTTCGGCGACCGCGACTGCCTGGCGATGTGGAAGACCAGCATCGCCGCGGCCAATCGTTACTACCCGGAAGAGGTCAACGGCGCGCTGTGGGTCGGCCACGTCGACATGAACACCGGCAAGCGCGTTGGCAGCCTGTATGGCGCACTCGATGCGTTCTACCCGGGACTTCTGGCGTACTCGGGCGACGTCGATCGCGCGCGCCGCTTGCAGGCATCGTCGTTCGCGATGTGGCGCGTGCACGGCATCGAGCCGGAGCAGTACGACTACCGCAAGGGTGAGGTCACGCACCCGCGCTACCCGCTGCGCCCGGAGATCATCGAATCGGCGTGGTACCTGCACCGCCTGACCGGCGACAAGCAGTACCAGGCGATGGGCCAAGAAATGTTCGAGGACTTCGTCCGCTACACGCGCACCGACTCCGGCTTCGCCACGCTCAAGAGCGTGGTGACCAAGGAGAAGGAAGACGACATGGAGAGCTTCGTGCTGGCCGAGACGTTCAAGTATTTCTACCTGCTGTTCGCGCCAGCGCAGACGCTCGATCCGGGCAAGGTGGTCCTCAACACCGAGGCGCATCCGCTGCGGAAGACCTGGAAGTAGCCATCCTCACGCTGCTGACACAACCTGACAGTGGCGGGGCGTAGTCTTTCGTCTCTTTCCCCCGGAGACGAACGATGAAAACCGAACAGGTGGCCGCAAGGCTGGTCGAGTTGTGCAGGGCAGGCAAGTTCGAAGAGGCCCAGAGTGAGCTTTACGCCGACGACGCGGTGAGCCTCGAGCCGGAGGGCTCCCCGCAGGGCGCCGGTGGCAACGTCAAGGGACTGGCGGCCATCCGGGCAAAGAGCCATCAGTTCCACGACAGCGTTGAAGCATTCCATGGCGTTACGTGCACCGATCCCGTTGTCGCCGGCGGTTGGTTCAGCATCGTCATGGGCGTGGATGCGACCTACAAGGGCGCGGGCCGCATCGCCATGAGCGAGATCTGCGTGTACCAGGTGCGCGACGGCAAGATCGTGCACGAGCAGTTCTTCTACGATGTGGAGGCGCCAGCAGCTTGATGCGCCTGCACCCTGAAGCGCGCACCCGATCCGGCGCCAGTCCGTAGACGCGACCCACAAAAAAGCCCCGCGAATGCGGGGCTTTTTCGTCACAGCTTACCGACAACCGATCAATCGATGTCGAGGAAGCTGCGCAGCTGTTCCGAACGGCTCGGGTGACGCAGCTTGCGCAGCGCCTTGGCTTCGATCTGGCGAATGCGCTCGCGGGTGACATCGAACTGCTTGCCGACTTCCTCGAGGGTGTGGTCGGTGTTCATGTCGATGCCGAAGCGCATGCGCAGCACCTTGGCTTCCCTCGGGGTCAGGCCGGCGAGCACGTCGCGGACCGTCTCGGTCAGGTTGATGTTGGTGGTGGCCTCGACCGGGGACTCGATGTTCGTGTCCTCGATGAAATCGCCCAGATGCGAATCCTCGTCGTCGCCGATCGGGGTTTCCATCGAGATCGGTTCCTTGGCGATCTTCATGACCTTCCGGATCTTGTCCTCCGGCATGTCCATTTCTTTCGCCAGCTCTTCCGGAGTCGCTTCGCGGCCGTACTGCTGCAGCATCTGGCGGCTGATGCGGTTGAGCTTGTTGATCGTCTCGATCATGTGCACCGGGATACGGATGGTGCGCGCCTGGTCGGCGATCGAGCGGGTGATCGCCTGGCGGATCCACCAGGTCGCATAGGTCGAGAACTTGAAGCCGCGGCGGAACTCGAACTTGTCGACCGCCTTCATCAGGCCGATGTTGCCTTCCTGGATCAGGTCGAGGAACTGCAGGCCGCGGTTGGTGTACTTCTTGGCGATCGAGATCACCAGGCGCAGGTTGGCCTCGACCATTTCCTTCTTGGCCTTGCGCGCCTTGGCTTCGCCATAGGCCATCTGGCGGGAGATGTCCTTGATGTCGGCCAGGGTCAGCAGCGATGCGGTCTCGACCGAGATCGTGGCTTCCTGCTCGGAGATGATCTGGTCCTTGACGTCACGCAGGCCCGACGACCACTTCTGCTTGCGCTTGAGCAGCTCGTCCACCCACTCCAGATTGGTCTGGTTGCCTTCCCAGGCGCGGATGAAGTCCTTGCGCGGCATCTTGGCGACGCGCGTGGACAGGTCGAGGATGCGACGCTCGTGGTCCTTGATCTTGTTGACGACCTCGCGCAGGTTGCGCACCAGCACGTCGGTCAGCGGCAGCGGCAGCTTGAAGGTGACGAACACCGCGGCCATGTCCTCGCGCAGCTTCAGCGCGGTCTTGTGGCCGGCACCGTGCTTGGCATGTGCCTTGAGGAACTTGTTGTAGTGGTCGGCCAACGCTTCCATGCGCGCGGCGACCTCGACCGGATCCGGGCCGCTGACGACCTCTTCGGCTTCCTCGGCGACGGGCGCTTCTTCCTCGTCGTCATCGACTTCGGCGTCGGGATCCACCACCACGACCGGCGCGGGCGGTTCCGGCACGTCGTCGAGGTGATCGTTGAAGCCGACGATGATCTCAGCCAGGCGCTTCTTGCCCGCCTTGTGCTGCTCGTAGTCTTCGAGAATCGAGGCGATGGTCGCCGGGAAGATACCCAGCGATGCCTGGACCTGGCCCAGGCCTTCCTCGATGCGCTTGGCGATGGCGATTTCGCCTTCGCGGGTAAGCAGTTCGACCGTACCCATTTCGCGCATGTACATGCGCACCGGGTCGGTGGTGCGACCGCCTTCGCCGTCGAGCGCGGTCAGCGCTGCGGCAGCTTCTTCGGCGGCGGTGTCGTCGACTTCACGGTTGCCCGTGCCGCCGTCTGCGAGCAGCAGGGTTTCGGCATCGGGGGCCACTTCGTGGACCTCGATACCCATGCCGTTGATCATGCCGATGATGTCTTCGATCTGCTCGGCATCGACGAGGTCGTCGGGCAGGTGATCGTTGACCTCGGCATAGGTCAGGTAGCCCTGCTCCAGGCCCTTGCTGATCAACTGCTTGATATCGGAGGAGGGGGGCTGACGTTCGTTGGCCATGTGCTGCGCCACCGCGCTATGAGAGGGTTGGGAACGTTCCAGTATATCAGGCCGGAGGGGTCGGGGCCGGACTCAGGAACGGAGAAGGAAGGTGACCGGGCCGTCGTTGACCAGGCTGATCACCATATGGGCACCGAAGCGCCCCGTTTCCAGCCCCCCTGTGTGTTTTTGCCTGCAAATTTCGACCAGCCTGCTGAACAAAGGTTCAGCCAGCCCGGGCGCGGCGGCGGTACTGAAGCCCGGACGCATGCCGCTGCGGGTATCGGCCGCCAGGGTGAACTGGCTGACCAGCAGCAACCCGCCACCGGTGTCCGCCAGACCGAGATTCATTCGGCCGGCCTCGTCGGCAAATACACGGTATCCGAGCAGACGTTCGGCCATCCGCTGCGCCTGGGCTTCGCCATCGCCCGGCTCCACGCCCACCAGGGCCAGCAGGCCGGGGCCGATCGCACCGACAGTTTCGCCTTCGACCCGGACGGCCGCCTCGGTCACGCGTTGGATCAGGGCCAGCATGCGGTTGGTCGGCTCGGTCGGAAGCGGGATTCGGGGGCTGTTGTAGCCTAATGCGCGCTCCGGGCGGAAGCTCGCGGTGCCCCCTCCTCCTCGCCGAACCTCGCCATGACCGGCTTTGCCGCCCGCCTGCTCTACGCCTCCGCCGCCCTGCTCGGCCGCCTGCCCTGGCCGTGGCTGCTGCGCCTGGGCGATGCACTGGCGGCGTGGTGGCGCTGGCGCGATGTCCGCGAAAGCCGGGTGGCGCGGATCAACCTGGAGTTGGCCTACCCGGACCTGCTGCCGGCGCAGCGCGACGAGCTGCACCGCGCGATCCTGCGCACCACCGCGCGCCAGGTGCTGGAAACCGTGCGCCTGTGGACCCGCCCGCACGCCGAGAACCTCGGCCTGCTGCGCGAGCAGCACGGCACCGGACTGATGGATGCGGCGATCGCGGCCGGCCGCGGCGTGATCATCGCCGCCCCTCATCACGGCAACTGGGAGCTGCTCAACCAGTGGCTGGCCTGGCGCACGCCGCTGGCGATCTTGTACCGGCCGCCGGAGTCGGCGGTGGTCGAGGCGTTCCTCAACCTGGTCCGTGCTGATTCAGAGCACGCCGACGCCGGGCACGACGCTGGCAACGACGGCGAGCGCGTCACCCAAGTCCGCGCCGAAGGGCCGGCGATCCGCCAGCTGTTCAAGCGCCTCAACGACGGCGGCGTGGTCGGCATCCTGCCCGACCAGCAACCCAAGGCCGGCGACGGTGAGTTCGCGCCGTTCTTCGGCGTGCAGGCGCTGACGATGACCCTGCTCGGCCGCCTCGCCGCGCGTACCGGCGCGACCGTGCTGTTCGCCTGGTGCGAGCGCGTGGACACCCACACCGGCCATCCCGGTTTCGCCCTGCACATCGAGGCGGCACCGGCGGCGATGGCCGATCCGGATCCGAAGGTCGCCGTGGCCGCGCTCAACGCCGCAGTCGAGCACATCGCCCGCCGCGACCCGGCGCAATACCAGTGGACCTACAAACGCTATACGCTGCGACCGCCGGGTTCTGGGGAAGAGAACCCGTACTGGAACCGCTGACCGGGCGACGCCGTCGAACCACGGGCATCGCTGGCGCGGCCGACGCCTGACCGCTGACGGATGCCCATGCCCGACTTGCCGCACGCCCCGCCTCAAGACGCGCCAGCCACCGGCGCCGATTCCGCCGCCGAATGGCAGCCCCTGCCCGCCCGCGCCCGCACCCTGTTCCTGCTGGGCACGGTGCCGGTGGCGATCCCGTTTGCGTTCGGCGGGTTCATCTTCACCCGGGTCTTCGACCTGTCGCCGCTGCTTGCCCCGCTGGGCCTGATCGTAGGTCTGGCGCTGGGCATCTGGCTCGGCCTGAAGCAGTACCGCCACACCTTCTGGCGCCTCGACGAGGACGGCCTGGGGCTGCGCCGCGGCCGCCTGTGGCAGCGCGAGACGCGGGTACCGGCCACGCGCGTGCAGCACCTGGACCTCAAGCGCGGTCCGCTGCAGCGCCGGCGCAACCTGGCGACGCTGGTGGTGCACACCGCCGGCACGCGCCACAGCTCGGTGTCGGTGCCGAACCTGGATGCCGGCGACGCAGAGCGCTTGCGCGACCGCCTCGGCCGCCAGATCGACCACGATGACGACCAGTAACCGTCGCCGCGCGCACGGATCGACCCCATGAACGGACCCGTGACCACCACCGAGCCCGAACGCCGCCTGCATCCGATGTCGTGGCTGTTCGTGCTGCTGCAGCAGCTCAAGCAGTTCATCGTGCCGTTGGCGGTGCTGCTGTTCTTCGGTCGCGGCAGCTCTGACAATGGTGGCAGCAACGAGCTGTGGCCGCTGATCGGCGTCGCCGTGCTGGTAGTGACCTCGCTGTGGCAGTACTTCACCTACCGCTACGGCGTTGCCGGCGATCACCTGGTGGTGCGCAGCGGCCTGCTCGAGCGCAGCCTGCGGGTGATCCCGTTCGCGCGCATCCACAACGTCGCCCTGCAACAGTCGTTGCTGCACCGCCTGTTCGGCGTGGCCGAAGTGCGCCTGGAATCGGCCGGTGGCGCCAAGCCCGAGGCGCAGATGCGCGTACTCAAGCTCGAAGATGCGCTCGCATTGGAAGCACTTGTTCGACGTCGTGGCGCCGCCCCTTCCGCCGATGCGGTCGTCGATGAGCCCGCTGCCCACACCCTGCTGACCCTGCCGCTGGGCGAAGTGCTGCGGCTGGGGCTGGTCTCCAACCGCGGCATGATCGTGGTGGGTGCGGCGTTCGCCGGCTCGGCGCAGTTCAATCCCAAGCTCATCCCGAACGTGTTCGAAGCCTTCGGCATGCGCCTGTTCGGCTACGCCGGCGAGCAAGGTTTCGGTCCGGTCGAATATGCCGCCGCCGGGCTGGCGGTGTTCGCGGTGCTGGTCGGCGCGCTGCGGCTGTTGTCGATGATGCTGTCGCTGCTGCAGTACTACGGTTTCCAGTTGAGCGAGCACGGTCGCCGGCTCACGGTCGAGCGCGGCCTGCTCGCCCGCTGGCGCACCAGCGCCTCGCGCCGGCGCATCCAGGCCTGGACGCTGCGCGAAGGCATGCTGCACCGCCTGCTCAAGCGCCGCAGCCTCGAGGTCGATACCGCGGTGGCCGAGGATGGACGGCAGCAGCGCGCACTGCGTGAGCTGGCCCCGATCGCGACGCCGGCCGCCTGCGACGGCCTGATCGAACACCTGCTGCCGCGCGCGGACTGGCTGCAGCTGACGTGGAATCCGTTGCCGGCGTCGAGCTGGTGGCGGCTGTTCCTGCCATCGGTGCCGTTCGTGCTGATCGTGTCGGCGGTGCTGTGCGTGCGCTTCGGCGCGTGGGGCCTGCTGGTCCTGCTGTGGCTGCCGTGGTCGGCGTACAAGGCGCGCCGGCGCGCGCAGCGGGCCGCGTACGCCGTCGGCGAGGACATCATCGCGGTGCGCGAAGGCTGGTGGAACCGGCATTGGCGCTTCGCCGAGATCGACAAGCTGCAGGCCCTGCAGCTGACGCGTTCGCCGATCGACCGCCGCTGCGGCACGGCCACGCTGTGGATGGACACCAGCGGCGCCGGCGCACTGGCGCCGCCGTTGCGCGTGCGCTTCCTGCCCGAGGCGCAGGCGCGGGAACTGTATGCGCGGCTGTCGCGCACGCTGGCGCAGCGGCCGCTGCGCTGGTGATCGCGGTTCGGGCGGCGGCTCAGGGTCGCCAGTAGCCCAGCTCGCGGCGGATCTGCAGCGCGCGCCACCACGATGACAGCGGCTTGCGCCGCAGCGTGCCGAGCTCGCCGTTGAGCAGCGCCTCGGTCGCGGCGATCACGCGCGTGGACGAGCGGCCGTCGCGGTAGGGATGGATCGAATCGGCGTAGGCCGACAACGCGGCGAGCAGCGACGGCTCCGGCGCGAAGGCGCGCTCGAGCATCTGCGGCAGCTGTGCCGGGTCGTCGAAGTCGAGCATGTGCGGCTTGGGCGCGCGATTGCGGAAAGTCACCACCGGCTTGCGCTGCACGACGAACTCCGACACCACCGAGGTCGTGTCGGCCAGCAGCACGTCGGCGGCGCGCTGCGCGGCGACCAGCTGCTCGGTTTCGAAGAACGCCGCATTGGCACCGGCCAGCGAGCGATAGCGCGCGAACAGTTCCGGCGGGCACTTGGGATGCAGGGTCAGCAGCCAGTAGCGGTCGCCCCTGGCCACTTCCGCGGCGATCGCGTCGAACAGGTGCGGGGCCGCGCTCAGGCGTTCGGTGAAAGTGGAGGCGAACATCACCACCGGTCGCGAACCTGCCGGCGCGCGCAGGGCCGCCGAGGCACCTTCGTCATCGCGGAACAGCGGATCGAGCTTGGGCCAGCCGGTCTCGACCACGGCGAAGTGCCCGGCCTGCGCCGCCAGCGCCCGGAACGGCGCCGTCGTCGCCGGACCCTGCGTGCAGTACAGGTCGAACAGCCCGCGCACGCGGAAATGGCCGCGCTCGTCCGAGCGCTTCTCGACATTGAAGCCATGGAACAGCTGCACCTTGGCGCCGGAAACGAAGGGCGGCACCCAGTTGGCGGCGCTGAACACCGCGCGCGGTTTCAGCGCGACCGCCTCGTGCAGGCCTATCATTCGCACCGGCGCCGGCAGTTCGGCGCCGGCGGCGCCGTCGACGAACCAGGCGTGTACGCCGTGCCCCGCTGCTTGCAGCGCCTGCGCCAGCGGTTGCAGGATGGGCAGCGCATAGCGTTCGCTCGCGAACAACAGGTAATCGGCCATCAACGCTTCCTCGAATACGCCATCGACGCAGGACACGCCGGGCAGGACGCAGCAGGCGTCACCGTCAGCATGCCCGTTGTCAGCATGCATTATCGCGTTCAACGAGGCCGACCGCATCGGCGACTGCATCGCCTCCCTGGCGTTCTGCGACGAGGTCGTCGTGGTCGACTCGCATTCCACCGACGCCACCGCGCAGATCGCCCGCGACCTCGGCGCCCGCGTGATCCAGCGCCCGTTCGACGGTTTCCGCAGCCAGAAGCAGTTCGCCATCGAGCAGGCCGCGCATGACTGGGTGCTGTGCCTGGATGCCGACGAGCGCGTCAGCGATGCCCTGCGCACCTCGATCGAGACCGAGCGCGCGACGGCGTTCGGCGATGCCGCCGGCTATCGCTTCGCCCGCCTGAGCGAGTACTTCGGCAAGTTCCTGCGCCATGGCAACGCCTACCCCGACCGGGTCCTGCGCCTGTTCGACCGCCGCCGCGGCGGCTGGCGCGGCACGCGCGAGGTGCACGAGGCCGCCAGCGTCGACGGCCCGGTGCGGACGATTGGCGGCGACCTGATCCACTACCCCTACCGCTCGCTCGAACAGCAGCTGCTCAAGACCCAGCGCTACGCGCGGATGATGGCCGAGCACGACTTCGCCCGCGGCAAGCGGGCGACGCTGACCGGCCTGGTGCTGTCGCCGGCGTGGCGGTTCTGGCGCGGCTACCTGCTGCGCGGCGGCTTCCGCGACGGCTGGCACGGCCTGGTCTACGCCTACGTCCGCGCCAACTACGTTCGACAGAAGACGATCATGCTGTGGATGCTGCAGAACGGGCAGCCGGTGAGTGGACCAGACCGATGAACGCCAATGCCCCGGCGCGCGCCAGCGTCGTCATCACCACCTACAACTGGCCGCAGGCGCTGGAACTGGCGCTTGAAGCGCTCGCACGCCAGCACACGCTGCCCTGCGAAGTCGTCGTCGCCGACGACGGTTCGCGTGACGACACCCGCGCCATGCTCGAACGCATCGCGCCCGCCTTCCCGGTGCCACTGCGGCACAGCTGGATCGAGGACCGCGGCTTCCGCGTCTCGCTCGCGCGCAACCGCGCCATCGCCGCGACCAGCGGCGACTACGTGCTGCTGCTCGACGGCGACATGCTGCCGCACCCGATGTTCGTCGCCGACCACCTGCATGCCGCCGAACGCGGCAGCTTCGTCCAGGGCATGCGCGTGCTGACCGACGAGGAAGGTCGCGACCGGCTGCTCAGGCATGAAGTTTCCCAACTGGGCTTCTTCGACAGCGGCCTCACCCGCCGCCGTCACACGCTGCGGATTCCGCCGCTGGCGGCGCTGTCACTGCGCAGCACGCGCGGCCAGAGCGAAAGCGCGATCAAGACCTGCAACCAGGGCTGGTGGCGCGACGACCTGGTGATGCTCAACGGCTTCGACGAGCGTTTCGAAGGCTGGGGCCGCGAGGACAAGGATCTGGCCGTGCGCGCATTCCATGCCGGACTGGAGCGCCGTTCGCTGCGCTTCGCCGGACTGGCCACGCACCTGTATCACCCGGAGCGGCACGAGGAAGGCGCGAGTCCCAACGACGGGCTGCTCGCCGAAACCCGCGCCACTGGCCGCGTGCGCAGCCCGCAGGGACTGGACCGGCACATCGCCGAGTTCGCCGCGCATCCCCTGCCCGACCTGCGCGCCGGCTGATCCGGCCTAGCGGCAAGCCACCGCGGCGGCACCGGGCACCAGCGTCCATCCGCGACGGTTGGCATTGCCCAGGTGCTGCGTCTTGCCACTGTCGATGCATTCGGCCAGGGCCACGTCCTGCACCAGCAGCCAGCGTGTCGCCGGCGCCTCGCGCTGCCAGGCCAGCCCGCGCTGCATCTGTTCGTCGAAGTCGACCTTGAAGCCGAACTCGGCGACACGGCGGTCGGCCATCAGCAGGTTCTGTTCGCGCCAGGCGACCAGACCCAGCTCGGCCTGCGGGCCGATGCGACGACCGACCTCGGTCATCAGCCCGCGCGCCGACGAGGAATCGTTGAGCAGCGGCGCCAATGCCAGGCCGAAACACACCCACAGGCCCGTCAGTGTCGCCAGCATCGCCGCGATCGGACGCGCGCGGCCGAACCACAGCAGACAGCCGACACAGAAGAATCCCAGTGCCGTGATGCTGGCGGCGAGCGCGGTGGATACGTCCTCGAGCGATCGCTCGGCGACGAAGCGGCGCTCGAATCCGGGATCGCCCAGCAACATCGCCAGTCCACCGGCGAGCAGGCCCACGGCCAGCACCGCGCTGAAGCCGAACGCGAGTCGGCGCACGCCCTTGCGCCGGATCAGGCCCGGCAGCAACGGTCCCAGCGCCAGCGCCATCATCGGCAAGGCCGGCAGGATGTACATGTCGCGCTTGCCGTTGGGCAGGGTGAAGAACACCAGCACCAGTGCCCACCAGGCCAGCGGCAACAGGTAGCGCGGGTCGCGCCGACGCAGGCGTCGCCACCATGCCGGGATCGCCCACGGCAGCACCAGCACCGTCGGCAACCACATCGTCGCCATCACTTCCAGGAAGTACCAGACCGGTTGGCCGTGGTCCCACGACGCGCCGTAACGCTTGGCGGTCTGGCGGATCAGGATGTCGTCGATGTAGGCGCGGTACTCGGGGCCGGAATTGCCCAGCGCCGCGATCAGCATCGGCACCAGCCACACGCACGCGGCCAGCACGAAGGCGAGCGGACCGAGCCAGAACTTCGCGCGGCCGGCATGCACCTTCACGTCCCAGCCGCGCAGCGAGGCGATGCCGGCGGGAATCAGCATCAGCAGCGCGATGAAGCCCACGCCCTTGCTGATCGTGCCCAGTGCCGCCGCGGCCCAGCCGAGCATCCACATCGGCCAGTTCGGTCCCTGGCTCCGCGATACCTGCAACACATGGCGCAGCAGTCCGTAGTTGGCCAGCGTGATCCAGAACACCACCAGCGGATCGATCTGCGCCTTCTTCGCCTGCCAGGTGAACTGCAACGCGAACAGCAGCGCGTAGCCGGCGTAGATGCCGACGCGGCGCGTCCACAGCCGGCGACCGAGATCGACCACGCACCACAGCGTGCCCAGCGCGGCCAGCAGTGACGGCAGCAGGAAGGCGATGCGCCAGTTGCCAAACACGGTGTAGGCGATCGCCTGCAACCACATGAACAACGGCGGCTTGTCGGAATACAGCTCGCTGCCGCGATGCGGGAACAGCCAGTCGCCGCTTTCGATCATGTGCCTGGCGACGAGGGTGAAGCGCGGTTCGTCCGCCGGCCACGGATCGCGAAGACCCAGGCCTGCGCCGAGGACGAGCACGGCGATGATCCAGAACAGCGTGGTGTCGTTGCGCCAGGTCGGGCGCGAGGCGAGCGGCTTGAGCATGCGGCGGATGATAACGGGCGCGCGTCGTGACGATGTCGGAACAACGTCGGTCCCGTCATCCCCGCGCGGGCGGGGATCCATGGACGTGACTCGGACCGTCGGCGATGAAGCCAGGGCCCTTGGGTCCCCGCCTTCGCGGGGATGACGGCTCTCTCAGCCTTTCCTGCGCAAACGCGCGTAGAAGAACCCATCGCAGCCCAGTTCGCCCGGCAGGCGCTGGCGACCGGCGCCGCTGGGCCGCCCGAATCGTTCGTCGAGGGGTTCGGCGACCGCGTCCGGCGTGCGCGCCAGGAACGCATCGACCTGCGCTTCGTTCTCGGCCTTGAGGATCGAACACGTCGCATAGAGCAGCACCGCGCCCGGCGCGACGGTCGCCCACAGCGCATCGAGCAGGCGCGCCTGCGTCGCCACCAGTGCGGTCAGGTCGGAGGCGCGACGGTGCTGCAGCACGTCGGGCTGGCGGCGGATGATGCCGGTGGCCGAACACGGCGCGTCCAGCAGCACCGCATTGAACGGCGTTCCGTCCCACCATGCCTGCGTGTCGGCGGCATCGGCGGCGAGCAGTTGCACGCGATCACCCAGGCGCAGGCGGGTGAAGCCCGAACGCATGCGATCCAGGCGCTGTGCGTCGATGTCGAGTGCGACCAGGCGCAGCGAGGCATCACGCTCGAGCAGGTGCGCGGTCTTGCCGCCGGGTGCGGCGCAGGCATCGAGCACGCGCCCGGAAGGCGGCGCGGCCAACGCCTCGACCACCAGCTGCGCGGAAGCGTCCTGCACGGACGCAGCGCCTTCGGCGAAGCCGGGCAGCGCCGCGACCGCGGCCGGCGTGTCCAGGCGCAATGCGTCGGGCAATCGCTCGTCGACCTGCGCCTCGATGCCGGCTTCGTGCATGCGGGCACGGTAGTCATCACGCGACTGCTGGCGACGGTTCACGCGCAGCCACATCGGCGGCTCGGCGGCGCTGGCGTCGAGGATGGCCTCGGCGTCATCGGGCCAGT
This sequence comes from Lysobacter arenosi, assembly GCF_016613475.2. Taxonomy (NCBI): domain Bacteria; kingdom Pseudomonadati; phylum Pseudomonadota; class Gammaproteobacteria; order Lysobacterales; family Lysobacteraceae; genus Lysobacter; species Lysobacter arenosi. The sequence continues at coordinate 2,692,566 of NZ_CP071517.1, forward strand.
CGCGGTTGATCTGATCGCGCAGCCACTTCGGCCAGTGTGCGTGCGGTTCGCCCGCCGGCAAGCCTTCGCGTTGGGCGCGGCGCAACAGCGCGTTGACCATGCCGGCCTGGTGGCGTCGACCCAGCGTGCGCGCGGCTTCGACGGTGGCCGCCACCGCGGCATGGGCCGGCAGGCCGAGCGGATCGAGCTGGGCGAAGCCGACGAACAACAGCGCTTTCAGTTCGCTGTCGCGCTTGGGCAACGGACGCGACACCCATGCCAGCAGCGCCGACTCGAAACGGGCCGGCTGGCGCAGCACGGCAAAGCAGATAGCTTCCACCAGCGCGCGGTCGCGCGGATCGGCAATGCGCGGCAAGGCCAGCGCAAGCTCGGCCTTCAGCGAGCGGCCGTGATGGAGCACCGCGTCAAGCACGCGTGCGGCGGCGGCGCGCGATGCGGCGCCGCTGTGGCTGGCGCCGGAAGTCTGGTCAGGGCGTGCCATGGCGGCCGTCAGCGCAGGTCCGGGCGGCCGTTGAGGTAATCGGCCGCGGTGATCGCCTTGCCGCCGTCACGCTGCAGCACGCGGATGCGCAGCACGCCGGCCGCGCAGGCGACATCGAGACCATCGCGCCCGGCTCGAAGCAGGGATCCGGGCTCTACTTGATGGGGGCCGGCGCCATGGGCTTCGTCCAGCGCGACCGCACCATGCAGGCGCAACCGCTCGCCGGCGACGACGGCCTCGGCCATCGGCCATGGATTGAACGCGCGCACCTTGTTGGCCAGCACCGTCGCCGGCTGCGACCAGTCGAGGCGGGCCTCGGCCTTGTCGAGTTTGTGCGCGTAGGTAACGCCTTCCTCGGGCTGCGGCTGCGGCACCGGCCGGATGTCGGCACGCAGCAGTCCCAGGCCATCGGCGAGCACCTGCGCACCGAGCGCGGAAAGACGATCGTGCAACTGGCCGCCGGTTTCCTGTGCGCCGATCTGCAGCGACTGCGAGAGCAGCACCGGCCCGGTGTCCAGGCCCTTCTCCATCTGCATCAGGCACACGCCCGATTCGCTGTCACCGGCTTCGATCGCGCGCTGGATGGGCGCAGCACCGCGCCAGCGCGGCAGCAGCGAAGCGTGGACGTTCCAGCAACCGTAAGTGGGGATGTCGAGCACCGACTGCGGCAGGATCAGGCCGTAGGCCACCACCACCATCAGGTCCGGCTTCAGCGCGCGCAGTGCGTCCTTCGACACGATCGACTTGAAGTTCTCCGGCTGGAAGACCTCGATGCCGCGCAGCAGTGCTTCGCGCTTGACCGGCGACGGCGTCAGTTCGCGACCGCGCCCGGCCGGGCGATCGGGCTGGGTATAGACGGCGACGACCTCACCACGCTGCGAGGCCGCGCGCAGGCACGGCACGGCGAAGTCGGGTGTGCCGGCGAAAACGATTCTCATCGGGGATGGGCGCCAAGTGGGGGTTGGTGTCATCCCGGCGGGCAGGCCGGGGCCTGCCTGTCACCGCGGGAAGGGGTCGCTCAGGCCGCGGCCTGGCGCTTCTGCTTGGCCAGCTTCTTGCGCACCATCTCGCGCTTGAGCGGCGAGAGGTAGTCGACGAACAGCTTGCCGGCCAGGTGGTCCATCTCGTGCTGGATGCACACCGCCAGCAGGCCTTCGGCTTCGAGGGTCTGCGCCTTGGCGTCGCGGTCGAGGAAGCTGACGGTGATGCGGTCGGCGCGGGTCACGTCGGCGAAGATGCCGGGCACCGACAGGCAGCCTTCCTGGTACACCTGCTCGCCATCGCGGGCGGTGATTTCCGGATTGATGAACACCCGCGGCTGGTCGTGCTCCTCGCTGATGTCCATGACCATGAAGCGCTGGTGCACGTCGACCTGGCTGGCGGCCAGGCCGATGCCCGGGGCCTCGTACATGGTCTCGAACATGTCATCGAGCAGCTTCTGGAATTCGGCGCTGGTGATGCGCGCAGGGTCGACCGGCGCGGCGACGGTGCGCAGGCGCGGGTCGGGGAATTCAAGAATGGGTAGCAGGGCCATGGCGAATGGGGACAGTGTTCTGACAGCGAATTAAATGGGGGCGTGTGTCACAACCACAACAAGTAGTGCGATTGTAACCCCGTTGGGGGGCTGCCACGCTTGCAACCGTGCGGTTCTTCTGGGCTATATTGCCGCGGGGCCCCGCCTTTACCGGCGGATGGGGAAGCTGCCTTGGGGCAGCACGTCACGGGGCCGTCGAACCAGGCTCATTTAGGGGAAAACCAGATGGTCACCATTTTCAAACCGTTGCGCACGGTGCTGACCGCTGCGTTGCTGACGGTCGCCACCTACGGCGTGGCCGCCGAGGTCGCGGGCAACCATCCTGACACCTACGTGGTCAAGAAGGGCGACACCCTCTGGGACATCGCCGGCAAGTTCCTGCAGAAGCCCTGGCTGTGGCCGGAGATCTGGCAGGCCAACCCGCAGGTCAAGAATCCGCACCTGATCTACCCCGGCGACGTGCTCTCGCTGGCCTACCTGGACCGCGTCGCGGTGCAGGAGGGTCCGCGTGAAGAGGCGCCGATCAATGCCATTCCGCTGTCCGAGGTCGAAGCCTTCCTCAAGGACATGCGCGTGGTCGAGGAATTCGAGAGCCTGCCCTACGTGGTCGGCCTGGAAGAAGACCGCCTCGCCGGCAGCCTCGACCAGGTGGCCTACATCAAGGGCCTGGCCGACGCCCAGCCGGGCCAGCGCTACGCCATCGTCCGCCCGTCGCACCGCTACGTGACGATGGATCCGGAGCGTTGCTGCGACAACTCCGGTCGCCGCGCCGCCGACCTCGACTTCCGCGGCAAGCGCAACATCGGCCTGGAGTCGCTGTGGAACTACCAGATGCCGGCCGGCGGTGGCGAGTTCCTGGGCTACGAGCTGACCAAGCAGACCACCGGCACCATCAGCCGCGGCATCACCGGTGACGCCGAGGCTGCCACCCTGGTAATCGACGGCAACGGCCGCGAAGTCCGCGTCGGCGATCGCCTGATCCCGGTTGAGGCCCAGGCCTACGACCTGCAGTTCATGCCGCACGCTCCCAGCCAGGAGCTGGCGATCGACAAGGCCCGCGTCATCGCCGTGGCCGACATGCTCACCAGCGGCGGCAGCCGCGATGTCGTGGCGCTGTCGGTCGGCACCGCCGACGGCATCGACAACGGCACCGTGCTGTCGACCTGGCGCCAGGGCAGCGTGGAAGTGGACCGCGTCAAGGTCGGCATCGACCGCAGCTACGACGCCACCGGCGGCGGCAGCCAAGTCAAGCTGCCGGACGAGTTCGCCAGCCACGTCATGGTCTTCCGCACCTTCGAGAAGGTCAGCTACGCGCTGGTCATGGACGGCATCCGTCCGACCCGCCTGGGCTATCGCCTGAAGCATCCGGACGCGACCAACTGATTGCCGGTTGATCCTACGAACCAAGCCGACGGCGCCCTAGGGCGCCGTCGTCGTTTGCGGCCCAGGCTGGGGTGATGCCGCCCCCCACGCCAGCGCCCCCTGCCATCGCCGCCGACGAAGATGCCCTGCTACTGCTTGTCGCCGCCGGTGGCGCGGTCGATCCGCGGCGGCGATTGCTCGAACGATCTGGCGGCGCTGCACAGGCGCTCGCAGCGGGCCCTGCGGTCTGGCGCGAATGCGGCCTGACGGCGGCACAGGTGCAAAAGCTCGCCAGGCCAGATGCGCCGCGGCTGGCCAATGCCGGGAAGTGGCTGCGTCAGCCCGGGCACCATCTGCTCGGCTGCCATCACCCGGACTATCCGGCGCTGCTGTTGCGCGCACCGAACCCGCCCCTGGCGCTGTTCGTCGCCGGCGATCCGACCCGGCTCTGGCATCCCTCGGTCGCCATCGTTGGCACGCGCGGACCCACGCCGGCGGGAACCGCGCATGCTTCCGAGTTCGCCCGCGCACTGGCGCGGTCGGGGCTGGCGGTGACCAGCGGACTGGCCGCAGGCATCGACACCGCCGCCCATGAAGCCACGCTCGCAAGCGGCGGCATCACCGTGGCCGTGCTGGGGACCGGGCCCGACGTCGCCTACCCGCGCGGCAACGCCCGCCTGTTGGCGCGGATCGCATCCGAAGGCGCGGTGGTCAGCGAGCACCTCCCCGGCACGCGTCCGTTGGCATCCCATTTCCCCAGCCGCAACCGGATCATTGCCGGCTTGTCGCTGGCGACCCTGGTGATCGAGGCGGCCTGGAAGTCCGGCGCGCTGATCACCGCCCGCCTCGCCGCCGAAGCCGGGCGCGATGTCTTCGCCCTGCCCGGCTCGATCCGCAACCCGATGGCGCGCGGCTGCCACCGGCTGATCCGCGAAGGCGCCGGACTGGTCGAGGACCCGGCCGAAGTCATTGCCGCCCTGGCCCCGCAGGCGCAGGTGCTGGCGCGGGACTTGAGGACGCGCCTGGACGCCCCAATTCATCGCGGTGAGGAAATCGTTGGCCGGGCGGCGAGTGATTCAGCCGCCGATGACCCCGACTACCAGCAGTTGTGGCTGGCGCTGGGTCACGACCCCACCAATATGGATGAACTTGTCACACGGACTGGATTGACGGCCGCAGCAGTGTCCTCCATGCTGCTGCTCATGGAGCTTGATGGTCGTGTTCAGGCACAACACGGCCGGTACTTCCGCAATCGCTGAATGCGTCTTCGTCAGCGACCCGCGGGTCACCCGCAAGTTTCTGCCCACCGCGCCGCATGCGGCGCAGGCCGAGGGAAATGAAAGAGAGCATTCTGGACGTCCTGCTGTACCTGTTCGAGCACTACTTCACTGAAGACGCGGACCTTGTCCGCGACCACGATTCGCTCCGCAGCGGTCCTCTCTTTGACGAGCTCGGCAAAGCCGGGTTCAGCCCCGCCGAGATCAACAAAGCCTTCGAATGGCTCGATGCGCTGGCCCAGCAACGGCCCAGTGCCAGTGCCCCGCGCGCCGACGGCCCGACCCGCATCTATTTCGGCCCCGAGCTCGACCGGCTCGACGTCGAATGCCGCGGCTTCCTGATGTTCCTGGAGCAGCACGGCGTGCTCGATGCCGGCCAGCGCGAGCTGGTGCTCGACCGCGCCATGGCCCTGGACCAGGACGAACTCGACCTGGACGACCTGAAGTGGGTCGTGCTGATGGTCCTGTTCAACCAGCCCGGCTCCGAGGCGGCCTACGCCTGGATGGAAACCCAGATGTTCGAGGACGAGCCCGAGCCGGTGCACTGAGCCGGCCCGCGCCTGCCCGAACCGACAGTCGCCCCCTCCGGGGGCCTCGCCAGAGCGCCTCGCGGTGCTGACTCGGTGGAACGACCGCCGCGATTTCCTGGCTGAACCTAGCGCCGCCGCATGCGCTCGCTATCCCGACTTCACGCAGCCGCGCTTGACAGCCGTGGCAGGCGCATGCCCTCAATAAATAAAAGGAAGCCCCCCTGCGCCCGCCCAGATTGCCGGCCCAGCCTTCCTCAGACCTCAACCGTTACAACCGCCAGCAGCACCGGAACAGGTCCTGCGGAGCCCCCATGGCCAAGAATCTCCTAATCGTCGAGTCGCCTGCCAAGGCCAAGACGATCAACAAGTACCTAGGCAAGGACTTCACCGTCCTGGCCTCCTATGGCCACGTCCGCGATCTGGTGCCCAAGGAGGGCGCGGTCGACCCCGATCGCGGCTTCGCGATGCGCTACGACCTGATCGAGAAGAACGAGAAGCACGTCGACGCCATCGCCAAGGCCGCCAAGAGCGCCGACGCGCTCTATCTGGCGACCGACCCGGACCGCGAGGGCGAGGCGATCAGCTGGCACATCGCCGAGATCCTGCGTGAGCGCGGCCTGCTCGAAGGCAAGACGCTGCAGCGTGTTGTCTTCACCGAGATCACCCCGCGCGCCATCAAGGAAGCGATGACGCAGCCGCGGCAGATCGCCACCGACCTGGTCGATGCGCAGCAGGCACGCCGCGCGCTCGACTACCTGGTCGGCTTCAACCTGTCGCCGGTGCTGTGGCGCAAGGTCCAGCGCGGCCTGTCCGCCGGCCGCGTGCAGTCGCCGGCCCTGCGCATGATCGTCGAGCGCGAGGAAGAGATCGAAGCCTTCATCGCCCGCGAGTACTGGTCGATCGAAGCCGAGTGCGCGCACCCGACCCAGACCTTCACCGCCAAGCTCAACAAGCTCGACGGCAAGAAGTTCGAGCAGTTCACCGTCACCGACGGCGACACCGCCGAGTCCGCGCGCCAGCGCATCGTCAAGGCCGCCAACGGCGCCCTGCATGTCACCGACGTCGCCAGCAAGGAACGCAAGCGCCGCCCGTCGCCGCCGTTCACCACCTCGACGCTGCAGCAGGAAGGTTCGCGCAAGCTCGGCTTCACCACGCGCAAGACCATGCAGGTCGCGCAGAAGCTGTACGAAGGCGTGACCCTCGGCGACGAGGGCACCGTCGGCCTGATCAGCTACATGCGTACCGACTCGGTCAGCCTGTCGGAAGAAGCACTGGGCGAGATCCGCGACGTGATCGCCCGCGACTACGGCACGCGCGCGCTGCCGGACAAGCCCAACACCTACCAGACCAAGTCCAAGAACGCGCAGGAAGCGCACGAAGCGGTTCGCCCGACTTCGGCGCTGCGCACGCCGGCGCAGGTGTCGCGCTTCCTCAGCGACGACGAGCGCCGCCTGTACGAGCTGATCTGGAAGCGCGCCGTCGCTTCGCAGATGGTGCCGGCCACGCTCAACACCGTCTCGGTCGACCTGGCCGCCGGCAGCGAACACAGCTTCCGCGCCTCGGGCACGACCGTGGTCGACCCGGGCTTCCTCGCCGTCTACGAGGAAGGCAAGGACACCAAGACCAGCGAGGACGAGGACGAGGGCCGCAAGCTGCCGGCGATGAAGATCGGCGACCGCGTGCCGCTCGAACGCATCCACGCCGACCAGCATTTCACCCAGCCGCCGCCGCGCTTCACCGAAGCGGCGCTGGTGAAGGCGCTCGAGGAATACGGCATCGGCCGTCCCTCGACCTACGCCTCGATCATCCAGACCCTGCTGTTCCGCAAGTACGTCGAGATGGAAGGCCGCAGCTTCCGTCCGTCCGACGTTGGCCGCGCGGTCAGCAAGTTCCTCTCCAGCCACTTCACCCAGTACGTCGACTACGACTTCACCGCCAAGCTGGAGGACGAGCTCGATGCGGTGTCGCGCGGCGAAGAGGAGTGGGTGCCGCTGATGGAGAAGTTCTGGGGCCCGTTCAAGGAACTGGTGCTCGACAAGACCGAGTCGGTCGATCGCAGCGAAGCCACCGGCGCGCGCGAACTGGGCACCGACCCCAAGAGCGGCAAGCCGGTCAGCGTGCGCCTGGGCCGTTATGGACCGTATGCACAGATCGGCACGGTCGAGGACGAGGAGAAGCCTGAATTCGCTTCGCTGCGTCCGGGCCAGAGCATGCACACCATCGAACTGGCCGACGCGCTGGAGCTGTTCAAGCTGCCGCGCAAGCTGGGCCAGAGCAACGGCCATGAAGTCAGCGTCGGCATCGGCCGCTTCGGTCCGTTCGCCAAGCGCGGCACCGTGTACGCCTCGCTGCCGAAGGAAGACGACCCGCACACCATCGATTTCGAGCGCGCGGTGTTCCTGATCGAAGAGAAGGAAGAGATCGCCCGCAACCGCATCATCAAGCAGTGGGACGACAGCGACATCCAGGTCCTCAACGGCCGCTTCGGTCCGTACATCAGCGACGGCAAGCTCAACGGCAAGATTCCCAAGGACCGTGAGCCGGCGTCGCTGACGCTGGAGGAAGTCACCCAGCTGCTGGCCGATACCGGCAAGCCGGTGCGTGGCCGCTTCGGCAAGAAGAAGGCGGCGGCGAAGAAGGAACCGGCGGTCAAGAAAGCCGTGGTGAAGAAGGCCGCCGCGAAGAAGGCGCCGGCCAAGAAGGCCGCCAAGAAGGCCACCAAGAAGACCGCTGCCAAGAAAGCACCGGCGAAGAAGGCCGTGGCCAAGAAGGCGCCTGCGAAGAAAGTGGTGAAGAAGGTCGCCAAGGCCTGAGTTCTGCCAGCAGCCTGGCCCGGGCGCATTGCGCTCGGGCTATGCTTCTTCCATGTCGCTGCTGACCCCCAACGAAGCCGCCAGCACGCTCCATCGGGGCGCCGTCATCGCCTACCCGACCGAAGCGGTCTGGGGCCTGGGCTGTGATCCTTTCGACGAGTCCGCGGTCATGCGACTGCTCGCGATCAAGCAGCGCCCGGTCGAAAAAGGCCTGATCCTGATCGCCGGTTCGCTGGATCAGACCGACGGTCTGCTCGACTGGCAGGCACTCTCGCCGCCGCGCCGCGAGGCCGTCCTGGCGACCTGGCCGGGCCCCAACACCTGGATCGTGCCGACCACCGCGCGCGTACCGCGCTGGATCACCGGTGCCCATGACGGCGTCGCCGTTCGCGTCAGCGCCCATCCCACGGTGATTGCCATTTGCGCCGCGTTCGGCGGGCCGCTGGTGTCCACCAGCGCCAATCTCAGCGGCGAGCCGCCCGTGCACGCCCTTGGCGAGCTGGATCCGCGCCTGCTCGTGCAGCTCGACGGTGTGACCGAGGGAGAAACCGGCGGACTGGCGTCGCCCACCACCATCCGCGACGCCCGCAGCGGCGCCCAGCTGCGCGCGTAGTCGTCTCGGGCACCGGCACGCCGGCTTAACGGCCAAGGTCGTAGCGTCCCGGCGCCGGGCGTTGATCGGCAACGCCGCGCGACCAGGCCCACCAGGAGGCCGTCATGAAGATCTCGCAGATCTCGCTGCTGACGCTGGCGTTGCTCGCCGCGCTTCCGCTGGCGGCACAGGACAAGCCGGCCAAACTCACGCCCGAGCAGCAGGCGATGATGCAGGCCTGGGAAGCGGCGGCGAAGCCGGGCGAACAGCACAAGCAGCTGGCCGCGATGGTCGGCAAATGGACCACCAAGCAGACGATGTGGATGGATCCGACCGCGCCGCCGTTGACCGAGACCGGCTCGGCGACCAACACGCTGGTGCTGGGCGACCGCCACATCCGCCAGGACTTCCGCAGCAAGTGGATGGGCCAGCCGTTCGAAGGCGTCGGCTTCATCGGTTACGACAACGTCATCGGCAAGTACTACAGCACCTGGATGGACAGCGGCTCGACCGGCATCTTCGTCTCGCACGGCGATTACGATCCGGCGACGAAGACCTATACCTACCTGGGCGAGATGGCCGACCCGGCCTCCAAGGGCGTGAAGATCCCGGTGCGCCAGGTCGTGCGCGTGGTCGACAACGATCACCAGGTGTTCGAGATGTTCGAGACACGTGGCGGCAAGGAAGCCAAGACGATGCAGATCGACTACACGCGACAGAAATGACGGAGCAGCGACCATGATCGCCCACTCGCACCTATCGCCGATGCCGTCGACGGCGCATGCTGCACGCATGTCGCGCCGTGCCATCCCGTCCGCATTCCTGCTCGCTTCGCTGCTGGCCGCGCCGGTGATCGCGAGCGCTGCCGACATCACCATCTACCGCTGCACGGGCGCCGACGGCAAGCTGACCCTTCGCGACACGCCGTGCCTCAAGGGCGAGACCCAGCAGGCCAAGGAAATGCAGAGGCCCAAGGATCCACCCAAGCGCGCCAAGGCCAAGGCCACGACGACGCGCACTCCTTCGCGTGCGGTGGCCGCCACGGCGGCCACGGCGGCAGCGCCGGTCGCCACCACGCGCTACATCGTGATGACGCCGCCCAAGCCCATGTACGAATGCACCACGCCCGACGGCACCAGCTACATGAGCGACACCGCCGAGGGCAACCCGCGCTGGATGCCGCTGTGGGCGCTGGGCTATCCGGTGGTGGATTCGCGCACCTCGCTCGGCGACAACATCGGCGGACGTCCCGGCCGGCCTTCGGGCACGCAGCCCGGACCACCGATGGGTGGCCAGTTCGTCTATGACCCCTATGGCCCCGGTTCCTGGGTGCGCGACGCCTGCAGCGAACTGCCGCAGCAGGAAGTCTGTGCGCGCCTGCGCGATCGCCGCTGGGAGCTCGGGCGCGCCTACAACAGTGCCCTGCAGAGCGAGCGTCAGCAGATCGACGTGGAGCAGCGCGGCATCGATGCACGTCTTGCCAATGATTGCGGTGATGCCTGATGCGGTTGACCGGGGGGGGCGTCGCGCGTCGACGACTGATGTGTTTGCTGCTGTTGCTTGCCGTGGCGCCGTTTGCGCAGGCGCAGGTGGTGATCTATCGCTGCACCGATGCCAGCGGCGCGGTGACAATGCAAAACGGCACGCCATGTCCGAAGGGCAGCACGGAGGTCAAGCGCGCGGTCGAGGCGGCGCCGTCGCAGTCGCGCGCGCAGTTCCTCTCCGGCAGCACCACGCCGGCACCGGTCGCACCGGTCGCACCGCCGCCAGCTGCAGCGCCTGCAGCCGCCACGCCGGTTGCGGCGGCTCCCGCGCCGGCCGCGCCGGCAGTGCCCGCCACTGACCGCGGCCTGCGGACACCACCGCCGCCGCTGTTCGAATGCCGCACCTGGGAAGGCCACCGCTACCTCGGCGACGACGCCCAGCCGCCGCCGCGCTGCATACCCGTGGCGGTGACCGGCCTCGGCGGAACCAATGCGACCGCTGCCGCCGGCTCGGCCTGCCAGATGGTCGACGACCAGTGCCAGGCGGTGCCCGATGCCCTGCTGTGCCAGGGTTGGACGCAGCGGCTGAACGACGTCGAATCGCAGTCGGTTGGTGGCGGCGACAATCGCGCGTACGCTCAGGCCGAGGCCAGGCGCCTGCGCGCGATCATCGACGGGAGCAGTTGCGCGGCTCCGTGAGCACGCGACGCTGGCCTGTTCACGCTGGCCTGAATCAGCGGTTCAATACGTTTCCCGAAGCGTCGCGCGCGCTGTCCGGCGACTGTCCCGACTACCGCGTGTGCCGCAAGGAACGCCGACTTGGAGATGGATTTGTCCGCGGTGCGACCCGCTTCCTTCTGGTGGCTGCTGATCATCACGAGCCTGATGGTCGCCTCGGTGGCCGCCGCCCTGGTCTACACGCTGCGCGGTTACATCCCGGCGCATTGGCAGGTTCCTGCGCGGGCGTTGCTGTTCAACGTGCGCATAGACGACCGCGTGTGGATCACGATGCCCGACGGCGCCCGCCTGGCCGGCACGCTGTACCGGCCGCGCGGCGCGAGCGGCCCGCTGGCCACCGTCTTCATCCGGCTGCCCTACGACCGCACGCGTTACGGTGAGGCGCTGGGCGACGCGATGTTCTTCGCACGCCATGGTTATGCCGTGCTGGTGCAGGACGTGCGCGGCAAGTTCGAATCAGAGGGCGAAGGCTTCGTGCCGTGGCGCCATGCCACCGGCGATGGCGTCGCGACGCTGGAATGGATCACGCAGCAGTCGTGGTCGAACGGCAAGGTCGGCACGATCGGCTGCTCGGCGTTGGGTGAGCTGCAGTACTCGCTGGGCCGGGCGAACCATCCTGCGCATGCGGCGATGATCCCCGGCGCGGCGGGTGGCGCCGCCGGATTGCTCGCCGGCAACGCCGAGTACTTTGGTGCGTTCGAGGGCGGTGTGCTGCAGCTGGCCGGCGCCACGGGCTGGTTCTCCCGCCATGGCGGCAAGTTGCCGCACTCGGGATCTCCGGACGTTCCCGGCATGGCCGGCCTGCTGCCACAGCTGCCGGTGCAGGAACTGGTGCGGCGCGCGCGGCCCGGGCCGAATGCCTTCGACGACTTCGTGCGGACACCGCTGGGTGACGCCGGCTGGAATGACCTGGACTACGTCACCGATGCCGACCGCATCACCACGCCGGCGCTGGTGATCAACACCTGGGGCGACCCCACGATCGCAGGCACGCTGGCGATCAGCGAGGCGGTGCGCCGCTCATCGCCGCAGGCGGCAGCCCACCAGCACGTCATCATCGCCCCGGGCAATCATTGCGAGCATGAGCTCATCGCCGACCTGGGCCGCTTCGGCGAACTGCCGGTGCGCAATGCCGGGCAGCCGTACCGCGAGTGGTACCTGCAATGGTTCGACTACTGGCTGCGCGGCAAGGGCGACGGCCTGGCCAGCCTGCCGCCGTATCTCTACTTCGTCATCGGCGAGCAGCGCTGGCTGAGTTCGACCACCTGGCCGCCGGTGCAGGCCCGGCACCAGCGCTGGTACCTGCACAGTGGCGGCAAGGCCAACGGCCGCGACGGCGATGACACGCTGGGCCCGCAGCCCGACAGCAATGAGCACTCTGACGGCTATCTCTACGATCCGCTCGATCCGGCACCCTCGCGCGGCGGGCCGCTGTGCTGCAGCGCCGATCCGCACGCGTTGTCCGGGCCGGTCGACCAGCGCGATGTCGAAACCCGCAACGACGTGCTGGTCTACACCTCGGCGCCGCTGGAGGCGCCGATGCGCATCGTCGGACCGTTGCGCGCGCACCTGACGGTCTCGTCCTCGGCGCCCGACACCGACTTCGTCGCACGCCTGGTGCACGTATGGCCCGACGGGCGCGCCACCAACATCCAGGAAGGCGCGCTACGCGCACGCTATCGCGACGGCATCTTCTGCCCGACCCGGATGGAGCCCGGACAGACCTACCAGTTGACCGTCGACATGCGTTCGATCGCCTACCTCTGGTGCCGCGCGGACACCGCATCCGCCTCGATGTCACCAGCAGCAGCTTTCCGCGACTGGAGCGCAACCTCAACACCGGCGGCCTCAACTTCGACGAGTCCGTGCCGGCGCGGGCGCTCAATCGCGTCCACGTCGGTGGCGAAAGTGGCTCCTACCTCGAGCTTCCCGTGCTGGCGACTCCGGAGCCGCAGGAGTAGCGGTGACGTCACCCCGGCGCGGGAAGGTATGCTCGGCATCCCGAAGCGCTGGCGGCGCGGACGCCCCAGCCGACAACCTGTGGAGACCGTCATGCCGAACCCTCCTCGCCTGAAGGCCACTGACTTCGATCCCGAAGTTCTTCGTCTGTTCGACCAGTACGTCCACGGCGCGATTGACCGAAGGGGTTTCCTCGCCGGTGCGGCGCGATTCGCCGCCGGCGCAGCCGGTGCGGCCGGGCTGCTCGCCGCGCTGAGTCCGCAGTTCGCGGCGGCGCAGCAGGTCAAGCCCGACGACAAGCGCCTGATCGCCAAGCATGTCGAGTTCCCGTCGCCCAAGGGCTACGGCACCGGTCGTGGCTACCTGGTGCGTCCGGCCAAGGCGCGCGGCCCGCTGCCGCTGGTGCTGGTGGCGCACGAGAACCGCGGCCTCAACCCGCACATCGAAGACATCACGCGGCGACTGGCACTGGCCGACTTCATCGCCTTCGCACCCGACGCGTTGTTCCCGCTGGGCGGTTATCCGGGCGATGAGGATTCGGCGCGCACGCTGTTCGGCCAGCTCGACCAGGCCAAGACGCGCGAGGACTTCATCGCCGCGGCCGGCATGCTGGCCGGTATCGACGGTGGCAACGGAAAGCTGGGCGCGGTCGGCTTCTGCTATGGCGGCGGCATCGCCAATTTCCTTGCGACTCGCTTGCCCAACCTTGCTGCCGCCGCTCCGTTCTACGGCGCGGCCGCGCCGCTTGAAGACGTACCGAAGATCAAGGCCGAGCTGCTGGTCGTGCTCGCGGCCAACGATGAACGCATCAACGCCGCCTGGCCCGCATACGAGGCGGCCCTGAAGGAAGCCAAGGTGCGCTACACGTTGTTCCAGCCGCCCGGCACGCAGCACGGCTTCAACAACGACACCACACCGCGCTACGACGAAGCCGCGGCGAAGCAGGCCTGGGAGCGCACGCTGGCGTTGTTCAACCGGACGCTGCGCGAAGGCGGCTGACGGGCGCGGTCGCCCGGGACCACCGCGTTCCCTGCGTGACGACAAGGCGTCCCGTATGCTTTGCGCGTTCCCACGGGATACAGCGCCATGGCTACCGACCGCTTTGCGTCCGCCGTGTTCGACGAATACCTGGAGAAGGCGGCCGGGCACGCCTCGGCCTACCTGCGCACGCTGCCCGACCGTCACGTCGGCGCGCGCGCGAGCCGCGAGGAATTGCTGCAGGCACTGAGCGTGCCACTGCCCCTGAAGGGCGGCGAGGGCGGTGAGGTAATCGACCTGCTCGCCGCACAGGTCGCGCGCGGCGCGGTCGCCTGCAACTCGCCGCGCTACTTCGGCTTCGTCATCGGCGGCGCCTACCCGGTCGCACTCGCCGCCGACTGCCTGGTGTCGACCTGGGACCAGAACGCCGGCATCTACGCGATCTCGCCGCTGGTGGCGGTGGTCGAGGAAGTCGCTGCGCAGTGGTTGCTGGAGCTGTTCGACCTGCCACGCGAATCAGGCGTGGGCTTCGTCACCGGCTGCCAGATGGCCAACTTCACCTGCCTCGCCGCGGCGCGCCATGGCGTGCTGCGTCGTGTCGGCTGGGATGTCGAGGCCGACGGCCTGGCCGGCGCGCCACGCATCAACGTCATCGCCTCGGCCGAGTCGCACATCACCATCGACGTGGCGATGCGTTATCTCGGCCTTGGGACGCGTGCCTTGCAGCGGGTCGAAAGCGACGGACAAGGGCGCATGCGCGTCGATGCGCTGCGCGAGAAGATCGCATCGCTGCAGGGCCCGACCATCATCTGCGCGCAGGCCGGCAACGTGAACACCGGCGCCTGCGACCCGCTGCGCGAGATCGGCCGCATCGCCAACGATGCCGGCGCGTGGCTGCATGTCGACGGTGCATTCGGCCTGTGGGCGCGTGCGAGCGATGCGCAGCGTCATCTCGCCGACGGCATCGAGCTGGCCGACTCGTGGGCGACCGACGCGCACAAATGGCTGAACGTGCCCTACGACAGCGGCGTGGCCATGGTCCGCCATGCCCAGGACCATCGCGCCGCGATGACGTCGGCCGCCGCCTACCTGATCCAGACCCAGGGCGCCGAACGCGACGCCGTCGACTGGGTGCCCGAGTTCTCGCGCCGCGCCCGCGGCGTGCCGGTCTACGCCACCCTGCGTGCGCTCGGACGCGAGGGCATCGCCGACCTGGTCGCGCGCAGCTGCGCGCGGGCAAGGCAGATGGCCGAGTTGCTTGCGCGCGAACCTGGCGTGCGCATCCTCAACGAGGTGGCGCTCAACCAGGTGCTGGTCCGCTTCGATGATGACGACGACACGACCCGTGAGGTCATCGCCGGCGTGCAGGCCGACGGCACCTGCTGGCTGGGCGGCACCAACTGGCAGGGCCAGGCGGCGATGCGGATATCGGTGTCCAACTGGGCCACGACCGAGGACGACGCGGAGCGCAGCGTTGCGGCGATAGCGCGCGTATTCCGGTCATTGCGCAAACGCCCGTAGCAATCGTGAGAAGTACGACTAGGCCGTGGCGGCCTGCTGCCTTCGCGTCCACCGCACCAGCACCACGATGCTGGCCAGCACCACCACCGCGGTGATGATCGACGTCTCCGGCCCGAACTCGCCTCCGGTCAGCCAGGTCGGGCCGTGGTAGATGCTTTCCAGCGGCGCCTTCGCGCGCCAGTCTTCCATGCCCGACAACGGGATGCCGGTGGCGAAGATCGCGAAGTTCCAGGCGGCGTGGTGCAGACCGACGACCCACAGGTTGCGCGAGGCGATGAAGACGCAGGTCCAGAACGCGCCGATCAGCGTCAAGGCCAGCACCATCGTCACGTCGGCACCGGCGTTGAACCAGTGCATGATCGCGAACACCAGCGATTGCACCAGCACCGCCGCCACCGTTCCCAGCGCACCTTCGAGGGCGCGGAACACGATGCCGCGGAACACGATCTCCTCGATCACCGCCGCCACCAGGATCGCGCCCGCGATCGGCGGCACACCCTGCATCCCGCGGACCGCGACCACTTCGTAGTTGCCCAGTGCGAACAGCGACAGCGTGGTGATCGAGATCAGCAGCGCGCCTGACAGCGCGCCAAGGCCGATGCCCAGCGGAACGATGCGCAGCTCCGTGGCCGCGCGCTTCTCGTGGAAGCGGACGAAGAGCCAGTAGCCGAGCAGGGCGAACGCCAGGATGCCGCTGCGCCTGAGCACGGCCGTCGCCGGCTCGGCCAGGTGGAATACCGCCACCAGCGCGGGCAGCAGCAGTGAACGGAACAGCAGCATCGACAGGGTGACGGCGGCCAGTCCCAGCACCAGCTTCAGCAACGCCTGCCAGGCCCGCTGCGAAATTGAAGGTGCCTCTGTCATGGCGATGCGACGCCGCGTGCCCGGTCGCGGCTGACCAGCCAGCCGAAGACCGCGGCGGTGAAGAACATGATCAGGCTGTAGATCGCCGCGGGAATTGCCATCGTCGGATTATCGAGCAGGCTCGGGCTCAAGGCGACGGCAATGGCGAGCGTGCCGTTGTGGATGCCGATCTCCATGCCGATGGCGATTGCCTGGCGCTTGTCCATGCCGATGAGACGTGGCACCCAGTAACCGACCAGCAGGCTGGCCACGTTGAAGGCGAGCGCGGCCATGCCGATGACCGGCGCGTAGGTGACCAGGGTCGTCCAGTCGCGTGCCACGGCCACGGCGATGATCGCGACCAGCACCACGACCGATGCGATCCGCACCGGACGGGTCATGCGCTGCGCGAATGCGGACCTGCGCGCACGCACGGCCATGCCGATCGCCACCGGCACCAGCACGATCGCGAACACCTGCATCACCTTGTCGAACTGCAGCGGCAACACATGGCTGTCGCCCATGAAGTACTGCAGCGACAGGTTCACCAGCAACGGCAGCGTCACCACGGCCAGTACCGAGTTGACCGCGGTCAGGCTGATGTTCAGCGCGACATCGCCGTGCGCCAGGTGGCTGTAGAGGTTGGCCGTGGTACCGCCCGGCGAGGCGGCCAGCAGCATCAGGCCCACGGCGAGCGCCGGGGCGAGACCGAACGCCTTCACCAGCGCGAAGCACAGCAGCGGCAACAGCACGGTCTGGCAAAGCAGGGCGACCAGGATCGGACCGGGCTGGCGGGCGACGCGACGGAAGTCATCCAGGGTCAACGACAACCCCAGCCCGAGCATGATCACACCCAGGGCCAGCGGCAGCAGCACGGTCAGCAACGATCCGGATGTCACGGTGGAACTCCCCTTCCTGGCCGGCGAGTGGACAGTAGGGGGAATCGGCCGGGGCCGCAATCCATCTGCGGGTTGTACGGCTCAGTCCGGTCCGCGAAGGCACAGCTGGCGCGCGGGTGATGCGACGCCGGTGACGTACTCGATCACCGAGCGCAGGCCGTCCTTGAGGCCGCGGTAGTGGACCAGCGCCAGCGCCTCCTCCGCCGTGACCCAGCGATGCTCGCCATGCTCGTCCGGATTGAGTCGGACGTCATCGGTCTCGACCTGCACGGCGAACACGCTGAACAACTGCATCTCGTCGAAGCGACGGTTGTAGATGGTGTACGTGTGCTCGGCGGCCCAGATCGCCAGCGCTGCCAGGCCATACGACGCAAGCACGCGGTCGATGGCCTGCGTCATCGACTCGTCGTCACCGCGCGGGTTGCTGGGGATCTGCCAGAAACGGCCGCCGTTGAAGTACCGGTCGGCCTTCAGCTGCGAGCTGTGCAGCAGCAGGTAGCGGACCGCATCCGCATCACGCCGGAAGACCCACAGGTCGAAGACGCCGGGGTTGAATTTCATGGCCGGTTACCTCGTGCGCGCCGCGGGGACGCGCCGACTCTAGCATCGTACCCGCGCTCTATTCCTGGCCGGTAACCAGCTTCGATGTCGCCTGCGCGGCGCGTGCGCGCGGGTCCGCCCAGACACTGTTGGCCTCGCCATCGCGGGCGCGTCTCGCGGTGGCGCGCGCCAGCCAGCCGAAGCCGAAGGCCATGGCCAGTGCGCCTGCATCGATGGCGAACAGCGACCATTCGCCCTTCATCGCCGCCATCCAAAGCCAGGCCCCGGTCACAAGGCCGTGCGCGATCGGCACGAAGGCGGTGGTGACCGCCGCCGCCCACAACAGTTCCTGCGCCGCCCGCACCGGCGGGCGTAGCGCTGCCCACAGCGCGCACAGCGCCCAGGTCACGAAGCAGGCGGTCTTGATCGTCAGCTCGATGTCGCCGGCAATGCGCAGAGCCGGCCACTGCGCCAGCTGGGTGGCGATGAACGCCACCGAGATCGCCACACACACGCCGATGCACACGCCGACCGTGGCGCGGGCCATGCCGAGCTGCGCCGCGCCCTGCTCGAGCTGACGGCGCTTGCGGCGCGACTCGACCCACAGCAGGTTGCCGGAATAGAACAGGAACGCACCGCCGATACCGAGCACGAAGTACAGCACGCGCACCCAGGTGTTGCCGTACTCGCCGAAGTGCAGTGCGTAGGCCGAGGCCAGCGTGGCGTGGTTGGCGTCGCGGCTGCCGGGCAGCTGCGTTGCCAGCAGCGCGCCGGTGTTGGCGTTCATCGCCACCGCGCCGATCGGGCCGAGCGAGCCGGGCGATTCGCCCGAGATCTCGATGGTGGCATTGGCATCGCCGGCATGCGCCAGCTTGAAGTAGGCCGGCTCGAACGAAACCAGGCCCTGCGCGCGCGCGACCTCTATCGAGCGCGAATGCAGCATCGCCAGCGAACCCATCGGCTGTTCGCGTCCGGCGGCCGTGGCCACTGGTGCGGTGTCCATCGCCGGTCCCAGTGCCGCCATCAGGCCGCCGCGATAGATCAGCGGATTGAGCGCCATCATCACGACCATCACCAGGCACAGCAGCGCGCCGGTGACCGCGAACATCACGTGCATCGGCAGGCTGAGCACGCCGATGACGTTGTGCGCGTCCTGCCAGAAGCGCTTGAGGTTGCGGCCCGGGCGCAGCGCGAACAGGTCGTCGGCGAGCTTGGGCAGGTGGATCACCACGCCGGAGATCAGCGCCAGCCCGTACAGCAGGCTGACGATGCCCATCAGGTACTGGCCGGCGACGGGAATGCCGAGCGAGTAGTGCAGCGCGTTGACCAGCTCCGACAGCGCGCCGCCGGGCATCTTGTCGCTGCCGTCGAGGTTGTCGAGCGTGGCGTAGCGCCAGGTGCCGCTTGCGTCCTGCCAGTAGCTGGCCGCCTGCGGGTACTCGCCACCGGGGAAGACCATGCCGACGTGTTCGCGCGCCTTGGGATGGCGGGCCAGCGTCTCGTCGAGCAGCCGCTGCGCATCATTCAGGCCCTGCTCCGTCGACATCGGCGCATGCGGCGTCTGCCAGGCCTGCAGGTCGTGGTGGAACACGGTGATCGCGCCGGCGTAGAACGCGACGAACAGTGCGAAGCCGGCGACCAGGCCGACCCAGGTGTGCACGCTGGTGAAGGTGCGCAGGGTGTTGGATTTGAGCTTGATCACGTCAGCGCACCCACTGCAGTGTCTGCAGGAGCCACAGCGTGGCGAGGCTGACCACCGCGCCACCACTGAACCACGCCCACGCGCGCTTGCCACTGCGGAACTGGAAGGCCAGCGCCATCGCCGCCATCCACACCGCCAGGAAGGAAACGATGCCGGCGACCAGCGTCGACTGCCACGGACCCGGCAACAGCCAGCACACCAGGCCGGTCACGCCGGCCGACAGCAGGAAACCGGGAATCGCCGCGGCGGTGGCACGGCCCCACATCAGCGCGACTCCTTCTCTCGAGCCGGCGAGCGCAGCGCGAGGTACGGCAAAGCCATCATTCCCAGCATCCACGTGCCGAGCATTGCGCACAGACCGGCGCCGCCGCCGAGCAGGCGCATCCACAGCACCAGCCCGACCACTGCCAGCGCCAGGCCAATGCGCGTGGAGCGATGCGGGTGCCTGGGCTTCGGCGACCAGCGGCAGTTGCGCGAACCGGCATACAGCGCCAGCGCCGACAGCAGCGTGCTGATCAGTGCCGACAATGCCAATGCCGTTTCCATGCCTCGGCGCTTACCAGTTGAAGCGAGCGGTCGCGGCGACCGTGCGCGGGTAGCCGTAGTAGCACCAGGCCGCGCTGTTGCAGGCGCTGATGTATTCCTTGTCGGTCAGGTTGTTGGCGTTGAGCTGCAGGCGCCACTGGCCGACGTCGTAGTGCACGGCGGCGTCGAACAGCGTGTACGACGGCGTCTGCCACAGGTTGTAGGCGTCGCCGTAGTGATCGCCGGTGTAGCGCACGCCGCCGCCGAAGCCCAGGCCCGAGAGCGCGCCTGAGGTGATCGTGTAATCGGCGCCGAGCGAAGCCACCTGCTCGGGCTGCAATGCGATTTCCTTGCCCAGCGACAGCGGGTCGGTGCTCTTCGTCACTTCCGAGTCGGTGTAGGTGTAGGCGCCGTAGACGCTGAAGCCGTTGCCGACGTTCCAGCGGCCTTCCAGTTCGATGCCATTGACCTCGGTCTCGCCCTGCTGGACCGAGAACAGGGTGTGGTTGGGATCGACGGTCAGCGTGTTTTCCTGCACCAGGCGATAGACCGCCAGGGTGGCGAGGACGCGGTTGTGCGCGGGCTGGTACTTCACGCCGGCCTCGATCTGCTCGCCGGTGGTCGGCACGAACGCGTTGCCGTTGAAGTCGGTGCCCACCGTCGGCTGGAACGATTGCGAATAGCCGATGTACGGCGCCAGGCCGTTGTCGAACAGGTAATTGACGCCGACGCGACCGGAGAACTCGTCGTCGCTCTGGTGGCCGCGGGTGCCGCCGATCAGCTCACGCGTGTCGGTGCCGACCCAGTCCTGGCGCCCGCCGAGGGTGACGACCCAGCGATCGAGCTTGATCTGGTCCTGGATGTACAGGCCGGTCTGGTCCTGGTCCTGCACGGTGCGCGAAGTGTAGTCCGGCGGCACTATCTGGCTGCCGTAGACCGGGTTGAAGATGTCCAGCGTCGGCGCGGTGAACGCAAACGCCTGCGCGTACTCGTTGCGCGAATCGCGGTAGTCCAGGCCGGCGAGCAGCGTGTGCTCGGCGCGACCGGTATTGAAGGCGAAGGTCAGCTGGTTGTCGATGCCGGTGTTCTTCGACTCTTCCTCGGTCGCCCACAGGTAGCGGAACAGCGTGCGCTGGTCGGCGAGCAGGCCGAAGGCGCCGACCGCGACCGCCGGGTCGATGTCGGTGGTGCCGTAGCGCACGTTCTGCTTGAACACGGTGCCGCCGCCGAAGTCGTGGCTGTACTCCCAGCCCAGCGACTTCATCGTCTTGTCGTAGGTGTTGTAGCCCGGCTCGCCGGTGAAGCGGTTCATCGGGATCTTGCCGTTCGGGTTCGGCAGCAGCGTGCCTTGCGACGGCAGGAAGCCGGCACCGGCGACGGTGTCGTTGCGCTGGTAGCGCGCGAGCAGGGTCAGGGTGTTGGCTTCGTCCGGCTTCCAGGTCAGCGCCGGTGCGATGTAGTAGCGGTCGTCATGGACGTAGTCGACGACGTCGTCGCTGTTGCGGGCCAGGCCGGTGAGGCGGTAGGACCATTCGCCGCTGCCACCCAGCGCACCGCCGAAGTCGAACGCGGCCTGCGCTATGTCGTAGCTGCCAACCTGCAGTTCGACTTCATGCAGCGCTTCGGTCACCGGGCGCTTGCTGACGTAGTTGATCAGGCCGCCGGGCGGCATCGCGCCGTAGGTGACCGAGGCCGGCCCCTTCAGCACTTCGATGCGCTCCAGGCCGAACGGCTCGATGCGGGTGATGCTGGTGCCCGATCCATCGGCCAGGGCGAGGCCGTCGAGGTAGCGCGCCGGGGTGAAGCCGCGCACCAGCAGCCAGTCGCTGCGGGGATCCGGGCCGTAGCCGCCGCCCTGGGCGCCGGCCGTGTACCACACCGCTTCCTCGGCGCCGTGCACGGCGCGGTCGCGAAGCTGCTGGTCGGTGATCACCGACACCGAGGCCGGGATCTCGCGCAGCGGGGTATCGGTCTTGGTCGCGCTGCCGCTGCTGCGGGCCAGGGGCGCATGCACCTCGACCGAGTCCAGCTCGGTGGCCGACGGCGAGGCCGTCTGGGCATTGGCGGCGACCGGTGCGGTCACTGCGGCGGCGAGGGCCAGTGCGAGGGCATGGCGGGAGACAAGGGCGGAGCGCGCAGGGGACATGTAGGGACCAGGCAAGGAGGCGGGCACCCCGTCCATGGGGTGTTGCGGCGAACACCGGGTGAACCGGTGGACATTCCGCTCGGCGAGAGATGGGAATGATTCGCATTCTAAAGGCCGGGCTGGCCCGAGGGCAACGGCCGCCCGTCGTTCCCACGCAGGCGGGAATCCAAGGACCATCGCGGGAATGACGCAGTGAGGGGCAACGTCCATGGTTCCCGCCTACGCGGGAACGACGAGGCCTCAGAACCCGTAGCGCAGGAACCCGCCGTCAACCGCGATGCACTCGCCGGTGACATACCCGGCGGCCGGCAGGCACAGGAACGCCACCGCGGCCGCCACTTCCTCCGGCTCGCCGATGCGCCCCAGCGGCGTGCGCAGCAGTACCTCGTCGAGGTAATCCGGATCGGCGAGCTTGTCGGAGGTGCGGCGCGTGCGGATGTACCACGGCGCCACCGCATTGACGCGGATGCCGTCCTCGGCCCACTCCACCGCGAGGTTGCGCGTCATCTGGTGCATCGCCGCCTTGCTCATGCCGTACGGCGCGCCGGTGCGCACGTGGGTCATGCCCGAGACGCTGCCGACGTTGACGATGCTCGACGCGGCATGCCGGGTCAGCAACGGATGCGCATAGCGTGAGAGCTCGAACGCGGAAAACACGTTCACCTCGAACACCTGCCGCCACTCGTCCTCGGTGTAATCTGTGGCGACCTTGCTGATGTTGCCGCCGGCGTTGTTGACCAGGATATGCAGGCCTTCGCCGAAATCCTCGACCCAGTCGAGCAGTTCGCGGCGCTGTTCCTCGTCGGCGACGTCGGCGACGAAGCCCTGGATGTCGCGCTCGGGGAAGTCCTCGACCAGCTCGCTGCGTGCGGCGTCGAGCGCGGTCGAGTCGCGTGCGGCCAGCAGCACGTCGGCACCGAAGCCGAGCAGTTCGCGCGCGATCGCGCGCCCGATGCCGGCGCTGCCACCGGTGACCAGGGCCAGTTGTCCGTCCAGGCGCCAACGCTTCGGGTCCATGCCGCTCTCCGTATCGCACTGCGTGAAGGTGGTCGCGGCTGGGCACGTTGCCGCCGCTGTAGCATAGCCGGCAGACCAATCGAGGGTGCCCGGATGTCGCGATCGCTGCTGTGCGCGTTGATGGCGTTGGCCTTGCTGGCCGGGTGCTCCAAGCCGAAGCCGCCGGACAAGGACCGGCCGCCGGAGCCGCAGGCGACGCAGTTGCGCGACGCGATGCAGGCACCGCTCGAGCAGGCCAGGCAGGCCCAGGATGAAGCCAGGAAGGCCGCGGAGGAGCAGCGCGCGGCGATCGATGCGGCCACGGACGCGAGTTCGAACTGAGCGGCGACCCTCACTCATTGCAATGAAAAACGCCCGGCCAGGCCGGGCGTTTCTTTTTACCGCTGCAGCATCACAAGCCGCAGAAGCAGTACGCCAGCGCCTTGACCGGCACGCCCCGCGTCGGCTGGATCGCGCCTTCGAGGAAGCGCAGGTCGGCCGCGGCCTGCGGCGAGGCCTTCGCCAACAGGCTGCGTGCAATGTCGGACTCACGCAGCCAGGCACCGCCGGCGCGACTGCCGATGAAGCCGGTGAAGAGGCGCTCGAACGGCGTCGCCGCCTTCTCGATGTAGCGCACGTGGTAGCTGTCCTTGTCGAGCTTGGCCTTGCTGGCGGCGAAATCGATTGCCTGTTGCAGGCCGCCCAGCTCGTCGACCAGACCGCGCTCCTTGGCCTGCTCGCCGCTCCAGACGCGGCCGCGGGCGATCGAGTCGACCTGCTCGACCGGCTTGTTGCGGGCCGTGGCAACGCGACCGGTGAAGTCGCGGTAACCCTTGTCGATCACCGACTGGATCACCTGGCCGACTTCCGGCTGCAGCGGACGGGTGATGTCGAAGGCACCGGCGAAGCGCGTGGTGCCGACGCCATCGGAATGCACGCCGATCTTGTCGAGTGCGCGCGGAATGGTCGGGATGAGACCAAAGATGCCGATCGAACCGGTGATGGTCGAGGCATCGGCGTAGATGCGGTCGGCATCCATCGAGATCCAGTAACCACCCGAAGCGGCCAGGTCGCCCATCGACACCGACACCGGCTTGCCGGCCTTCTTCAGCGCGACCACTTCGCGGCGGATCTGCTCGGAGGCGAACACTTCACCGCCCGGCGAATCCACGCGCAGCACCACCGCCTTCACGTTGTCGTCGTCGCGGGCTTCGCGCAGCAGGGCCGCGGTGGACTCGCCACCGACCGTGCCCGGCGGCTGCTCGCCGCCGCGGATCTCGCCTTCGGCCACGATCACCGCGACCTGCGGGCGACGCAGGTCGACCGCGTCCAGGCCACTGTCGAGCTGCGCCAGGTACTCGTCGAGCGAGGCCTGGCGGAAACCGCCTTCGGCGTCGTCGTCGGCGATGCCACGCTGCAACAGCAGGTCATCGACCTCTTCACGCGTCTTCAGGCCGTCGACCAGCTTGGTCTGCAGCGCGAACTTCGCCAGGTCGCCCTGGGCGCTGGCGATGCCGACCGGCATCTGCTCGATGCCCTGCGCCAGCTGCGCGGCGTCGAGCTTGCGCGCCTTGGCGACGTCGCCGAGGTAGCGTTGCCAGACGTCGCTCATCCAGAACAGGTCGGCTTCCTTCGCTTCCGGCGATGCCGCGTCGAGCACGTAAGGTTCCGCCGCCGACTTGTACTCGCCGACCTTGAACAGATGCACGTCGACGCCGAGCTTGTCCTGCAGGCCCTGGCGGTAATAGGTGCGGTAGCGGCCGAGGCCTTCCAGCAGCATCCCACCCATCGGGTCGAGGTAGACCTCGTTCGCCTGCGCGGCGAGCAGGTACTGCTTCTGATCCATCATCTCGGCGAAGGCGACGACCTGCTTGCCGCTGGCCTTGACCCGCGCCACGGCCTGCGCGACTTCGCGCAGCGAGGCGAAGCCACCGGCCTGCAGTTCGTCGAGGTCGAGCACGACGCGCTCGATCCGCTTGTCCTGGCGCGCCGCATCGAGTGCGCGCACCAGATCGCGCAATTGCACTTCGCCACCACGCTCGCCCAGGGCCTTGCCCAGCGCGCGCGTCAGCGGGTCGCTGCTGTACTGCTCGACCAGCGTGCCTTCCGGGGCGATGACCAGCGTCGTGCGGTCGAGCAGCGGCTTGGTCCGCGGGCCGGAAAAGACGATCGCCAGGAACAGGAACAACAGGAAGAAGAACACCAGGTTGAAGACCAACCGGCGGGTGAAGTTCATCGCATCCCACAGCCCGACGAAGAACCGGGTGATCGGGCCACGACGGGCAGTGTCATTCATTGCAAAGGCTCCTGGCGTACGTTTCCAGCCTAATGGCAGGTGGCTTGGAATTCACCCGCCATTCGTAACACGGCCCACCGGCCCTCGGCGTGAGGCGTCCATGAGCGGCGCG
This sequence comes from Lysobacter arenosi, assembly GCF_016613475.2. Taxonomy (NCBI): domain Bacteria; kingdom Pseudomonadati; phylum Pseudomonadota; class Gammaproteobacteria; order Lysobacterales; family Lysobacteraceae; genus Lysobacter; species Lysobacter arenosi. Next base: position 2,717,894 of record NZ_CP071517.1, read on the forward strand.
AAACGGCGCGTGAAGCGATGGAGAAGAAATGGCGGCGGGCGCGGAAAAGCTCAAGGGCCGCGCATGACCAGCCGGTCGGGCTGGCTCGAGCGCAGGAACCGGGTGCACAGCAGCAGCGCGGCCACGGTGAGTCCGGCAATCAGGCCGATCCACATGCCCTTGGGCCCCCAGCCCAGGCCCAGCCCGAGGCCGGCGCCGAGCGGCATGCCGATGCCCCAGTAGGCCATCGCCGCGAGCAGCATCGGCACCCGCGTGTCCTTGAGGCCACGCAGTGCCCCGGCGGACAGGACCTGCACACCGTCGGGGAACTGGAACGCCGCCGCATACAGCAGCAGGGACGCGGCCAGCGTCGCCACCGCGGCGTCGCCGGTGTAGAAGCTGACCAGCAGGTCGTTGCCGGTCAGCAGCACCAGTCCGGAGAACAGCTGGGTGCCAATCACGATCGTGTAGCCGGCATAGGCGGCACGGCGCACCCCGGCGAAATCGCCGCGGCCCAGCGCATGGCCGACACGCACGGTGGTCGCCTCGGCCAGGCCCATCGGCACCATGAAGCACAGCGTCGCCAGGTTGATCGCGATCTGGTGCGCGGCCGCCGGCACCTCGCCCAGGCGGCCCATCAACAGCGCGGTGGCTATGAACAGGCCGCCTTCCATCAACACCGTCACGCCGATCGGCAAGCCGGTGGCGAGCAGGCCGCGGATGATCGACCACTCGGGCAGGTCGAAGCGCTCGAACAGCTTGAGGTCGGCGAAACGCTTGGACCGCCACAGCACGACCGCGAAGCCAATCGCCTGCATCCACAGCATGATCGCCGAGGCCACGCCAAGGCCGCCGGCACCCATCTCCGGCAAGCCGAACTTGCCGAAGGTGAGCACGTAGCCGACCGGCAACAGCACCAGCAGGCCGCCGGCGCTCAACACCAGAGTCGGCAAAGTCCAGTGCAGGCCTTCGCTGAGATAGCGCATGCAGAAGAACAGCGTCAGCGCCACCACGCCCCAGCGGATGCCGTGAAGGAATGCGGTCGCGCCGGGAATGATCTCGGCGGTGATGCCCATCGGCGCCAGCGCCAGCGGGATGAAGGTCAGGAACGCGAACAGCACCAGCCCCAGCCCGAGAGCCAGCCACAGCGCCTGCCGGAACAGCGCACCGATCTGCTCGCGCTGGCCGGCGCCGTCGAGCTGCGAGACCGACGGCGGCACCGACAGCAGCGTGCCGATCGGCACCATCATCGGCAGCCACCACAGCGCGGTGCCGATGGTGACCGACGCCAGCGTGGTGGTGCTGTGGTGGCCGGCCAGGACGTTGTCGACGAAGGCGATCAGGCCGGTCGAAACGTGCCCGCCCACCAGCGGCGCGGCGAGGATGGCGGTGGTGCGGACTTCGCCGAGCAGCCCCTTGCGGGCGGGAATGGCGAGGGAAGAAGGCGGGGACATCGTTACAACCAGACGCACGACTGCGGCCGCGCGACCGAATCCGATGTCGGGCGCTGGCGCCGGGTCGCGGCGGGCCGCTATCTTAGCGGCTTGATCTGAACAGCTCGTTGCCATGGCGTGCACATGCCTTGGCGCCCAGGGGAGAGGGAAGTAACGAATGAGCGCGAAAGGACACGAAGTTCCCAGCCATTGCGAGAACTGCAATGCGCCCCTTGCTGGCCACTACTGCCATGACTGCGGGCAGTCGGTGGTCAATCCGGTACGCGATGCGGGGCATGCGCTGGAGGAAGTGTTCGAGTCGTTCTGGCACCTCGACGGCCGCATCTTCCGCACCCTGCGCGACCTGATCTTCCCGGGCCGCGTCGCCAACAACTACCTCGCCGGGCAGCGCGCGCGCTACGTCGCGCCGCTGCGCCTGTTCCTGGTGCTGAGCGTGGTGACGTTCTTCTTCGCGCAGATGGTCATCCACGTGGACAGCGGCGACAAGGCCAATCCGATGGTGCAGCTCGAGGATGGTGTCTCGAACAACAACAAGAATTCCGCCAAGCAGTCCAAGGCGTTTGCCAAGGCGAGCAGCATCGCCGACGTCGAACAGATCCGGCGCAAGAACCTGGCCGACCTGGCCGAGGCACGCGAGGCGATCCCGGCGGTGCTGCTGCACGCGCGCAAGGCGATCGATGTTGCCGTTGACGACGTCAACCGCGCCGCCGACGGTCGCATCGAGGCGATCGGCCGCGAGCAGGGCATGAGCGCCGAACAGGTCACGGCGGCCAAGGTCGACGGCGCGCGCCGTGCCGCCGCCGCGATGGAGACGGCGAAGCAGAACCTGGAAAAGGCGGCCGACCTGGCGACGCTGCAACGCCTGCGCGAAGAGCGCCTGGCACCGCACCACGTCAAGCTGGCGACGTTGCCGGCGAATGCCGCGGCCGCTCGCCGCCATGAGCTCAACGAGATCCGCGACATCAACATCGCCGCCGGTTGCCGCGCCGCGCAGTTGCAGATCGCCGACGCGACCAGCACCGAAGGCGACCGCGTGCGCAAGGAATCGGAGGACGCGCGCATCTACGGCGACCCTGACTGCTATGACCGCCTGACCCTGTTCGGCAGCGAGGAACCCTGGGACGAGGAAACCAACCCGCTGGTCATCGGCTGGGCGCCGGCGTTCTTCAATCACTGGATCAACCGCCAGATCGCGCACGGCCGTGAAAACGTCTCTCGCGCACAGAAGGAACCGGGCCTGTGGGTGCGCGCGCTGCTCGCCGCGGTGCCTTCGGCGCTGTTCCTGCTGGTGCCGGTGTTCGCCCTGCTGCTGAAGCTGGCCTACCTGGGTTCGGGTCGCCTGTACCTGGAGCACCTGGTCATCGCCCTCTACAGCCATGCCTACATGTGCCTGACGATGCTGGCGTTCTTCATCGTGATCGCGCTCGACAACGCGATCTCCCCGCACTGGGCCGGCTTCAGCTGGATCGGCGGCACGCTCGGCACGCTGCTGTGGCTGTGGCTGCCGGTCTACCTGCTGCTGATGCAGAAGCGCGTGTACCGCAACGGCTGGCCGGTGACCGTGCTGCGCTACCTGGTGATCGGCAACCTGTACTTCGTGCTGCTCGCCTTCGCCGCCACTTTCCTCGCCCTGGCGAGCCTGGTGCGGATGTGAGCACGGGCGGCGGCGAGGTCACATACGAGGTCAACCTCGACCTCGATGCCGCGATCGCCGACGACTACCGCGCCTGGCTGCAGGCGCACATCGTCGAGATCCTCGCCCTGCCCGGCTTCCTCGCTGCGACCCTGTCGCAGCCGACGGAGCCGGCGGCGCCCCCGGGACGCGTGCTGCTGTGCGTGCAGTACACGCTGCAGGACGCCAGTTCGCTCGAGGCCTACCTGCGCGACCACGCGCCACGGATGCGCAGCGAAGGCACGGCGCGGTTCGGTGATTCGTTCCGCGCGCAATGGCGGGTGCTGGATGTGCTGGAGCGCTTCGCTCCGCGCTTGTAGGGTTTGAAGCGCTTCGCTCCGCCTTTCCAGGTTTCGATCGTCAGTGCTGCATCTGCTGCCAGAGCCAGTCGCCGCGGCCATCGGCACCGGCGGCCAGCAGGCCGCGACGCAATGCTTCGCGCCGGGTCGGCGGGGTTCGTTGCGCGAGCACGCCCAGATCCTTGCGCTGCTGCGGCGTCATCGTCCGCAGCGCCTGCATCAGCGCCGCGTGTTCCTGCTCCGGCACCTGCGCCAGCAGCGGCTGCAACATGGCGTAGTCACCGCCAAGCGCGGGGCCGAGCAACCAGCCACGACGTTCGCTGCGATCGAGCGCGTCGAACTGCGCCCGCCAGGCGCGCTGCTGCTCGGCTGGCATCGTCGCCAGCTGCGTGGCGGCCGCCTGGATGCGGACCTGGTCCTGCGCCGGTAGCGCACGCCAGGCCTGGTAACGCTCGCGAATCGCATCGCGTTCGCTTCGCGGCAGGGCATCCCATTGCGCCGCGCGTCGGGAATAGTCCGCGCGCTGCTGCGGCGACCAGGACGCCCACTGCTGCGTTTGCCGCTGCAATTGCGCGTGCGCTTTCGGTGGCAGCCTGGCCAGGACGTCGCGCAGCTCCGGCGGGGTCGACCCGGCCGAAGTGATGGCCAGCAACAGCGCCAAGGGAAGGAGCCGACGGTTACGGCGCATCGGAGGACTCCGTCTCGGTCTCGCTGCCCGCCGGCGGTCCGGCCGCCGGAGACGGTGCGATCGCGTCGACTGGCGGCACGTCGGTGGGTGGCGTCGGCTCGGTCACGCCCGCGTCCTGTTGCGCGGCGTACCAGCTGTGGAACTCGAGGTCGCGGGCGTCTGCCTGCGCCTGCGGATCGGCCAGCAGGTCGAAGTCGCGGTGGGCGATCAGGGCGGTTTCGGGGGAATAGCGCGCGGCCGGCTCGTCGCCTTCCGGCAACGGTTCCACGCGAACGCGTTTCACGCCCGGCTCCAGGCCCAGCGCGCGCTGCCAGGGCGTCACCAGGTCGGGCCAGACGAAGCTGGCCGCCAGCGCCAGCACGCACGTCACCAGCAGCACCCACAGCGAGGCCATCAGCCAGCGCGGCCGTGGTCGCGCCACAGGCGTCGCGGCAGACGCCGATGCCGGTGCCGGACCGCGCATGACCGCGTCGCGGGCAGCGCTGAGCCGCACCAGGCGGTCGGTCGGCAGGGTCTTGATGCGGCGATGGATCTGCTCGCGCAGTCGCTGCCACGCCTCCGGATCGGCGCGGCCATCCTCGTGGTGCGGCAGCGCCCGCTGCAGCGCCAGGCGGAAGCTGGGCTGGGACACGCCCAGCACGGCCGCGCCCTCGTCTTCCGACAGCCCGGCGGCCACCCGCAGCAGCAAGGCCGCACGCGGGCCGCTGCCGAGCTCGCCAAGGCGGTCGGTCACATCGATCGGCAAGGCCACCGCAGTGCGGCTGCGCAGCTGCGGCTGGGCCAGCAGCAGGCTCCAGAACCGGGTCGGCCAGGCTGGCATTGCCAGCGACTCGGCCTCGCCCCGGAACTGCGCCATCGCCGCCGCCAGGGCGGCATCGCCCAGGCCGGCATCACCAGCCTGGAGCTCGGCCAGGACCGCGCCACGACGCTCCACGCCGCGCAGGAACGCGGACAGTGCGGGGGGCGGAGTCGGGTTGTGGGAGGGGGAAGAAACGCTCATCGGGACTGCATCACCATGCCCCGCATCATAGCGATGACGACATGCCACAAAACCGCTTGACAACGCGCTAACACGTGCTCCGCAAAGCAGGACGCGGCCCGCACCCGAAAAGCGGTTGTGCACAGCAGTAATGGAATCGTCACGCCGGGACGCCTGACCCCGCCCCGTGACCGCATGACAGCGATGTTTCACAGCTAACTAATTGATTGAAAACAGAATAACCGCGTTGGCACTTTTTTCACCAACGTGGCCGCAAGGCCTGTTTTTCTGTAGTCGGACCAATCTGCCGACACACCATGCACAGATTTATCCACAGGCGATGTGGATAAGGCCCAATTGTCTTTTACTTCCACCACTTGCGTGACTTTTGTCACAGAGCGGGGAGCAATGCCCCGCAACTTTCCCCGGGCACCATGCCTGCCCTCGTGCCTCGGTAGACTGCGCCGATGCCCGATGCCCCGATGCCTGATTCGCCAGTCTGGCGACTGGCCCTGCCGCTGCCATTGCCCCGCCTGTTCGACTACTTGCCACCCGTGGGCGAGGCAGCGAGCGCGGGCGATATCGGCAGCCGGGTGCGGGTGCCGTTCGGCAGCCGCGAACTGGTCGGCGTCATCGCCGAGGTCGGCCCCGCGGGCGACGACACGCCGCAGCTCAAGCACGCCCTGGCCCGGTTGGATCCACAGCCGGTGTTCCACGGCGAGCTGCTCGAGTCGCTGCGCTGGCTGGCGCGCTACACCCACGCTCCGCTCGGCGAAGTACTGGCGACCGCTCTGCCGGCGACCCTGCGCCGCGGCGAGGCCCTGGCCGATACCCACGCCTGGGCCTGGCAACTGACCGAAGCCGGGCGGACGGCGCGCGAGCGACTGCGCGCCGGCAAGCCGCGACGCCTCGCGGACCGCCTGCAGGACGGCGCCTGCGACGAAGACACTCTCGACGACGACCTCGGCGACTGGCGCAGCGCCGCCCGCGCCCTGGCCAAGCGCGAGCTGGCCGAACGGATCGCGGTGCCCGTATCGACCAGAGCACCCGCGCCCCGCCCTGGCCCGACCCTCAACGCCGAGCAGCAGGCCGCCGTCGACGCGATTCTGGCCAGCCGCGACGGCTTCGCCGCCCACCTGCTCGACGGCGTCACCGGCAGCGGCAAGACCGAGGTCTACCTCCACGCGATCGCCGACTGCCTCGCGCGCGGCCGCCAGGCGCTGGTGCTGGTGCCGGAGATCGGCCTGACGCCGCAGACGCTGGCGCGGTTCCGCGCCCGCCTCGGCGTGCCGGTGCACGCCCTGCACTCCGGGCTGGGCGACGCCGAACGCGCCCGCACCTGGGCCGCCTTCGCCCGCGGCGAAGCGAGGGTCGTGGTCGGCACGCGCTCGGCGGTGTTCCTGCCGATGCCCGATGCCGGCCTGATCGTCATCGACGAAGAACACGACGGCAGCTTCAAGCAGCTCGACGGCATCCGCTACCACGCGCGCGACTTCGCCCTTGTGCGCGGCAAGACCCTCGGTATCCCGGTGGTGATGGGCAGCGCGACGCCGTCGCTGGAGACCCTGCGCAACGCCCAGACCGGACGCTACACACACCTGCGCCTGCGCGAACGCGCCGGCGATGCGCAGCCACCGACCGTGCGCGTGTGCGACGTGCGCAAGCGCCCGCTGGAAGCCGGCCTGTCGCAGGAACTGCTCGACACGATCGGCCGCGCCCTCGATGCCGACGGCCAGGTGCTGGTGTTCAAGAACCGCCGCGGCTATGCGCCCGTGCTGCTGTGCCACGACTGCGGCTGGAGCGCGCAATGCCAGCGTTGTGATTCGCCAATGACCGTGCATGCCGGCGGACGTCGCCTGCAATGCCACCACTGCGGCGCGCGGCGGCCGGTGCCCAATGCCTGCCCCGATTGCGGCGGCCTGGCGCTGCAGGCGCAAGGCGCCGGCACCGAACGCATCGAGGAGGCCCTGGCAGCACGCTTCCCCGACGTCCCGGTGTTGCGCATCGATCGCGGCACCACCCAGCACCGAGACGCACTGGAACAGCACCTGGCCCGCTTCGGCACGCAGCGCGGCATCCTGGTCGGCACGCAGATGCTGGCCAAAGGACACGACCTGCCGCAGCTGACGCTGGTGGCGGTGGTCGGCATCGACGAGGGCCTGTTCTCGGCCGACTTCCGCGCACCGGAGAAGCTGGCGCAACTGCTGATCCAGGTCGCCGGTCGCGCCGGCCGCGCCGAACGCCGCGGTGAAGTGCTGCTGCAGACGCATCACCCGGGCCATCCGTTGCTGGCCACGTTGCTGACCGGTGGCTATTCCGCCTTCGCCGAAGAGGAACTGGCGCAGCGCGAGGCCGCCGGCTTCCCGCCGTTCGCGCACCTGGCCATGCTGCGCGCGGAAGCCAAGCACACCGAGGCCTGCGAAGGCTTCCTGCGTTCGGCGCGTGCGATCGTGCACGACACCGGCGCCGCCCTCGACCTGCACGGCCCGCTGCCGGCACCGATGCCGCGCCGTGCCGGTTACCAGCGCGCGCAGTTGCTGCTGTCGTCTGCCGACCGTCGCACGTTGCACTCGGCGCTGGATGCCGCGATGCCGGCAATCCATGCGCTGCCTGATGCACGCAAGGTGCGCTGGTCGCTGGATGTCGACCCGGTCGACCTTTACTGATCGCTCGCCTTCACCGGCCAGACCCAGGCCGCGAACACGTACAGCACCAGCGCGATCAGCAACGTCGCACGCAGCCCGAAAGCCATCGCCAGCAGCAGCGCGAGGATCGCCGCCAGCACCGACGCGCAACCGTTGAGGCCCCACGCCCACGGTACGAATCCCGGCGCCGTTCGTGCCAGCCTTGCCAGCCCGAGCGGGAACGGCATGCCCATCGCGAACGCCATCGGTGCGATCCCGACCAGCCCCAGCAGCGCGCGTGCCATGGGTGACCACGACGCGGCGTATTCCATGGCGATGGCGAACATCGCCACCTGCCACAGCAGCCCCAACGCGATCGCCCGAACCGCCCAGCGGATGTGCAGCGTGATGGCCAGCGGCGTGGCGTCACGGCGGGCCAGCCAGCGCTGCGCCTGCAGGCTCCCCGCGCCGGCGAACAGCAACACGCCGGCGAGCCCCGCGGTCGCTGCCAGCAACGGGTGCCCCACCAGCAGCGTCAAGCGCGACAACGTCGCGATCTCGATCAGCAGGAACGCCAGCCCAAGTGCGGTGAAGTAGGCAGCAGCGCGAGTGCGAGAGATCCCGGCCGATTGCGCCGCATCGCCTTGCCCCAGCGCCCGCAGCGGCAGCAACACCAGCAGCACCGCCAACGGCAAGGCCTGTACCAGCGCCGCCACGAGCAGCAGATACCCGGAGTCGAGCAGCACGGCACTACCCTCCCCGCGCAACTTCCACAGCTCCGGCAGGCTGCGCCAGCGGAAGTAGTGACCGAAGTACGGGCGGTCATCGCTGGCGGGCTCGATCATGAACTTGTAGTCGTCGGCAAACCGGTTCGCACGCGGCGACAGCAACGCCTGCGCGCCATTGAAAAGGTACGGCGGGTCGAGCACGTGCAGATTGTTTGCCGGATCGAGCCGGACGCCCGGAAGCAGTACCGCATCGAAGCCGCGTTGTTCCGCGAAGCGCGCCATCGCCGTGACTTCGGCCGGCGTGAAGGGGCGCCGCGACAACAGCCATGTGCTCGCGTCCCAGTTGCGGATCGCCGCGACGTGCCGGGCGGGCATTGCAACGCCATGCAACCGCAACGTCCCGGCCATCGTCGCCGCCAGCTTGAGTTCGTCGCGCGGCGGCTGCTTGCTCCAGCGCGTGATGGCGATCATTCCCGTCGGCGACAGGCGCTCGAGGTAGTCGCCCATCGCTTCAACGGTCAGCGCGTACTGCTCGCTCGCCGACTGCACGCCGGCACCGCCGCTGGCGAATGATTCACCGCCCGCCAGCACGATCAGATCGTGTTGCCTGCGGTCGGCGCGCACGTGCGCACGCGGTTCGGCGACGACGGTGTGCACGCGTGGATCACGATAGAGCTGGCCGGCATACCGGGCCTCGTCGACGCGAACCATGCCCAGTCGCTGCGCGGACAACTCGACCGCTTCGACGCGGCCCGCACCCAGCGCCAGCGCCTGCAGCACCTCCATCCCGCCGCCCGCGCCAAGAACCAGCACCGATCGCGGCTGCCGAGCGTGGTACGGCAACGCGGACGTCATCGCGTCCAGCCACTCGCGAGGGGCAGCGCCGGCACTGTACGTGATCACCGACAAGCCATCGCCGTCGGTGAACAGGCCGCGCTGCGCCGGCGGTTCACCGGTGAAGCCCAGACTCATGCCGGGCGCGTAACGCAGCGGCACCTGAGGACTGTCGAGCACCGTCATCCAGCCGTAAGGTCCCCAGCGTTGCGCGACGACGTGGGCCTCCGGCAACAGCAATGCCTTGCTCAGTCCCTTGTAAGGATTGGGTTGCGGCAGCATCAGCTTCGTCGGGATCAAGGTCACCAGAACGATCGCGACCAGCAGCGCCACGATCCGGCGCCAGTTGACGCGTGACACCAGAAAGGCCGCCCAGGTCCCGCCCAGCGCCGCCAGCACCAGGCCGCGACCGGTCGGCAGATAGCTCAGCGCCAGTGCCACCAGCGCGCCGACGCTGGCGCCGATCAGGTCGGCACCGTAGAGCGCCGGGATGCGCGCGCCGTGTCGGGCGAAAGCCAGCCCGAAACAGCTGGCCGCGAAGAAGAACGGCACCGCCAGCACCAGGTAGAGCGCACCGAGCCACAGCAGCTGGCGCGGATCCCAGACCAGTTCGAGTCCATTGAACGGAATCGCCCGTGCCACCAGCAGGGCCAGTGCCGCCGAAACTGCGAACAGCAGCGCGCACACCGAGAACACACCTTCGAATCGCGGCGCCAGGTACTCGTTGCCGCGCCCGCGCAGCCACACCGCAAGCCAGGTGCCGCTCGCGCCGTGCCCGAGCAGGGCAAGGCTGATGATCATCACTGCGAACGGATGCCAGTGTTCAATCGCCAGCCAGCGCATCAACAGCAACTGGTAGGCGAGCGCGGCGGCCGATATCACTGCGATGGCAAACGGCAATCGCCCGCGGGCTTCCTCCGGGACCGCGGCAGCAAGGCCGGCGTCGGCAGCGTCCGCCACGATCGTCAGTGCCCACCTGTCAGCGGCACGAATCGCACCGGCAGCACCTGCCGCGTTCGCGCGCGTCCCTGCGCGTCCTTCTCCACCAGCATCAGCGTCTGGGTGAAGAAGCTGCTGCCGACCGGAATCACCATGCGCCCGCCGGGCTTGAGCTGGGCCAGCAACGGCGGCGGTATCGACGACGCGGCCGCCGTCACGATGATCGAGTCGAACGGCGCCTGCTCCTTCCAGCCGTAGTAGCCGTCGCCCTTTCGCGTGCTGACGTTGGCGTAGCGCTTGAGGCGTTTGGCCGCCTGGTCGGCCAATGGCGCGATGATCTCGATCGAGCACACCTGCACGTCGAACTCCGCCAGCACCGCCGCCTGGTATCCCGAGCCGGTGCCGATCTCGAGGATCTTCTGTCCCGTGCGCGGCCGCACCAGCGTGGTCATCAGGGCGACGATGTAGGGCTGCGAGATGGTCTGGCCGTGGCCGATGGCAAGCGGACGGTTCTCGTAGGCGTTTTCGCGCTCGTTTGCCGGCACGTACTCGTGGCGCGGCACGCGGGCGAGTACATCGAGCACGTCGCGGTCGATGCGCGCAGTCGTGCCGGCGTCGGCGCGCGCCTCGGCTTGCAGCTCGGCGATCAGCGCGCGCCGCGGCTGCGCATAGGCATCGCCCTGCCGCGCGTGCGCGGTGGCGCAGCACAGCGCCGCGACCAGCACGGCCATGCGCGCGATTCCGGCGAGGGTGGCACCGCCCTGCATGGCGGCGAGTCTAGGGGCTGTCCCGTTACCCTTTCGGCAAGAGACGCGTGAAAGCCTCAGCCCTTCTTGGCGGCCTTGGCCTTTGCCCTGGGCCGGATCCACAGGATCTGGTTTTCGCGATTGACCTCGAACAGGCCGGTGGCCTCGATCAGGTCGCTGAGTTTGCGGAAGCCGTAATTGCGCGGATCGAACGAGGCCTGGTTGCTGATCTGGTGGCCCACCTGCCCCAGGTGTGCCCAGCCGTCATCGCCGCTGGCCGACTCCACCGCGCTGCGCAGCATCTGCAGCAGGCGCGTGTCGTCGCGCAGTTCCTTGGCGGTGCGCGGCTTGTTGGTGACTGCCGTGGCTTCGGCGCTCGGCTCCCCCAGCGCTTCCAGGTAGGTGAACTTGGAACAGGCGTTGACGAACGGCAGCGGTGTCTTCTTCTCGCCGAAGCCATACACCTTCACGCCTTCGGTCAGCAGCCGCATCACCATCGGGGTGAAGTCGGCATCGCTGGAGACGATCGCGAAGCCGTCGAGGTTGCGCGCGTAGAGCAGGTCCATGGCGTCGATGACCATCGCCATGTCGGAGGCGTTCTTGCCGCTGCTGTAGGCGAACTGCTGGATCGGCCGGATCGCGTACTCGTGCAGCGTCGCCTCCCAGCTCTTGAGGTGCGGGCTCTTCCAGTTGCCGTAGGCGCGGCGGACGTTGGCCACGCCATGGCGCGCCACCTCGGCCAGGATCACGTCGATCTTGGCGGCCGGCGCGTTGTCGGCGTCGATCAGCAGGGCAATGCGGCGCTCGGGTTCGGCCATGACACGCTTCCTGGCGGGGGCTCGGGGTCTGGGCGAGCCTACCCCAGGGCGGCGGCGACGGCATGACGCGGCCTGCCTTACGAATGTTAGCGCTACCATGATCTAATCGGAGAGAATGAGCCCGACACCGAAGCCACCGACACCATGACCAGCCAGCTCGAACAACTGCGCACCCTGTCCGCCGTCGTCGCCGACACCGGCGACATCGAGGCCATCGCCCGCTTCCATCCGCTCGACGCCACCACCAATCCCTCGCTGCTGCTCAAAGCCGCCTCGATCCCGGCCTATTCGCCGCTGATCGACTCGGCGCTGGCGCAGGCGCGCGGCTCCGACCTGAGCGAGCGCGTCGCCGACGCGTCCGACGTCCTTGCGGTCACGATCGGCACCGAGATCCTCAAGCTGATCCCGGGCCGAGTCTCGACCGAAGTCGATGCACGCCTGAGCTTCGACACCGACGCCACGCTGGCCAAGGCACGCAAGCTGGTCGGGCTGTACGAGAAGGCCGGCATCGGCCGCGAGCGGTTGCTGATCAAGACCGCCTCGACCTGGGAAGGCATCCGCGCCGCCGAGCAGCTCGAGCGCGAAGGCATCAACTGCAACCTGACCCTGCTGTTCTCGTTCGCCCAGGCCGTGGCCTGCGCCGAGGCCGGCGTGTTCCTGATCTCGCCCTTCGTCGGTCGCATCCTCGACTGGCACCTGGCCAACGGCGGCGAGAAGCCGGCCACGCCTCAGGACGATCCGGGCGTGCAGTCGGTCACGCGCATCTGGCACCACTACAAGCGCCATGGCTTCAACACCGTGGTGATGGGCGCGAGCTTCCGCAACACCGGGCAGGTGCTGGCGCTGGCCGGTTGCGATCGCCTGACCATCTCGCCCGAACTGCTGGCCGAACTGGCCGCCAGCGAAGGCGGCGTGCCGCGCGCGTTGAACGACACCGGCGACCGCGCACCGGCACCGGCCGTGCTCGACGAAGCGGCCTTCCGCTGGCAGCACAACGAGGATGCGATGGCCAACGACAAGCTCGCCGACGGCATCCGCCGCTTCGCCGCCGACCAGCGCAAGCTCGAGGCATTGCTGGCCGACCGGCTGCGCTGATCGCCGCCTGCGGTTGCGGCATCGGCCGCGACCTGCCAACTTCCGGTGGGAGCGGCTGAAGCCGCCCTCATCGGCTTGAGGCAAACTGTGCGCATGGATGCGACGACCCGGATCACTCCCGCCAACCGCCTGCGCAGCATCTTCAGCGGATCGGTCGGCAACCTGGTGGAGTGGTACGACTGGTACGCCTACTCCGCGTTCGCCATCTACTTCGCACCGCATTTCTTCCCCAAGGGCGATACCACAGCGCAGCTGCTCGACACCGCAGCGGTGTTCGCGGTCGGCTTCCTGATGCGTCCGGTCGGCGGCTGGCTGATGGGGCTTTACGCCGACCGCCACGGCCGCAAGGCGGCGCTGATGCTGTCGGTGCTGCTGATGTGCGCCGGCTCGCTGCTGATCGCCGTGGCACCGGGCCACGACAGCATCGGCCTTGCGGCACCGGCCTTGCTGGTCTTCGCGCGGCTGCTGCAGGGCCTCAGCGTCGGCGGCGAGTACGGCACGTCGGCCACCTACCTGAGCGAGATGGCCGACGCGCGCCGACGCGGTTTCTGGTCGAGCTTCCAGTACGTGACGCTGGTGATGGGGCAGTTGCTCGCACTCGGGCTGCTGGTCTTGCTGCAACGGTTGCTGCTGACCGAAGAGCAGCTGCACGACTGGGGCTGGCGCATTCCGTTCGTGGTCGGCGCGCTGTGCGCGGTCACCGCCTTGTACCTGCGCCGCGGCATGCAGGAGACCGAGTCGTTCGTGGCCGCCCGCAGCCACGACCCCAAGCGCCGCGGCAGCCTGCGCGTGCTGCTGCAGCACCCGCGCGCGGTGCTGACCGTCATCGGCCTGACGATGGGCGGCACGCTCTCGTTCTACACCTTCACCACGTACCCGCAGAAGTTCCTGGTCAACACCGGCGGCTTCAGCAAAGCCGATGCCACGCTCATATCTGCGGCGTCGCTGCTGGTGTTCATGCTGCTGCAGCCACTGGTGGGCGCACTGTCCGACCGCATCGGGCGGCGCCCGATCCTGATCGCCTTCGGAGTGCTCGGCACGCTGTGCACCTACACCATCCTCAGCGGCATCGCAGCGGCCAGCAGCGTCTGGAGCGCGTTCGCATGGGTGATGACCGGGCTGGTGATCGTCAGCGGCTACACGTCGATCAATGCGGTGGTGAAGGCCGAATTGTTCCCGGCGCACATACGCGCGCTCGGTGTCGGGCTGCCTTATGCACTCACCGTGTCGGTGTTCGGCGGCACGGCCGAGTACCTGGCACTGTGGTTCAAGAAAGTCGGCCATGAATCGTATTTCTACTGGTACGTGACCGCGTGCGTCGCCGTGTCGCTGTCGGTGTACGTGTTCATGCGCGACACCAAGCTTCATTCCTGCATCGACCGGGATCAGGATGGCGCCCAACCAGGAGCAGCCAAGGCATGAGCTCGCGTCCACGCATCGTTGTCGTCGGCGGCGGTTTTGGTGGCCTCTGGGCGACGCGTGCATTGTCCGGCGATGGCGTCGACATCACCCTCATCGACCGGCGCAACCACCACCTGTTCCAGCCGCTGCTCTACCAGGTGGCCACCGCCGGCCTGTCGTCGCCCGATATCGCCGCGCCGCTGCGCCACATCCTGCGCAACCAGCGCAACGTGGAAGTGCGCCTGGGCGAGGTCACCGGCATCGACATGCAGTCGCGCACGGTCACGCTCGCCGATGGCGAGCAGCTTCCGTACGACTGCCTGCTGCTCGCCAGCGGCGCCACGCACGCGTACTTCGGCCACGACGAATGGAGCCGCGATGCGCCCGGGCTGAAGACGCTCGACGACGCGCTGGCGATCCGGCGGCGACTGCTGGTGGCATTCGAGCGCGCCGAGGCCTGCGAAGACCCCGACGAGCGGGCCGCCTGGCTGAGCTTCGCCGTCGTCGGTGGCGGACCGACCGGCGTCGAACTGGCCGGCACGCTGGCCGAGATCGCGCGGCACACACTCAAGCGCGAGTTCCGCAACATCGATCCGTCGCATGCCCGCGTGCGGCTGATCGAAGCGGGCCCGCGCGTGCTGGCCTCATTCCCGGAGTCGTTGTCGGCCAAGGCGCAACGGCAGCTGGAGAAGCTCGGCGTCGAAGTCGTGACCGGCACGGCCGTCAGCGCCATCGATGCGCGTGGCTTCACCCTTGGCGAGCAGTTCGTGCCCGCGCGCACCGTGCTGTGGGCCGCCGGTGTCGCCGCCTCGCCGCTGGGCGCGTTGCTGGGGGTCGACCGCGATCGCGCCGGGCGCGTACCGGTGGCGTCCGACCTGAGCGTGCCCGGCCATCCGGAGATCTTCATCGCCGGCGACCTCGCCAGCGTGGTGCAGGACGGCAAGCCCGTGCCCGGCGTGGCCCCGGCGGCCAAGCAGATGGGCGCGCACGTGGCCACGGCGATCCGCGCCCGCCTGGCCGGCAAGCCGGCGGCGCCGTTCCGCTATCGCGACTTCGGCAACCTCGCCACGATCGGCCGCATGGCCGCGGTGGTCGACCTGCACGGGTTCAAGCTGTCAGGCCTGCTGGCGTGGTGGTTCTGGCTGGCCGCGCACGTGTTCTTCCTGATCGGCTTCCGCAACCGGATCATCGTGCTGATCAACTGGGCATGGGCGTACTGGAGCTACCAGCGACACGCGCGGATCATCCTGGGGCAGGACAACCTTGAACGTCATCCCGGCGAACGCCGGGATCCATCTTGATCCGGCCGTTGCCGTCCAGTGCCAAGTCCAAATGGATCCCGGCGCTCGCCGGGATGACGGTTATGCAAAACAAAACGGCCCGGTTTCCCGGGCCGTTCTGCGTGTCACATCTGCTGACGCTTACGCCGCGAACAGCGCCCGCATCTTCTTGAGCGCGTTCGCCTCGATCTGGCGGATGCGCTCGGCGCTGACGCCGTACTCGTCGGCCAGCTCCTGCAGCGTGATCTTGCTTTCGTCGTCGAGCCAGCGGCGCTTGATGATGTCGCGCGAACGCGCATCGAGTTCCGACAGGCCCTCGCGCAGCAGCGCCAGGTGACCGTCTTCCTCGTCTTCGCGCTCGTAGGTCTGCGAGGGATCCTCGCCGTCGGCACGCAGGTAGGCGACCGGCGACGGCGGAGCGCCATCGTCGTCTTCGTCCGGCGCATCGAAGCCGATGTCACGGCCCGACAGGCGCGATTCCATCTCCAGCACTTCGCGCTCGGAAACGTTGAGGTCCTTGGCGACCGCGCGCACTTCCTCGGCGTTCATCCAGCCCAGGCGGGTCTTGGACTTGCGCAGGTTGAAGAACAGCTTGCGCTGCGCCTTGGTCGTGGCGACCTTGACGATGCGCCAGTTCTTGAGGATGAACTCGTGCATCTCGGCACGGATCCAGTGCACGGCGAACGACACCAGGCGCACGCCCTGGTCGGGGTCAAAACGCTTGACCGCCTTCATCAGGCCGATGTTGCCTTCCTGGATGAGGTCGCCGATCTGCAGGCCGTAGCCGTTGTAGCCACGGGCAACATGCACGACGAAGCGCAGGTGCGAGTGCACCAGCTCACGGGCGGCATCGAGGTCTTCGCCTTCGCGGAACCGGCGGGCCAGCGCCTGCTCGTCCTCGACGGTCAGCACCGGGATGCGGTGCACCGCGTTGACGTAGGCGTCCAGCGAGCCAAGCGCGCTCGGCACGGGGATGTTGTTGGCGACCAGCGCAGTGGACAGGCCGCTATTGGTAAGGCTGTTCGTGGTCATGGCAGGCATCTTAGCAGTCGGGTTGTAGGACTGCTAAAGGCCCTGGAAGTTCCGCACTGTTGCGGTGACAGAACAATCGAACCGTTCAGGTTCGGGACCGTGCCGTAGGCGTAGTCAGACCGCCAGCTGGGTCCGGGGCGGCAGCGACCAGTCGATAACGCCCTGCCCGCGCCGTTGGAGGTACTCGTTGGCGGCCGAGAAGTGGCCGCAGCCGAGGAACCCGCGGTGGGCCGACAGCGGGGAAGGATGCGGCGCCTTGAGCACCCGGTGCCGGCGCGTATCGATCACCTTGCCCTTGGCCTGGGCGTAGCTGCCCCAGAGCAGGAACACCAGGCCCTCGCGTTCGCGGTTGAGGGTGTCGACCACGTGGTCGGTGAAGCCTTCCCAGCCCTTGCCCTGGTGGGCGCCGGCGCGGCCCTCCTCGACGGTCAGCACGGCATTGAGCAGCAGCACGCCGCGCTGCGCCCATGGCAGCAGGCAACCGTGGTCGGGCCGGGCGATCCCCAGGTCGCGCTCGATTTCCTTATAGATGTTGAGCAGCGACGGCGGCACCGGCACGCCGGGCAACACCGAGAAGCACAGGCCATGGGCCTGGCCGTGGCCGTGGTACGGGTCCTGGCCGAGGATGACGACCTTGGCCGCATCGAACGGCGTCGCGTCGAACGCGGCAAAGATGTTCGGGCCGGGCGGATAGACATTGGCGCCGGCGGCCTTGCGCTCGCGCAGGAACGTCGACAGCGCCTGCATGTCCGGACGTTGCAGGTAGTCGCCTATCCGCTCCTTCCAGGATGGCTCGAGTGCGATCCTGTGGGCGCGCTCGCCGCCGTCGTTCATGCGTCCAGCGTCGCCTGCTCCGGCAACCGCGACAGGCGCAGCTGGAACAGCGTCTTGGTAATCAGCAGGCGCTCTTCGATCGGCTTGAGCACCAGATCGTTGGCGCCGGCGCGCAGCAGCGCGCTCTGGTTGTGGGCGTTGGCATCGCCGGTCATCACCAGCACCGGCAGGCGGCGCTTGCCGTGGCCGAAGTCCTGGCGCAGGCGCTCAAGCAGGTCGTTGCCGCTGAGCGCGCCCTTCAGATAGACGTCGGTCAGCACCAGGTCGGCGCCGATGTCTTCCTGGCCGCGGCGGGTCTCGAGGAATTCCAGCGCTTCCTCGACACCGATGAAGTGCAGCACGCTCAGGCCGGCGCGTTCGAGCATGCGCTTGGTCGCCAGCGCCACGACCTTGCTGTCCTCGACGTAGAGCACGCGTGCGCCGGGGATCGGCTGCGGGTGCACGTAGCCGCGGATGAAGGCGGCCAGCGCGGTGTGTCCGAGGGCCTTGTCGAAATAGTCGGTGACGTCCTCGGTGAAGCTGCGCGATTCCAGGTGCGACTGCGCATCACCGGAGACCACGATGATCGGCACGTAGGCCTGCCCCGCCGCCTCGCGCACGGCCCGGGCGAGGGCAATGCCGTCGCCGTCCGGCAGCGACAGCGAGGTGGTGACCAAGTCGACGGCGCCTGCTTCGAGCGCGGCGCGCGCCTCGGCGATGCCGGCGCAGGGCACGACCACCGCATCGGCGAGTTCGCGCGTGAGCACGTCGCCGATGAGCTTGCGCACCAGCTTGGAACCGTCCACCACCATGATCCGCGGCGCGGTGCTGGCGAGGTGGCGAAGATCGTGGGAGGTCATGCGTTCACTGCTTACGAAATGGGCCGGGTCTGGCGCAGGTAATGACCGGTCACGAGACCGGCGCCGATCCAGCCGAGCAGGCCGGACCCGAAGACAATCGCCGCTGCCTGGCGCAGGTCGAAGCCGCGCAGGGTGAAGCTGCTGCCATAACTGCGGGCGAGATCGGCGAGCGGATCGCGCAGCGCCTGGTCGGCCGCCGTCAGCAGCGCCAGTGCGATCGCGCCTGCGACCAGGCCATAGCTCAGGCCCAGATAAAGGAAGGGGCGACGAATGAAGCCGTCGGTGGCGCCGAGCTGCTGGAGCACGGCGATTTCCTCGCGGCGCGACTGGATGTCCAGGCGCACGGTGTTGCCGACCACCAGCAGCGCGCCCAGGCCGAGCAGGATCGCCAGCACCCAGGCAAGGCGCACGCCGAAGCGCAGCCAGCTATCCAGTCGCTCGCGCCAGCCGGCGTCGTGCTGGACGACGTCGACCTCTGGCAGGTTCTTCAGCGAGGCGGCGAGCATGGCTTCGTCGCCCTTGGGGCTGACGATCAACACGCTCGGCAAAGGATTGCCTTCAACGGCGGAGATGGCTTCGCCCAGGCCGCTGTGTTCGCGCAGCTCCTGCATGCCCTGCTCGGGCGTGCGCAGTTCCAGCGCGGCCACGTCGGCACGGCCACGCAGCTCGTCGGCGAGCGCGCGGGCGCGGTCGAGCGCGACTGCCGGCTTGAGGAACAGGCTGATCTGGCGCGCCTGCTGCACCGAGCCGGTGAAACGCTCGATGTTGCCCAGCGCCGCCCACAGACCCAGCGGCAGCGTGATCGCCACCGCCATCACGCCGATGGTCAGCGCGGTCGCCCAGGGCTTGTGGAACATGCGGCCGAGGCTGGCAACCAGGCTGTAGAGGTGGTGGTCGAACCAGGTGCCCAGGCGCGAACGCGGCGCCTGCGGGCGCGCCTTGGCGGCCGGAGCCTGCGGCTTGGTCGCTTCCGGGGACGCGCTCACTGGGCCAGGTCCTGGGGCGAGATGTCGTCGACCAGGCGCCCCTGGTTGAGCACCAGCACGCGCTTCTTCATGCGCTTGACCAGCGCCAGGGTCGTGGCTGGCGACCAGCACGCTGGTGCCGCGCTCGGGCAGCGACTCGAACAGCGCCATGATTTCGGCCGACAGGGTCGGATCGAGATTGCCGGTGGGTTCGTCCGCGACCAGCAGGCGCGGTTCGCCGACGATGGCGCGGGCGATGCCGACGCGTTGCTGTTCGCCGGCCGACAACTGCGTCGGCAGGGCTTCGGCGCGCGCGCCGAGGCCGACCTTGTCGAGCACGCTGCGCACACGCTTGCCGATATCGCCACGGCGCAGGCCGCGCAGGATCAGCGGCAGGGCGACGTTGTCGGCGACGCTGCGGTCGGCGAGCAGGCGGTGGTCCTGGAATACGACGCCGACATCGCGCCGGTGCAGGGCGATGCGACGGCCGCGCACTTTGAGCAGGTTGCGATCGCCGAACAGCACGGCGCCGCGGCTGGGCCGCTCGGACAGATGGATGAGTTTGAGCAGGGTGCTCTTGCCGGCACCGGAATGGCCGGTCACGAACAGCATCTCGCCCGGCGCCACTTCAAAGCTGACTTCGCTCAGCGCGTCGTGGCCGCCGCTGTATCGCTTGCTGACATTGTCGAAGCGCAGGACGCTCATCGCTCACCGGGGCTTGCTCGTGTCGCCAAGTATCGGTGGCGCGGGCGAGGAAGGCCAGCGGCCTCAATAAAACCGCGACGGTGATCGTGAAAGTCCCCTCTCCCGCTGGCGGGAGAGGGGCTCGGAGCGTCAGTGCTGGCTGCGCGGTGCGCGCGTGATCAGCGACTTCAGGCTGCGGCCGATGCGATTGAGCAGGCCCGGCTTCTCGCCCGACGCAGCGGCCTTCGGCGGCTTCTGCGCGTGCACCTAGGTGGCCTTGCCGCCCTGCTGCACCGGTGCTGCGGCGACGGCGGCTTCACCGTTGCCCTCGACGCGCTTGCCGCCACGACGGCGACGGCGCTTGCGCGGCGCGCGCTCGGCATCGGCCAGGCCCGGCGTCGGTGCGGCGGCTGCGGCGGCGACCGGCGCTGCCACTACCGATGCACCGGCCTCGGCCACGGCTGCGGCCGCGCGCGGCTTGCGCTCGCCACGCGGCGCGCCGCCTTCACGACGCTCGCCAGGACGACCACTGCTGCTGCGACGCGGGCCACCGGCACCGCTGCCGCTGCGACCCTTGCCACCGCCACGACGCTCCTCGTCGGCCGCACGCTGTTCGCGCGCTTCCTTGAAGATCGCGCCGATGCTTTCTTCTTCCTCGCCCGGCTCGCCGGCCGGCACTTCGCGCGGCGTACGCGGCAGCGCCACCAGCAGGTCGGGTTCGACCGCCACCACCGGCAGCTTCTGCTCGATGTAGGCCTCGATGTCGGGCAGCGACATCGCATAGCGCTCGCAAGCGAAGCTGATCGCGTCGCCTTCGGCGCCCAGGCGGGCGGTACGACCGATGCGATGGACGTAGTCCTCGGCATCGAACGGCAGGTCGTAGTTGTAGACGTGCGAGACGCCGTCGATGTGCAGGCCGCGCGCGGCCACGTCGGTGGCGACGAGTATCTCGAGCTGGCCCTTCTGGAACTTGTTGAGCAGCGACTCGCGCTTCTTCTGCGGCACGTCGCCCGACAGCACGCCGACGCGGTAGCCGCCGCGCTCGAGGGCGCGGGCAACACGCTCGACGAACGCCTTGGTGTTGACGAACACCATCGTGCGCGCACCTTCGCTGCGCGACAGCAGGCCCAGCAGCAGCGGGATCTTCTCTTCGTCGGCCGGGAAGTAGACCTTCTGGCGGACCTTTGCGGCAGTGATGAACTCGGTCTCGACGACCACCTTCTCAGGCTCGTTCATGTGCTCGTACGCCAGCTCCAGCACACGGTGGCTGAGCGTGGCCGAGAACAGCAGCGTCTGCCGCTCGGTGCGGATCGGCATGCGACGCAGCAGGAAGCGGATGTCCTTGATGAAGCCCAGGTCGAACATGCGGTCGGCTTCGTCGAGCACGCAGACTTCGCAGGCGTGCAGCGAAACGACCTTGTGCTGCTTGACGTAGTCGATCAGGCGGCCGGGCGTGGCGATGATGACGTCGGCGCCCTTCTGCAGCAGCTCGCGCTGCTTGTCGTAGTCGACGCCGCCGTAGACCAGGGCGAACTTCAGGCCCAGGTCGCTGCCGAACTTGACCGCGTCCTTGTGGATCTGGATCGCCAGTTCGCGCGTCGGCGCCAGGATCAGCGCGCGCGGGTCCTCGGGCTTGCGCTCGGCCAGCGCCGGACGCGTCAGCAGGCGGTTGATCACCGCGACCAGGAACGCCAGCGTCTTGCCGGTGCCGGTCTGGGCCTGGCCGGCGACGTCACGGCCGGTGAGTGCGATCGGCAGCGTCAGCGCCTGGATCGGGGTGCAGCGGGTGAATCCAGCGGCTTCCAGTCCGGCCAGCAGGCTCGGATGTATGTCGAAGGAGGAAAAGGAAATATCGGTTAGGGGCTTGTCGCTCATCAGCTTTCAGTCTGTCCGC
The DNA here is from genome assembly GCF_016613475.2 of Lysobacter arenosi. Lineage (NCBI taxonomy): Bacteria > Pseudomonadati > Pseudomonadota > Gammaproteobacteria > Lysobacterales > Lysobacteraceae > Lysobacter > Lysobacter arenosi. The sequence continues at coordinate 2,739,678 of NZ_CP071517.1, forward strand.
GGGACCGTGCTATCTGCGGATTGCAGTTTTGCACCGGTGCGCTTGCGTGGGTGGCGTCCGCATCGCAGACTGCCGGGGCCGGTCCCAGAGTGGGTCATTCCCATCCGGGCCGGCTCGGTTCGGTGTCGGCGGCGGGCTTGAAGTCGCCGCGAAACGCCCCAGTTTACCGTAACGCCCGATCCGGCACCGGCCGGTCCCCGGGCCGGCCCCAGCCGGGCCGGCGGCCCGTGCCGCCGCTCGGCCGTCGATCCAACCCGCAGGAGAACCCCGTGAGCGAGAAAATTTTGCACGTCGGCGATGCCGATTTCGATGCCGCCGTGCTGCAGTCGTCCGAGCCGGTCCTGGTGGACTTCTGGGCGGAATGGTGCGGCCCGTGCAAGATGATCGCCCCGGCCCTGGACGAGTTGGCCGCTGCCTACGAGGGCAAGGTCAAGATCGCCAAGGTCAACGTCGACCACAACCGCAACACGGCGATGAAGTACCACGTGCGCTCGATCCCGATGCTGTTGCTGTTCAAGAACGGCCAGGTCCAGGCCACCCAGATCGGCGCGGTGGGCAAGGCCCAGCTGAGCCAGATGATCGACAAGGCGCTCTGAGGCCGGGTCCCGGCCCTGCATCGAGCCCTTTGCTGCGCCCGCCCCGCGGGCGCAGTTCCGCCGGCCCCTCCGGCGATGTGAACGCCCCCTGTCCGGACGCTTGCCGCCACGCTTTGGCAGTGCTAGTTTCGTCCTACCCGGCGTTTCCGAAGACCTGTCGCGTGACCAGTCGCGGCGCCGCACCCCCCTCTGATAACCCATCGTCCCTGACGCCCCGCTCGCCGTCTGCGAGCGCTCGCCTTAGCGAGGAATCCCTGCTTGTCCGATAACACCCCCGACGCTGGCGACACCGCCGAAAAGCGCGTGCGCAAGCCGCGTGTGAGCAAGGCCGCCGACAACGCCGCCGCCGCACAGACCCAACTCGAAATGCCCAGCGCCCCGGCGCCGCGCGCGGAAGCCCCGCCGCCGGCTGCCCCGGCCCCCAGCGCGCCCGCTCCGGCCGCCGCTCCCTCCGAACCCCGCGCCGAAGGCGCCCCCGCCCAGCAGGGCGAAGGCGGCCAGGGCCAGCGTGGCCAGGGCGGTCAGCACCAGGGCCAAGGCCAGGGCGGCCAGCACCAGAACCGCAACCAGGGCGGCGGCCAGCAAGGCCAGCAGCAAGGCCAGGGCCAGGGTGGCGACGAAGGCGGCCGCAACAACCGCCGCGACCGCTTCCGCAACCGCCGTGACCGCCAGCGCGACCGCTTCCAGGGTGGCATGGAGGACGACGGCGGCAACGGCGAGCAGTTCGTGCCGCGTCCGCACCCGCAGGTCCCCGAGGGCTTCCCGCAGTACTCGCTGGGCGACCTCAAGCGGATGCCGGCGAACAAGCTGCTCGACCTCGCCGACACCCTGCAGATCCAGGAAGGCGTTGCCCGTGCCCGCAAGCAGGACGTCATCTTCGCCCTGCTCAAGGTCCTGACCCGCCATGGCGAAGGCGTCGCCGCCGACGGCGTGCTGGAGATCCTGCCCGACGGCTTCGGCTTCCTGCGCTCGCATGAGGCCAGCTACCTGGCCGGTCCGGACGACACTTACATCTCGCCCAGCCAGATCCGCCGCTTCAACCTGCGCACCGGCGACCATCTGTCCGGCCGCATCCGCTGGCCCAAGGATGGCGAGCGCTACTTCGCCTTGGCCGTGGTCGACACGATCAACGGCGAGCCGCTGGAAGCGAGCAAGAACAAGGTCCTGTTCGAGAACCTGACGCCGCTGTTCCCGCGTCGCAAGTTCCGCCTCGAGCGCGGTGACGGCTCGACGGAAGACATCACCGGCCGAATCCTCGACCTGATGGCGCCGCAGGGCAAAGGCCAGCGCGCCCTGATCGTCTCGCCGCCGAAGGCCGGCAAGACGATGATGATGCAGCAGGTGGCCACGGCCATCACGCACAACCACCCGGACGTGCATCTGATCGTGCTGCTGGTGGACGAGCGTCCGGAAGAAGTGACCGAGATGCAGCGCACCGTGCGCGGCGAAGTGGTCTCCTCGACCTTCGACGAGCCGGCCGCGCGCCACGTGCAGGTCGCCGAAATGGTGATCGAGCGCGCCAAGCGCCTGGTCGAACACAAGCGCGACGTGGTCATCCTGCTCGACTCGATCACCCGCCTGGCCCGTGCCTACAACAACGTCGTGCCGTCGTCGGGCAAGGTCCTGACCGGTGGTGTCGACGCCAACGCCCTGCACCGCCCGAAGCGTTTCTTCGGTGCCGCGCGCAACGTCGAGGAAGGCGGCTCGCTGACCATCATCGCCACCGCGCTGATCGACACCGGCAGCAAGATGGACGAGGTGATCTACGAAGAGTTCAAGGGCACCGGCAACTCGGAAGTGCACCTGGACCGTCGTATCGCCGAGAAGCGCGTGTACCCGGCGATCAACATCAACCGCTCGGGCACCCGCCGCGAAGACCTGCTGATCGAGCCGGAACTGCTGCAGAAGATCTGGATCCTGCGCAAGCTGCTGCACGGCATGGACGAGATCGGCGCGATGGAGTTCCTGCTGGACAAGATGAAGACCAGCAAGTCGAACGACGAGTTCTTCAGTTCGATGAAGCGCTGAGTTCTACATCCGACGCAACGAAAACGCCCCGCACTGCGGGGCGTTTTTGTTACTGGTGCACTCCGTGCGAGCGACCAATCCGTACGCTTGTGCTGGCGCCGGTCAAAGGACCTTGCCGACAACATCGTCGACCAGCCGGAAGCGCGAGGACATCGATCTGGGCGCGTCGTCTCCCGGTTCGCGCTGGTCGATGTCTACGACCGCGCCGGTCGCCTCCGGCCATGGCAGGGGGTTGATCGGACCGGGCACGTAGGATTGCCATCTCGTCATGCCCTCGCCATTGCGGGTCGGTGCGACGAATTCGACCGGCACCCGCGTGATCGATTCGACGGTCTTGCCACCGATGGTCTCGGTCAGGTCGAACGTCCACTGCATCGCGGCCTCGGTCGCGGCCTGCTCGAAGCGCCGACGCCAGGCGCCGGAGACCTTGTCATTGGCCCGATGGGTCAGGCTGGTCTGGTAGGAGTGCGCCGCAATGACCTTGCCTTTGTCATCAAGCTTGAGCGCCAGATCCACCTGCGCTCCGATCCCGGCAACGGCCGCATCGCGCGGATACTTCGGCGGTGTCAGACCGTGGACGCGCTTCGGATTACCGAAGGTTACCTTCGTGATCCGCATCCGGTAGTTCCCATCCACTGGTTCCAGCGACAGGCGCAGGTTCCAGCGGGACTTCGCCGCAACCGGTTGGCCATCCACCAGCACCGGTACGAAGCGCCAACTGCGTACGCTGCGATCGACCGGCACGGCGATCGATGGCGGCAGTTCCGTCGATGTCAGCGTGTAGTCACGGACGGTTCCATCCGGATTGAGGACGATGTCTCCTTCGGCGTAGAGCGCGTACTTCCGCTCGTCCTCGAACGCAGGCGACGCCCCGGGCAGCAGTAGCGCCAGCGCGAGCACCGCATTACCGAACCTTTCCATCCCCATGGCGTGTCCCCGTTTGTGTTCGCTGTGCCCATGCCGCGGAGATGCTGCGCGGCGTGCGTGAGTATCGTGGCGCCCAGTCATCCCTGTCCCGGCGGCGTCAGCAGGCGCGGGCCGTCGTCGCTGTCGGAGTAGACGCCACCGGCTGCGATGGCATCGGTCGAGCCACGGTCGGCTTCGGCGCTTGTCCGCCACGGCACTGGCACGCGCGGGCCTGGGACATAAGCTTCCCAGCGACCGTAGCTGACAGGTGGGCGATCGGGCGCATGGAAGTCCACGGGTATCTGCACCGACCATGACGACGCGGTCGCCGCCTCACCCTGCGTCGGCGGATCGAAGCGCCACCTGCGGGCCGTCGCGATGCAGGTGTCGGCGAACTGCTTGCGAAAGTACTCCATGTCCTTCGGCGACGCCGCGACGCGAAGATTGACCTGTTGCGCGATGACATCCTCGACGCTGCCATCGCGGCCGATCCGCAGCACCAGATAGACCGTGCCACCGACGCCACGGTGCGCGGCCTGCTCCGGATAGCGGGGAGCCGCGAGGCGACCGCGCCGATGCGGGATCGAATCGTCGGCATTGCCCTTGCCGAAATGGACGCCGGCGATTCGCAGCGTGTAACCGCCATCCTCGGCTTGTTTGCCGACGACACGCAGGCTGAACCTGCTTCGTGCCGCAATCGCCTTGCCATCGGCCTTCACCGGCTCGAAGCGCCACGTCTTGATCGCCTGGTCGACGAGGTCGACCAGGCCCTTGGGAAGCGCTTCGGCCTTGTCGAAGGCATGGCCGCCCACGCTGCCGTCCTGCTCGATGTCGACCGAGCCGGTCACCAGCATGCTGGCCTCCACTTGCCTGCGCACCTCTTCCGGCGCGCGCGCATGCGCCATGCCCGTCAGCAGCACCAGCGCCATTCCCCACCACCCCAGCCTTGCCATGCGATTTCCCTATCGATGCGGGTTCGCAGATGACACCCGGAATCGCGCCCTCGCACAAGCCCCCATGCCGGGCAGTCCTTCGCATGTCCAGGTGAAGGTACTGCGGGTTATCGGCAACGGCCGGCACTTATACTCCAGCCAGGAGGTGCTCATGCACAGCGGTGGTCTGGAACTGGCTCTGGTATTCCTGTTGGCCGCCGTGATCGCGGTGCCGATATTCCGTCGCTTCGGCCTGGGCGCGGTGCTGGGATACCTGACTGCCGGCGTCGTGCTCGGTCCTTACGGCCTGCGGGTCGTCACCGAGGCCGAGCGCGTGCTTACCGCCGCCGAAATCGGCGTGGTGATGCTGCTGTTCGTGATCGGCCTGGAGTTGTCGGCAGCGCGACTGCGGGTGATGCGCAAGCCGGTCTTCGTCGTCGGTGGCCTGCAGGTGCTGCTGTGCGGACTGGCCCTGGGCGGCCTGGCGATGGTCGCGGGGTTGAGCTGGCAGGCGGCGCTGCTGGTCGGCCTCGGCCTGACGCTGTCGTCGACCGCGGTCGGGCTGCAGCTGCTGTCCGAGCGCAAGGAACTGACTACCGACCACGGCCGCGTGGCGTTCGGCGTGTTGCTGTTCCAGGATCTTGCCGCGATCCCGTTGCTGGCGGCGATCCCGTTGCTGGGTCGCGCCGGTGCCGCCGAGTTCGGCTGGGACGATGTGCTCAAGGCCGTTGGCGCTGTGGTGGCATTGGTGATCGGCGGCCGCGTGGTGCTGCGACACGTCTTCCGCGTGGTCGCGCGCGCGCAGATGCCCGAGGTGTTCACCGGCGCGGCATTGCTGACGGTGCTCGGCAGCGCCTGGATCATGCAGGTCGCCGGCTTGTCGGCCGGCCTGGGTGCATTCATCGCCGGCGTGCTGCTGGCCGATTCGGAATTCCGCCACGAGCTCGAAGCGCAGATCGATCCGTTCAAGGGTTTGCTGCTGGGCCTGTTCTTCATTGCCGTGGGCATGAGCATCGACCTGCAGCGGGTGTTGTCCGAGCCGTGGCTGATCACCGGGCTGGTGGTGGTGTTGATGGTGGTGAAGTTCGCCATCCTCTACCTGATCGGGCGACGCCCGGGCGGGCTCGACCCACGTGGCGCGCTGCAGTTGGGCGGCGTGCTGGCGCTGGGCGGCGAGTTCGCCTTCGTGCTGTTCAACGAAGGCGTGAAGTCGGGCCTGATCGACGACCCGATGCGCGACCGCCTCGCCGCCGCGGTCGGTGTGTCGATGGCGTTGACGCCGCTGCTGCTGATCGCGATCTCGCGACTGCTCGCGTCCAACCCGATTCGGCGCAAGGAACGCAAGTTCGACTCGATGCCCGAGGACGGCGCACCGCAGGTGCTGATCGCCGGCTTCGGGCGCTTCGGGCAGATCGTCGCGCGCCTTCTGGTCGCGCAGAAGATTCCGTTCATCGGCATCGAGCACAGCGCCGATCAGGTCGACTTCGTGCGCCGCTTCGGCAACCCGGTGTACTACGGTGATCCGGCCAAGGCCGAGTTGTTGCGGTCGGCCGGCGCGGCCCACGTGAAGGTGTTCGTGGTCGCCATCGACGGCGTGGAGGAGAACCTGCACACGGTGCGCACGATCCGCCGCCTGTATCCGGAGGCGACGGTGTTCGCCCGCGCGCGCGATCGTCGCCACGCCTGGGAACTGATGGACCTGGGTGCGCGGGCGCTGCGCGAGACGTTCTACAGCAGCCTGCGCATGGGCGAGAAGGTGCTGGTCGAGCTGGGCCTGTCCGAGGACATGGCACGCGACCACGCCGAACGCTTCCGCGAGCACGACCAGCGCCTGCTGCGCGCGCAGTACCTGATCCGCGACGACGAGGACGCGCTGCTGCAGTCGACGCAGGATGCACGCCGCGAGCTGGAGGAACTGTTCAACGCCGACTTCGGCGAAGGCGTGCTCGGCGAGATCGCCGATGCGACACGCAACGAAGAGAACGTGCTGGACGAGGAGTAGTTGTCGTCATCCCGGCGTTCGCCGGGATGACGTCTAGCGCGGCTCGCGCAGGAACCGCGCCATCGACACGTTCTGGCCCGATGCCGGCGGTGCGAACTCCGCCGCGATGTCGATGAAGCCGCGCATCACCGCGATCTCGCGCGGCGTGCGGTTGAGCGCATCGCGCAGGTCCGGGTCGGCACCGGCACGCATCAGGAACTGGACCACGCGCAACAGGCCGTGCAACGCCGCCAGGTGCAGCGGGCCGAAGCCGCGCGGATCCTTGGCATCGAGCGCAGCCTCGTGGTCGACCAGCAACTGCATGCCGGCGATCAGCACATCCTCGTCGGCACCGGTGCCGGGCTCGGCGCGCGCGCCCAGCAGCAGCAGCAACGGGGTCGCGCCGGCCGCGGGTTGGTCGGCATCGACGCCGGCCAGCAGCAGCGTGTCGAACAACGCCACCAGGCGCGAACGCTCGCGCGCGTTGAAGCCGTACATCGCCGCGCAATGCAGCGCCTGTCGGCCCTGCGCGTCGCAGGCCTGGACATCGGCACCGGCAGCCAGCAGGCGCGCGGCCAGGTCGGTCAGGCCCAGTGCGCAGGCGACCATCAGCACGGTCAGTTCGCCCGGCAGGCGCTGTTCAAGCGGGGCGCCGGCGGCGATCAGCCGATCGACGATCTCGGCGTGGCGCATGCTCACTGCCGCCGACAGCGGCGTCGCGCCGGAGTTGGCGGTGGCCTTCGGGTCGGCGTTACGGGCGAGCAGGAGATCGACTACTGCGCGATGGCCGCCACCGGCGGCGCGCAGCAGCGCGGTGCAGCCCTGCGCGTCGACGGCATCGACCGGCAGGCCGAGATCGAGCAGGCGGCGCACGGCGTCGGCATCGCCCATGATCGCGGCCGCCGGCACGTCCTGCGCCTGCAGCGGGCGCCTGGGCAACGGCCAGCCGCGCCAGTCGAGCCAGTCGGCGAGGTCGCGACGGCCCGAGGCCAGCGCCACGCCGAGCGGGGTTTGACCGTCGGCGGCCAGCAAATCGGGGGCAGCACCCTGCGCCACCAGGCGCTTGAGCATCTCGTCGCGACCCAGCGCGGCGGCCAAGTGCAAGGCGCTCATGCCATGGCTGTCGCGGGCGTTGAGGTCGACGCCGATCGCGAGCAGGCGCTCGACGACGCGCGTCCAGTCCAGTCGCACCGCCAGCGCCAGGGCCGGGTCACCGGCCGGCGAACGCGCGAACGGGTCGGCGCCGCGTTCGATCAGTTCCAGCGCGACCGCTTCCAGGTTCGTATCGTCGCCGTCGTCGCCGTGGCAGGCGGCGAGGAATCGCGCCAGTCCGCCGGCACCGGCCGGCGAAACGCCACGGCGCAGCAGCGCCAGCAGCGACGGCACGGCCGGGCCACCGCGCGCGATCAATGCGTGCACCGGCGTGTCACCGGCGCTGTTGCGTGCTTCCGGATCGGCACCCTGCGCCAGCAGCCAATGCACGCGCTGGGCTGATGCCGCCGACTCGTCGTCATGCAGCAATGCACCGCGTTCGCTGGCGCTGAGCAGTTGCGCCAGGCCGCCGAGCTCCTCGGCACGGCCATCGCGCAGGCCATCGCGCAACAACACGGTCGGAGCACGGTCGGGCAACGGCGCATCGTCATCGCCGTCCTCGCTGAGGGCGGACGGCAGCGGGTAGGCGCGGTCGAGTGCGGCTACCAGCGACCAGCGCCCGGCCTCGGCGGCGCGATCGATGGCGCGCTTGCCGTCGGCATCGCGCTGTTCGGCGTCCACGCCCAGGTCCAGCAATCGCTGCACCAGCGCCGGCGCCGGCGAGTCGGCCATGCACGCCAGCACCAGCGCGTTGCGGCCGCGGCTGTCGATGGCGGCTGCGGCATCGGCGCCACCGCGCGGCAGCTGCGCGAGCAGTCGTTCGAGCATGTCGAGGTGGCCGCCGCGAGCGGCCTCGAGGAACGGGCTGCGGCCTTCCAGGTCGCGTGCGTCGGCATCGGCACCGGCGGTGAGCAGCGCCGCAGCGATGTCGAGATGGCCGGCGAGCGCGGCCTCGTGCAGGGCGCTGCGACCGCGACGGTCGCGCGCATCCACGCGAGCCTTGTGCTTGAGCAGCAGGCCGACACCGGCGACGTCGTCTTCGTCTGCGCCGGCTGCGGCGAGCAGCACCGGCTGGCCGCCGGCCGGTTCCGGGCGCGCACCGCGCTCGAGCAGGAACTTGGCCAGGCGCCAGTTGCCACTGGCACAGGCGACGCCGAGCGGAGACAGCCCGTCGTGGTTGAGCGGATCGAGTTCGGCCGCGGCATCGCGCAGCAACGCGGCCACGCCCGGGTCGGAGCTGCGTGCGGCGTGGTGCAGCGGCGTATTGCCCTCGGCATCTGTCCGGCGCGGATCGGCGCCGTTGGCGAGCAGGGTCATGACCGCATCGGGTCGGCCATGCCAGCTGTCGCGGGTGGCGGCGAGCAGCGGGTTCATGCCGGCATGCGTGGCGTTGAGGTCGATGCCGTGGGCGATCAGCGTGCGCAGCAGGCGCAGGTCCGGCAGCACCGCGGCCAGCACGGCCAGGCTGCGCTGGTCGCGCTCGTCGGTCGGCGGCGGCGCCGAAACATCGGCGCCCAGTTCGATCAGCTCCAGAGCGCGTTCGACGCGACCGCTGCGGGCCGCGGCGTACAGGGCCGGGGCGAGCGGTTCGCCGTCGACGAGGGCGACCGGCTCGTCCTCTTCCTCGTCGTCATCGTCATAGGCAAAGCCGGGCAGCGGCTCGGCCGGGGCGACTTGTTGCAGCAGCAGGTGCAGGGCCGGCGTGGCCAGCGCGAACAGCACGGCGACCGTCCAGCGTGCGCCGCCGCCGAGCACACCCGGCCAGGCCAGCAACAGCACGGTCGCGGCCAGCGCCAGCACGATCGCGGCGACGCCCAGCCCGCGCCAGGCACTCAGTTCCAGCTCGCCCAGGGCCTGCCAGTGTTCGCGCAGCGGCCCGCCCTCGCGTTCGGCGCCCAGCCACAGCGGCCACAGCCGCCACAGGCCGAGCAGGGCAACGCCAGTCACGGCGCTCAGTCCAAGTGCGGACGCCAGTGAGCCGGTCTGCAGCAGCGAGGACAGCGGCCAGGCCACGACCGCGGCCAGCACTACAGTGGCAGCGGCCCACAGCAGCGCCAGCACTCCGGCTTCGCGCAGTGCTTCATCGCGGCTCGGCAGGGCGCCGTCGCGCCAACCGCGCACGGCCAATGCCGCCAGCGGTTGGGCGAGCACGCCGGCAATCGCAGCGACGATGCCGCCCATGCCGGTCAGCAGGCACAGCGCGGCCGCGCCGGCGAGGAGGCCGCCCAGGCGCATGGTCCGGGTCGAAGGCGGTGTTTTCTGCGGCATCGGCTCAGGCATCGGTGCCCCAGTCCTCCGTCATCGGATCATCCAGGGTCGTCGGGAACTGCAGGTGGAATCCACGCGCCGCCAGGTTTTCACGCACCACGGCCGCGTCGCCGCGGGCGAGCTTGCGCTCCGGCGTCAGCGCCACTTCGAGGACGAACTGCAGGGTGCCCAACTGCGTGCGCAGGTGTTCGGGCAGGCGCGCGAACTCGTCGCGCTTGGCGAGGTACACGTAGGTGTCGGCCTTGCGGAGGCTCTTGTAGACGTAGGCTTGCATCTGTCCGGACGAAAGCAGCGGCAAAAACGGCCGCAACGTGATGTTGGACACAGCATACCTGTCGTTGTGGCGCGCGGGCACAACGGGAGGTTCAGGTTTTTCGGCTTTTTTCGGCCGTGCCTGCAAAGGCGGTGGACGTCCCTGGTGGACGTCCTAGTGGTAACCGGCGTCGGCGGCGACCTTGCCCCTGAACACGCTGTAGGACCAGTAGGTGTAGCCCAGGATCGCCGGCAGCAGCACGATCAGGCCAACCAGCACGAAGCCCTGCGACGACGGTGGCGAGGCCGCGTCCCAGATGGACAGGGCCGGCGGCACGATATTGGGCCAGATGCCCAGCACCAGCCCGGCGAAGCCCAGTGCGAAGAAGCACAGGGTCAGCAGGAACGGGGTTGCATCACGGCCCTCACGCATTACCGCGCGCCACAGGGCGAAGGCATTGGCCAGGGCCAGCAGCGGCACCGGCGCCAGCCACCAGAAGTTCGGGCCGTCGAACCAGCGCGCCATGATCCGTGAGTCGAGGAACGGCAGCCACGCGCTGACCAGCCCCATGAAGGCGACCACCACCAGCACCAGCGGCCGGGTCAGGCTGCGCGCGACCAGCTGCATGCGGCCCTCGGTCTTGAGGATCAGCCAGGTCGAGCCCAGCAGCGCATAGCCGAACACCACCGCCACGCCGGTCAGCATCGAGAACGGGCTGAACCAGCCGAAGGCGCCGCCCAGGTACTTGCCGCCCTGCAGCGGCATGCCCTCGACCAGCGCGCCAAGGATCACGCCCTGGGCGAACGCGGCGAACATGGATCCCAGCGAGAACGCCGCGCCCCACGCCGGCTTGCTGCGCTGGGCCTTGAAGCGGAACTCGAAGGCGACACCACGAAACACCAGCGCGATCAGCATCAGCAGCACCGGCAGGTACAGCGCCGACAGCACCACGGCGTAGGCCTTGGGGAATGCCGCCATCAGGCCGGCACCGCCGAGCACCAGCCAGGTTTCGTTGCCGTCCCAGATGGGGGCAGCGGTGTTCATCATGTGGTCGAGCTGATGCTCGTCTTCGGCGAACGGCGCGAGGATGCCCAGGCCGAGCACGAAACCGTCGAGCACGACGTACATCAGCACGCCAAAACCGATCACGCCGAACCACACCACCGGAAGCACGGTCGCCAGGTCCATTACGCGCCCTCCTCGAGCTTGTCGCCGGACGCCGACAGCGGCCGCGCCGGCGTCTTGTCGCCACCTTCGGTGTGCTGTGGGGGTTCGTGCGGCAGCGGGCCCTTGAGCACCTGCTTGCGCAGGTACCAGATGCCGGCGCCGAAGACGATGGCGTACACCAGCGCATAGACGATCAGCGACGTCATCACGCTCGCCGCGGCGAGGATCGGGCTGACCGCATCGGCCGTGCGCAGCAGGCCGTAGACGACATACGGCTGGCGACCGATCTCGACCACGTACCAGCCGGCGAGGATGCAGACGAAGCCGGAGAGCATCAGCGCCTTCCAGCCCAGCAGCACGATGCGCGAGGCGTACAGGCGGCCGCGCCACAGCAGCCACAGCGACACCATCGCCAGCAGCAGCATCAGCGTGCCCAGGCCGACCATCACCCGGAACGCATAGAACACCGGCTTCACCGGCGGCCGCTCGCTGGCCGGCACCGACTTCAGCGGCGCGATTTCACCGTCGAGCGTGTGCGTGAGGATCACGCTGCCCAGTTTCGGGATCGCGACCTCGTAGTCGTTGCGCTCGGCCTTCTCGTTGGGCACCGCGAACAGCACCAGTGGCACGCCCTCGCCCTTGGGGTAGTGATCCCAGTGGCCCTCCATTGCCGCGACCTTGATGGGTTGGTGCTCGAGCGCGACCAGACCGTGCTGGTCACCGACGATCACCTGCGCAGGCACCGTGATCGCGGCAAAGATCACCGCCGCCTTCAGCATGCGCTTGCCGGCTTCAATGTGGACGCCACGCAGCAGGTAGGACGCGCCGACGCCACCGATCACGAAACACGTGGTGATGAACGCCGCCAGCACCATGTGCGCCAGGCGCAACGGGAAGGAGGGATTGAAGACGATCTGCATCCAGCTGACCGGTTCGAACACGCCATCGACGATGCGATAGCCGGTCGGCGTCTGCATCCAGCTGTTGGCCGAGATGATCCAGAACGTGGAAATCAGCGTGCCCAGCGCGACCATGCAGGTCGCCAGGAAATGCATTCGCTCGTTGACGCGGCCCCAGCCGAACAGCATCACGCCGAGGAACGTCGCTTCCAGGAAGAACGCGGTCAGCACTTCGTAACTGAGCAGCGGACCGAGGATGTTGCCGGCCTGTTCGCTGAGCGTGGCCCAGTTGGTGCCGAACTGGAAACTCATGACGATGCCGGACACCACGCCCATGCCGAACGACAGGGCGAAAATCTTGGTCCAGAAGAAGTACAGGTCGCGCCACAGGGTGTCGCGGGTGCGCAGCCAGCGCCATTCGGCGAAGGCCAGCCAGCTCGCCAGACCGATGGTGAAGGCCGGGAACAGGATGTGGAACGAGATGACAAAGCCGAACTGGATGCGCGACAAAAGCAGTGCGTCCACGGCGTAACTCCATGACTTCCTGCACATGATTGTGCGCCGCGTCAAAGGAGCTGTCACGCTCGTCCAGGTCACTTCACTGTTTCCCATGACGCATGACCCGATCCGGCAAACCCGCGGACTGATACGCTTCGGCAGTTTTTTGCCCACTTGCCAACGCCTGGTCCCGACCCGATGCGCCTTTCGCCGCTTGCCACCGCCCTGACCCTGTCGACGCTGCTGCTGTCCAGCGCCCATGCCCAGACGCCCATCACCCTTGCCCAGACCATGGCCGATCCGGACTGGATCGGGCCGCCGGTCGAACAGGCCTGGTGGGCCTGGGACGGCCAGCGCGTGCAGTACCAGCTGCGCCGCGAAGGCGCGACGATCCGCGACACCTGGCAACAGGGCATCGCTGGCGGCAGTGCCGCGCGCCTGGACGGCGCCGCCCGCGCCGACCTCGACGCCGCCCAGCCGGTGCTCGATGCCCAGCGCACGCGCATGGCGTTCGTGCGCAACGGCGACGTGTTCGTGCGCGACCTGCGCAACGGTGCGCTGACCCAGGTCACGCGCAGCAACGAAGACGAAGCCACGCCGCAGTGGAGCAACGAAGGCAACCTGGTCTTCCGCAGCGGCAACGACTGGTACCAGTGGCGTGCCGGCCAGGTCACTTCGCAGGCGGCGATCGTCAAGGCCGAGAAGGACCCGGCGGCCGCACCGAAGGCTGACGACCTGCGCACGCGCCAGCTCGACATGATCAGCACGCTCAAGAACGATCGCGCGCAGAAGGACGCCGCACGCGCGCAGAGCGAGCAGTGGCGCCAGGCCGATCCGACCCGCGCCGCCGCACCGACCTACCTGGGCGACGACGTCAAGATCGTCGACAGCGCGCTGTCCCCGGATGCGAAGTGGCTGCTGGTGGTGACCTCGGCCAAGGATGCCGACGAGGGCAAGGCCGGCAAGATGCCCAAGTACGTGACCGAATCGGGTTACGAGGAATTCGAGGACGTGCGCGTGCGCGTCGGCCGCAACGCGCCCGTGGCGCACAAGCTGTGGCTGGTCGACGTCAACGGCGCCAAGGCGACCGAACTGAAGTTCGATGCCCTGCCCGGCATCAAGGACGATCCGCTCGCGGCCATGCGCAAGGCGGCCAAGAAGGATTCGCTGAAGGGCGACCGCGCCGTGCGCATCGAGACCGACGGCGATGGCACCGGACCGGCGATCCACTGGAGCAATGACGGCCGCCAGGCCGCGGTGCTGATCCGTGCGATCGACAACAAGGACCGCTGGATTGCCACGATCGCGCCGGGCCCGGAAGCGAAGCTCGCCGTGCGTGATCGCCTGACCGATCCGGCCTGGATCAATTGGGGCTTCAACGACTTCGGCTGGACCGCCGACGGTTCGCTGTGGTTCCTGTCGGAGCGCACTGGTTACTCGCACCTGTACGTCAACGACGGCGGCGGCAAGTCGCGCGCGCTGACCTCGGGCAAGTGGGAAGTGTCGGCACCGCAGCTGTCCAACGACGGCCGCAGCTTCTACTTCGTCTGCAACCGCAAGTGGCCGGGCGATTACGAAGTCTGCGCAGTCGACCGCAACGGCGGCGACGTGCGCGAAGTGACCTCGCTCGACGGCGTCGAGGATTTCTCGCTGTCGCCCGACGGCTCCAAGGTGCTGGTGCGTCATTCCGACAGCTACACGCCGCCGCAGCTGGCAGTGGTCAACACCGGTGGTGACGGCCTGGTGCAGCTGACCGACACGCGCAAGCCGGAGTTCAAGGCACGCGAGTGGATCAAGCCCGAGTACGTGCAGGTGCCGAGCAAGCACGGTGCCGGCGTGGTCTGGGGCAAGTACTACGGCCCGAAGAATCCGGACCCGTCGCGCAAGTATCCGATCGTGATGTTCGTACACGGCGCCGGTTACCTGCAGAACGTCTCCGACCGCTACCCGAACTACTTCCGCGAGCAGATGTTCCACAACCTGCTGGTGCAGCAGGGCTACATCGTGCTGGACCTGGATTACCGCGCCAGCGAGGGCTACGGCCGCGACTGGCGTACGGCCATCTATCGCCAGATGGGCCATCCGGAACTCGAGGATTACCTGGACGGCCTGGACTGGCTGGTCGCCAACAAGGGCGGCGACAAGGACCACGCCGGCATCTACGGCGGCAGCTACGGCGGCTTTATGACGTTCATGGCGCTGTTCCGCTCGCCGGGCACGTTCAAGGCCGGCGCCGCGCTGCGCCCGGTGGCCGACTGGTCGCAGTACAACCACGAGTACACCAGCAACATCCTCAACACGCCCGAGCTCGACCCGCAGGCGTACAAGGTGTCGTCACCGATCGAGTTCGCCGACGGTCTGCAGGACAACCTGCTGATCGCCCACGGCATGATCGACGACAACGTGTTCTTCAAGGACTCGGTGATGCTCAGCCAGAAGCTGATCGAGCTGCGCAAGGACAAGTGGGAGATCGCGCCGTACCCGCTGGAGCGCCACAGCTTCACCCATCCGGACAGCTGGTATGACGAGTACCGCCGGATTTACGAGCTGTTTGAGCGGACGTTGAAGTAATCCGCTGAGCAAAATACCCCTCTCCCGTCCGCGGGAGAGGGGTAGCTCATTTCGATGCGGAAGTTGTCACAGGCGGCTTCACTTCCTTCCAGCTGCTGTCCGGATCGAACTTCGTCATCGCCTTGGCCAGCTTCTCGCTGTCGGGTCCGAGGTCCTTCTCGAACACCTCGCCCTCGTGGCTGATCATGAAGCTCATCACGCCGGTGTCGCCGTACTTCGACGGCCAGCCGATCAGCGCGAAGCCGCGGCTCATGTTGTTTCCCAGCAGGTAGTTGTAGGCGCCACCCGGTGCCGACGGGCCCTGCGCGGTCAGGATCTTGAAGTGGTAGCCGTGCCAGTCGCTGCCCGGCTCGGCGTCGGCGAACAGCGGCCCGAGCGGACTGATCTGGCCGCTGTCGTCGTCGGCCCAGTACAGGCCATCGTGCTTGCCATCGGTGCTGAGCACCTTCTGCGCGTACTCGAGCACGCCGTCGCCGTCGCGATCGAGCTCTGCGTATTCGGTCTGCGCATCGTGATAGGCCAGCTCCGATTCGATCGTGTCGTCTTCGTTGCGGCCGATGCGGCGCGCGCGGATCTCCTCGGTGGCCGCATGCGTGTCGAAGGCCCAGCCGGCCTTGCCCTTGGCCAGCGGGATCGGCAGCGTCCACGCATCCTTGCCGACGGCAAGATGGGCGGTACCGTCCTTTGCGGTCTGGATGCTGTGCTTTTCGCGATAGCCCTTGAGGAAGGCCTCGACGTCGGCGCGCTCGATGCCTTCGATCGGAATGTAGTCGCGCCAGTCCTTGCCCAGCAGCGCTTCGAGCTTCTGCGCGTCGGCGCGCTGGGTGCCCAGCGCGGCGACGAACGCCTCGGCGGCCGCATCGGGGGTCGGGAACGCTTGCTGGGCCGAGGCAGGCAAGGCCAGCATCGCCAATATCGCGACAGGAAGCATGCGCCGCACGCAGTTCGACAGCAGGCAGTTCATGGATGTCTCCCTCTCAGCGACGATGACCGCCGCCACCCTGGCGCTGCGGCGGACGGGATTGACGTTGCACCTGGTGGCCACCACCGCCACCGCCACCGCGTGACTGCTGCGGGCGACGCGCCGAGGCCTGACTGGAGTGGCCGCGATTGGCCTGCTGGCGCGACTGCTGCGGATTGCGCGCGCCGGACATCGCGTTGTTGCGCGGTGCCTGCCGCGACGCCTGCTGCGAGCGCGCCTGCTGCCGTGCCTGGTTGTTGCTCTGCTGCGGACGCTGGCGGTTCTGCGCCTGCCGATTCTGCGCCGTCTGCTGCGCGCGCTGGCGATCGGCCTGGCTGCGATTGCCGGCGCCGCCGCCGGCGGCGGCACGGGCGCGTTCGCGATCGGCGTTCTGCGAGCGGTCGCGCGATGCCAGATCCTTCGCGGCATCGGGCCGATTGCCGCCCAGATCGGTCGGCTTCGAACGATCCCGCGACGCGTGCTGCTGCGCCGCGGACTGTGCACGCTGGCGCTGCGCGTCGCGCGACTGCCCTGCACCCTGGGCACGGTCACGCGCGCCGCCGCCTTCGAGGCGTTCGCGCGCCTGCGGGTTGTTGCGCAGGTCGCGGTTCGCCGCCTGTGCGCGGTCGCGCGCCTCGCGGTTGCTGCCGGCAGGTGAGCCGATTCCGCGATTCTCCATCGAACTGCGCGCACGGTTGCGCGCATCGGCACGGCCCGGGTCGTCGCCACGGAACTGGTTGCGGTTCTGCGCGCCATCGAGCTGGCGGCCGTAGCGCTCGCGGTTGGCGTTGTCGCGATACGGCACGCCATCGCGGTTGAGCGAGTTGTGCTGCCAGTTGCTGTTGTTGATCTGGCGGTTGGTGTTGATGTTGTTGTAGCGGTTGACGTCGATGTCGACGTCGCCGCCACCCCAGCCGCCGCCCCAGTCGCAGTCGCCCCACAAGGCGTTGGTGACGGCGATACCGGTACCGAACGCAAGGCCTGCCATCAGCGCACTGCCGGCGTAATAGCCTGGCGACGGCGGGTAGTACGCCGGCGGATACGACGGGTACGCCCAGCTGCCGTAGACCGTGGTCGGGTTGTACGACGGGACGTAGACGACCTCCGGGTCGCTTGGCTCGATGATGATGGTCTGCTGCGGTTGTGGTTCCTGGATGATCGTGGTGCCACCGCCACCGCCGCCGCCACCGTCCGACGGCGCCGCCGCGGGCGCAGGACCGGTCGGCGCGGCCTGCACGGTGACGTTCTGGTACTGGTTGGACGAGAGATTGCCGGCTGCCTGGGCCTGGCGGCGCAACCGCTGCACGGCATCCATCACTTCGTTGGGCTGGGCGAGGAAGGCATCGCCCAGGCGCTGCACCCAGGCCGGATCCTGGCCGAGGCTGTCCAGGGCCTGCGGGAACGCCACCAGCGCCTGCACGCTCGGGTCCCACGGCTGCGAGGCGACCTGCTTGACCGCGTCGTCGCCCTTGGCATTCGGATTCGCCTTCGACCACGCCGCGGCATCGGCGACGTTGCCCGGATAGGTCGCCGCCATCAGCACCTGGGCCAGCAGCGGATCGGGATAGAGCGCGATCGGCGCGACCATCTGGTCGAGCTCTTCCTTGCTGAACGACGTCGAGGCCGGAGCGGCCGCCGGCGTCGTCGCGGGTGGAGGCGTGGCCGCGGGGGCGGCTGGAGCGGGCGCCGGGGCTGTCGCCGCGGGCGCGGGAGTCTTGTCGCCGGAGCACGCGGCCAGCGACAGCAGGACCATGAGAAGGCCAATTCGACGATGGTTGCGCACGGACTACTCCCAACGCTGTGTCGTTGAAACCCGCGTCCGCCGGACGATGAAACAGCCCGGAGGGCCCCTGGTTCAGGCGGCGGCTATCATGCGCACCACCCCTGCAAGTTTCTTGTGAACATGACCGAGCCCTCCCCCGGATTCGACGACGTCCGCGACTACCTGACCGGACTGCAGGACCGCATCTGCGCGGCGATCGAGGCCGTCGACGGCAGCGCGCGCTTCAGCGAGGACCTCTGGCAGCGTGCCGAGGGCGGTGGCGGCCGCACCCGCATCCTTCGCGACGGCGGCGTGTTCGAACAGGCGGGAATCGGCTTCTCTGACGTATCCGGAACCAGGCTGCCACCGTCGGCCACGGCCGCGCGGCCCGAACTGGCTGGCGCGTCGTGGCGCGCGGTTGGTGTGTCACTGGTGTTCCATCCGCGCAATCCGTACCTGCCGACCACGCATGCCAACGTGCGCCATTTCCGCGCGATACGCGATGGCGAGACCGTGGCGTGGTGGTTCGGTGGCGGCTTCGACCTGACCCCGTTCTACCCGTTCGACGCCGACGTGCTGCACTGGCACCGCACCGCGCGCGACCTGTGCGAGCCGTTCGGTGGCCAGCAGCGCTATGACAAGCACAAGCAGTGGTGCGACGAGTATTTCTTCCTCAAGCACCGCAACGAGACGCGCGGTGTCGGCGGACTGTTCTTCGACGACCTGCATGAAGACGCCGACCATGACTTCGCTTACATGCGCGCAGTCGGCGACGGCTTCCTCGATGCCTACCTGCCGATCGTCGAGCGCCGCAGCCAGACGCCGTTCGGCGATCGCGAGCGCCAGTTCCAGCTGTATCGGCGCGGACGCTACGTCGAGTTCAACCTGGTGTTCGACCGCGGCACGCTGTTCGGCCTGCAATCGGGCGGCCGCACCGAGTCGATCCTGATGAGCCTGCCGCCGCTGGTGCGCTGGGAATACGGGTTCACGCCCGAGGACGGCAGCGCCGAGGCACGCCTGGCCGATTACCTGCGGCCGCGCGACTGGTTGAACGAACTGATCCGCTGAGCACCGCGGTGGCGCGAGGCAGCGTCAATCGTCGCTGCCGCCGCCTTTCTGCTCGTTGGTCATGATGGTGATACGGCCGTCGGTTTCCAGCAGGGCCAACCGCACCCGTTCGATGTCGCTGCATCCTGACTCGCGCATGGCCTTGGCAAGGTCGTCGCGATTGACGAGCTCGCGCTTGAGCACGTCGCGATAGACATGCCCGTTGCGCACCAGCACGACCGGCACGCCTTCCAGGATGCGCTCAGCCGTCTTGCTGCGCGAGGTGATGAAGCCGACGAGCCAGTTGAGGATGATGAGCGTCGCAGCCAGCAGCAGCCCGCCGGTCATCGACGTGTCCTTGCCGAGCAGCGCGTTCTGCACGGCATTGCCGAGCAGCACGATCAACAGCATGTCGAACGCCGTGAGCTGCCCCATCGTGCGCTTGCCCGACATGCGGATCATCGCCAGCAGCACCACGTAGACCACGACCGCACGAAAGACAAACTCCCACCACGGCATCGACATCTCGAACATGGAGTGCTCCGGCGACGGGATCGCGGCGATTGTGCACCACGCCCACCCCCGTCGTCCCGGCGAACGCCGGGACCCACTTTGAGTTAGCGGTGCGTGGGACCTGCAACATCCAGATGGATCCCGGCGTTCGCCGGGATGACGGTGTGTGCAATGTCGCGGCAGCAGCAACCGATCCGAAGTCATCAGCCCCCTTGGTAAGGGGGCGCGGCGGCAGCCGCAGGGGATTGGGAGCACATAGCGGGGCCCGAAGTTTGCTGCGCAAACTTTGGGTTTTTATTGCCCGCGCAAAAAGCGCAGGCAATAAAAAGCCCCGCAGGCAGGGGGGGCCGGCGGGGCTGGTGGAGCGGGACCTGGGGAGGGGTCTTCGCTCCGGGGGATCACTCCAGGGGAGGGAAGAGATCTACGACAGGCGTTGCACCTGTCGCGACCTATATGACCATTCCGTACATGGATGGTTCGTGAAGATTCGGGTTAACAATCCGTTGGATTCAGGACGGATTCATTCTGGGAAAACGATTACCCCGCCGGTTTTCCTGTTCAGCCAGACACTGAATGCGCTGGCATGAAACTCGCCGGAAGCCCGACCCGGCCAAAACAGGGTCGCGGGTCCTCCGTTCGTCGGCTGAGCGGCAGCCGACGACCCTAGTGTGCCTCATCCCAGTTGGCCCCGACGCCGCTGTCGACCACCAGCGGAACCCGCAGCTGGGCCGCGCCGGACATCCTGGCGCCGACCTCGGCCAGCAGCGTGTCGACGAACCCCTCCTCCACCTCGAACACCAGTTCGTCGTGGACCTGCAGGACCATCAGGGCACGGTTGCCCTGCCCGGCCAGCCAGGCGTCGATGGTGATCATCGCCCGCTTGATGATGTCGGCCGCGGTGCCCTGCATCGGGGCGTTGATCGCGGCGCGCTCGGCGCCGGCGCGCAGGCCCTGGTTGCGGGCCTGGATGTTCTCCAGGTACAGGCGGCGACCGAACACGGTCTCGACATACCCCTGCTCGCGCGCCTGCTGGCGGGTGCGCTCCATGAAATCGCGCACGCCCGGGTAGCGGCTGAAGTACAGGGCGATGTAGTCCTGCGCCTCGCCGCGGGCGATGCTCAGCTGGCGCGCCAGGCCGAACGCGCCCATGCCGTACATCAGGCCGAAGTTGATCGCCTTGGCGGCGCGGCGTTCATTGCCGCTGACCTCTTCCATGGACTTGCCGAACACTTCTGCGGCGGTGGCGCGGTGGATGTCGGCGCCCGATTCGAACGCGCGCAGCAGGCCGGCGTCCTCCGACAGGTGCGCCATGATCCGCAGCTCGATCTGCGAGTAGTCGCAGGCGACGATGCGTCGACCCGGCGGAGCGACGAAGGCCTGGCGGATGCGGCGGCCGTCGTCAGTGCGGATCGGGATGTTCTGCAGGTTCGGGTCGCTCGAGGCGAGCCGACCGGTGGCGGCGCCGGCCTGGTGGTAGCTGGTGTGGACGCGACCGGTGTCGCGGTTGACCATCTCCGGCAGCTTGTCGGTGTAGGTGCTGCGCAGCTTGGCCAGGCCGCGGTACTCGAGGATCACGCGCGGCAGCTCGTGCTGCTCTGCGATCGCCTCCAGCGCTTCCTCGTTGGTCGAGGGCGCGCCCGAGGGCGTCTTCACCAATGCCGGCAGCTTGAGTTCGTCGAACAGCAGCTGGCCCAGCTGCTTGGGCGAATCCAGGTTGAAGGTGCGGCCGGCCATCTCAGTCGCCTTCTGCTGCGCGGCCAGCATGCGTCGGCCGAGGTCGGCCGACTGCCGGCGCAGCTCGTCGCCGTCGATCATCACGCCGTTGGCCTCGATCCGTGCCAGCACCGGCACCAGCGGCATCTCGATCTCGCGGTAGACGCGCTCCAGTCCCGGCTCGGCCAACAGCCTCGGCGAAAGCGCCCGATGCAGGCGCAGGGTCACGTCGGCGTCCTCGGCGGCGTAACGCGTGGCATCGTCGATGGCGACCTGCGAGAACGAGATCGCCTTGGCACCCTTGCCCGCGACCTGCTCGTACTTGATGGTGTCGTAGCCCAGGTAACGCTTGGCCAGCGAATCCATGTCGTGGCGGCTGGCGGTGGCGTTGTAGACGAAGCTTTCGAGCATGGTGTCGTCGGCGTAGCCGGCGATCTCCATGCCATTGCGGCGCAGGACGTGCAGGTCGTACTTGCCGTGCTGGCCGAGTTTCTTCTTGCCCGGATCGGCGAACAACGGCGCCAGCGCGGCCAGGGTTTCAGTGCGATCGAGTTGCGCGGGCACGCCCGGATAGTCGTGGCCGAGCGGCAGGTAGGCGGCGCGACCCGGTTCGACAGCGAAGCTCAGTCCGACCAGGCGTGCCTGCATCGGGTCGAGCGAATCGGTTTCGGTATCGAAGGCGAACTCGTCGGCTTCGCGCAGGCGCGTGATCCAGGCGTCGAGCTGGTCCAGGGTCAGCACGGTTTCGTATTCGCCCGGCGCCGACAGTTCCGGATGCGGTGGTTCCGCCGGCGCCGATGCCGCGCGCGCATAGCCTGCGGCGGTGTTGCGCACGCCGGCGCCACGCGCGTCGCCGCTGTCGCTGCTGCCAGCGCCGCCCTCGAGCTCCTTCAGCGCCTGCTTGAAGCCATAGCGCGCGTACATCACCCGCAGGTCGTCGGCATGCGGCTCGCGCAGCGCCAGTTCGGTCGGCGCGCGCTCGAGTTCCAGGTCGGTGCGGATCGTGGTCAGGGTGCGATTGAGCGGCAGGCGCGGCAAGGCCGCGCGCAGGTTCTCGCCGATCTTGCCCTTGATCTGGTCGGCGTTGGCGATGACCGCATCGAGCGTGCCGTACTCGCCCAGCCACTTGGCGGCGGTCTTCGGGCCGCACTTGTCGACGCCGGGGATGTTGTCGACGGCGTCGCCCATCAGCGCCAGCAGGTCGATGATCTGGTCCGGGCGCACGCCGAACTTGTCGATCACGGTTGCTTCCGAATCCAGGCGGCTGCCGCTCATGGTGTTGACCAGGGCAATGCCCGGACGCACCAGCTGGGCGAAGTCCTTGTCGCCGGTGGAGATGGTGACGTCGATGCCCTGCTCGGCCGCGCGCAGCGCCAGCGTGCCGATCACGTCGTCGGCCTCGACGCCGGGAATGCGCAGGATCGTGATGCCCAGTGCCTCGACGATGTCGCACATCGGCTGCACCTGGGCGCGCAGGTCGTCCGGCATCGGCGGACGGTTGGCCTTGTAGTCGGGATAGAGCTCGTCGCGGAAGGTCGGGCCCGGTGCGTCGACCACGAAGGCGACGTAGGTCGGTTGTTCCTTCAGTGTCGCGCGCAGCATGTTGACCACGCCGAACAGTGCGCCGGTGGGCTCACCGGCGTCGTTGGTCAGCGGAGGCAGCGCATGGAACGCGCGATACAGGTAGCTGGAGCCATCGATCAGGACAAGGCGGGGGGCTGGCTGGTTCATGCGGTCGATTCTACGGGGTCGCCTGCATGGCGACAGCCGGGCCGTCCATCACCGCCACTTCAGCGCGAACGCGTATCCTGTCAGCTGCGACCCCCACCGGATTGGAGACCGCCATGCGCAACCACCTGCTCGCCCTCATGCTGCTGCCGCTGACCCTGACGGCTTGCGCAACCATGGGCGCCGGCGACGACCCGACTGCCGGCCTGCAGGGTGCCGAAGTGCGTTCGCGCACGATCGAAGGTGGCGATCTCATCGAGGAGTACCACGTCGCCGGCCAGCTGCGCGTGGTGAAGATCACCCCGGCCCGCGGCCCGGTCTATTACCTGACCGACAGCAACGGCGACGGCATCCTCGACAGCAGCAAGGGCGAAGGCCCGATCTCGCCGGTGCAGTACAAGCTCTTCAGTTGGTAAGCCAAGCACGATGACGACAACGCAAGACCGCGGACACGCTATCCGCACGCTCACTTCCGAATCCGACCTGCGTGCGATCTGGCCGCTGGTCTCGCAATTGCGACCCGAGTTCGACGAAGACCGCTTCGTCGCGCAGATGCTGCGCCAGATCGGCGAAGGCTGCCGCGCGACGGTGCTGTTCGACGAAGGTGGCGAGCCGCGCGCGTTTGCCTGCTGGCGGGTGATGGAAATGCTCGCCGTCGGCAAGCATGTCTATGTCGACGACCTGGTCGTGGATACCACGGTGCGCAGCCGCGGTTACGGCAAGGCCATGCTCGACTGGCTCAAGGCCGAGGCACGGCGCCTGGGCTGCGCGCGGCTGCAGCTGGACTCGGGCACGCATCGCCAGGACGCGCACGCCTTCTACCTGCGCGAAGGCTTGCGCATCGAGGCGTTCCACTTCGGGATTGCGCTGAAGTAGCGCACCAGGCCGTCATCCCGGCGCACGCCGGGATCCAGGCTGCGCACCTGTCCGGAGACGACGTCCATGCACTGCAAGAACCGGATATCCGGGCGGGTGTGCGCCTTCTAGATTCATCCGTGCTCCCTTCGATAGAGGCACGCGATGAACGTTTCCGACATCCACGACACGTGGCGCAGCCTGTGCGGGGCACGCGCATGAGCGCTCTGCTGCAACCGCGCTGGTATTGCGATGGCCTGATCCAGCGCATCGACTGGGTCGACTGGGCGGGCGTCAGCGCGCAACTGGATGCCCAGGGCTGCGCTCGCATACCGGCGCTGCTCGACCCTGGCGAATGCGACGCGATCGCGGGCCTGTACGACCGTCCCGACGGCTTCCGCAGCACGGTGACGATGGCGCGCCATGGTTTCGGCCGCGGCGAGTACCGCTACTTCTCCTATCCGCTGCCGGCCGCGGTCGCGGCATTGCGAAGTGCGGTCTATCCGCATCTGGTCGCCATCGCCAACCGCTGGAACGCGGCCATGGCAAACGACGTGCGTTACCCCGACGAGCACGCCCGGTTCATCGCCCGGTGCCACGAGGCAGGCCAGACCCGGCCCACGCCGCTGCTGCTGCGCTATGACAAGGGCGACTACAACTGCCTCCACCAGGACGTCTACGGCGAACATCTGTTCCCGCTGCAACTGGTGGTACTGCTGTCACGGCCCCAGCACGATTTCGAAGGTGGCGAGCTGGTCCTCACCGAGCAGCGCCCGCGGATGCAGTCGCGCGTCGAAGTGCTGCCGCTGCGGCAGGGCGATGCGGCCGTGTTCGCGGTACGGGAGCGCCCGGTCAAGGGCTCCCGCGGCAGCTACCGCGTGCAGATGCGGCATGGAGTGAGCCGCATCCATGCCGGCCGGAGGCACACCCTGGGGGTGATCTTCCACGACGCCTGCTGACCGGGCCGGCCGACGAACGGTCTTGAATTTATTACTTAGGACTCCTAAGTTATCGGCCATGGATGGCCCCGTGAACCAACTCGACCAGGCCCTTGTCGGCATCGAACGGCTGAGCGCCCTGCTGCGTGCACAGTCGTGGAGTGAAGACGGCACCCCGCCGCTGCACCCGGCGCAGCGCTCGCTGCTGCTCGCCCTGGCCGGCAATGCCATGGGCATGCGCAGCGGAGAACTGGCCACGCGCCTGGGCGTTTCGGCGCCCAGCGTCAGCGAATCGCTGCGCACACTGGAGGCGAAGGGCTGGGTCCAGCGCAAACCCGATCCGGACGACGGCCGCGCCTGGCGCATGTCGCTGACCGCGTCGGGCAACAGGCTGGCCAGACGCCTGCAGGACCCGGCGGCCGGCCTGGGCCCGCTGCTGCGGGCGTTGCCGGAACGTGATCTTGGCCAGTTCCTGCGGGCGATCCAGCTGATGATGCGCGAGGCGCAGCAGCTCGGCATGGCCAGCGGACTGCGTACCTGCCTGGGCTGCGAGTTCTTCCGCCCGTACGCATCGTCCGACCCGAAGCAACCGCATTTCTGCGCCTATGTCGGCGCACCGTTCGGCGACGCGCAGTTGCGCGTGGACTGCGCCGATCAGCAACCCCAATCCGCAGAGGCGCTGGCGCTTGCCGTACAGCGTTTCCGCGATGCCGTGCCTTCCTAGGCCGGTCACATGCAGCAACCCCCTCCCCCCGCGTCACAGCGACAGAAGGAACACAAGTATGAAGCAGAAGGCCGTTTTCTATCACGCCGGTTGCCCGGTCTGCGTCGATGCCGAGCAGCAGCTCGCTTAAGCGCTCGATCCGCAGCGCTATGAAGTCGAGATCGTCCATCTGGGCGAGTCACCGGACCGTGTCGACGAAGCCGGACGGGCCGGCGTGAAATCCGTACCCGCGCTGGTCATCGGCGGCGCGCCGATGCACGTCAACTTCGGCGCGGCCCTCGACGACCTGCGCTGACGACCTGCGCGACTGCCGGCGCGGCATTCCCGCCGCGCCGGCAACCACCGCTCCGACGCTGAATGCGTCGCCAAGAGGCACTGCCATGCTCAGCATTTCCAAGCCCGCGCCGGAATGGCGCGTCGATTCGTGGCTCAACACACCGCAACCGCTATCGCTGCAGTCGCTGCGCGGTCGCGTGATCGTGTTGCTGTCGTTCCAGATGCTATGCCCGGGCTGCGTCGCCCAGGCGCTCCCGCTGGCCGCGCGGGTGCACGCGACCTTTCCGCACGACCAGGTCGCGATGATCGGCCTGCATACGGTCTTCGAACACCATGAGGCGATGACGCCGGTGGCGCTGCGCGCGTTCGCCCACGAGTACCGGCTGCAGTTCCCGATCGGCGTCGATCGCCACGAGGGCACGCAGCCATTGCCGCTGACGATGCAGGCCTACGGCATGCGCGGCACGCCGACCTGGACGCTGATCGACCGCGCTGGCCGTTTGCGCCAGCAGCATTTCGGCGAGTTCGATCCGCTGCGTCTTGGCGCGGAAATTGCCGCGTTGATGCTTGAGCCGGGCACAGCGGCGACGCGCGACGCTGCAGGGACCGAAGCGGTATCGTGCAGCGACGGAACCTGCGCGATTCCTTCCAGCCCGAATCCGGACGGTGCACACGCCCATGCCTGATACGTCGCCACCGCAGATCGACGCCCTTCTGGTGGGCAAGGTACGCCCTTACACGCGTCCGGAAAGCACCAGCGCGATCGACAAGCGGCCGGTCGGCGATCGCGTGCGTATCGAAGCGTTGGGACTGGTCGGCGACGAGCAAGCCGACCCTCGCGTGCATGGCGGCCCCGACAAGGCGGTCCATCACTATCCGTTCGACCACTACGCTCCCTGGCGCGAAGAGCTGGGCGAACTGGTCGCCCCTGGGCGCCTGGATGCGCCGGGCGCGTTCGGCGAAAACCTGAGCAGCCGCGGCCTGACAGAAGTCGATGTCTGCCTCGGCGACCGCTTCCGTATCGGCACGGTTGTGCTGGAGGTCAGCCAGAGCAGGCAGCCGTGCTGGAAGCTCAGCGACCGCCTCGGTGTAGCCGACATGGCCCGACGGGTGCAAGCCAGCGGCCGCACGGGCTGGTACTACCGCGTGCTGCAGCCAGGCGATGTGCGTTTGGGCGACCCGGTGGAACTGGACGCGCGTCCGTTCCCGCAGTGGTCCCTGCGCCGCCTCGCCGCGCTGATCTTCGAGCGGAACCTCGACGCCGACGAATTGCGCGCCGCCCTCGAGTTGCCGCTGGTTCCGTCGTGGCGAAAGCTCATCGACTCGCGCCTGCTGCGTCGTGAAGTGGAGGACTGGGGCAAGCGCATCGACGGCCCCCGCGACTGATCGCGGGAGGGACCGTCAGCCCTTCCCGCAGGCCTCAGCGGCTCACGCCGGCTGCAGGTTCGCGTACGCCAGCACCAGCCACTTGCTGCCGGCATCGTCGAAGTTGACCTGCACGCGCGCGTGCGCGCCGGCGCCTTCGTAATCGGTGACCGTGCCCGTGCCGAAGCTGGGATGGCGCACCATCGCGCCGAGCTTGATCGGCGGCGCCTCGATCGCGGCGTGGCCCATGTCGCGGCGCGGCTGCGAGTTGTACATCGGCCGCGACACCTGCACCTTCGGCCGCACCTCGTGCAGCAGCGCCGGCGGAATTTCGCGCAGGAAGCGCGACGGCACGCCGTACATGTCGGCGCCGTGGATGCGGCGCGTCTCGGCGTAGCTCAGCACCAGCTTCTGGCGCGCGCGGGTGATGCCGACGTAGGCCAGGCGGCGCTCTTCCTCGAGACGTCCTGACTCCTCGGTCGAGCGTCCGCTCGGGAACACGCCCTCTTCCATGCCCGCCAGGAACACCAGCGGGAACTCCAGGCCTTTGGCGCTGTGCAGCGTCATCAGCTGCACGCCTTCCTCGCCGGCCTGGGCCTGGCCTTCGCCGGCCTCGAGCGCGGCGTAGCTGAGGAAGGCGACCAGTTCCGGCATCGCCGCGGCGTCTTCCTCGTCGGTGCGGGAGAAGCGCGAAGCCACCGACACCAGTTCGTCGAGGTTGTCGACGCGCGAGTCGAGCTGGCCGCGCGATTCGTTGAAGTAGTGGTCGCGCAGGCCCGAGCGGATCAGGACGTGGTCGATCTTTTCCGGCAGCGTCATCGGCTGCACTTCGGTGTCGATGTCGTCGATCAGGGCGAGGAAACCGGCAATCGCGTTGCGCGCCCTCGCGGTCAGGCCGTTCTCGCTGACCGTGCGCCGCGCCGCTTCCCACAGTGCGACCGCGTCGGTGCGGGCGCGACGGCGAATCTCGTCGAGCGTGCGCTCGCCGATGCCGCGCGTGGGCGTGTTGACCGCGCGTTCGAAGGCGGCATCGTCCAGGCGCGAGGCGATCAGGCGCAGGTAGGCCAGGGTGTCCTTGATTTCGGCGCGCTCGAAGAAGCGCTGGCCGCCGTAGACGCGGTACGGCACCTGCTCCGAAAGCAATGCTTCTTCGAAGGCGCGCGACTGCGCATTGCTGCGATAGAGCACGGCGACTTCGCCGAAGCTGCCACCGTCGCGCACCCACTGGCGCAGGCGCTCGACCGCGAAGCGCGCCTCGTCCATCTCGTTGTAGGCCGCGTACAGATCGATCGGCTCACCGGTGCCGCTGTCGGTCCACAGGTTCTTGCCGAGGCGGTCGGGGTTGTGGGCGATGACGGCGTTGGCCGCTTCCAGGATGTTGGCGCTGGAGCGGTAGTTCTGCTCCAGGCGGATGGTCTGGGTTCCTGGGAAGTCCTTCAGGAACCGCTGCATGTTCTCGACCTTGGCGCCGCGCCAGCCGTAGATCGACTGGTCGTCGTCGCCGACCACGAACACGTGGCCGCTGTCGCCGGCGAGCACGCGCACGAAGGCGTACTGGATCGCGTTGGTGTCCTGGAACTCGTCGACCAGGATTTCGCGGAAGCGGTGGCGGTAGTGCGCCAGCAGCGCCGGGTTGTCGCGCAGCAGTTCGTGCGCGCGCAGCAGCAGCTCGGCGAAGTCGACCAGGCCGGCACGTTCGCAGCGCTCCTGGTACGCCTCGTAGGACTTGAGCATCACGTCGGCCCACGGATCGTTGCCGGCCGGCTGGATGTTCTGCGGGCGCTTGCCCTCGTCCTTCTGCGCGTTGATCCACCAGGCGATCTGGCGCGGCGGGAAGCGGGCCTCGTCGATCTCCAGGCCCTGCACGACGCGCTTGACCAGGCGCAGCTGGTCGTCCGAGTCGAGCACCTGGAAGCCCTCGGGCAGCTTGGCTTCCTGCCAGTGCAGGCGCAGCAGGCGGTGGGCCAGGCCGTGGAAGGTGCCGATCCACATGCCACGGGCGCCATTGCGCAGCTGCCCGTCGACGCGCGCGCGCATCTCGCCGGCGGCCTTGTTGGTGAACGTCACCGCCAGGATGCCGTGGGTGGGCACGCCGTGGACTTCGTTGAGCCAGGCGATGCGATGAGTGAGCACGCGGGTCTTGCCGGAGCCAGCGCCGGCGAGGACCAGATAGTGACCGGGCGGGGCGCTGACGGCCTCGCGCTGCGCTGGATTCAGCGCGTCGAGCAGGTGGGAGACATCCATCCGGGTATTGTACCGGGGCCGTCACCCCTGCCCCTGAAGGAAGCGACGCGTCATGCACCCCAAGCTGCTGATGCTGGCACTGCTCGCCGCGGCCCCGGCTTACGCCGACGATGGCAAGCCCATCGTGAACGAACACGTCCTCAGTGCCGGCGGCAATACGCTGCACGTGGAGGTGGTCGAGACCACCGACCCGGCGCGGATCGACGAATTGCAGCGCTGGCTGGCCGAAGCCGCCGGGGCGACGCTGACCCCGTTCGGACGCTATCCGCTGGCCGACGCGACGGTGCGCATCACCCAGATCGACCGCGACGACGACAGCCCGGTGCCGTGGGGCCAGACCCAGCGCGGCGACGACGTGTCGGTGCTGCTGTTCGTCCGCCGCGACGCCAGCCTGGCCGAGCTGCGCGCGGACTGGACCGCGGTGCACGAGCTCTCGCACCTGTTCCACCCGTACCTGGGCCGCGAAGGGCGCTGGCTGGCGGAGGGCCTCGCCAGCTACTACCAGAATGTCCTGCGCGCCCGGGTCGGCCTGCTGACGCCGGAGACGGCATGGCGCGAGCTTGACGCCGGTTTCAGCCGCGGCCAGCGCGAGGACAGCGGCATGCCCCTGGACGGACTCGGCCGGCGCGGGACGATGCGGGTGTACTGGGCCGGCGCGGCGTTCTGGCTGGAGGCGGACCTGGCGCTGCGACGCGAGCACCGCAGCAGCCTCGATGCGGTGCTGTCAAAGTACTCGCGCTGCTGCCTGCGCGGCACCGGTGAGGTCGCGCCCGAAGCGTTCATGGCAAAGCTGGACGAGCTTGCCGGCGCGGAAGTATTCCTGCCGGCGTACCGGCGTTACGCGCAGTCGCGCGAGTTTCCGTCGCTGGTTGCGGCCTATTCGGCGCTGGGCATCGAACGCGGCGCGGACGGACTGGTGTACTCCGACCGCGCCGACGCACGGAAACTGCGCGCGGCGATCATGCGGCCGCGCGCGAAGCCGTAAGGCCCGTCAGTGCGCCGCCTTGTGCGGCTTGGCAGCCTGCGCCATCAGCTTGTCGGTGTAGGCGATACCGATGGCCGACAGGATGAAGGTGCAGTGGATGATGGTCTGCCACATCACGCCGGCTTCGGTGTAGACCATGCCCTTGGCGGCGGGATCGGTCGCCACGGAGGCAGCGGCGGCGATCGCGGGATCGGCACCGAGGCCGCCGATGGCGATGAAGGTCTTGAGCAGGTGGATCGAGGAGATGCCGATGATCGCCATCGCCAGCTTGACCTTGAGCACGCTGGCGTTGACGTGGCTCAGCCACTCCGGCTGGTCCGGGTGCCCTTCCAGGCGCAGGCGCGAGACGAAGGTCTCGTAGCCGCCGACGATCACCATCACCAGCAGGTTGGAGATCATCACCACGTCGATCAGGCCCAGCACCGCCAGCATGATCTGCTGCTCGCCGAACGAGGTCGCGTGTGACATCAGGTGCCACAGCTCCTTGATGAACAAGACGACGTACACGCCCTGGGCGACGATCAGGCCCAGGTAAAGCGGCAGCTGCATCCATCGCGAGCTGAAGATCAGGGCCGGAAGGGGATTGAGGGTGCGTTCGGACGTCTGCGTCATGCGCCGGGGGCCGTTGGTTTGCGGGCCGGCTAGGGTAACGGCGGGCCGCCGGCACTGCCATCGCCGACCTTGCACCTCTTGGCCGTTCGGCACGCTCCGCGACCCGGCCGGCCGCTTTACACTCCGGACTCCCATTGCCAGGGCGTCTGACTGATGATCGACCTGCACTACTGGCCGACCCCCAACGGCCACAAGATCACCCTGTTCCTCGAAGAGGCAGGGCTGGAATACACCATCCACCCGGTCGATATCGGCGCCGGTGACCAGTTCAAGCCCGAATACCTGAAGATCTCGCCGAACAACAAGATGCCGGCGATCGTCGACCGTGCACCGGCCGACGGCGGAGAGCCGATCAGCGTGTTCGAGTCCGGCGCGATCCTGCTGTACCTGGCCAACAAGACCGGCAAGTTCTTCGCCGACGACCTGCGCGGCCGCGTCGAGGTCAACCAGTGGCTGCACTGGCAGATGGGCGGACTGGGACCGATGACCGGCCAGTACGGCCACTTCCACGTCTATGCGCCCGAAGACATCCCGTACGCGAAGGACCGCTACAAGCGCGAAGTCCTGCGCCTGCTCGGCGTGCTCGACAAGCGCCTGGCCGACCGCGAGTTCATCGCCGGTCACTTCAGCATCGCCGACATGGCCGCGCATCCGTGGATCAACCCCTACACCAAGGCCCCGCTCGACCTGGAGCCGTTCGCGAACCTGCGCCGCTGGCATGCGGCGGTGGCCGCGCGTCCGGCGGTGCAGCGCGCGTACGCGGTCGGTGAACGCTACGGCGCCAAGCGCGAAATGACCCCGGAAATGCACAAGATCCTTTTTGGCACACCAGAGACTAAATGAAGAACTTCACCGCCCGCGGCGCCGCCGCCTGCCTGCTTGCCATGTCGATCGCCACTGTTCCCGCCCTCGCACAGAAATCCCCCACCGCCGCCGCACCGCAGAAGCTGACGCTCGAAGCGCTGGCCGGTGATGCGCCGCTGTCGGGTCCGAGCCTGATGAAGGCGAAGATCGCGCCCGACGGCAGTCGCGTGACCTTCCTGCGCGGCAAGGAGAGCAACAAGAACCGCCTCGACCTGTGGGCCTACGACATCGCCAGCGGCCAGACCGTGAAGCTGGTCGATGCCGACGACATCCTGCCCGGCGACGAGGTGCTCAGCGATGCCGAGAAGGCGCGCCGCGAACGCCAGCGCATCGCCGCGCTGAGCGGCATCGTCGATTACCAGTGGGCGCCGGACAGCAAGGCATTGCTGTTCCCGCTCGGCGGCGAGCTGTACGTCTACGACCTCAGCAAGTCGGGCAAGGCCGCGGTGCGCAAGCTCACCAGTGGCGAAGGTTTCGCCACCGACCCGAAGCTCTCGCCCAAGGGCGGTTTCGTCAGCTTCGTGCGCGATCGCAACCTGTGGGTGATCGACCTGGCCAGCGGCAAGCAGGTCCAGCTCACCCGCGATGGCAGCGAAACGATCGGCAACGGCGTTGCCGAGTTCGTCGCCGACGAGGAAATGGATCGCCACACCGGCTACTGGTGGGCGCCGGACGACTCGGCGATCGCCTTCGCCCGCATCGACGAAACGCCGGTGCCGGTGCAGAAGCGCTACGAGGTCTATCCGGACCGCACCGAAGTGGTCGAGCAGCGCTATCCGGCCGCCGGCGACCACAACGTGCTGATCAAGCTCGGCGTCGTCGCACCCAAGGCAGGCTCCGCGCCGAAGTGGGTCGACCTGGGCAAGGAACAGGACATCTACCTGGCCCGCGTCGATTGGCGCGGCCCCAAGCACCTGACCTTCCAGCGCCAGTCGCGCGACCAGCACACGCTGGAACTGATCGAGAACGACCTGGCCACGGGCAAGCAGCGCGTGCTGGTCACCGAGACCAGCAAGACCTGGGTGCCGTTGCACAACGACCTGCGCTTCCTCAAGGACGGTCGCATCCTGTGGAACAGCGAGCGCAGTGGTTTCGAACACCTGTACGTGCTCGATGCCGACGGCGGCAACGCCAAGGCACTGACCAGCGGTGAGTGGCCGGTCGACGGCGTGCTCGCGGTCGACGAAGCCGCCGGCCAGGTCTACTTCGCCGCCGGCAAGGATTCCCCGCTCGACGCGCAGGTCTACCGCGTGCCGCTCGCCGGTGGTGCGATCGCTCGCCTGTCGCAGGCCGACGGCGTGCACACCGCCAGCTTCGCCGCCAACGCCAGTGTCTTCGTCGACAACTGGTCTAACCCGACCACGCCGCCGCAGCTGGAGCTGTACCGCAATGACGGCACGCGCATCGCCGCGCTGCTGGAGAACAAGCTCAGCGACCCGCAGCATCCGTACGCGAAGTTCGCGGCGGCGCAGCAGCCGATCGAGTTCGGCACGCTGACCGCCGCCGACGGCAGCACGCCGCTGCACTACAGCGTGCTCAAGCCGGCCGGTTTCCAGGCCGGCAAGCAGTACCCGGTGGTGGTGATGGTCTACGGCGGCCCGGCCTCGCAGACGGTCAAGCGCACCTGGGCACCGGACTTCAACCAGTACCTGGCGCAGCACGGCTACGTGGTGTTCTCGATCGACAATCGCGGCACGCCGCGTCGGGGCGCCGCGTTCGGTGGCGCGCTGTACGGCAAGCAGGGCACGGTCGAAGTGGCCGACCAGCTGCAGGGCGTGGAGTGGCTGAAGAAGCAGCCGTGGGTCGATGGCAAGCGCATCGGCGTGTACGGCTGGTCCAACGGCGGCTACATGACGCTGATGCTGCTGGCCAAGGCCTCCGACCAGTACACCTGCGGCGTCGCCGGCGCACCGGTCACCGACTGGGGCCTGTACGACACGCACTACACCGAGCGCTACATGGGCCTGCCGGCCGGCAACATCGACGGCTACAAGGAAGCACGCGTGCTGCAGCACATCGACGGCCTGAAGTCGAAGCTGCTGCTGATCCACGGCATGGCCGACGACAACGTGCTGTTCACCAACTCGACCGCCCTGATGAGCGCGCTGCAGAAGCGTGGCCAGCCGTTCGAGCTGATGACCTACCCGGGTGCGAAGCATGGGTTCAAGGGTGCGGACAACCTGCACCGCTTGCGCCTGACCGAGGAGTTCTTCGGGCGCTGCCTGAAGTAATCCACTGAGTTGGGAGATGCAGACGGGCCGCCATGCGGCCCGTTTTCTTTTGCACGGTTGTCGCAGGGGGAGGAGGTGGGGTGTACTTCCGCGAACCTCCGCTTCGCTCCGTTTACTGTTCGCGAAATACACCCCACCCCCTCCTTCCGGAAGCTCCTACTGTTCTATTGACTTCAACTGGTGGCGAGAGCGCAGTGCCCGCGTGATGCAGTTGCGACGGTCGGACTCGCGCTGTGCCGGCCCTGGACGGTGTCCGTGCCCTCGCTCATTCGCACGTCTGCTCGGTGACCTAGGTCCCGGACGCCCGCGAAAGGAAGTGGTCGTTCCAAACCCAGGGGGGTTGAAGAGAGGGCAACGAAGACAAGGAAATGAATTGCCGAAGCGTCGTCCGCCGGGTCGGGGATTGCGCAGCAGCGGGACATGGATGTCCCGCGCCCCGCATCAGACAGGATGTCTGACTAAGGGGCGGAGCAATCCCCGGCCCGGCGGACGACGCCGCTCCGCAGACGCAAGCCACGAAGACCCGAAGCCCCAAAGCCCCAAAGCCAAAAAAGCGGCCCCGTGACCTTCGGGGTATAGCCTCCAGCGCCCGCAGCCGCCATGCTCGCCGGACTTTCCGCTGACCCGCGAAGCCATGATCAAGCCGCTGACCCTTGCCATCGCCCTGACCCTCGCCGCGGGCACGCCCGCCCTGCTCCAGGCCGCCACGCCTGCTGCCAAGGCGCCCGCCACGAAGAGTGCTGCCGCCAAGGCCTCGCCGGCCTGGGTGACCAAGAGCAACGAGTACGCGCAGATCCTGCTGAAGGCGCAGGCCGAGTTCGCACCGGAACAGATGTCGTTCTTCGGCGTGCCGGGCTACGACGACCGCGTCGTCGACCTCAAGCCCGACAACGCCAAGCGCTTCCGCGACGCCACCACCAAGGCCAAGGCCGAACTGCAGACCAGGCTCGCCACCGAGCGCGACCCGAACGTGCGCCAGGACCTGGCGATCATGATCCAGGCCGCCGACGAGAACATCGAAACCAGCGCGCTCAACGAACGCCTGACCCTGCCGTGGACCGATGCACCGCAGACGGTCTTCAGCGGCATCAAGGGCCTGCTCTCCGACCAGACCCCGCCGGAGCGCCGCGCACGCGCGCTCGACCGCCTCAAGGCCTATGTCGGCCAGGCACCTGGCACCACCCCCATCACCGAACTGGCACGCGCCCGCTACGAAGAGCGCACCGGCGACAAGGCACTGCTGCGCCCGACCAGGCTTGAAGTCGAACAGGCACTGGGCAACGTCGACACCTACGTCGCCGGCATCAAGGACCTGTTCGCCAAGTACAAAGTCTCCGGCGCCGAAGAAGCGCTCGCGGCGATGGACACCCAGCTCAAGGCCTACGGCCAGTGGGCGCGCACCAGCGTGCTGCCGGAAGCGCGCACCGACACGCGCCTGCCGGCCGAGCTGTACGCCAACCAGCTCAAGCAATACGGCATCGACATCGACCCGCAGCTGCTGATCCGCCGCGCCCAGGTCGAGTTCATGGAAACGCGCGCCGCGATGCAGCAGCTCGCACCGCTGGTGGCCAAGGACAAGGGCCTGAAGGTCGGCGACGTGCACGACTACGTCGGCGTAATCAACGCGCTGAAGCAGCAGAGCATGCCCAACGACCAGCTCGAGGCGCGCTACCGCACCGTCATCGACGCGATCGACCCGATCATCCGCAAGGAGGGCATCGTCGACGTGCCGCAGCGGCCGATGGTGATGCGCCTGGGCAGCGAGGCCGAGTCAGCCGCGCAGCCGGCGCCGCATTTCCTGCCGGCACCGCTGATCGGCAACACCGGCCAGCAGGGCCAGTTCGTGCTGCCGGTTTCGGTGCCGACGGCGGACGGCAAGGCTCTGTCGTACGACGACTTCAACTTCGATGCGGTGCGCTGGACGCTGTCGGCACACGAAGGCCGTCCGGGCCATGAGCTGCAGTTCACCGCGATGGTCGAGCGCGGCATCTCGCTGGCGCGCACGATGTTCGCCTTCAACTCGGTCAACGTCGAAGGCTGGGCGCTGTACGCCGAAGCCGAGATGGTTCCGTACGAGCCGCTCGACGGCCAGCTGATCGCGCTGCAGTTCCGCCTGATGCGCGCCGCGCGCGCGATGCTCGACCCGATGCTCAACCTGGGCCTGATCGACCGCGAAGCCGCGGGCAAGATCCTTCGCGAGAAGGTCGGTCTGTCTGAGGCGATGACCAAGCAGGAGCTGGACCGCTACACCTTCAACGCCCCGGGCCAGGCCGGCAGCTACTTCTACGGCTACACGCGCATCCTCGAACTGCGCATGGAGACCGAGGTGGCGCTGGGCGACAAGTTCGACCGACTGGCGTTCAACAACTTCCTGCTCGACCAGGGGCTGTTGCCGCCGGACCTGCTGGCGAAGGCGGTGCGTGAGGTGTTCGTGCCCGCGCAGAAGGCGAAGAAGTAAGGGCCTTACCCCTCTCCCTGGCCGCCGGTGGCGGCCTGTCCCTCCCCCGCAAGGGGGGAGGGATTTGGGGGACTAGCTGACTCTTGCGAGCATTCGCTGGTGCCCGATCAGCCGGGCCCAGCGCGCACCCACGTCGGTCATGCAGACGTATCCGGCCTCTCCGGCCAGGCGCAGCCAGGTGCGGGCATCCAGGCGCAGGCGCGGCTCGGCCGCGCACAGTTCCGCATCGAAGCCGAGCTGGCGGGCGAACAGCGCGCAGCGCGCCAGGTGATAGCGGCTGCTCAGCAGGGTCACGCGCGAACGCATGCGCTCGCCCAACAGCGCCCTGGCATTGCGCAGGTTCTGCAGGGTGTCGCGCGACTGCGACTCGAGCAGCAGCGGAGCGTCCTGCGCAACACCGCGCGCGAACAGCCCCCGTCGCGCCAGTTCCGCCTCGGTGGCCTCGCCGGGCGCGCCACCGCCAAGCAGCACCACGCTCGCCGGCGGGCTGTGTGTCCACAGCGAAACGGCAC
Source organism: Lysobacter arenosi (assembly GCF_016613475.2). Classification (NCBI taxonomy): domain Bacteria; kingdom Pseudomonadati; phylum Pseudomonadota; class Gammaproteobacteria; order Lysobacterales; family Lysobacteraceae; genus Lysobacter; species Lysobacter arenosi. The sequence continues at coordinate 2,776,657 of NZ_CP071517.1, forward strand.
GGTCCAGGCGCGCCTGGAAATCGTGGTCCATGCGCCCCTGTGGTGAATGCTTGCCGAACAGCAGCACGCAATTTCCCTGCTGCGGCCGGCAGGGCGCACGCCTTGCCACGCGCAGGACATGGACGAAGTAACCCAGATAGACCAGGCCGGCGCTGAAAAGGCAGGCCGCGCCCGCCACCGCCATCGCGTGGAGGACGTCGCGGTCGCCAAACAGGGCCCGTCGGTGTGCGGTGCGGCTGGTCACGATGAACGGGCTGAACGGACGTGAAGCAAGGCCGTTCAGTTTACGCCGGGGATGGGCCACGGGGGCGCTCGCTATACTCTGCACTCTTGGAAAGAGAGTCCTGCGTGCCGCCCGCACTGAGTCCCGCCAGCCCCGCCGTGATGCCCATGCCGCCGCTGGCGATTCGCGCCTATACCGCGACGAGTGCCGTCGGCCGTGGCCGCGAGGCACTGGCGGTGGCATTGCGCGATTCGCGCAGCGGATTGCGTCGGAACGATTTCGGCACGGCGCCGCTCGACTGCTGGATCGGTCGAGTGGACGGGCTGGAGGATCTGCCGTTGCCGGGTCCGTTCAGCCGCTGGGACTCGCGCAACAACCGCCTCGCCTGGCTGGCCCTGAACCAGGACGGCATCCCCGAAGCCATTGCCGCGATGATCGAACGCCACGGCGCCGATCGCGTCGCCGTGGTCGTGGGCACGTCGACGTCGAGCATCGGCGCGACCGAGGATGCCTACGCGAACCTCGACGACGGCGCGTTCCCGGCCGACCTCGCCCGCGCCGACGTGCACACGCCGCACTCGCTCGGTGAATTCGTCCAGCACGCCACCGGCCTGCGCGGACCCGCAATTACCGTCGCCACCGCCTGCTCGTCGAGCGCGAAGGTGTTCGCCCAGGCCGCGCGCCTGATCGCCGCCGGCCTTGCCGATGCGGCGCTGGTCGGCGGCGTCGACACGCTTTGCGGCAGCGTTCTGTTTGGCTTCAATTCGCTGCAACTGGTTGCCGCCGAACCTTGCCGTCCGTTCGACGCCGGTCGCAGCGGTCTGTCGCTCGGCGAAGCCGGCGGCTTCGCCGTGCTCGAGCGCGCGCAGCCCGGCGATGCCGGCCTGCAGCTGCGCGGCTACGGCGAATCCAGCGATGCCCACCACATGTCCTCGCCGCATCCGGATGGCCTGGGTGCGCAGCTGGCGATGCGCGATGCGCTCGCCCGCGCCGGCATCGACGCCGGTGAAGTCGGCTACCTCAACCTGCACGGCACCGCCACGCCCGCCAACGATTCGATCGAAGCGGCAGCGGTGGCGCGCCTGTTCCCCGACAGCCTGCATGCCAGTTCGACCAAGGGTTGGACCGGGCACACGCTCGGTGCGGCCGGCATCGTCGAGTCGGTGATCGCATTGATCGCGCTGGAACTGGGCCAGTTGCCCGGCACGCTCAACAGCAGTGCGCCCGATCCGGCCTGCGGCCCGCAGATCCGTTTCCAGCCGCAACGCGTCGACATCGATTACGCGATGAACAACTCCTTCGGCTTCGGCGGCAACAACTGCTCGCTGGTGTTCGGTCGCGCATGACGCCGCTGCTGGCCCACATCGAAGGCATTGGATTCTGGACGCGCGGGCTGCCGTCCTGGAATGCCGCGGTCGTCCATGCCAGCGCAGGAACGCTCGTGGCCGATGCGCCGTCGCGACCGTCGCCGCAACTGCTGCCGGCCAACGAACGTCGACGCGCCCCCGAGACCGTTGCGGTCGCGCTCGAAGTGGCGATGGCCGCCTGCCATGACGCGGGACGCGAACCGTCGACGCTGCCGTCGGTGTTCGCCTCCACCCATGGCGACCTGGGCATCACCGACTACATGTGCGCGACCCTGGCCGATGAACCGCGCTCGCTGTCGCCGACGCGTTTCCACAATTCCGTGCACAACGCCGCCGCCGGCTACTGGACCATCGGCACCGGCGCGATGGCGGCGGCCAGCGCGATCAGCGCGCGCGAGGCCAGCTTCGCCCAGGGCCTGCTCGATGCGCTTGCGCACCTGGCCAATGGCGACGAGGCGGTGCTGCTGGTTGCCTACGACGGCCAGGCCTCCGGCCCGCTGGCGCGGATGGCACCGAGCGATGGCCTGCTCGGCGGCGCGCTGGTGCTGTCGCGACAAGCCGCTGCGGGACGTCCGCAGTTGAGCGTGCAACTGGTGCAACGCCACGGCGACCGCGACGCAAGCGGGCCGCTGGCGACGCTGGCGGCGGCCAATGCCATGGCGCCGATGCTGCCGCTGTTCGACCTGCTGGCGCGCGGCAATGGCAGCGCGCGCGTCGTTGCCGGTCCCGACCACGATCTGCTGGTCGAAGTCACCGGCGCGGAGGCCGCGCATGGCTGACGGCCTCCATATCCCGACTCGCCCTGACCGGCTGACCCGCGACGACCTGGTCGTGGTGATCCCGGCGCTCAACGAGTCACTGCGCATCCGCGAAGTGGTGGCCGGCGCGCTCGGCGAATGCCCGCGCGTGATCGTCATCGACGACGGTTCCGACGACGGCACCGCCGAACGCGTCGCCGACCTGCCTGTCACCGTGCTGCGCCACGAAGTCCGGCTCGGCAAGGGCGCCAGCCTGCGCGACGGTTTCGCCGCGGCACTGGCCATGGGCGCCCGCGCGATCGTGACGATGGATGGCGACGGCCAGCACCTGGCGCGCGACATTCCGCGCCTGCTCGCCGCGGCCAACCGGCATCCGGGCCATGTCGTCATCGGCGCGCGCCTGCACCGCCGTTCGCAGCAGCCGCTGCACCGGCGCCTCGCCAACGAGTTCGCCGACTGGGGCATCGCCTGGGGCACCGGCTATGGCGTCGCCGACAGTCAAAGCGGCCAGCGCCTGTATCCGGCCGCGGTCGCGGCCCTCGCCGAAGTGCCAGGCGAGGACTTCGTGTTCGAGGCGCAGATCCTGATTTCGGCCGCACAGCAGCTGGGCACGCGCTGCGTGTCGGTCCCGATCGAATCGCGCTACCAGACCGTGCATGGCGACGAGCAGTTCCGTCCCAGCCACTTCAAGCCGCTGCGCGACTTCAGCCGCATCACCTCGCACATCGTCGCCGGCGTGTTCCGGCGCGGCGGCATCCCGGCGGTGTTCCGCAGCATCCGCGCCAATCCGGCGCTGATCGACGACGACGAACGGCTGGGCGTGCTCGAGCCCGGGCGGGACCCGATTTCCGCGCTCGACGACGCAGCGCGGTAACCGTTACTTGCCCTTGGGCGGTGTGCCCTGTGGCGGCGTGGCCGGCGGTTGCGTGCCTTGCGGCGGCATGCCTTGCGGGGGCGTGCCCTGCGGCTGCGGCATGGCCGGCATCTGTTCCGGCGGCGGCGGGTTGGCGACGTAGATCGCGACACCGTGCGCGAACTTCTTGGTCGGCGAAATGCTCACGCCGATGCCGCCCGAACTGAAGTTGCCGCCGCGATAGCCGCCGTAGCTGCCACCACCGGCGCCGACGCCGATGCTGCTGCCGCCGTAGCTGTTCTCGCTGCCGACGAACAGCACGCCGTTGGCGCCGAGCTTGGCCGCCTCGATGCGCAGGTTGTTGATGACGTCGTTCAACTTGTTCTGCTCGCCGTAGGTGAAGCCGCCGCTGGCGGTTTCCAGCTGGGCGATCTCTTCGTAGCCACCCGGCGGCGGCGTGAAGTAGATGCGGACCTGCGAGGGATCGATCGGCGGACGTGGCGTGCCGGTGACCAGCTGCGAGGTCGACGAACAGCCGGCCAGCAGAAGCAGGAGGGGAATCAGGGAGAGGAGGACGCGACGCATGGCGATCTCCGTGCAGGGACGATGCGCCGATCCTACGCCAGGCCACCCGGACCGGCCAATGCGACGTTTCTGACGTTCAGTCAGGTCATGCCGCCGTCAATGCCGATCACCTGGCCGTTGATGTAGCCGGCCGCATTCGAGCACAGGAAGCCCACCAGCGCAGCCACTTCGTCGGCCTGGCCGGCCCGGCCGGCCGGCACCAGCTGCTTGATCGCCGCGGGCGCGAATGCGGCATCCGCCAGGCGGCCGGCGATCAGGCCCGGGGCCACGACATTGCAGGTGATGCCGCGACTGCCCATCTCCCGCGCCAGCGATTTGGTCGCGCCGTGCAGCGCGGCCTTGGCCGCGGCGTAGTTGGTCTGGCCGCGGTTGCCCAGCACCGCCGCCACCGACGACACGCTGACCACCCTGCCCCAGCGCGTGCGCGCCATCGGCAGCAGCAGCGGTTGGGTGACATGGAAGAAGCCGTGCAGCGAGACATCGATGACCTGTCTCCATTGCCGCTCGCTCATGCCGGCCATCGGCGCGTCGTCGTGGATGCCGGCGTTGTTGACCACCACCTGGATCGCACCCTGCTCGAGCAGGCCCGCCATTGCCGCAGCGGTGACCTCACCATCGGCGACATCGAACGAAACCGCGCTGGCGTGTCCGCCGGCGGCCGCGATTGCGTCGACGACCGCCTGCGCGCGTTCGACGTTGCGGTTGGAATGGACGATCACCTCGAAGCCATCGGCCGCCAGGCGCTGGCAGATCGCGCTGCCGATGTCACCGCTGCCGCCGGTGACGAGGGCACGACGGGGCTGGGTCTTGGAGGTGGTCATTGCGCGGATTGTGCGCGAAACCGGGACTTTTTCGTAGGAGCCTGCCCGCTCCTACCGATGTATGACTCCGGCGCGCCCGCGCGCCAGTTCGACCCCGGCGTGGCGGATCACGAATGCGTACTGTCCGCCCGAAGCCTCGGCGATCAGGCAATGCGCCTCGACCTCGAGCGCGCCGGGCAGGTCATCGATCCGCCCGACATGCAACTCGACGCCGCGCAGCGACACCAGCATCCCCGGCTTCACCGCTTCGCCGGCGGCGCGCGCGATCAGGCCACCGTGCACGGCCATCGCCTGCGCGCCGTACTCGCACAGGTGCACCGCGTGCAGCCTGCCGTTGTGACGCAGCGGATGGGCCGGGTCGCGATGCCCATGCGAAACCAGGCGGATGCGTTCGTGGTCCCAATCAATGATCTCTTCCCACAGGCACATCGCGCCTTGATGGGGAATCAGCGCGGCGATGTCCTCACGCGCCATCGCCCGCCTCGCTCGCCGGCGCACGCACGATCAGCAGCGCCAGCACGAAGTTGCAGACCACGCCGAGAGCGACCGTCGAGCCGATGGCGCGCAGCACCGGGATGCTCGACGCCGCCAGCAACGCGAACACCAGCAAGGTGGTCAGGCTGCAGACGATGACCGCGTGCAGCGTGCGCAGCTGTTCGCTGCGGTCGTCGCCGGCATGATCGAAGAACAATGCGTAATCCAGGCCAAGGCCGGCGGCGAGGATGAGCGAGACCAGATGGAACAGGTTCAACTCGACCCCAACCGCGCGCAGCAGCGCCAGGATCAGCAGCGTGCTCAGCGCCATCGGTGCCAGTACCCGCAGCACGCGGCGCGGCGAGCGCAACGCCACCCACACCGCCGCGGTCAGCAGCACCGCCGCCAGCGCCAGCGCCCACAGCACGCGCTGGCGATACTGGGCGACCAGCGATTCCGACGCCTGCTTGAGGTCGAGCAGCTGCGCGCCGTTGCGCGCTGCTGCAGTGGCGACGGCCGCCGGATCGTGCACGCCGCTCAAGGCCACCAGCGCGGTGACGTGGCCGCTGCGCTGCAGCAGCAAGCCTTCGACGCTGGCCGCCAGCGGCGTGCCGGCCAGATCGCCCGGCCGCAATGCCGGCGCCTGTTTCGCGCGTTCGACATCGGCGACGAACTCGTCGAAGGCGCCGGATTGGAACGGCCCGCCGCTCATCGCCTGGTCGAGCACCGCGCGCAAAGCGTCGCGGTCGGGCAAATGCGACTGACGCGTCTTCTGCGTCGCGGCGCTGGGCAGGTAGCGCGCGGCCAGGTCGTAGCCGGCGATGGCGCCGTCGTCGCGCAGGCGCTGCAGCTCCGGCAGCAATCGCTCGGAGGCCTGCAATGCCGACTCGACATCGGGCTGCTGCACCACCAGCACGTAGCGCACGTCGGGGGCGCCGAGTTCGTTGCGCAGCTGCGCGTCTCGTGCCAGCGCGGCGGGTGGCACCGGGGTCAGGCGGCCGAGGTCGTTCTGCCAGAACGAACCGGGCGCGAATGCAGCGATCGCGGCAGCGATCAGCGCGATCACCAGCACCGCACCACCGCGTAGCCGTGGCCAGCGAGCCAGGCGTTCCCAGCAGCGCCCGAGCCAGACCGAATCGGCGGCATCGCGCGGCGCCGGATCGATCAGTGCCGGCAGCAGGAACCGCGTCGCCAGGGCTGCCGTCGCCAGGCCGACCACGGTGAACACCGCCAACTGCTGCAGGCCATCGACGCCGGAGACGAGGAACGTGAGGTACGCGATACAGGTCGACACCACGCCGGTGGTCAGCGTCGGCCACAGCGCGCGCGCACTCGCCCAAGGCGAGACACCGGCGCGCTGGTGGCTGAACAGATGGATCGGATAGTCCTGGACCACGCCAATCAGGGTGAAACCGAAGGCAACCGTGATGCCGTGCACGCCGTCGAAGGCGAGTGCGACCGCGCCCAGTCCGGCCAGGCCGGCGCTGGCCAGCGGCAGCCCACCCAGCAAGGGCGCCTTCCAGCTGCGGTAGGCCACCCACAGCAACAACACGAAGACCAGGCTGTCGAGCGTGCCGATCAGGCTGGCTTCGCGCGCGGTGCGGTTGCCGATCTCCACCGAGAACGCACCCGGCCCGGTCAGCGACATGCGCGTGGCGGTGTCACCGCGCACATCGGCGAACGCGGCCTGGATCGAGTCGAACGCGGCCTGCTGGCCCTTGGGATCGAAGCCGGCGGCGTGCGTCTCGATCGCAAGCAGCGCCTCGCGCCCGGCCTTGTCGAACCAGACGCCGTGCAGGCGCTGCGGCGCGTTCGCCGGCTGCCAGGCTTCGGCCAGCTTGAGCGTCTCCAGGGTCGGGTCGGCCGACAGCAGCGGCTCGATCATCGCCGCCGCCGGCGAGCCCAGGTCCTGCAGGCGCTCATCGAGTTGCGCACGCAGGTAGTCGGCATCGAGCGCCTGCGTATCCAGCGTCGACGACAGCAGGTAACGGTAGGGGCGCAGGTGCGACGGGATCGCCTCCGGCCCCAGCGCCGCGCCGTTGGCGACCAGCTTGAAGGACGGCAGGGATGCAAGCCGGTCGCGCAACGATTGCGACTGCGCGGCCAGCGTCTGCGCATCCGGGCCGGTCAGGCCGATCAGCAGCAGGCGCGAACCCGGGCCTTCGCCCAGTTCGTCGATCAGCAGCTTCTGCGCGGGCGTCTGCGGCGACGGCATGAACTTGCGCAGGTCGCCGCTGAGCTGCAGCCGCGGCGCGACCAGCGTCGCCAGGATCAGCAGCGCCACCAGCCACAGCAGCGCGAGGGCGAGGCGTCGGGCTCCACTCATGATGTCGCGCTCATCGCGTCGCGTCGCCGTGGCAAATGCCTTCCAGCGCGGCGGCATCGGCGACATTCGCCGCATCCATCGCGGCACCGGCCAGCAACGTGCGCTGCGGCGGCGCGCTACCGACCATTCGCGTCTCGATGCAGCGCAACTCCGAACCGCGACCGTACAGCGCAATGGACTGCACGCGCTTGGCCAGCGCGGCGTCCCTGGGCGCCATCGTCAGGTTCCAGCGCTGGCGCGTGCCTTGCGCCGCAAGCGTGTAGTGCTGCTCCAGCCTGGCGCGATCACCGTCGAGCAAGGCAGCGAAGTTGCTCTGGAACCCGGCCAGTTCCGGCACGCGCGACAGCGCGAACTTGCGCGGCGCCTGGCCGGCACGCGCGATCGTCGCCTCGCCTGCGCGCAGCGTCGTGGTTTCGGCATAGGGCGCGCGGACTTCGCGAACCAGCGTATCCGCATCGGGTCGCAGGTACTGGCCCGACAGGCGCAGCGGCGTCTTCAGCAGTTTCGATCCGCGTACTTCCACGAACGGCGTGCTCGCCGGCACCGGCCGCGCAATGGCCTTGAGGATCCAGGCCGGATCGACCGCCGTGACGGTTTCAACCAGGTTCGCCCCAGCCGGGGCCGCGCACAGTGTCGCGCTTACCAGCATCCACATCGGCGCCAGGCGCCGCGCCCACGCGCCCAGCTTGTTGCGCTTGCCTGTCGTCCGCCGCGTCATCGCCATCCCAGAAATCGTAGAAGTTGAACCAGTTGTAAGGGGCGCCGAGCACCTGTTCCTGCAATCGCGCCGCGTATCGCCGCACCACCGTCGCCACGGCCTCGCGCCGGTCGCGGCGCGACACCTGCTGGCGCAGCGTATCCGGCCCGTTGCTGAACTCCTCGAAACGCAGGTCGTAGCGGTTGCCACCACGGTACAGGCCGAAGGCGAGCACGACCGGCACCTGCAGCGTCGCCGCGATCAGCCAGGGCGCATTCGGGAAGGCGGCATCGTTGCCGAGGAACGGCACGCGGGTCACGGCCTCGCCTGGCGCCGCGCGGTCGACCAGCAGCGCCACCAGTTCGCCGCCGGCCAGCGCCTGCTGGATCGCCAGCACGATGGCGACGCCATCCTGCCCGGCATCGATGACATCGGCGGCCAGGCGCGGATTGAGCGCATCAAGCAGTTGCGTCAGCGCGGGATTGTGCGAGATGTCGAGGACGATCCGCACGCGCAGCGCGGGCCGCGTCGTCACCAGCACGCGCAGTGCGTCGAAACTGCCCAGGTGCGAGCCGAAGACGAGCACGCCTTCGCCGCGATCGACGCGCTGCGCCAGCGCTTCCAGGCCCTCGACACGGATGTCGAAGCGAGAAAGCTGGCCACTGAGCAGGAACACGCGATCGAGGATCGTGGCGGCGAAGGTATGGATGTGGCGTGCGACGTCCAGCCACCCCGGCGACCGTCCGAGCACGCGCGCCAGGTACTCGCGCGAGGCGCGCCGTTCCGGCCCGCGCACGAGCAGGAAGTACGCGGTGATCGGATACAGGCACAGCCGCGCCACGGAACGACCGCCATGGCGGGCGATGCTGCGGATCAACCAGATCGCGAACCGGCCGCCGCCTTCGGGACGCTGCTTCCAGTGCGCGTTCAAGGCCTGCTCGCGTCGGGCGTGCGCGCTTCGGCGGCGGCCACGTCGCCGCTGGCCAGCAGCGTGTCGCCGCGCAGCACCCGGAAGCGCCAACGCGGCGCGGCGCCTTCCAGCTCGATGTGCGCCTCCTCGCCCGGCAGCAGCGGCTGCACGAACTTGACCTGCGGCAGACGCAGCGGCGGCAATGGCCCGTATACCGCCTCGATCGCCTCGACCACGCGGTCCAGCAGCACCACGCCAGGCACCAGCGGTCGACCCGGGAAGTGCCCGGGCAGGCTGGGATGGTCGGCGGGGATAACGAAACGCATGCTGTGGCGTTGGCTGGACCGGGCGAGACAGACAGGATAAGGCACCGGCGGGGCGCGACCCGCATCGCGTCACCGGTCTGATTGCATCGCCGCTTGGCGCCTGCCGGCTATGCCTCCCCGGTCGCCACCACGCCGTAGCCCAGACCGTGGAAGGTCCGGATCATCGGCATCTTGAAGGGGCGGTCGATGGCGTTGCGCAGCTGGCACACGTGGGTCCGCAACAAGGTTTCCTGGGAATGGTCCAGCTCCCGACCCCACAGGTCACGGACCAGCTCGCGATAGCCGGCCGGCTCCGGCGCGACTTCCAGCAACGCCCGCAGCAGCCGCCTGGACGACGGCCGCAAGCGCAGCGTCCTGCCCTGCCGACGCACCTCCTCGTTCTTCAGGTCGTACTCCAGGTCGCCGGCGCGAAGCACCGGGCCCGCCTGACGTCGTCGATAACGGCGATGCATGCCGACGAGCCGCGCGTTGACCTCCGCGAACGCGAGCGGTGCGTACAGATAATCGTCTGCGCCGCTTTGCAACGCCGCCAGGCACGGCGCCAGCGTCGCGCACTGTGCCAGCACCAGTAGTGGCGTAGTCAGCCGCAGGACCTCGCGCAGGCTGCGACATACATCCGCACCGTCGCGGCCCGGCGATCTGGCCAGCACGATCGCGTCGAAGCGACAGTCGGCGGCAAGGTTCAGGCCGTGGCGATGGCTGCCGGCGCAGTCCACCTCGTGACCGCACTGCTCGAGATAGTGGCAAAGCTCCGCGGCGTGAAGTGCGTCATGGTCGATCAGCAGGATCCGCATGACCGGTTGAGGGCTGAAGACTGATCCGCCACCGGTGGATGATGGCGTCATCGACCGACGTGATCCCGTGGCCCGACTTCGCTGCCAGACCGCTGGTTGGTATGCATGATGTTGAACGCGCGACTGCAGGGAGGCGGCAGACTACGTGCCGAGTGGTTGCCTCTGAATAGGATTTGGCCCAATTTGCACGCGAGGCGGCTCGAAGCACGCCCCGCCCCCGTGAGGGCCTTGACGGATACTTAACCTGAAATCTGGCTCGCCACCCGCCCCCGCATCCGCTGGACCGGTCCCATCACCTGTCGTTTCCGAATGAGGAACGAGGCCGTCACAACCATTTCGACTAAAATGCTCCCGCACTCCCGCCGCACACTCGCAGCCCGCAAGGAGCAAGCCGTCATGCCAGCACGAGTCATTCTGGCCGATGACCACCCCATCGTTGCCGCCGGTGTCCGCCAGCTGCTGGAGCAAGACAGCACCACGAGCGTCGTCCACGTCGCGTCCTCGACGGAGGACTTGATGCGCACTCTGGCAAGCACACCGTGCGACCTGCTGATCACCGACTTCAGCATGCCCGGCAACGCAGTGCCTGACGGCCTGTCGATGCTCGGCACGATCCGGCGCAAATGGCCCGATCTGGCCGTCGTCGTGCTCACCCGCATCTCCAATCCTGCGGTGCTTCGCAGCATTCGCGACACGGGCGTGCGCGGTTTGATCAACAAGTCCGACGCCCTTTCCGAGCTGCCGCAAGCGGTACTGTCGGTGCTCAACGGGCGCACCTACATCGCCAAGGCCGCGATGAGCCTGCTCGAGAGCGCCGAGACCACGCTCGCCACGTCTGCCGAGGCAGCGCTGTCGCCGAAGGAGACCGAGGTGCTGCGGATGTTCGCCTCGGGCATGAGCGTCAAGGACATTTCGCAGCAGCTCAACCGCAGCTCCAAGACCATCAGCAACCAGAAGCTGTCGGCCATGGAGAAGCTCGGCATCAAGTCGGATGTGGAGATCTTCGCCTACGCCTCCAGCCACGGGATGCTCTCCTGAGCCAGGCCGCGGATCGACCGGAAGTATCCGCTAGCTGTTTTTGCAAGGCACCCCGACTCAGCTCGCAAATGCATGTAGCAGCTGCTGCTATGACGTGTCGTATGCCGCGTCAGACCGCGTAACCTAGGCTCGAAACTCGCCCGAAGCTGACCTGCTGGATCCACATGCATCGCCTGTGTTGCGCCAGCTCACGCCCTCACTGGCAACGGCTGAGGGCCTTGCTGCTGCTCGCCCTGCTGCCGTTCGCGGCATTCCAGGCCGCGCTGGGCCAATCACGCCCGCTCCCTCCGCTCGATCCGGAGGAGGAGGCATGGCGACGCGCGAACAGTGTGGTTCAGGTGGGAGTTTTCGCCGGCGACCACATGCCGGCCGAAGCCTGGGTCGGAGGACAACCACAAGGGCTCGGCATCGATTACGTAAGCCTGTTGGCGGCGCGTGCCGGCTTGCGTCTGGAGTTCCACCCCTACACCGATTGGGGTGCGGTCGCGTTCGATGGTTCCGCGGGCAAGGCATTCGACCTGCTGCCTGCACAGGGCGTAACACCAGCACGGCGCGACCATTTCGATTTCCTCAAGTCCTATGCGACGGTCGGTCCGGTGTTGGTCGTTCGCAAGGGCGACGCGCGCATCCGCGGCGATGCCGACCTGGTGCGAGCGCGCATCGTCATCGAGCGGCGTTTCCGCACGGCCGCGCATGATGTCGCCCAACGCTATCCGCAAGCCACCGTGTTGTATTGCAACGACGGCCGCGAAGCATTGGACATGCTCGCCCGCGGCGAGGCCGACGCCTACGTCGGCACGGGCGCCGCGCGGACGCGGGCGCTGCTGGACCGGCGGCCGACCGACGACCTGGTCCTGCTGGCAGCGCTGCCGTTGCCCACCTTCGATATCGCCCCGGTGGTTCGCCGCGGCAATACGGCGCTGCTGCGGATCCTTCGCAAGGCCGAGACCACCGTCACCGAGCGGGAACTGACGCAGTTGCGCCTGCGCTGGGGCATGGTCGAGGACGCGGCGGTGCAGGCGCGAAGCGCACGCGAACCCAGCGCCGACGAGCGCGCGTGGTTGCTGGGGCTGCCGACCTTGCGCGTCGGCTACGAAATGGATCGCCATCCCTATTCCTTCGTCGACGGCGAAGGCGAGTTCACCGGACTGTCGGCCGACTACCTGCGCATCGTCCAGCGTGAGCTTGGACTGCGGCTGGAGATGGTGCCGGCGGAAGACTGGGACAGCTTGCAGCGCATGGTCCGCTCTCACGAGATAGACCTCATCGCGGCCGGCACGGCGCGCGATTTCGACCCGCTGGAGATGTCGTTCGCGCAGCCTTACGAGTACTTCCCGCAGGTGATCGTGGCGCGTAATGGCGGGCCGCCCATTACCCGCCTGCAGGACCTGATTGGTAAGCAGGTGGCGTTTCGCAAGGAGACGGCGCTGCTCTCGCTGCTCCGTGCCAATCTGCCGGGAACGCAGCTTCTGCCGATGGCCAGCAACGAGGCCGGGCTGTCCAGGGTGGCCAGGGGGCAGGCCGATGCCTTCATCGGCACGCTGCCGGCCATCGACAGCCTGATCCGCAGCCGCTACGCCGCGCAGCTTCGGGTGGTCGGTCCGGCCGGGATGGACCAGGAACTGGCGATCGGCGCGCGCCCGGAGTTCAGCGCGCTGCTGCAGCTGATCGACCGCAGGCTCTCGCATCTGGACGAGGGCACCAGGGCCGGCATTCGCAGCCGCTGGATATCCAGCGAATACAACTATGGCGTGCCATGGAAATGGGTGATTGGCACCGCACTCGCCGGGCTGCTCGTGCTGGGCCTGGTCCTGGCGGCGTACGCGAGGTTGCGGCGCGCAGCCAATGCGCAACGCGCTGCCGAACAGCAACTGGCGGCACAGTTGGGATTCCGGGAGGCACTGCTGGAGATCATCCCCTACCCGGTATTCGTCAAGGACGCCGAAGGGCGCTACCTCGGCGTCAATCGCGCCTACGAAGAGCAGATGAACTGCCAGCGCCAGGAGCTGCTGGGCAGGGCGTTGCCGCAGACCCGCCATCTTTCCGGAATCGATGCCGAACAGCTGCAGGCGGAGGACCTCGCCGTGGTCGCTTCCGGTCGAGGTTCGCGGCGCGAGTTGCAACAACGGGGAGCGGACGGGTCGGTCCAGAGCACGATCGTCTGGCGGTTGCCCTTCAGCGATCCGAGCAACGGGCGGACCATCCTCCTTGGCACGTTCGTCGACATCAGCGAAGCGCGCGCGGCCGAAGCGAGGGCGCGCAGTTCGGAACAGCGGCTTTCCGAGTTTGCGCAGGCCATACCGGGTGTCGTGTTCCGGCTGTGCATCGGCCCGGACGGTAGCCGGCGCTTCACCTACGTCGCCGGCGATTCGGCCAGCCTGCTGGGCATGACGGCCGAGCAGCTGACCTCGGATGAGCCGGCACTGTTCGCCCGCGTCCATCCCGACGACCAGGGCATCGTCGCGGCCAACGTTGGCGAGGCGGCGGCGACGCTGCGGCCGATGCGGGCGTTCGACTTCCGCGTGCGAGTGATTGGCCAGTGGCGCTGGCTGCGCACGGAAGGCGGTCAGCCGCGGCGGCTGCCCGATGGCGGCGTCGAATGGAGCGGCTACTGGATCGAAACGACGCTGCTGCACGAGCAGGCGGCCGACCTGATCGCTGCCAAGTCGCAGGCCGAGGCGGCCACCGCGGCCAAGAGTGCGTTCCTGGCGGCGATGAGCCACGAGATCCGCACGCCGATGGCCGACGTGCTGGGCCTGGTCGAGCTGATCGAGCGCACGCCGCTGGATCGCGACCAGGCCGCGATGACCGGCATGGTGCAGGACTCAGCGCGTTCGCTGCTGCAGATCCTCGACGACATCCTCGATTTCTCGCGCATCGAATCGGGCCATCTGCGCATCGAGAGCGCGCCGTTCGACCTGCGTGAACTGCTGGACGGCGTCGTCGGCCTGTTTCGTGCACGCGCGCATGGCAAGGGCCTTGGCCTTCATTGCATCGTCGACTGGCGCCTGTCGGGCACCTACGAGGGCGATTGCGTCCGCATCCGCCAGATCGTCACCAACCTGCTGAGCAATGCAATCAAGTTCACCGCGCGCGGCACGGTCACCGTGCATGCCGAACTGGCTGCAGTCGGTGCCGGCGCGCAGGACGTCAGGTTCAGCATCATCGACACCGGCATCGGCATCGAACCCGGTAATCTGGCGCGGCTGTTCCAGCCCTTCACCCAGGCGGAGGACTCCACCGCGCGGCGCTACGGCGGCACCGGCCTGGGCTTGAGCATCAGCCGCCGGCTGGCGCGAATGATGGACGGCGACGTCACCTTGCACAGCATCGCCGGCGAGGGCACCCGCGCGGTGCTGGAGCTGCCGCTGCGCGCGATCGCCCCGGTGGCGGTGCGGCAGGAACTGGTGGGCAAGGTCGCGGTACTGGTCGGCCAGCAAGCGCTGTGCGTGCGCGAACTGGCCAACAGTCTGTCCGCGCTCGGATTGCAGGTAGTGGAGATCGATCACTCGGAGTGGGCGCAGGTGTCCGGTGTCGACATCGACCTGCTGGTGACGGCAGCCGGTGATGCGGACCATGCGGATTTCCCGACCGACGTGCCACGCCTGCTGGTCGTCTCCGGCGAACACGGCAGCTGGCGACCGATTCCGAACGGCATACGCATGCCCGGCAGTCCGCTGCTGTGGCGCAACGTCGTCGATGCGTGCTGCCGGATCTTCGGTGCGCCCGCACCGCAGGCGCTGCCGCCGCTCACCATCGCGACTGCGCCGTCCTGCGCCAGGATCCTGGTCGCCGACGACCATCCCACTAACCGCGCCCTCGTGGCGCGCCAGCTCGACATGCTGGGCCACCACGCCACCGTCGTCGCCGACGGCAACCTCGCGCTGGAAGCCCTGGCGAAAGACCATTACGACCTGTTGATCAGCGACTGCCACATGCCGAACCTGGACGGTTACGCGTTGGCTCGGCGGATACGCGCGACCGCGCGCAAGGGCGAACACCTGGTGATCGTCGGCATCTCCGCCAGCGCATTGCCCGAGCAGATCCAGCGCTGCCGCGATGCCGGCATGGACGATTTCCTGACCAAGCCCATCCAGTTGCAGGCACTGGCGACCATGCTCGCCAGCCACCTTGGTGGTTCGCCCTATGCGGTGCCACCGCCGGCCGGACTGCCGGCAGAACAGCCGGCCGAACCGCGAGTCGACGTGCGCGGGGAGATGCAATGGCTGGCCACGCTGATCCAGGCCTTCGGCAGCCGCGAACGCGTTCGCGAGTTCATGCTCGAGCTGCTGGCCACGTGCCGGGCCGACGAGGCCGAGTACGACGGCCTGGACACGCAGGACGACCGGGTGCGCTAGGAGCTGCTGCATCGCATGGAAGGCGGTCTGGACATCATCGAGCCGCTGCGCACGACCGCCGCCGAGGATTCAACCGGACCTGGACTGATGGCGCGACGCGCCGCCGTGCACGAGCAACTGCGGCGACTGGAAGGATTGATCGCAGGACTTGGTACGAAAGGACCGGACTCGTCGCCGTGATTCAGGCGAACAGATCGCGCCAGAACTTCGGGCCGAGCGCGGCCATCTGCCGCAGGAAATCCAGCAGGTTGCGGTACGGGCGGTGCGGGAACAGGCGTCGCCGCAGTGCGTACTCGCCCAGGAAGAAGCCGCCGACGATGCCGTAGTTGGCCAGGTTGGCGAACAACGACCACTGCGATTGCGTGATCGATACCGCCGGGATGTGGCCCAGCCGCGCCAGCACTCCACCGGGCACCGCGATCGTGGCCAGCACGCCATTGGCCAGCGCAAGCAGCGCCAGCACGGCAGCCCAGGCGGCGGTGAGCCGGCGCGAATAGCGGTAAAGATCCGGTGCCAGCGCGGCCGGCACGGTGCGTTCCATCGCTGCAACTATCTTCGTGATCAGCGCCTCGCGCGGCGCGACCAGGCTGCGGCCGAACAGCCATGCGACCAGCCCGACGAACAGCATCGGTGGCGCCAGCAGCAATAGTTGCGGGTATGGCGTGCCGGCCAGCCAGACCAGTCCGGCGCCCAGCAGCAGCGCCAGCGCCCAGGCCCAGGCGCGGCGTTCGAGCATCGGCACGGCCAGCACCAGCACCACCAGGTCGGCCAGTGCGATCGCCGCCGACGCGCCGCCACCGTCTTCGCTGGCCCAGTGGGCGAGCAACGGGTAGGCGACCGCCAGGATCAGCGGCAGCAGTGCGGCGGGGTTCAAAGGATGGGGCTCAGGCGGTCTTGTGCTGCTCGATGTGCGCGGCCAGCGCGCGCAGCGAAGCGAAGATGCGCCGGTTCTCGTCGCTGTCCGAGCGCAGCTGGAAGCCGTAGCGCTTGGAGATCGCCAGCGCCAGTTCCAGGGCATCGATCGAATCCAGGCCCAGGCCTTCGCCGAACAGCGCCGCTTCCGGCTCGATCTGCTCCGGTGCCACGTCCTCGAGGTTCAGGCTTTCGACCAGCAGCTGCGCCAGCTCGCGTTCGACGGGGCTTTGTTCAGACATCGGGTAGTTCCAAAGGGCGATGGGGCAAAGGACGATCAAGGGGCGCAACGATCCGGCATCGCGGCGCTGTGCGCAACCGGCCCCCCTCTCCCGGCCGCCCATGGCGCCCGGGAGAGGGGGGCCGGCCATCCCGTATCATTCGCACATGACCGAAACCGCACCTGCCCCCGCACCGGCCGACGCCACCGCGGCCGCGGACCTGAATGCGCAGCGCCCCCATCCGGATCCGATCGACACCGACGTACTGGTGATCGGCGGCGGCCCGGCCGGCACCACCGCCGCCACCCTGCTGGCCCGTCGCGGCTGTCGCGTGCTGCTGCTGGAGAAGGACCGCCACCCGCGCTTCCACATCGGCGAGTCGCTGCTGCCGATGAACCTGCCAATCCTCGAGCGCCTGGGCGTGCTCGACCAGGTCAAGGCGATCGGCACCTTCAAGCCGGGCGCCGAGTTCCCGATCGACGCCGACAACTACAACACCTTCCGCTTCGAGCGTGCGCTGAACCCGCAGTTCGGCTACGCCTACCAGGTCAAGCGCGAGGAGTTCGACGAGGTGCTGTTCCGGCACTCGCAGGCCAATGGCGTGGATGCGCGCGAGCGGCACCGCGTCGAGCGCGTCGAGTTCGCCGCCGATGGCCGCCCGCAGCTGGTGCACGCGCGCGATGCCGATGGCAACGCGATCACGATCAAGCCGCGCTACATCGTTGACGGCAGCGGCCGCGATGCCTTCTTCGGCAGCCAGCTCAAACTCAAGAGGAAGAACCTGCTGCACCAGTCGGCGGCGATCTTCAGCCATTTCAGCGATGTCGAGCGCCGCCCCGGCGATGACGCCGGCAACATCACCGTGCAGCGCTTCGCCCACGGCTGGATGTGGCTGATCCCGCTGCGCGAGGGCGTGATGAGCGTCGGCGCGGTCTGCTTCCCCGAGTTCCTCAAGCAGCGCCGCGGCGAGACCGAAGCGTTCCTGATGAAGGCGCTGGAGTCCGAACCGTCGGTGTGGAAGCGCATGCGCAATGCAAAGCGCATCGCGCCGGTGCACGTCACCGGCAACTACTCCTACACCTGCACGCAGATGCACGGCCCGGGCTGGGTCATGGTCGGCGATGCCTACGCCTTCGTCGATCCGGTGTTCTCCTCCGGCGTCTACCTGGGCATGAACAGCGCCGAGCAGGCCGCTCAGGTGGTCGATGGCGCCCTGCGCGATCCGTCCCGCGAGGCGTCGCTGCAGCGCGCGATGAGCAAGCGACTCAAGCGCGGTCTCAAGCATTTCCAGTGGTTCATCTATCGCTTCACCACGCCGGTGATGCGCCACCTGTTCAACCACCCGCGCAATCACTGGCAGGTCGAACAGGCGGTGATCTCGATGCTGGCCGGCGACGTGTTCGACAACCCGGCGGTGCTGCGCCGGTTGCGCGTGTTCCGCTTCATCTATGCGATGACGGCACTGAGCATGGCGCCCGAAGCGCTGCGCGGCTGGCTGCGACGACGTCGCCAGGTCGGCGTCGACGTCGGCCTCGGCGGCGGTCGCGACACGCTGCAGCCCGGTAGCGGAGACCTGCAGCCGTGAGCGCCGTACGCCCCATGTTGCAGCCGCCGCACCTGGCGGTGGACTACGTCGACGCATCCGACCCGCAGGCGTTGCTGGACGACAACAACACCCTGGCGGTGATCGGCTTCGGCACCCATGCCGCGCACCATGACGACCCGCGCTACCTGCGCGTCGCGCTGCAGCCGCACGGTCCGGCACCTTTTGAAGTCTGGCGCGGCAGTGGCCCGGTCATCCGCGGCCGCGACGGCGATGTCGCCTGGGCCGAGGACGGCGCGCTGCAGTTCGGCGCGATCGAGCTGGACGAAGCGGCCGGTCCCGATGGCATGAGCGACATCGAGGCGACGTCCGACCGACTGTACGCGCGACTGTCCGAGTTCCTGCTGCAACGCGGCTACCCGCACCTGCTGCGGGTGTGGAACTACCTTGACGGCATCACCCACGGCGAGGGCGACGAAGAGCGCTACCGCCAGTTCTGCGTCGGTCGCGCCCGGGGCCTTGGCCCGGTCGACCCTGCGTCGCTGCCGGCGGCAACCGCCATCGGACGCGTCGACAGCGAGCGTCGCCTGCAGGTGTACTGGCTGGCCGCGCGCGTGCCGGGCACGCCGCTGGAGAACCCGCGCCAGATCAGTGCCTACCGCTACCCGCGTCAATACGGCCCGCAGCCGCCGAGTTTCGCCCGCGCGATGCTGCCGCCGGCCGACGGCGCGATGCCGCTGCTGCTGTCGGGCACCGCTGCCATCGTCGGCCACGAGTCGCGCCACATCGATTCGGTGGTGACCCAGCTCGACGAAACCCTGGCCAACTTCGACAGCCTGCTGAGCGCCGCACGCGCGCAACGATCGACGCTGCCGGCGCAGTTCGGCCCGCACTCGCGGCTGAAGGTGTACGTGCGCCAGCTCGACGAGATGGACGCCGTGGCAGCCGAGCTGGACGCGCGCCTGGGTCCGGATGTTCCGCGCATCCTGCTGCACGCGGCGGTGTGCCGGCGCGAACTGCGCGTGGAGATCGACGGCGTACACGCCTGACGGGACTACGTCCGTCACTTGCGTTGTGCCCCGGCCCGGCTATCGTGCGAGCAAGACAGTCACTACCTGACTGGGGAGACACCGCAATGGGTTTGATCAGCGTGATCTGGGGCATCGTCGCCATGATCTGGATGGTGATCGCCCTCATTCCGTTCCTTGGATGGGGCAACTGGTTCTCGATTCCCTTCGCCGCGGTCGGCGCGATCATTGCCGCGATCGGCATCCTGTTCACCAGCCCCGGCAATCGCGGTCGCGCCAAGACCGGCCTGGTCCTCAACGGCATCGTGATCATCGTCGGCATCGTCCGCCTCGGCATGGGCGGCGGAATCATCTGAAGTTGAAGCAGGCAAGGGCCGCGCACAGGCGCGGCCCTTGTTCTTTTTCAGTCTTGCCGATCGCTTACAGGTCGATGCCGAAGCCAATGCCTGCCGACTGGTCGCCGCTGCTGAAGGCACCGCCGATGCTGATCGAGGCGCGGTCGTTGATCTCCTTGGAGTAACCGAGCGACAGCGCGCTCTCACCGTTCTGCCAGCCGGCGCCGACGCCGATGCGTCCACGCGGGCTGCGGCTGTGGGCGGCGTTGATCGCCATGTTCATCATCGCCGAGTTCATTGCGCCCTGGCGGTCGATGCGATCGTCGAGCTTGCCCAGGCGATAGCCCACGTCGTCACGCAGCCCGGAGAACTCGTCGCTCAACCCCTGGAAGCGACTGTCGGTGTAGGCATTGGCCGACGACAGCGTCTGCGCGTTGCCGGCCTTCAGCTGCTGAACGTTGACGGCATCGGTTGCATTCACGCCGGCGGCGACGTTGGTCACCTGGCGCTCATGGCCGGCCGAACCCACCGACACGGCGTTGGCGCGATCGGCCACCGAGTTGTTGCCCAGTGCCACCGAATTGCTGGCCGCGGCGCTGGCCTTGTTGCCGATCGCCACGGCATCGCTGCCGGCGGCCTTGGCGCTGTCGCCGATGGCCGAAGCACCTGCTCCGCTGGCGTCGGTGTTGTAACCCAGGGCCACGCCCGGCGTGCTGCCGGCGTTGGCCGGGACCGCCGCTGGCGTCGGCGTGCCGTTGGCGGCAACGAAGTCCGGTGCACCCTTGCCACCGCCATTGGCTTCGATCGTGGTGACACGGTTGTCGATGTTGCTGATGGCGCCGTTGAGGCTGTCGCGCAGCGCCGCGATCTGGCCACCGTTGACCGCATCGCGGCTGCCGCTGGCGATCGCGCCGTCGCGGACGTTGGTCACCAGCGTGCCGGCGACCCCGCCGCCCAGCGTGACCTGGCCCTTGGCGGAACCGGCGTCGTACACCACCGCGTCGAGACTCGTGCCGGTGCCATCGACCAGTCCCGCCTGCTTGAGTTGGGCGACGTTGACCGCGTCGGTGTCTTCGCTGCCGGCGGCGACGTTGGTGATCTGGCGCTCGGCGCCAGCCGCGCCTACCGAGACCGTGTTGGCGCGATCGGCCACGGACTGCAGACCCAAGGCCACGCTGTTGTCGGCCAGCGCATGGCTGTCGGCACCGACTGCAACGCTGCCTTCGGTGGCAGCCTCGCTATAGGAACCAACGGCCACGCTGCTTTCGCCCGCGGCCAAGCTGGCTGCACCGGCGGCCACGCTTGCCTGGCTGCTCATCGAACCGGCGCCGACTGCGACCGCGAGATTGTCCGCACCGATGGCATTGGCACCGATCGCCACGGACTGCACACCGCTTACCGCTGCGTCATCGGAACCATCGTTCACGCCGCCGGCCTTGAAGTAGCGCGAGTTGTCGTCGACGCTGGCCTGCAAGTCGTTGAGCTGGGAGAGGTTGACCGCATCGGTGGCCTGCGTGCCGGCGGCGACGTTGGTGATCTGGCGCTCGGCGCCAGCCGCGCCCACCGAGACCGAGTTGGCGCGGTCGGCGATGGAATGGTCGCCCAATGCCACGCTCGAATCTGCCGTCGCCTGGCTGTACATGCCGATGGCAATGCTGGCTTCGCCACTGGCCGTGCTCACAGGTCCCAGTGCAATGCTGAAATCGCCTGTAGCCTCGCTGCTGACTCCCAAGGCCATGCTGGAATCGTTCGAAGCTTCGGCCAGAGTGCCGATGGCAATGGTGTCGGTACCGAGCGATTTCGAATCGTAGCCAATCGCGATGGCGGCGTCGATCGGCGCTTGGCTACCGGTGCCTATCGCAATGCTGTCTGCCGCGAACGCCGCCGGCGACAGCAGCGCCAGCCCCACCGACAGTGCAATCGAATTGAGCGCCGGCCAGTTGTTCCGACGGCTGTTGATCTTGCTCATGTACACAACTCCCAGGTGAGGTCACGAATGAGGCGAAGCCTAGGGTTGTGCCTGCAGCATCGTCACGCTCAGGCAATCACGAGTTCTCACCAATACTCACTGCACGTCGATGAAGACGTAGCCCTGCCCGTGCACTGCGTTGAGCGGCATCGACTGGCCACAGGCCCTCGCCACCTTGCGGCGCAGGCGATAGATCAGCGAATCCAGTCGATGCGTATCGAAGTCGTACACGTTGCTGGTCAGTACCGAGATAAGTTCCTCGCGTGTGACCACCTGCCCCGGCGTCGCCGCCAACCGGACCACCACGCGTCGCTCCGCCTCGGTCAGTGCCACGACCTCGCCCGACGGCGATACCAGGCAACATGCGTCCTCGTTGACGAGCCATCGCTTCGACTCCAGTGGCGATGCAGGGATGAGCCTGCGCGCGAGGCTGCGCAGGCTGGCCGCAAGCAGTTCGATCTCGACCGGCTCGGCAAGGCAGGCATCGGCACCATGGTGCAGGCCCCGCAGTTTTTCCGCGCTTCCACGAGCAACGAGAAGCACGATGCCCATGCGCGGAAAACCATTGCGAATCTCGCCGACGAGCCGCGGTCCATCGCCGTCGACGGCCTGGCTGCCGATCAGCGCAATCTGAAATGTTTCCAGCTGCAACTGCGCGCGTAGCGATGCCGCCGTTGCGAATGTGCTCACGGCGAAGCCGAAGGCCGCCAGGCCCGGTCGCAGGACACGTTCCCGCGACACGGAGTCGCCTTCGAGCAAAGCAATGCGCAACGCACTTGCGGTATCGGCCGTTCCCTTCATTGATCCTGCTTCCCCATCCGGCCGCGAAAGCCGCGGGCGATGCTAGGAAGCGCCCCCGGTCACCGTCTATGGGAACAATCTGACGCCCGGATGCCGGCAAGGAATCGGTACAGCCAGCGGGCGCCCGGACACGGAACCGGGTCCGCCCATATGCCTCTTCGGCATGAGCAGGTGACGCAAAACCTTTTCCCTCTCTGCTGCGGCCCGGCGACAGTCGCCCCATGGGTGCCTGCCGGACGCGGCATCCTTAAGCTGCCCCTTCCCCATACCTGAATAGGAGCCGGCGATGCCGACCCCGCACCGAACGTCGTCCCCCGTGGCCTGGCTGAGCGGCGCGCTGGCCTGCGCGCTGGTCGCGCCCGCGCAGGCGCAGAGCGCGCCGCCGACCGTCGAAGAACTCGCCCGCCGTCTGCAGGCCATCGAGCAGCGCCTGGGTACCGCCCCGGCCGCGACGGCGACCGCCGACAATGCCGCCGGACTGAGCGACCTCGACCAGCGCCTGCGCGTGATCGAACGCAAGCTCGAGCTGCAGTCGGAAGAGGCCGCCACCCGCGCCGCCAGCACCCCGACTGTCAGCCTCAGTGCCAGCAAGGGCCTGTCGGTGAAATCGCCGCCGCCGGGCGATATCGAAGTGAAGTTCAAGGGCCTGGTGCAGGGCGATGGCCGCTTCTACTTCGACGACGACCAGTACCCGCAGAACGACACCTTCCTGATGCGCCGGATCGAACCGACCATCGAGGGCACGTGGGGCTCGCTGATCGGATTCCGCGTCACCGCGCAGCTGGCCGGTGACAGCGCGACCACCAGCGATGTCTACCTCGACCTCAAGTTCGATCCGCGCGCGACGGTGCGCATCGGCAAGACCAAGGCCCCGGTCGGGCTCGAGCGCTTGCAGTCCAGTGGTTCCACCGCGCAAGTCGAGCTTGGCCTGCCCGGCGAGCTGGCACCCGGCCGCGATATCGGCGTGCAACTGCAGGGCGAGCTGGCGAAGTCCACGGTCAGCTACGCACTGGGTGTCTACAACGGCGCGGTGGATGGCCGCGACGGCTCCACCACCAACCCGGACAACGACTTCGAAGTGGCCGCACGCGTGTTCGTCGAGCCGTGGAAGAACGATGGCAATGCACTGGCTGGCCTTGGCTTCGGCATCGCCGGCAGCACCGGCGACAAGGAAGGTGTCGGCAGCAACTTCCTGCCGCGCTACCGCTCCTCGGGGCAGGTGCAGTTCTTCAACTACCGTGCCGCCGTTGCCGCCGATGGCGAGAACACCCGCTGGTCGCCGCAGGCCTACTACTACCGCAACGCCTTCGGCCTGCTCGGTGAGTACATCAACTCGAGCCAGGACATTCGACTGCCGGCCACCGGCGCGCGCGAGACGATCGACAACAGCGCCTGGCAGCTCAGCGCCGGCTATGTCCTCACCGGAGAGGACGCCGGATACAAGGGCGTAACACGGCCTAACCATCCTTTTACAGTCGGCAGTGCAGGCTGGGGTGCCTGGGAGCTGGTGGCGCGTTACGGCGAACTGGACATCGACGACGATGCGTTCCCGGTGTTCGCCGACCCCGCCGTCGCCGCGCGCAACGCCAAGGCGTGGGGCGTGGGCGTCAACTGGTACCTCAACAGCAACTTCAAGCTGGTAGCCAACTACACGCAGACCAACTTCGAGGGTGGTGCGCCTGCCGGCGCCGACCGCGAAGACGAAAAAGCCTTCTTCACTCGCGCGCAGTTCTCGTTCTGACCTTCCCCAGGAAAGTGCCATGACCCGTACTCCACGCAGCACACTTCTTCGCAGCCTCGCCCTTGGTTTCGCACTCGCACTGGCCGGCGGAACCGCCGCGGCGAAGGACGTGGAACTGCTCAACGTCTCCTACGATCCGACCCGCGAGTTCTACGCCGAGGTCAACCAGAGCTTCGCCGCGCAGTGGAAGCAGCAGACCGGCGAGACGCTGAAGATCCGCGCCTCGCACGGCGGTTCCGGCAAGCAGGCGCGCTCGGTGATCGACGGACTGGAGGCCGACGTGGTCACCCTCGCGCTGGCCGCCGACATCGATGCGATCGCCACCAATGGCAAGCTGCTGCCGGCGAACTGGCAGACGCGCCTGCCGCACAACAGCGCGCCGTACACCTCGACGATCGTGTTCCTGGTGCGCAAGGGCAACCCCAAGCAGATCCGCGACTGGAGCGACCTGGTCAAGCCGGGCGTGGCCGTGATCACGCCCAACCCGAAGACTTCCGGCGGTGCGCGCTGGAACTACCTGGCGGCGTGGGCCTGGGCATCGCAGGAGTATCGCGACGGCGGCAAGGTGGTCGATTTCCTGACGCGCCTGTTCAAGAACGTGCCGGTGCTGGACACCGGTGCGCGCGGCGCGACCACCACCTTCGTCGAGCGCGGCATCGGCGATGTGCTGCTGGCGTGGGAGAACGAGGCCCTGCTGACGCTGTCTGAGGCCGACACCCGCGACAAGTTCGAGGTCGTCATCCCGAGCCTGAGCATCAAGGCCGAACCGCCGGTGGCATGGGTCGACAAGAACATCGACCGCCACGGCACGCGCAAGCAGGCCGAAGCGTACCTGCGCTATTTGTACACGCCGGAAGGGCAGCGCCTGGCGGCCAAGCACGGCTATCGCCCGGCCGAGCCGGACAAGGTGCCGGCGGCCGAGCTGGCGCGGTTCCCGCAGGTGAAGCAGGTCACGATCGACGGTGCGTTCGGCGGCTGGAAGAAGGCGCAGGCGGAGCATTTCGCCGACGGTGGCTTCTTCGACAAGATCTATCAGCCGAAGTGATGCGGTGAATGTCTAGTCACGCCCTCTCGCTGCCACGCCTGAAGATCCCGCGCTTTCGCCAGCCGTTGCCCGGCTTTGGCCTGAGCCTGGGACTGGGGCTGGCGTGGCTGAGCGTGGTGGTGCTGCTGCCGCTGGCGGCGCTGGCGATCCGCGCGGCCGGGCTCGGTCTCGACGGCTGGCTGCGCGCGATCCAGGACCCGCGCGTGCAGGCCTCGCTGAAGCTGAGCTTCGGCGCGGCATTCGTCGCCGCGGTGGCGGCTTCGTTCGCCGGCGCGCTGGTGGCCTGGGTGATCGTGCGCTACCGCTTCCCCGGCCGGCGCCTGCTCGATGCGCTGGTCGATCTGCCGTTCGCGCTGCCGACCGCCGTGGCCGGCATCTCGCTGACGGCGATCTACTCGGCCAACGGCTGGGTCGGCCGCTGGCTCGAACCGCTGGGCGTGAAGATCGCCTACACCCCGATCGGCATCGTGATCGCGCTGGTGTTCATCGGCCTGCCGTTCGCAGTGCGCACGGTGCAGCCGGTGCTCGAAGCCCTCGGGCACGAGCAGGAAGAAGCAGCCGCATCGCTGGGCGCCTCACGCGTGACCACGCTGCGCCGCGTGGTGCTGCCGGAGTTGCTGCCGGCACTGCTGACCGGCTTCTCGCTGGCGTTCGCGCGCGCACTGGGCGAGTACGGCTCGGTGATCTTCATCGCCGGCAACCTGCCCTACAAGACCGAGATCGCACCGCTGCTGATCACCATCCGTCTGGAGGAGTACGACTATCCGGGCGCGGTTGCGATCGCAGCGCTGCTGCTGGCGGCGTCGTTCGTGTGCCTGCTGGCGATCAATGCGATCCCGTCGTTGTTCGCACATGAGAAGAGGAGCCGGCGTCGTGAGTAGCAGCCGCCCCCGCAACGATCTCCAGGAACCGGCATGGCTGCGCTGGACGCTGATCGTCCTGGCCGTGCTGGTGATGGCCGCGCTGGTGGTGATGCCGCTGCTGATGGTGCTGGGCGCCGCGTTCGCCAAGGGCATCGGCGTCTGGTTCGCTTCATTGACCGAACCCGATGCGTTGTCCGCGTTGAAGCTGACCTTGTTCACCGTCGCAATAGTCGTTCCGGTCAACGCGGTGTTCGGCATGCTCACCGCGTGGGCCGTCACGCGCTTCGAGTTTCGCGGCAAGCAGTTGCTGCTGTCGCTGATCGACCTGCCGTTCGCGGTGTCGCCGGTGGTGGCCGGCCTGTGCCTGGTGCTGCTGTTCGGTTCGCAGGGCTGGTTTGCCGAGCTGTTGCAGCAACACGACATCAAGATCCTGTTCGCGCGCCCGGGCATCGTCCTGGCGACGTTGTTCATCACCTTCCCGTTCGTCGTGCGCGAGCTGATCCCGCTGATGCAGCAGCAGGGCGCGGACGAGGAACTGGCCGCACGCTCGCTCGGTGCCGGCAGTTGGACCATGTTCCGCCGGGTCACGCTGCCCAACATCAAGTGGGGCCTGCTGTACGGCGTGCTGCTGTGCGCGGCGCGGGCGATGGGCGAGTTCGGCGCGGTGTCGGTGGTGTCGGGCCACATCCGCGGCCTGACCAACACGCTGCCGCTGCATATCGAGATCCTCTACAACGAGTTCGACAGCACCGCGGCGTTCGCCGCCGCGTCGCTGCTGGCCGGACTGGCCCTGATCACCCTTGTCCTGAAGTTCTGGCTGGAGGCACGCCATGGCGACGCCCTTGCGCAATCCCATCGTCGACATTGACCGCGTCCACGCGACCGAGGCCCCCGTGTCCGTACCCCCTATCGATGCCGTCGACATCGGCGCAGCAGGCATCGGTGGCGCCGAGATCGGCGCCCCGGGCACCGGCTGGCGGCGCGGTCCCGCGCCGGCTGCGGAGGTGACCGCGGCCGCGGACTCTGCCACGCTCGTGTCCGCCCCACCCAACCGCCGGCCCCACCCGGCACGGAGCGGCATGGATCTGCACATCCGCCAGCTTGGAAAACGCTATTCCGGCGTTGCCGCGCTCGATCGGGTCGACCTCGACGTGGCCGCGGGCGAGCTGGTCGCGCTGCTGGGTCCGTCGGGTTCGGGCAAGACCACGCTGTTGCGCGTGATCGCCGGCCTGCTGCATCCGGACGAAGGCCGCGTGCTGTTCGGCGCGGACGATGCCACGCGGCTGAGCCTGCGCGAGCGGAATGTCGGCTTCGTGTTCCAGCACTACGCGTTGTTCAAGCACATGACTGTGGCCGAGAACATCGCCTTCGGCCTGCGCAGCCGTCCACGCAAGCGCCGGCCGGACAAGGCGACGATTGCGCGCCGGGTCGAGGAACTGCTGGGCCTGATCCAGCTGCCGGAGTTCGGCGGGCGTTACCCGGAGCAGTTGTCGGGTGGCCAGAAGCAGCGCGTGGCATTGGCGCGTGCGCTGGCGATCGATCCGACCGTGCTGCTGCTCGATGAACCGTTCGGCGCCCTCGATGCCAAGGTCCGCGTCGAGCTGCGGCGCTGGCTGCGGCAACTGCACGAGCGCACCGGCCAGACCACGCTGTTCGTCACCCACGACCAGGAGGAAGCGCTGGAGCTGGCCGACCGGATCGTCGTGCTTCGCGATGGCCGCATCGAACAGGTCGGCACACCCGACGAGATCTACTCCTCCCCGGCATCGGACTACGTGTTCGATTTCATCGGTCGGGCCAACGTGCTCGAGGGACGCGTCGAGCAGGGCCAGTTCCGCATCGCCGGCCATGCCATCGCGCTGGCGGCGCCCGACGTGGCCGACGGCCCGGCACGGTTGTACGCGCGGCCGCACGACATCGCCCCGGCCACGCCGGAAGCCGGCATCGCCGCGCTCGTCATCGCCGCCCACCGCCTGGCCGACCGGATCACCCTGGAGCTGGCCGTAGAGGGGCAATCGCGGCCGCTGGAACTGGATTTCGTCGCCTCGCCGGGCGTGACCACGCCGGCGCCGGGCAGCACGATCGGGCTGGAGCCGTTGCGGTACCGGGTGTTTGCGGCGTAACCACCATCAGGACCGGCCATCCCGACATATCCCGCACCGGACGCCCCTTTCCCGGGGCGTACAATGCCGCGCCATGAGCAGCTACCCCTACGTACGCCCGCGGCGGATGCGCCGCGATGAGTTCTCGCGCCGCCTGATGCGCGAGTCGGTCCTGACGACCAACGACCTGATCTACCCCGTGTTCGTGCACGAACGCGACGGCCGCGAGCCGGTCGCCTCGATGCCCGGCGTGTCGCGGTTGTCGATCGACGAACTGCTGCGCGAAGCCGAGCAGGCCGTCGAACTGCGCGTCCCCGCGATCACGCTGTTCGGCGTGCCCTCCGACGGCAAGACCGCCGACGGCGCGATCGCCTGGAGCGATGACGGCATCGTCCAGCGCGCCGTGCGTGCGCTCAAGCAGCGCTTCCCGGAACTGGGCGTGATCACCGACGTCGCCCTCGACCCTTACACCACCCACGGCCAGGACGGCCTGATCGACGACAGCGGCTACATCCTCAACGACCAGACCGTCGATGCACTGGTGAAGCAGGCGCTGTCGCACGCTCACGCCGGCGCCGACGTGGTCGCGCCGAGCGACATGATGGACGGCCGCATCGGCGCGGTGCGCGGTGCGCTGGAAGAGGCTGGCCTGGTCAACACCCGCATCCTGGCTTACAGCGCCAAGTACGCGAGCGCGTTCTACGGCCCGTTCCGCAGCGCGGTCGGTTCGGCCGCGGCGCTGGGCAAGGGCAACAAGTACACCTACCAGATGGACCCGGCCAACGCCGACGAGGCGCTGCAGGAAGTCGCGCTCGACCTGGCCGAAGGCGCCGACATGGTCATGGTCAAGCCGGGCATGCCGTACCTGGACATCGTGCGCCGTGTGAAGGACGAGTTCCGCGTCCCGACCTACGTCTACCAGGTCAGCGGCGAGTACGCGATGTTGAAGGCGGCCGCGCAGAACGGCTGGCTCGATGAGCGCGCCACCGCGCTGGAAGCGCTGCTCGCGTTCAAGCGCGCCGGTGCCGATGGCGTGCTGACGTACTACGCACTGGATGCGGCACGCTGGTTGCGCGAGATGGGCTGAGCAATTGGCTCCTAGAAGCAGCCCGTTTTCCCCGTAACCGCCGGGGCCTTCATCCGGTAGATGTCGTACTTGCCCGCCTTCGGCGACTTCGCCGTGCCGGTCACCAGCAGCTCGCCCGGTTTGTTCCAGTCCAGCGCCGGGCCGAAGGTGATGCCGTCTTCGGTATTGAACGAGAGCTTGAGCGGCTCCGCGTCGTCGTAACGCTTGCCATCGCACTGGGCGACGAACAGCCGCACCGGCTGGTCGTTCACGTTCTTCGAGCGTGTGAAGACGATCGCCTCGCCATCGCCGAGCCAGGCCGGATCGAGTTCATCGCCGGAGGTATTCACGCCCGGCAACGGCTTCGCATCGCTGAACGCATTGCCGTCCCAGCGCGCCACGAACAGGTCCTGGCGGCCGGCACCGCCGCGGCCGTCACTGGCGAACAGCAGGTGGCGACCGTCGCGGCTGGGGGTCGGCGCCCATTCGTTGCCGCGCGTGTTGACGCCGGGGCCAAGATTCTCCGGCTTGCCGAAGCCGCCACCGGCCAGCACCGCCGCCCGGTACAGGTCATCCCCGCCCACGCCACCGGGACGGTCGGAGAAGAAGTACAGCCAGCGGCCGTCGGCACTGAACAGCGGGTCGTAGTCCTTCGAGGCTGAATTGATCGGCAGCGGCGTGGCGTCCTGCCAGCGGCCGTCCTTCAGCGTGGCCTGCCACAGATCGCGGCCGCCGGGGCCGCCTTCACGGTCCGTGCTGCCCCAGACGATACGCTTGCCATCCGGGCTGACGCTTGCACGCACTTCGCTGGCTTTGGTCGATACCACGCCCATGCCTTCGATACCGAATTCGGACAGGAAGGCCGCCGCCGGACCGGACATGAACCAGGCGCCCAGCGCCAAGGCGGGGAGTAGACTCAAGCCCTGCAAGGCCGCTGCACGTCGCATGGAACGTTCTCCTGTGTCTGTGGCCGCAAGTCTAAGCGAGGGTGCCCGTGTCCAATTTCGCCTCTGTCGCAAATCCCGCCATCGTCAAGCGCTTCGCAGTCATCGGCCATCCGGTGGCGCACTCGCTGTCGCCGAAGATCCATGCGGCGTTCGGCAAGCAGACCGGCATCGCGCTGGAATACATCGCGCTCGACGCCGCGCCGGAGCACTTCGACGCGCTGTTGGCGGAATTCGCGGCCGAGGGCGGCCTGGGCGCCAACGTCACCCTGCCACACAAGACCCGCGCGGCATCCAGTTGCACCACGCTGACCGAGCGCGCGCGCCGCGCCGGCGCGGTCAACACGCTGATCCGCTCCGCCACCGGCTGGGAAGGTGACAACACCGACGGCGTCGGCCTGGTCCGCGACCTCACCGAGCGCCACGGTCTCGACCTGCGTTCGCGCCGCACCCTGCTGCTGGGCGCCGGTGGCGCCGCGCGTGGCGTGGCACCGGCGCTGCTCGACGCCGGCATCGGCGACCTCTTCATCATCAACCGCACGCCCGAACGCGCCGACGCGCTGGCCGACGTGCTGGCCCAGCCCGGCCGCGTGCACCCGCGCTACTTCAGCGACGTCAGTTCGCTGGGCATGTTCGACCTGATCATCAATGCCACCTCGGCCGCGCGCGATGCCGCCCTGCCGACGCTGCCCGTTGCACTGGCCGGCCCGCGCACCGCGGCGGTGGACCTGAGCTACGGCGAAGTGGCGATTCCTTTCCTGGCGTGGGCGCATGCGGCCGGTGCGCACGACCGCATCGATGGCCTGGGCATGCTGGTCGAGCAGGCCGCCGAAAGCTTCCAGCGCTGGCACGGCGTGCGGCCCGATACCGACCCGTGCTTCGAATTCCTGCGCGAACATCGCGCAGTGCTGGTCACCGCGGACTGATCGCGACGACATACGGTTCAACAGATGGATTGCCGCGCCCACTGCGGCGCGTGCTGCATCGCGCCTTCAATCACCTCGCCGATTCCCGGCATGCCGCACGGCAAGCCGGCCGGGATGCCGTGCGTGCAACTCGATGACGACCTGCGCTGCCGGTTGTTTGGTCGTCCCGAGCGTCCGGCGTTCTGCGCATCGTTGCGGCCGACGCAGGACATGTGCGGGAACGATCGCGACGAGGCGATGGCGGAGTTGTCCGAACTGGAGCGATTGACCCGTCCGTGACCTCGCAGCGGGCATCGCAACGGCTACGCTATGACTCCCTCGTCGCCCTGTGCCCCATGAAGCTTCTCGCCGCGCTTCTGCTCTCGCTTCTCCCCCTCACGACCCAGGCCGGCAACGGCGACGAACTCATCCGCGATGTCGGCGCCATCGATCGCGGCGCCTTCGCTGCGGCCAATGTCGCGGACTTCGAGCACGGCGAGTTCGTCGCCGGCGATGGCACGCGCATGCGCTACCGGCTGCTGGCTCCGCTCGATCCCAGGCCGGGTCAGCGTTATCCGCTGGTGCTGCAACTGCACTCGTCAGGCGGCATCGGCAGCGACAACGCCGCGCAGATCGAGCGCCTGCCGTTGAGCTGGGCGATGCCCGACGTGCGCCGCCGCTATCGCGCCTACGTGCTGGTGCCGCAGTTCGAACAGCGCAGCGCCAACTACGATTCGCCGACGCATCCGCAATCGGCGGTCGCGTCGCCGTCGCTGTCGACGGCACTCGACCTGGTCGAGGACTTTGCCTCGCATCATCCGGTCGACCGCCAGCGCATCTACGCGGTTGGTTTCTCGATGGGTGGCTCGGCCACGTGGCTTGCCGCGGCCGCACGACCGAAGCTGTTCGCCGCGATCGTGCCGGTGTCCGGTATCGCTCCGGCCGACGACTCGGCAGCGGCGCTGCTCGGCATGCCGGCCTGGGTGATCCATGGCAATGCCGACACGGAGAACCCGATCGACGCCGACCGCCGCTTCGTCGCCGCGATCCGTGCCAAGGGCGGCGACAAGGTCCGCCTGCGCGAGTACGACGGGCTCGACCACCGCTTGCCGGCCGACATCTATCCGGGCGACTGGTGGCGCGACTGGTTGTTCTCCCGCCGCCGACGCTGAATAGGGAGTGCGCCAATCCCGTCCCGCCTCGCGTTTGCCGCATCGCCCGAACTGCCATAGGCTGCTTGCGGGGACCGGGTGGGGAAACATCGGACCAGCCGGGCTTTGGGTAGTGGGGACTATCTCAGGGGGAAGGCATGGCAAGTCACGTCAAGGCAGCACACGCACACCGGATGATCGCGGGCATCTACTGCGTCGTCATGGTGATCGCGGCGATCTTCATCTACGCAGCAGTCAGCAACAATCCGGCCATGGTGATCGCGATGATCGCCGCGCCGTTGGCCATTCTTGCGGCCGCACACTTCGTGGTCGCAGGAAGTGTCGATGCGTGCAGGGGACGTACCGCATCGCTGGTACTGGGCGCGGTGACGATGCTGGTGATTCCGATCGGCACCGTCATGGGCATCTACATCATCAAGTATTCGCTTGGCGAGTGGGTGCCGGAAAAGCGTCTGTCGGAATCGCTGGGCGATGGTTGGCCGCAGAGCCAGCACGAAGCCGCGTAAGTCTGAAACAGCAGGTCACGAGGGAGCAGGTCGGGTCATCGCCTGCTCCCTGACCGGGCCACGCGCGACGGCGCTACAACAACCCGTCGCGCTTGACCGACAGGTACTTCTCCACCAGTGACGCGGCGAGCTTGTCGCAGGCCACGTCCAGCACCATCACGCCGTGATTGCGCAGCGCCTCGTGCGCGGCATTGCGCTGCTCGAGGTACTGCGCGGTGGCACCGGCGCGGATCGCCTGCGACAGGTCCTGCACGGTTTCGCCCAGGGCGCTGTCGAGCGACCCTTCGCGCAGGCTCGCCACGCAAACCAGATGCCGCTTGCGCAGCATCTGCACGGCGGCGAGCACGTCGTCCATGTCCTCGTCGCGCAGGTTGGTCACCATCATCACCAGCGAACGCCGGCGCTGGCGCAGCGACAACTCGGTGGCCGCGGCGAGGAAGTCGGTGGCCACCGGCTGCGGCTGCAGCGCGTAGCTGGCGCGCAGCAGCTCGTCGATGGCGCCGACACCGCGGCGCGGTGGCACCCAGCAGCTGGCGCCGCCGCTGGCGAGCAGGCCGACCGCATCGCCCTGGCGCAGCGCCAGGTAAGCGACCACCAGCGAGGCATCGAGCACGTGGTCGAAATGGGCCATCTCGCCGTCGCGCGCCAGCAGGCGGCGGCCGGTGTCGAGCAGCAGCACCAGCTGCTGGTTCTTCTCGTCCTGGTATTCGCGCGAGATCAGGCGGCGGGCACGCGCGGTCGCCTTCCAGTCGATCTGGCGCATGCTGTCGCCGATGCGGTACTCGCGCATCTGATGGAAGTCGGTGCCTTCGCCGCGACGCCGGCGCAGGTGCGCGCCAACCAGGCGCGATGCCTGGTCGGCACTGAACATCGCAAAGCGCGCGAGCGGCGCGAAGTTGGGGAACACGCGTACCGCCTGTTCCACTCCTGCCACGCGCGAGTGCCACCACAGCCGCAACGGCGAGTGCAGGCGAAGCTGCACGCCCTCGAAGCGGAAATCGCCACGCGCGCTGGCGCTCAGGTGGTAGTCGAACGAGGCCGCCTCGCCGGGACGCAACTGCAGGCGACGCGGCAGCCCGTGCATGCGCCAGCCGCCCGGGTGCAGATCGAACACGTCCAGGCGCTGGCGATGCGCATCGCTTTCCAGGTCCCAGGGTGACCGGACGCTCGATGCCGATCGGCCACAGGTGTCGGGAATCCTGCGCTGCACGCGCGGCGTGGGGCGTTGCAGCACCCGGGCGGCATCGAACAGGACCAGCAGCAGCAACCCCAGCCCGGCCGCGGACCACGCCTGCAGCGGCGCAAGCTTGAACGCGACCGCGACGCCAAGCGCGGCCCACAGCACCAGCAGCCACAGCATCGCCGGTGCGGGGCGTGGCAGCGAGCGGCGCACGGCGACGTCGTCAGCCATGTCGCTCCCGCCTCGTCGTGCGTGTCATCACTTGCGCGGTGCCTCCACCTTCGACAGCAGCGCGTGCAGCACGTCGTCGGGCGTCTGGCCTTCGATCTGCAGTTCCGGTGCCAGTGCGATGCGATGGCGCAGCGCGGGCTTGGCGATTTCGCGAATGTCATCCGGGGTGACGAAATCGCGACCGGCGAGCACCGCCTGTGCACGTGCTGCGCGCACCAGTGCCAGGCTGCCGCGCGGACCGGCACCGAGCGCGATGCCGGCCCAGTCGCGGGTGGCGGCCACGATCCGCACCGCGTAATCGATCACCGCGTCGTCGACGGTCGTCAGCGCCGTGCCCGCCTGCATCGCCGCGATGTCCTGCGGTCCGAGCACGCGCTGCACCTGCGACAGGTCGAAGTCGGACGCGCTGCGGCCCTCGCTGACCGCGGCGACCATGCGCTTCTCGTCGGCACGCGAGGGGTAGCCGATCAGGATCTTCAGCAGGAAGCGGTCGAGCTGCGCTTCCGGCAATGGATAGGTGCCTTCCTGTTCGACCGGGTTCTGCGTGGCCAGGGTCAGGAACGGCGGCGACAACTGGAAGCTGTGGCCTTCGATGGTCACCTGCAGTTCGGCCATGGCCTCCAGCAGCGCCGACTGGGTCTTGGCCGGAGCGCGGTTGATCTCGTCGGCCAGCAGCAGGTTGGTGAACACCGGGCCGCGACGGATGTTGAAGGTCTCGCTCTTGGGGTTCCACACCGCATGGCCGCTGATGTCGCTGGGCATCAGGTCGGGAGTGAACTGCACGCGCGCGTAGGTGCAGTCCAGCGCCCGCGACAGCGCGCGCACCAGCAGCGTCTTGCCCAGGCCGGGCACGCCCTCGATCAGCACGTGGCCGCCGGCAAGCAGGGCGATCAGGATCTGGTCGAGCACGTCGGCCTGGCCGATGAAGGCCTTGCCGACCTGCTCGCGCACGGCGGCGGCGCGTTCGGCCAGCGCGGCGCCGGTGATCGGGACTAGTGGCTGGATGGTGTCGGCGTTCATGGCGTGGACTCGTGTGAGTGTTCTAACTGGGCGGTCACAGCAGGTTCCTCAGGCGCACCAGGGTGGCGATGCGGCTGCGGAACGCGGCGTGGTCGCGTGCGGTGGGCGTGGACAGGGCGTCGCGGATCTCGGCAGCCGGGACGCTGAAGCGTTCCGAGAGCATCACCACCTGCGCTTCGCCGCCGAGCGCGGCGGCCTGCGGGTCGCGGCGACGCAAGCGCGCAAGGAAGGCGTTGCGCACGGCCTCGTGCAGCAGGTGGGCGTAGCCATAGCGGTAGACATGCTCGCCGCTGGCGACGACGTGCTCGAGCAGCGAGCGGCGTTCGCTGGCCGGCGCCGGCAACTGCGGACCGAAACGCTGCGCGCGCAGCCACAGCCACGCAAGCAGTGCCAGCAGCAGCGGCAGCCAGGCCATCCAGCTGTCGAGCACCAGCGTCCACCAGAAAGACGGCATGTCGGCGGCGTAGATCAGGTGCACGGTGCCGGCGCGATAGTTCGGTGCCAGCAGCTGGCGCGTCAGCGCGATATGCGGGCCGTCCTTGAGCGAATCGTTGCCGAGGAAGTCGAAGTCGGAGAGGACATCGACGTAGCCGCGACCATGCACGAGCCGCATGTAGACATTGCCGCTGCTGTCGGCCCAGCCCAGGGCGAGCTCGCCGGCGGTGCCCAGCAACTCCGCGCGTCGGCTTCGGCAGAATTCCACGTGCGGGTTTTCGCCGCGCACGTCCCAACCGATGCACTTGCTCGGCGTGGTCGCCGGGACGACATCGAGCTGGGTCAACACGGGCACGACGGTGCCGGCAGCGAACGGACCGGGCGGTGGCGTGCGCACCAGCAGGTGCCCGCCGCGTGCCACCCATTCGAGCAGCGCGCGGCCTTCCTCACGACTCAGTGTTCGCGGGTCGCGGTAAAGCAAGACGGTGTCGCGATCGCCAAGAGGGTACTTGCTGCGCTGCAGGTTCGGCCTGGCCTGCGCCTTCACCCCGTCTGCGATCAACGCAAGCTTCAGCACGTACAGCGGATTGCTGCGGGCTTCGCCGGTGCGCGGCAGCGGCACCGTTTCTTCGACACGCTCGTAGTTGCGCAACCACCAGGTCACCGCGAGTGCGAGCAGGCCCAGCACCACGACGACGACGATGGCGACCCGCGCGTTGTGGCGGCTCATGCCGCCACTCCCGTCGGGCCCGTGACCGGTGCCCAGGCGAAGCGACGCGCCAGCTCATCGATCAGGCCGTCGAGCTCGTCGCCTGCGGGGAACCGCTGGGCATAGGCGGCGTACTGCCAGGTGCGAACCGCCTGCGCGAAGGCGTCACGTTCTTCGGTACGCGCGAGCTTGCGCGATGCGCGCAGGCATTCGGCCTCGGTCGCGCCCGGCACCAGCGTGGCTCCAGTGCGCGCCACCATCGCTTCGACACTGGCCCGGTACAGCAGCGCCAACGCCTCGCGCTGGCGGCCTTCGCGCCAGAGCCTGCGCACCACCGCCGGGACGTCGTCGGGCAGCGGCAGTTCGGGTTCGGCGAGGTCGGACAGGCGCAGCCCACCAGCCTCGCGTTCCTCGCGCGCGACGCCATCGCGGAACCAGACCAGCCAACGCGGCGCGGTGACCAGCAGGACGATCACCAGCACGCCCAGCACGACCCACAGCCCGAACTCGCTGATCAGTGCGACGATCGAACCCAGCCATGGCCATTGCAGCCGCTCGCGCTCATCTTCCGGCTTCTTCTTCGCATCGCGCGGCTTCCAAGTGGCGACCGTGCGCTTGGGGCTCACGGTCGGGTCTGCGTACGCCTTGGCGACGGCCTTGCGCAGGCTGGCGTCGTCGACCAGGGAGCGGCCGAAAATCTGTTGCGGCGTTACTCGCGTGATCTTCCGGTTGCCGGCCGGTGTGCCGGGTACGACGTACTCGCCGTCGGTCTGCGGCAGTGACTGCGATTCGCCGTCCTGCGCATGCGACACCGCCGGCATCGTCGCGAACGCGAACGCCAGCAGCAACAGCAGCGGCGCACCGGCGCTGGCCAGGCGCGCGCCGAGGCGACGCAGGGCCAGCTCGATATCCCAGGCCTCGATCTCCGTGCGGCGGTTGAGGTACAGGCCCAGTCCCGCGCCGACGAAGAACGGTTCAATAAGGCTGGTCGCAGCCCAGGCCAGCAGGTTGCTGACCAGCTGCAGCCAGGCGGGCATGTTCTGCACCACCTTCCACACGGAGCTGCCGAACTGCGCCATGTACTCGCCGGGCACGAACAACATGGTGGCGGCAAAGAAGCCCATCAGCAGGGCGACCTCGAAGTGGACACAGATGATCGTCAGCGCGGAGCCGACACCGTACGCGGGCGCGCCCAGCGTTTTCCGACGCTCCGCCGCCTCCTGGCCACGTCCGCCTTCGAGCAGGTCGACTGGCAGGTACAACGAACGGACCGGGCCCAGGCGGCGCCAGGTCAGGTACGGCAAGGCCCAGCGCAGGCCCCAGCTGCGCTGCGCCTGCAGGGTCTGGCGCGGCGTCGGTACGTCGCCGAACACGGCGCGCGAGAGGACGTACAGCGGAATGCGATCGAACACCGGCTTCAGCCACCACATCGCCAGGCCGGCCAGCCACAACGCATCCGTCGCCCAGGCCAGGGCATTGAGCACCAGCAGGACAGGCACTGTCAGCGCCAGCCACGGCTTCCAGATGGCCGCGGCGTGGCGACGGGTGAGCGCGGTGCCGAGCTCGACGGCTTCCCACGCGGTGCGCGGTCGCAACGCCACCGTCAGCGATTCGATCCTCATGCGGTTTCGCCGACCTCGGCCAAGTCGTGATTGCGTCCGCCCCGCCACAGCCACAGCAGCGTCAGCGTCCACAACGCGGCGCCGACGCTGTACTTGATCCACGCCGGCATCCACGCAATCGACGACCAGAACGCTTCGACGAACGCGGCGAACACCAGCATCGCCAGCACGCCCAGGCACAGCAGTGCACCGCGCCGCCCGCCGTCGACGAGCGCATCGATGCGGCGGCGCTGCCCCGGCGCGACCAGGTTCAGACCCAGGCGCAGCCCCGCGCCGCCGGCAATGACAATCGCGGTGAGTTCCGGCGCGGAGTGGGCGGCGACGAAGCGCCAGAACGGATCGCCGTGGCCCACCGCCTGAAGGTGGCCGGCGACTCCGCCGATCATGATGCCGTTGACGATCAGCACCACCACCGCACCGATTCCCGCGAGCAGGCCGCTGGCGAAGGTGCGGAAGCCGATGCTGACGTTGTTCCAGACGTAATGGCCGAACATCGCCACGTCGGTGCCGTTGTCGCGGCCAAGCTTGCGCAACGGGTCGTCCGGGTCGTACATCGACTCGAACTGCATCAACTGGGCCGGATCGAACAGCGACGACGACAGCTCCGGCGTCAGCTGGATGGCGACGAACACCACCAGCAGCGGCAACCAGAACAGCAGCGCCGAGGCCGCCATGCAGCCACGCTCGGCGCGCACCAGGCGCGGGAAGCCGGCCAGCAGGAACTCCACCACCCGGCGCCAGCGCGGCGGCGGCGTGCGATAGAGCAGGCCGTGGCCGCGCTGCATCAGCTGCTGCAGGCGATCGGTCACCAGCGGGCTGTAACCGCGGCGGCGCGCCAGCGCCAGCTGCTGGCACAGGCGCCGGTAGCGTGCCGGCATTTCGTGGTCGGCCAGGCCATGCCACTGGCGGCGCGACATGCGCGCGCGCTTTACCTGCTGGCCGCGCGCATCGAGCCATTGCTCGAACGCGTTCCACTCGGGCTGGTGACGCTTGACGAAGTGTTCCTGCCGCATCTCAGCGCCGCCCCAACAGCCAGTTGGCCATGCCGTAAAGGCGCGTCACCGCAAGCGTGCCGCGCGCGCCGGTGAGCGGCGTGGCGAACTCTGCGAGTTCTTCCTGGCGGGCCTGGGTCAGCCGCGGACCACGTTCAGCGAACGACACCAGTGCCGCCTGCTCGTAGGGTTGCAGTGCGACCGGCGGCGCCATCACATGGTCGACCGGCGTCGGCGAGGGCGTCTGGGCGCGGACGTCATGCACGACCAGCGTGCCGGCGACCATGTCGCCAATGCGCCGGCCCCAGGGATCGAACAGGCTGCTGACCAGGCCGGCCGCATAACCGAACGGCAGCATGTCGACCACGCGCAACAGGTTGCGCGTGAACGCGGCCAACCAGCCCACCGGCGCGCCATTGGCGGCGACCACGCGCAGCCCCAGGGTGCGCTTGCCGGGCGTGCGGCCGTCCCACAACGCCTCGAACAGCACCGGATAGAACCAGTACACCAGGAACAGCACGACCGCGTTGAAGCCCGCGCCGCTGCGCCCCAGCACCCCCAGCACCATCGCCGCGACAAACACGATGCCGAACCGGATCATCAGGTCCAGCAACCAGGCCAGCGCCCGCGGCACCGGACCGGCCGCGGGCAGGTGAAGGGCGACGCCTTCGGGCGTCACCACTTCACGGTAGGTGTCGAGCATCACCTGTCGACTACCAGTGTTGGCGATGGGTATTGAAGATCAGGCGTTGACGACCATCGTGTCGGCAATGTGGTCGTGCAGGCAGCGGCGCTGCTCGCCGAAGATCCACAGGATGTTGGCGAGGCTGAAGATCCAGCCCAGGTACGGGACGGCACCGATCAGGCCCGGCACGAAATAACGCAGCCAGAACAGGCGGCCCAGGGTCGCGCGCTCGCCGTCGGTACGGACGATGCGGATGCCGATCGTGCGCTTGCCGATGGTCTGGCCTTCGCGGCTGAGCAGCATCAGCGTGTAGATGAACAACGCGATGTAGCCGACCACGCTCAGCAGGATCAGCGATCCGCCGAGCTCGCCGATGCCACGGGTCGGGTTGTAGCGGAACACGCCGATCAGGGCCGGGATGGCGATGACCATCGATACGCCGGCATCGACCAGCGCGGCCAGCAGCCGCGGCAATCGCCCGGCGGTGACCATTTCGTCGTCAAAGCGCTCGGCGGCGGTGGGCTGCACCTGCGCCGTCGGCGCCGCATACGGGTTGCGGTATTCGAAACCTTCCATGTATCCCCCATTCCCTTGCGGGAAGTCCTTGTGGATGCGGTGCCCGCGACCCCCTGCCGCGGCCTGCCGCGCGCTACCCCATCATCCCGAGGTAGCGGTCCTTCAATCGTACATAGTGCTGGGCGCTGTAGTGCAGTTGCTCGATCTCGCGCTCGCTCAGCCGGCGCACCAGCCGGGCCGGGTTACCCAGCCACAGCTCGCCCTCGCCGACCTGCTTGCCCGGTGCGATCACTGCCCCGGCTCCCACGAAACCATAGCGGTGCACGCGGGCGCCGTCGAGCACCCGGGCACCCATGCCGATCAGGCAGAAGTCGTCGAGGGTGCAGGCGTGCAGGATGGCGCCATGGCCGACCGTCACGTCGTTGCCGATCACCGTCGGCACGCCGCCCGGTTGCGTGAACGGTCCTTCGTGCGTGACATGGACGATGGTGCCGTCCTGGATATTGGTGCGCGCGCCGATGTGGATGCTGTTGACGTCGCCGCGGATCACGCACATCGGCCAGATCGAGACGTCGTCGCCGAGGGTGACCGCGCCGATGACTACGGCCGAAGGATCGATGTAGACCCGGTCGCCGTGGCTGGGAAACGTGTCGAGGTAGGGGCGCATGGTCATGGCCCGATTCTATCCGGAGGGGGGTTTAAGCGGCGGCATCGATGTCCGCGCATGCCCTGCTCCGCCCACCCCGGCGCGGTCTACACTCACCCGTATGGACATCACCGCCGACACTCCCCTGGACGAACTTGCCGCCACCCGCGAGCGCCTGAGCCAGGCCTGGCTGAAGAACAAGCCGGACCATGCCCAGCGACGCGCCGACCTGGTTCGCCTGCGTGACGCGTTTCGTGCCCGCATCGCCTCCATGGACGCGGCCATTCGTGCCGATTTCGGCCATCGCAGCCAGCACGAGAACCTGCTGTCGGAAGCGATGATCGTGCTGGCCGAGATCGACCACGCCCTGGGCCACCTGCGTCGCTGGATGCGTCCGCGTCGCGCCGCGGTCGGCTGGCGCTTCTGGCCGGCAAGTGCGCAGATCCGTCCGGAACCGGTCGGCGTGGTCGGCATCCTGTCGCCATGGAATTACCCGGTGAACCTCGCCCTGGTGCCGCTGGTGTCGGCGATCGCCGCCGGCAACCACGTTTACCTCAAGCCGTCCGAGCACGCGCCCCGCACCAGCATGTGGATGCGCGAACTGTTGTCGGAGGTGTTCCCGGCCGACCGCGTCGCGGTCGCGCTCGGCGGCCCGGAAGTCGGCTCCGCCTTTGCCGGGCTGCCGTTCGACCACCTGTTGTTCACCGGCTCGACCGCGGTCGGGCGCAAGGTGATGGCTGCCGCCGCGCCGAACCTCACGCCGGTCACGCTGGAGCTGGGCGGCAAGGCGCCGGCGATCGTCTGCGCCGACTATCCGCTCGACCGCGCCGCCGCGCGCATCGCCACCGGCAAGTGGTTCAATGCCGGGCAGACCTGCATCGGCGTCGACTATGTGCTGATCGATGCGGCACGGCGGGATGCATTCGTCGAAGCAATGCAGGCCGAGCTGCGTTCGCGCTATGGCGACTTCAATGCGCCGACCGACTACACCCGCATCATCAACGACGGCCAGTTCGCGCGACTGCGCGGTTACGTCGACGATGCACGCGCACGCGGCCTGACCGTGCTCGAACCGGTGACGCAGAACCTCGACGACGCAGCACGCGTGCGCAATGCGCAGGACCGCCTGTTCCCGCCGACCCTGGTGCTGGATCCGCCGCGCGATGCGGAAGTGATGCGCCACGAGATCTTCGGGCCGATCCTGCCGGTGCTGAGCTATCGCACGCTCGACGAGGCAATCGCGCAGGTGCAGTCGCTGGAGCGCCCGCTGGCGCTGTATCCGTTCAGTGGCGACAACGCCAACATCGAAAAGATCCTCGCCAACACACTGTCGGGCGGCGTCACCGTCAACGACACGCTGCTGCATTTCGGCGCGCACGACCTGCCTTTCGGCGGCATCGGTCCCAGCGGCATCGGCGCGATCCACGGCCGCACCGGCTTCGACACCTTCAGCAAGCTGCTGCCGGTGTTCCGCCAGCGCCGCATGGCTGCCAGCGACTTGTTGAAGCCGCCGTACAGCGGTGCGATCGACAAGATGGTGCGCTGGCTGGCGAAGTAGTCGGCGGGCGCTACGCTTCCTTCGACTTCGGCGCTACGCGCCTACGCTCAGGACGAACGGTGACGGTGGGATGTCCCCAAACCGTTCGTCCTGAGCGTAGCGCAGCGAAGTCGAAGGACCGGCACTCAAGCCGCCGCGAACCCGCGCAGCACCTCGACCACCCGCTCCACTCCCGCATCGTCCACACCCAGATGCGTCACCAGCCGTATCGCCGGCGTATAGCCGATCGACACCCGCACGCGCGCCTGCTCCAGCACGCCGCGCAACGCATCGTGCCGCTCCACCGGCACGTCGATGAACACCATGTTGGTGTGCTGCGCGACCACGCGCAGCCCCGATAGCCCGGCCAGCCCATCGCCCAGCCGCTTCGCGCGGGCATGGTCATCGGCCAGCCGCGCGACGTTGTTGTTCAGCGCGTACGTTCCGGCGGCCGCCAGGATGCCCGCCTGCCGCATGCCACCGCCGACCACCTTGCGCCAGCGCCTGGCGGTGTTGATCAGTTCCTGGGTGCCCAACAGCACCGAGCCGACCGGCGCACCCAGTCCCTTTGACAAACACACCGACACGCTGTCGAAGTGCTTCGTGATCTCGCGCGCCGGAACTCCGAGCGCCACCGCCGCGTTGAACATGCGCGCCCCGTCGAGGTGCAACGCCAGTCCGCGCCGGTCGCACAGCGCGCGCGCCTGCGCCAGGTACGCCAACGGCAGGGGCCGCCCGTGCCAGGTGTTCTCCAGGCACAGCAGTCGCGTGCGGGCGAAGTGCGGGTCGATCGGCTTGATCACGCGCTCGACCACGTCCAGCGGCAGGCTGCCATCGTCGGCCTGCACCACCGGCTGCGGCTGGATGGACCCCAATACCGCGGCACCGCCGCCCTCGTACTTGTAGGTGTGCGCATCCATGCCGACGATGTACTCGTCGCCGCGCTGGCAGTGCGCCATCAACCCGATCAGGTTCGACTGCGTGCCGCTGGGCACGAACAGACCGGCCGCGAAGCCCAGCTCATCGGCCAGCCGCTGTTGCAACGCGTTGACCGTCGGGTCCTCGCCGTAGACGTCGTCCCCGACCGGGGCGCGCATCATCGCCTCGCGCATGGCATCGGTGGGCTCGGTGACGGTGTCGCTGCGGAGGTCGATCCAGTTCATGGCGGGTCGTGGCGGGTGATCGGGGTTTCGGCGCCGAGTATGCCGCTAAACTTCCCGCCATGAAGATCGCCAGCTGGAACGTCAACTCCCTCAACGTCCGCCTGCCCCACCTGCAGCAGTGGCTGGCGCAGTCCAACCCCGACATCGTCGCGCTGCAGGAAACCAAGCTCGAGGACGAGCGCTTCCCCGACGACGACCTGCTCGCCGCCGGTTACCGCAGCGTGTTCGCCGGGCAGAAGACCTACAACGGCGTGGCCGTGCTCTCGCGCGAGTCCGCCAGGGACGTGCAGATCGGAATCCCCGGCTTCGAGGACGAGCAGAAGCGCGTGCTGGCGGCGACCGTCGGCGACCTGCGCATCGTCAACCTCTACGTGGTCAACGGTCAGGACGTCGGCACCGACAAGTACGCCTACAAGCTGCGCTGGCTGGAGGCCGTGCACGACTGGCTGGCAACGGAGCTGGTGACGCATCCGCGAATGATCGTCCTGGGTGATTTCAACATCGCCCCCGATGACCGCGACGTCCACGACGCCACCGTCTGGAACGACAGCCACATCCTCACCTCGCGTGCCGAACGCGATGCGCTTTTGAAGATCAACG
The DNA here is from genome assembly GCF_016613475.2 of Lysobacter arenosi. NCBI lineage: Bacteria > Pseudomonadati > Pseudomonadota > Gammaproteobacteria > Lysobacterales > Lysobacteraceae > Lysobacter > Lysobacter arenosi. The sequence goes on from NZ_CP071517.1 coordinate 2,820,676, forward strand.
CACTCGGCCTGCATGACGCATGGCGCGCGATGAATCCGGAGGAACGCCAGTTCAGCTGGTGGGATTACCGCCAGGGCGGCTTCCGCCGCAACCTCGGCCTGCGCATCGACATGACCCTGGTGTCGGAGGCGTTGCGACCGCATTGCGTCGACTCGGGCATCGACCGCGAGACGCGTACCTGGGACCGCCCGAGTGACCATGCCCCGGCGTGGGTGCAACTGGGCGGCTGACGCCCGCGGCTTCGCTCAACGCAAAAGGCCCGGCAATGCCGGGCCTTTTGCATGACGTCTCCATGCAACGACCAGCGCGCAACCGTCAGCGCACGCGACCGCGCCGGAACAGGTTGACGATGGCCAGCAGCACGATCGCGCCGACCAGCGACATCAGCAAACCGCTCATGCTGAAGTTGCCGTCATTGATGTCGCCACCCAGACCGAACATGCCACCCAGCCAACCGCCGATGAAGGCACCGATGATGCCGACGACGATATTGAGGAACATGCCCTGTTGCGCGTCGGTCTTCATGATCAGGCTGGCGACCCAGCCGATGATGCCGCCGACGATCAGCCAGACGAGGATACCCATCATGCTCGTGTCTCCTTGACCCGCATCCAATGAGCGGCCATGCGCCCCGAGGGTGGGGCGAGGCGAGTCTGTCTGGGTCGGCGTGATGGCGATGTCAGAAAAAGCAGCGAACAAGCGCCGTCGAGCGCCTGTTTCGCCTGTTTACCGGCTCGAACTGAAGCGCTCAGCCGTGCAGCAATGCGGTCAGCGCGCCCCGCGGCAGCTTGCCGGTCTCGTTGCGTGGCAGTGCGGCGATACGGCGCAATGGCCGCGGCAGGAACACCGGATCGATCTGCTGGCGCAACGCGGCCAGGATCGTGGCTTCGTCGAGTCCCGGTGCGACCGCGAGCGCGGCGATGCGGCGCACGCCCATCGCATCGGCGTCGTCGAGCTGGAACACGACGCCGTCCTCGACGCCGGGCACGGCCAGCAGCTTGCGGGTGAGGTCGCCCAGCGACGCGCGCTTGCCGGCGATCTCGAGCATGTCGGCGTTGCGGCCGCGCAGCACGAAACGCCCGTCGAGCGGGTCGACTTCGATCAGGTCGGCCAGCACCACCGGCTCGGGCAGGTGCGGCGCGTGCACGGCGGTGCCGTCGGGTTGCGGTGCAAGGCGTACGCCGGGCAGCGGCGTCCACGCCGTTTCACGCGCGGTGCGGCGGCGCGCGATCACACAGGTTTCGGTGGAGCCGAATACTTCGCGCACTTCGCAGCCGAATCGCTCTTCCGCGGCCAGTGCGAGCTCGGCCGGCAACGGCGCGGTCGCCGAGACGATGCCGGCCAGCGGCGGCAATGCCAGTCCTTCGGCGACCAGTGCACGCAGATGCACCGGCGTGGTCACCAGCAGCGGCGGTGTGGGTGCGTCGTGCAGCGCGCGGGCGACATCGGCCGGAAACAGCGGTCGCGCCGAATGCACGGCGATCGGGCCGAGCATCGGCAGCAGCACCGACATCTCCATGCCATACATATGCTGCGGCGGCACGGTGGCGACGACATGCGTTACGCCGGCAACGTCGAGCAGGCCGGCAAGCGCCGCCAGGTTCTGCCCGGTGCTGGCGCGGAAACTCGCCCAGGTCTTGGCGTAGGGGCGCGGCTGGCCGGTGCTGCCGGAAGTGAAGCCGATCGCGACCACCGCATCGGCGTCGACCAGCAACGGCGCACCATCGAGCTGCGGCAGCGGCTGCGGCAGGTGGAAGCAATCCGGTGGCGCGACCGCCAGGGCGTCGTCGCCGAGGCAATAGCTGTCGGGATACTGGCCGCGCACCTGGTCGATGACCGCCGGCGCGCGCGACGGCGGCAGCAACGTGGTCTGCCCGCGCACCGCGGCGGCGCAGAACGCCACCAGGAAGTGGTAGCGGTCCTCGCACAGATTGATCGCGTGGGCAGCGGCCGGAAGCTTCGCCGCCACGGCGCGCACCTGGCGCGAGAACGTATCCAGGTCGATGGCGCCGGTGGCATCGAAGGCAATGGCGCGCGCAGCGTCGCCGTGCGTCAGGGGCACGGGCGAGGCTGCGGTGCTGGCGTCGATGACGGCGGACATTACGTTCTGATTCCTGCGGCTGGCGCCGACTTTCCCCGCATTAGCTTACGCTGGAGGCCGCCTGCGAACCCAAACGCAAGTTCATGACCCTGTCTGTCCCCACAACGCCGCCCACCGGCACCGTGCGCTGGGCCTGGCGCCCGCACTTGCCGCGGCAGCCGGCCGAGCCACTGGCGCGGGAGTGGCTGGCGGCCGAGCTGGGTGTCACCGCCGCCGTCCTGCCGCTGGCCCGCGATCCGCGTGGGCGTCCCCGGCTGGGCGGTGAACTGGTCGGCTGGGACTGCAACTGGAGCCACAGCGGCGATGGCCTGCTGATCGCGCTGGGCCGGGACGTCCAGGTCGGCATCGACCTGGAACGGCTGCGCCCGCGCGCCCGCGCGCTGGAGCTGGCCCAGCGCTTCTTCACCGCGACCGAAGTGGCCTGGCTGCACGCGGCGCCCTCGGCGGCGGTGCGCGACCACGCCTTCCTGCGTCTGTGGTGCGCCAAGGAGGCGGTGCTGAAGGCGCACGGCCACGGCATTTCCTTCGGCCTGGACCGCCTGCGCTTCGAGGACGGGGACGATGGCCTGCGCCTGGTGGCCTGCGATCCGGCGCTGGGCCAGCCGCAGGAATGGCAACTCCAGGAGCTGCAACCGGCGCAGGACTACCTCGGCGCCCTGGCATGGCGCCAGCTCGCTCCTACATAAAGCAGGTTCGCATCGGCGATACTGCGCGCCGGATGAATACCCCCGCTCCCTTCGATCCGTCGCTGCGCAAGTCGCTCGACGATGGCCTGCGCACCCTCGCCCTCGATCCGGCGTTGTCGGCGCCGCTGCTCGACTACCTGGCCCTGCTGCTGCGCTGGAACAAGACCTACAACCTCACCGCGGTGCGCGATCCGCAGGAGATGGTCAGCAAGCACCTGCTCGATTCGCTGGCGATGCACCCCTTCGTCGACGACATCGCTGCACGTGGCGGCAGCCTGGCCGATCTGGGCACCGGCGCCGGCCTGCCCGGCATCCCGCTGTCGATCGTCAAGCCGGGCCTGCGCGTGACCCTGGTCGAAAGCGCCGGCAAGAAGGCGCGCTTCATGCGCGAGGCGATCCGCCAGCTCGGTCTGCGCGATGCCCGCGTTGCCGAATCGCGGATCGAGGCCGTGGCCGAACCGGGCGCGTACGACGCGATCACCGCGCGCGCCCTGGCCACGCTGCCGCTGATCATCGAACTGGGTGGCCACCTGCTCAAACCCGACGGCTGCCTGCTGGCAATGAAGGGTGTCTACCCCGCCGACGAGATCGCGGCGCTGCCGGCGGGATGGGCGGTGCGGGATGTGCACCCGCTCACGGTTCCGGGGCTGGATGCCGAGCGGCATCTGGTCGTGGTGGGGCGCACGGGCTAGCCCGCAGCTCACCCGGATCCGCGCAAGTGCTTGATCCGGCGTCGCCGTCCGTCGCCACGCCGTCCAGCGACCACCTCTGATATCCCCAGACAGCAAGGCGGGGACGCGCACGGGTTCCCATCCGGGCATAATCCACGGTCCGGCCCCACGCCGGTCCACTTCCGCACACAGCCCAGGACGAGCCGCATGGCCCGCATCATCGCCGTCGCCAACCAGAAAGGCGGGGTCGGCAAGACCACCACCGCAGTCAACCTCGCCGCCGCGCTCGCGCGCACGCCCAAGCGGGTGCTGTTGGTGGATCTCGATCCGCAGGGCAACGCGACGATGGGCAGCGGCGTCAACAAGCGCGAGCTGGAGAACTCGATCTGCGAAGTGCTGCTGGGCGAAACCCAGGTGCGCAGCGCGATCGTTCGCACCGCCGAGGAGTTCGACCTGCTGCCGGGCAATATCGACCTGACCGCGGTCGAAGTGCAGCTGATGGCCGAACCCGGCCGCGAGCAGCGCCTGCGCCTGGCACTGCAGGAGCTGCGCCCGGACTACGACTTCATCCTGATCGACTGCCCGCCGGCGCTGTCGCTGCTCACGCTCAACGCGCTGACCGCCGCCGATTCGATCATCGTGCCGATGCAGTGCGAGTACTACGCACTGGAAGGCCTGAGCGCGCTGGTCGACACCATCGAAGCGCTCAAGGGCAACCTCAATCCCAAGCTCGAGATCGAAGGCGTGCTGCGCACCATGTTCGACGTGCGCAACAACCTCGCCAATGCCGTCTCGGCCGAGCTGATCACCCACTTCGGTGACCGCGTCTTCCGCACCATCGTGCCGCGCAACGTGCGCCTGGCCGAGGCGCCCAGCCACGGTCAGAGCATCGTCGGCTATGACCGCGCCAGCCGCGGCGGCATCGCCTACATGGGCCTGGCCGGCGAAGTGCTGCGCCGCCAGCGCGAACGCGACCAGGCCGCCAAGGCAGCGGCCCGCCCGCCTGAAGCCAAGGAGACCACGGCATGAGCGTAGCCAAGAAGCGCGGTCTCGGCCGCGGTCTGGAAGCCCTTCTCGGACCCAAGGCCGCCGCCGAGGCGCCGGTACTGGAGGCGACCGAGGGCGATGTGCTGCGCAGCCTGCCGGTGGATTCGCTGACGCCGGGCAAGTACCAGCCGCGCAAGCACTGGGACCAGGACAAGCTGTCCGAGCTGGCCGAGTCGATCAAGGCACAAGGCGTGATCCAGCCGATCGTCGTGCGCGACATCGGCGGCAAGCGCTACGAGATCATCGCCGGCGAACGCCGCTGGCGCGCCTCGCAGCTGGCCGGGTTGAACGAGATCCCGGTGGTGATCCGCGAAGTCGACGACCGCACCGTGGTCGCGATGGCGCTGATCGAGAACATCCAGCGCGAAGACCTCAATCCGCTCGAAGAAGCCACCGCGCTGCAGCGCCTGATCGACGAGTTCGACCTGACCCACGCCCAGGCCGCCGAAGCGGTCGGCCGTTCGCGCGCGTCGGTGTCGAACATGCTGCGCCTGCTCGAGCTGCCCAACGAAATCCGCGTGTTGCTGGAGACCCATGCGCTGGAGATGGGCCACGCCCGTGCCCTGCTGGCGCTGACGCCGCAGGCCGCGATCGCGCTGGCCCGCCAGGCCGCCGAGCATGGCTGGTCGGTGCGCGAGGTCGAGCATCGCGTGCAGCAGCTGTCGGCTGGCGTGATCCCGACTTCGGGCAGCAAGCCCAAGGCCGCCAAGGCCAAGCCGCAGGCCGACATCGCCGCGCTCGAGCGCGAGCTGTCGGAATCGCTCAACACCAAGGTCAACGTGATGCACGGCCGGGCCGGCAAGGGCCGCCTGGTCATCCACTACAACGACCTGGACTCCCTCGATGGCGTCCTGGAAAAGCTGCGCGGTAGCGTCACCGAGTAACAACGCAGTCAAGCCGTCACCGTACAAAGCCAGGATGGCTTGATGAACCCCTACAGTTACCGCGTTTCGCTGCGCGCCACCCACCCCAGCGCCGACCTGGCGCCGCTGTTCGAACAGCTGGGGTTCGCGCCCCGGCGCAGCTGGCGTGCCGGCCAGGCCAAGCCGCTCGATGGCGGCCAGGGCGTCTACCGCGACAGCTACGGCTATGCCGAACTGACGCCCGATGGCCAGCCGCGCGAATGGAGCCGCGAGCAGATCGAGGATTTCCTGCGCGCCGTGCACCAGCGCCTGTCGATCCACCGCGATTGCCTGCACGCCTTTGCCGCCCAGGGCGGCCGCTGCGGATTGTTCGTCGGCCTGTTCGGCGAGCAGGCCTTCGGCTTCGAACTTCAGCCCGAACTCAGCGCCGGCCTGGCCGAACTGAAGCTGACCCTGAGCTTCGACTTCCATCCCGGCGACGACGGCTGATCCGCGTTCCGACGGCTTTCCGACCTCTTCGGAGGCAAATTCACCGCCGGTTATTGCCCTGATCGGGCATCATTGGCGCCGGTCGGACAGGCCGCCGGCTCGCGTGACTGGCGATCGGCACCTATATATCGGCCCACCGTTGCTTCCAGGAGCAGTGGACATTGGACGAAGTCACCCCCGGACCCCACCCATGACCATCCTCGTTACCGGCGCTGCCGGCTTCATCGGCGCGTACACCTGCCGCGCCCTGCGCGCGCGCGGTGCGGATGTCGTCGGCCTGGACAACTACAACGACTACTACGATCCGCAGATCAAGCGCGACCGCGTGGCCGCGCTGTGCCCGGACGTGGACATCCGCACCCTCGACCTGGGTGACCGCGATGGCCTGGCGGCGCTGTTCGACGAAGTGCAGCCGACGCAGGTGATCCACCTTGCCGCGCAGGCTGGCGTGCGCTATTCGCTGACGCACCCGCACGCCTACGTCGACAGCAACCTGGCCGGCTTCGTCAACCTGCTCGAACTGTGCCGCCATCGCGGCGTGCAGCATCTGGTCTATGCCAGTTCGTCGTCGGTGTACGGCGACTCGGCGACGCCTCCGTTCTCCGAGGACCAGCGCATCGACCAGCCGCGTTCGCTGTACGCGGCGACCAAGGCCGCCAACGAGCTGATGGCGCATACCTACGCGCACCTGTACGACCTGCGTTCGACCGGCCTGCGTTTTTTCACCGTCTACGGTCCGTGGGGCCGGCCGGACATGGCGCCGCTGCTGTTCTCGCGCGCGGTGCTGGCCGGACGTCCGATCGACGTGTTCAACCACGGCAAGATGCGCCGCGACTTCACCTTCGTCGACGACATCGTCAACGGCGTGCTTGGCGCGCTCGATCATCCGCCGGCCACCGACGTGGCACCGCCGGCGGCGCCGCACCGGGTCTTCAACCTGGGCAACCACACTCCTGTGGAACTCGAGCGTTTCATCCAGGTCATAGAGGCCGCTGCCGGCAAGCAGGCCACCAAGGTCTACAAGCCGATGCAGCCTGGCGACATGGTCGAGACCATGGCGGACACCGCGCGCGCGCAGGCGGCGTTCGGTTTCGAGCCGGCCACGCCGATCGAAACCGGGCTGCCACAGGTCGTCGACTGGTGCCGCACCTACTTCGGCGACAAGGCCTGACATGAGCGCCCCACGCATCGATACTGCCCCGCAACTCTCCGTCGTCGTCCCGGTATTCAACGAGCGCGACAACGTCGCCCCGCTGGTGCACGAGATCACGGCCGCGCTGCGCGGCAGGACCGACTTCGAGATCGTCTACGTCGACGACCATTCGCGCGACGACACGCTGCAGGTGCTGCAGGCCCTCAAGGCCGAAGTGCCCGAGCTGCGCGTGATCCACCACGTCACCCAGAGCGGGCAGAGCACCGCCGTGCGCAACGGCGTCAAGGCCGCGCGCGGCACGTGGATCGCCACGCTCGATGGCGATGGCCAGAACGACCCGGCCGACATCCCCAAGCTGCTCGACAAGCGCGACAGTGCCGGCGCCGACGAGGGCCTGAAGCTCTTTGCCGGCTGGCGCGTCAACCGCCAGGACAGCGGCAGCAAGCGCTGGGCCTCGCGCTGGGCCAACGCGATCCGCTCGCGCATGCTGCGCGACGACACGCCCGACACCGGCTGCGGCATCAAGCTGTTCGAACGCGCCGCGTTCCTCGAACTGCCCTACTTCGACCACATGCACCGCTACCTGCCGGCGCTGATGCAGCGCGCGGGCTGGAAGACGGTGAGCGTGCCGGTGAACCACCGCTCGCGATCGACCGGCGTGTCGAAGTACAACAACCTCAACCGCGCCCTGGTCGGCATCAGCGACCTGCGCGGCGTGGCATGGCTGATCAAGCGTGGCAAGGTCACCGCGGTGCGCGAACTGAGCTGAGGTCCGGAGCGATGGAATTCGACTTCATGAACCACTCCATTCCCTGGCTGGAATGGACCGGTTTGCACATGTCGCCGTGGAAGATCATCGGCCTGACCGGCGCGCTGATGTTCGGCGGCCGCTGGCTGGTGCAGTTCATCGCCTCGCGCAAGCACGGCAAGCCGGTGATCCCGCGGCTGTTCTGGTACATGAGCCTGGTCGGCAGCGTGATGACGCTGAGCTACTTCGTGTTCTCGCAGAAGCAGGACTCGGTCGGCGTGATCCAGAACCTGTTCCCGGCCTTTACCGCGGCCTACAGCCTGTACCTGGACATCAAGCACCGCGGCTGGCACCGGGACCGGGCGAGCCACTGAGTCCCAACCGCCGTCCCGGCGAAAGCCGGGACCATTTCGACTTTTCGCGGTTCGAACCGGCCACATACGCCAACGCATCGCCCCCCGGGAATGCGAAGATCGGCGCTTCGTGCCACCACCGGTCCTTCCCGTGAAACCACTGCTTGCGGCCCTGCTCTCCGGCCACCTTGCCCTCGCCTCCTTCGCCGCGCATGCCAGCGCGGCGGACACCCGGTTCGAAGCCATCTACAGCCAGGAATGGCAGTGGCGCCAGGAACAGACCGGCGCTGCCGACGAGGACAACGACGGCTCGTCCGACCGCCACCAGCTGCCGTCGGTCGACGCCGCCAGCCAGGCCGCCCGCCTCAAGGTCTGGGAAGACGTGCTCAAGCGACTGGACGGCATCGACCCGGCCAAGCTGAGCCCGCAGAACCGCATCAACTTCTCCGTCTACAAGTCGCAGGTCGAGAACCTTGCGGCCGAAGTGCGCCTGCGCGGCTACGAGATGCCGTTCAACTCCGACTCCTCGTTCTGGTCGAACCTGGGCTTCATGACCCGGCGTCCGCTGCGCACGGCGCAGGATTACCGCGCCTACATCGACCGCCTCAGCGACGTGCCGCGCTACTTCGACCAGCAGACCGCGAACATGCGCGCCGGCCTGGCGCGCGGCTTCAGCGTGCCGCGCGCGGTGCTCGACGGCCGCGACGTGTCGATTGCCGCGGTCGCCGACCTCAAGGATCCGCTGCAGTCCAACTTCTACGAGCCGTTCAAGCGCATGCCGGCGTCGATCCCGGCCGACGAGCAGGCGCGGCTGCGTGCCGACGGCGTGGCGGCAATCCGCGATCGCATGATCCCGGCCTACGCCAAGCTGCTGACCTTCTTCCGCGAGGAGTACGTGCCGCAGGCGCGCACCACGCTGGGCGCCTCGCAGATGCCCGATGGCGACGCCTACTACCGCCAGCAGATCCGCGAGTACACGACCCTGGACCTCGACCCGGAGCAGATCCACCAGATCGGCCTGGATGAAGTCGCGCGGATCCAGGCGGAGATGGAGACCATCATCAAGCAGGTGGGCTTCAAGGGAGACTTCGCAGCGTTCCTGCGCTTCCTGCGCACCGACAAGCAGTTCTACGCGACCACGCCGCAGGCGCTGCTCGATCGCGCCGCATGGATCTCCAAGCGCGTCGACGGCGAGATCGGCAAGTTCATCGGCACCCTGCCGCGCGGCCGCTTCACCATCGTGCCGGTCCCGGCCGACATCGCCCCGTTCTGGACCAGCGGCCGCGGTGGCGCCGGCACCTACTGGCTCAACACCTACGACCTGCCGTCGCGCCCGCTCTACAACCTGCCGGCGCTGACCCTGCACGAGTCCGCCCCGGGCCATGCCCTGCAGGGCTCGCTGGCCAAGGAACAGGGTGACCTGCCGGCCTTCCGCCGCGAGACCTACATCTCCGCCTACGGCGAGGGCTGGGGCCTGTACAGCGAGAAGCTGGGCAAGGAAATGGGCATCTACGAGACGCCCTACGAAGACTTCGGCCGCCTGACCTACGAGATGTGGCGCGCCTGCCGCCTGGTCATCGACACCGGCGTGCACGCCAAGGGCTGGACCCGCGACCAGGCCCTGGCCTACCTGCGTGACCGTACCGCCCTGAGCGAGCACGAGGTCACCACCGAAGTCGACCGTTACATCTCCTGGCCGGCCCAGGCGCTGAGCTACAAGCTCGGCGAGATCACGATCCTGCGCCTGCGCGCGGAAGCCGAGAAGGCGCTGGGCAACCGCTTCGACATCAAGGCCTTCCACGACGCCCTGCTCAGCCAGGGCTCGGTGCCGCTGCCGGTGCTGGAGGAGCAGGTCCGCGCGTTCATCGCCAAATCGGCGGAGAAGACGGCAAAAGCGGGCTGATTGCCCAGCTCCCTCCCCTGCGCGCAGGGGAGGGTTGGGGAGGGGTGAAGCCCCGCAGCGGACACGCTCCGCTTGTGGATAACTACTTGCCCGCCCTGCTTTTCGCGTGCATAATGCGCGGCTCGCTGCGTCCGGCTTGCCTTTAGGGGTAAGACCGGGCGGACCCCGGAAGCGCGATTCCGGCCCGCCTCGTGCCGCGAGAATTTCCTACCCGTATCGCGCACCGCCCACACCCCGGTGTGACAGCGGAGGGGCCGCCGCCTCCCTGGCCAAGGGAAGCACCATTACCTTTCGAGGTGCGTATGGCCCGTGTATGCCAAGTAACCGGTAAGCGAACGACGACTGGCAACAACGTCTCGCATGCCATGAACAAGACCCGCCGCCGCTTTCTCCCCAACCTCCATGAGCGCCGCTTCTGGGTCGCTTCCGAGAACCGTTGGGTGAAGCTGCGTGTTTCCAGTGCCGCCCTGCGCACCATCGACAAGAATGGCATCGACGCCATTCTCGCCGACCTGCGCGCCCGCGGCGAAAAGATCTGAGGAGGATCGAACCATGGCTTCCAAGCGCGACAAGATCCGCCTGATCTCTTCTGCCGGCACCGGTCATTTCTATACGACCGACAAGAACAAGAAGAACACCCCGAACAAGATGGAGGTCAAGAAGTACGACCCCGTCGTTCGGAAGCACGTGAACTACAAGGAAGGCAAGATCAAGTGATCTCCTGACCCACGCGCTGCGCGCGTGGCTTTGTCAGAAGGTCATTCCCGCGCAGGCGGGGATCTAACCTCCAAGCTTCAGGAAAGCCCGGCCGCAAGGTCGGGCTTTTTTTGTGCATCCGAATCTTCCGGACACAAAAAAACGGCCCCTTGCGGGGCCGTAAGGTGCATTCACACCGAGGAGAATCAGAACTTCTGCGAGTAGCGCATGTAGAAGAAGCGGCCCGGGACTTCGTACTGCGGATCGAATGAGTTGTTCGCCGTGCTCAGCGAAATCGGCGGGTTCTTGTCAAACAGGTTGTTCATGCCGAGCGTGATCGTGGCGTTCCACGGTGCGTTCCAGAAGACGCTGGCGTCGTGGTAGGTCGTGGCGCCTATGTGGTGGCGCGACTCCTTTCTCGGGTCGATCGTGTCGCCGCCGGCAACTCCGCTCCAGACGCCATCGCCATTGGAATCGGTCGGAATGCCGATGTAGCGGCTCGTCTCGGTACACAGGTAGCCGTAGCCATCGGCTTCGTATCTCGGGTCGCACACTTCTTCCAGCGGGGAGTAGTAGCGGACGTTCCAGGTAGCTCCGACATTGCCTTTCTGCCAGCGGGTGCCCAGGTTGGAACGGATCCGCCAGTTGGTACCGGAGCCGACCAGATTTCCGCCTTCGTCATGATTGATCTGGCTGCCGATCGAAGGCTGCAACTGCTGGTCTTCGCCGTAACGTCCATCGCCATCCAGATCCTGCACATAGTCGGCCATGTACGTGCTGTCCCAGGTGAGGTTGAACCTGCCCAGTGATGTCTCCGGCAAACGATAGGTCAGCGTCAGGTCGTAACCTTCGACCCTGGCTCCGCCAATGTTGATGTTCGTGTTGACGAGCGTCCCGATGTTTCCACCAGGCTGGCGGGTGTACAGGCCACACGTGGGGCCCGCACCGCCCGAGTTGATGCACTGCTGGATGATCGCTTCGGCGCCGATGGTGGTGATGGCATCCTCGATCTTGATCTTCCACCAGTCCAATGCGATGTCCAGGCCCTCGACGTAGCCGGGGCTGTAGACGAACCCGAATGTCGTCGACTCTGAGGTCTCTGGCTGCAGGCGCGTGTTTCCGCCGACCGTGGTGCGAATCTGGTCGCCGTCCTGGATGTAGCCGCCGTTGGGCACACCCTGGGAAATGCAGGTCTGCTTTGCGATCGTACTCTGCACCGGGAAGCTGGTCGTGTTACATGGATCGCTCAGACTCGGGAAGGAATCACCGCGACCGGAGAACAACTCATCAATCGATGGCGCGCGGAAGCCTTGCGACCAGTTTCCGCGGACAAGCAAGTCATCGATCGGCTTCCATCGGAAACCGAACTTGCTGTTGAGCGTATCGCCGAAGTTGCTGTAGTCCGAATAGCGAGTTGCGATGGAGAAATCGAGCAGCTTTGCGAACGTGACATCGGCCAGCACCGGCACCGCGAGCTCGAGATAGGCTTCGTTGAGGTCGTAGCCGCCGCTGGTAGCCCTGCGGGAGTTGCCGGTGGTGTTGCCCGAGTTGATCAGTGCATCGGGTGAGTCGTAACCAGATTCTTCGCGATGCTCCACGCCTAAGGAGAATCCAAGCGGACCACCGGGGAGTTCGAAGAGTTCGCCTCCGATGTTGGCGTAGTAGTTCTTCAGGGTGTACTTGTATTCATCGTGCGCCGTGAAGCTCGTGAACTCGATCATCTCCGGTGTGATGCTGCCGGCACCGCCGAGGAAATTGAGTGGCACGCAGCCCGGCAATGGCTGGGCGGCAGTACCGCAGCGCGCGACACCATTGGCATCGCGGAATGACGGCCCCAGGGCCTGGCCCAGTGCGATCAGGTTGAACAGGCCTTGAGTCGTGTTGTTGGCCTTGTTCTCGCCATAGAGATAGCCCGCCTCCCAGTCGAACGTCTTCTCGCCGGCGTGGAGCACTCCATCAAACGCGGCATCCATCGCGAACGTGCGCACATCCTGGTTGAACTTGCGCCCGCCCGTTTCGTTGATGCGGCGGTTGATGCGCGAGACATCCCTTCCGAACGGGTTGTAGATGCTGTCCTTGCTGATGAAGACCTGTCTGGCAAGGTCAGGAATGTTTGGCGTCGTGCCGAGGGTCACCGGCATGGCTGCCAGCAGCTGCTGGGACTCGCGCTGGTTGTAGGTCACCGTGGTCTTGAAGCTGATGTCGTCGGTGATGTCGACGGACGCGTTGCCGAAAATGGAGCGGCGCTCCTGCGGCGTCACCAGATAATTGTCTGGCGCGAAGTTGTAGGCATCTTTGCCAACGACGTAAGGACGGGGGGCGGAGCCTGCGCCGTCGTAGGTGAAGGTGCCCGCCCTGCCATTGAAGTTGGTCTGGCCGCCGTTGCACACGCCCTTGGCGGGGTTGTAGCCGCCTGGACACAGGGCGAAGCGTCCGTCCGGGCTGGTGCCGCTGCCGTAGAAGTTGCCGGTGGTGTACGTCGGTTCCTTGGAGATGTAGCGATCACCAGCGAGTACCGGCTCTTCCTTGACATAACCGAACCCAAGCATCGCCGAGAAGCGATCGCTGCGGGTACCGATGGTGAAGTCGTAAGCCTGTCTGTTTCCGTCGCCCTTGTCGTACTGTCCGATGTAGGCATTGGCTTCGGCGCCGTCGAAGTTCTGGCGCAGGATCACGTTGACGACGCCGGCGATCGCATCCGATCCGTAGATGGTGGAGGCGCCGTCCTTCAGCACCTCGATTCGTTCGACCGCTGCCGTCGGAATGGTATTGAGATCGACCGCTCCACCGAGACCGGTACCGCCAACCCATCGCTTGCCGTTAACCAGAACCAGAGTCCGCTGATCGCCGAGATTGCGCAGATTGACGCGGGTCTCGCCGTTGCCGCCATTGTTGACCGTGGTGTTCAATGCCGAACCGCCGGCGGTGAGGTTCTGGATCACATCGCCAATCGATGTCAGCCCCTGTGCACTGATGTCCTCCCGGCTCAGCGAGAAGATCGGCTGCGAAGTTTCGATGTCCGCGCGCTTGATGCGCGATCCGGTGACTTCGATCTTGTCGAGCGTTGTGGTGCCCTTGTCGCTGGTTTCCTGGGCGCCGGCGAGGGCCGGCGCCAGGGCGATCGCGATGCCTGCCGGCAGCATGCCGACGCGCACCGCGGTGCGCAGGTTGCGGTGTTCCATGTATGACTTCTCCGGATGTTGTTATCGACGCGTTAAGCGCCTACCAACCTTATTCCGGAGTTCTTGATCACGTTTTCCCGCATGGACCTGACCGATCCGCTGCTTGCGCCAACGTCTTTTGCATTAGCAATGCGCCGCCTTTGCAGCATCAGGTCAGCGTCGCGTCGTGCTGCCCGGTACTCCGATGCGGTCATGCCGAAACGCGCACGGAAACTTCTGGCGAAGCTGCAACTGTTGTCGAATCCACTTGCGGCGCCGACCTCGCCAATGGTCATCAAGGTGGAGGCAAGCAGGCTTGCTGCATGATCCAGTCGCATGCGTGCCGATGCGGCCAGCGGACTTTCTCCATAGAGCTTGTGGAACAGCTTGGAGAAGTACCAGGTAGAGAAGCGCGTGCGTTCGGCCAGTTCACTGATGCGGACGATGCGATGGCAGTGACCTTCCAGGTACAGGCTGGCACGCTGCATGCGCTCGAACACCTGGCGCTTGCGTCCGAGCGATGCGCCCGGGCACAGGCCCAACCGCTGGCCGTACTCGGCCTGGATCTCCTGGAGAAACAAAAGCATCGAGCGCAATGGCGCCTGGATGCGGCCGCTGCGGCTGTCGTTGTCGATGTTGCGCGAGGCCCGGTACCACATCCGGGCGACCGTCCTGGCCTGCTCCGGCTTGAGACGGCCGCGCCCGACGTAAAGGCCGAAGTCGGAGAAGCGGCTCATCGCGCGCAGCGCATCTTCGGCGATGGTTAGGCCGATGCAGATGCCGTTCTGGTCGGGCTGGATCTGCGGCAGCGAATCCTTCGCGAATGCGATCCAGTCGCCGGTGCGCAGGTAGAAGCGGCCTTCCTTGGCTTCCACCCAGGAGCCTGCCCGCATCTGCACCCAGATCGAGAGATCCTGGCTCGTCAGCTCCACGCTTCCCATGCGCGAGGCACCGACGCACCTTGCCCATTGCCCTTCAGCCGGACCAATCCGCAACAACTGACCACGATCCGCCCACTTTGCTCGTTCCATAAGACCTGACTGACGTGTGAGGGCGTTCAGGCTCACTTGGCGTGGCTGGTGAGTACATAAGAACCTTCTTAAAGTGGCGGCCGGCGTGTGCCAGCTGGCACAAGCAGATGCTGCCGCGGCGGCGATGCCGCCATCACGCGCCCATGCTCCAATGCCGCCATGCCCTTTGACCTGCACGCCGGCTACTGGCTGTTCTTCCTGGACTGGCTGATCCGGCTGGCGGCGCTGGCGTGGATTCCGGTGCGCAGCCCGCCGGCGGCCGCGCGCAGCTGGCTGCTGCTGGTCGGCTTCGTGCCATTGCTCGGGTTGCCGCTGTATCTGGTACTCGGCCAT
This sequence comes from Lysobacter arenosi, assembly GCF_016613475.2. Classification (NCBI taxonomy): domain Bacteria; kingdom Pseudomonadati; phylum Pseudomonadota; class Gammaproteobacteria; order Lysobacterales; family Lysobacteraceae; genus Lysobacter; species Lysobacter arenosi. The sequence continues at coordinate 2,835,911 of NZ_CP071517.1, forward strand.
CCGTGGCTGGCGCGGCAACGGCGCGAGCGCCAGGCGCTGGCATCGGCGGTGATCCGCGAGCGCCAGGACAGCCTGCGCGAATGGCGCTGGCTGCCACCGGGCGGCGAAGGCGACGCCAGCGCGGACATTCCGCGTCTTGCCGAGCGTCTGGGCGACTTCATGCCCACCCATGGCAACGGCATCGAGTTGCTCGACGACTACGACGCGTCGCTGGCCACGTTGCTCGCGGATATCGATGGCGCCCGCGAGGAAGTGCACCTGTTGTACTACCTGATGTTTGACGACCGCGTCGGCGCCGCGATCGCCGATGCGCTCAAGCGTGCGGCTTCGCGCGGCGTCCGCTGCCGGCTGCTGCTCGACGCGGTGGGTGCCAAGCCTGGCTTGCGTGCGTTCGCCCGACCGCTACGTGAGGCCGGCGTCGATGTCCGCGCGATGCTGGCCGGGGGCCTGGCCTGGCGCAGCCTGTCGCGCATGGACCTGCGCAACCATCGCAAGCTGGCGGTCATCGATCGCCGCGTGGGTTATGTCGGTTCGCAGAACCTCGCCGAGCCGGAGTTCGTCCCGGGCTACCCCAATCGCGAACTGGTCGCGCGTGTGATGGGGCCGGCGGTGCGGCAGATGGCGGCGCTGTTCGCCAGCGACTGGCTGATCGAGACCGGCGAGCGCCTGACTGCCGATGGCGCCTACACCGGCAATGGCGCGGCACCGGCGCAGCTGCTGCCAGGCGGGCCGGCGTATCCGTTCCAGAATGCGCGCAACGTCGTGGTCGCCCTGATCCAGCACGCGCGTCGACGGGTGGTGCTGACCACGCCCTACTTCGTGCCTGACGACGTGACGCTCGGCGCGCTGCACCTGGCCGCGTTGTCGGGAGTGCAGGTGCAACTGGTGCTGTCGCAGAGCAACAACCAGAACCTCACCCGCTGGGCGCAGCGGTCCTACTACGAAGAACTGCTGGAGGCCGGCGTCCGCATCGCGCTGTACCGGCCCCACTTCCTGCATGCCAAGCACCTGAGCGTCGACGAGGACATCGCCCTGATCGGCTCGATCAACCTCGACATCCGCTCCTTCGCGCTCAATGCCGAGGTCGGGCTGCTGTGCTACGACCGCGCCGTGGTCGAACGCCTTCGCGACATCGAGGCCGGATACCTGGCCGATTCGGAGATTCTCGAGCTGGCGTCGTGGCGGGCGCGACCGCGCTGGCGGCGCAGCGTGGAGGGGATTTCGCGACTGGCCGACTCGCTGATCTAGGCGCCGTCGCCGCTCATCAGGATGCGCACCTGATCGCAGCCGCGATCGATGACCGCCACTTCAATATCGCCTTCGTCGCCCTGAACGAACCACCGGTAGATCGGGTAGGCCGCGCCGAAGCTGACCAGCGGCGGTCGCCCGAATTCGCCGACGAAGCTGCCCAGCGTCCGGCGCGTCACCCCAATTTGCCGGACGGCAGCGCTGCGACTTCCGACGGCCAGGGCAACGGCGGACATCATGGTGGCGTCCATGGGCGAAAGAACGTCCAGGGCTGAAGCGTGCATTAGAGATCTCGGACTGTGGGGGTGGCCGCTTGCCACCTGGTCGCCACGATACGGGCATGAATGCTCCCGGGATCTGGGACTCGTCCCAAATCGACTGCGATTCCAGCCTCATGCCGCCAGCAAGGGGACAGGACGACAGCGCCTTGCCTGGCGTTCTACACTCGTCCCGTTCGAAAACGCGAGGCGCGCCGTGATCCCAGGCTGGATTCTGCTGCTGGTGTCGGCCGGTTACGTCGGCGTGCTGTTCGTGGTCGCCTATTACGGCGACCAGCGCGACTTCACGCCCAAGGCGCGCTGGATGCGCCCGGCCGTGTACTCGCTGGCACTGGCGGTGTACTGCTCATCGTGGACGTTCTACGGCGCGGTCGGCACGGCCGCACGCACCGGCCTGGGCTTCCTGCCGATCTACCTGGGGCCGCTGCTGATGCTGGCCTTCGGCTGGCGCATCCTCGAGCGGCTGGTGCTGATTTCCGGGCAGAACCGCATCGTTTCCATCGCCGACTTCCTGTCCTCGCGCTACGGTCGTGCGCCAGGGCTGGCGGCACTGGTGGCCTCGGTGGCGCTGACTGCGGCCGTTCCCTACGTCGCCCTGCAGTTCAAGGCGGTGGCGATGAGCGTGGAAGTGCTGGCCGGCGTGCCCAGCGACGCCGGCCTGCTGCACGACCCGGCGTTCTATGTCGCCCTGCTGCTGGCGGTGTTCGCGATCCTGTTCGGCACGCGCCAGATCGACGCGACCGAGCACCACCGCGGCATGGTGTTGGCGGTGGCGCTGGAATCGCTGGTGAAGCTGCTCGCGTTCCTGGCCATCGGCCTGTTCGCGCTGTTCCACCTGCCCGGCTTCGGCTCGCTGCCCGAACGCATGGTGCAGGCGGCCAGCATCGTCACCGCGCCCGGCGTGCCGGCCGGCTTCGTCGCCCAGACCCTGCTCGCCTTCGCCGCGATCGTCTGCCTGCCGCGCCAGTTCCACGTCGCAGTGGTCGAATGCCAGGATCCGTCCGACCTGCGCTCGGCGCGCTGGATGTTCGGCGGCTACCTGGTGCTGATCTCGCTGCTGGTGGTGCCGATCACGCTCACAGGCCAGGCGTTGCTTGCCGGCACCGGCGCATCGCCTGATACCTACGTGCTGGCGCTGCCGCTGGCGCTGAAACAGGATTCGCTGGCGCTGATCGTCTACATCGGCGGTTTCTCGGCCGCCACCGGCATGGTCATCGTGGCCAGCGTCGCGCTCGCGACGATGGTCAGCAACGACCTGATCGTGCCGCTGCTGCTGCGCAGCGGCGCGCTGCACGAAGGCCAGGGCATCGGCCGCCAGGTGCTGTGGGTGCGGCGCATCACCATCGTCGCGCTGGCGATGATGGCGTACGCCTATCACCGCGGCTCGGCCTATTACGGGCGCGGCGGCGAGGACACGCTGGCCCAGCACGGCCTGCTCGCGTTCGCAGCGGTCGCGCAGTTCGCGCCGGCGCTGATCGGCGGCCTGTACTGGCGCGGCGCCAGTCGCTCCGGTGCCTTCGCCGGCCTGTTCGCCGGCACCGTGCTGTGGCTGTACACGCTGCTGCTGCCGGCGCTGGCACGCGGTGGCTGGTTCGGCTCGGGCTGGCTCGAGCATGGCCCGCTCGGCGTGGACTGGCTGCAACCGGAGCAGCTGTTCGGCCTGCACGGCTGGGACCCGCTGACCCATGGCACGTTCTGGTCGCTGCTGTTCAACGTCGGCGTGTTCCTGTTCGTGTCGGTGCGGCAGCGCCCGCGCCTGCAGGAACAACTGCTGGCATCGCCGTACCTCGACCCCTACGTGCAGCGCCCCGCGCTCGGCCCGGGCGGCTGGGCCGGCAGCGTGCGCGGCAGCGAACTGCTGGCGCTGGCCGAGCGCATCGTCGGTGAGCGCCATGCCCGCCGCGCCTTCGAGGAGTACGCGCAGCAGCAGGGCCACCCGTGGCAACCCGCGCAGCCGGCCGACCGTGCGCTGGCACAGTTCACCGAACGCCTGCTGGCCTCGGCCATTGGCGCGGCCTCTGCGCGACTGACCCTGACCACGGCCTTGCGCGGTTCGGGCATGGAGCTGGGCGAGGTGGTCGCGCTGCTGGACGAGGCCAACCAGGAACTTCGATTCAACCGCCAGATCCTGTCGACAACGCTGGAGAACATCAGCCAAGGCGTCAGCGTGGTCGATGCGGAGATGCGGCTGGTGGCGTGGAATCGCCGCTACCAGGAGCTGTTCGAGTATCCCGACGGCATGCTCTACGTCGGCCGCCCGGTCAGCGACCTGATCCGCTGGAACGCCGAGCGCGGCGAGATGGGTCCGGGTCCGACCGAGGCCCAGGTGCAGCGCCGGCTCGCGCACCTGCGCGCGGGCGCACCACACGTGTTCGAGCGCGTGCGCGCCAACGGCCAGGTCATCGAGATGCGCGGGCGTCCGCTGCCCGGCGGCTACGTCACGACCTACAGCGACGTGACCGATTACAAGCGCGCCGAACAGGGACTGCGCGAAGTCAACGAGACGCTCGAGCAGCGCGTCGAACTGCGTACCCGCGAAGCCGAATCGGCGCAGCAGTCGAAGACGCGGTTCCTTGCCGCGATCAGCCACGACGTGCTGCAACCGCTCAATGCGGCGCGGCTGTTTGCCAGCGCGCTGCGCGAGACACCGGAGCCGGCCGAGCAGGCACGCCTGGCCGAGCGCGTCGATGCATCGTTGCGCGCCGCCGAGGATCTTCTCGACGGCCTGCTGGACATTTCGCGACTGGATGCCGGCGCCCTGCGCGTGGAAATCGTCGACTTCGATGTCAACGAGCTGCTGCGCGAGCTGGTCGCGCAGTACGCACCGGTCGCGTCCGGCCGCGGGCTGCAGTTGCGTGTACGCGCGCCGGACCGGCCGCGACCGGTGCGCAGCGACCGCCGCCTGCTGCGCCGCGCCCTGCAGAACTTCCTGGCCAATGCGCTGCGTTACACGCGCGAAGGTGGCGTGCTGATCGCCGCACGCGTGCGCGAAGGTGCGGTCGAGCTGCAGGTATGGGACACCGGACCCGGCATTTCCGAGTTCCACCTGGCGCAGATCTTCGACGAGTTCCGTCGCTTCGATACGCCGGGCGTCGGCGGTGAGCGCGGCCTCGGGCTGGGCCTGTCGATCTGCCAGCGCATCGCGCGCACGCTGGAGCATCCGCTGCGCGTGCGCTCGCGGATCGGGATCGGCAGCGTGTTCTCGATCACCGTGCCGTTCGGGCGGGCAATGTACGCCGCACCCCTGCCCGAGCCGCACCTGATGGTCGGCGGCGACTCACTCGCCGGCCTGCGCGTGCTGTGCGTGGACAACGACCGCGAGATCCTCGACGGCATGCGCAGCCTGTTGCAGCGCTGGGGTGTGACGGCGCTGACCGCGGCCAATGCCGATGAGGCGCTGGCGCTGCTGGTCGAATGCCCGGACGTGGCCCTGGTCGACTATCACCTGCACGACCGCCTCGACGGCCTGGGCGTCATCGATGAACTGCGCGTGCAGTGCGGCCGCAACCTGCCGGCGGCACTGCTCACCGGCGATGGCAGCGACGCACTCAAGCTGGCAGCGCGCGAACGCGGCTGCCGGGTGCTGACCAAGCCAGTGAAGCCGGCATCGCTGCGCGCGTTCCTGGCGGCGCAGCGGCAGGTGGTGCAGGTGTAAGGCGACCGCTCGCCCTATCGGGCAGCGCCGCGGGTTACACGCCAGATCACGTTGCCCACGTCGTCTGCGACCAGCAGTGCGCCACGCTTGTCGATCGCAACGCCGACCGGTCGCCCGCGCGCGTTGCCGCCCTCGTCGAGGAAACCGCTGAGCACGTCGCGCATCGCGCCAGCTGGCATGCCGCCTCGGAATGGGACGAAGACCACCTTGTAGCCATTGAGCGGTTTGCGGTTCCACGAGCCGTGCAGGCCGATGAAGGCACCCTCGGCGTAATCGCTGCCCAGCGCATCACCGTTCGCGAACGCCAGGCCGAGCGGGGCGACATGCGAGCCCAGGGCGTAGTCAGGGCGGCGCGCGGTGGCGACCAGGTCCGGGCGTTGCGGCTTCACGCGCGTGTCGACGTGCTGGCCAAAGTAGCTGTACGGCCAGCCATAGAAGGCGCCGCTGTCGACGCGGGTCAGGTAGTCCGGGACCAGGTCGTTGCCGAGCTCGTCGCGCTCATTGACCACGGCCCACAGTTGCCCGCTGCGCGGTTCCCACGCCAAGCCGACCGGGTTGCGCAGGCCACCCGCGTAGACGCGCTGGCTGCCGCCGTTAGCGTCGAGCTCGAGCACGGCGGCACGATTGGCTTCGGCGTCCATGCCGTTCTCGGCGATGTTGCTGTTGGAACCGACGCCTACGTAGAAGCGGCTGCCGTCGGGCGCCGCCAGCAGGCTCTTGGTCCAGTGGTGGTTGAACTTGTCGCCGGCCTTGCCGGGCAGATCGGCGACTTTCTCCGGCGCCGCCGCAAGACGCGTCTCACCGGCGGTGTAGTGCGCACGCACCAGCGAGTCGGTGTTGGCGATGTAGAGCGTGTCGCCGACCAGGGCCATGCCGAACGGCGAGCTGAGGTTGCTGGCGTAGATGCTGCGGGTTTCGGCAACGCCGTCGCCGTTGCTGTCGCGCAACAGGGTGATGCGGTTCGGGCTTGGCACCGCGCCGCCGGCGCGCTTCTTTACCGCGCCCATGATCTTGCCCTTGATGCCGCCAATCCCCGAGCGACCCGGCGGTGCGTTGGATTCGGCGACCAGCACGTCGCCGTTGGGCAGCACGTACAGCCAGCGTGGATGATCGAGTCCGCTGGCGAATGCGGTGACCTTGAGGCCGCTGGCGGCCGTGGGCGTGGTGTTGGCCGGCCACCCTTCGGCAGGGGCGATGTTCACGGTCGGAATGGCCGACGGCGCGGGCTCGGCGATCACCGGATCGGGTCCGGTGTCTTCGCCCGACTTCAGCGAGGCCTGGCCGGCGCACGCCGACAGCGTGGCGGCCAGGCCAAGGCAGGTGGCACGACGCAGCGACAGATGCATGCAGCCTCCATTGCGCACACTGGGATCAGCTGCAAGCACTACGCCGGCCATCGTGGTGCCTAAGTGATAACGGTGCGGACGGCGCGGCGATCGTTCAGATCCGTGGAGGCCGCGTGCACGTACCTAGTCGCACGGCCCCGCGGTCAGCGCGATGAAGCGGCGCTGCATCTCCTGCGGCGTGACGTCCTCGATGCTGTGGCCGATGTTCCAGCGATGTCCGAACGGATCGCGCACGACGCCGGAGCGTTCGCCGTAGAACTGGTCACGGGCAGGCATCACCACCGTTGCTCCGGCCGATACCGCGTGCGCGATCACTTCGTCGGCATTGTCGACATGCACATGCAGGGTCACGCTGCTGGAAGCCGTCGGGTCCGGCGCGAGGATGTCGTACTCGGGGTACTCCTCGCACAGCATCAGCGTGGTGCCGGCGATCGACACCTCGGCATGGCCGATGCGGCCGCCGGCGTCGACCAGGCGCAGGGTTTCGCTGGCGCCGAAGACATCGCGGTAGAAGTCGATGGCCGCTTGCGCATCGCGGACACACAGGTAGGCAAACAGTTCGCGGGTGGACATGGCGGTCTCGCGGCAGTGGGTGTGCGTGGACCTTAGGTCGGGGCCGTGCCCGCGTCTTGAAGGAAATTGACCATGGCGACGTGGGCCTCGCCGCGCACCGGCGCCCGCCTGTACGCCTGCGGCGTCATCCCGGACAGTTCGCGGAACTCGCGGTTGAAGTGCGCCTGGTCGCTGTAGCCGGCGTCGATGGCGATGTCGGCCAGGGGCTGGCCGCGCGCGAGCAGTCGCAACGCATGGCGGAATCGCAGCACACGGGCATAGGCCTTTGGCGCCAGGCCGGTCGCCGCGCGGAATCGCGCCAGCAGGTGTCGATGGCTCAACCCGCTGGCCTGGGCCAGGGATGCGACAGGCTCACGCTGCCCGAGTCCCTGCATTGCCTGGGCGATCGCAGGGTGCATCGCGCGTGCCGGGCGAAGGCGCGCAAACAGTGCGCGCTGCATGAGCTCGAGCTGATGCGATTCGTCGTCGCAGTCGAGCAGCGCTTCATGCAGTCGGCCTGCGGCGGGGCCCCATAACGCATCGAGGGGCGTGTGGCTGGACGACAGTTCGTCGGCGTCGCAGCCGAACAGGGCCTGCGTTGCGCCCGGCCGCAGGATTACGCCGACCGATCGCGAGGGCTGCGTAGTGTCCTTGACGTAGAAGCCGGCGCGCGCGCCAGCCACGACGGCATCGGCTACGGTCTCGCCGCGCAGGTCACCGGCGTCGCGATACAGGCGCAGCGGGCCATCGAGGCGAATCGCCAGATGCATGCCGGTGCAGGGCAACACGTGCTCGCGCGGCGCGACCGATTGCCCTGGCGCAGCGCTGGCCCAGACCGCCTCGACATACGGTCGCAGTGCAGGGTGCGGGCGGCGGAGGCTCATGGGGCGGAGAGTACACCCGCGGGGTTTTCGGGGCCGTGGAGCCGGCTACTCCGCCTCTTCCGGCGGCGGAACTATGGCGCTGGGGTCCAGGGCGAGGCGGCCGGCGATCAGCACGGCCTGGGTGCGGTTGCTGGCGCCGAGCTTGCGCAGGATCGCGGTGACGTGGGCTTTCACCGTTGCCTCCGACACGCCCAGCTCATAGCCGATCTGCTTGTTGAGCAGGCCCGAGCCGAGCATCTGCAACACGCGGAACTGCTGCGGCGTGAGGTCGCGCAGGCGCTGTGCGGCGTCGTGCTCGTCGGCGTGCGCGGCCGGTGCGGACAAGGCCGCCGCCGGTGCCCAGCGGTCGCCGTCGAGCACGCGCGTGATCGCCTCGCCGAGCGTCGCCGCGTCGGCCGACTTGGGAATGAAGCCGACCGCGCCGTGGTCGAGCGCGCGACGCATCACGGTGGGTTCCTCGCGCGCCGACACGACCACGATCGGCAATTGCGGATGCAGTGCGCGCAGATGCACCAGCGCGCTGAAACCCTGCGCGCCGGGCATGTTCAGGTCGAGCAGCAACAGGTCGGCATCGGGCTCGGCCTCGACCAGCGTGTACAGCGCATCGACGCTGTCGGCCTCGCGCAGCTGCGCCTGGGGCAGCACGCGCGCGACCGCGCCGCGCAGTGCCTCGCGGAACAGCGGGTGGTCGTCGGCGATCAGCAGGGTGGTCATGCGGTTGGGGTCAGGGCACGCGGCGTTCGTTGACCAGGCTTTCGACGACGCTCGGGTCGGCCAGCGTGCTGGTGTCGCCGAGCTGGTCAGGAGCGTTCTCGGCGATCTTGCGCAGGATGCGGCGCATGATCTTGCCCGAGCGCGTCTTCGGCAGGCCCGGCGCCCACTGAAGATGGTCGGGCGTGGCGATCGGTCCGATCTCCTTGCGCACGTGCGCGATCAGTTCCTTGTGCAGCGCTTCGGTCGCGGCCTCGCCGGCGATCAGGGTGACGTAGGCGTAGATGCCCTGGCCCTTGATGTCGTGCGGGAAGCCGACCACTGCCGCCTCGGCCACCTTCGGGTGCGAAACCAGCGCGCTTTCGACTTCGGCCGTGCCGATGCGATGGCCGCTGACGTTGATCACGTCATCGACGCGTCCGGTGATCCAGTAGTAGCCGTCGGCATCGCGACGGCAACCGTCGCCGGTGAAGTACATGCCCGGGTAGGTGCGGAAGTAGGTGTCGATGAAGCGCTGGTGGTCACCGTAGACGGTGCGCATCTGGCCCGGCCACGAATCGAGCAGGACCAGGTTGCCCTCGGCCTCGCCTTCGAGCAGTTGGCCATTGGCATCGACCAGCGCCGGCTGCACGCCGAAGAAGGGCTTGGTCGCCGAGCCCGGCTTGAGGTCGATCGCGCCGGCCAGCGGCGTGATCAGGATGCCCCCGGTTTCGGTCTGCCACCAGGTGTCCACGACCGGGCAACGCGAATCGCCGACCACTTCGTAGTACCAGCGCCAGGCCTCGGGATTGATCGGCTCGCCGACCGTGCCGAGCAGGCGCAGCGAGGCGCGCGAGGTCTTCTTCACCGGCTCGTCGCCATCGCGCATCAGTGCGCGGATCGCGGTCGGGGCGGTGTAGAAGATGCTGACCTTGTGCTTGTCGATCACTTCCCAGAAACGCGACACGCTCGGGTAGTTCGGCACGCCTTCGAACACGACCGCGGTAGAACCATTGGAAAGCGGCCCGTAGACGATGTAGCTGTGGCCGGTGACCCAGCCGACGTCGGCGGTGCACCAGTAGATGTCGTCGTCGCGCAGGTCGAACACCATCTCGTGGGTATAGCTGGCGTAGACCAGGTAGCCGGCGGTGGTGTGCAGCACGCCCTTGGGCTTGCCGGTCGAGCCGGAGGTATAGAGGATGAAGAGCGGATCTTCGGCGTTCATGCGCTCGGGCGCGCACTCTTCCGACTGGCCTTCGACGACGGCGTCGTACCAGCGGTCACGCGGCATCTGCATGTCGACGGCCGAACCGGTGTGGCGCACTACCAGCACCGTCTCGACGGTATTGGTGCCGGGCATCTTCAGCGCCGCATCGACGTTGGCCTTGAGCGGCACCTTCTTGCCGCCACGCAGGCCTTCGTCGGCGGTGATGATCAGCTTGCTGGTGCAGTCGGCAACGCGGTCGGCGATCGAGTTCGGGGCGAAGCCGCCGAACACCACCGAGTGGATCGCGCCGACGCGCGCGCAGGCGAGCATCGAGACGATCGCTTCGGGGATCATCGGCAGGTAGATGGTGATGCGGTCGCCCTTGCGCACGCCGAGCGAGCGCAGCGCGTTGGCCAGTTTGCACACCCGTGCATGCAGGTCGCGGTAGGTGATGTGCTCGGCCGGCTTGGACGGATCGTCCTGCTCGAAGATCAACGCGGTCTTGTCGCCGCGCTGGGCCAGGTGGCGGTCGAGGCAGTTGACGCTGGCGTTGAGTTCGCCGTCCTCGTACCAGCGGATGTGGAAGTCGTCGAGCTGGTAGCTGACGTCCTTGACCTTCGTCGGCGCCTTGAACCAGTCCAGGCGCTGCGCGACCTTGCCCCAGAACGCGTCGGGCTGGTTCACCGATTCGGCGTACATGCGCTCGTACGCTTCGCGCGTGACCCGCGACTTGGCGGCGAATTCGGGATCGACAGGGTGGACGACGGCGGGGTGGTTCATGGCGTGCTCCGGGACAAGGTTCTGTCTGGGTTTCTGGCGTGGGACGGTCCAGTTTGCCGCATTCACTGTTAAAGCCTCATCCGGCAGGGTGTAGACCATAGTCGTAATTGGCGGTTATCGAGCCTTTCCTACGACCAATGGGGAATGGTTGTGCAGCGCGATGCGCCAGCAGGCTGGCCGAGGCCGCGCATTGGGTGCGGCGTTCCGTTGGGAGGGAATCATGTCCGCAATCATTGCGTCGCCGACGAGGAAGGCCGCGACTGTGCGTCGCCGCCCGCTCGCCGCCGCCCTGCTGGTCGCGCTGGCGTTGCCGGGGATGGCATTCGCGCAAACCGCGAAGGAAAAAGAGCTCGAAGCACGCGTCGCCCAGCTCGAAGCCATGGTCAAGCAGCTGGTCTCGCAGCAGCAGCAACAGCAGAGCCAGATCAGCGAGGTCAAGACCGCGCAGGCCACGGCGCCCGCAACTGCCGCGGCCCCCGCCGCAGCCGTGACCGCGGGTGCCGCCGCCGGAAATCCGCCGGCGCCGGCCAAACCGACCATCCAGACCGCGCCGATCATGGCCACGGCGAACCCGGGAACGCGCTTCAGCTATGGCGGTTTCATCAAGCTCGATGCTTCGCTGACCCAGACCAACGACGGCGACATTCCCGACGGCACCGTCGGCCGCCTGTTCTACGTGCCCAAGGCAATCCCGGTCGGCGGTGGCCGCACCGACGAAGGCGGCTCCGACACCGACATGGGCGTGAACTTCTCGCGCTTCTGGTTTGGTGCCGACACCGACCTGGACAGCGGCGACAAGCTCAAGGCTTACCTCGAGTTCGATCTGTTCGGTGGCGGCAGCACCGCCTTCACCGGCAACGAGATCGCCACCAACACCTACGCGCTGACCCTGCGCCAGGCGTATGTGCAGTGGAACAACTGGCTGGCCGGCCAGACCTGGACCAACTTCCAGGACACCGCCGCCCTGCCCGACACCGTCGACTTCCTCGGCCCGACCGAGGGCACGGTGTTCGTCCGCCACGCGCAGTTGCGCTACACCAACGGCCCGTGGTCGTTCTCGATGGAGAACCCGGAGACGGTCTACACGCCCTTCAACGGCAACATGGGGCAGGTGCAGGGTGACGACGGCGAGATGCCCGACTTGACCGGCCGCTACACCTTCAAGGGTGATTGGGGCCACTTCGGCATCGCCGGCCTGGTGCGCCAGTTGGCCTTCCAGAACGGCCCGCTCAACCAGGACTCCGACGAGATGGGTTACGGCGTGAGCGTCTCGGGCAAGTTCAACCTCGGCAAGAACGACGACATCCGCTACATGGTCACCGGCGGCAGCGGCATCGGCCGCTACATCGGCCTGGCGCTCAGCAACGACGCCGTGCTCGATTCCACCGGCAACCTGGACAACATCGACCTGATCGCCGGGTTCGTCGGCTGGCGCCATGTGTTCAGTCCGAAGCTGCGCACGAACATCTTCTATTCGCGCGCCGACTACGACCAGGACACCGCCCTCACCGGCCTTGGCATCACCAAGGGTGCGCAGTCCGGCCACGTCAACGTGATCTACACGCCGCTGCCCAAGCTCGACCTCGGTGCCGAGCTGATCTGGGGCCAGCGTGAACTCGAAAACGGCGACCGCGGCGACCTCAATCGCCTGCAGACGCACGTGAAGTACAACTTCTAAGGGGCGACGAGCACATGTCCACCATCACTGCAAACTCCGACAAACCTGCCGCATCGCTGACCCAGGGGCACAAGAAGGTCATCTTCGCCTCCAGCCTCGGCACCGTGTTCGAGTGGTACGACTTCTACCTGTACGGCTCGCTCGCGGCGATCATCGCCAAGCAGTTCTTCTCCGGCCTCAATGACACGAGCGCCTTCATCTTCGCCCTGCTCGCCTTCGCCGCCGGCTTCGCCGTGCGACCGTTCGGCGCGATCTTCTTCGGTCGCATCGGCGACATGATCGGCCGCAAGTACACGTTCCTGGTCACGATCGTGATCATGGGCCTGTCGACGTTCCTGGTCGGCATCCTGCCCAACTACGCCAGCATCGGGTTTGCCGCACCGGCCATCCTGATCTTCCTGCGCTTGTTGCAGGGCCTGGCACTGGGCGGCGAGTACGGCGGCGCGGCGACGTACGTGGCCGAGCACGCCCCGCACGGCAAGCGTGGCCTGTACACCAGCTTCATCCAGACCACCGCGACCATCGGCCTTTTCCTGTCGCTGCTGGTGATCCTGGGCGTTCGCACGTACTTGGGCACCGAGGCGTTCGAGGCCTGGGGCTGGCGCATTCCGTTCCTGCTGTCGATCATCCTGCTCGGCGTGTCGGTGTGGATCCGCCTGCAGCTCAACGAGTCGCCGCTGTTCCAGCAGATGAAGGCCGAGGGCAAGACCTCCAAGGCCCCGATCACCGAAAGCTTCTTCACCAAGAACGGCAAGATCGTGCTGCTGGCCCTGCTCGGCGGTACCGCCGGCCAGGCCGTGGTCTGGTACGCGGGTCAGTTCTACGCGATGTACTTCCTGACGCAGTCGCTGAAGGTGGATGCCACGACTACATGGCTGCTGATCGCGGCGGCACTGGCGATCGGCACGCCGTTCTTCATCTTCTTCGGCTGGCTGTCGGACAAGATCGGCCGCAAGAAGATCGTCATGGCCGGCTGCCTGATCGCCGCGCTGACCTACTTCCCGCTGTTCAAGGCGCTGACCCACTACGCCAACCCGGCCATCGCCGAAGCCAGCACGAACGCACCGGCCGTGGTCCATGCCGATCCGGATACCTGCTCGTTCCAGTTCGACCCGGTCGGCAAGAAGGTCTTCACCAACTCGTGCGACATCGCCACCGCGGCCCTCGCCAAGGCGGGCGTGCCGTACACGATTGCTGCCGCTCCTGCCGGCACCGTGGCCAAGGTCACCGTCGGTTCGGTGGAAGTGGCGGGCTATGAAGGTGCGGGCCTGAGCAAGGAAGATAGCAAGGCCAAGGGCGATGCGTTCACCGGTGAGCTGAAGGCGGCGCTGAAGGCCGGCAGCTATCCGGAGAAGGCCGATGACGCGCGCATCAACAAGCCGATGGTGCTGGTGGTGCTGACCATCCTGGTGATCTACGTGACGATGGTCTACGGCCCGATCGCGGCATGGCTGGTCGAGCTTTTCCCGACCCGCATCCGCTACACCTCGATGTCGCTGCCGTACCACATCGGCAATGGCTGGTTCGGCGGCTTCCTGCCGACGATCGCCTTCGCCCTGGTCGCGGCCACCGGCAACATGTACTACGGCCTGTGGTACCCGATCGTGATCGCACTGATGACCTTCGTGATCGGCTCGCTGTTCCTGCGCGAGACGAAGGACGTGGATATCACGCAGTAACGCTGCCTCTCTCGTCGTAGTGCGGTAACGACAACGCCGGCCCTGGGCCGGCGTTGTTGTTTGAGGGACATCGTCATCCCGGCGTACGCCGGGATCCATTTGCTTCCTAGCTCTTCTTCGCCCGCGCAAACGCCGCCGCCAGCGCGTTGTTCGCCGGTGCCGGAGCCTGCTTCGGCATCGGCGCACCACGGCCGCCATCACGGCCGCCGCCACGGTTCTGGTTCGGCCTCGCATCGCGATCCTCGCGCGGACCACGCGGTGCCGGAGCGCTGTCGTCCAGGCGGCGCGTCAGTGCGATGCGCTTGCGGGCGACATCGACCTCCAGCACCTTGACCTTGACGATGTCGCCGGCCTTCACGACTTCGCGCGGATCCTTGACGTACTTGTCCGACAGCGCCGAGATGTGGATCAGGCCGTCCTGGTGCACGCCGATGTCGACGAACGCGCCGAACGCGGCGACGTTGCTGACCACGCCTTCCAGGATCATGCCTTCGCGCAGGTCCTTGATGTCCTCCACGCCGTCGGCGAAACGCGCGGCCTTGAACTCGGGGCGCGGGTCGCGGCCGGGCTTTTCGAGTTCCTTGAGGATGTCGCGCACGGTCGGCACGCCGAAGCGTTCGTCGGTGAACTGCTCGGGCTTGAGGCCGCGCAGCAGCGAGGCATCGCCGATCACCTGCTTCACTTCACGACCGCACTGCTTGAGGATGCGCTCGACCACCGGATAGGCCTCCGGGTGCACCGACGATGCGTCCAGCGGCTGGTCGCCGTCGCTGATGCGCAGGAAGCCGGCGCACTGTTCGAACGTCTTGTCGCCCAGGCGCGGCACTTTCAGCAGTTCCTTGCGGCTCTTGAACGCGCCGTTGCTGTCGCGGTAGACGACGATGTTCTCGGCCACCGTCGACGACAGGCCGGACACGCGCGTCAGCAGCGCCGCCGAGGCGGTGTTGACGTCGACGCCGACGGCGTTCACGCAGTCCTCCACGCGCGCATCGAGCGTGCGCGCCAGGCGGAACTGGTCGACGTCGTGCTGGTACTGGCCCACGCCAATGGCCTTGGGCTCGATCTTGACCAGCTCTGCCAGCGGATCCTGCAGGCGTCGTGCGATCGACACCGCGCCACGGATCGACACGTCGAGGTTGGGGAATTCCTTGGCGGCGAACTCGGAGGCCGAGTACACCGACGCACCGGCTTCGCTGACCACGATCTTCTGCATCGACAGCGTCGGCACGAGCTTGATCAGGTCACCGGCGAGCTTGTCGGTCTCGCGCGAGGCGGTGCCGTTGCCGATCGCGATCAGTTCGACCTGGTGCTTGACGCACAGCTGGCGCAGCAACGCCAGCGACTGGTCCCACTGGCGCTTCGGCTCGTGCGGGTAGATCGTCGCGTGGTCGACGAACTTGCCGGTGCGGTCGACCACGGCGACCTTGACGCCGGTACGCAGGCCCGGATCGAGGCCAAGCACGGCCTTGGCACCGGCCGGCGCGGCCAGCATCAGGTCCTTGAGGTTGTCGCCGAAGACGTCGATGGCCTCGACTTCGGCCTTCTCGCGCGCCTGCGCGAACAGGTCGAGCAGCAGGTGCAGGTGCAGCTTGGCCTTCCAGGTCAGGCGGCAGCAATCGAGCAGCCACTTGTCGGCCGGACGGCCCTGCGCCTTGATGCCGGCGTGCACGGCGACGCGGCCTTCGGCCAGCAGGTGGCCGGCCGCGGCATCGGTGCCCGGGTCGAGGTCGAGGAACAGGAACTCTTCGCGACGGCCACGGAACAGCGCGAGCAGACGGTGCGAGGGAATCTTCGCCAGCGGTTCGGCATGGTCGAAGTAGTCGCGGAACTTCTCGCCGGCCAGCTCCTTGCCTTCGGCGACCTTGGCGCGGATCACGCCGACTTCGTGCAGCCAGCCGCGCAATTCGCCGACCAGTGCCGCGTCTTCGCCCCAGCGCTCCATCAGGATCGCGCGGGCGCCGTCGAGCGCGGCCTTGACGTCGGCCACGCCCTTCTCGGCATCGACGAAACCGGCGGCGAACTCTTCCGGCACCTGCATCGGATCGGCCAACAGGCCATCGGCGAGCGGCTCCAGACCGGCTTCGCGCGCGATCTGCGCCTTGGTGCGGCGCTTGGGCTTGTACGGCAGGTAGAGGTCTTCCAGGCGCGACTTGCTGTCGGCTGCCTCGATCTCGCCGCGCAGTTCGTCGCTGAGCTTGCCCTGTTCCTCGATGCTGGCCAGCACCGCGGCGCGGCGGTCCTCGAGTTCGCGCAGGTAGGTCAGGCGCGTCTCAAGGTTGCGCAGCTGGGTGTCGTCGAGGCCGCCGGTGACTTCCTTGCGGTAGCGCGCGATGAACGGCACGGTCGCGCCTTCGTCGAGCAGGGCGATGGCGGACTGGGCCTGTTGCGTCTGGGCGCCGATTTCCTCGGCAATCAGGCGGGCGATCTTGCCCGCGACCTGGGCGGCGACTTGCTTGAGATCCTGCATTGCATCCAATCGTGAAATCCCGGAGTACCGGGGAGACGGCGATTGTCGCAATGCGGGCGCTGGCGCGTAACCCGTTGACACGACGGCGCTGGAGTGCGTGCGCCCTCCCTGCCCTGTTCAGATGCACTGGGTCGCCATGGCATGATCCGCGCATGCGCCGACTGACCCTTGCCTGGCTATGCACGTCGACCTTGCTGCTTGCCGGTTTCGCGTCCGCCGCGACGCCGGAGCGGGCACTGGTGTTCACCAAGACCACCGGGTGGCGGCATACGTCGATCCCGACCGCCGTGGCCACGCTGCAGCAGCTGGCGGGCGCACAAGGCCTTGCCGTCGACCACAGCGAGAACGCGGCGGACTTCAACGCCGCCAATCTGGCGCGCTACAAGGTGGTCGTGTTCGCCAGCACCACCGGCGACATCCTCGATTCGGAACAGAAGCAGGCACTGCAGGCCTTCATGCGCGCTGGCGGCGGATTCGTCGGCGTGCACTCGGCCGCGGATACCGAGCACGACTGGCCCTGGTATGGGCAGCTGGTCGGTGCGTGGTTCAAGTCGCACCCGAAAGGCCTGCAGGCCACGCAGGTGCGGCCGGAGCTGGCTGGCAAACGCAACGGCAAGCCCTGGCCGATCACCGACGAGATCTACAACTACGACCGAAATCCGCGCGAGCAGGTGCGGGTGATCGCCACGGTTGACGAGTCGTTGTACGAGGGCGGCACCATGGGTGCGGACCATCCGATCAGCTGGTGTCATGCCTTCGAAGGCGGGCGCAGCTGGTATACGGGATTGGGTCACGACGAGGCCGTGTACTCCGATCAGAACTTCCTGCAGCAGCTTCGGGCCGGTCTGCGTTACGCGACCGGCAAATCAGACGACTGCTGATCCGCTCCGCGTTCGGTAACGAACGCGGTAATTGCGGGCCAGGGCGAACTTGCGTGGCTAGCGGACCGACACCGCCCGCGACAGGTCCTGGATCGTCACCGACTGTCCGGCCTCGACGCGCTCGCCACCGCGCACGATCAGGCGATCGCCGGCTTTGACGTTGCCGCTGACCTCGACCAGGTCGCCGACTTCGGTCCCGGTCTTCACCGGCAGTCGCTCGGCCTTGTTGTCGCCGCCGACGCGCAGGACGAAGTCACCTTCGCGACGCAGGATCACCGCGTCGCGCGGAACCGCCACGACCGCGCGCTTGGCCGCGCTCGGCATGCCGACTTCCACCGCGGTGCCGACCGGGAACTCGCTCGCATCCATCCGGATGCGCAGCTCCAGCTGGCGTGAGGCTTCATCGCCGACCGGAACCAGCGCGCTCACCGGATGACCGCGTTCGCTGTCGCCCACGCGCACCTGCACCGGCGTGCCGACGGCGAGATGGCGGGCAAGGTCGACCGGGGCGCGCACGCGAACTTCCTGCTCGGCCGTGTCGACCACGCGCGCAACCGCGTCGCCGGTGTTGACGAACTCGCCAAGCTCCACTTCGCGCTCGGCGACGACACCGTCGAACGGCGCGCGCACCAGCATCTGCGTGCGCTGGTGGCGGGTCTGCTCGAGCAGCGCCTGGGCACGGGCGCGTTCCTGCACCAGCATTTCGCGGTCGGCCTGCAGCTGTTCGTGCTGGGCGCGGGCGATGTTCTGCTGTTGCGCCAACAACGCGTAGCGCTGCTCCTGGCGCGTGGCCATGTCGAGCTGCGCCTGGATGCGCGCCAGGTCGGCCTGTCCCTGGCGTTCGCTCAGACGCAGCGCGGTGTCGTCGAGCACGGCGATGGGTTCGCCGGCGCGGACATTCTGCCCGACCTCGGCGACCTGGATCACGCGGCCGTCCTGTTCGCTGGCCACGTGCGCGTCCTGGCGGCTGATCACACTGCCCGGGGCCCAGTGCCGCGGCGCCAGCTCGGTACTGACCGCGGCGGCCACGCTGACGATCGCGGGCGGCGCCTCGGGGGGAGGTGCGCTGGCGCCGGCATCCAGGTCAAGCAGCGGGACGGTCAGGACCACGGCCAGCGCCGCGGCAATCAGGGTTTTGTGCAAGGTGCGCATGACGATCTCCGGGGGAGGAGTGACATTCAGGGGGAGGTTTGCGGAACAGGCATGGCGTCGATGCCGTCGACAGCCGTCGCGGCCTGGCGACGCGAGTCGGCCAGTCGCAGCAGCGCGGGAATCAACACCACCAGGAAGACCAGGCTCAATGCGACGCCGCCAACCGACACGGCGGCGAGGCCGCGGTAGATCACCGCGCCAGGGCCGGGATTGATCGCCATCGGCAGCGCGCCGAGCACGCCGGTCAGCGCGCCGATCAGGATCGGCCGCAGGCGCTGATCGAGCGCCTGGTGCAGGGCCGCATCGAGCGTGGCGCCGGCGGCCTGCGCATCGCGCGTCTGCGCGACCAGCAGGATCGCGTTGTTGATCACCATGCCCAGCAGCATGATGAAGCCGATCATCGACAGCAGGTCCAGCGTCTGCCCCGCGGCGAGGTCGAGCACGCGCAGGCCGAGCACGCCGCCGAGTACGGCCATCGGCAGGGTCGCCATGACGAACGCGCTGTCGCGCAGCGAGCGGAACATCGCCGCCATCAGCATGAACAGCACCACCAGCGCCATCGCGAAGTTGATGCCCATGCTGCGCACCACTTCACCGAGACGGTCGGCACTGCCGGAGACGCGGATCTCGGCATCGGACGGGAGCGCTTTGCGCAGCGCGGGGACAACATCGGCATCGACGATGTCGAGCGCTTCCTGCAGCGACATGGCCGCGGGCGGGTCAATGGTCAGGGTCACCGTGCGGCGCCGGTCGATGCGGCGCAACTGATTGGGGGCGAGCACGGTGTCGACCTTGGCCAGCTCCGCCAGGCTGAGCACGCCGCCCTGCGGCGTCGCCAGCGGCGCCGCGCCCAGCCGAGAGATGCTGCTGTCGCGGTCGGTACGCAGGATGATCGCCAGGCGACGGTCACCGTCGAAGTGTTCGCCCAGCCATTGGCCATCGCCGAGCGTGCGCACGACGGTACCCAGCTCCGGGCGACGCCAGCCGACTTCGGCGAGGCGGCGGTCGTCGGGATTGACGCGCAGCTCCGGCGTGCCGGAATCCGCGTTGGGCCATGCCTGCACGTTGGCACCGGGGAAGCGCTCGGACAGCAGCTTGCGGCCGGCTTCGGCGGCGCGCGTGAGGGCGTCGCCGTCGGCGTGCTGCAGGTGGATGGCGATAGCGCGCGCCGAGCCGCCGAAACTGCCGAACAGCTCGCCTTCGCTGGCGAAAGCGCGGGTGTCGGGGAATCCGACCACCACTTCGTCGCGGACGACTCGCTCGAGTTCGCCGATGTTGTCCGGGTCGACCACGCGCGCGCCAATGGTGCCGCCGCCGGGCCACAGCAGCAGATACCAGTTGCTCAGTTGCGGACCCTTCTCGCCGTCCATGTAAGGGCGCATGCGCTCAAGCACGGCCGGTGCGATCTCGCGGTTGACGCGCTCCGGGCCCATGCCGGGAGGGAAGTTGAAGATCGCATCGACGGCGGCGCGCTTCACCGGTGGCAGGTAGTCGATCTTCGGCATCAGCACCGCCGCCAGCAGCGCCGGAGCGAGCACCAGGCCGCCGACCCAGGCCAGCTGGCGCTGGCGGCCGGCAGTCACGCGCATCGCCCAGTCACTGACGCGCGACCACGCGCGGTGCTGTTCGCGCGCGTCCTTGCGCTCGCGCAGCCAGCTGCCCGCGGCGGCAGGCAGTACGGTGACCGCGACCAGCAGCGAGATGCCCACCGCGATCGAGATGGTCAACGCGAGGTCGGCGAACAGCTGGCCTTCGACGTCTTCCATGAAGATCACCGGCACGAACACCGCGACCGTCGTGATCGTGGACGCCACCAGCGCGACGGCGACCTGGCGCGTGCCTTCGAGCGCGGCCTGGCGCCCGGGCATGCCTTCCTCGCGCAGGCGCACGATGTTCTCGGCGACGACGACGGCCGCGTCCATGACCATGCCGACCGCGAACGCCAGGCCCGCCAGCGAGATCACGTTGAGGCTGCGACCGGTGAGCTGCAGGACGATGAAGGTCGCCAGCAGCGAAATCGGAATGGCGCAGGCGATCAGCGCGGTGGCGCGGACATCGCGCAGGAACCACCACAGGCAGCCCACAGCAAGCAGCACGCCGGCGAACAGGCTGCCCGAGAGCAGGCTGATCGCGCGATTGATGAAAACGGAGGCGTCGAAGCTCTGGGCGATGTCGAGACCAAGCGGGCGCAGGTCCTTTTCGCGGACGTCGGCGACCACGCGCTTCACTTCATCCAGCGTATCCAGCACGTTCGCGCCGGTCTCGCGGATGATGCGCAGGCCGATCGCGGGATTGCCGTTCTGGTAGGCGAAGAAGCGCTGCTCGGGCCGCTTGACCTCGACCTTGGCGACGTCGGCCAGGCGCACCGGGCGACCGTCGCGCCATGCCAGGATCAGGTTGCCCATCGCCTCGGGCGAATAGCGGCCGGCGAAGCGCAGCACGTACTCGCGACGGCCGGCTTCGACCACGCCGCCGGACACGTCGGTGGCACGCGCGGCCACGGCGGCCACCTCCGGAATCTGGATGCCCATCGCCGCGGCGCGTTCCAGGTTCAGGCTGATGGTCAGTTCTTCTGGCGCACCGCCGTTGATCTCGACGCCGGCCACGCCTTCGACCGCCGACAGCTTCGGCACGATGCGGTCTTCGATCATCTGCCGGTAATCGAGGATGTCGCCGGCCGTGCCCGGCAGCTTCTGCACGAAGAAGTACGTCAGCGAATTGTTGGCGTTGTCGGCGCCCGACTGCACCACCGGCGGAGTGGCGTCGCGCGGCAGCGGCTGCAGGCGGTTCATCCGCGACAGCACCTCCACCAGCATCGCGTCCATGTCGGCGCCGACGGCGAAGGTCAGGTTGATGAAGCTGTTGCCGGCGTTGACGTTGGACTCGATCTCCTCGAGTCCGGGCAGGCCCTGCATCACCGCCTCGATCGGCTCGACGATCTCCGATTCCATTTCCTGCGGCGAGGCCGCGCGCCAGCTGGTCTGCACCGACATCTGCGGGCGCTCGATGTCGGGGAACAGCTGCAGCGGCAGCTTGAACAGGCTCATCAGCCCGAATGCGCAGACCATGGCCACGATCACCGCGACGGCAGCGGGGTTTCGTAGCGAGGCGTCGGTGAGTTTCATCGGCGTGATCCGCGGGGGAGTGCGGTGCGCACGATGCGCCGCCGCGCTTACCGCGCAGATGGCCCGTAAGTCACGCGGAATCGGACTTTGCGTTGAATGGTGGTTCGGGCGCGCTGAAGCGTTTCGGCGGCACGGAGGGTGCAGATCTGGCCCGCTTCTTGCCACGGGCGAGACTGACGAGCCCGAGTTCGATCGTGAACGGGCGCCGGAGGGGACGTTCGGAGCGGGTTGGCGTTACAGCAGCAGATCGAGCTTGTCGCGATGGCTGCGCGACAGCTTCAGCTCCTGCCCGCAGTCCAGGCGCAGGTAGCCCTCGCCGTTCGTGTGCGGACGCATTTCGACCACGCGACGGGCGTTGACTATCGTCGAGCGGTGGATGCGCGGGAAGCGCTGCGGGTCCAGCTGCTTTTCCAGGTCGCGCATGGTCGCGCGCAGCACCAGCGTTTCGCTGTCGGTGTGGATGCACATGTAATCGCCCGCCGCGTCGATCCAGCGGATGCTGCCCAGGTCGACGCGAACGGTGCGCCCGCCATCGCGCACGGCGAGCTTGTCTTCGCGCCGCAGCTGTTCGAGCGCATCGGGTTTCAGCGCCTCGTCCAGGTCGAGCATCGGATGGCCGCTGAGTTCACTCAGCAGGCCCAGCAGGTGCGCGCAGTGGCCGCGGGCTTCGCGTTGCGAATGCGCCTGCCTGACCTTGGCCAGCGCCTGGTGCAAACGCGCGTCGTCCACGGGCTTGAGCAGGTAGTCGGTGGCGGAGGCTTCGAAGGCGCGGATGGCGTAGTGGTCGTAGGCGGTGACGAACACCACCAGCGGCATCTCGACCGCGGGGATGCTGCGCAGGGTCTCGAAGCCGTCCATGCCGGGCATTTGCACGTCGAGGAACATCAGGTCCGGGCGATGCTCGCGCAGGCCGGCGATCGCCGCGGCGCCATCGCCGTACTGGCCGACGAGCTCGATGTCGGCGTGGTCGGCCAGGCGGATCTCCAGGCCGCGCCGCGCCAGCGGCTCGTCGTCGACGACTATCGCGCGCAGTTTCGTCGCCGCCTCGGCCGCGTGGTGTGCGCCGTTGCCGTTGTGACCGCGTTCGTTTCTCGCCCGGTCCATGCTCACGCTCACTCGCCGATCGTCTGGGAGGTTTCGAACGGCAGGCGCAGCGTGACTTCGATGCCGCGCTCGCGGTTGCGCACGCCGAAACCGCTGGCTTCGCCGTAGAGCACGCTCAGGCGCTCGCGCGTGTTGCGCAGGCCCACGCCCTTGCCGGCCGGCAGCTCTCCGCCCTCCAGCGAATTACAGCCCGGGCCGTCGTCGATCACGCGCAGTACCAGCTGCGCGCCTTCGCGCTCGGCCTCGATGCGCAGCAGGCCACCTGCGATCTGCTTGGCCACCGCGTACTTGATGGCGTTCTCGACCAGGGGTTGCAGCAGCAGGCTCGGCAGCAGCGCGCGCCAGCAATCCTCGTCGATGGAGGTCTCGATGCGCAGGCGCTCGGCGAAGCGGATCTTCTCGATGTCCAGGTACAGCGTCAGCGCGTCGAGTTCCTGGCGCAGCGTCACGCGCTGCATCGGATCGTTGTCGAGCGAGTGGCGCAGGAACGCCGAGAGTCCCTGCACCATGCGGTTGGCCGTGGCGTTGTCGCGATCGAGGATCAGCGTAGAGATCGCGTTGAGCGTGTTGAAGAGGAAATGCGGGTTGAGCTGGTAGCGCAGCATCTTCAGCTGCGCCTGGTGGGCCATGGTGCGTGCCGCCAGCGCGCGCCGGGTTTCGTCCTGCAACTGGCCGTAGTACTTCACGCCCAGGTACAGGCCGACCCAGGCGAGCACGACGTAGATGTAACTCAGCGCATAGGCGACGTAGGCGGCGCGGTTGGCCGGCACGCAGGTTTCGCAGAATTCGACCAGCACTGTGCGCGTCGTCAGGTCCATCACCGCCGAGCTGGCGAGGATCGGGACCACCATCACCATCATCAGCCGCCGCGGCGGCAGGCCCCAGCAGGCGCGCAGCAGGTAGCGCAGGCCGAGAGTGGCGATCGCACCGGTGGCGGCCGCGGTCAGCGGCACGATCCAGTAGCCCGATGGCTTGCCGTGGGCGATGGCGGACAGGTAGCCCAGCGAGAAATAGGCGATCCAGCCACCCAGGTGGAGCAGCCAGAACAGGTGCTGGCGAGGCAGGTCGAGCGGGTGGGATGCAGCGATGGCCATGGGCGCAGCGGGTCTGGCGGTACAGGACCCAGATGCTACGCCTGCCCGGGTGGGGGGCTGGCAACGGCTCGGCGCGGGGGAGGCACGGTTCGCCGCGAGGGAAGGCCCCCGTTCGTCCTGAGCGTAGCGCCGCAGGCGCGGAGTCGAAGGACCCGGGCCGACAGCGCTGCGGGCGGTCCTTCGACTTCGCTGCGCTACGCTCAGGACGAACGGGTGTGTGGGTTACTGCGGCGGCGATGCCAGCTCGCGTGCGTCCAGGTAACCGTCGCGATTGCGGTCCTGGCGGCCGAAGGTGATCGCCAGCGTCTGCCGGTGCTCGGCCAGGCTGACCGGCTTGCCGCGTCCACCGGGAAGTTCGGCCGGGACCAGCACGCCGTCGCCGTCGGCATCCATGCGGGTGAAGGCGTAGCTCATCCAGTCCTGGTACTCGGGCAAGGCGATGCGCCCGTCGCCGTCGCCGTCCATGCGCGACAGGTAGTCGCCGGTGGCCTGCACCTGCGCTGACGCCACCACCGGCATCAGAGCCAGCGCCAGCAGCAGCGCAAAAGAAACGCCCGCACCTTTCGGCACGGGCGTGTCATTGCGCAACACCGGAGGCATCACGCGCGAGGTGCTCAGGCGTGTGCCGGT
The DNA here is from genome assembly GCF_016613475.2 of Lysobacter arenosi. Classification (NCBI taxonomy): domain Bacteria; kingdom Pseudomonadati; phylum Pseudomonadota; class Gammaproteobacteria; order Lysobacterales; family Lysobacteraceae; genus Lysobacter; species Lysobacter arenosi. Next base: position 2,860,361 of record NZ_CP071517.1, read on the forward strand.
GCGAGGGCGTAGCCCTTCAGCCGCGCCGAGAATGCCTGCAGTGCTTGGTTGCCACTGGCCTCGGCCTCGGTGCACCAGGCGTGCAGCTTGGTCAGCGTGGCCTGGGCGTCGTGCGAGCGCTCGTCGAGCACCTGCGCCAGGCGCTGACGGAAGTCCGCCAGCGTGGCCATGCTCGGGCGCTCGGCGAGCCAGGCCTGCAGCTTGGCGCGCTTGTCGTCGTCGAGCCAGCGGCCGTCATCGGCAAGGCCCTGGCGCAGGCTGCGCGGCAGCTTGAACTTGGCCTCGCGCAGCGCCGGCAGGGTGACGTTGCGGTAGTAGTCGGTCATCGCCTGGAAGCGGATCGCCAGCAGTGCCTTCAGCGTCTCGCCGTCGGGCATGGCGATGTTCGGGCGCACGTCCAAAGTGGGTGCGACGCGCAGGACCTTGGCCAGGCCGACAGACTCCAGCAGCTTGATCGCGCTCCAGCCGATGTCGAATTCGAACTTGCGCAGCGCGAACTTGGCCGAGCTCGGGAAGGCGTGGTGGTTGTTGTGCAGCTCTTCGCCGCCGATCCAGAAACCCCACGGGGTGAGGTTGGTGGCGGTGTCGGTGGTCTCGAAGTTGCGGTAACCCCACCAGTGACCCAGGCCGTTGACCACGCCTGCGGCCCAGAACGGGATCCACAGCATCTGGATCGCCCACACGGCGACGCCGGCGAAACCGAACAGGGCGAAGCTGGCGAACAGCAGCACCACCGGCCCCATCGTTGCGTGGCGGGTGTAGAGGTTGCGTTCGATCCAGTCGTCCGGGCAGCCCTTGCCGTACTTCTCGATGTCATCGCGCTGCGCGCGCGCTTCGCGGTACAGCTCCACGCCGCGCCACATCACCGTGTCGATGCCCTTGAACTGCGGGCTGTGCGGGTCTTCCTCGGTCTCGCACTTGGCGTGGTGCTTGCGATGGATCGCCGCCCACTCGCGCGTGATCATCGAGGTGGTCAGCCACGTCCAGAAGCGGAAGAAATGCGCCAGCACCGGATGGAAGTCGACGGAGCGATGCGCCATCGATCGGTGCAGATAGAGCGTGACCGAGAAGATCGTCAGCTGGGTGACGACCAGGAGGTAAACGAGCAGCTCGACCCAACTGGCCTGGAGGATGCCGCCGGCAAGGAAATCGAGCAGGGATGAAACGAACATTGAAATAACTCCGGAAACGCACAGATCAGACCGGCAGACACGCTCGATCCATAACAGTGATCATGCCAGTCCGGGAGCGCCCTGCGCGCCGGTATGGGCGGAAGATGTGATGGGGTCGTTCACATCGACCCGCAAGGTCGGGCCGCGCAATCAGCGACGGACGGTCGAAATCCGCTTGCGCAGCCGCGCCAGCGCCGGTTCGGCGTAGGCGCGAAGGGCGCGGCGGTGCTCCTTGCTGAACGGGGATCCCTTGCCGCAGTGATCCAGCAACAGGGTCAGATCCTGTGCCTCGCCGAGGCGCTCGGTCGTGCGTTTGTCGAAGACTTCCGGCCCGCTCGCCGGAACGTTCACGCCCACCGCTTCCAGCGCGCGCCGTTGCTGCGACGCGCGGCGCGCGCGACGGCGCCAGCGGTGCCAGTCGTTGTCGCGCCCCGTCCGCAAGGCGATGTCGCGTGCCTCCTGGCTGCGGTCGTCACTGTCGGCCAAGGCCATCCGCGACGCCGATGGCGTCAGGCGCTCCCAGTCGAGCGCTGGCACGGCTGCCGCCAGCACCTCGATCAGGCCGCGGCGCTGGCCCAGCGCCGGGTCCATCGACAGCTCCACCTCGGTAATGGCCGTGCGGGCGGCGATGGCATCGGCCCGCGCCTGAGCGAACAGCTGCCGCGTGTCGTCCTTGCGGGCACGCTTGTGCATGCGTCCCAGCGTCTCCACCAGGGCATGCGCGTCGCGCAGTCCGGACAAACCGGTGTTCAGGTGCTTGATCTCGCGATCGATCAAGGTGACACCCGGGCCGAGAATGCCGTCGCCCAGTGCCAGTGTCGCGCGCACGCGGCGCAGGCCCTTGCGGGCGCGGTGGATGCCTTCGTGGATATCGTCGCCGGCCTGGCCCAGTGCCTCCACGGCGGCTTCCAGTTCGGCCAGCGCGTAGTCGCGCAGGGCCGGTCCCGGCGAGGGCATCGGCAACACGGGAGCCGCGGCGACCTTGAGGTCGACGGCAATGCTGGACGGATCCGCGCTCGTGCCCATGACGACCTTGACCCTCGCTGCCTTGCCCAATGAGTGCCCGGACCCCACTCATCGGATGTCCGGATAGTACGCTGACCCCATGCCCGAGTTGCCCGAAGTAGAGACCACCCGTCGCGGCCTGGCACCGCACGTCGAAGGCCGTCGCGTGGTTACCGCCACCCTGCGCCGGCCCGACCTGCGCTGGCCGATCCCGGACGAGATCCGCGAGCTCCTGCCCGGCCAGCGCATCGACCAGGTCCGTCGTCGCGCCAAGTACCTGCTGCTCGACACCGTCGCCGGCAGCGCGCTGCTGCACCTGGGCATGTCCGGCAGCCTGCGGGTACTACCGGCCGACACCCCGGTGCGCGCCCACGACCACGTCGACCTGGCCCTGGACTCGGGCCAGGTGCTGCGCTTCAACGACCCACGCCGCTTCGGCAGCCTGCTCTGGCAGGCCCCGGACGAAACCCACGAACTGCTGGCGGGCCTGGGCCCGGAGCCGCTGTCGGATGACTTCGACGGCGACTACCTGTTCGCGCTCAGCCGTGGCCGCAGCGCGCCGGTGAAGACCTTCCTGATGGACCAGAAGGTCGTGGTCGGGGTCGGCAACATCTATGTCGCCGAGGCCCTGTTCGCCGCCGGCGTGTCGCCGCTGCGGGCGGCCGGCAAGGTATCGCGTGAGCGCTACCGGCAACTGGCCGAACAGATCCGCCGCATCCTCGGCCATGCCATCGACCGTGGCGGCACCACGCTGCGCGACTTCATCAGCCCGGACGGCGCGCCGGGCTATTTCGAACAGGAACTGTCGGCTTACGGCCGCGGTGGCGAGTCCTGCCCGCGTTGCGGGCGACCACTGAAACAGGCGGCAATTGGCCAGCGCGCGACGGTGTGGTGCGGAACTTGCCAGAGGTAAGTCCGACAGCCGAAAGGTGTGAAGGCCTTCCTGCACAGGCCAAAACAGTGAAACGCGTTATAGTCCGGACCACTGCGGAGGGGGCTCCCTATGGCCGAAACTGCCGATATCACATTGCTGCTGGATGCTGCACGTGAAGGCGACCGTGGCGCGCTCGACCGCGTCCTCGCCACCCTCTACCAGGAACTTCACACGATGGCGCGGCGCCAGCTCGCCGGCCAGCACGGGCAGACGCTCGATGCCACCGCGCTCGTGCACGAGGCCTATCTCAAGCTGATCGGCCGGCGTGAAGCGCAGTTCGACGACCGCGCGCATTTCTTCGCCTATGCCGCTTCCGCGATGCGTTCGGTGGTGGTCGATTACGCCCGCCAGCGCCTGGCGCAGAAACGCGGCGGCGACCTGCACCGCGTCACCGAACTGCCCGACGACGTCGAAGGCGGCCTGCGCCTGGACGAGGACACCCTCGGCCTGGACACCGCGCTGACCAAGCTGGCCGCGGTCGATCCGCGCCTGGCCCAGGTGGTGGAGCTGCGCTACTTCGCCGGCCTGTCGGAGCTGGAGATTGCCGCGCTGCTGGAGCGTTCCGAGCGCAGTATCCGTCGCGACTGGCAGAAGGCGCGGCTGTTCCTGCTGGCGTCGCTGAAAGACTCCTGAGGCCGGCCCAGGGGCAGCGGCGTGGACACCGAGCGCTGGCAACGGTTGTCCCCATTGCTCGACGCGCTGTTCGAGCTCGATGACCAGGCGCGCGAACAGCGCCTGCAACGCCTGCGCGAGGAAGACCCGGCGCTGGCCGACGAACTGCAGACGCTGATCACCCTCGATGAGCACCACGAGGATTTCCTTTCCGAACCGCTGATCGCCCCGCTTGCCGGCCTGCGCGCCGGTGGCGAGGTCGGTCCCTACAAGCTCGAACGGCTGCTGGGCGAAGGCGGCATGGGCCAGGTGTGGCTGGCCGCGCGCGCCGATGGCCTCTACCAGCGCCGCGTCGCGCTGAAGCTGCTGCGTCCGGGATTGGCCGACAGCAACCTGCGCGTGCGCTTCTCGCGCGAGCGGCAGATCCTGGCGCGCCTGGCCCATCCGCACATCGCGCGCCTGCTCGACGCCGGCGTCACCAGCGACGGACTGCCCTATCTCGCGCTGGAATTCGTCGAAGGCGAACCGATCACCGATTACTGCCGCAACCACCAGCTGCCGATCGAGCAGCGCCTGCGGATGTTCCACCAGATCTGCGATGCGGTCAGCCACGCCCACGCCAACCTGATCGTCCACCGCGACCTCAAGCCGTCCAACATCCTGGTCACGCCCAGCGGCGACGTGCGCCTGCTCGACTTCGGCATCGCCAAGCTGCTCGACTCCGATGCACCGATGGTCGAGCAGACGCGCACCGGTGTGCGCGCCTTCACCCTGCACTACGCCGCGCCCGAACAGGTGCGCGGCGAGCCGGTCACGACGATGACCGACGTGTATGCACTGGGCGTGGTGCTGTTCGAACTGCTCACCGACACCAAGCCCTACCGCCTCAAGCGTCAGACCGATGCCGAGTGGGAGGAAGCGATCCTCGCCGCCGATCCGCAACGTCCCTCGCAGACGCTGCTGCACCGGAGCGAGGACAGCGGCGCCGATGTGCACGCGTTGCGCCGGCAGGCGCGCATGCTGGCCGGCGACCTCGACAACATCGTCCTCAAGACGCTGTCCAAGCGGCCCGAGCAGCGCTATCCCTCGGTCGAAGCGCTGGCGCTGGACCTGACCCGCTACGAGGCCGGTCGCCCGGTGCTGGCGCGGCCGCAAAGCGTCGGCTACCGGTTCGGCAAATACCTGCGCCGCCATCGCTGGTCGTTGGCTTCCGGTGGCTTGATCGCCGTCGTGCTCAGTGCCGCGCTGGCCATCGTCGCCTGGCAGGGCCGACAGGCGGTGGCCGAGGCCGGTCGCGCGCAGGCGATGCAGGACTTCATGGTCGGCGTGTTCGAAAGCGCGCGCGGTACGCCGGAAGGCCAGGCGCTGGATCTGCGCGGTCTGCTCGATGGCTCGCTTGCGCGCGGCAACCGCGAGCTGGCACGGCAGCCGCGGGCGCGCGCCGAACTGCTCGGCGTGATTGCGCGACTGCGCATGGGGCTGGGCGACTACCGCGAAGCGCTGGTGCTGCTGAACCGCCAGGCCGGCGTGCTCGCCAGCACCAGCGACATCCCGGTGAGCCTGCAGATCGAATCGCTGACCCAGCGCGGCCAGGCATTGCGCCTGCTGGGAGAGCCGCGGCAATGCATCGACCTGATGATGCCGGCACTGGCGACGGCGCGACGCGAACAAGCGCAACTGCCACCGCAGATCAGCGAGTACTACTCGCAGTTCGGCCGCTGCCGTCGCGACAACGGCGAGCTGCAGGGCGCGCGCCTGCTGTTCGAACGCTCACTGGCGATGCGTCGCGACGATCGCGATGAAGTCGGCACGGTCGAGAACCTGATCGACCTGGCCAACCTGCAGGCCGATGCCGGCCAGACCGGCGCCGCGCTGCAGGGCTACGGCAAGGCGCGCACGCAGCTTCGGCAGAAGGTCGGCGAGCGTCATGCCCTGCTCGCCGAGATCGGCAGCCGCGTAGCGTCGCTTCGACAGGGACTGGGACAGGTCGACGCCGCCGAACGCGAGGCCAGCGAGGCCTTCGCCATCGCGCTTGAGGTCTATGGCGCCCAGCATCCGGTGACGCTGTCGCTGCGTCGGCAGATGGCGATGCTGCACATCGACCAGGGCCACTATCGCCAGGCCGAGACCGAACTGCGTGCAGCCATCGCCGCGCTGCAGCGGCGGCTGGCGCCGGAAGGCGTCGATCCGGCCGAGACCCGTCGCGGCATGATCGAACTGGGCGGACTGCAGCGGCGCCTGGGCCAGGTCGCGTGGGAGCGCGGCGAGATCTCGACCGCGCTGACCGCGTTGCAACGCGCGGTGGTGATCGCGCGACGGCAGAACGACAGACCGCACCTGGGCGACGCCTTGTACGACTACGCCCGCGTGCTGCACGCGGTGGGCCGCGATCGCGCCGCGCTCAAGGCCGTGCAGGAGGCGCACGAACTGCGCCTGGCGCAGATGGGGCCGCGCCACCCGCTGCTCGGCGACACCGAGCGACTGCTCGGTCAGATCGAGATTTCACTGGGCCAGCGCGAGCAGGGCATGGCCCACCTGGCGCAGGCGGTCACGTTGACCCGCAGCGGCTATGGCGCCACCCACCCGAACACGCGCGAAGCCGAACTGGCCCTGGCGCGGCAACAGGCGCTCGAAGGCGACGACAGCGCACTGCTCCGGCTCGATGCGCTGGCGGGCATGCCGCACAGCGACCGCGACCTTCGCCGCACGGCCTGGCGCGCCCAGGCGTATGCCGCGCAGTTGCGCTGCCATGGGCCGGACCGCGTACCGGCGCTGGCGCGCCTGGATACGCTGCAGGACCAGTTGAAGACCGCGCAACCCGACGGCGGGGCGATCCCGCGCGAAGTCGGTGCGATCGTCCGCGGCTGTGGTTGAGCGATCCCTTCCCTAGGTGAGCTGCAGCGACTGCTGCGCCGGCTCGATCGTGCCTTCGCCGCGCATGATCTTCTTGTACTCCGCGCGCGACACCGAGATGTAGCGGTCGTTGCCGCCGATCTCGACCTGCGGGCCTTCGTGCACCGCGCGGCCTTGCGCATCCACGCGCACCACCATCGTCGCCTTCTTGCCGCTGTGGCAGATGGTCTTGATCTCGGTCAGCTCGTCGGCCCAGGCCAGCAGGTACTGGCTGCCTTCGAACAGTTCGCCGCGGAAGTCGGTGCGCAGCCCGTAGCACAGCACCGGGATGCGCAGCGCATCGACCACTTCACTGAGCTGCCAGACCTGCGCCCGGTTCAGGAATTGCGCTTCATCGACCAGCACGCAGTGCAGCGGGCCGTGGGCGAGGATGTCGGCGCGGACGATCGCTTCCAGGTCGTCGTTGCGCTCGAAGGCGATGCCATCGGCGCGCAGGCCGATGCGTGAGGCCACCGTGCCGCTGCCGGCGCGGTCGTCCAGGCGCGGGGTCAGGATCGCCACGCGCATGCCGCGCTCGCGGTAGTTGTGCGCCGACTGCAGCAGCGTCGTGGTCTTGCCGGCGTTCATCGCCGAATAATAGAAATAGAGCTTTGCCATGCGTGCAGTTTAATGGCTGCCGGCGGCGTCAGCGTCGTCTGGCGCGCTCTGCCGCCGCACTCGCCCAGCGCTGGGCCACGGCCGGGGCGGTGATGCACACCGCTTCGTCGGTCACCGTGGTCACCGCGCGCTCGAGCAGCTGGATGTCGGCCTCGTGCTGGCGCGCCACGTGCGGGTCCTCGAAGAAGATCGCGCGCTGGCAGCGCCGCTCCAGCACCAGGTCGGCGATCTGGGCGTCGCCGCCCATCGGACCGCTCTGGTAGCGATGCACCCACGACCGTCCCTGCGGCCAGCCGCGGCTCCAGGCCAGCTCGTTCAGCCGCTGCCCGGTGGTGCCGGTGGCGACACGGCGGGCGAAACGCGAGAGCAGATCGAAGTTCTCGGCGGCGAAGGCCATCATCTGCGGCTTCATCGCGTCGTGGGCGATCAGCGCCAGGGTCTGCCCCTCCAGATCGTGCAGGCGGTCGGCGGCCGGGTCGGGAAGCAGGCCGGCGCGGATGCGCTCCAGTTCGATCCAGTCACGGGCCGAGGCGACGGTGGTGATGTACGGCTTGCCATGGATCACGCACTGGCGCTTGAGCGCGGCGGCCTCGGGAAACACCGACGAGGGATCGACCGGGTCGATCAGGTAGATCGCGCCATCGAGCGTGCGCTCGTCGTGATCGACGCCGACCACCTCCGCCACCAGCTTCATCAGTCCACCCTCGCGCCCGTACGGGTAGCGGCGCAGGCCCGGATAACCGGCCAGCATGCCGGCGGCGGCGATGGCGTCGTACGTGCGCCCGACCACGTGCAGGCTGATCTGCAGCTCGCGGATGCCCGGCTCGCAGGCGCGCAGCCAGCGGAACAGCGCCGCGTCTTCGCTGAGGTGATGCAGGCGGTTGGCCGCCAGGCCCAGGCGCATGTGGGATCCCCTGAAGTGGATAGCGGGCGTCGCCGGCGACCGGTGCTGGTTGCCAGCGAGCTGGGCATTACCTTAGGGGTTTTGCGATCCGGCGTGGGGAACCTCGCCCGGCATCATTTGCCGTTGCTGACCGGCCCGACCTCGACGTTGCCGTGCGTCCAGATCGCGTCTTCCACCGCCCAGTACTGGTGGGCGTCCCAGCGCCAGCTGGCGTACATCGGCGTCATGTCGATCGTGTCATGGCCGGCGCCAAACCCCTCGCCGTTGCCGCGCGGCGCGGTGACTTCGAGGTTGCCGACGTAGCCCAGGTGGCTGCCGGTGATCTGGCGCTTGCCCTGGGCCATGACGCGCACGAGCCGCGGCTTGGCGACCTCGTCGCCGTATTCGTCGTAGAGCGCATGCCCTTCGCGCAGGGCGCGATCGCGCGTGGGCTGGTCCAGCTGTTCCCACATCTTCTCGCGCAGGACCAAGAAGCTGGGGTACATGCGCTCGGCGGCGAGGTCGGCCCAGGCGTAGGCCATGGCCGGATCACGCTCGACTCCCACGCCATGCCAGTACATCAGGCTGATGCGGTGCTGCGAGTACTTGTCGCCGTAGCGCGCGGCCTGGCGGAAGTGCCTGATCGCATCCTCCCATTCGCCGCGCGCGGCCGCGTCGCTGCCGTACAGGCGCCACAGTTCGTTGGGATGCGTCCTGGAGAATCGCGTGCGCTCGTCGTACTGGCGCGCGTCCATCGTGTCGGTCTCGGCCACGACCGCGATCGTGCCATCGACCGGCGCCGCGCTCGGGGCGGCGGCCAGTGCCGCGCCCAGGACTACGGACAGCAATGCTTCCATGACGATCTCCTTCCTTTGCGAGGGGTGCGGCCGGTTCGATCAGTTCCTGGGCTTGTCGCGCGCCGGCACCATCGGGCCAACGCCGACGCTGCCGATGCCACTGCCCAGTTCGGCGTCCTGCGCCTGCCAGTACGATGCGGTCTGGGTGCGGTCGTCGGCGTAGAACTGGTCGCCGGTGGTATGCCCGACCACCTGTTCCGAGGCCGCCAGCATGCCCGGCGTGGTGTTGCCGAACGAGCCATTGATCGGACCGCCCTGGGCGATGTCGATCGCCTGGTTGCGGTAGCCGATGCGGCTGCCGGTCATGGTTCGGGCGAAACGGCGGATCTCGTCGTCGGCGCGCGGGCGCGCGACCTCGTCGCCGAACCTGGCGTAGTAATCCGGGCCGAGCTGTTCGACCTGCTTGCGCTGCTCCGGGCTCAGGCCTTCCCACATCTTTTCGCGTATCACCAGCAGGCGGCGCACGCCGCGCTCGGCGGCCAGGTCGCTCCAGATGTAGGCACGCACCGGATCGGCGGGCACGCCCTGCCCGTACCAGTACATCAGGCTCAAATAGTGCTGCGAATGCTTGTCGGCGTAGGAGGCGGCGTTCTCGAAGCGATCGACGGCCTCGTCGTAATGGCCGTCGAGATAGGACTTCAGTCCGTTCAGGCGCCAGGTCTCGTTCGGGTGGCCCATGGCCGACTTGATCTGGGCATCGATCTGCATGTAGCTGGCGCTGACCAGCTTGAGCGGTTCGTCGGCGGCAGCGGAAAATGCCAGGGCGCACAGCACCATGCCCGTCCAGCCTGCCCTGATGATGGTTGCCTTGCTCATGGCGATCTCCCGGCGCCGGCACGCGGCGCATGCAATGGCGATCCAGTTGAGAGCTTTGCGACCGGGACCCTGCCAGGCGAGGGCGAAGGGCCTCGAGCCGAAGAGCGCCGCCTCGCAAGGGGGCGGTTACGGCACAATACGCCGCCGCAACCGCGGCAGCAAACAGCCTTCAATGCACGGTCTCAACCCCCCCCAACGCGCTGCCGTCCTGCACACCGACGGCCCCTTGCTGGTGCTCGCCGGCGCAGGCAGCGGCAAGACGCGCGTCATCGTCGAGAAGATCGCACACCTGATCGCATCCGGGCGGATGCCGGCCAAGCGCATCGCCGCGATCACCTTCACCAACAAGTCGGCGAAGGAGATGAAGGAGCGCGTCGCCAAGCGCATCAAGGGCGACGCCGCCGAAGGCCTGACCGTGTGCACGTTCCATGCGCTGGGGCTGCGATTCCTGCAGATCGACCACGCCAAGGTCGGCCTGCGTCGCGGCTTCTCGGTGTTCGACAGCGACGACAGCGCCGCGCAGATCAAGGACCTGCTGCCGCCGGGCAGCAAGAACGATGTCATCGACAACGCGCGCAATCTCATCTCGCGCGCGAAGAACGCCGGCCTCTCTCCCGATGAGGCACTGGCTGCATCGCAGAGCCCGCGCGAGATGGAAGCGGCGCTGTTGTACCAGCGTTACCAGGCGCGTCTGTCGACCTTCAACGCGGTCGACTTCGACGACCTGATCCGCCTGCCGGTGCAGATCCTGGAGGCCGAGGAAGACGTGCGCCTGGCCTGGCGCGAGCGCATCGGCTACCTGCTCGTCGACGAGTGCCAGGACACCAACGATGCCCAGTACCGCCTGCTCAAGGCGCTGGCCGGCGACAAGGGCCTGTTCACCTGCGTGGGCGACGACGACCAGTCGATCTATGCCTGGCGCGGCGCCAACCCGGACAACCTGCTCAACCTGGGCAAGGACTACCCGGCGCTGCAGATCATCAAGCTGGAGCAGAACTACCGCTGTTCCAACCGCGTGCTGCGCACTGCAAACACGCTGATCGCGCACAACCCGCACGAACACCCCAAGACGCTGTGGAGCGACCAGGCCGACGGCGAGCGCATCCGCGTGTGGGAGTGCCGCGACAACGCACACGAGGCCGAGAAGGTCGCCGCCGAGATCCATTTCCTCGCCGCCGCCAAGCAGGCGCCGTGGAGCGACTTCTGCATCCTGTTCCGCGGCAACCACCAGAGCCGCGCGCTGGAGAAGTCGCTGCAGTTGTTGCGCGTGCCGTATCACCTGTCGGGCGGCACCGCGTTCCTCGAGCGCGGTGAAGTGAAGGACGCGCTGTCGTGGCTGCGCCTTATCGCCAACCCCGATGACGACGCGGCGTTCCTGCGCGCGGTGCAGTCGCCCAAGCGCGAAGTCGGCGCGACCACGTTGTCCAAGCTGGCCGAGATGGCGCAGCACGCCGGCATGCCGATGTCGCGCGCGGCCGAGCAGATCGGCATGCTCAAGCAACTGGCACCACGCGCCGGCAACGCGCTCGACGGCTTCGTCAACATCATCCGCCACCTGCGCGGCGAAGCGTTCAAGATTCCGCCGTCGGAGCTGGTGCGCGTGCTGGCCGAGAAGAGTGGCCTGCTCGCCTCGATCCGCGCGCAGTGCAAGGACGAAGCGACCTTCCAGCGCCGCAAGGAGAACCTGGAGGAACTGGCCGACTGGTTCGATGGCGGCAAGAACTCCGGTCCCGGCGAACTGGCCGCGCAGCTGGCCCTGTTGTCGCACGCCGACAAGGGCGACGCCGGCAACCAGGTGCGGTTGATGTCGCTGCATGGCGCCAAGGGACTGGAGTTCCGCTACGTCTTCATCGTCGGCATGGAAGACGGCACGCTGCCGCACGAGATGGCGCTGGAAGAAGGCAGCCTGGAAGAGGAACGTCGCCTGCTCTACGTCGGCATCACCCGCGCCAAGGAACAGCTGTGGTTGTCGCACTCACGAGAGACGCAGCGCTGGGGCGACAAGATCCGCCTGAAGCCGAGCCGCTTCTTCGAGGAGTTGCCCGTCGCCGAAATCCAGCGCGACGGCGCCGACCCGGTGGCCGATGCGGCGCGCAAGCAGGAACGCGCGGTGGCCGGCTTCGCCGCAATCCGGGCGCTGCTGGACGAGTAACCGGACCGATGCAGCTCACCCGGATCCACCACGTCGCCATCATCTGCGCCGACTACGCGCGCTCGAAGCACTTCTACACCCAGGTGCTCGGCCTGCGCGTGCTGGCCGAAGTGCATCGCCCGGCGCGCGACTCGTGGAAGCTCGACCTTGCGCTGCCCGATGGCGGACAGCTGGAACTGTTCTCCTTTCCTTCGCCGCCGCCGCGGCCGTCGTATCCGGAAGCCCGCGGCTTGCGTCACCTCGCCTTCGAAGTGGCCGACGTCGCCGCCGCGGCCGCGGAACTGCAGGCGCAGGGCATAGCGGTAGAGCCCATTCGCATCGACGAGTACACCGGCCGGCGCTTCACCTTCTTCGCCGATCCGGACGAACTGCCGATCGAGTTGTACGAAGCGCCCTGACCAGGCCCGGCATTGACGCACCGGGCCTGCAGGCGCGTAGCATCGGCGCAACGGAAGACCGGGGACGCCCATGCTGTCGACGCTCGCAGTAGTCGTCGTGTTCGTGCTGGTGCTGGCGTGGCTGGTTCGCGCCTCCAGGCGCTGGTCCTCCTCCGGCAATGACGGCGGCTGGGATCCGGGTTACCAGCCTTACGTGAGCTCCGACGGCAACGGCTGCAGCCCCGGGACCGACCGCGATGATTCGTGCAGTTCGGACTCGGATCCGGGCGCGGACTCCGGCGGCGACTGTGGCAGCGATGGCGGCGGTAGCGACTGACTGATTGCAACGTGCCTCTGGCCTGATTCAACGTCCGGATGCCCGCGCATCTGCAACCCACTCGAACCGGCCTGACACGATGCGCATCACCGACACCAGCTACGGCTCGAACGAACATGGCCTGATCTGGGGCTATCGCTTCGCGCCGGGACAAGCCGCCCAGTCCATCAGCTCGGACGCGGCGGCGGCGTTCCTCACACAGGAAAGCGGCGAGCCGGAAGAGGCGTTCGTGTGGCTGCACTTCTCGCTGTCGAACACTGGCTCGGAGCGCTACCTGCACCGCCACCTCGACCTGCCCGACGCGTTCTACGACTCGCTGCGCAGCGAAGTCGGCTCGACCCGGCTAGAGCAGGATGCCGGCTTCCTGGTCGCGGTGATCCACGACGTGCTGTTCGAATCCACGTTCGACGCATCCGAGGTCGGTACGACCAGCATCTGCATCGGCCCGCGCGTGCTGGTCAGCGCGCGACTGCGGCCGCTGCGTTCGGTCGACCAGCTGCGCTCGGCCGTGCGCGCCGGGCAGACGTTCCGCTCGCCGGTCGAACTGCTTGCGCACTTGTTGCGCGACCAGGCCAGCGTGCTCGGCGAGATCCTGCGCAAGTCGACCACGCGTGTCGATCGCATCGAGGACCGCCTGCTCGCCAACCGGATCTCCACCGACCGCACCGAACTGGGCACGCTGCGACGTTCGCTGGTGCGCCTGCAGCGCCTGCTTGCGCCGGAGCCGACGGCGTTGTTCCGGCTGCTCAATCGCCCGCCGGAATGGTTCAGCGACGACGACCTGCAGGATCTGCAACAGGCCGCCGAGGAGTTCTCCACCGCGATCGGTGACTCGGCCGCGCTGGTGGAGCGGGTGAAGCTGATCCAGGAAGAGCTGGCGGCACTGGTCAACGAGCAGACCGGCCGCACCCTGTTCGTGCTGACCGTGGTCACCGTGCTGGCGCTGCCGGTCAACATGATTGCCGGCCTGTTCGGCATGAACGTGGGCGGCATTCCCCTGCAGAGCGCCGGCGGATTCGCCGTGATCGTGGTGACCCTGGTGATCCTGACCGTGCTGCTGGCATGGCTGGCCTTCGGCAGGTCGCGCGACTAGCGGCACAGGCCTTCTCCGCGGGTTCCTCCGTGCCGCTGGCTGCGGCACCATGGAATGCCCTGCCCCGCGAAGATCTCCATGGACCTCGTCCTGCGTCCGGCCCAGGCCGGCGACCACCCTGCGATCCTGGCGTTGAACCTGGCATCGGAAGAGATGCTCAGCCCGCTCGATGCGGCGGGGCTGCTGCGTCTTGATGCGCAATCGGCCTACCACCGCGTGCTGTGCGAAGGCGATCGCGTCGTCGCCTTCCTACTCGCGTTCCGCGAAGGTGCGCAGTACGACAGTCCCAACTACCTGTGGTTCGCCGCCCGCTACCCGCGCTTCCTCTATGTCGATCGAGTCGTCGTCGCCGAATCGCATCAGGGACGGGGACTGGGTGCCAGGCTCTATCGCGACCTGTTCGACTTCGCCCGCGGCAGTGGCGTCGATGCGGTGACGTGCGAGTTCTACACGGTGCCGCCGAACGAGGCCTCGCGCCGCTTCCATGCCGGATTCGGTTTCGCCGAAGTGGGCCAGCAGTGGGTCGCCGACGGCCGCAAACAGGTCTCGCTGCAGGTCGCCAAGCCCTGAGGCGGTGTCATCGCCCCTGCGCCTGGCTCGGCTACACTCGCCGCCCGACCAGACACCAGCGAACGCAATGAAACAGCGCGCCCTCACCCTGTCCGCTCTCGCCTGCGCGCTCGCGCTGGCTGCCTGCCAGCGCGCGCCTGCACCTGCGCCCAAGGCGGAGGCCGAGCCGTCCGCTGCCGCTCCGACCGACGTCGCGGCGACGTCGAAGCCTGCCGCGGTCGCGGCCGACGACAACCTCAACGCGGTGCTGTGGATGCAGGCCTCGGCCGAGTACCAGGCGGCGACCACCACCGTCTATCGCGCCGCGGCCGACAAGCTCGGCGTTGCCCTCGCCGAGAAGAACTGGGACGCGCTGGTGCCCGACGAGCGCGGCAACGCCGCCACCGGCCTGAAGCCGGCGGTGATCATGGACGTCGACGAGACCGTGCTCGACAACTCGCCATACCAGGCGCGCCTGGTGCGTGACGGCAAGGCCTACGACGAGGTCAGCTGGGACGCCTGGGTCGCCGAGAAAAAGGCCAAGCCGGTGCCCGGCGTGGTCGAGTTCGCCAAGGCCGCCGCGGCCAAGGGCGTGACCATCCTGTACCTGTCCAACCGCGCCGTGCATTTGAAGGACGCGACCATCGCCAACCTCAAGGCGGTCGGCATGCCGGTCAAGGACGACAGCGTGTTCCTCGGCCTGGGCACCGTTGTCGACGGCTGCGAGCAGAACGGCAGCGAGAAGAACTGCCGCCGCCAGCTGGCCGGCCAGCAGTACCGCGTGCTGATGCAGTTCGGCGACCAGCTCGGCGACTTCGTCCAGGTCGTGGCCAACACGCGCGAGGGCCGCACGCAGTTGCTCGATGAGTACGGCGACTGGTTCGGCGAACGCTGGTGGATGCTGCCCAACCCGAGCTACGGCTCGTGGGAGCCGGCGACGTTCAACAACGACTGGTCGCAGCCGCTGGAAGCGCGCCGGGCGGCCAAGCGGGCGGCGCTGGACGTGGCGCCGTAAGCGGTCCGCGCTGGCCGCTGGCGCATCGCAACATCGAACTACACCGTAAAATCAATGAGTTGCAGCGAGATTCTTCAAGCATTGCATTAACTCCGGAGGGCGGTTAGTCTGCCCTCCGTCCGGCGCGAGCCGGAGCCATGCCACAACTCGACGTCCATCCGGTGAGAGCCGGATTTGAAGGAGGCCCACGGCCTCCTTTTTCTTTGGTTGTCTGCTGAACTACGACCGCGTGACGCGAAGTCAGTAGGTCACTGTCGCGGTGACCACAGACGTGTAGGTCCCGCTTTGGAGGTTTTGCGTCGGCGGCACCTGGCCATAGACAGGGATATCCTGCGTTGCGCCGGTGCCCTTGTCCGTGTACACGGCGCCTCCATTGCCGTCGCCCCATACCTGCAGACGGGTGGGATCCAGATAAAGCTGGAATTTCGCGGTGGGCGCGCCCGGAGGGGCCCCGCTGCGCGCCATCCTGCGGTCACTGACGGAACTGCCCGGGACGTTGCCGGCGCTCAGCGCGATCGAGTAGGCCATCATGTTGTTGCAGCGGACGTGAAGTGCTCGGGTGACATTGATCGCCGTGGTCACTGCGCCGTTCACGATGCCGAAGTTCATCAACGGGTCGGCTGTGAACGTGCACGTACCCAGTACAGACACGTTGACGTCGAATGTGCTGGTCGAGACCCTGTCGAGCGTCGAGTTGCAGCTGGTGCCGCGCGGGATGCCGACCCTGATCTGGTCGTCGGTCAGGCCGGAGCGATACAAGCCTGCGGCTGGCCCCTGCTCAGGGTCCATGCGGGCGTACATCGTCAACGTCGCCGAACCCGTACCGGAGACCATAGGCACATCGACGGCCACCATGTTGTTGCCTGAATTGTTCCAGACGCTGGTACGACCGGGATTCGAATAGATCTCGTACTCCAGCCACGCCCCGCCGAGATCATTGCCGCCCAGGAACATCACTCGCCCCCCAAGATAGCCGGAAGGAACAATGCCCACGCATACCTTGGCAGTGGCGCTGCCCGTGCCTGTGCAGGAAATGTTGATGGTGCCGGTGGCGTCCGTCGCCGGTACCTGTGCGGCAACGTTTCCGAAGTACACACCGGACGACGTGGAGCTGCATGTCTGGGCCAACGACAGCTTCGGTACCAGAAGCATCGCCAACATCAGTAGCAGCAGGCAGACGGCACGCATCACAACTTCTCCTCGCAGGGCAGCGAGCCCAGGTGTGCGACGCCGCCGTCGCTGATGGTGTCAGGCAATCGATAGCGGCAGACCGTCCCGTTGTTCGCCACCTGGAGTACCGCACCGGGGGCGTAATCATCCAGATACGCCTCGCCATCCAGGCCGACGATGAAGGGCCGATTGTCGTCGCCCCCGCGACCTTCGCTGCCTGCCGCAACCGGCCGACCGTCGCGACCGAGCAACGTCACCCATGCCGGGTGAATGCGCGACACTGCGAAATTGACGAGGACACCACCCGAATCTGACGGAGTCACATCCTGCACCAGCACCGGAAGCCTGTAGTCCGCTCCAAGCGTGTCGGGATCTATCGCGATCCGGTTGTGCTCCCATCCGCGCATATCGGGCAGCAAGAGGAAACCCTCGGAGTTGGTGTGCCCGTAAAGACGGTTCTCGTACTGGATCGGCACATTGGCGACGCCGTTACTGCTGACCACGGCGAAAGAGTCATTGATGCGACGACTGACAAAGCCCGTGCCGCCCATGACAACGACACTGCCATTGCCCTGGGCGAAGTACCCCGTATGGCCTTCGATGTGATCGGCACCGAACGACGCCTCGCCATAACGACCCCGCACATCGGCCTGGGCCTGTGCGTACCCACCACTGCGATCGCCGCCCTGTACCACCCAACCCCAACCGCCTTCGTACGGGGCGGTCTGCCTGGCGGCACCGGTGATTTCTTCGCGGCCATTGCTGTGGTTGATGGAAACCGCTGCATCGCGCTGCTCGCCCCACGGAACGCTGAGAGTCAGCCCGAAGCCGCTTCCAGACTTGGCGCTATCGAAGTAGCTGAGGCTGAGATACGCGTTGCCCGCCACGGTCTGGGACCAGGACAAGGTGCCGATGCGATCCTCCAGGCCCTCGTTGTCCCGCCAGCGCAACCAGGAAACGGCCACGCTGCCGTTCGGGACGGTCAACCATGCCGACGCCCGATCCTGGGATCGAACGGAGACCGGGACGAAATCGTCCTCCAAGATCCTCTCATCGACAATGTCTCCCAGGTCGCGATAGCCACGGCTGCGACGCTGTGAGTACAGGTCGAAGCCACCGCGCGAAGTCATCCACTGATAGCCGTAGGTGCGCTGGCTTCCGTCACCGATGCCGCTGCTCTGCGCTACCGAACCCGTCAGCAGCCCGAGTCTGCCGGCCGGGGCCCAAACGCCGCCCGCGCCCGCAACGCGGATGCCCGCGCCGTACTCGGCGTGGACCTCACCAGTGAAGGAATCGCTGATGCCAAGGCGATAGCTGCCGCTGGCGGCTATGCCGCTGTCGTAGTCGTCCTTGTCTGTCGCATAACCGTGACGAAGGCTGCCAGCCTCGAAGCTGAAATCGCTAAGGCCAGGCGCCAGGCGTTGCTGGTCGATATAGATCGGCACGCTGGTCTGGGTGGTTCGCCCCAGCGCATCACGCACGACAAGCGTCGCTTCACCCGAGCCGTTGATGCGGGGAAATGCGTCGAGCACGAACGGGCCGTCATCGATGTCACTGCCGTACTGGCGGACGTTGTTCACGAGCAGCTCTACGGACGACGGCAACGTGGCCTGACCGGCAAAGCGCGGGATCGGGAAGGTGATCAAGTCCGGGCGCGTGCCAAAGTTGCGCCGCAGTTGAATGCCGCCCAGGCGCACCGGACGTGTCCACGCCAGGCCACCGCTAATCAGGTCGCCGGCGGTCCAGGTGAGCAAGCGGCCGGGATCGCTGTAGCTCCAGCGCGTGTCGAGGCGGCGGTAGCTATCCGACTGGCCATCGTCCCCCGTGCTACTAACACCAGACAGTTCGACTGCACCCGCGTCGCCGAACCAGCGCAGCATCGAGGCGACCGACAGCGTTTCGACGTCGCCGATGCGACGCGCATATGCGTCGTAGTTGACCAGCAGGCCGTTGCCGCGATCCACGCGCACCGGTGCCGGCGCCTCATAGCCGAGGTTCTGTTGCGGCCGCAATGTCGGTGGCACGTCGAGCACCAGCCGTTGCGTCGATTGCTCGTAGCGGTAAGCCAGGCCCGGCAGGCGATCGAGGTCGATCCGGCCCTCGGCGTCGGCGTTGAGCGAAGGATCGATGATAAGGCCCAAGGCTCGCAGGTCGTCGGGTTTTGCACTGACCCGGGAGCCTCCAACTCGCACGTCGATCATTCGACCGGTAGGCCGATCACCGAAATAGACCTCGAGAAAGAGCAGGTCGTTGCCCGCGCTGGCCACAGCGGCGCCGCCGAACTCCGGGACGCCAATGTCGTCAAGCGAGAAGGACGCCGACGCCTCGCCCGCGGGCGAAGGGCCGGGTTCCGGCGCCGGATCGGGCGCGCCGATCGCCGGTAGACCGCACCAGAACAGTGCGGCACCAACAGCGAAGGCGAGCGCGTTACGGGGCGCGGATGACAGGAATCGCGGCCGGCTGACCATTCAGCTGTGTCTCGAGCCGCAGTTCAGCGGTCAACGTGGTTACGAATCCGGACTCCAACGGCCATTTCCGGCTGCTGCCGGGCAACACGTAGCCGAAAAGTCCGCGCGAGAGCGCCACGAGCGATCCCTTGGCGTCGATCAAACGCGTCGCGCCGAGCTGGGCCGCCTGGCCTCCAGAGTTGGTGCATGTCAACGTCGCCATGCGAAGTTCGCATGTGAGCGACGGTTCTTTTGCCTGTGCCGCGCGCAGGTACACCGGCACGACGAACCGCATGCGGAAGTTGATACCGGTCTCTTGCTGCTCGGCAGGCGGCGGGAGTTCATCGACAATGATGCGGTAGGTGGCATCTTTGCCTGCAGGCGCTGCGCCCTGGCGCACCACTCGCACCACCTGCTCGGCACCTGCCTCGATCTTGGTGATGGCCGGGCTGAGTACCACTTCCTGGGTCGGGGCCAGGCGGTCCTCGCCATCGACCTGGGTCCAGCGGAAGACACGGAGCTGTGCAGAGACCGGCTGGTCTCCGCTATTGGCAAGGGTCATGCGCCCGGCGGTGAGGCCGGGCGCAATGTCTACCAGGGTCGGCCCGGCCTGAAGCTGGCCGCGTGCAGCCGCGGCCTGGCTCAGCACCAACGCTGCGACCAACGACAGGGAACGGGTGACCTGGCGTTTCAAGATCAGTACTCGATCGTCGCGGTGACGATGTCGGTGTACGAACCAGCGCCGACCGACTGGGTGGCCGGGACGGTGCCGTAGACGGTGATCGACTGGGCACCATTTGCGCCCGTGCCCTCGAACTGGTCGGCCGTGTTCAGGGCACCCCATGCAGGGCCGGTGTCGGAATCGCGGAACAGGTCGTAGTTGACGTACTGGTTGCTCGGACCCGCCAGACGGCGCTGGCCGCTAAGCGCGTGGGCACCATCGCTCAGGCCGATCTTGTAGGCCGCACCCTGGTTGCAGTTGACGTTGAGGCTGGTGCTGGACTTGATCGGGGTGTTGATGTTGCCGGTGACGGGCGTGAACGTCAGGCCGGCGGCGGCGGCAGAGAACGTGCAAAAGTTCTGCACGGTGAGCTGCACGTTGATGTTGGCGCTCAGCTGCGCGGCCGAGGCCACCGGGGCCAGGGCCAGCAGGGCGGTAGCGAGCAAACAGGGCTTAACGAGATTCATTGTTTTGGTCTCTTGTTCCGGCGCATTCGCGCGATTCGCACCGGCGGAAATGCCGGGTTGAGTTGGTAAAAGCAGAAAGTGTGCCAACCGTCGCAAAACGGCTTCGCTGACGTGAAATCGATGTTAAGACCGCCAGATTTGACAAAGCTGAACGAGATTCGCATCACACTTCTGAGCGGCTTTAGTCAAAAGTGACAATCGACGTCACCTTGTGTCCTCATAATTCATGAACAGGCGATTTCCCCCCTGAAACATCAATTCGGGACGTTGTCGCTTGCCCCCGACCCGGCCGACGGCCAAGATTCGGACCCAGCGACAGGGGAACCGCACCGCATGCCATCGATCCAACGCGCCACTGCCGCGCTGCTCCTGGTTGCCGCGGTGGCGGTGGCCGGCTGCGAGCGCGCGCCGGCGCCGGCAGCGGCGCCCACCCCGACCGAGCCGGCCCAGGCGGTCGAGCAGTTGATCGAGGACCTGCGCCGCAACGACTTCGCCGCCTATGCCCGCCACTCGGTGCCGCCGGCCCTGCACGCCAGGCTCGACCTGGCCTGGAACGAAGGCCGCACCCGCTGGCCGCTGACCGAACTGCCGCTGGACGATCGCCTGCCCGCCTTCATCTCGGCCCTCGCCGCACCCGGTGCCGAGAAGCAGTTGCTGACCACCTACAACCGCCAGTTCTCCGGTGCCGGTGCCGAGTTGCGTTCGGCCGCCTCGACCCTTGGCCTGTTCGCCACCCAGTACCTGCGCAAGGAAGGCGACTACAGCGCCGACGAGCGTGCCCACTACGCGCAGCTGGTCGCGGCCTTGAGCCGGTGGGGCCAGAAGGCACCGCTGGGCGACCCGCAGCGTGCGCGGCGGACGATCCCGCAACTGGTCGCCGCGGCGCGGCAGACCGGACTGGCCGGGGGCCCCGACACCTTCCGGCAGCTCGGCATGCAGCGCAGCCTGGAGCGGTTCGGCCCGTTCTTCGCCCGTTTCAAGCAGGTGCTCGTCACCTACGGACTGGACGTCGACGCCGACCTGGCCAGCGCCCGGGCGACCCTGGTCGAACGCGACGGCGACCGCGGCCGGGTGCGCCTGGACTACACACTGGCCGGGCAGAAGATCGAGGCGCATCTTGCCGTCGAACGCCATGAAGGCCACTGGTACCTGAGCGACGCGCTGCGCCATGCCGAGACCCAGGCAAGCGCGCCGGCGGCGCCGCAACCGGCGGCCCAGCCGACGCGCTGAACGCGACTTCGACAGCGATAGGCATAATGCCCGCGATGCCGAATCAGACTCCCCTGCCATTCCCGGAACCCGCCAAGGACGCGTCGGCCACCGACGCGACGCCTGCAGGCGCATCCGAAACCGTGCCCGAAGCCGCTGCTGAAGCGACAGGCGAAACTGCACCCGAAGCCGCGATCGACGACGCGCCGGAAGCCCCCGTGCCGCCCGTCGCCGAACCGGATCCGGCCCAGCCCGAGCTGCCCATTCCTGCCGTCCCCGCCGTCGCGGCCGCCGCCTCGTCCGTGCGCCCCGAGCGCCGTCGTTCGGCCGGCACGCCGCGCCGTCCGTGGTGGGCCAAGCTGCTCGGCCGCCTGATGGCGCCGTGGGTGCAGCTGACCATCGAGCCGCGCAACCCGACCGCCGAGATTCCCGAGGAGTGGAGCGGCCGCCCGGTCTGCTACGTGCTCGAGGACTATGGCCTGAGCAACGCCCTGATCCTCGAGCGCGCCTGCCGCGAATCCGGCCTGCCCTCGCCGCTGCAACCGCTGCCGGGCGATCCGCTGCGCCGCAAGCGTGCCTACCTCGCGCTGTCGCGCCGCAACGTCAACACGCTGGCGCAGCTGCAGGCGCTGGCCGGCACCGCCGAGCCGACCACCAAGAGCCATTCCAGCTCGCTGGCGCGCCTGCTCGATGCGCACCGCAGCGATCCGACGCTCGACGTGCAGCTGGTGCCGGTGTCGATCTTCGTCGGCCGCGCGCCGGACAAGAACAGCGGCTGGTTCTCGGTGCTGTTCTCGGAAAACTGGACCCTGGTCGGCCGCTTCCGCCGCCTGCTGGCCATTGCCCTCAACGGCCGCGACACCCTGGTCCGCTTCGCCCCGCCGATCGGCCTGCGTTCGATCGTCGACGAAGGCCTGCCGGCCGAGCGCACGGTGCGCAAGCTCTCGCGCGTGCTGCGCGCGCACTTCCGCCGCATCCGCGCGGCCGTGATCGGCCCGGACCTGTCGACCCGGCGCCTGCTGGTCGACCAGGTGCTGACCTCGACCACGGTGCGCGAGGCCATCGCCGACCAGGCGCGCCGCGACAACTCCAAGCTCGCCGACGCCTGGAAGAAGGCGCACACCTACGCCTACGAGATCGCCGCTGACTACTCGCACCCGGTCGTGCGCTCGGTCAGCTTCCTGCTGGCGCCGGTGTGGAACCGCATCTACCGCGGCGTGCTGGTGCACCACCTCGACCAGCTCAAGGACGATGCGCCCGGCCATGAAGTGGTCTACGTGCCCTGCCACCGCAGCCACATGGACTACCTGCTTCTGAGCTACCTGCTGTACACGCGCGGCATCGTGCCGCCGCACATCGTGGCCGGCATCAACCTCAACCTGCCGGTGGTCGGCACGCTGCTGCGCAAGGGCGGCGCGTTCTTCATCCGCCGCAGCATCCGTGGCAGCGCGCTGTACTCGGCGGTGCTTGGCGAGTACGTGGCGCAGCTGGTGTCGGGTGGCTATTCGATCGAGTACTTCGTCGAAGGTGGTCGCTCGCGCACCGGCCGGCTGCTGCAGCCCAAGGGCGGCATGGTGGCGATGACGCTGCGCGCGTTCCTGCGCCAGCCCACGCGCCCGGTGCTGTTCCAGCCGGTGTACATCGGCTACGAGAAGCTGATGGAAGGCACCAGCTACCTCGACGAACTGTCGGGCAAGCCGAAGGAAAAGGAATCGATCTGGGCGCTGCTGTGGGGCATCCCGAAGGTGCTGCGCAGCAACTACGGCCAGGTGGTGGTGAACTTCGGTGAGCCCATCCGCCTCAATGACGTGCTCGCCGAGCACGCACCCGACTGGGACGGCAAGCCGGTCGGCGAGGACGAGAAGCCGGCATGGCTGTCCGGCGCCGTCGACGCGCTGGCCGACCAGATCCAGGTCAACGTCAACCGCGCCGCCGACGTCAATCCGATCAACCTGCTCGCGCTGGCGCTGCTGTCGACGCCCAAGCACGCGATGGGCGAAGCCGACCTGCTCGCGCAGATCACGCTGAGCAAGACGCTGCTGGCTACGCTGCCGTATTCCGACCGCGTCACCGTCACGCCGCATTCGCCGCAGGAAATCGTCGCCCACGGCGAGGAGATCAATGTCCTCAGTCGTACCGCGCATCCGCTCGGCGACGTGCTGGGTGTCAGCGGCGACAACGCGGTGCTGCTGAGCTACTTCCGCAACAACGTGCTGCACCTGTTCACCGCGGCGTCGTGGATCGCCTGCTGCTTCCAGAACAACCGCCGCATGAGCCAGGCCGGCGTGCTGCGCCTGGGCCGAAATGTGTATCCCTTCCTGCAGGCCGAGCTGTTCCTGCCGTGGAGCGAGGACGAATTCTCGCAACGCCTGTCCGACACCATCGAGGTGTTCATCCGCGAAGGCCTGCTCGAACGCATCAACGAGGAAGAAGGCGGCATTCTCGCCCGCAATGCCGGCCAGACCGACGAGGTGTTCCGCCTGCGCGCGATCGGCCACTCGCTGCAACAGGCCTTCGAGCGCTACTACATCGCCATTTCGGTGCTGGTGAAGAATGGTGCGGGCACGCTCACCGCCTCCCAGCTTGAAAGCATGTGCCAGCTGGCGGCGCAGCGCTTGTCGCTGTTGTACGCACCGGCGGCGCCGGAGTTCTTCGACAAGACCCTGTTCCGCGGCTTCATCCAGAAGCTGCGCGAAATGAAGCTGGTGTGGCCGGACGAGAACGGCAAGCTGGCCTTCGATGCGCGACTGGATGCGTGGGCCAAGGACGCCAAGGTCATCCTCGGCCGCGAACTGCGCCACACCATCGAGAAGATCAGCCCGGAAACGGCCAAGGCCGAACCGGTCGCGGAAATCACCCCGCCAGCCTGAGCCTGGGCGGTCAGAGCCCCTGCGGACCCTGCAGGGCAGCCTGGACGATGCGGCGATACAACGTCGCCGCATGCCAGGCGCCGTCGCACAGCGCGCGCCGCTGCGCGCCTTCGTCCGCCTGTTGCCACAGCCAGCGCCAGTCGCAGCCGTCGTCGGCGGCCAGCAGGCGGTGCAGCAGGTAGGTGCAGCCACGCACCGGCAGGAACGAGCGTTCGAGCACGGCCACCAAAGCCTGGCGGGCCATGCCGCCGGTGACGGCTTCATGCAGCGCGATCGCACCAAGCACGCGATAAGGACGCTGGCGACGGTGGCGCTCGACGAAATCGCGCCAGGGCTCGGCCGCCACCGGCGCGATGGCGACGATGCCGTCGGTGCGGCGCACGTCCGCCGCGGCCATCCGTTCCCAGTCGCGCATCTTCTGGGTGCGTTCGCCGGCCCATTGCCGAAGGGCCGGTGTGGACAGGGCCGGCGCCATCGATTCCAGGACGAAGGCGCCGGTCCTGCACAGCGCGTTCTCGGCCGCCAGCCAGCGCAGGTAGCTGTCGCGATCCAGGCCGTCGCCACCGATCAGCAGGGCAAGGTCGTCGGCGAGGTCGTGCTGGGCGGTCTGGATGGCCTCCTGCCAGCGCAGCGCGGCGGCGTGGTCGCCGAAGTGTGCCTGCCCGCGGCTTCGCCTGGATCCGGTTTGCATGGCGTCCCCCCGAGGCCGATGCTCGATCGATGCCGACGCGGACGGTGGCCCGCGGCGATTGGTCCGGCATCGTGCCGGGGCCGGGCGACGCGAATCCTTGCCCGGTCCTGAAGAGTTCTGAAAGCTTGTGAATCGCCGGCGCCGATTTGTGATCGTGCGTGCCGCCGGGCCGGCCCGCCCCTTGCCGGCCGCGCGGCCACTTGCCAAAGTGCAGCTTCCGCGACGGAGGGGGCCGTGGCCGAGTCGCCGTCATCACTGAACATGTCGCCATCGCCAGGCATCTGGCGGTACGGCGAAGTCGTGCTCGACGAGCGCATTGCCGCGGTCCGGGCCGGCGCGGCCGAGGTCGAGCTCGACCGCAGCAGCTACGACGTGCTGCTGGCGCTGCTTCGCCACGCCGGCGAGGTGGTGACCAAGGACGAACTGCTCGAGTCCGGCTGGCCGGGGCGCGTGGTGTCGGAGAACTCGCTGGTCAAGGCGATCGGCCGACTGCGCCAGGCCCTGGGCGAGGACGGCACGGCGATCCGCGTCGTCCATGGCTACGGCTACCGGCTGGCGGCGGCGGTTCGGTTCGAGGCGGTCGCCGTGGAGAAGGTGCACGCCCACCCGCACGAAGCCGAGCGCCTGCGCGATGGCGACCGTCTGCCGCACCGTCCGGGCTGGCGCCTGGTGCAACGACTGGGCGAAGGCAGTGCCGGCGTCATCTGCCTGGCCCGCTCCGACAGCGGCGATACCCGCGCGATCAAACTGGCGACCAGCGAGAGCGGTCTGCGCAGCCTCAAGCGCGAGATCGCGCTGGCACGCTACATCCAGGCGGTGCGCGCCGACCTGCCGGCCGTGGCGCCGGTGCTGGGCTGGAACCTCGCGCAGCCGCCGTTCTTCCTGGAGATGCCGTACTACCCGCACGGCCACCTGCGCGACTGGGCGCAGGCGCAGGGCGGGCTGGGCGCACTGTCGTTCCAGCAGCGGCTGTCGCTGTGCGTGCAACTGTGCGAAGCGGTGGCCGCGCTCCACGAGATCGGCATCCTGCACAAGGACCTCAAGCCGGAGAATCTCTATCCGGTCGCCGACGACCAGGCACCGGGCGGTTGGCGCATCGTCCTCGCCGACCTCGGCGCCGGCGAAGCCGCACTGGCGCCGCAGCTCGCCGAACTCGGCCTGACCTACAGCCTCGTCGACGGCACCCATTCGCTGTCGTCCGCGCAAGCCGGCAGCCTGCTCTACATCGCGCCGGAAGTGATCGCCGGCGAAATGCCGACCCAGAGCAGCGACGTCTATGCATTGGGCGTGCTGCTGTACCAGCTGCTGGTCGGCGACCTGCGCCGTTCGCTGGCACCGGGCTGGGAGGCCGCGCTCGACGATCCGCTGCTGTGCGAGGACATCGCCCAGGCCGCGGCGCTGGATCCCAGGCAGCGCGTGCTCGATCCGCGCATGCTCGCCACGCGCCTGCGCACGCTCGACCAGCGCCATGACGAGCGCGACCAGGAACTTCGCAGGCGCGATGAAGACGAGCGCCGCGCGCGTCGCCGGGCCAGCGAGCGCACTCGCCTGCGCATGTGGGCGGCGGTCACCGCCGCGCTGCTGGTGGGCCTGGTCGCGACCACGGCGATGTCGGTGCGCGCCGATCGCGCGCGCCTGCTCGCCGAGGAAAACGCCCGGCAACGACAGGCGGTGCTCGACTTCGTCACCAGCGACGTGCTGGCACAGGCTGATCCGTATTCCGGGAAGGGTGACTCCGGCAAACCCACGGGCGGCAACCAGGTCAGCGTTCGCGACGCCGTCGATCGCGCCGCGGCGCAGGTCGACCAGCGTTTCGCCGACGATCCGGCGGCGGCGGCGACCGTCCATGCGCTGGTCGCCAATGTCTTCTTCGGCCAGGACCGGCACGCGCTGGCGATCGGTCATTACCGCCAGGCCCGCGCGCTTTACCGGGGCCTGGGTGCCGACCAGCTGCCGGCACTGATCCGGGTCGAGACCGGGCTGTGCGACGTGCAGCGCATCGCCAACGATCTGGCAGCAGCGGAGGAAGCCTGCGCTTCGGCACTTCGCTTGAGCGAGGAAGCGCCAGCGCAACGTCCGTTCGCGAGCCTGAAGATGGGCCAGCTGCGCACCGAGCAGGGCCGCTACCGGCAGGCGCAGGCGATCCTGCAGCCACTGCTGGCATCACAGGCGCTCAAGGACGATGCCAAGGCGCAGGGCGAGCTGTACTGGTCGCTGGGCCTGTGCGCGCGCGGCCTTGGCGAATACGGGCAGGCGCGCAAACATTTCGAGAACCTGCTCGCGCTGTACCGCAGCGCCGGCGAAACCACCACCTGGACGGCGTGGGCGTACAACTCGCTCGGCAGCGTGCTGGTGGAAACCGGCGATTACGACGCCGCCGAGCCACTCCTGCTCAATGCACGGCGCATCTTCGAGCAGACCCAGGGCGTCGGCCAGGTCGAGGCGCAGATGCCCAACATCTGGCGCACCGAGAGCCGCCTGCGTCGCGGCCAATGGCACGAAGCCCGCGCGCTGCTGCAATCCTTGCTGGACAGCTGGTCGGGGGCGCTCAAGCCCGATCACCCGCTGCCGCTGCGCGCGCAGGCCAACCTGGCGTGGGCCGAGGCCATGAGCGGCGATCGCGCCATCGCGCTGACGCGCCTGCAGGCGGCCATGCGCGATCGCGCCCGCCTCTTCGACCAGCCCGGCGATCGCGTCGTGCCGCGCGTACTGCGCTGGGTTCGCGCCGCGCTGGCGCTGGACAGGCTCGACGACGCCGCCACCCTGCTGGCGATCTACGACTCACGCGCCGACGAAGAGCTGCCCGCCGCCCATCCGTTGCGCGGCGAAGGTGATTGCCTGCGTGCGCAGCTGACATTGCGCCAGCGCGATGTGGGCCAGGCCCGCGGCGAGGCAATCAGCTGCGACAGGATGCTGCGGACGTTCTATTCGCCGGCGCACCCGCTGGTGCGCGAATCGGCGTCACTGCTGCAGCGCCTGGACCAGGCCGATCGGGGCTGAAGCCCCTTCCGCTCAGGCCGGTTCGTCGGGGATCAACGCGCTTTCCAGCCGCGAGATGCAGTCCTTGAGCCACAACTTGCGCTTTTTCAGCCGCTTGACCGTCAACTCGTCGGCATCGGGTTCGCGCACCAGGCGCTCGATCGCCACGTCCAGGTCGCGGTGCTCCAGACGCAGCTCGGCGAGCTGGCGTGCGAGGACGGCGGGATCGTCGCTTTCGATCATCCGCGAAGCTTAACGCGCCGGCGTTGCAGGCGACACCGCGCGCTCCCGGCATAACCCTGCCGGCATAAGCCGTGCCTGTTGGACGCCCGGTAGAATGGGCGTCCGATGAGCACCGTCCTGCCCCTTCCCGAACCTGCACCCCACGTGCGCGCCGTCCAGCGCCGCGCGCACGAGAACAACAAGCTGGCCAAGCGCCTGCGCCACCAGGTCGGTCGCGCGATCGCCGATTTCGGCATGATCGAGGACGGCGACAAGGTCATGGTGTGCCTGTCCGGCGGCAAGGACAGCTACACGATGCTCGACATCCTGCTGCAGCTGCAGGCGAAGGCGCCGGTGAAGTTCGAGCTGGTCGCGGTCAACCTCGACCAGAAGCAGCCCGACTTCCCTGAACACGTGCTGCCGACGTACCTGGAGTCGATCGGCGTGCCGTACCGGATCCTCGAGCAGGACACCTACTCGGTGGTCACGCGCGTGGTGCCGGAAGGCAAGACGATGTGTTCGCTATGCTCGCGCCTGCGCCGCGGGGCGCTGTACGCCCACGCCGCCGAGCACGGCTTCACCAAGATCGCCCTGGGCCACCATCGCGACGACCTGGTGTCGACGTTCTTCCTGAACCTGTTCTTCCACGCCAAGCTCGCCGGCATGCCGCCCAAGCTGTTGTCGGACGATGGCCAGCACGTGGTCATCCGCCCGCTGGCCTACGTGCGCGAGGACGACATCGAAGCCTACGCACAGGCCCGGCAGTTCCCGATCATTCCCTGCAACCTGTGCGGCTCGCAGGAAAACCTGCAGCGCAAGCAGGTCAAGAAGATGATGGACGCGTGGGAGCGCGAGACGCCCGGGCGCATCGAAACCATCGCCCGGGCGCTGGGCAACCTGCGCCCGGCGCAGCTGGCGGATCCGAACCTGTTCGACTTCCTTTCGCTCGGCCGCCGCGGTGACGCGCCGCTGCCCGATGCGCGTGCATGGCTGGCGGGTGAACCGCAAGGCGAAGACACGCCGGCCTGATGCGTCTGCAACCTGTTACCGTCATTGCCCAGCCTGCGCCATTCCCTCGAATCTTCGTCATTCCCGCGTTCGCGGGAGTGACAGCTTGATCTCCCTTTTCAGGATTCTCGATGTTCTTCCGCAACCTGACGCTGTTCCGCTTCCCCACCACCACCAAACTCGATGAACTCAACACCGGCCTGGGCGAATGCCTGCTCAAGCCGGTCGGCCCGCTGGAACTGTCCAGCCGCGGCTTCATCTCCCCGTTCGGCCGCGGCGACGACGAGCTCTCGCACACCCGCGGCGATGCCACCTGGCTGGCGGTCGGCGGCGAGGACAAGATCCTGCCCGGCTCGGTCGTCAACGACATGCTGGCCAAGAAGCTGGCCGAGATCGAACAGAAGGAAGGCCGCAAGCCCGGCGGACGCACCCGCAAGCGCATCAAGGACGAGCTGATCACCGACCTGCTGCCGCGCGCCTTCGTCAAGCCCAGTCGCACCGACGCGCTGATCGACCTCGGCCACGGCGTGGTCGCCGTCGACACCTCCAGCCGCAAGAGCGGCGAGAACGTGGTCAGCGAAATCCGCCGCGCGCTGGGCAGTTTCCCGGCCTTGCCGCTGAACGCCGAGATCGCGCCGCGCACGGTGCTGACCGGCTGGGTCGCCGGCGAGGAGATGCCCGAAGGCCTGTCGCTGGGCGACGAATGCGAACTGCGCGATCCGATCGACCAGGGCGCCGTGGTCAAGGTGCAGCGCATGGAACTGCAGAGCGAGGAGATCACCAAGCACCTGGAGTCGGGCAAGCAGGTCACGCGCCTGGCGCTGACGCTCGACGACCATGTTTCGTTCGTGCTCGGCGAGGACCTGGTGGTGCGCAAGTTCAAGTTGCTCGACGGCGCCGTCGACGAACTGGAGTCGACCGAGCGCGAGGACCTGCGCGCCGAACTCGATGCCCGCTTCGTGCTGATGGCCGGCGAGTTCAAGCGCCTGTTCACGGTCCTCGAAGGCGCGCTCAAGTTGTCCCGCGCCGAGCTGTGATGGCGCCGGCGCGCGGTCGTCACTGCTTCGAAACCTGCGACGGCCGCGAGCACGTATGATCGGACGCAACCGCGTTCGTACCCCACCGAGCCGTCCGCCATGCCTTCCCAGTTTCGAATGTTCGGTCGCCTGATCGCGCCGAAGCCACGCACGATCGAGCGCGAAGCGCTCGAGGTCGAACTGGATGAGGGCCGCACGATAGTCCTGCAGCGTGTGCGTGATCCGCGCTCGCGCCGACTGAAGCTGTCGGTCGACGAGCGTGGCGCGCGCCTGACCATGCCGACGCGCTGCAGCATCGCCGCCGCCGATCGATTCGTCGCCGAGCATCGGCAATGGCTGGCGACGCAACTGGACCGCTACGGCATCGATGGCGTGCCGGTACTCGAGCGCGACATCACCGCGCAGCTGCCGTTGCGCGGCGCGATGCTGCCGCTGCAGTGGCAGCCCGGGCGATTCAGCCGGCTCGAAGCGCTCGACGATTCGCTGGTGTTCACCTTGCCGGCGCGAGCCGGCGATCTGGCAATCCGCCGCGCCGCCCGTGATTTCTATGAGGCGCAGGCACGCGCCGACGTCGGCCGCTGGCTGCCGCGCTACCTGCCATCGCTGCCGCGGGCACCGCGGCGGGTGACGTTCAAGTTGATGTCGTCGCAGTGGGGTTCGCTGGCGCCCGATGGCTCGATGGCGCTGGACCTGTCTTTGGTGCTGGCCCGGCCGAGCGCGTTCGAGTACGTGGTCGTGCACGAGCTGTGCCACCTGATCCACGCCGATCATTCGCGCGCGTTCTGGCGCGAGGTGGAAGCGCGCTGCCCGCACTGGCGCGATGAGCGCGAGTATTTCCACGGCGAAGGACGGCAGTTGAAGGCGACGCTGCGGGCGTTGTGCGGGAAGGCGGCGACGTAGATTTGAGTCATCCCGGCGAACGCCGGGATCCAGGCCCTCGGCTCAGCCTTCGCGCGGCACCGTCAGGAAATCTCCGATCGCCGTCGCCACCATCTCCGGATCCTCCATGTGCAGGTGGTGCCCGCCTTCGAGCACGATCAGTTCGCCGCGCGGCAGCAAGCCGGCGCGCTCGCGACGCAGTTCGTCGGGCAGGTAGGGCTGCGCCGGACTGGCGAATATGACGCGCGTCGGGCATTCGATGCCGGACACCAGGTCGCGAACCTGCTGCTCGGTCAGGCGCTGCATCGACGGCAGCGTCAGGCGCGGATCGCTGGACCAGACGAAACCGCCCTCGACCGGAACCACGCCACGCTCGACCAGCATCTTCGACGCCGATTCGCTCAGCCGGCTGCCGACCTGGGCACCGGCGGCCATGCGCGCGCGCACCGCGACCATCGGATCGGGGAACACGCGCAACGACTTGCCTGGCAGCGCGCGCATCGCCGCGACCGCATCGCGCAGGCGCGAGACGGTGCGCTCGGGCACTTCGGCCAGCGCACCCAGTGCCTCGATCGCGACCAGTCGCTCCACCCGCTGCGGGCAGGCCGCGGCGACCAGACTCGAAATGCCGGCGCCCATCGAATGCCCAAGCAGCGCGAAGCGGTCCCAGCCCAGCGCATCGGCGACATCGAGCACGGCGTTGACCGCCGCGGCGAACGAATAGTCCGCACCCGGCGGCAGGTGCGCGCTGGCGCCATGACCGGGAAGATCCACGGCGACCAGGTCGATGCCATGCAGGTGCTCGGCCAGCGGCAGGAAGCTGGCGGCGTTGTCGAGCCAGCCGTGCAGGGCCAGCACGCGCGGCGCGCCCGGCTTGCCGCCACGCAGGCCGGTGATGCGACCCAGCGGGGTGTCGAGTACGAAGTCCTGCATGGGGTGTACGGGCATCAGTGCCAGGCCTCGAGGCGCTTGCTTGCGATGGCGGCCAGCGCGCGGGCATGGTCGCGACGGTCATTGAGGCACGGGATGTAGCGCAACGCGCCGCTGCCATCGGCGAACTGCGCGGCGAAGTCCTCGGCCAGCATCATCGCCACTTCCTCCAGCGTTTCGATGCAGTCGACCGGAAAACCGGGCGCGACCACGTCGAGGTTGCGCACGCCGCGTGCGGCCAGCGCGCGCAGCGTGCCCTGCGTGCTCGGTTCGAGCCAGCGATCGCGGCCGAAGCGCGACTGGTAGCTCAGCGTCCACGCGTCGTCGGCCAGGCCCAGGCGCTGCGCGACCGCGCGCGCACTGGCCTGGCACTGGCTGGCGTACGGGTCGCCGGCATCGACCAGGCGCTGCGGCAGCCCGTGGAACGAGAACAGCAGGTGCGCGCCGCTGCCGTGCGCAGCGCGGTGGTCGCGGATCGAAGCGGCCACCGTATCGACCCAGCCCGGGTCGAGGTGGTAGTCGTCGACCATCTGCGTCTGCAGGCCTTCGCCTGCGGCGGCCAGCACGTCGGCCACCGACGCGGTGGTGGTGGTCGAATACTGGGGATACAGCGGCAGCACGATCACGCGGCGCACGCCCTCGCTGCGCAGCTGGCGCAGGCGCGCGGCCAGTGACGGCGTGCCATAGCGCATGGCATCGATCACGCGCAGGCGCGGCAGTTCTTCCTGCACGACCCTTGCCAGGCGGCGCGTATACACCGCCAGCGGCGAGCCGCCATCGTCGCCGGGCACCCAGATGCTGGCGTACTTCCTGGCCACCGGCTTGCAGCGCAGCGGCAGGATCACCAGGTGCAGCAGGGGCAGCCACAGCGCTCGCGGAAGGGCGACAACGCGGCGGTCGGAAAGAAATTCGGCCAGGTAACGGCGCACCGCAGCGGGAGTCGCGGTGTCGGGCGTGCCCAAGTTGACCAGCACTAGTGCCGTGTCAGGGGTGGATGCGGGAGGCGCGTCGTCGCCGACGGCGATGCTGGCGGGGGCTTGCATCCGCATAGGATGACAGCTGGCCGCGAGGTTGCCCACGTTGTCGGGGCACGCTGTCAGTGCACGCTGTCGGGGCGGGACCCCCGGCATCGAAACCATCGCCGATCTGCCGTGGGATCTTTCAGCTTATGCGACGCAGAGGCGTTTGCGTGCTTTTACTTTCGCGCCGATTCGGTGAGGATTCATCGCCATATAACTAGCCTGAAGCGACTGCCCTGTTGGCGGTCGAGTCCACATCCCCTCGAGTCCGCCATGTCCCCCCGTCTGCCGTCACGCCGCTTGCCGCGCCTCGCCGTCCTGATGCTCAGCCTCAGCCTTGCCGTGACCGCGGTGGCGGGCCCGACCGAGGACCAGCGTGCCGTCGACGCGGTCCGCGTGCTCACGCAGATCCAGCAGATTCCCGAGTCCGGCATTCCCGACAAGCTGCTCGACGAAGCACGCGGCATTGTCGTCGTGCCTGATTCGCTCAAGATCGGCCTGGTCCTGGGCGGCCGTCGCGGCCACGGCCTGCTGTCGGTGAAGAACCCCGACGGCACCTGGTCCAACCCCAGCTTCGTCAAGCTCACCGGCGGCAGCATCGGCTTCCAGGCCGGCGTGCAGTCGGCCGATATCGTGCTGGTGTTCCGCAGCGATCGCGGCCTGGATTCGATCGTCAACGGCAAGGTCACCCTCGGCGCCGATGCCGGTGTCGCCGCCGGCCCGGTCGGCCGCAATGCCTCCACCGCCACCGATGGCCAGCTCAAGGCCGAGATCTGGTCGTGGTCGCGCGCCCGCGGCCTGTTCGCCGGCATCGCCCTCGACGGCGCCGTGCTGTCGATCGACGACGCCGCCAACGAAGCGGTCTACGGCAACGACACCACGCCGCGCATGATCTTCGAGGGCCGTGCCCACGGCCAGCCGTCTTCGGCCATCGTCGACTTCCGCGATCGCCTCGAGGAAGCCAGTTCGATCGCGCGCACCGCACGCAGCAACGCCAGCGCCGACGCGCGCGCCCGCGGCACCGCGTCGCCAGCACCGGCAGCGCGCCCGGCCACGTCGACGGCACCGGCCCCGGCGGCCACGACTGCGCCGATCCAGGCACCGCAGTCCGGCCCTGCGCAGGCCAAGCCGAGCCAGTTCGAGACCGTCGAAAGCCCGGTCAAGGCCGAACCGCTGCCCTGAACGGGTCGCCGGGCACCGGTCGAGCTGTTCTGGCGGTACTTCGCACACCCCGGTAACAACGTCGACTACGGCGCTGGGGTATCCTGAGCATCCATTTCCTGCGGACATACTCATGGGCGGTTTGAGTCTTTGGCACTGGCTGATCGTGCTGGTGATCGTGGTGCTGGTGTTCGGCACCAAGCGCCTGGGCAACGTCGGCAAGGACCTTGGCGAGGCCGTGAAGGGCTTCAAGAAGGGCATGCACGACGAGGACGACAAGCCTGCCGCGCAGCTGCGCGATGATTCGCGCGACGCCGGGCAGCAGTCCAGCGACACGGCCAACAAGCAAGACGACCGCACGCCGCGCTGACGCGGCGTGCCTTGACCTGCGTCGGTAGCCGGCCATGTTCGATATCGGCTTTTCCGAGCTGTTCGTCATCGCGATCGTCGCCCTGCTCGTGCTGGGGCCGGAGCGCCTGCCCAAGGCAGCGCGCTTCGCCGGACTGTGGGTGCGGCGCGCTCGCGCGCAGTGGTACTCGGTGAAGTCCGAACTCGAGCACGAGCTGGCCGCCGAGGAGCTCAAGCGCAACCTGCGTGATACCGAGCAGACGCTGCGCGACGCCCACGACGAGCTCAAGTCCGGCCTGGACGAGGCCCGCAACCGCATCCAGCGCGAGGGCGATGCCCTGCGCCGGGGCGTCGACGATATCGACGCGGAGTTGCGTGCGCCAGCTGGCGAAAGCGGCCCGGCCGCGGACAGCAGCACAGACAGCACGCCGCCGTCCGCCGATCCGTGGACGACCGAGCCCCATCCCGGCCCCGAGCCGCATGACCCCTCACCGACCGCGGACGACGCGGTCGAGCGCCGATGAATCGCGACCCTTCGCACGCCTCTGCCGGCACGGATCACGACAGTGACGCCGGCGCCGAACCGCGCCTGATCGACCACCTGATCGAGCTGCGCGCGCGCCTGCTGCGGGCGGTGGTCGGCCTGCTCGCGGTATTCCTGGTGCTGATGCCGTTCTCGGCGCAGATCTACGGCCTGCTGGCGGCGCCGCTGCTGGCGAACCTGCCGGCAACCGGGCAACTGGTCGCCAACGACCCGGCCGGCGGTTTCTTCGTGCCGATCAAGCTGGCCTTCTTCGCCGCGCTTTTGATATCGGTGCCGTGGCTGCTCTACCAGGCCTGGGCCTTCGTCGCTCCGGGCCTGTACCACCGCGAGAAGCGCCTGGCCGTGCCGCTGCTGGTGTCGGCGGTGGCGCTGTTCTACATCGGCTGCGCGTTCGCCTTCTTCCTGGTGCTGCCGTCGGTGTTCGGCTTCCTGGCCAGGTTCACCCCGGATGTCGTGGCGATGATGCCCGACATCGGCAAGTACCTCGATTTCGTCCTGGTGATCTTCCTCGCCTTCGGTGCCAGCTTCGAGCTGCCGGTGGCGCTGGTGATCCTGGTGCTGCTGGGCTGGGTCACGCCGCAGCAGCTGAGGGATTCGCGCGGTTACGCGGTGGTCGGCGTGTTCGTGATCGCCGCGATCATCACCCCGCCCGACGTGGTCTCGCAGCTGATGCTGGCGATCCCGATGTGCCTGCTGTACGAGGTCGGGATCATCGCCGCGCGCTGGCTTGTGCCGCAGAAGGCGGAGAGCGACGCCACGCCGTAACCTCGCCACCGGACGTGCAAGAAAAAGCCCCGCTTACGCGGGGCTTTTCTTTTGCCAGCGCCTGGAAGGCCGTGATCGAACTCAGACTTCGATGCTGTCCAGGCTCGGCGGCACCGCAACGGCAGTCTCGTCGCCGAACGTGTCACGCCATGCGTAGTAGCTGCCGGCGACCAGCACCACCAGCACCGCGGCGCCGTAGGCGATGTACACCATCAGCACCAGCACCGCGCCGAACAGGCCGCCGATCAGCGACAGCATCGCCGATACCAGCAGCATCACCAGTGCGCTCAGCGCAACGCTCAGGATGAACAACAGCGCGGCCAGGGCGTTGGCGCCAACATTGGAGATCGAAGCGCGCAGGCTGTCCTTGACCGCCGCCGAGAGGTTGGCGCCGGCGAACAGGATCAGCGGCACCGAGAACAGCATGATCGCGTAGCTGAAGTAGTTGAACAGCAGCTGCGCGGCCATCAGCAGGCCCGGGTGATCGGGCTGCGGCATGACCGGAACCGAGCCGCTCATCGCGCCGCGGACGGCGGCCATGTAGTTGGTCCAGTAGTCGCTGCCGGCGAGCACGCCGACCAGGGCACCGCCGACGATCGCCAGCACGATCTGGATCAGGCCCATCAGCGCCAGCGCGCCGGCCTTCTTCTGCCGGATCGGCGCAAACAGGTCGCGCGCACGCACCGGTCGCCCGGCTTCGGCCTCACGCACGACATGCATCATCCCGCCGAGCAGGATCGGCAGCAGGAACACCATGCCGACGAACACCGCCGCGATCGCGGGAATGATCTGGCCCAGGTCCGGCTGCCCGGAACGGGCCAGCATCGCCACCGGCACCACCAGGATCAGGCCGACGCCGTACAGCGTGCAGATGAACAACAGGGCCGCGCCGAAGATCGCCCGCGGACTGCGCCGGCCGACGTTGATTGCCTGAACGAACCAGGCCAGGCCCTGGCGCACCGGCACTTTGCGAATCTGCGTCATCGCTCTCTTTCCAATCTAGAAGTCGTTATGTATCGGTGCCGCGGTCGTCGACCGCGGCTCAATGATCGTGCAGGTTGCGCGCGTGGCGGACGAACCGGCGCAGCACGCGCCGCGCATGCGGCGTCGCGCTGACATCGCGTGCCATCGTTTTTGCACAACGGCCTTCGCGCTGCAGCGCGTCCTGCCTCGCCTGCACGTAGCCGCGCATGTGCGTGGCGCTGAATTCGGGATGGAACTGCACGCCCCAGGTGCGCTCGCCCCAGCGGAATGCATGGCAATCGTCCTGCTGCGAGCGGGCCAGCACGGTCGCGCCCTCGGGCGCGCGCAGCACGGTCTGCAGGTGCGTGGCCTGCGCGGCGAACTGCGCCGGCAGGCCGGTGAACAGCGGGTCGTGCTCGGCGTGCGGGTGCAACTCGAGTCCAATCGTGCCCATCTCGCGTCCGGCCGGGTTGTCGCCGACCTCGCCGCCGAGCGCATGCGCCAGCAACTGGTGGCCGTAGCAGATGCCGAACAGCGGCATGCCCGCCTGCGCGGCGTCGCGCAACCACTGCGCGCTGCGCTCGCTCCAGTCGCGGCGCTCGGTGACCATCGCCGCCGAGCCGGTAATGATCGTGCCGGCGAAACCTTCGCGCCCCGGCAGCGCCTGGCCGCCTTCGACATTGACCACCACCGCCTCGTCGGCCTCCAGGCCGGCGGCGACGCGTATCCAATGGGGAAAGCCACGATGACGGCGCATCGAGGCAACGGGCTGGCCGGTTTCGACGATCAAAAAGGGTCGCTTGTGGCGATGGGTCACGGTGCAGACAACACAGGCAAGGGTGGAACGACTCCCTGCGACTAGCGACTGGGCGCAGGCAGGAAGGGCAAAAAATCCAGCGGCATCAAGGCCCGCGGCTATACTAGCGCGCTTTGCAGCACGTCAATCGGGAACCATGGCCGCACCTACCTTCCAGGAACTGATCCAGCGACTGAACGCCTTCTGGGCGGACCAGGGCTGCGTGCTGATCCAGCCGCTCGACCTGGAGGTCGGCGCAGGCACGTTCCACCCGGCCACGTTCCTGCGTTCGCTCGGCCCGGAGCCGTGGAATGCGGCCTACGTGCAGCCCTGCCGCCGCCCCACCGACGGCCGCTACGGCGAGAACCCCAACCGCCTGCAGCGCTACTACCAGTACCAGGTGGCGATGAAGCCCAGCCCCGACAACATCGTCGAGCTGTACTTCGACTCGCTCAAGGCGCTCGGTGTGGACCCGCTGGTGCATGACCTGCGCCTGGTCGAGGACAACTGGGAATCGCCGACCCTCGGCGCCTGGGGCCTGGGCTGGGAAGTCTGGCTCAACGGCATGGAAGTGACGCAGTTCACGTATTTCCAGCAGGCCGGCGGCATGGAATGCCGTCCGGTGCTGGGCGAGATCACCTACGGTCTCGAACGCCTGTGCATGTACCTGCAGAACGTCGACAACGTCTTTGATCTGGTCTGGACGCACGGTCCGGACGGAACGCCCGTTACTTACGGCGACGTCTACCACCAGAACGAAGTCGAGCAGAGCGCCTACAACTTCGAACACGCCGACGTCGCCGAACTGTTCCATCGTTTCGACGCCTGCGAAGCCGAAGCGCAGAAGCTGATCGAGCTGGGCCTGCCGCTGCCGGCCTACGACCAGGTCTGCAAGGCCAGCCACAGCTTCAACCTGCTCGATGCGCGCCGCGCGATCAGCGTGACCGAGCGCCAGCGCTACATCCTGCGCGTGCGCCGCATTGCCCAGGGCGTGGCCGAAGCGTATTACGCGCAGCGCGAGAAGCTCGGCTTCCCGGTGCTGAAGAAGACGCAGCAGCCTGCGTAAGAAGAACGAGAAACGTGACGACATGAAACCGCTGCTGATCGAACTGGGTACCGAAGAACTTCCCGTCAAGGCGCTGCCCGGCCTCGCCCAGGCCTTCTTCGATGGCGTGATCGATGGCCTGCGCAAGCGCGGCGTCGCCTTCGCCCGTGGCGAATCCAAGCCGCTGTACACGCCGCGCCGCCTGGCCGTGCTGCTGCCCGGCGTCGCCGACGAACAGCCGGAACAGAAGTCCGAGGTGCTCGGCCCGTACCTCAACATCGCCCTCGACGCCGACGGCCAGCCGACCAAGGCCCTGCAGGGCTTCGCCGCCAAGGCCGGCATCGACTGGACCGCGCTGGAGAAGACCAGCGACGGCAAGGGCGAGCGCTTCGTCCACCGCGCCGTCAAGGCCGGTGAGCGCACCAGCGCGCTGTTGCCGGAAATCCTGCGGGAGGCCATCGCGGCCATGCCGATCCCCAAGCCGATGCGCTGGGGCGATCACGACTATGGCTTCGCCCGCCCCGTGCACTGGCTGGTGGTGCTGCACGGCAAGGACGTGGTCGATGCGCAGATCTTCGGCGTGACCAGCGACCGCATGAGCCGCGGCCATCGCTTCATGCATGACAAGCCGGTCTGGTTCAGCACGCCCGGCGACTATGTCGAGTTCCTGCGTGGCGCCAAGGTGCTGGTCGACCCGGACGAGCGCCGCGAACGCATCGTGCTGGAGGTCAACGCCGCCGCGACCGCGGCTGGTGGCAGCGCGCGCATCGACAGCGGCATCCTCGAGGAGGTCAACGGCCTCACCGAGTGGCCCAAGGCGGTGTCGTGCAGTTTCGAGCGGCAGTTCCTGGCAGTGCCGCAGGAAGCGCTGATCGCCACCATGGAAACCAACCAGAAGTTCTTCCCGGTGCTGGACGCCGAAGGCAAGCTCAGCGAGCACTTCATCG
The DNA here is from genome assembly GCF_016613475.2 of Lysobacter arenosi. Lineage (NCBI taxonomy): Bacteria > Pseudomonadati > Pseudomonadota > Gammaproteobacteria > Lysobacterales > Lysobacteraceae > Lysobacter > Lysobacter arenosi. The sequence continues at coordinate 2,899,891 of NZ_CP071517.1, forward strand.
GCATCGCCAACATCGAGTCGCGCGACGAGAGCGAAGTGCGCAAGGGCTACGAGCGCGTGATCCGCCCGCGCTTCTCCGATGCCAAGTTCTTCTTCGTCGAGGACATGAAGCAGGGCCTGTCGGCGATGAACGACGGCCTGAAGACGGTCAAGTACCAGGACAAGCTCGGCTCCATCGCCGACAAGGTCGCCCGCGTTGCGACGCTGGCCGAGATGGTGGCCGCGCAGGTCGGTGTCGACCCGCAGCAGGCGCGCGAGGCCGCGCTGCTGGCCAAGGCCGACCTGCAGTCGCGCCTGGTCGGCGAGTTCCCGGAACTGCAGGGCATCGCCGGTCGCTACTACGCCGCGGTCGAAAACCATCCGCTGGAAGTCGCCCACGCCCTCGACGAGGCCTACATGCCGCGCTTCGCCGGCGATGCGATCGCGCCGAGCCCGCTGGGCCAGGTGCTCGCCATTGCCGAGCGCCTGGACACGCTCGCCGGCGGTTTCGCCGCGGGCCTCAAGCCCACCGGCAACAAGGACCCGTTCGCACTGCGTCGCAATGCGCTGGGCCTGGCGCGCACCCTGCTCGAAGGCGGGCACGACGTGGTGCTGCACGACCTGGTCGAGCGCGCGCTGTCGCTGCAGCCGGTCCAGGGCAAGGACATCAGCAGCTACGACATCACCAGCTTCGTCTACGACCGCCTGCGCGGCTATTACGCCGACCGGGGCGTGGCCGGCACGCAGTTCGACGCGGTCGAGAACGTCGCGCACGACTCCTTGCCGGACTTCGACCGTCGCCTCAATGCCATCGGCGAGTTCGCCAAGCTGCCCGAGGCCGAGGCACTGGCCGCGGCCAACAAGCGCATCCGCAACATCCTGCGCAAGGTCGAGGGCGTCGTTCCCGACGCGATCGATCCGGCCCTGTTCGTCGAGCCGGCCGAGCGCGAGCTCGGCGAGGCCGTCGACAGCGCGGTGGCCGATACCGATCCGCTGCTCGACGGCCGCGATTATGTGGCCGTGCTCGGTCGCCTTGCGCGCCTGCGCCCGCAGGTCGATGCGTTCTTCGACGGCGTGATGGTGAACGTCGACGATGCGAGCATCCGCAACAACCGCCTCGCCCTGCTCAAGCGCCTTTCCGAGCGGCTGGGCAGCGTGGCCGCGATCGAGCACCTGTCGATGTAATGCCAACCCAGGCCGCGGCTGCAATGCGCCGCGGCCGGCTCACGGATTGTTCACTGGCTGACGGATGAAGCCCGGTTATCCTGCATTGATGCGCCCCAAGTACCGTCTGTTGGCCACCGCCGTGTTGACGATCGCCGCAGCCGGGAACGCCCAGGCGGCGAAGGTCACGGCTGTCGATATCCGGGGCCTGGGCGAGGTTGAAACGCTGAACGTGCGTGGCGCCTTGTCGCTCGTCCAGGCGATCGGCAAGGACCTGTCCGGACGCCGCCTTGGCTACCTGGTCCGCGAAGCCGATGACGAGACGCGCGAGGCGCTGGAGCCGTTCGGCTACTACTCGCCGAAGATCGAAGTCACGCGCGAAGGCAGCGGCGACAACACCAAGGTGATAGTCACTGTCGCCCTCGAGGAGCCGGTGCGCGTGCGCCGCGCCGACATCGCCATCATCGGCGAGGGCAGCGAAGACAGATACCTGAAGGAAGACCTGGCGGCGTTCAGGCCGCAAACGGGCGACATCTTCGACCACGCGCTTTACGAGGCCAGCAAGACCAAGATCACCCGGCGCCTGGCCGAGCGCGGTTACTTCGATGCCGACTTCACCTCGCGCAGGGTCGAGGTCACGCGCGCGCAGCATGCCGCTGACATCGACCTGGTATGGACCAGCGGCGGCCGCTACGACATGGGTCCGATCACCTTCGTGCAGACGCCGCAGACGATCATCCGCAACAGCCTGCTCGACAAGCTGGTGTACTGGGAACAGGGCAGCTACTACCACCAGGGCAAGCTAGATCGCTTCCGCGAATCGCTGGCGCGGCTGGACTACTTCTCCTCGATCGAAATCGAGCCAGATCCCGAGAAGGCCGTCGACAACCAGGTGCCGGTCGCAGTGACCCTCACGCCCGCCAAGCGCACCGTCTACACCGCCGGTGTCAGCTACGGCACCGACAGCGGTGCCGGTGTGCGGCTGGGCATGGAGCGCCGTTACGTCAACGATCGCGGCCACAAGGCACTGGGCCAGATCGACTGGACCGAAACGCGCAAGACCGCGACGGTGCAGTACCGCATTCCCGCCTTCGCCTGGCTCGACGGCTGGTACACCTTCAGTGCCCAGTACTACGACGAGCAGAGCGATTACATCGACACGCGCAAGGTCGAGCTGGTCGCCAGCCGCAGCGGCCAGATCAGCCGACGTCTCAATGCGATTGCCTCGATCCACGCACTGCGCGAGCGTTGGGCGTATGTCGCCGACGACGATGGCGACGTCAGCACGCCGGTGCAGTACCGCAACGCCACGTTCCTGTATCCGTCGCTGCGCGGTGATTACATCGATGCCGACGACCGCATCTTCCCGCGCAAGGCGATCGGCATCACGCTGGAGGTGCGCGGTGGCCTGGAAGGCGTCGGTTCCGATGCCAACTTCCTGCAGACCTGGGGCGTGGCCCGCTGGTACCACGGCATGGGCGCGAACAATCGCCTGATCGTGCGTGGCGAAGCCGGCGGCACGTTCACCAACGCGCTGGTCGACATGCCGCCGAGCCTGCGCTTCTTCGCCGGTGGCGACCGCAGCATCCGCGGTTATGCCTACCGTGAAGTCGGGCCGTCGACCATCGGCAGCGACGGCAAGAAGTACGCGCTGGGCGCCAAGAACGTGCTGACCGGCTCGGTCGAGTTCGAGCATTACTTCAACGACACCTGGGGCGCGGCCGGCTTCGTCGATGCCGGCGATGCCTTCGACGACACGCCGGACATCCACACCGGCGTAGGCTTCGGCGTGCGCTGGAAGTCGCCGGTGGGACCGGTGCGGTTCGACATCGCACACGGCCTGAAGGACCCGGACTCGCAGTACGAGATCTACCTCAACATCGGCGCAGACTGGTGAGGTGGTCATGAGCGAACAGACACCGCAAGGCAGCAACCAGACGCCCCCCGACCCGCACGAGGAGCGCATCGCCGAGCTGCGCCAGCGCCGCCGCGCACGCCTGCGCTGGCTGGCGATCCGCGCGAGCCTGCTTGCCGGCGTGCTGACGCTGGCGCTGGCCGCCTTCGTCTACTGGCTGCTGACCACGATCGGCGGTCGCGACCTGTTGCTGGCGCAGATCGTTTCGCGGCTGCCGGAGAACGCGGCGCTGTCGTGGCGCTCGGTCGACGGCCCCCTGACCGGCCCGCTGACGATGAACGGCGTGCGCTTCACCTATGACCGCATCGTGTTCACCGCCGACCGCGTGCACCTGGATCCGGCGATCCGGCCCTTGATCCGCAAGCGCCTGCGCCTGGATGCGTTGCAGATCGCCAATGCGCACCTGGAGCTGCCCAAGAGCGACGAGCCGTTCGAGCTTCCACGCTGGCCGGAGGTGCTGCCGGAGATCGCGCCACCGCTGGAACTGCAGGCCGACGACGTGCGCGTCGATCGCTTCCTGGTCACGCAGGAAGGCGAGGAGCTGATCGACATCCGCACCCTGCGCACCGGCCTGGATGCGCAGCAGGGCAAGCTGCATGTCGAGCGCCTGTACCTGGACAGCAGTTACGGCCGCTTCAACCTCAACGGCGACTACGTGCCGCGCGAGGACTACCGCACCAACCTGACCGCGAGCGGCCTGCTCGCCGCCGCCGATGGCCGCACGCCGGCGCGCATCGGCCTGGTCGCGCGCGGCGACCTGTCACGCATGAACGTCGCCATCGCCGGCCACGTTCCCGCACCTCTGCATGCGAGCCTGGTGCTGCACGGCAAGGACGATCCGCACTGGAACGTGGTCGTCGATGCCGAAGGCCTCGACCTGGGCCTGGTCACGGCCGCCGAGAAGAGCGACGACGACCAGCTGCTGATCGGCAGCTTCAGCGCCGACGGCGTTGGCGGCAACGCCAACCTGCGCGGCGAGTTCCGCCAGGGCGACCTGGTCGCCACCGTGCTGCCGTCGAAGGTGCGCCTGGAGAACCAGGTGCTCGACGTGCAACCGCTCGCGCTGCGCGTGTTCGATGGCGCGGTGACGCTGCGTGGCCATGCCGATTTCAAGGATCCGGAGAACGCCAGCTTCCGCTTCGCGGTGAACGCACGCGAGCTGAAGTGGGGCGGCGAGAAGAGCACGGCGCAGACATCCGGCGGGGCGGCGGAAGCATCGCCGATGATCGGCGCCGATGCCGACCTCGGCTTCGCCGGCACGCTCAAGGCCTGGGCGGCGATCGGCAACGCGACACTCAGTCGCGATGGCGAGAAGGCGCTGGTGCAGTTCGATGGCCGCGGCAACGACGAACGCATGCTGCTCAAGACGCTCAAGGCGACGATGCCCAGCGGCAGCCTCGATGGCAGTGGCAGCGTGGCCTGGGCGCCGGCGCTGGGCTGGGACATCAATGCCCGCCTTGCCGGCTTCGATCCCGGCTACTTCGCGCCGGAGTGGAAGGGCTCGATCAACGGCCAGCTGGCGACGAAAGGCTCGACGCGCGACGACGGCGGACTCGAGATCGGCGTTGACGCGACCAATCTCGGCGGCCGCCTGCGCAACCGCCCGCTCAAGGGACAAGGCCGCTTCACCATGCACGGCGCCGGCACGACCGGCGGCGAGACCGCCTACGAAGGCGATGTCGCGCTGTCGCTCGGCGGCAGCCGCATCGATGCCAAGGGCAAGGTCGCCAGCAATCTCGACGTCGACGCGAAGTTCTCGCCACTGGTGCTGAGCGACCTGTTGCCCGACGGCGCCGGCACGCTGCGCGGGACGCTCAAGCTCAGTGGCCCGCGCACGGCGCCGGACGTGGTCGCCGACCTCACCGGCAGCGGCCTCAAGTACGGCGACTACCGCGCCGATTCGCTGAGCGCGAAAGGCCGGCTGCCGTGGCAGCGCGGCAACGGCGCGATCGCGGTGCGCGCCAGCGGTCTCGATGTCGGCGTGCCGGTGTCCTCGCTGACATTGGATGCGCGCGGCGCCGTCGAAGCCCTGCAAGTGCAGGCGCAGGCGCGCGGTGACATCGGAACGCTCGAGTTGTCGGGCAATGCGAACAAGCGCGGTACGACCTGGGAAGGCGCACTGGCCAGCTTCCAGTTGGCGCCAGCCAAGGGCGCATCGTGGCGGCTGCAGCAGGCCGCGCGCTTCCGCTGGGACGGCCGCAATGGCGCGTTGAGCAACAGCTGCTTCGCCTCCAGCGGCGGCGGTTCGCTGTGTGCCAGTGCCGACTGGCCACGGCGTGGTCTCGACCTGCGCGGCCAGGGCCTGCCGCTGACCCTGCTGGTGCCCTACCTGCCCGAGCGCGAGGAGCGCCGGCCATGGCTGCTGCGTGGCGAGATCTCGCTCGAGGGCCAGCTGCGCCCGGTCGGCAACGCCTGGCGCGGCCAGTTCAACCTGCGCTCGGCCGGTGGTGGCCTGAAGAACAGCGAGCGCGCGCGACGCGAGATGCTCAGCTACGACAACCTCGTCCTCAATGCGACCTTCGATCCCCGGCGCATCAATGCCGAGCTGAGCACGGCGTTCAACAGCGGTGGCCACATCGACGCGCGCATCACCACCGGCTGGGACGACTTCGCGCCGATCGCCGGCGAGGTGTCGGTCAACACCGACGAGCTGGTGTGGATGGAACTGTTCTCGCCGGACATCGTCGAACCCAAGGGCCGGCTCGATGCACGCATCACCCTGGCCGGTACGCGTGCGCGTCCGCAGCTGGGCGGCCAGGCGCGGCTGTCGCAGTTCACCACCGAACTGCCGTCGTTGGCGATCGTGCTGGAGGACGGCGATATCCGCCTCAACGCCCAGCCCGATGGCAGTGCGCGCATCGATGGCCTGGTGCGTTCGGGTGAAGGCATCCTCAATGTCGACGGTTCGCTCAACTGGCAGAACATGGACGCGCCGCTGACGCTGACATTGCGCGGGCAGAACGTGCTGGTGTCGGACACGCGCGACCTGCATGCGGTGGCCAGTCCCGACATCCAGGTGCGCTACGCCGCAGGGCAACCGTTGCAGGTCACCGGCACGGTGACCGTGCCGTCGGCGAAGATCGACCTGGAGCGGCTCGACCAGGGCGTGTCGGCGTCGCCCGATGTCGTCGTGCTCGATCCGGAGGACCCGGAGAACACCGGCGCGACGCCGCTGGAGCTCGACCTGACCCTGGCGCTGGGCGACGACGTGCGCCTCAACGGCTTCGGCCTGGACGGCAGCCTGGGCGGCAAGATGCGCGTGCGCTCGCATCCCGGCCGCGAGATGACCGCCAGCGGCCAGCTGAGGGTGCAGGGTCGGTACAAGGCCTACGGGCAGGAACTCGACATCACCCGCGGTGAGTTGTCCTGGTCGAACGGTCCGGTCGCCGACCCGATCCTCAACATCCGCGCCGAGCGCGTCGTCGGCGATGTCACCGCCGGCGTCGACATCCGCGGCCGCGCCAGTGCGCCGACCGCGAACGTCTGGTCGGATCCGGCCAGTTCGCAGTCCGAGGCGCTGGCCTACCTGACCCTCGGCCGCCCGCTGGCCAGCGCCAGCACCGACGAAAGCAAGCAGCTCAATGCCGCCAGCGCCGCGCTGTCGGCCGGCGGCAGCCTGATCGCCTCGCAGCTCGGCGCCAAGCTCGGCCTCGATGATGCCGGCGTCAGCGACAGCCGCGCGCTCGGCGGCAGCGTGCTGGGCATCGGCAAGAACATCTCACCGCGCCTGTATGTCGGCTATGGTGTGTCGCTGCTCGGCACCGGCCAGGTGGTGATGCTGAAATACCTGTTGCGCAAGGGCTTCGACGTGCAGATCGAATCGAGCACGCTGGAGAACCGCGCGTCATTGAACTGGCGCAAGGAGAAGTAGCGCGTCGTGCTAGCCTGCCCGCTCCCCGGGGAGGACGACCATGCGCACGACACTGCTGGCACTGCTGTTTCTGGTTCCAACTCTTGCGCTGGCCGGTACTCCGCTGCCCGATGGGCCGCACCTGGTGGTCACCGGCGAGGGCAAGGTTTCGGCCAAGCCCGATTCGGCACGCATACGCTTCGATTTTTCCAGGCGCGCTTCACGCCCGCTGCCGGCCAAGCAGCAAGTCGATGCGGCGGTGAACGCGCTCCTCGATGGCCTGCATGGATTTCCGATCAAGGCCGACGATGTGAGGGCCTCCGATCTGTCGGCATCCGAGGACATCGACTACAACGACGACGGCAAGCCGGTTTCCAACGGATTCCTTGCCGAGCGCAACGTGACGGTGGTGCTCAACGACCTGACCCGCCTCAACGAGTTGCTGGATTTCGGACTGGATGCCGGCGCGAGCGGAATCGGCAATGTCGAGTTCGCCTCAAGCCACGCCAAGGCGCTTCGCGACGATGCCAAGCGCAAGGCTGTCGACGATGCCCGTCTGCGCGCGGGTGAGCTTGCCACTTCGTTCAACGCCCAGATCGGCCCCGTCTACAGCATCAACAGTCTTTCTGCGAAGCTGCAAGAGGGATATCGGTACGGCGAGTCCACCACCCTCGACTCCATCACGGTCACAGGCACCCGTGCGCAGGGCCGCTACCTGCAGCCGGAAGTCGAGTACCGCGAGTCGATCCAGGCGGTGTTCGAACTGAAGCGCTGAGGCAACGGCTAGAATCCTGCCGTGCCTGCGTCACGGCGACGGCGGCATGATATGGACTGGTGATTGATGACCCTCATCCTGCAGACGCAACGGCTCAACCTGCGCGAGCTCAATGAACTCGATGCACCCTTCATCCTCGAGTTGCTGACCGATCCGTCGTTCCTGGAGAACATCGGCGACCGCGGCGTGAGCGACCTCGACAGCGCGCTGAATTACATCCGCACCGGTCCCGGCGACAGCTATGCGCGCAATGGCTATGGCCTGTGGCTGGTCGAACTGAAGGACTCAGGCATTCCGGTCGGCACCTGCGGCCTGATCCGCCGCGACACGCTGCCGGCCGCCGACATCGGCTACGCATTCCTTCCGCGACACTGGGGACAGGGCTACGCGGTCGAGGCCTGCGCGGCAGTGCGCGACCGCGCGCTGCGCACTCTGGCGATGCCGCAGTTGCTGGCGATCGTGTCGCCCGGCAACGATGCCTCGATCAAGGTGCTGGAGCGGATCGGGCTGAGCTTTCGCGAAATGGTGCAACTGGGCGCAGATGCCGAACAGTTGAAGCTGTATTCGCTGGACGCATGACGACCCGCGACCGTGGCTAGTTCGCCAACAGTTTGATCAGCCCGGCGATGAGGCACCCGCTCCACAGAAGCGAGAGAGTTACCCGTTTGAATCGACGCTCCATCTCCGATCCCCCTGATCGTGCGAATTCCTGCGCACGTTGTACCCAAGGATTGTGTCCTTCGGTAGACAGCCGAGACTTATTCTCATAAGGGCGACGGATGCCCGCGCGCCAGCCAAGCGTGACGCAAATCCCACTTCTCCCGCGCCGCTGAATTCACCTGCCGGCATCGAGATGCGTCAGGAACAGCCGCAGATCGAACTCCAGCTGGTGGTAATCCGGCTCCATGTGCGTGCACAGCTGGTAGAAGGCCTTGTTGTGATCGGTCTCTTTCATGTGCGCAAGTTCATGGACGACGATCATCTTCAGGAACTCGGCCGGCGCATCGCGGAACACCGTGGCGATGCGGATCTCGCGGCTGGCCTTGAGCTTGCCGCCGTGCACCCTGGAGATCGCGGTATGGGTGCCCAGCGCATGCTTCATCACCTGCAGCTTGCTGTCGTAGACCACCTTGCCCAGCGGCACCGCCTTTCGCATGTGCCGGTCCTTGAGCGCCTGCACGTACTCATACAGCTGTCCGTCGCTGCGCACGGCGTGGGCCTGGGCGTACTTGTCGGCCAGCATCGCGCCCAGCCGGTCCTGCTCGATCAGTTCGCGCACCCGCTCCTGAACGTGTGGCGGATAGCCGGCGAGGTACTTCAGCGGTTCCATCGGTGCGGGGCGGGTGCGAAGGGGTCGGAGGGTATGATGGGCCCGAAATCCCCAGGCACGAATCAGCGACATGGCGAAGGCGAATCCCCTTCAGGAACAACTGCTCAAGGCGGGCCTGGTCAAGAAATCCAAGGTGGCCGAGGTCGCGCGCGAGCAGAACAAGGCCCGCCATGCCAAGGGACCGTCCGGCCCCGGCGAGATCCAGCTGGAAGCCGAGCGTGCGCGGGCCGAGAAGGCCGAACGCGACCGGACACTGGCGGCAGAGCGCAAGGCGCAGCTGCGCGTCGCCGAACTGCGCGCCCAGGCGCGACAGATCATCGAGGACAGGAAAGTCCCGCGTTCGGGTGAGAGCGAGTACCGCTTCACCGTGGACGGCGCCATCCGCACGCTGCTGCTGAATGCGGACCTGCGCAAGAAGCTGTCCACCGGCGCCCTTGTGATCGCCCGCCTGGACGACCGCTTCGAACTGTTGCCGCGCGAGGCCGCCGACAAGGTGCGCGAGCGCGATGCCGGCATGATCGTGCTCGACCACGGCCAGGACGCGGGCACGGATCCTGCCGCTGCAACGTCCGAGGACGACGCGTACTACGCGCAGTTCCAAGTGCCCGACGACCTGGTCTGGTAGTAGCGCGGTCCAGTCGCCCTTACAGCGGTTCCGTGACCGGAACCGGACGCCCCTGCTGACCGGCGATGGCGTGATTGACGTCGCGATGGCCGGCTTCGTCGTCGCGCACCGCGATGACAACCTCGCGCAGCCGCGCATCGGCCGGCAACTTCCAGTACTCGATCGCGATCGCCGGCGCCGGCACGTTGTCGATGCGACCGGCGTCGATCTCTTCCAGGTAGCGCGTGTAGCTCACCACCGCCTCTTCCTCGAAGTAGCCGACCAGGCGGTGCGCGGTGCGCGAAGAGACGATGTAGAGCAGCAGGTAGAAGGTGAAGAACAGTGCCTGCGCGATCAGCACCATCATGCGTTCGAACCAGCTCGGTTTGGCGATCTCCATGAACGTCATCAGGTGCATGCGTTCGTTGTCGGCCTCGTCCAGCAAGGTGCGGATCCAGCCCTTGTCGTCGCGCATCCAGCGCAGGCAGCGCAGGTGCAGCAGCGCGCCACCGACCATGCCGGGCACGGCGGCGACCGTCTCCAGGACGATCGCGCGATTGCCGTAGCGCTTGGCGAACAGAGTGTCGGCGAAGAAGCGCAGGAAGCGCGTCGTTCCGTAGGCAACGCGGTCCGACAGGTTGCGCACGGGGTGGTGCAGATCGACCGGATGGGTGGATCCAGCGTTCATCGGGAGTCTCCGGACCGGACGATGGCCCGGCCGATGGCAAAGGAATCTAGGCGACGCGGTCGTTCGCGACCAGCCATGCCGGTGGACATGCGCTGTTGAGCAACGGGCACCAATCGACAGCGCCTATGACGCGGACCGTTCATGAGGCCTGGCGCGTCGTGCGCGCTCCGTCCAGAAAGATGTCCACGGCCTGGATCACCCTTGGACTCCACTCGCGCTCCGTCAGCGGTGGGCGCACGCCCAGCACGACTTCGAGGTGCGAGTCGTCGCGCAGCATGCCGATGAAGTGCTCGGCCGCTTGCGCCGGGTTGGCGAGCGTGACCACTCCGGCCGCCGCGTAGCGCTCCAGCAACCGCGCCAGGCCCGACGCCGCCCGGCCCGAACCGTTCTTCAGGAACGCATTGGCCAGGCCCGGCATGCGCCCACTCTCCGACACGACCAGCCGATAGACCGCGACGGTCCTGGGATCCATCAGCACCTGCATCACCGCACGGGCGAAGCGGATCAGCGAAGCGCGCACGTCGTTGCCGACGTCCTCGCCGGCGTCGGGTATCGCCTGCAACGCGGCTTCGGACAGGTTGGTGACCATCGCCGCGAACAGATCGTCCTTGCCGCCGAAGTGGCTGTAGATCGCGCGCTTGGAGCCTCCGACCTTCTCGATCACCGCGTCGATGCTGGTGTTGGCATAGCCATCACGCAGGAACAGCTCGCTCGCGGCCTCGAGTATCTGGTTGCGCAGCTCGTCGGAGCTGCGACGAGGCCGGCGCGGAGAGGCCTGGTCGGCGGAGTTGGGCGGGGGATTGGGCATGGGGCCTCCGGCTCTTGAACGGAACGGTCTTGACATTAACGGTACTGGTCATTACCTTTATTCGCAACGGTACTAGTCAGTACCCAACCAGCCACCGCGACCGCCGCCACAGGTGCTTCATGGCGATTCCCCCTTCCCAGGCAGGAGCGAATCCCCCGCTCCCGTTTCCTCATGAACCCTGCTGTGCGGCGGTGGCGGCGGATCGGGCCGATCGACCCGGAGGAATCCCGCAATGACCTCACGCCCGTCACCGCCCCGTCGCCCACGTCGCGCCGGCGCGGCCCTCTGCCTGGCCGTGCTCCTGCCCGGCTGCATGGTGGGTCCGGACTTCGTCAGGCCCGACGACGGTCTTCAACAGGCCGTGCTGACCCCGCGGGCCGAGCACGCCGACGCGGCGCAGCCGACCGGTTCCAGCGTCCCCGCGCAGTGGTGGACGCTGTTCAACGACGCATTGCTGTCGGACCTGCAAGCGCGTGCGCTGGCGTCCAACCTGGATGTGCAGACCGCCTCCGCCCGGATCGAGCAGAGCCGCGCGCAACTCGGCATTGCCGCCTCGGCGCTGCTGCCCAGCGTGGGCGCCAGCGCCAGCTACTCGCGCGAGGCACTGAGCGAACACGGCAAGTTCGCCGCGCTGGGCGCACCTTCAACGCCGAGCGATTTCTGGCAGCTCGGCTTCGACGCCAGTTGGGAAATCGACCTGTGGGGACGCGCCCGCCGTGTCCGCGAAGGAGCGCGCGCGAGCCTGGATGCCGCGCTGTACGAACGCGAGGCCACGCGCGTGGCCCTGTCTGCCGAGGTCGCCAGGGCGTACCTGCAGTTGCGCGGACTGCAGGCGCAACTGGACATTGCCGAACAGAACCAGGCCATCGGCGAACGCACGCTCGGCCTGGCCGAAAGCCGCGAGCGCAATGGCGTCGCCACGCGCTTTGAAACTTCCTCCGCCCGCGCGCAGCTGGCGACGATCAATGCATTGGTTCCCGAGCTGGCGCAGCGACGCAACGCGCAGATGAACGCGCTTGCGTTGCTGCTGGGCGCGCCGCCACGCACGCTGGATGCGGAACTGCGCGAAGCGATGCCGTTGCCTTCGCTGCCGGTCAACGTGCCGGTGGGCGTCTCCTCGGAACTGGCGCGCCGGCGACCGGACATCCTGCGCGCCGAAGCCCAGCTGCACGCCGCCACGGCCGCGATCGGCGTGGCCAAGGCCGACTTCTATCCGCGCATCGGCCTGAGGGGCCGGATCGGCGTGGAAGCATTCGAGAGCGGGGATCTCGACAGTTGGGATTCGCGCTTCTTCTCTGTCGGCCCGACCGTATTCCTGCCGATCTTCCAGGGCGGCAGGCTGACCCGCCGACTCGAGTTGAACGAAGCGCGGCAGAAGCTCACCGCCCTCGCCTACCGGCAGACGGTGCTGCGCGCCTGGCACGAAGTGGACAACGCCCTCGATGCCTGGGCCGCGCAACAGCGACAGCATGCCGAGCTGGTCATCGCGTTCGAGCAGAGTTCCGAAGCGTTGCGCGTCGCCGAGCGGGGTTATCGCGAAGGCGCCGCCGACTACCTGAGCGTGCTGACCGCGCAGCGCAACGTGCTGGCCAGCCAGACCAGCCTCAATGCCAGCATGACCGGCGCCGCGCTCACGCTGGTGAATCTCTACAAATCGCTCGGCGGTGGCTGGAATCCGGAGGACGTCGAACTCTCTTCGGCTCCGGTGGCTTCGGCCTCCGCTCCGGTCGGACCCGGGCAGTGACCCGCGCGACGTCGCCAGCATCGCCACTGACCCCGGTTGCCCCGGCCGCAGCGGGCAAGCCGTCTCTGCGTCAGGTCGGCGCGCTGCTCGGCATCTTCCTCGCCGCGATGATGGCGGGACTGAACAACCGCGTCGGCGCGCTGGCACTGGCCGATGTGCGCGGCGCGCTGGGCTTCGGCCTGGACGACGCATCCTGGGTCTCCACCGCCTACACCGCCGGCGAACTGATCGCGATGCCGTTCGCGGCTTGGTTCGCCATCACACTCTCGGTGCGCCGCATGCACCTGTGGATGGTCGCCACCTGCGCCGCGCTGGCAGTGCTGCTGCCCTTCGTCGAGAACCTGGACCTGCTGATCGGCCTGCGCTTCGTGCAAGGCATCAGCAGCGGCACGTTGATTCCGATCCTGATGATGGCGGCGCTGAAGTTCCTGCCGCCGCACATCCGCCTGCACGGGCTGGCGCTGTACGCGATGACGGCGACATTTGCGCCGAATCTGGCGATCTGGCTGGCCGGGCAATGGACCGACGCAATCTCGGACTGGCGCTGGGTGTACTGGCAGATCGTGCCATTGGCGCTGGTGGCCGCACTGCTGGTGAGCCGCGGACTTCCGGTCGAAGCCGTCCAGACGCCGCGATTCCGCCAGGCCAACTGGCTGGGCATGGCCATCGGGGTGCCGGCACTGGGGCTGATCACGATCGCACTCGACCAGGGCGTGCGGCTGGAATGGTTCAACTCGCCGTTGATCACCTTCGCGCTGCTGGCGGGCCTCGTGCTGCTGTTCGCCTACCTGCTGACGGAGTGGTACCACCCGGCGCCGTTCCTCAAGCTGCAGATCCTCGGACGGCGCAACCTGGCACTGGGCTGCATCCTGTTCGTGCTGCTGCTCGTAGTGCTGCTGTCGGGCTCGCTGCTGCCGGCCAACTACCTGGGGCAGATCCAGAACTACCGCGCCATGCAGACCGCGCCGATCGGCCTGATCGTGGCCCTGCCGCAACTGGTGCTGGGGTCGCTGGTCGCGCTGCTGCTTTACCGGAAGTGGATCGATGCACGGCTCGTGTTCGCCTCCGGGCTGGCCCTGATCGCACTGGCCTGCCTTGCCGCCTCGCAACTGGACGCCGACTGGAACTGGAAGCAGTTCGTGGCTGCGCAGACGTTGCAGGCCTTCGGCCAGCCCATGGCGGTGGTGTCGATGCTGTTCCTGATCACCAGCGTGGTGCAGCCCGCGGAAGGTCCTTTCATCTCCGGCACGATCAATGCGCTGCGCGCGTTCGGTTCGATGCTCGGCGTGGCGGTGGTGGCGCAGTTCACCACCGTTCGCGCCCGCTTCCATGCCGAGATGCTGCTCGACCACGCGGCCCTCGTCGGCAACTCGCTGCCTGAGGCGCCGGAGCCTTCGCAACTGATGCAGATGATCGCGCAGCAGTCGCTGGTGCTGTCGACCGCCGATGCGTATCGCGCACTCGCCGTGCTGGCTCTTCTCATGATTCCGCTCGTCCTGCGCCTGACCCATATCCCCGCGCCTGCGATGCGCGCGCCATCGCCCGCTTCTCCCGTACCTGCCACACCTCCCGTTGCATCCCTTTCTCACGGATAACCGCCATGGCATTGCCGAAGACAGCCAGGGTCACCGTTGCCGCACTGCTTCTCGCAGTGGCCGTCGGCGGCGTGATCCTCCTCAACCGCCACGAGTCCCGTGCATCGACCCAGTCCACCGACGACGCCTACGTACAGGCCGACTTCACGACTGTCGCGCCACAGGTGTCGGGAACGGTCGATGCCGTCCTGATCAAGGACAACCAGGTCGTGAAGGCGGGCGACTTGCTGGCCACTATCGAGGACAGCGACTTCATCGTTGCCGTCAACTCAGCCAAGGCCCAGGTCGAGGGCGCCAAGGCTACCGTCGCCGGTCTGGAGGCGCGCCTGGTGCAACAGGAGACGGCGATTCGCCAGGCGCAGGCAGCCCTGGATGCGGACAACGCCTCGCTGAAGCTGGCGCGGACCAATCGCGCGCGCTACTCCAATCTGGCTGCCGACGGATCGGGCACCTTGCAGGCGCTGCAGCAGGCCGAAGCGCAGTTGAGCATCCAGCTGGCAGCGCAACAGAGGAATCAGGCGGGGCTGCAGGCCGCACGCGAGCAGGTGGGCATCCTCAAGGCGGACCTTCAGAAAGCCCGGGCGGCCCATTCGCAGGCGTTGTCCGGCCAGGCTTCGGCCGAGCTCAAACTGTCCTATACCCGCATCCGTGCGCCGGTCGGCGGCACGATCGGGCAGAAATCCGTGCGCGTCGGTGCCTTCGTCAATGCCGGCAAACCGCTGCTGGCGATCGTTCCGCTCGATGCGGTCTATGTCGCCGCGAACTTTCGCGAGACCCAGCTGGCACGCGTGCGGGCCGGACACGTCGTCGACATCCAAGTCGATGCGCTGCCTGGCCAGGTCCTGAAAGGAAAGGTGGAGAGCCTTGGCCCCGCCAGTGGTGTCAGCTACTCCGCCGTTGCGCCGCACAACGCCACCGGCAACTTCACCAAGATCGTGCAGCGACTTCCCGTCCGCATCAGCATCGATCGCGGCCAGCCGGCGGCGGCGATGCTGCGGGTGGGCATGTCGGTCACGCCGATGATCCGCGTCGGTGAGAAGGGCTAGGCACGCAGACGTTCACAACCAACGACAACTAGAAAGCAATCATGAGCATCATCCCCCCGCGCAATGCATCCGGCGCACGGCGAGACGCGATCCTGCGGGACGTCGCCGATGCCATCCGGAACGTGGATGGCGATCCGACGAACATCGAGAGCGTCATCGCCGCGAGCAATACCCGTCAACAGGAAGTCGTCGCCCAGTTCGGCAGCAGCAGCGGCCTGCTCATCGCCCTCATGGAGAAGGTCGCCAGGTCGACGCTGGAGCCACTGGGTTACTGCAGGAACGAGGAGGAGTTCCGCGCGAACCTGCTAGAGTTCGCCATCCGGATGACGAACGAGCATTCCGGCTTGCAGCTGCAGCGCCTGTACCGGATCGCGCTCACGGGCGTGATCAGGGATGCCAGTGTCGGCCGCGACGCTTACAGGCATGGCCCGGGGCTGGTGAAGGATGAACTGGCGCGATTCTTCCGCGCCGCGCAGTCGGCCGGCATCGACCTGAGCGGCGACAGCCACCGCTTGGCTAGCCATCTGATGGCGCTGCTGCGGGCCAGGTGGAGCCTCGTCGGCGTCGCGCCGCGCAACATCGTTGCCGCGTCCCAACAGCGCGACGTGAACCAGATAATCGAACTGTTCTGTGCCGGTATTCAATCGGAGGCGCGGAGTGACTACGTTGTTCCCCAGGTCGCTTGAGTCGGACCAGGCCCCCGTCGCGCGGATTCCACAGCGCCCGGATCTGCTGCGGGGCGATGGCGTGCCGGAAGAGCTGGCGATCGAGGTCGACGCCAACGGTTCCCCGGTGACGATCGAGGCCGCTACCTGGCTGATCTGCTTCGTCCCGGGGCTCCGTCGGCAGTGGTGGCACCGCTTCGCCGATGCGCGGCACAAGCATGTGTTCGCGTTGCGCGAGGTCGGCGACGGCACCTGGCTGCTGGTCGAGCCATGGTGGACACGAATGATGGTGAACGTGCTTACCGTCGATGAAGCGACCAAGTTCCTGCGCTGGGCAGGAGTGGGCGACATCCTGCAGGTGCGCGAATCGATTCCGGGTTGCGGCAGCCAGATGCGCGGGTGGTCGAACTGCAGCGTGCAGATGGCCTACCTGCTCGGCCGTTCGTATCGGACATGGACGCCGAATGGGCTTTACCGACGCCTGCTGCGCGAGCCCGACACGCGCCGCGTCGATGCATCGACCTTGCTGAAGAAGCATTTCCAGTTCGTGGCGAACCGAACGGTCAACATGACGCTCAGGGCGATCCCGAGGCGGCGGGACGAGTCGCTCGATGCCACGTTGCTGGCCCTCGGCACCGGCGTGATGACGGCCATGACCTCGATATCGGCGATCGGTCTGTACAAGGTCGTGGTCTCGGATTCGAGCCGGTTCCAGGACGCAGCGGACATGTTCTGGGCGCTCGGCCCCGGGCGTGCGATCGGGCGCGTCCGCGAAGCGCTGGAGGATGCCAGGCACCGCGGCGAGATCGACGTCGATGACTGCCATGTCGCCGCGCTCGAGTTCATGGCGATGCTCCGCGGCAATCTTTATCTGGAGACCGTGTTCGGCTTGCGCGGAGCGCCGGCGGCCAGCGAGATCGGCGACCACGTGCGCTCCGTCATCGCTGTGTTCCTGCACGGAGCGCGGCCGGCGGTCGGCAGTGGTGGCGGCCGCGCGGATTTCGCAATGACGGGTGCGATCTGTCATTCCGGTCTGGAGATGCCACCGACGCACGCCCTGACGGCGGCAGGGCTGATCCGCGAGATCGGCGAATCCGCGCGCGAGATCGTCGACGGTAACGACTGGCAGCAAGTGGCCGGTTGGGCCGAAGCCGTCTGGCGCGGCTATTCGAACTGCACCGGCCTGCCCTGGGAGCAGGCCTCGGCGCGCATCCACGACGTGTGGAAAGCGACGGGCTACCCGGACAGGTCTTCCACGAGCGACGCAGGCTTCGTGCGCGAGTAATGCAGCAGGCGGCCGCGGAACGGCGGCAGGTCCTCGTCGTCCATCGGGCAGCGCTCTTCGATCAGCGCGAAGCCTTGGGCCGTGAGAAGACGGGTGAAGCGCGTGCTGTGGCCACGGCCGGGGTCGGTGACCACCACTTCGGCCGTGGGCAGCGCATGCCGCTCGACGACGCTGGACAGCAGCAGCGCGTGATCGATTTCGTACAGCACATCGCTGGCGATGATCAGGTCAAAGTGCCCCAGTGTCGGCAGCGGTACGTCCCAGCGCATGTGGCGATAGTGCAGCGCCGGCAGCGCATTGAGCGCAGCATTGTAGGCAAGGAAAGACTCGGCCAGCGGATGCATGTCGGAAGCAACCACATTCGCGCCGCGGCCCTGCAGCACCAGGCTGGCCAGGCCGATACCGCAACCGAGTTCGAGCACGCGCTTGTCGGCGACGTCGAAGCGGTGCATGGCCTGCGCAAGCAGGCGCCCTGCCGGCCAGATCTGGCCGAACAGGCTCCATTGCGCGGACGAGATGCCCAGGCGCTCGCCATGGCCGTCGGGATCGGAGAACTGCTGTTTGTCGCTGAGAACACGCAGACGGTAATCGTGCCCACCGATGGGGACGATCTGGTTCCGGGTGGTATAGCCTGGCACTGGCGCTCCCGGCCTCGCGAAGAGGCGGGTGGACTCACATGAATGGGAGCGAGGCGTGCGGGCGCCGAGCGGCAGAGCAGACGCGCGGGTCACGGCGCGTGCTTGAGAAACATCCTACACCCGACGGGCTGGCGAGCCGGCGAGAAAGGAACGTGGAGGCGCCTACACGACCTCGATCCGCACGTCGGCGAACCACAGTTGCTGCCAGCGCAGTGGCTTGTCTTGAGCGCTGAGCAATCGCGGTTGCGCAACCTGCTCTGGCGCGAAGTCCGTTACCCCGTCGACTGCGCGCACGTTGAGGGCGGCGAACAGGCGATCCTCGCTGCGATAGGTCGCCGTCACCAGCACGCCGCATCGGGCGCAGACGATGAACTCCGCCTGGTCGGAACCTTGCCGGTAGTGCACAGCGGCGTCGCCGCCATGCTGCTGCAAGCGCAGGATTCCGGCCGGATCGGTCAGCCAGGCCGCGCCGTGCTTGCGGCAGAAGTCGCAATCGCACGCGCGTGGCGCGTAGTCGTGCGCGGGACGGGACAGCGTCGCCTGCATGACCAGGTTGCGGCAATGGCAACTGGCATGGACGACGGAACCGGTCACGGCACCAGCCGATAGTGCTGACCTTGCAGTCGCGGCTTGCCGTCGACGACGTCGGTCCAGACCACATAGGCGCCGTCGTCGCCGAGTGCCAGCTGGGCGAAGCCGGTGGCCCGCCCGCGCCCCTGCAGGCGCGCGACTTCGACGCGTTGCTGTTCGCGCGCCAGGTCCGTCGTGTAATGCGCGAGATGCAACGACTGCACGCCGGCATCCTCGCGCATCCACAGCATCCAGGCACCGTCCGCATCGAGCGCGAGATCGACGCGCCCCTGCACCGGCATGCCCTGGTCGACCGTCAGCGGCGCAGCAAAGCTGTCGCCGGCATCGCTGCTGCGCGCCAGCTTCAGCGCGGGCATGTCGCCGGCCGCGGTGTACCAGGCCACGATTGCGGCATCGCCGTCGGCGGCAACGGCAGGGCCGTTGACCGGGCAGGCCGGCATCTTCCAGCCATCGGCGTGGACCGGGTGCGCCGGCGTCCAGGCATCGCCCTGCAGGCGGGTGATGGCGATGTCGCGGATCTCGTCAGGCGTGCGATCGCGATAGACCAGCAACGGCCCGCGGCCGCCGAGGGCGACATCGGTCTGGCAGCAATCGCACGTCATCGTGTCGATCTCGCGTTCGCCGTCGCGCTTGAGCGTTGCGTCGAACAGCGCGGCGCGCAATGTCATCGCGCCACCACCGTGGCCCTCGGCACCACCGTGGCCATGACCACCACCGCTGTTGCGGCCGTCGAGCCAGGCGATGCCGAGGCGATCGCGCGATGCCGGCCACAGCGAGACGAAACCATGTTCGGTCGGCGTGCCGTCATCGTTCACCAGCACCGGTTGCGACCAGGTACGGCCCTCGTCGCCGGAGCGGACCAGCGCGACGTCGTACGCGTACGGCGCCTTCGCCGACTTCTTCAGCCAGTGTGCCCACAACGCGCCATCCGGCGTCACGGCAAGGTGCGGCGTGTCGGCCCAGTTGACGAACCAGTCGTTGCCGCGCGCGATCTCCTTCGCTTCGCTCCATCCGCCCTTGCCGTAGCGGGCGAACTTCAGCGTGTGTCCGTCGCCTTCGGTCTCGATCCAGGGACAGCAGGAGCGAACCGTCTGGTGCGCGCACGAGATCCGGCTGCGCGGCCACAGGCCCTGGCCCGTCGGCAGTGACCATGCCTCGGCCACCGCCAGGGTGGCCGTGGTTGGCGCGGCTTGCGTCGACGTGGCCGCGCCGGTCTGGACGGGCGCATCGGTACTCGGGGTTGAGCGGTCGCAGGCGACCGCCAGCAACAGCAACAGCGGGAGGAGGGCGGGCTTCATCGAGGGCGGCTTCATCGGCGCAAGCCTAGCGCGCCGGGCGAGCCGATGGGATGCCTGCCGTCAGAACTTGCCGTTGCCGTTTTTCCACTGCTCCCGCGGCGGGATCGCTTCTATGGTGTCCCAGTGCTCGGCGATCTTGCCGTTCTCGATGCGCCACAGGTCGTAGAACGCCACGTGCTGGCTGCCCGTCTGGCCCTCGCTGACGGAGAGAATGAAGTTGCCCTCGCCGAGGATGCGGTGGACGCGCTCGTACTTCATCGCCCTGCCCTGCTGGGCCATCGCGTACAACGCGCTGCCCAGCGCCGACAGTCCGTTGGCGATATTCGGGTTGTGCTGGATGTAACGGTCGCCGTCGAAGTAGCCCGCCAGCCTGTCCATGCGTCCGTGGACGAGGATGTCGTCGAGGAACGAGCGCACCAGCGCCTTGTTCACCGCGGTCTGGTCCAGGTCGACGACCAGCAGCGTGCCGTCGATCATGCTGTGACCGCTGGGGTTCGGCGCGTCGGGCTTGTCCTGCAGGTTGTCCCAGTGTTCGACGATCTTGCCCTCGTCGAAGCGGAAGATGTCGAAGCCGATCTTCGGTCCGAAGAAGTCGTAGTCGGTATGGGCGAAGACGAAATCGCCGTCCTGGAACACGCGCACCGTGTTCACCCTGGCGCTGCCCTCGGGGAGTTGCTGGAGCAGTTCGCCGAAACCGGCCAGGCCGTCGCCGACGGCCAGGTTGTGCTGCACGTACCGGCTTGGGTGGATATAGCCCACCGGGTGGGCATCACCGGTTTCTATGCTCTTCAGAAGCAGTGCCACCTGCTCCTTGGGCGACATGGTCATGGTCGTGTCTCTCGTTCGATGCGGTCGGTGGTCATTTTCCGCATCGGGCCCATGATTCACAGGTCGATGGGCGACAGCCAGCTGTGAATTTCGGACATCCTGCGATGCGCAAACGGCAAGTCGACAGCATCTTGCGTGTCGCGTACCAGCCGCCTGGCGAGTACGGGCTGGACGTGGAGGTTTTCACGGTGGCTGCGTTGCGCGGTCGCGTCGACGACGCTCACTTCCGTGTCACGCAACGCATCGCTTTCCACATGCTGATCTGCGTGACCGGATCATTGCTGGCACTGCGGCCGGAGCAGGTGCTGCACAAGTTCTTCAAGCGCGACGCCGGCTGCGCGCCGGGTGAGTTCCGGCGCCGGCATTCGTCCTGAGGTCAGGCGACGCGCGCACGGCGCGCGCGGGTCAGGTGCACCAGCAGCAACGAGATCGCCGCCGGCGTCATGCCGGGGATGCGCTGCGCCTGGCCGATGGTCTGCGGGCGCACGCGCTCGAGCTTTCCCAGCACTTCGGCCGAAAGACCGCGCACACCCGCGTAATCGAAGTCGTGCGGAATGGCCGTGGTTTCGTGGCGCTGCTGGCGCTCGATTTCCTCACGCTGGCGATCGAGGTAACCGGCGTACTTGACGCCGATCTCGACCTGCTCGGACACGGCTGCGTCTTCCACCGCGGGACCCAGCGACGGCACCTGCATCAGCTTGGCGTAGTCGAGTTCCGGACGCTTGAGCAGATCCAGCGCGCTGGTCTCGCGGCTGATCTCGATGCCGAGCACGGCCATGGCCTCGCGGCCCAGGGCATTGCCCGGCGCGGCCCAGACCGCGCCCAGGCGCGTGTTCTCGCGTGCGACGGCTTCGCGCTTGGCGTCGAAGCGGGCGAAACGGGCGTCGTCGACCAGGCCCAGTTCGCGACCCACCGGCGTCAGTCGCGCGTCGGCATTGTCCTCGCGCAGCTGCAGGCGGTATTCGGCGCGCGAGGTGAACATGCGATACGGCTCGCTGGTGCCGTGGGTGATCAGGTCGTCGACCAGCACGCCAAGGTAGGCCTCGTCGCGGCGCGGCGACCAGCCTTCCAGGCCCTTGGTGAAGCGCGCGGCGTTGACGCCGGCGAGCAGGCCCTGCGCGGCGGCTTCCTCGTAGCCGGTGGTGCCGTTGATCTGGCCGGCGAAGAACAGGCCCGACATCGCCTTGGTCTCCAGCGTCGACTTCAGGCCACGCGGGTCGAAGAAGTCGTACTCGATCGCGTAGCCCGGACGGGTGATGTGCGCGTTCTCGAACCCGCGGATCGAGCGCACCAGCGCCAGCTGCACGTCGAACGGCAGCGAGGTGGAGATGCCGTTGGGGTAGATCTCGGCGACGTCCAGGCCTTCGGGCTCGACGAAGATCTGGTGGCTGGGCTTCTCGGCGAAGCGCACCACCTTGTCCTCGATCGAGGGGCAGTAACGCGGGCCGATGCCTTCGATCTGGCCGGTGTACAGCGGCGAGCGGTCGAGCGCGCCGCGGATGATCTCGTGGGTCTGCTCGCTGGTGTGGGTGATCCAGCACGAGACCTGGCGCGGATGGTCGGCGTGGCTGCCCATGAAGGACATCACCGGGCGCGGATCGTCGCCGGGCTGCTCTTCCATCACCGAGTAGTCGAGCGTGCGGCCGTCGATGCGCGGCGGCGTGCCGGTCTTGAGACGGTCGACCACGAACGGGCCTTCGCGCAGGCGCGCGGCCAGCGCGACGGCGGGCGGATCACCGGCGCGGCCGGCGGCATAGGTGGTCTGGCCGACGTGGACCTTGCCGGCCAGGAAGGTGCCCGCGGTCAGGACCACGGCCGGCGCTTCGAAGCGCAGGCCGGTCTGGGTGATCGCGCCGGCGACGCGGCCATCGGCGAAGACGATGTCGTCGACCGCGGCCTGGAACAGGGTCAGGTTGGGCTGGCTCTCGACCGCGCGACGGATGAAGCTGCGGTACAGCGCGCGATCGGCCTGGCAGCGGGTCGCGCGCACGGCCGGGCCCTTGCTCGCATTGAGCCGGCGCCATTGGATGCCGGCTGCATCGGCGGCGCGCGCCATGATGCCGCCCAGCGCATCGATTTCCTTGACCAGGTGGCCCTTGCCGATGCCGCCGATGGCCGGGTTGCAGCTCATCGCGCCGACGGTCTCCACCGAATGCGTCAGCAGCAGCGTGCGTGCGCCGGCGCGTGCAGACGCAAGCGCGGCCTCGGTGCCGGCATGGCCGCCGCCGATCACGATCACGTCGTACTGGTAGAAGTTCTGGCTCATCGGGTCCTGGGGTCTTTGGCGACTCATCGGGCTTCGCGCCGCTGGCGAATTTTAGGCCACCGCGGTTTGCCCTGCCGGTCAGTCTGAATGTCACGTGAAAGTTGGCACGGTTCCTGCTTTGTACTTATTGCACCCAGCGGGGCAGGCGCTCATCGCCGGCCGGATTTGGAACAGGGGCTGGCCAAGCGCTCGCGGGGGAAGCCGGGGGGCCGAATGTCGGGGGACGTTCGGCCCCTCTTTTTTTTTGGCTTCGCCTTCAAAAAACCCAAAGTTTGCTGCGCAAACCATGGGCCCCATCGGTAGGTCTCCAATCCCCTGCGGCTGCCGCCGCGCCCCCTTACCAAGGGGGCTGCCGCTTCCAGAAATTCTTTCGCGCCGGGTTGTCGCTTCGGGGAGTCGTCCTGGGCGGGGCCGCGCCTCCTTCTCGAACGCCTGCTCAAACGCAAACGACCCCGCCTGGGCGGGGTCGCGGGGAGCGTTTGGAGCTTTCTTCGACTCGGCCGCGCTTGGCGCGGCGGGCCGGAATGGGCGCCGACGCCCGACGGGGACGGAACAGGGGGGATCCGTGGTTCCTCGCCGGGCGCCGACATGGAAGCTGGGCCGCTTTGCTGTTTACGTCCAAAAGCGACGTAATCGGTCAATAGCCGCAGATTGCCGTCAGTCGAGCCGAGACGCAAGCGGAAAAATGTGAATTGCGGCCAGCTTGCGCAACCCCATCAGGGCTCGTGTCGCGGTGCGCGCTCGCGACCTGCCGACGGACGGCGCGGGGCGTCATTTCGCGGCATCGGACGCGGCTCGTTGGTCGCTTCCGGGTTGGTCGGTCGAACCGCCGAACCGGGGCGACCGCCAGGTCGCGGACCAGGCTGCACTCCCGGCTGTGGCGTCGGGCCCTCGCCATTCCAGCCGGGTCGGTTCGGGTAGTTGCCGTACCCGCCGCCATGGCCCTGACCGTAGCCGTAGCCGCCGCGCCCGCGGTAGCGCGGGTAGTTGTAGTACCCGTGCCCGCCGCCGTACCCCGGGTAGCCGGGACCGTAGCCGTGGCGATATGGATAGGCGTAGCGGTGCGGGTAGGCGTAGCGGTACGGGTAGCCATAGCCATAGCCGTAGCGATATGGATAGGCATAGGGGTAATACCCGCCCCAGCCACCGTAGTAGCCGCCATAGCCGCCACCGTAGCCGCCGTAATAGCGGTACTCGACGCTGGGTCGACCGTAGTAGTAGTCACCCGAGCCACCGTAGCCGCGGTAGCCGTAGTCGGTGATGCAACCCGCCAGCAGTGTCGCGGCGAGTGCAGGTATCAGTAGTTTGCGGATCATGATGCGGAACCCCCCGGGTCAGGCCGTCAGCATCAGGCCGTGGAATTGAACTCGGCCTTAATTTTTCCGGCTCTTGCCTGCTGCGGGTTAACGGGGCTCTCCCCGCCCCGGCGGATGCCGCCGCTCCAGATGCAGGAAGACCGCGCATTGCCCTATCCGGGCACCGATGCCAGCATGCCACGCTTTGTTTCCATCCCCCGAGAGCGTCGATGACCCTGCACCGTGCGTCCGGCCAATGGCGGCTGGGACTGATGCTCACCCTGGTCACCGCGCTGTGCTGGGCGACGCTGCCGGTCGCGCTGAAGCTGGTCCTGGAGGTCCTCGACCCGATCACCCTGACCTGGTTCCGCTTCCTGGTCGCGGCGGTCGTGACCGGTGCCTGGCTCGGCGCACGCGGCAAGCTCGGCGGTTATGCCCAGCTGGGTCGCCGCGGCAGCGCGATGCTGGCGCTGGCGGCGCTGATGCTGGTCGGCAACTACGTCTTCTATCTGCTCGGCGTGCAGCACACCACGCCGGCCAACGCCCAGCTGCTGATCCAGCTGGCACCGCTGTTGATGACACTGGGCGGCGTGTGGGTGTTCGGCGAGCAGTTCCGCGCCGCGCAATGGTTGGGCCTGGCCCTGCTGGTGACCGGCATGGTGCTGTTCTTTGCCGACCAGCTGGCAGCCAGCGCGCGGGCGCCCGGCTACGTCTTCGGATCGGCGCTGGTCATCATCGGCGCGATCGTATGGGCGGTGTACGCGCTGCTGCAGAAGCAGTTGCTGCTGCGCCTTGGCTCGATGCAGGTGCTGCTTTTCATCTACGCCTTCGCCAGCGTCGCGCTGCTGCCGTTCTCGCACCCGGCGGCGCTGCTGCAACTGGACGCGGTGCACTGGGCGATGCTGCTGTACTGCGCCTTCAACACCATCGGCGCGTATGGCGCCTTCGCCGAGGCGTTGGCGCACTGGGAGGCATCGCGGGTATCGGCGATCCTCGCCACCACGCCCCTGCTGTGTATAGCGGCAGCCACCGCCGTGCATGCGCTGTGGCCGCAATGGCTGGCACCGGAACGGATCACCACGCTGGGCTGGATCGGCGCGGCGTTGGTGGTGGCCGGCTCGGCGGCGGTGAGCCTGCTCAACCGGCCTGCGCCGCGCTAGCATCGGCGCATGACCAACGCCGCTCCTGCCCAGCCCGCCGCCCGCGCCGCCACCCTGCCCGATTTCGACGCGGTCCTGGCCGCCGCGGCGCGCATCGCGCCCCATGCCCACGTCACCCCGGTGCTGCGTGCGCACAGCCTGGATGCGCTGGCCGGTTGCGAGCTGCACTTCAAGGCCGAGCACCTGCAACGCGCCGGTGCCTTCAAGTTCCGCGGCGCGTGCAATGCGATCTGGTCGCTGACGCCGGACGAAGCCGCACGTGGCGTGGTCACGCATTCCTCGGGCAATCACGGCGCCGCCCTGGCCCTGGCTGCGCGCACGCGCGGCGTGGCCTGCCATGTGGTGGTGCCCGAAGGCGCGGTTGCCGCCAAGGTCGCGGCCATCGAAGCCTACGGCGCGGTGCTGCACCGCTGCGCGGCCACGATCGCCGCGCGCGAAGCCAAGTGCGCCCAGGTCCAGGCCGACACTGGCGCCGAGCTGGTGCATCCGTATACCGATTCCCGCGTGATCGCCGGCCAGGGCACTGCAGCGATGGAGCTGCTGGCCAACGACACCGCGTTCGACGCGCTGATCGTGCCGGTCGGCGGTGGCGGCCTGGCCGCAGGCACGGCGCTGAGCGTGGCCGCGTTGTCGCCGCGGACGAAGTTGTTCCTGGCCGAGCCCAGCGGCGCGGCCGAGACCTGGGCATCGATGCAGCGCGGCGAGCGCGTCACCGAGTTCACCCCTGATACCGTCTGCGACGGCCTGCGCGGCACCCTGGGCGATCCCAACTTCGTCATGCTCCACCAGCACCGCGCCGAAGTCCTCAAGGTCGACGACCGCGACACGATCGCGGCGATGCGCCTGCTCTGGCAGCGCACCAAGCAGATCGTCGAGCCGTCCTCGGCCGTTGCGCTGGCGGCAGTGCTGACGCGCAAGGACCTGTTTGCCGGTCAGCGCGTGGGCATCGTGCTGTCGGGCGGCAACGTCGATCCGGACGCACTGCCGGAACTGTTCGCGCGCGGCTGACAGGCCGGATGTCGGAACAGCGTTAACGCTAACGTCGGTCGCCACAGGGGTTCGGCTGGCCATTGGCGGCACCGGTCACGTTCGCGACCACCCGCTGCGCCGCTATTATCCCCATGCCGGCTCTTCGCCGGCGTCGCCAAGCCGGCCACCCCCGCCGGCGGCCCGCAAGGACACGCGATGATGAAGATCGACGGAACCCGCAGCCACGACCGCGCCACGGAGCTGATCCTGGCGTACTACGCGGCGTTCAATCGCGGCGACTGGGACGCGATGCTGGCCCTGCTTGGCGAGGGCATCATCCACGACCTCAACCAGGGCCCGCGCGAGATCGGCCACGAGGCCTTCGCCGCGTTCCTGCAGCGCATGGCGCGCAGCTATCGCGAACAGTTGCACGACATCGTGGTCATGGTGTCCCCCGACGGGGCGCGTGCCGCGGCCGAGTACATCGTCCATGGCGAGTACGTGGTCAGCGACACCGGCCTGCCCGAAGCACGCGGGCAGAAGTACGTGTTGCCCGGCGGGGCGTTCTTCGAGGTCAACGACGGACGCATCCAGCGCGTGAGCAACTACTACAACCTCGAAGACTGGATCGCCCAGGTCGGCGGCTGAGCCTCCTTCTCCCGGCAGGTTGCTGTGTGTCGGCCGGGCTGCGACAGACGCCTTACGTTTGACGCCGTAGAGTCGGGCCACCCGCCCGATCCATCGAGTCCGCATGCCCCGCGCCCTGCGCTCACCGTCGCTCTGGATCGCCGTGATGGCGATGGTGCTGGCGCTGTGCTTCCTGGGCACGCGCGGGATGTGGGATCCGGACGAGGGCCGCTACAGCAATGTCGCGCTGATCATGCTCGACAGCGGCGACTGGCTCAATCCGCATCGCAACCACGAGGTCGGGCACTGGACCAAGCCGCCGCTGACCTACTGGATGATCGCCTCCAGCATGGCGGTGTTCGGCGCCAACACCTGGGCCGCGCGACTGCCGGCGGCGCTTTCGTACCTGCTGTGCGTGTGGTTGACCTGGCGCATCGCGCGCAGGTTGTCGCCGGGCAGCGAGCCTGCCGCGGCGCTCGCCTATGCCAGCATGTGGTTCACCGTCGGCGCATCGCAGCTGATCACCACCGACTACATCCTGTCGGCGTGCGAAACACTGGCGATGTGGGCCTTCGTCGAGGCGCGCTTCACCCGCACTGCTGAAGCCGGCGAGTCATTGCATCCGCGCCTCTGGATCGCGCTGATGTGGGCCGGATTCGCGCTGGCCTTCATCACCAAGGGGCCAGCCGGACTGGTGCTGTTGCCCGTCGTGCTGCTGTTCGATTTCCTGATGCCGGGGCGGCACCGGGTGCTGCAATGGTCGGGCATCGTGCTGTTCGCGGTGCTCGCCTTGCCGTGGTACCTGGCGGTGTTCCATGGCAACCCGGGGCTGTTCCATTACTTCGTCGGCGACGAGCTGGTGAACCGAATGACCACCGGCGAGTTCGGCCGCCACGCCGAGTGGTATGGCTGGATCGAGATCTACCTGCCAACGCTCGTGGTCGGGACGCTGCCCTGGACGCCGACACTGTGGCGATGGGCACGCGGGTTGCCAGCACTGGCTACACCATGGCGCGGCGATCCGGCACGACGCCAGGCCGACGCGCACTGGCTGCTGCCATGCCTGTGGCTGCTGTTGCCGCTGCTGGTGTTCTGCTTCGCGCGGTCGCGGATGCCGCTGTACCTGTTGCCGCTGTTCGTTCCGATCGCCTTGATCGTGTCGCTGCAATGGCAAAGGGAGAGCCGGCCACTGCCGCGCTGGCCGTGGCTGCTGGCATGGGTGGCGCTGTTGCTGGCGCTGAAACTGGCGCTGGCCTGGTGGCCGACGCACAAGGATGCCAGGGCCTGGGCCGACGCCATCCGCGAACGCTCGCGCGTGCCGGTGGAGGAAGTGGTGTTCGTCGAGGACATGGCGCGCTACGGCCTGCACCTGCACCTGGGGACCGGTACCGAAGTGGAAAAGATCTCGCTGGAGACATTGGAGCAGCCGCGCTTCAACCCGACCTACGACGAGCCGCTCGTGGTCGAACTGGCCGAACACGAGAGCGGCGTGGTCTGGGTGTGCAAGCAGGTCGACTGGCCGGTCGTGCAGGCGCGCATCCATGCGCTCGGATACCGCGCAACGCTACTGGGTACGCCGTACCAGCGCCGCGTGATGTTCGAAGTCCATCGCCAGGACGAAACCGGTCAGCGTGCGGCGCCAGCCACGGCCAGGTAGTCCAGCCCCTGGCTCAGCAGCAGGCGCATCACCGACGCGCGCTCGGTGATCGGACGGGTCTGCAATGCATCGAGCAGCGCGCCGACCGAACGGCATCGTGCCGGATGGTCGCTGCCGTTGAGCCCGGCAAGGAAACCGTCGTTGAGGATCGCGGCGCGGACACCGGCGGCCTTCAATGCCTGCAGTGCCAGCGCGGGGTTGTAGGGTTGCGGCGGGTTCTGCGCGGAGGCGACGAAGAAATCGGCGACGGCGTTGGCGAAGCGCACGCGGCTGGGCTGGCTCAGCTGCGAGGCAATCTCGTTGTAACCGTCGACGGTGCGTTCGGCGTCGGGATCGAACAGCTCGCACATCACACGCGAGTCCTGCGGCGACTGCGCGCCGGCATGGATCGCCTGGAACAGGCCGTCGACGCTGGCATCGGGAGCGCGCAGCAGCATCTGCCGACTGTCGCCAAGCAGTGCTCCGGCATCGATGCCCCATTGCTCCAGCGATCCGCTCTGGGCGGATGCGGGCGGGGCAAATACTGAAACGCCGGCGAGCAGCGACAGGGCCAGCAGCGGACGGAAAGCGAGACGGGTGATGGTCGGCATGGGTGGAAATCTAACCAGCGGCACCTGAACGTGCGCGGGGCTTCGAGAAGCCCCGTGCCGGGCTACGCACCACGGTCGCCGCGCAGCTCCTGCGTCGCGCGCCGGTCGCCGGCCGCCGCGCGCGCGGCGACCAGGCTGAACACGACGATGCCGATCACCACCAGCACCGCACCGCCGAGTGCGCGGCCCTGCGGCCACTGCTCGCCCAGCCACAGCACGCCGATCAGGGTGGCGAACAGGATCTCGGCCGCCTGCATCGCTTCGGCCGCGGCCAGCGCCGTGGGATCGTTGCGGACCATGCCTGTGGCCTGGAAGAACAGGATCGTGGCAATCACGCCGGCGCCCAGGGCGACGCCGCCGGCAAGCCAGACCTGTCCCATCGATGGCAAGCCGGTGCCGGTCCAGGCCAGTACCGCCACCGCCAGCCACATCGGCTGGCTGGCCAGAGTCATGCCGAACACGCGCTGGGTGGCGTTGAGTTCGACGCCGGCCTTCTCCAGATGCAGCAGCAGGCCGCGATTGCCGAGCGGGTAGGCGAAGGCCGATACCGCGACCAGCACCAGTGCGATCCAGCCGTCGCGATCCAGGGCGCCACCGCCGTGACCGAACTGCATCAGCAACACACCGGCCACGACCAGCAGGCCGGTGAGCAGCGCCGGCATCGGGATCCGGGCGCGATCATCGCGATAGAGGAACGGCGCACACAGCATGCCGGCGATCACGGTGAGCTGGAACGTGCCGGCGACCAGCCACGACGGTCCACTCGATGCGGCGAAGCTCAGGCACAGGTAGAACAGGACGAAACCAATGCCGCTCCACAGCAGCCACGGACCCGGATGCGCGCGGATCGCGCGCCACACCGGACCCATGCCGCCCTGCCAGCGCATCACCGGCAGCATCAGCGGCAGCGTGATCAGGTAGCGCAGCGATGCGGTCCAAGCCCAGTGCCCGCCTTCGACCGCGGCGGCGCGGTTGAGCACGTAGGTGCAGGTGAAGAAGAACGCCGACGCCAGGGCAATGGCGACCGCGGCCAGCGCGACACGGCGCATGGTCATGGGCGCTTCCGGATCGGGATGCGGCTCACCGGCACCTGCACTTCGTCGACGCCGCCGACGCGGATCGGCGTGCCCGGTTGCGGGCCCCAGGCGTGTGCGTAGATCACTTCCCAGGTCGCCGGCAGGCGGCCGTCGCGACGCCACGGCTCGTAGGCCTGCGCGGCGCGGGCGAAGCGAGCGCGGCCGGTCAGGCTGCGGCGACGGTCGATGTTGGCGTTGGTAGCACCGAGCGTGCGCAGCTCGCGCATCAGTTCGCCCAAGTCGGCATGGCCGAGCACGAACTCGTCGCGGTCGAGCACCGGATTCTTGAAGCCGGCGGCGATCAGCGCGTCGCCGAACTGCGCGATCGTGGCAAACGCACTCACGTGCGGCACGTTGTCGGCTTCGGCGAAGGCGCCGCGCAGTTCGTGCAGCGTATCGGGACCAAACGTCGACACCAGCAGCAGGCCATCGGGCTTGAGCACGCGGCGGAAACCGGCGAACACCGCCGGCAGGTCCTCGACCCATTGCAGACACAGGTTGGAGAACAGCACATCGACGCTGCCGTCGCGCAGCGGCAGCGCGCGCGCGTCGGCACAGATGGCATCGGGACGCGCGCCACCGAGGAAACGCGGGCGCCAGCCGCCGGAGTTCTGGCGGGTTTCGCGCAGCATCGGCAGGGCCAGGTCGAGCGCGACCACCTGCGCCTTCGGCCAGCGCTTCTGCATGGCGATGCTGGCGTGGCCGGGGCCGCAGCCGATGTCGAGCACCACCTGCGGCGGTGCGCGACCGTGCGCGGGATCGTCGAGGTAGTCCAGCTGCTCCATCAGGCGCGAAGCGACTTCGCGTTGCAGCGCGGCGGCGTTGTCGTAGCCATGGGCAGCGCGGGAGAACGCGCGGCGGACCTGGCGGTGATCGAACAGTTCGGTCATGCCTGCACCTGCGCCACATCCAGCGAGGCCATGAACGCATCGATCTCGTCGGCCACCTGATCGGTCGCGCCCAGGAAGGGCGCATGCCCGGCGTGGGCGATCACCACGCTGCGCGCATCCGGTGCCAATGCCGCCGCAGCGGGCATCGCACCTGCGGGGACCAGGCGGTCGCGGCGCCCGGAGATCCACAGGCTCGGCACCTGCAACCCGGCAAGTTCGGCGCGCAGGTCGAGGCCGTCGAGCAGGGTCAGTCCTTCCTGCAGCGCGCGCTCGGCCGGTTCGCCGCGCTCGAACGCCTGCACCTTGAGGCTGCGCAGTTCCTCCTGCGCATGCGGCGAGCCCAGCGCCTCCAATGCGAGGAAGCCTTCGAGCGTGCCGCGAAAGTCACGACGAAGGGCGTCGCCGAAATCGCCGAACAGTTGCGGCGTGACGCCATGTGGCCAGTCCGTGCCGGCGACGAAGCGCGGCGACGAGGCGATCATGATCAGGCCGCGGACGTGCTCGGGGAAATCCAGCGCGGCGCGCAATGCGAACTGCCCGCCCAGCGACCAGCCCAGCCAGACCGCGTCGGGGACGCGCGCGACCAGTTCGGCGGCCAGCGCTTCGGGCTGCAGCGGCGTGGCGTCGTCGCGCGAATGGCCGTGGCCGGGCAGGTCGACCAGGTGCAGGGTGTAGTGGTCCGCCAGGCGCTCGGCCAGGGGCGCGAACAGGCCGCCGTGCATGGCCCAGCCGTGGATCATTGCCAGCGCGGGACCTTGCCCGCGCGTCTCGATGTACATGTTGTTGCCTTGGAATGCTTGGGAACAACGCCTTGCGGCGTGGGGGATGTTCCGGTGTACGGAGCTAGCCGGAGCGATTATCCGGGTTCATGGCGCCGCCGCCTGTACGGAAAGCGCCGAAAGCACCGCAAGCGCGTCCTCGCGCCGTTCCGTGGGGACCAGCAGGTGGTCGTGGTGGAAGCCCGCCAGCACGTTGCAGGCGATGCCGTGCCGCGCCAGCGCTGCGGCGACCGCGGCGGTCAGGCCGACGGCATCGAGCGCCGAATGCACGCCCAGGCTGAGCCAGGCCGCGCGGAAACCGTAATCGAGCCGCAGCGCATCGGCCTTGGCGCGGGGCAGCACGTAGGTGACGCCCTCGTCTTCGCGAACGCTGGCTTGCGCCAGCGCGGCCAGCCCCGGATCAGACTCGGGTCGGCTGACGAAGACGAACTCGCCTTCGCGCGCGGTCACCTGCAAGCCGGCGAGCAGGCGCGCAAGATCGCGCTGCCCGCTCATCGAACCAGTGCGAGTCCGCGCTCGGGCAGGCCGGTGCGGCCGATGTTGGCGCGGTCGCGGGCGTAGGCAATGGCATCGACCAGGCCGTCGACATCGCCGGCGCCGTGCAGCGCCGACAGGGTCACGCGCAGGCGCGCGCGGCCTTCGGGCACCGTCGGCGGGCGGATTGCGGCGACCCAGTAGCCGGCCTGCTCGAGCGACTGCGCCATCGCCAGCGCGCGGTCGTCGTCGCCGCACATCACCGGCTGGATCGGCGTCTGCGAATCGAGCAGGTCCAGGCCAAGGCGCTGCGAGCGCTCGCGGAAGCGGCCGGTCAGCTCTTCGAGCTTGTTGCGGCGCCAGTGTTCGTTGCGCGCCAGCTTGACCGCCGCCAGCGTTGCCGCGGCCTGGGCCGGTGGCAACGCGGTGGTGTAGATGTAGCTGCGCGCGGTTTCGGCGAGGTGGCCGATCAGGTCGGCATCGCCGACCACGGCCGCGCCGTAGCCGCCCAGGGCCTTGCCCAGCGTGGCCAGCTGCAGCGGCACGTCGTTGGTGCCGAGCTTGGCCGCGGCGACCGTGCCGCGCCCGTCCGGGCCGGCCACGCCGATGCCGTGGGCATCGTCGACATAGAGCAGGGCCTTCTGCACGCGGGCGACCAGGGCCAGCTCGCGCAGCGGGGCGACGTCGCCGTCCATGCTGAAGACGCCGTCGGTGGCGATCATCGCCATGCCTTCGGGCATGCCGCGCAGCTGGCGGATGGCGCCCTCGGCGTCGGCATGCGGGTAACGGCGCAGGCGGCAGCCGGCCAGGCGCGCGGCGTCGATCAGGCTGGCGTGGTTGAGACGGTCCTGGACGCAGACGTCCTCGTCGCCGAGCAGGGCCTGGATCACCGCCAGGTTGGCGAGGTAGCCGCTGCCGAACAGCAGCGCCCGCGGCGCCCCGAGCCAGTCGGCCAGTTCGCGCTCGAGCGCGTCGTGGATGGCGTGGTGGCCGCAGACCAGGTGCGAGGCGACGCCACCGGCGCCCTCGCGCGAGGCCGCGTCCTGCAACGCGCCGACCACGGCGAAGTGCTGCGACAGGCCGAGGTAGTCGTTGCCGCAGAAGTTCAGAAGGGACCGACCGTCGACCACGCAGCGCGCACCATCGCGCTGGGTGACCGTGCGGCGCACGCGGACGCGCGCGCTGGCGACGCGCTGCTCGCGCGCTGCATCGATGCGCTCACGCCACGTCGCCCGGGCCATGGTCAGGCCGCGCAGGTCGGGGTGGCTGAACGGAATGACGACGACGACGGGTCGCCGTCGATTTGTTCGACGATTTCGGCGTGCACGGTTGTCCCCTGTTGAGTGACCTGCATCGGTCGCAGGCCCAGTCGGGCAAACAATGCCATATCCCGCTCCGTGTCGGGATTACCGGTCGTCAGCAATTTCTCACCGTAGAAGATGGAATTTGCCCCGGCCAGGAAGCAAAGGGCCTGCAATTCGTCGCTCATGGCCTCGCGGCCGGCCGACAGGCGGACCATCGAGCGCGGCATCAGGATCCGGGCCACGGCCACGGTACGGACGAATTCAAACGGGTCCAGCTGCTCGGCCCCGGCCAGCGGGGTGCCCTCGACCTGGACCAGGCGGTTGATCGGCACCGAATCCGGGTGGGCCGGCAGGTTGGCCAGGGTCTGCAGCAGGCCGGCGCGCTGCTCGCGCGACTCGCCCATGCCGACGATGCCGCCGCAGCAGGTCTTCATGCCGACGTCGCGGACGTGGGACAGGGTGTCGAGCCGGTCCTGCATCTCGCGGGTGTGGATGATCTGGTTGTAGAACTCCGGCGCCGTGTCGAGGTTGTGGTTGTAGTAGTCCAGGCCGGCCTCGCGCAGCGCCTGCGCCTGCGTGCCCGAGAGCATGCCCAGGGTCGCGCAGGTCTCCAGGCCCATGGCCTTCACTTCCGTGATCATGGCGGCAACCTTCGGGATGTCGCGGTCCTTCGGCGAGCGCCAGGCCGCGCCCATGCAGAAGCGGCTGGCGCCGGCAGCCTTGGCCTGGCGGGCCTTCTCGATCACCGCCTCGGTGCTCATCAGCTTCGTCGCCTCGACCCCGGTGTGGTAGCGGGCGGCCTGCGGGCAGTAGCCGCAGTCCTCGGGGCAGCCGCCGGTCTTGATCGACAGCAGCGTGCTGACCTGGATCTCGGCCGGGTCGAAGGTCTCGCGGTGGACCTGGCCGGCGCGGTGCAGCAGCTCCGGGAACGGCAGGTCGAACAGGGCGCGGACCTCGGCCCGCGACCAGTCATGGCGCAGGGCGCTGGGGTCGAGGGTGGGTGCAGAAGCGGAGGGGGCGGCGCTGACGGCTGACATGGGGCTTTTCCGACGGTTGCAGCGGGACAGGGCCGGCAGTCTGGAAAGGGTGACGGATGCTGTCAACCAAACAGGGGGCGGCACAGTTGACGGCGGTCCGCGAGGCTGGCTGCGGCGCCTCGGCGCGGCCCTGTGGCCGTCTCGCTGCCTGCTTTGCGGCGAGCTTGCCGGCGGTTGCGGACTGGACCTGTGCGACCCCTGCCTTGCCGCCCTGCCCTACAACCGCCAGGCCTGCCACCGCTGCGCCCTGCCCCTGGCGACCGCCATGACCCATTGCGGCGCATGCCTGCGGCAGCAGCCGCCGCAAACCGCGGCACGCGCGGTCTTCGTCTATGCCGCGCCGATCGACCGGCTGCTGCCGCGGGTGAAATTCCACGGCGATCTGGCCAGCGCCCGCCTGCTGGCGACCCTGATGGCGCGCAACCTCGCCGATGCCGAGCGGCCGCAGGCGCTGGTCCCCGTGCCGCTCCACCCCTCGCGCCTGCGCGGCCGTGGCTACGACCAGGCGCTGGAGCTGGCCCGACCGCTGGCGAGGGCGCTGCGGTTGCCGCTGCGCGACGACCTGCTGTTGCGACGGCGCGCCACCGCGGCGCAGTCGACACTGGATGTCGATGGTCGCCGTCGCAATCTGCGTTATGCCTTCGCGATCCGTGCCGATACGGCGCTGCCGGCGCATGTCGCCGTGATCGACGACGTGATGACCACCGGCGCCACGGCGCGCGCCGCGACCCTGGCGTTGAGGCGAGCAGGCGTGGCGCGCGTCGACGTGTGGGTGTGCGCGCGGGTGCTCTGACACGCAGGGTTCGTCAGCGCGGCGCGTACCCGTCAAAATGGCGAGTCACGAATGGCAGTGCATTACCGGTAGGGCAGCGCGATGCGGATTGGAATCGACTTTGGGACCAGCTATTCGGCCGCGGGCGCCGTGGTCGATGGCCAACTGCAACTGATCCGTTTCGGAGACGAGAGGCAGTTCCGCACGACGGTGTTCTTCCCGCTGCGAATGCCCGATGTCACGCAGTTCGAGCTGACGCCGGAACTGGAAGACCAGGTGCGGGCGCTCGTCGCCGGCGCGAAGCGCGACCAGAGCCAGGAACAGGCGCGCGTGCAGCGCCTGCGCGAGGAAGCCATGCGGCGGCCGGCGCATCTTCGCGACGAGGCGCTCGCGCTGGTGCCGACGGCGCGCAAGCAAACCGACCATGAAATGCACCGTGCCGCGGTCGTGGCCGTGCGCCGGCAATGGGCGGCCAACGAGATCCGCAAGGCGATGGAAGCCGGCGCCGACGTGCAGAACGCGCTGTACGGCGACGAAGCCGTCAAGGCGTACATGGCCAGCGGCACCGGCCATCTCGTCGTCTCGCCCAAGTCGATGCTCGGCTACAAGCTCGAAGGCAATGCGCGCGAGGCACTGTTGCGGATCGCCACGCAGCTGCTGCGCCATATCCGCACCACCGCATCGGCGCAGCTTGGCACCGATGTGCGCGCGGCCGTGATGGGCCGGCCGGTGCGCTTTCGCAGCAGCATGAAGGAAGCCGGCGGCGTGCAGGCGCTGGAAATCCTCACCGATGCCGCCTACGCGGCCGGATTCGATTCGGTCGAATTCCTCGAGGAACCGGCGGCGGCGGCGTACGGGTATCACCGTGCCGTGGCGACGCCGCGCCGGACGCTGATCCTCGACATCGGCGGCGGCACGACCGACATCGCCCTGGCCCATGTCGGCGGCACGGCAGCTGCGCCGGTCATCGACGGCTCGTGGGGCGATCCGGTCGGCGGCACCGACGTCGACATCGAGCTGAGCATGCGCGGCGTCATGGCGCTGTTCGGCAAGGGCGTGACGCCGACGGCCGTGCATCGCTACTACGAGGCCTCCACCGTTCACGACCTGGAGCGGCAGAACCGGTTCCAGCACGCGTCGTTCAAGCATGTGCAGGCGCCTTACGGCGAGCGCCTGGAGCAGCTCAAGCATCCCGGCCACACCGTGCGCCTCAACCGCGCCGTCGAGCAGGCCAAGATTCGCCTGAGCGACGAGGACCGGGTCGCGTTCGATCTCGACTACATCGAGGACGGACTGCAGGTGCACCTGGACAAGGAGCGGCTGCGCGATGCTGCCAGCCCGTTCCTGCGCCATCTGGGTGATCTGATGCGTCGGGCGAAGACGGAGCTGCCCTACGAACCGGAAGTCGTCTACCTCACCGGCGGCATGTCGCGCTCGCCTTACGTGCCGCTGGCGGCGAAAGAAGTCTTCCCCGGCGCGGAGATCGTCAGCGGCGATGCGTCGCTGGGGGTCGTGACAGGCCTGGCGCACGCGGCTGCGGCAAGTTGAGAAACCGGCCGACTTGACCTGACTGCGCGCGCGCCGTATCCCTGCTGCGACTCTCACCGACAGGAGCGGGCGATGGGCAGGATGGCGGAGGATTCGGTGGCGCGCAGCGGCTGGGTGTTCGTGCTGTACGGCGTCATCGCGCTGGCGTTCGGCGTGGCGATGCTGAGCTGGCCGCAGCGGACCGTGCAGGTGATGGTGATGGCCTTCGGCCTGCTCGCCCTGATCGATGGCGCGGTCAGCCTGCTCAGCGTGTTCCGCAAGGACATCGCGCTGCCGAACTGGTTGCTGCTGGCCTATGCGGTGGCCTCGATAGGCCTGGGCGCGCTCGCCCTGTACCAACCGATGTGGCTGGCCGAGGCGATGCTGTGGCTGCTGGCGCTGTGGCTGATCGTGGCCGGCGTGGCACGACTGGTGTTCGCCTCGATGCTGCGCAAGCTGGTCAGCGGCGAATGGCTGCTTGCCCTGAGTGGCGCCCTCGCGATCGCGCTGGGCGTGCTGTTCCTCGCCAAGCCCGACATCGGCCTTGCCACGATCGCGCTGTGGGTGGCGATCGGTGCGCTGCTCTATGGCGCGTTCCAGCTGCTGATCGGCTGGCGCCTGCTGCGGCGCCAGACGACCTACTGAACGGTCACTGCTTCTTCGGCTTGGCGATGTCGGCCTTGGGCCGTGCGCCCGAGCCGATGATCGCCTCGGCGCGGATCTCCATCGGCGCGCCCTTGGAGAACAGCGCCGTGGTGCCGACCGCCGTCCACGCCGGGTAGTGGTCCTTGAAGAATTCGCGGTGCACCTTCAGCACCGGCTCGACCACGCGGCGGAACTCCTCGTGGTCGCGCGCGACGTGGAAGCTCTGCAGTTCGACCACGTCGGCCATGGTCGCGCCGACCGTCGCCAGGTGCGCCTGCATCTGCTGGAACGCCCAGCGGACCTTGGCCTCGTCGGTATCACCGACCGCGGCCGGAATGCCGGAAATGATCACGCGATCGCCAATGCGCACGACCGGACTGTAGTGGATGTCGTGGTACGAGTCTTCCCAGCCGGACGGGGCGAGGTGTTCGCGCGTCGGCTCTTGCTGGGCATGGCCGGACTCGATGGCGGCACAGATCAGGAACAACGACAGGCACAGGCGACGCATGGGCAGGCTCCGGCACTGGGGTGAACAAGCCGATTCCAGCGCGATTCCGGCGCCGGCGCCAGTCACGAAAGTGCATTTGGGCTTCACGTCCCCCAGACCGGCCTGAGTCCACCCTGCCGGCCACGACGCACACGGAGATCGGCGATGAGCAGCACGGGACTGTTGGCGAGCCTGGGACGCAGCTGGTGGGTGCTGGTGGTGTACGGCGTGATCGCGGTGCTGTTCGGCATCAGCGCGTTCGTCTGGCCGGGAAGCACCGCCGTCGCGATTGCCTGGGCCTTCGGCGTGATGGCGCTGGCCGAAGGCGTGATCAGCGCGATCGCGCTGTTCCGCAAGGATGTCACCGTGTCCAAGGGTTGGCTGGCGCTGTACGCGATCGCCTCGATCGTTTTCGGCCTCATGGCG
The DNA here is from genome assembly GCF_016613475.2 of Lysobacter arenosi. Lineage (NCBI taxonomy): Bacteria > Pseudomonadati > Pseudomonadota > Gammaproteobacteria > Lysobacterales > Lysobacteraceae > Lysobacter > Lysobacter arenosi. The sequence continues at coordinate 2,938,674 of NZ_CP071517.1, forward strand.
GTGATGCATCCGCTCGCCGTAGCCGGGATCCTGCTGCTGCTCCTGGCGGTGTGGCTGGTGGTCGCCGGCATCTGGCGCATCGTTCTGGCGATCCGCGTGCGCAAGGAGATCGAAGGCGAATGGCTGATCGCGCTCAGCGGCGTGCTGGCGATCGCGCTGGGCGTGATGTTCTTCGTCCACCCGGCCGCCGGGCTGGTGACCGTGGCGTTGTGGATAGGCGTTGTCGCGCTGGTCTACGGCGTGCTGCAGATCATCGCCGGCTTCCGCCTGCGCAAGCTGGTCAAGGCGTTCTAGGCGCTCAAGCCGCCGGAGTTCGCAGCGCGAAATCGGCCGCGATGCCGAAGAACACCGTCAGCCCGACCCAATGGTTGTGCAGGAAGGCGCGGAAGCAGGCCTTGCGATCGCGCGTGCGGGCAATGACGAACTCGTACACGACCAGCGCCGCGGCAACCGCCACGCCGGCCCAGTAGTACGAGCCCATGCCGGCGCGCTGGCCGACCAGCACCAGCGCGCTGAAGAACAGCGCATACAGCACGCCCTGCGCGACCAGGTCGAGCTCGCCGAACAGGATCGCGGTGGACTTGCTGCCCATGCGGATGTCGTCTTCGCGGTCGACCATGGCGTACCAGGTGTCGTAGGCGGTCGCCCAGACGATGTTGGCCGCGTAGAGCAGCCAGGCCAGCGCCGGCACTTCGCCGCGCACCGCGGCGAAGGCCATCGGGATGCCCCAGCCGAAGGCGAGGCCGAGGTAGACCTGCGGCAGGTAGGTGTAACGCTTGAGGTAGGGGTAGCTCGCCGCCAGCAGCACGCCAACGAAGCTCATCCAGACGGTCAGGCGGTTGAGGGTGAGCACCAGGGCGAAAGCCGCCAGCATCAGCACAGCGAACAGGACCAGCGCCTCGCGGCCGCGCACCGCGCCGGTCGCCAGCGGGCGTTCCTTGGTGCGTTCCACGTGCGGGTCCAGCCAGCGGTCGGCGTAGTCGTTGATTACGCAGCCGGCCGAGCGGGTCAGCCAGACGCCGGCGCTGAACACGAACAGGGTCCACAGCGGCGGCATGCCCTCGGCGGCCAGCCACAGGCCCCACCAGGTCGGCCACAGCAGCAGCAGCCAGCCGATCGGGCGGTCGCCGCGGACCAGCTGCCAGTACAGCGACAGGCGCGCCTTCCACGGGGCGACGGCGGGGGTTTCGAAGCGTTCGTAACTCATAGTCCAGCGACAGATTCTGACCGATGCAGGGTCGGTTGTTGGTTGATTGGCGCCCGGATGGCGCGAAATGCGGCTCCCGGCGGGCCGCGGCAGCCCGTAGCCGGGCATTTGCAGCTAGAATGCCAGCCCCGCGCGGAGCGACTGTGATCGGATTCATCCGGTCAGGCCATTCGCGCAGGATCTTAGCCAGGCGCCCGTAGCTCAGCCGGATAGAGTAGTGGCTTCCGAAGCCATTGGTCGGGGGTTCGAATCCCTCCGGGCGCGCCACTTCCGTGTCATGCCATGTTGGTGGCACGGGGGCGGGCTTTATACTGGCCACTATTCGTCGAAGCTAAGCGCACCCACGGGGTGCGTGCCATAGGTGGGTTTGTGCGCAATTACGACCTTGAGTTCCTTAAGAAATTCTCGATGGTGATCGGCTTCCTGATGCTGGTCACCGTGGGCCTGATGGTCGCTGCGATGTACGTGCACGACCAGCTGCCGCCTGAAATCAACCCGGACGTGGCCAAGCGCACCGCCGAGCGCATCGCGCCGGTCGGCGCGGTCTACGCCGGCACCACCGGTGCCGCGGCCCAGGCCGCCGCTTCGGCCGCTGCCGCTGCCGCTGCCGCCTCGCAGGTCGCCTACGGCGGCACCACCGACGGCTCGGTGATCTTCAACAACCTGTGCACCGGCTGCCACACCTCCGGTGCCGGCGGCGCGCCGACCCTGGACAAGGCCCACTGGGCCGAGCGCCTGCCCAAGGGCAAGGACACCCTGCACAAGCACGCCATCGAAGGCTTCACCGGCACTGCCGGCGTGATGCCGGCCAAGGGCGGCAACCCGGCCCTGACCGACGAGCAGGTCATCGCCACGGTCGACTGGATGCTGAGCAACCTGAAGTAAGTCCACCGCGACTGCTTCGCGCGACGCCGCCTTCGGGCGGCGTTGTCGTTTCCGGGGAACGCTCCGGCGAGCGGCGACAAGCGGTTGTCGCCTGCGCTCGTGATAATGCGCGACCGCCCTCAGCCAGACGCGCCATGACCCGTCCCCGCCCGACCGCTTTCGTCCTGCTGCTGGCGCCGTGCCTGCTGGCCGGCTGCGGCACCCTGCCCGGTGCCGGCACCGACGCCGTTGCCCCAGACACTATTGCTGTGGGCCACGTGCAGGGGAACGGCGCACAAAGCCCGCTTCTGGGGCAAACGGTGACGATCGAGGGTGTCGTCAGCCAGCGCGCCGGCAGCGCCGGTGGCTGGTTCGTGCAGGACACGGGCGATGGCGACGAGGCAACCTCGGACGCGATCCTCGTGGCCGATTCGCAGACCGCGGCGCCGATCCAGCCTGGCGACCGTGTCCGCGTGCGCGGCGTGGTGGTCGAGCAGGCCATCGGACGCGCCAGCCGCACCGCCCTGGAGCAGACGCAGATTCAAAAGCTCGGTCGCGGCACGCTGAAGGCCTTCGCGGTCGCCGATGCCCTGCCGGACTGGGAACGCCTGGAGGGCATGACGCTGCGGGTCGATGCGCCGCTCCTGCTGGCCGACAGTGGTGACCTGGGCAAGCACGGCCGCGTCCTGGCCAGCGTCGGCGAGCGCTTGTGGCAGTCCACCGAACGCGCCGAGCCTGGCAGCGATGCACAGCGCGCCGTCGTTGCCGACAACGCGCGACGCCAGCTTTGGCTCGAGGCGAACGACGGCACGGCGGCATGGCCCGACGGACTGGCGCAGGCGCGCAACGGCAGCCGCCTCGACGGCGTGAGCGGCGTGCTCGACCAGGCACAGTCCGGCTATCGGTTGCAGCTCGACGCGATGCCGACACTGCATGCGGCGGCGCGCCCGCAACCGCCGCAGGTGCCGGGCGACTTTCGCATTGCCGCGCTCAACCTGGAAAACCTGTTCAACGGCGATGGCCACGGCGGCGGTTTTCCGACCCCGCGCGGCGCGCGCACGTCGGCCGAACTGACCGCACAGCTGGCCAAGCACGTCGCCACCATCAACGGCTTGGATGCCGACATCGTCGCGCTGATGGAACTGGAGAACGACGGCTACGGTCGCGACTCGAGCATCGCCACCCTGGTCGACGCGCTCAACGCCCAGGGCGGCACGTGGCGCTTCGTCGATGCCGGACAGGGCCCGGGCGACAACGCGATCCGGGTCGGCCTGATCTACCGCAGCGACCGCGTCCGCACGCAGGGACGTCCGGCAACGATGGAGGGCGGCCCGTTCGGACCGCACAGCCGCGCGCCGATGGCGCAGGCGTTCGTGCCGCTGAAGGACGGTCGCGTCGATGGCTCGACGTTCGTCGTCGTTCCCAATCACTTCAAGTCGAAGGGATGCAGCGGTGCCGAAGGGGCCGATCGCGACCAGGGCGATGGCGCTGCATGCTGGAATGCGACGCGCACGCTGTCGGCGCGTGTGCTCGCCAGCTTCTTGCTCGCCAACCCAACCGGCTACGGCCGCGCCCTGACATTGCTCGTGGGCGACTTCAACGCGTATGCGCGCGAATCGCCGCTGCGGACCCTCGAAGACGATGGCTGGCGCGATGCGTTTGCCGTCGCCGGTGTCGCCTCACCCTACAGCTATGTCTATGACGGCCAACTGGGCCGGCTCGATCACGCCCTGCTCAGCCCGGCCCTCGCGCAACGCCTGCGCGGCGCGGCCGAGTGGCACAGCAATGCCGACGAACCCGACAGTGCCGGCTATCGAGCAGGCGGTGCCGGTCCGTGGCGCAGTTCCGACCACGATCCGCTGCTGCTCGGCTTCGACCTGCGCGGTCGATAGCCCGCCACCGGGGCGGATTACGGAGACTGAACCCGCCGCCCCGTATCATTGCCGCATGAACAGTCCTGCGTTCCCCACCGCCGCCGCCACGACGCTGCTGCTGGAAGGTCCGGTCGGCGTGCTCGAAGCCACCGTCGAAGCCGCCGAGGCGCCTGCGCGACGGGTCGTCGCCATCGTCTGCCACCCGCTGCCGACCGACGGCGGCACCATGCACAACAAGGTCGTGACGATGACCGCGCGCGCGCTGCGCGAGTCGGGCGTGGCGACGGTGCGTTTCAACTTCCGCGGCGTCGGCGCCTCCACCGGCAACTTCGACCACGGCAACGGCGAAGCCGATGACCTGCGCTCGGTCGCTGCGTGGGTGCGCGAACAACGTCCGGACGCGCAACTGTGGCTGGCCGGTTTCAGCTTCGGCTCCTACATCACGATCAAGTGCGCGGCCGAACTCAAGCCGGGCATGCTGATCTCGATCGCCCCGCCGGCCGCCGGTCGCAGCTGGGACTTCAGCACGCTGGTGCCGCCGGAGTGCCCGTGGCTGGTGATCCAGGGCGAGTCGGACGAGATCGTCGACCCGCAGGCGGTCTACGCCTGGATCGACAGCCTCAAGCAGCTGCGGCAACCGCCGGAGCTGGTGAAGATGCCCGACACCAGCCACTTCTTCCATCGTCGCCTGATCGACCTGCGCGGCGTGATCAAGCACGGCGTGAAGCCCTACCTGCCACCGGAACAGGCACCGCAGGACGCATGAGCACCGAGGCATTGGTCGCGCCCGCGACGCCGTCCGCGCTGTACGCCGCCGGTGTCGCCCGCGGCGACTGGAACGACGATCCCGCCCAGCACGCGGCGTTGCGTGAACTCGACCGCGTCCATGCCGCGCTGCTGGTGCCGCGCAAGCGCGGGCTGCTCGATGGCCTGCTCGGACGCAAGCCGGAGGCGGCGAAGGGTCTGTACCTGTGGGGCGGCGTCGGGCGTGGCAAGACGTTCCTGATCGACATGTTCTACGACTCGCTGCCGGCGCAGGACAACAGCGACGATCCGATCGGCAAGCGCCGCACGCACTTCCATCGCTTCATGCGCGAGGTCCATGCGCAGTTGCGCGCGCATGCCGGCGAGAGCGATCCGCTGGCGGCGATCGCGCGCAAGTGGGGGCAGGAGCTGCGCGTGCTGGTGCTGGACGAATTCTTCGTCAACGACATCGGCGACGCGATGCTGCTCGGCCGCCTGCTCGAGCGCCTGTTCGCCGAGGGCGTGGCGCTGGTCACCACGTCCAACACCGAACCGCGCAACCTCTACAAGGACGGTCTGCAGCGCGCCAGCTTCGTGCCCGCGATCGCCCAGCTGGAACGTCATTGCCGCGTGCTCCATCTCGACAGCGCCCACGATTACCGCCTGCGCGCACTGACCCGCTCGCCGGTGTACCGCGCGCCGCTAGACGCGGCGTCCGACACCTGGCTGGGCGAACGCTGGCACGAGCTCACCGCGACGTGCCCGCGCGAGGAAGGCCCGCTGGTCATCGACGGCCGCGAGATCCCGGTGCGCGCACTGGCCGAAGGCCACGCCTGGTTCGATTTCGCCGCGCTGTGCGAAGGCCCGCGCGCGGCCAGCGACTACATCGAGATCGCCACCGAGTGCCACACGGTGCTGGTGGGTTCCATACCTCTGTTCGACGGCAGCAACGACGACCCGGCGCGACGCTTCGTCCACCTGATCGACGAGCTCTACGACCGCCACGTCAACCTGGTCTGCACCGCGGCGGTGGTTCCGACCGCGCTGTACGCCGGCAACAAGCTCGCCCACGCATTCGAACGCACCGCCTCGCGGCTGATCGAGATGCAGTCGGCCGAGTACCTGGCGTTGGAACATCGCGGTTGAGAGCGCCGAGGCTGACGCCTCGGAGCACAAGCCTCAGATCGCCGACTTGCGCGCACCGCGGCCGCGCATCGCCGCGAGCACGGCATAGACCATCACCAGCGCCGTCAGCGACAGAGCGATGGCCAACCATTCGTTCTCGCTGAGCGTGGCCAGGATCGCGGCCATCGTCAGCACCGCCAGGGCGGGCACCAGCGGGCCACCGGCCAGCACCAGCGGCTCGCCCTGACCGCGCAGATCGATCTGCTGCGCCCGCCAGGCCGCTACCGCCACCGCGGCGAACACCAGGCAGATCGCCCCACCGGAAATCAGCGCCAGCGTCTCGAAGCTGCCAGCCACGGCCAGCACGATGGCGACACCGGCATGGGCGAACAGGCCCAGCATCGGCACGCGATGGCGCAAGTCGACCAGGCCGAACGGCCGCGGCAGGAAGCCGTCGCGACCGAGCGCGAACAGCAGCCGCGACGACGAGAACAGGTTGCCCATCAGGAAGCCGAGCATCGACACGCAGGCGGTGACCAGCAGCAGGGTACGGCCGGGGTTCCACAGCGCGTGGGCTGCGTCGGCGATGGGCGCGTCGCTGCCGGGCAGGTCGGCGCCGAGCACGCCCTCGCACACGGCCTGGATGCCGATGTAGAGCAGGACCACGATCACGATCGCGCTCATGGTCGCCCGCGGCACGTGCTTGGCCGGGTCGCGCACTTCGCCCGACGGCACCAGCGCGGTTTCCATGCCGGCATAGGCGAACACCACCAGCACCAGCGAGGAACCCAGCGCCGGCCACGAAGGCACGGCGGTCCAGTCGAAGCTCACGTGCTGCCAGTCGATGAAGAACAGGCCGAGGGAGGCGAGCAGGAACAGGGGCGTCAGCTTCAACGCCGCCAGCACCACGATCATGCGCGCGCCGAGCTTGACGCCGAACGCATTGAGCGCGAACAGCGCGCTGTACACCGCGGCGATCAGCAGCGCGCGCGGCGAAGCGTGCGAGAACTGCGGAAACGCCTGCGCGACCTGGCTGCTCAGCGCCGCGGCGACGCCGGCGCTGGAGGCGACATTGCAGATCCACATCAGCGCGCCGGTAAGGAAGCCCGCGAACGGACCGAAGCACGCAGTGACATAGGTGTAGGGCCCACCGGTCGCCGAAGCGCGACTGCCGACGGCGGCGAAGCACAGCGCGATCGGGATGATCGCCACCGCACCGGCGACGAAGGCCAGCGGCGCGACCTTGCCCATCCGCGCGGCCAGCAGCGCCGGCAGCATGAAGATGCCGGCGCCGACGATGATGTTGATGATCGAAGCGCCCAGCTGGAAGGATCCGAGCGAGCGCACCAACGCGGCCTCGCCCCTTTGCGACGTCTCGGGGGCGGTGCTGGCGGTTTCCGTCATTGGGCTTGCATCGGTCCGGGCTTGCGGGGGAGGGTCGCACACAGGCACCGGGCATGTCTAAGCTTGCGCTGCCCCCACACCGCTCCCTCCCCTCGCGGGAGGGAGACTCAAGGACGATTCCCCCGTGAACCTTGCCCTGTTCGATTTCGACGGCACCATCACCACCCGCGAGATGTTCGCCGACTTCATGGGCCACGCCGTCGCGCCCAGGCGACTGGCCATCGGCAGGATCGTGCTGGCGCCGATGCTGGTCGGCTACAAGCTCGGCATGGTCAGCGCCAACCGCGTGCGCTCGCGCGTGGTCGATTACGGATTCCGCGGCGCCGACCTGGCCCACGTCCAGGCGGCGGGCGAGCGCTTCGCGCGCGAAGTACTGCCGGCGGTGCTGCGGCCGAAGGCTCTGGAACGCATCGCCTGGCACAAGGCGCAGGGCGACAAGATCGTGGTCGTCTCCGGCGCATTCGACCTGTACCTGTCGCACTGGTGCGCGCAGCACGGCCTGGAGCTTCTGTGCTCATCGCTGGAATCCAGCGATGGCGTGATGACCGGGCGCTACGACGGCGAGCAGTGCGCGGGCGAGGAGAAGGCGCGGCGCGTGCGCGAGCGTTATGACCTTGCTGGCTTCCCGGTCATCTATGCCTACGGTGACACGCATGAAGACCTGGATCTGCTGGAACTCGCAGATCGCAGGTATTACCGGTGGCGCGAAGTCGCGTGATCGGCCGGAACAAGGTCCTTGGATCCCCGCCTTTGCGGGCAATCCCCGGCCCGGCGGACGACGCCAACCGGAAGTCAGGAGTTACTTCGGCGCAAGGATCTTCGACAGCCGATCCTGCGTGCCGGCGATGCGCTCCAGGTGCGGGTACTTCAGACCGTCGCGGTAATCCAGGCGCACCGTCCGCACCACCTCGCCGTGCTTGACCACCAGCTCGATCGGCTTTGAACCATCGCGGTTGGCCTTGATCGCGTCCTTGAGGCGATCGTTCTCGAACGCATAGCCGTTGACCGCGAGCAGCGTGGCACCGGGCGCGATGCCGGCGTCGAACGCCGGACCGTCCCAGCGCACGCCGCTCACCGTCGCATCCTTGTTCGACACCGACATGCCCAGCGACGCACTGAAGTCCGCGGACTTGCGATCGCCCTCGATACCCTTGTGGTACTCGCTCGGCGTATCGGTATAGACCAGCTTCCAGCCACTGGAGGCCAGGCCATCCAGCGGCGCCGCATTGGCATCCACACGCTCGCGCAGGAACGACGCCCAATCGTAGGCAGCCACACCGTTGAGCGTGCGCGCGACCTCGTCGAAGTCATACGTGTTGACGTCCCAGTCGCCATCCTTGACGCCGAAGAACGCCTTGGCGAAGTCATCGAGCGAGCGCTTGCCGCCACTGAGATCGCGCAGCTTGCTGTCGACCGCCAGCCAGATCAGCTGCCCCGCGCTGTAGTAATCCTCGCTCATCTGCCAGCTGCGGTACGCCTGCGGCTTGCGCGAATTGATGATTGGATCGAGCGTGGTGTCCTGCACGTTGCGCCAGGCGAAACCGGGGCGATCGGTGCTGTAGGTGGACGCGACCAGTGCCAGCGCATCACGCGCCTGCTCCGCGCTCCACAGGCCCGAGCGCGCCGCCAGCACATAACCCCAGTACTGCGTCTGGCCCTCGTACACCCACAGCAGCGTGTCGCTCATCGGCACGTTGAAGTTGGGCGTGGTCAGGTCGGCCGGACGCCGGTACTTGCCGTTCCAGGAATGGGTGAACTCATGCGGCAGCAGGTCGCGATCGGCCGCGTTCTTGCCCCACTCGGTGAAGTACTCCGGGCCGACGCCATTCTCGCTGGAGCGCTGGTGCTCCAGGCCGTTGCCGCCCATCTGGTCCGACAGCGAGAACAGGAAATCGTAGTGATCGTAATGGCGCGCGCCATACAGCTTGTAAGCCTGGTCGACGAGCTTGCGATGCGCCTCGATCTGCTCCGGCTTGGCCTCCAGGTACTTCGGATCATCGGCGACGATGTTCAGGCGCACCGGCACCTTCGCACCCGGATCGAGATCGACCTGCTTGAAGTAGCGGCCGGCGTAGACCGGCGAATCGAGCAGCGTGTCGAACGGCACCGGCTTGTAGCGCAGCGTGTCGCCTTCCTTCGAGGCCACCTCCAGCGCCGTGCCGGCCTGCCAGCCGCCGGGCAGCTTCAGTGCCGGCGCGATCTGGATCTGCCGCGCGTAGTGACCGGCCGGGTACAGCGCGACCCTGGTTCCACTGCAGGTTGAGCATGTCCTGGGTCATGGTGATGCGACCCTGCTCGCCGGCGGTCGGCGTGAGCACATCGAAGCTGACCTCAAGCGTGCTGACGCCCTCGGGCACGACCAGCTTGAAGGCGTAGACATCGAGCGGATCGCGACGCCAGGCGATCGGCTGGCCATTGCCGCTGAACTTCAGGCCGGCGACGCGATTGACCGGGCCGCTCGGCGAATGGTTGCCCGGGATCCATTGCGGGTACAGCAGCGTCAGCGGACCGGGCTGCACCGGGATCTGCTGGCTGGCGCGGAACACGCGATGGCTCAGGTCGGTGGCATCGATGGTCAGCGACAGCGTGCCGGGATAGGCCACGTCCTGCGGTGGCGCGGTCTGCGCCTTGGGTGACGGGTGCGGCGAGCAGCAAGGAAACCAGCAGCGGCAGCGCGCGCAGGCGCGGCGCAGCAGACGAACGACGAAGCATGTACCCAACCCCTGAGGAAGACGGCCAACCCCGCATCGTTACGAGGGTTGGCGCCTGAGCACCCCTGCCATTGGGCACGGTCGGGCGTGACCGCGGCCACGTTCGCCACAATTGGCAAAGTTGCCCATCTTCCCGAGGGCAATGCTAGACCGGTCTTCCGCTCTCGCGCATCAACAGGTCGAAGCGCTCCCAGCGCAGCTTGCGCCGGTAGACCTTATTGGTCGGCCGCCACTCGATCGCGCCCTTGGACACGAGCAGCGTGCCGAACCGCTTGCCATCGCGCTCGACCACGAACTCGACGTCCTCGCGACCCAGCTCGCGCTTGGGCAGGTTGAAGATCACCTTGTGTGCCATGCGTGTCGCTCCGCCAGGCCGGCTCGCGGCCGATAAGCGACTCTAGCGCCGCGGCGTCAACGCCACGTCGGCATCGCGGCGCCACACCAGGCAACGGTTGTTGGCGGGCATCGCCACGTCCTCGACCAGGCGCAGGCCGAGGGCGGCGGCGAGCGCATCGACGTCAGCCGCGTCGCGGATGCCCGAACGCGGATCACGCGCCTTCAGCCAGCCATCGAACTCGCGGTTGCTGTCGCTGCTGTACTGGCCGTCGTAGTTGAACGGTCCGTACACGACGACCACCGCGCCCGGCGCAATCACCTGTCCGAGACCGGCGAAGAACGCCTGCACTTGGGGCCAGCCCATGATGTGCAGCGTGTTGGCGCTGAATACCGCATCGAAGCGGCCATCGCCGCCGGCGCAAGGCCACGGTCCTGTCGACACGTCCAGTTCGACCGGAGCGGGCGTGTTGCCCAGCGCCGCCTCATCGAGCCACATGCGGATGCCCGGCAAGGCATCGGCCTGGTCGCTGCACTGCCAACGCAGCCAGGGCATCGCCGCGGCGAAGTACACCGCATGCTGGCCGGTGCCGCTGCCCACTTCGAGCACGTCGCGGCGATCGGCGAAGTGCCGGCGCAGGACTTCGAGAATGGGATCACGGTTGCGATCGCAGGCGGGGGCGTAGGGGCGCTCGGTCATGAACGGTTTATAGCGCGCACGCGTCGCAGTCACCATCAACCGGCTATCCTCCCCCGCGTTTACACCCCGCACACGGCAACGGGCGCACGGTGCGCCCGTCACGCCAAACCTACGTCGCGCCAATCCAGCCGGAGAACCTCCATGTTCCGTACTCTTTCACTCGCGGTGATCGCATTGACGCTTGCCGGTTGCGCGTCGGCACCCCCGGCTGCCGGTGGCGCCGTGCCGCCGTCGGGCATCTGCAATGTCGAGGCCGCACGCTGGGCGATCGGCCAGGGCGTCAACGACGACATCGTCAACCGCATCCTGCGCGACACCAGCAGCCGCGACGCGCGCGTGCTGCGCCCGGGCCAGCCGGCGACCATGGACTACCGCGAAGACCGCATCAACGTCGACGTCAACGACCGCGGCGCGATCACCGGCCTGCGTTGCGGCTGATCGGCGACACCATGCGCCGTCGCCACCTCGGCCTGCTGGCCGCGATCGTCCTCATTGGCCTGTGGCTGTGGACGAAGCGCTCCGACAACGGCGACCTGCACCCGCCGGTGGCGACACCGGCCGGCCAGGTGGCTGTGCCGGCGCCGCCGCCGGTGCCAGCAACAACGGCGCAGTACCCTGACTTCCTGCCACGCGAAGCGCATGACGTCCTCGCCCGCATCGCGCAGGGCGGTCCGTACGCCCACCGCCAGGACGGCGGCGTGTTCCAGAACCGCGAGAAGCGCCTGCCGGCGCAACCACGCGGCTATTACCGCGAGTACACGGTGGAGACGCCGGGTTCGGACGACCGCGGCGCGCGCCGCATCATCACCGGCGGGGATCCGCCGGTGGAGTACTGGTACACGCAGGACCATTACCGCAGCTTCCGCCGCTTCGAGCTGCCGTCGTCGGAGGCACGTCAATGAGTGCAACCGACCTGCGCTCGATCCTCGCCGATCCGGAACACAGCGGCGCCTATTTCATCGATGTGCGCGATACCGAGTCGATGGCGCAGGCCGGCGAAGCGCTGGATTACGCGGTGCTGCGCGTGGACCTGGCCGGCTGCAACGACAAAGCCGACCTGATGCAGCGCTTTGCCGCCGCGGGACAGTTCCCGGACTGGTTTGGCGGCAACTGGGATGCCCTGGCCGATGCCCTGGCCGACCTGTCGTGGCGGCCGGCCTCGGGTTATCTGTTACTCGTTGAACACGCCGATGGCTGGCGTGCCGCGCATGGCGAGTGTTTCGACACGCTGCTCGACATCCTCAACGAGACCGCCTTCCGCTGGGCCGGCAACCACACCGCGTTCTGGGCGTTGCTGCCGTTTCCCGCCGAGCTGCTGGCTGCGCTTGAAGACTAGTCCAGAAGGCGCTTAATGACAGCTCCCAGGTGCGTCCACAGTGATAGTGGTTTGGCGGCGTTCTTGCCAGTTAGCTTGGCACGATTGCGCTGTTCTATCTCGCGTGCCTTATCTAGGCGGTCGCGTTCCTGCACCTGAGCAATTCTTGCTGCAGCCATTTGACCTGACCAGACAATCTTGTTGTTTTTGATCCAGTAATGCGAGCGGCAAGCATAGTTCCAGTTGCCGATAGATGGATACAAACTCACGCGATCGCCTTGGCGAACTAGGCGCCAATTGGACGGCGATAGGGGCGTCACAACCTTCTCTCCGCATCCGCACGCGCAGAGGTGCGAGGCCGTTCGATATCGCTCGCTTATGTAGAGCACGCCGGTGGCCAGCGATTGGGGTATGAATTCGACTAGCTCGGGACGGATGGTGCTCATTCTTCTTCGACCTGCAGCCGGGGGCCACGATTGAGGGACATCAAGTTCACCCCGAACGAAAGGTTGTACGGCTTGAAATCGTCCCCGTAGAAGCCCTGGTGCTGTTTCCACTTCATGACCGCGAGCAGCGCATTGATCGCGTTCATGTCTGCGACTTGGATGTTCTCTTGATAGAGAACATCCTCGTCATCTGGGTCCATCGGGATGTAGTCGCTGACATGATCGGACTTCGCCTTAGTGACCAATGTCGCGCGACACGTTCCGATCAGGGAGTTGGTCGCGGCGACGAGCTTCAGGTTCATTCCAGCATCGATGAAAGGGATTCCGCTCTCGACCAAGTGCTTGACGAGCATCGCTCGCGCATCGCCCTTGTCCACACACAGAAACACAAAATCGAAACCAGTCAACTCCACGACGTTGTGCGTGTCTAGGAAGTAGGCGTGGCTGACAATTCCGCGTCGCATTAGCTCGTATTTGCGGACGAAGTATTCGGTCTTCGGCTCCTTCGCATTGACATCGTCGAGCGAAGCGGCCCCAAGTGCGCGGAACGCGTTGTGGCTGCCGAATATGTCCCCATCGAAGAGGTGGATCTCGCCGACTGGTGTTTTGGCGATCTGATCGAGTATGTAGGAACCAGTTCCACCCAGTCCAACTATCGCAATGCGTCCCGTCAACTTTGCCGAGATCGCCAAGATTTCTGCTCGCGCAGACGCAGTGTCGGGATAATGGAAAACTGACTCGCCTTCCTGCGTCGCAACTACACGACCGGTTCGCGCATCGACATCCTTGTCGATGGCCTTCGCCTGGTTCTGGATCAAGCGGATGTAGTGCGTAACCTTTGAGTAGTGTTCGGGGAACCCGTCCGCACCAAACGGCTTGTTTGAGAACTGATGACGGACGGGGAAGCCGGGCAGCAAGTCGCGTTGTTGTGGATCGATGCCAAGGTCCAGCACCGTGCCGTTTGGGTAGCAGGGATACTCACCCGTCCACCAGACCTGGTGGTTATCGCCATGCCCGCTGTTTGGGCGCACCACCTGGTCGTCTTGTCTCAAATACAGACAGGCAAGTGTCGCGTATCGCACGACTTTCTGGGCCGTCACGTAAGGGATCGAGTGAACGAGCAGGTGCTGGTCGCGGATCTCTACTTCGAACCCCTCGTCGCGAAGGCGATCGAGGGCGGTATTAGGATCGACTGGATTTGATGACATTGAAGCTCATCCCTTCGCGAACCTTGGTGTCCTGGCCTTGCGTCACCGTTCCGTCGGGGCCGTGGTCGTTGGCGTAATCGACGGCGTAGGTGATGTCGAACGGCCCTTCCGGGAAAGCCAGGCGCACGACTTCCTCGTAGCTGATGCGCTGTTGCGTGACGGAGTGCGGCTGGCCGTTGATGACGATCTGGACCGGCTTGTTGTGGCCGGGAGCGTTTTCCGAGTGTTCGTTGCTCATTCGTGCAATTTCCTTGGTGGATGAATTTGGTTGTCTTGACCGGGACTCGGGAGGCCGAAGCCTCCCGGCCGGTTGATCACTTCTTGTGACGGGTGGGATCCACCAAGCTGTAGCTCGAGCCCGGTGAGGGCGTCGGCGGGAGCGGTTCTTGGCGCACGACGGTGCGCTCTGGACCCTTGGCCCCGCGGGGACCGATGATTTGATACTGGCCGGACTGGGGTGCCTTCGCGCCCGGCTTCAACCCGCTGGTCTTGCTCATGCTGCTCCTCCGTTGTCCTTCCAGACAACACAATCGGCCAAGAAAACCCGCCTCGCGGCGGTCGTTGTTCAGCCAGACAACGCAACGGTCCAAAATTTGGCCGCTCTGCGGCCGTAGCATTCTGAACTGTTGTCTGGCTGGTCAACAGCATATACTCGCCTCCCCAACGAATGCAATAGGCTGAACAGAACATGGATCTGGCGGGCTTCATCGAGCGCGCGCGCGACAAAAAGGACTTGAGTTTCAGGAAGTTAGAGCGCGCCAGTGATTTGGACCATGCCTATATCTGGCACTTGGCGAAAGGGTCGAAGACCTCCCCCTCGGAGACAACGCTGGAGAAGCTGTCAGAGGCACTGAGCCTAGATGAACGGGAGCGAGCCATTTTGCAACTGCTTGCGGAGCAGCCGATCGACGATGCGCTGTTCAACCTGATGATCACGCGCCGAGACATTGCCTGGGACGAGCTGCGGGATGTCTCCCGCGTCAGTAATCGCGGGGACCGTCAGACCACTGAAGAGGGCTGGCTGAAGTTGATCGAACACATGCGTGAACTCTTCTGAGGACGCACGCTCATGGATGAGTTGACGGCCATTTCGCGAGCTAGGCGCCTTCTGGAAAAACACCCTTCCGCACGAGCTCCCGTTGATATCGCTGCCATTGCCGAAGCCGAAGGCTTCGAGGTTAAGGAGAGCGACAAGCTCGAGTCCGGTACTGCCGGCATGCTGCTTCAGCGTGGCGGTCGAAAGATCATTGTCGTCAACAAGAACGATCATCCATATCGTCGCCGGTTCACTATCGCGCATGAGCTCGCGCATCAGATTCTTGGCCTACCGTCGGTGCATGGGGCGCGTGTGCCATCCGACGAACTCGAACGGCATGGCAGGCGGCCGAAGGAAGAAATTCTGTGCGATGTGTTCGCTGCGGAGTGTTTGGTGCCATGGAAACTGATCCAGCAGCAGGCAAACAACTTGCATTTTACAGTGGAGACGATTTCCGAACTCTCCGAACTGTATGAAGCGTCGAAGCCCTGTGTGGCTTCGCGCTTCGCGCAAGTGTCCGAAGACCTGCTGGCTTACGTCCCCGTTGAGAGTGGCACTGTTCGCCATGCCATCCTGTCTAGGTCACTGCGTGAGTCCGGACTTCGGATCACCGTCGGCATCAAGGTTCCTAGAACCTCAGCCGTCTATCGAGCAATGGAGCGCGACGAAGGGATTGCGATCGTGGATATCGAGGGCACGGACTGGAGCGAAAGCGGCGTTGCGGGAGACTTTTCCTGCCACGAGGAAGCGTTCCATGTCGGCGACTGGGATCAGGGTTTCACGCTGCTGACCTTCGAAGAAGCGCCATCAAGTTCCGATGCGGTATCGGATCGCGACATTCACGAAGACGATGAGCGCCTTTCTCCCCTCACTGGGCATCTAGAATGGGGTAAAAAGTAGGCACGGCTGCTCTGGGCACGCGACTGACCTACCAACAGTCGATATTGAACGAGTCCAGCCGAGATGCCGCAGCAAAGTCCGTTCTGCGCGGCACCGGTCTACAAGCGAACTGGGCAAGCGGAGGGAGGTGGCAGCCGTCCAAGATCAGTCTGCTCGGATCAAGGTCATCGCGTCGGCGGACGATTTATGCTTTCCTAACGCGGACAATTCATGGCTTCCAGCACAGTCGTTGTTTCTGAAACCATATGTTGGCCGTTTTCGCCAACCTTACGATGTTAAAAGTCCTGGGAGACTGAGCCTCAGCCCGCTTCGGCCATCACCGCCGGCGCGGCCTGGGCCGGCACGCGCGCGTAGCGCCAGGCGATACCCACCGCGACGCACAACAGCACCGAGGCGATCAGGAACGGCGCGCCCGGCAGGTGCACCGGCGCGCGGTCGTCGATGAAGTAGCCGAAGCTGCCGGCGAACACCGCCGGGCCGATGATGCCGGCCAGGCTCACCAGGCTCATCAGCGCGCCCTGGATGCGGCCCTGCACGTCGGCACCGACCTGGCGCGTGATCAGCGCCTGCGTCGACGGCGCCGCCAGGCCCCAGATCGCCGAGATCGGCAGGCCGATCAGGAACACCCAGCCGACATCGGCGAAGCCATAGATCGCGAATCCGACCGCGCCGAAGCACAGTCCGATAATCAGCGCGCGGCGCTCACCAATCGCATGCACGATCCGCCCGACCAGCCCCGCCTGCACGATCACGTTGAGTACGCCCACGATCGCCAGCACGTAGCTGACTTCGCGCGGACCCCACTGGTACTGGTAGTCGGCGAACAGCACGAACACGCTCGGATAGACGTAGTGGGCGAGGTTGGCGATGAACACCACCGCCGCCAGCCCGAACACCTGCGGATAGCGCTTGAGCAGCACCAGCGAGCCGAGCGGATTGGCGTGCGACCAGTCGAAGCGCGCACTGCGCTTTTCCTTCGGCAGCGACTCGGGCAGCACGAACCAGCCGTAGCAGAAGTTGACCAGCGCCAGGCCGGCGGCAAACCAGAACGGCAGGCGCAGGTCGATCTCACCCAGCTGCCCGCCGATCAGCGGACCGACGATGAAGCCGACCCCGAACGCCGCGCCGAGCAGGCCGTAGCTCTTGGCGCGCTTGTCGGCAGGGGTGACGTCGGCGACGTAGGCATTGGCGGTGGTGAAGCTGGCCGAGGTGATGCCGGAAATGATGCGGCCCACCAGCAACCAGGCCAGCGACGGCGCCAGCGCCATGAACACGAAATCCAGGCCCAGGCCCAGGCACGAGATCAGGATCACCGGCCGCC
Organism: Lysobacter arenosi; assembly: GCF_016613475.2. Classification (NCBI taxonomy): domain Bacteria; kingdom Pseudomonadati; phylum Pseudomonadota; class Gammaproteobacteria; order Lysobacterales; family Lysobacteraceae; genus Lysobacter; species Lysobacter arenosi. Next base: position 2,955,862 of record NZ_CP071517.1, read on the forward strand.
GGCCGAAGCGGTCCGACAGCGCGCCCTGGATCGGCGAGGTCACGAACTGGATCGCCGCGAACAGGAATCCGAACGCCGCCACCCAGTACGCCGCGTGCGCGGTGTCGCCGCCGGCGAACTGCTCGATCAGGTGCGGCAGCACCGGAATGATCAGCCCGAACGAGAGCACGTCGATCAGGATGGTGACGAAAATGAAGGCGAGCGCGGCGCTACGGCGAGCGCCGCTGGCAGGAATCGAATCGGTCACGGATGGGCCGCAGGGGCGTGTGTCGGGATGAGAGGAGTTTATCGCGGCGGCGCACGGGGCCACCCCTGCCCATGGTCGCGGTCCACGCCAACGTCGTTTGGGTGCGATCGCCATGTCCATCAGACACCGCTGCGCAACGCCACGCGCAATGGTTTCAGGCGTTACCAAAATCCTTCGTTTCCCGCCGAAAACTCCCAGTAACGTCAATGCCTTAGCCTGGATCGGCTGATGTCCATTGCCATGCGTATGCTGCAAATTGCCGCATCGCACAATTTGTGCTTTATTCGGATGAAACAGTGTCAAGGCAGGCCGGACTGCGCGAGCGGACCGTCATGCCCCGTCGCTGTGAGCCAGGTTTCGTTGTCCAACGATTTCAAGCTGCCACAACAGCGACGGAGTAACGATGGAGCAGCAGTACCGCACCGGCCCTGTCGGTCTTTATGACCCCCGCGACGAGCGGGATGCCTGTGGTTTCGGCCTGATCGCGCAGCTCGACGATGCCCCGAGCCGCGCGATCGTCGATCGCGCCATCGATGCGCTGGTACGCATGACCCATCGCGGCGGCATCGCCGCCGACGGCCTCAGCGGCGACGGCTGCGGCCTGCTGATCCGCCAGCCCGATGCCTTCCTGCGTGCGCTTGCGCGCGAAGCCGGCATCGCACTGGGTTCGCACTACGCGTCCGGCCTGGTGTTCCTTCCGCATGACGAAGGCGACGCCGCACGTGCGCGCGACACGCTCAATGCACAGCTGCAGCGCGAGCGCGTCGACGTCGCCGGTTGGCGCGTCGTCCCGGTCGACACCAGCGCCTGCGGCGAGCTGGCCAAGCGGACCATGCCGCGGATCGAGCAGATCTTCGTCAAGCCGGCCGGCGCGTTCGATGCGGCGATCTTCCAGCGCTCGCTGTTCCTCGCCCGGCGCCGCGCCGAGCAGGCGCTGCGCGAACTGCCCGACTTCTATGTGGTCAGCCTGTCGGCGGCGAGCATCGGCTACAAGGGCATGGTCCTGCCCGATCGCCTCGCCCAGCTCTATCCGGACCTGCAGCGTGCCGACCTGACCGCCAGCGTGGTGGTGTTCCACCAGCGCTTCTCCACCAACACCACGCCGCGCTGGCCGCTGGCGCAACCGTTCCGCCTGCTGGCGCACAACGGCGAGATCAACACCATCGCCGGCAACCGCGCCTGGGCACAGGCACGCGTGCACGCCTGGCATACGCCGGCGCTGGACCTGACCGAGTTCGACCCGGTGATCTCCACCGACGGCTCCGACTCGCAGTCGCTCGACAACATGCTCGAACTGCTCCAGGCCGGCGGCATGGACCTGCTCAAGGCGATGCGGATCCTGATTCCGCCGGCCACGCAGTCGCTTGAATACAAGGACGCGGACCTCGCCGCGTTCTACGAGTACTACGCGCTCAACACCGAGCCGTGGGACGGCCCGGCCGGCATCGTCACCGTCGACGGCCGCTACGCCGCCTGCACGCTCGACCGCAACGGCCTGCGCCCGGCGCGCTGGCTGCGCACGCGCGACCGCCACTTCCTGATCGCCTCCGAAGCCGGCGTGTGGGAACTGCCGGCCGAGGAGATCGAGGCCAAGGGCAAGCTCGGCCCGGGCGAGATGATCGCCGCCGACCTCTACCTGGGCGAGCTGCTCGACTCCGACGCGATCGACCGCATCAACCGCGCACGCGCGCCGTACAAGCGCTGGCTCAAGCAGGGCATGACCTACCTGCAGACCGAGCTGATCGACCCGCAGCTGGCGGCCGAGCCGTTCGACGCCGAGACGCTTTCTGCTTTCCAGAAACTCTTCCAGCTCACCCGCGAGGAACGCGAGCAGGTGCTGCGTCCGCTGGCAGAAACCGAGCAGGAAGGCATCGGCTCGATGGGCGACGACGTGCCGATGGCAGTGCTGAGCCAGCAGGTGCGGCCGCTCTACGACCAGTTCCGCCAGGCCTTTGCCCAGGTCACCAATCCGCCGATTGATCCATTGCGCGAGGACTGCGTGATGTCGCTGGCGACGCAGCTCGGCCGCGAAGGCAATGTCTTCGCCGACGGTCCGGGCAATGTCGGCCACGTCCATCTCAACTCGCCCGTGTTGTCGCAGCGCAAGCTGCGCCAGCTGCTGGCGATGGCGCCGTACGACCAGTCGCACGCGTTGATCCATCTGCACTACTCGCCGGAGGAAGGCCTCAAGGCCGCACTCGAGCGCATCTGCGCCGAGGCCGAAGCCGCCACGCGCGCCGGCAAGGTGCTGCTGGTGCTCAGCGACCGTTACCCGCAGCCCGACCGGCTGATGGTGCACGCGCTGCTCGCCACCGGTGCGGTCCACCAGCACCTGGCCCGCGCCGGCATCCGCTGCGAGTCCAACCTGATCATCGAGACCGGCACCGCCCGCGACCCGCACCACTTCGCCTGCCTGCTCGGCTTCGGCGCCACTGCGGTCTACCCGTACCTGGCCTACCAGACCCTGCACGACCTGGGCGTGCGCGGCATCCTCAAGACCAAGCACGGCGAGGTCGCGCAGATCGGTCGCAGCTACCGGCGCGGCATCAAGAAGGGCCTGCTCAAGATCATCTCGAAGATGGGCATCAGCACCATCGGCAGCTACCGCGGTGCGCGCCTGTTCGAGATCGTCGGCCTGGACCGTGAAGTGGTCGACCTGTGTTTTGCGGGAACTCCCTCACGGATCGGCGGCGCCGGTTTCGACGACCTGCACGCCGATGCCGCCCAGCTCGCCGACCACGCCTCGAACGTCAACGCCCTGCCCGCCATCGGCGGCCTGCTCAAGTACACACCCGGCGGCGAATACCACCTGTTCAATCCCGACGTGGTCACGCGCCTGCAACGCGCGGTCACGACCGGTGACTGGAACGACTGGCAAAGCTACGCCGAAGCGGTCAACGAGCGCCCGACCGCTGCGCTGCGCGACCTGCTCGAAGTCGATGCTTCGACGGCGACGCCCATCTCCATTGATGACGTTGAGCCGGTGTCGGCGATCGTCCGCCGCTTCGACTCGGCGGCGATGAGCCTGGGCGCGTTGTCGCCGGAAGCGCACGAAGCGCTGGCGATCGCGATGAACCGCCTCGGCGGGCGCAGCAATTCCGGCGAAGGCGGCGAAGACCCGGTCCGCTACGGCACCGAGAAGGTCAGCAAGATCAAGCAGATTGCTTCTGGCCGCTTTGGTGTGACGCCCGAGTACCTGGTCAATGCCGAAGTACTTCAGATCAAGATCGCCCAGGGCGCCAAGCCCGGCGAAGGCGGCCAGCTGCCGGGCCACAAGGTCAACGAGCTCATCGCGCGACTGCGCTACGCGATGCCCGGCATCGGCCTGATCTCGCCGCCGCCGCACCACGACATCTATTCGATCGAGGACCTCGCCCAGCTGATCTTCGACCTCAAGCAGGTCAATCCGCAGGCGCTGGTGTCGGTGAAGCTGGTCTCGCATGCCGGCGTCGGCACGATCGCCACCGGCGTGGCCAAGGCCGGCGCCGACCTGGTGACGATCTCCGGCCACGATGGCGGCACCGGCGCCAGCCCGCTGTCGTCGATCCGCTACGCCGGCACGCCGTGGGAACTGGGCCTGTCGGAAGCGCGCCAGGCCTTGCTCGCCAACGACCTGCGCGAGCGCGTGATCCTGCAGACCGACGGCGGCCTCAAGAGCGGACTGGACGTGATCAAGGCCGCCCTGCTCGGCGCCGAGAGCTTCGGCTTCGGCACCGCGCCGATGATCGCGCTGGGCTGCAAGTACCTGCGTATCTGCCACCTCAACAATTGCGCTACCGGTGTTGCCACCCAGGACGATGCGCTGCGTCGCGACCACTTCACCGGCCTGCCCGAACGCGTCGAGAACTTCTTCCGCCTGCTCGCCGAGGAAGTGCGTGTGTGGCTGGCGCAACTGGGCGTGCGCACGCTGGGCGAGCTGGTCGGTCGCACCGACCTGCTGCGCCAGGTCGACGGCGACAGCGGTCGCCAGCACGGTCTCGACCTGGCACCGCTGCTGGCCGGCACCGGCCTCGCCCATGGCGGCCACTGCGGCGCACCGCAACCGGCGGCGGATCCGGAAGGCCTTGCAGCCCGACTGGATGCCGAGCTGGCGGACGCGATCGACCACAAGCGCGGCGGCGAATACCGCCATGCCATCCGCAACACCGACCGCAGCATCGGCGCGCGCCTGTCCGGGCGCATCGCGCGAGTGCACGGCGATCGCGGCATGAGCGATACGCCACTGACGCTGCGCTTCGACGGCACCGCCGGACAGAGCTTCGGCGCGTTCAATGCCGGCGGCCTGCATTTTGAACTCAGCGGCGAAGCCAACGACTATGTCGGCAAGGGCATGGCCGGCGGGCGCATCGTGATCCGGCCGCCGCAAGGGGCGCGTTACGTCGCCCACGAAACGCCGATCCTCGGCAACACCTGCCTGTACGGCGCCACCGGCGGCGAACTGTATGCCGCAGGCCGCGCCGGCGAGCGCTTCGCCGTGCGCAACTCCGGCGCGACGGCCGTCGTCGAAGGCGCCGGCGACCACTGCTGCGAGTACATGACCGGCGGCGTGGTCGCCGTGCTCGGCCGCACCGGCCTCAACTTCGGTGCCGGCTTCACCGGCGGCATGGCCTACGTGCTCGACACCGAGCGCGATTTCGTCGACCGCTACAACCACGAACTCATCGACATCCTGCGCATCGCCGCCGACGGCTTCGAGAACCACCGCTCGCACCTGCGCGAACTGCTCGAGTCGCACATCCGCCTCACCGGCAGCGCGTGGGCGCAGCGCATCCTCGACGAGATGCGCGACTACCTCGGCAAGTTCTGGCTGGTGAAGCCGAAGGCCGCGAGTCTCGAATCGCTCGCAGAGAACCTGCGGAGGGCAGCGTGAGCAAGATGGACGCAAAGAAGCCCGTGTTCGCCTTCCGCGAGACCCCCCGGCAGATGCCGGCGCGGATCCCGCTCGAGTTGCGCCAGAGCGGCGACTGGAACGAGCTCTATGGCCGCTTCGGCGAAGCCGAGGCCAAGCACCAGGCCAGCCGCTGCCTCGACTGTGGCAATCCGTATTGCGCGTGGAAGTGCCCGCTGCACAACTACATCCCGAACTGGCTCGAACTGGCACGCGAAGGCCGCATCCACGAAGCCGCCGCGCTCGCCCACGAGACCAACCCGCTGCCGGAAGTGTGCGGACGCGTCTGCCCGCAGGACCGCCTGTGCGAAGGCAGCTGCACGCTCAACGACGGATTCGGCGCGGTCACCATCGGCGCGGTCGAGAAGTACATCGCCGACCGTGCGCTCGCCGATGGCTGGCGACCGGACCTTTCGCGCGTGGTTGCCACTGGCAAGCGCGTGGCCGTGATCGGCGCAGGTCCCGCGGGTCTGTCGTGTGCGGACCGCCTGGCACGCGCCGGTATCGAAGCCACCGTGTTCGACCGCTACGAACAGATCGGCGGCCTGCTCCACTTCGGCATCCCCAGCTTCAAGCTCGACAAGTCGGTGATGGCCACGCGCCGCGACGTGCTCGAGGGCATGGGCGTGAAGTTCCGCCTCGGCGTCGAGATCGGTCGCGACATCGGCCTCGACACGCTGCTGGCGGAGTTCGACGCGGTGTTCCTGGGCCTGGGCAGCTATCGCTACACCGATGGCGGCCTGCCGGGCCAGGACCTGCGTAACGTCCTGCCGGCCCTGCCGTTCCTGGTGCAGAACGGGCGCCTGGTGCATGGCGAGGATGAAGTCGACGGCAAGCCGATCGCCGGTTGGGAAGACCACGTCGCCCTGCCCGACCTGCGCGGCAAGCGCGTGGTCGTGCTCGGCGGCGGCGACACCGGCATGGACTGCGTGCGCAGCGCGGTGCGCCTGGGCGCCTCACGCGTGACCTGCGCCTACCGCCGCGACGAAGCCAACATGCCCGGCTCCGCGCGCGAAGTGGCCAATGCGCGCGAGGAAGGCGTGCAGTTCCTCTTCAACCGTGCACCGCTGGCGCTCCTGGGCGAGGACGGTGATGTCACCGGCGTGCGCGTGGCCGAGACGCAGCTGGGCGCACCGGATGCACAGGGCCGTCGCAACGCCGAGATCGTCGCAGGCAGCGAATCGGTGCTGGCCGCGGACGTGGTGATCATCGCCTTCGGCTTCCAGCCCGACCCGCCGGAATGGCTGTCGGCGCATGGGATCGAGCTGGAGGGCAACGGCAGGATCCGCGTGCAGCCGGCGGCTTCGGGCTGCGGGTCGCGGAAGAAGGTAGCCGCTGATGCGCGACTGCCGTTCCAGACGGCCAATGCGAAGGTGTTCGCCGGTGGCGACAGCGTGCGCGGGGCAGATCTGGTGGTGACCGCGGCGTACGAGGGACGCGAGGCGGCGGCGGGGATTGTGAAGCTGCTGCTGGGGTGAGGCGGTCCTTCGACTTCGCTGCGCTACGCTTCCTTCGACTTCGCTGCGCTACGCTCAGGACGAACGGGGTCAGATAGTCACCGTTCGTCCTGAGCGTAGGGCCGTCAGGCCCGAAGTCGAAGGACACAGACACAGATACGCTCAAGGAGGAGCGAATGTTCTGGATCTACATGCTTCGCTGCGCCGACGGCACCTTCTACCTCGGCCACACCGACGATATCGAACGCCGCCTGGACCAGCACCATGCTGGGCAGCATGCCTGCTATACCCAACGACGCAGGCCAGTCACGCTGGTCTTCTCGCAGGAGTTCCCGACGCGGGAAGAAGCCCTTGTCGCCGAGCGGCAGATCAAGGGATGGAGCCGAGCGAAGAAGCTGGCGCTGGTCGACGGAGACTGGGGCAGGATCAGTCTGCTGGCCCGGGGGAAGCACCGGCATCAGCGGTGAGGCTTTTGGCTGTCCTTCGACTTCGCTGAGCTACGCTCAGGACGAACGGTGACTTACCAACCCCGTTCGTCCTGAGCGTAGGGCCGAAGGCCCGAAGTCGAAGGACCCGCGCTGGGTCTTACCGCCCCGGACCCACATCAATAAACTGCAAGAACTCCGCGCGCGTCCGCGCATCCTCGCGGAAGCTTCCCAGCATCTTCGAAGTGATCATGCTCACCCCGCGCTTGTGCACTCCGCGCGTGGTCATGCACTCGTGCGCGCCTTCGATCACCACGCCGACACCGCGCGGCTGCAACACATCCTGGATCACCTGCGCGATCTGCGCGGTCATCTTCTCCTGCACCTGCAACCGGCGCGCATAGGTCTCGACCACGCGCGCGAGCTTGCTGATGCCGACCACCTTGCCGTCGGGCAGGTAGCCCACGTGCGCCTTGCCGATGATCGGCGCCATGTGGTGCTCGCAGTGGCTCTCGAACTCGATGTCGCGCAGCACGATCATCTCGTCGTAGCCCTCGACTTCCTCGAAGGTGCGCTTGAGGTAGTCGGCCGGGTCCTCGGCGTAGCCGCTGAACCAGTCGGTGTACGCCTTGGCCACGCGCTTGGGCGTGTCGAGCAGGCCTTCGCGAGCCGGGTCGTCGCCGGCCCAGCGCAGCAGGGTGCGCACGGCCGCTTCGGCCTGTTCGCGGGACGGCTTGTCGTTGTCGGCCATGGCGCGGCTCCTGTGGGGGGACGCAAATGCTACTCCACCGGGGTGGAGAGGATAAAAAAATGCCGCAGGGACGGGATGAGACCCCTGCGGCAAGCAAAAGGCTGCGAGGAGCCTGCGGAATGCGGTGGTCCGCGCCGATCAGCCGATGACGTCACGCTCGAGGGAGGGGAAAGCGTGCCGCCACCGGCCGTCGGGTTGGATTGGGGGAGCCTGTTGTCTCAGCGCTTGGCGACGTCCTCGCGCAGCGGCACGCGGGTCGGCCAGCCACCGGCCAGCGCCTTGTACAGCGCGACCGCGCCGGAGGCGCTGCGGGTGCGGCCGTCGGCGAATGCTTCCTGGGCGACCAGCTGGGTGCGCTCGGCATCCAGCACTTCGAACAGGTCGGCGGCGCCGGCTTCGTAGCGCACGCGCGCCAGTCGCGCCGCGGTGGCGCTGTCGATCGCGGCCTGCTCCAGGTGCTGGTCTTCGACACGGGCACGCGAGTAGCGCACCAGCGCGTTCTCGGTGTCCTCCAGCGCCAGCAGCACGGCCTGCTCGTAGCGGGCCAGGGTCGCCGGCGGCATCGGCATCGGCCGCGGCAATGCGCGCACGCACCCGGCCGATGTCGAGGAACGACCAGTCGATGCCCAGACCGATGAGGCGGGTCTCGCTGTCGCGCTCGAACAGCGCGCCGCTGTCGATCGCCTGGCTGCCGATCAGTCCGAACAGCGTGAAGCGCGGGAACAGGTCGGCGGTGGCCACGCCTATCTTGGCCGTGGCGGCATGCAGGCGATGCTCGGCGGCGATCACGTCGGGGCGGTTGCGCAGCAGGTCGCCCGGCGTGCCTGGGTCGAGCCTTGCAGGCAACGTCGGCAGCGGCTGCTGCGGCGTCAGGTCGGTGATCAGCGCTTCGGGCGTCTTGCCGGTCAGCACCGCGAGCCGATGCATGCTCACCGCGACCTGCGCTTCCAGGTTCGGCACGCGCGACAGCGTCGCTTCGAGCTGGGCACGGGCACGCGAGGTGTCGAATTCGGTGCCGCGGCCGGCATCGAATCGCGCCTGCACCAGGCGCAGGGTTTCGCGCTGGTTCTCCGAGTTGTCGCGGGCGACGCGCAGGCGCTCCTGCAAACCGCGCAGCTCGACGTAGGTACGCGCCACCTCACCGACGATCGCGACCTGCAATGCGTCCAGATCGGACGCGGCGGCCCACACCTCGGCGCGCTGCGACTCGACATTGCGGCGAACGCGACCGAACAGGTCGAGTTCCCAGCTGGCATCGGCCTGCACGTTGTAGCTCTCGCCGTCGCGATCGTTGCGACCGACGCCCGGTGCCTGGTCCGAACTCGCACGCGAGTCGGTGCCGGTGGCACTGGCGGTCACGGTCGGGAAGCGGTCGAGCTTGGCGTTGCGCAGCAGCGCGTTGGAACGGTCATAGCTGGCCAGGGCGATGCGCAGGTCGTGGTTGGCGGTCAGCGACTCCTCGACCAGCCGCGTCAGCAGCGGGTCGTTGAAGCTGGTCCAGAACTCGGCGTTGGCCTGCGGGCTGGCTTCCTGGGCGACGGCGGCATTGCCGTCGCCAGTTGCCGGGGCATCGACGGCAGCTGCGCCTTCGTCGCGGGCGAAGTTCGCCGGCGTCGGCATATCCGGCCGCACGTAGTCCGGGCCGACCGCGCACGCGGCCAGCGCGAGCGCCAGCAGCGATGGCGCGAACACCTTGGCGACTGCGGCGACGGTCAGTCCTTGCGGTTGCATGGCTTGCACGATGGTGTCCTCTGTTCGAATCAACGCGGTGCTGGATGGCTTACGCATGCGCCTTCCCCATCGAGCTCTGCTCGCCCACCCACTTCGGCGTCTTGTGCACCATCTTGCGAAGGGCGACGTAGAACACCGGCGTCAGGAACAGGCCGAACAGGGTCACGCCGAGCATGCCGGCGAACACGGTGATGCCGGTGGCCGAGCGGACCTCGGCGCCAGCGCCGTGCGAGAGCACCAGCGGAACGGTGCCGGCGATGAACGCGATCGAGGTCATCACGATCGGGCGCAGACGCAGGCGGCAGGCTTCCAGCGCGGCTTCGACGATGCTCTTGCCCTGCATTTCAAGTTCGCGGGCGAACTCGACGATCAGGATCGCGTTCTTGCACGCCAGGCCCATCAGCACGACCAGGCCGACCTGCACGAACACGTTGTTGTCGCCACCGGTGAGCCACACGCCGGCCAGCGCCGAGAGCATGCACATCGGCACGATCAGGATCACCGCCAGCGGCAGCGTCCAGCTTTCGTACAGCGCCGCCAGCACCAGGAAGGCGAGCAGGATGGCGAGCGGGAACACGACGAGTGCGGCGTTGCCCTGCGTGGCCTGCTGGAAGCTCAGGTCGGTCCACTCCAGGCTCATGCCGTTGGGCAGCACCTTGGCGGCGATTTCCTCGAGCTGGCCCATGGCCTGCGCCGACGACAGCATGCGCGGGTCGGCTTCGCCGGCCAGGTCGGCCGCCGGGTAACCGTTGTAGCGCAGCACCGGGTCGGGACCGTAGGTCTGCTTGATGGTCACCATCGAACCGATCGGCACCATCTCGCCGCGATCATTGCGGGTACGCAGGTTGGCGATGTCCTCGACACTGTCGCGGTACGAGCCGTCGGCCTGGGCGATCACCTGCCAGGTACGGCCGAACTGGTTGAAGTCGTTGACGTAAGCCGAGCCAAGGTAGGTCTGCAGCGTGTCGAACAACTCCGTCAGCGGCACGCCCTGTGCCTTGGCCTTGACGCGATCGACTTCGGCGTCGAGCTGCGGCACGTTGGCCTGGTAGCTGCTGATCGGGAAGCCCATGCCCGGCGTCTGCGACACGGCGCCCTGGAACGAGTTCACCGCGTTCTGCAGCGCACCGTAGCCGAGATTGCCGCGGTCCTCGATGAACAACTGGTAGCCCGAACCATTGCCGAGACCGAGGATCGGCGGCGGCATGAACGAGAAGGTGAAGCCTTCCTGCAGCCCGGCGATCTTCTGGTTGATCTCGGCGTTGATCTGCTCGGCAGTGCGTCCGTTGCGCTCGTTGAACGGCTTGAGCGGGAAGAACGCCACGCCGGTGTTGGGCGTGTTGGTGAACTGCAGGGCATTGAGGCCCGGGAACGCGATCGAATGCGCCACGCCGTCGGTGTTCATGGCGATGTCGCTGACCTTCTTCAGCAGCTCATCGGTACGGGCGATCGACGAACCTTCCGGCAGCTTGACGCCGGCGATCAGGTACAGCTTGTCCTGGATCGGGATGAAGCCGGCCGGCACGACCTTGAACATCAGGCCGGTGGCGACCAGCAGCACCGCATAGACCGCGAACACCGAACCGCGACGACCAAGCGTGCGCGAGACGGCGCCCTGGTACTTGTTGGAGCTGGAGTTGAAGAAGCGGTTGAACGGACGGAACACCCAGCCAAAGGCGCGGTCGATCAGGCGCGACGGTGCATCCTTCGGAGCGCCGTGCGGCTTGAGCAGGCGCGCGGCAAGGGCCGGCGACAGGGTCAGCGAGTTGATCGCGGAGATCACCGTCGAGATGGCGATGGTCACGGCGAACTGCTTGTAGAACTGGCCGGTCACGCCCGACAGGAACGCCATCGGCACGAACACCGCGCACAGCACCAGCGCGATCGCCACGATCGGGCCGGACACTTCCTTCATCGCCTGGTGCGCCGCATCCATCGGCGACAGGCCTTCCTCGATGTTTCGCTCGACGTTCTCCACGACCACGATCGCGTCATCGACCACGATGCCGATGGCGAGGACGAGGCCGAACAGGCTCAACGTGTTGATCGAGAACCCAAGCAGGTAGAGCGCGGCGAACGTGCCCACGACCGACACCGGCACGGCGATCAGCGGAATGATCGAGGCGCGCCAGGTCTGCAGGAACAGGATCACCACCAGCACCACCAGTGCGATGGCTTCCAGCAGCGTGGTCACCACGGCCTTGATCGAGTCACGCACGAAGATGGTGGTGTCGTACACGGCCTCGTACTTGACGCCAGCCGGGAAGCGCTTGGACATCTCGTCCATCGACGAGATCACCTTCTCCTGGATCTCGAGCGCGTTCGCGCCCGGCGCCTGGAAGATGCCGATGCCGACCGCGCTCTTGCCGTCGAGCTGCGAGCGCAGCGTGTAGTCGCCGGCGCCCAGTTCCAGGCGGGCGACGTCGGACAGGCGCACGATCTCGCCGTCGGCACCACTCTTGAGCACGACCTGGCCGAATTCCTCAACCGAGCGCAGGCGGCCCTGGGCGTTGATCAGGGTCAGGAAGTCGCTGTTGGGCATCGGCTCGGCGCCGAGCTGGCCGGCGGAAACCTGCACGTTCTGTTCGCGCATCGCCCGCACCACGTCGCCGGCGGTGAGGCCGCGCGAGGCGATCTTGTCCGGGTCGAGCCAGGCACGCATGGCGTAGTCGCCACCGCCGAAGATCTGCGCGTCGCCGACGCCCTGGATGCGCGCGAGCGCGTCCTTGACGTGCAGGCGGGCGTAGTTGCGCAGGTACAGCGTGTCGTACTTGCCGTCAGGCGAGGTCAGGTGCACGACCATCAGGAAGGTCGGCGACTGCTTCTGCGTGGTCACGCCCTGTCGGCGCACGTCCTCGGGCAGGCGCGCGAGCGATTGCGCGACGCGGTTCTGCACACGCACGGCCGCATCGTCGGCATCGGTGCCCGGGCGGAAGGTGACGGTCATCTGCAGCACGCCGTCGGAACCGGCCACGGACTTGATGTACATCATGTCCTCGACGCCGTTGATCGCTTCTTCCAATGGCGTGGCCACGGTTTCGGCGATCACCTTCGGGTTGGCGCCCGGGTACACGGTGCGCACGACGACCGACGGCGGCACCACTTCCGGGTATTCGCTGATCGGCAGGATCGGAATGGCGATCAGGCCGGCGGCGAAGATCACGATCGACAGCACGGCGGCGAAGATCGGTCTGTCGATGAAGAACTTTGAAAAGTCCATGAGGGGTTCCTGATGCGGCCTTCAGGCCGCAAAGTCCTTGGCGACGCCAGGGGCGTCGCCAAAAGGGGTCTACGTTTTGCCCTCTCCCCTGCCATGCAGGGGGAGGTGCACAGCGGTTACTTCATCGCCACTTTCAGCTCGGGAGCAGCCGCGCCCATCGCGATCTGCTTCGGTGACACCGGCATGCCCGGGAAGAACACCTTCTGCACGCCGTGCACGATCACCTTGTCGGTCGGCGCCAGGCCGGAATCGACCACGCGCAGGCCATCGACGATGCGACCGAGCTGCACATCCTTGCGGGTGGCGGCGTTCTTCGGGCCAAGCACGTAGACGTACTTGCGGTCCTGGTCGGTCAGCACGGCCTTCTCGTCGATCAGCATCGCCTTGACGCTGCTGCTGCCTTCCAGCTGTACGCGCGCGAACAGGCCAGGGGTGAAGATGCGGTCCGGGTTACGCAATACCGCGCGGGCGCGGATGGTGCCGGTGGCCGAATCGACCTGGTTGTCGGTGAAGTCGACCGTGCCTTCGTGCGGATAGCCCTGCTCGTTGGCCAGGCCGACGCGGACCGGGTTCTGCGACTGCGCGCGCTTGCCGTCGCGGGCGAGCGCCTGGTAACGCAGGAAGCTCTGTTCGTCGGCTTCGAAGTAGACGAACACCGGGTCCTGCGAGACCAGCGTGGTCATCAGCGTCGAATCGGCCTGGGCGAGGTTGCCCTCGGTGACCGCGGCGCGACCGGCACGACCGTTGATCGGCGAACGCACCTGGGTGAACTGCAGGTCGAGCTGGGCGTTGGCGACGGCGGCCTCGGCCGCACGCACCGCGGCGTTGCCCTGGGTGGTGGCGGCACGACGGGTCTCGAACTCTTCACGCGAGATCGCCTTGGCCTCGACCAGGGTCTGCGCACGCGCATCCTGGGTCTGGGCGAGACGCGCCTCGGCACGGGCGCGCTCGAGGTCGGCCTGGGCCTGGTCGAGCTGCGCCTTGTAACGACGCTGGTCGATGACGAACAGCAGGTCGCCCTTCTTCACTTCCTGGCCTTCCTGGTACGCCACGCGCTCGACATAGCCGGACACGCGCGGACGCAGTTCGACGGTTTCGATCGCGGTGACGCGGCCGGTGAAATCGTCCCACTCGCTGACCTGCTTGCTCAGCACCTGGGCGACGCTGACTTCCGGCGGCGGCGGCATGCCTGCGGCCGGCTCGGCCTGGCTGCTGCAGGCCGTGATGACCGCAGCAAACAGAAGGCTCACCGCGAGGGCGAGGACGGGGACTCCGGAGGTGGAGCGGGCCAATGCTTTGCGGGGGCTCATGGCGAAGAAGGTTCCTGGTTCGGGAAAGGCGGGTTGTTGTTATTGGTATCGGGTGATTGCGTGTTTGTTGAAAGCAGGTTCCTGAGCAGCGTGCGCGCGTCCTGCAGACAGCGTGATGGCAGTAGTGCTTCAGGGTCCTGGGTGACGCGGGTCGCGGTTTGAGCGTCAGCTTGAGCTTCGGCGTCGTGTTCGTCCGTTACCTGAGAGGTAATGCCCTCGGAGCCCTGAGAGGTCAGGTCCTGATTGGTAATCGAATCAGCGTCGACGGAATCGACATCGATGCCGGCGACCGGCACCACATCGGCGTAGCGAACAACTGCCTGAGTCGCCTTCGGCGTGTTGTGCGGCTCGACAAGGGCCAATGCGCGCTGGCCAACGGCGATTGCACTGGGCCATTGCGCACAGGCGTGTTCACGGTTGAGCTCAGTGTTCACGGGGCTGTCGATCGACAGCAGCTGCACGCGCACGCCGATGCTTCGTGCCTCTTCATGCAGCACGCGCGCGAGCATGCGCAGCGCGGCCGTGGCGATCGAGCGATGGCCGTAACCGGCCCACGGCTGTTCCGCGCCCGGCCCGCCGATCAACACATAAGTACCGCCACGATTGCCCTGTGCCAGCAGCGGCAACAGGTGCCGCGCGGCCGCGAGGTGCGGAAGAAGGTCTTCGTCCAGGCGCTGGCGCAGGTAAGCAGCCGGATGGTCGAGCAGGCGGCCGCGGCCGGAACTGCCCGAGACGGCCGCGATCACGCCGCCAATCGGTCGGCCAAGCTTCGCCAGTGCCTTGGCGAGGCGCTCGCCGTCGGCATCGCTGCTGATCGAGCCAGCCACGACGCTGAGATCGGCCTTGGCGTGGTGGGCCTTGAGGCACTGTAGGCCGGACTTGTCGCGGGCGACCGCGATGACCGGCCGGCCAGCTGCGAGAGCGGCTTCGACCACGCCGCGGCCGACCCCGCCAGTGGCGCCCAGGACGACGACGGGCGTCCGGGCGACCGAGGGCTTTTGGGCCGATGCCGACTGGGCAGGACGGGCGACCGGGGATTTCACATCCGGCTCCAATGTCCCGAATGCGGGATTTTCTCTCCCGCCACCGGGACGGTTTCGCGACGCGTGGCCTGCTGCAGGACAGCACTGATGATGGGAAGGACCAGCATCGCCGCCGGCAGCACCAGCGTGAAGGCCAGCACCCAGGCCAGCATCCAGAATTCGTCCGGGCCCGCTGCCAGGCCCTGCTGGACAACGACCACGGCCAGGCCGATCAGCGCCAGCATGGCGATCAGCATCAGCGGGAAGAAGGCGTAACGGGCTTGGCGGGGAGTCAACATGGCGGGGGCCAGCGGGGGATTGGGGGAATCTGCGGGACAGAGTAGGCCCCCGACCGGCACTTGATTAGCCGGTAATTGAGGGAATAATTGTCCCGTGATCGGTCCAAACCCCCTCGGACCGCCTCCGCCTCCCCCGGCGCGCCACTCAGGAGCCCCCCGCCATGGCCCGCGATCTCAATGACACCCTGATCTTCGTACGGGTGGTCGAACACGGCAGCTTCATCTCCGCCGCCCGCGCCCTGCAGCTGCCCAAGACCACGGTCAGTCGCAAGGTCCAGGAACTTGAAACCCGACTCGGTGCGCAGCTGCTGCATCGGACCACGCGCAAGCTCGGCCTCACCGAAGCCGGCAACATCTACTTCGAGCATTGCCAGCGCATCGCGCGCGAACTCGACGAAGCCGAAAGTGCGGTCGGCCAGTTGCAAGGCGGCCCGCGCGGCTGGCTGCGCTTCACTGCCCCGTATTCGGTCGGCATCACCTGGATCGCGCCGTTGCTCGGCGAGTTCCACGCACGCCATCCGGAAGTGCGCGTCGACATGGTGCTGACCAATGAAGCACTGGACATCATCGACAAGGAAATCGACGTCGCCCTGCGCGTGGGCAACCTGCCCGACTCCAACCTGATCGCGCGCAAGCTGGCGACGTTCCGCACCCAGGTCTATGCCAGCCCCAACTACATCGCCCGCCACGGCGAACCGCTGCATCCGGACGACCTGATCCACCACCGCACCGTGGCGATGCCGAAATCACGCCGCAACGGACAGTACTTCTGGCCGCTCAGCGACGGTACGCGCACGATCGATTACCGCATCGACCCGGTGTTGCTCGCCAACGATCCGGCGCCGCTCAGTGGCGCGCTGCTGTGCGGCGAAGGCCTGATGCTGGCCAGCGACGTCACCGTGAAGGCATATGCCGAGCAGGGTTACGTGCAACGCGTGCTGGCCGGCTGGACCGGACCGGAGTACGAGTTCAACGCGGTGTTCCCGCGTGGACGCGTGC
The DNA here is from genome assembly GCF_016613475.2 of Lysobacter arenosi. Classification (NCBI taxonomy): domain Bacteria; kingdom Pseudomonadati; phylum Pseudomonadota; class Gammaproteobacteria; order Lysobacterales; family Lysobacteraceae; genus Lysobacter; species Lysobacter arenosi. Next base: position 2,972,211 of record NZ_CP071517.1, read on the forward strand.
AGTCGCCGAAGGTGCGCGCGTTCGTCGACTTCCTGGTCGAGCGCCTCAACTTCGACGCCGACTACATGCAGGTGCTCTGCCCGAACGTGCGTGCGCGCTACCAGGCCGCGGAGAAGTCGGCTGCCGAAGCGATCACCGCCGAGCTGGCCAAGGTTGCAGGGCTTCCGGCGGCCAAGGCCAAGCGCAAGGCCAAGCCGCTGCAGGAGCCGGTGGGGTCGGAGGTGGATGAGGAGGAGTGAGGCTCAGACCGCCTTACCCCCGCAGCCGCCAGGCCAATCCCGACACGCGCGCCGCATGCCTTGCCAGCGCGGCGTGCAGTACCGTCTCGCTCGCGCACACATGCAGTTCGCTGCGTGCCCGCGTCACCGCCGTGTACAGCAGCTCGCGCGACAACGTCCGCGCATCCTGCCGCGGCAGCAGCAACCACACCGTGTCGAACTCCGAACCCTGCGCCTTGTGCACGGTCATCGCGAAGGCGCCGGTGTGCGCCGGCAGCGCCGCCGGATGGAAGCCGCGCACGCCTTCGCTGCCACCGGCGAACCAGGCCACGGTGTGGCCCTTGGCGTCACGCTGGCATACGCCGATGTCGCCATTGAACAGGCCGTGCCGGTAACTGTTCTCCGTCACCAGCAACAGGCGGCCGTGGAAGTACGGATCGCGATGGGCACCGGCCAATGCCTCTTCGATGCGCGCGTTGAGCACGCCGGCACCCTGCGCGCCTTCGCGCAAGGCAGTCAGCACGCGTAGCGCCGAGGCACGTTGCAGTGCCACCACCGGGTCATCCAGTTCGAGAAGTCCGCGCCAGACCGACAGCAACGTCTCCCGCCGCGGCCCGAGCAGCGGGTCGGTGACGCCTTCGTGGTAATGGATGCCGTCCAGCACGTTGCCGCGCAGCAGTTCGATGGTGCGGTCGGCATCGCCGACGCGCAGCGCGTCTGCCAGCGGCGCCAGGTCCAGCGACTGCGACTGGCGATAACCGCGAAGCAGCTGCACGCGATGGCCGCTGAGCGGCGTACCTGCGGACGGCGTCGTTGCAATGTCGCCAAGCAGCGGTTGCAGGCGATGGACCAGTGATGCCGGCAGCGCATCGCCCTCGCCTGCCGCATCGGTGATGGCCGCGAGCACGTCGCCGGCCTCGATCGACGGCAGCTGATCACGATCGCCAAGCAGGATCAGGCGGGCGCCGTCGGCGACGGCCTCCACCAGCTTGCACATCAGCGGCAGGTCCACCATCGACGCTTCGTCGACGACGATGACATCGAACGACAACGGATTGCTTGCGTCATGGCGGAAGCGCGGACTGCCGGGAATGGTGCCGAGCAGTCGGTGCAGCGTACTCGCGGCCTCGGGAAGCGCATCGCACAGTGCGTCATCGACGCCTTCGATGGCGCGCAGCTGCACACTCGCCGCACGCAGACTCTCGGCCATGCGCTCGGCGGCACGACCGGTTGGCGCGGCCAGCGCGATGCGCGGCGATGGCAGACCGGCGTGGTGCGCCTGCGCGATCAGCAACAGCAGCACGCGCGTAATCGTCGTGGTCTTGCCGGTGCCCGGGCCGCCGGTGACCAGCAGCAACGACTGCAGCAATGCCAGCGCCGCTGCGCGCGCCTGGCGATCGCCATCGCGGGCGTGCGGGAACAGCTTGGCGAACAACGATGCGATGCCGTCCAGGCCGTCGCTCTGCGGGCGTGCCGCCGCGATGCGCTTGAGGCCGATGCCAAGGCGCCGCTCGTACTCGCGGTAGCGGCGCAGGTACAGCAGGCCGTTCTCCCACACCAACGGCCGGTCGCCGGCGGCAACCGCGTCGGCTTGCGGCTCGCTGACCCACTGCGAGGCCTGAAGCGCATCGCGCCACGCTTTGGCGTTGGGCCAGGCGATCGCGTCGTCCTGCAGCCAGGACGGCTGCGCCGGGTCGAACGCGGCGTGGCCGCGCGCCACCGACTGCGATGCCAGCGCCGCCGCGGCGAGCACCGCGTCGGGCGCGTCGGTGCCGAACAGGTCGGAGCTGGTGTCGCGTCGGCCAAGCCGGCGCAGGCTCTGCGCGAACGCATGGTCGAGCGTGTTGAGCGCACCGGCGCGGTACAGCGCATCGAGCAGGCTCATGCCGCACCTCCGGCGAAGAGCGTGTCGAGTGCGTCGACGAGTGCCGGATCAGGCGCATGGGCATGGATGCCCTGCCCTTCCGCCAGGCCGCGACAGAACAGGTAGCGAACGCCGCCGAAGTCGCGCGCGTAGTCGTAACCATCGCCGAGGCGGAAGCGCAGCCAGCGGTGCAGGGCCAGTGTGTAGATCAATGCCTGCAGGTCGTACTCGCTGTGCGCCATCGCGGCATCGAGGCTGGCACGGTCGTAGGCCGGCAGCCGGTTGGACTTGTAGTCGAGCACGTACCAGCGACCGTCGACGGTGTAGGTCAAGTCGATCTTGCCGGTCATCAGGCCTTCGAGGCGTCGGCGCGGACCGAAGCCCTGGCGCGTGGCAACCACACCGCCGGCGTGCAGCACATCGATCAGTGCATCGACCGCGGTCGGCTGAAGGGCGAAGTGGAATTCGATTTCGGCGCGGCGGGCGCCCGGCGCGAGATCACACAACCGGCCGCCCTCGGGCAGGGTCGTGGTCAGCGTGTGCCCTGCCAGGCGCGTGAGGATCGGCACGCCATCGGCCACGTCCTCGTCGGCATAGCCGCCGGCACGCAGCGCCTGGGCGAGGTTGTCTGCCTGTCCTTGTGGCGCGATGTCACCTTCCATCCAGTCGCGCCACGCACCGAAGTCGGTGTGCTCGAGCGCGTCGTGCAACACATTGCCGAAACGGCTGCCGCTGAAGCGAGGATCGAAGGCTTCTGCCTCGTCGCGCACCTCAGGTTCGGCCGGCTCATCGACCGCACCACGCTCGTCCACCGCGACGACGACTTCGGCCCCGGCTTCGGCCTGTGCCAGCTGGGTGAAGCTGTAGACCCACCAGTCGCGCGAGATCGTGCGCTGCGGCGACCGTGCCGGCGCCACTTCGGCGGTCTGCATGGCGTTGAGCGGCGCGGCGACCGCGACGACTTCGCCGCTGATCACCGCCATGTCCGGATGATCACGCAGCGCCCCGGTATTGGCGAGCATCTTCGCCAGGCGCGTCTTGTCTGCGCCATAGAACTCGCCGCTGGCCAGCCACAGCGCGTGGCCCGCGCGTGTCAAGCCGACATACAGCAGGCGCGCATCCTCGGCGAGCTGCTCGTTGCGCCATTCCGTCGCCGCGTTCCTCCAGTCGGCGTCGTCCTTGTCGATCTTCCAGCGCAGCTGACGGCGGTCGCCGTTGTGGACGATGCAGTATCGATCGGCGCTGGGCGGCTGCCCGCCGATGGCGACGAATGGCAAGTACACCAGCGGGTATTCCAGGCCTTTGCTCTTGTGCAGGGTGACGATCTGCACGCACTGGGCGTCCGATTCCAGGCGCAGCAGCTGCGCTTCATCGTTGGAATCGGCTTCGGCGATGCGCCGGCACAGCCAGTCGACCAGACCATGCAGACCGAGCGAACGCGCGTCGGCGTCCTGCATCAGCTCGCCCAGCTGCAGGTAGTTGGTGAGGCGACGTTCGCCGTCGAGCAGGCCCAGCAGGCGTTCGGCGTGCGTGGCGCACAGGTCCGACACCAGCGCGAAGGGTCCGCTGCGCTGCCAGCGCTCACGCCAGGCCATCGCATCGAGCTGATGTTGGCGATAAGCAGGGCCATCGTGTTCGAGCGAATCAATGGTGCAGGCGTCCACGCCCAGCAGCACCGTGGCGAGCGCCGTGCGCAGGCGACCATCGTCGGCCGGTTGCAGCAAGGCCTCGAACAGCATGCGCAGCTCGGCCGCCTCATCGGTTGCGAACAGGCTCTGCATACCGGCTGCCACCGCCGGGATGCCGACGGCGGTCAACGCACGCTGGATGCGTGTCGCCTCGTGGTGGCGGCGCACCAGTACCGCGATGTCGCCAGGCTGCACCGGCTCGCCGTCGATCAGGGCCGTGCCCTCGCGCGCGCGCGCGAGAACGTAGTGGATGGCACCGACGCAGGCGTCGGTGGCCAGTTCGCGCGATCGCTCGGCGTTGTGGGCCTCGCCGTTGCGGTCCGGGCCAATCATGCGCACGACCAGCGCCGGGGCAGCGGCGCCATCGATCATGAAGTCCTCATCGCGGCGCAGGTCACCGGGATGGACCGGATGGAAATTGATGCCCGGCACGACGAACGGCGCGTCGCCGGCGGCGACGGCGTTGTCGTACAGCGATTCGATCGCGCGAAGCACGCCCGGTCGCGAACGGAAATTGCGATCCAGTGGCGGTGCGCGCTCGGCGACCGCGGCAGCGGCCAGGTAGGTATGCACGTCGCCGCCACGGAAGCCGTAAATGGCCTGCTTCGGGTCGCCGATCAGGAATAGTGCGCCCGTGTCGTCATCGGCGGTGCGGCCCTTGCCGAAGACGCGGTCGAAGATGCCCCACTGGCGCGCATCGGTATCCTGGAACTCGTCGACCAGCGCGAACGCGTACTGCTTGCGCAGCCGCTGCACCAGCTCCTCGCCGTGGTCGCTGTCGAGCGCGTTGGCGACATCGTCGATCAGGTCGTCGTAGGTCTGCAGGCGCAGCGTCTGCTTGGTCTCGTGCAGGCGCCGGCTTGCGTCGTCGCGGACGCGGTGCAGCAGGTCGACGCGCTGGCGGTCGTGTTCGCGGCGATGGCGGGCGCGCGCGTCGAGGTAATCGGCGACGGCAACGAACAGGGGCGAATGCGGGCAGCGCGCGCGCAGGGCTGTCTTGGTCTTGTCGACCAGCGTGGCCTGGCGCAGGTTGGGCAGTTTCTCGTGGTAGTCGTCGAACGGGCCACCATGCTCCAGCTGCTGTTCCAGCGCGTTCCACAGCAGCGGGATGTGTTCGGGCTTGTAGCTGGACTTGTTCAGCAGCGCCTGTTCGATCGCGTCTTCAATCTTTCGCCGGGCCTCGTCGCCGTGCTCGGCGAAGACCTGCCGCAACGTGCTGAAAGCGCTGTCGACGTCATCGCGGGCGCCGTCCTGGCCTTCCGCTGGCACCGATTCGGGCAACAGCTGCACCGGCGACAGCAGGTTCGGCAGATCCTTGGCCAGCTCTTCCGGATTGCGCCACAGCGACGGCAGCAGCGCGGCATCGTCGCCGTGCGCGGCGATCGCCCGCCACAGGTCGCGAGCGAGCGCGTCGCGCAGGTCGGCATCGCTGGTCAGCAGTTGTGGCGGGTCGAACGGCTGGTCGCTTTCCAGCGCGTGCTCGCGCAGCACGCGCGCACAGAAACCGTGGATGGTGAAGATGGCGGCCAGGTCGACTTCCAGCACCGCGCGCTTGAGGCGGAACTGCAGCTGTTCGCGCGTCTCGCCGCTGGCGACCAGATGGTCTTCGATGATGCGACGGGTGAGCGCGACATCGGCCGATTCGTCGTCGCAGGCTGGCGAACCGACCAGCGCGGCCGCGTGCTCCAGTCGCTCGCGGATGCGCTTGCGCAGTTCCTGCGTGGCGGCCTCGGTGAAGGTCACCACCAGGATCGTGCCGATACGCAGGTCGCGTTCGACTATCAGGCGCGTGACCAGCGTGGCCAGGGTGAAGGTCTTGCCGGTGCCGGCGCTGGCCTCGATCAGGCGCACGCCGTGCAGTGGCAGCGTGAGATAGGGGTCGGAGGCGTTGAGCGCGAGGTTCATGCGCCCGCCTCCGGCGCCGGCGCGCGCTCATATGCCGTGACCGCATCGAACACCCGCTCGGTGGTCGCTGCAAAGGCTTCGCGCAGCACATCCTCGGCCAGCAGGTCACGGCCGCGTAGTGTCAGCTTGATCGCATCGCCCGCGCCTTCGGCCCAGTTTCGTCCGCTGTCGCCGGTCCAGCGTTCGCGCATCTTCTGCCACGCCTTCTCGTCGCTCATGCCGTCGCGCAGCGCGCTGTATAGCGCCCAGCCGCTGTAGGGTGCGAACGCGAGTGCTTCGCGCATTCCCTGCTCGCGCAGCTGCAACAACTGGCGCAGCGCTTCGCGCGCCTGCTCGGCGTTCAGCGCCGGACGCTCAAACCGCTGCGCGCCATCGCCGTCGTCGTGAAACTGCACCAGTGGCCTGCCCTGCTCCGCCGCGCACAGCAGCAGCCAGTCCAGGCCGGCGCGGATCGTCGACAAGCCGTTGGGCTCACCGATTCGGACACGTGCGAGACCATGCTCGTAGACATTGTCGATGCGGCCGCGCAGGACTGTGCCGTCGATTTGTGTCTCCACCGTCATCGCCAGCGGTCGCCGGTTGCCGCGCCATTCCGAATACAGGCGTGCATACGGCCTCTCCTGCCCGACCAGTGCTTCGAACTCACGCCGGCCCAACGGACCCGACGGCAGCAGCGCACGCGCCAGCAGCCGTTCGTACAGGCCCTCGGTCTGCTGTTCAAGCAGCGCATCGAGCACCGCCCGCTGCAGCAGCGATCGCGACCAGCCACCGCCGGGCATCAGCAACGGCTCGGTGTCGTCGGCGGCCTCCACTTCAGCAGGAAGGCGCATGCCCATGCGCTCGCGCAGGAACTGCCCGGCCGGGTCGCACAGGAAACGCCGCAGGCTGTCGAGCATGGTGACCTGGGGACCACCGGCGCTCGCGGCCAGCGGGCCGGCGAGCCAGGGCATCAGCGCATGGCGCTCCCCGCCGCGCAGGTTGGCCGCCGGGTGCCATTCGTCGCGGTAGCTGAAACGACGGGTTTCGCCGGCATCGCCGAACGCCGCCGGAGCGAATGGCTGCAATGGATGGCGCACGACCAGCGCCTGCTTCGCGTCGGCATCCGGCGAGTGGTAGTCGGCGATGACATTGAGCAGCTCCGACACCAGCACCGATGGCTCGCGTGGACTGCCGTCGCGCGGGTCGGCGCCCTGGTAACTCAGGTACAGCACGTCGCCGGCCGACGCCAGCAGTTGCAGGAACAGGAAGCGATCGTCCTCGCGCAGCGAGCGGTCGCCATGGCGGCGATGGGCGGTGCCGAGCTCGGCGCTCAGGCGGTTCAGGCCCGCCGCAGGATCGCGTCGCGGGTAGTCGCCATCGTTGAGGCCGAGCACGCAGATCGCGCGGAACGGCAGCAGCCGCATCGGCACCATGCGGCCAAAGCTCACACCGCCGGTGAGCAGCGGCGCGCGCGTATCGGCTTCGGACAGCCGCGCGGCGAAATGCGCGCGCACGACTTCGGCCGGCACCGGCGCATCGAAGCCGGCGCGTTGCGCGGACTGGGCGAAGTCGCCGATCAGCAGGCGCAGCCGCTCCAATGCACGTTGGCCGGCGACGGCCGCGGGCGGCCGCAGGAACAAGGCATCCAGCAGACCCAGCAGGCGTTCGCGCCATTGCGACGGCGGCATCGACTCGGCCAGCGTGCGCTGGTGTCGGGCCAGCACGCGCATCAGGCGCAGCAGCGTGTCGAGTGCATCGACCGCGCCACCTTCCAGTTCCGGCCACGGCGCGATGCCGGCAATGTCCTCGTCGCTGCCGCTGGCATAACCGAGCAGCAGGCGGTCGAGGGCGAAGGCCCAGGTGTAGGCATCATCGCGCGGTGCGTCGTGCAGCGCGCGGTGGCCCGCGTCCAGGCCCCAGCGCACGCCCGCTTCCTCCAGCCAGCCGTGCAGGCGCTCGAGCGCGGGCGCATCCAGGCCGGCGGCACTGGCCAACGGCGGACTGGCGAGCAGGTCGAGGATTTCGTTGAGGCCGAAACGCGACACCGGCAAGGCCAGCAGGCGCAGGAACAGTTCGGCCAGCGGTTCGCCGGCGAGCGGGCTGGCATCGGCCAGCGCGAACGGGATGAAGTCCTCGCGCCCTGCCCGCCCACCGAAGACCGCGTCGATGCACGGAATGTACGGGTCGATATCGGGCGCGAGCACCGCGATGTCGCGCGGCTGCAAGGGCGGATCGAAGCGCGGGTCGTCGAGCAGGCCACGCAGCTGGTCGTGCAGCACCTGCACTTCGCGCAGGCGGGTGTGGCAGGCATGCAGCTGCACGCTCGGGTCGTTGCGATCCACCTGCGCACGCCACGGTGCCGGCGCACGCCGGTGCAGCAGGTCGCGCTGGAGGTGGCCGAGCAGCGAGTCGTTCTCGGGCCGGTCGCCTTCGGCCGCTTCCGGATCGACGTAGTGGGCGTGCTCGTGGGAGGGATGCACCACCTCGTAGCTGCCCAGCACGGCGATGAAGTCGCGCCCGGCCGCGCCCCAGGCCTGCAACAACGGGTTCTCCTCCGCCGGCGTGCCGAACATGCTGTCCAAAGGCGCATCGTCGGCGCCGCCGCGCAACTGCTCGGCGAGCGTCTGCAGGTCGCCCCAGTAGCTGCGCGTCGGGCTGGGCATATAGAAATGCAGCGTGCCGACCCGGGCCTGCGTGGCGATCACGCGCAGCACGTCGGGTGACATGTTCAACGTGGCAAAGGCGAACAAACGCGATGGCAAACCCTGCGGCAACGGCCCCGACGGGTCGCCGAACCGCTGCAGGTACTCGCCTATCCGCTGCGCGCGATGGCCGCCGCCGGCCGCCACGCGACGCCAGAGTGCCGCCTGCGGGTCACCGGGTTCGTGCCCTGCCTCCCACGCCAGCAGCCAGTCGCGGCGCCAGGCCTGGTACTTCTCGAACACGCCCGCCAGTTCGCCCGCCAGCGACCACGGTTTCAGTGCATCGGCACCTTGCAGGTAGGCGCGCAGTGGACGCAGGGCCGGCGTGCGCAGCGTGGCCGGATCGGCCAACGCGGCATACAGGTGCCAGTGCAGTGTGTCGGCATCCAGGTCGTGGTCGCCACCGGGCACGTTGGCATCGAGGGCACGATGGACGAACTCGCCCGGCGTCAGGAACTCCAGGTTGGCGGCGATGCCATAGGTCCTGGCCAGGGTCGCCTGCAGCCAGCGCCGCATCGCCACCTGCGGAATGAGGACGATGTCGGGCGCCAGCAGCGACTGCCCCGGCGCCGGGCTGCGCAGCTCCCGTGCGAGCAGCTGCGCCAGGATGTCCAGGGCATTGGAATGGTAGAGGCGGAAGTCGGGGTGGCCTGGCATCACCACTATCTTGCCGGAGCAGCGACGCACGCGCTGAGACGGACCAGGGCGACATGTCGGTGGGCAACGTGCGGCGTGTCGGCGACTTTGCGTTTTTGCGACCCCCTGCCCCAGAGCCGGTCGAGCATCCCGGCCGAACCTGCCACAATGCCCGTCCCGCTTCCCGTTCAGCCATCTCCGGCGACACTGCCGATCCGCTGCACGGCAGTTCCGGAATGCACCCCCGCGCATGAGCAACGAAGGCCCCATCGTCCGCCTCAACCAGCTCCGCCTCGATCGCGGCGGACGCACGGTGCTGCACGACATCAACCTCGACGTTCCGCGCGGCAGCATCGTCGCAGTGCTCGGTCCGTCCGGCAGCGGCAAGTCGACGTTGCTGGCGGCACTGACCGGCGAGCTCGCGCCTGCCGCGGGCACGGTCGAAGTGTTCGGTCAGGCAGTTCCGCAAGGCCGGCGCGCACTGCTCGAGTTGCGCAAGGGCATCGGCGTGCTGCTGCAGGGCAATGGCCTGCTGACCGACCTCACCGCGGCCGAGAACGTCGCGCTGCCGATCCGCGCCCACACCAACCTGCCCGAGCCGGTGATCCGCCAGCTGGTGCTGATGAAGCTGCATGCGGTCGGCCTGCGCGCCGCAGCCGACGCTTACCCGCGCGAACTGTCCGGCGGCATGGCCCGTCGCGTCGCCCTGGCGCGCGCGCTGGCGCTGGACCCGCCGCTGATGATCTACGACGAGCCGCTGACCGGACTGGATCCGATCGCCAGCGGCGTGGTCATGGCGCTGGTGCGTCGTCTCAACGACACGCTCGGCCTGACCAGCATCGTGGTCACCCACCACGTCCACGAAACCCTGCCGGTGGCCGACCATGCCATCGTCATCGCCAATGGCGGCATCGTGTTCTCCGGTACCCCCGCCCAGCTGGAAGCGAGCGACGACCCGCTCGTCCGCCAGTTCCTCAAGGGCGAGCCGGATGGTCCGATCGCGTTCGACGCCGCGCCGCGCGCGACGGAGGCGGCATGATGCGCCCGCAGTCGATGGAGATTTGCTGATGCCTTTCGTAGCCGCGACCCGCTCGCTCGGCCGCGCCGGCCTGTTCTCGTTGTCGGTGTTCCGGGCGTCAAAGCCGACCCCCGACTTCTTCAGGGAGCTGGTCCGCGAGATTTACAAGATCGGCGCACGTTCGCTGCCGATCATCGCCGTTGGCGGTGCATTCGTCGGTCTTTCCGTGACATTGCTGGGCTACCGCGCGCTCGAGACCTACGGCGCGACCGCCCAGGTCAGCGCCCTGCTCGGCCTGGGCATGTACCGCGAGCTGGGCCCGGTACTGACCGCGCTGCTCTTCATCGGCCGCGCCGGCAGCTCCATTGCCGCCGAACTGGGCCTGATGCGCGCCACCGACCAGATCACCGCCCTAGGCCTGATGGCGATCGACCCGGTAGGCAAGGCCGTGGCGCCGCGCTTCTGGGCGGCGGTGCTGTGCGTGCCGCTGCTGACCGGCTTCTTCTGCAGCTTCGCGATCAGCGCCAGCTACTTCGAGTCGGTGCACGTGATCGGGCTCGATGCCGGCACGTTCTGGCAGGTTTTGAAGGATAGCGTCGATTTTGTCGACGACTTCCTGATGGCGCTGGTGAAGTCGGCCGTGTTCGGCGGCACCGCCGCGCTGGTTGCTTCCTATGTCGGCTTCCACGCCGAACCGACCATCGAAGGCACCTCGGTCGCCACCACCCGCGCGGTGGTGAATGCCTCCCTGCTGGTGCTGATGTTCAATTTCGTCATGCCTTCCTGTTTCGCTAAGCATGCCCCGTTGAGGCGACGCACTTTAATGAGTACCCATCGATGAGCATCCGCGCCCCCCGTATCGAATTTGCCGTCGGCGCCTTCCTGTTGCTGGCCCTGGGCTCGCTGCTGGTTCTGGCCCTGGCCTCCACCAACGGCCGCTGGGGCCTTCGCAGCGATACCTACCCGTTGACCGCACGTTTCTCGACGATCGGCGCACTTCGGCCGAACGCCCCGATCAAGATCGGCGGCGTGGCAGTCGGACATGTCGACAAGATCGACGTGGATCCCGTCAAGTTCGACACCGTTGTGACCCTTGGCGGTGAACAAGCGCTACGACAAGCTGCCGGCCGATACCGCCGCCAGCATCCTCACCAGCGGCCTGCTGGGCGAGAGCTACATCAATCTCGCACCTGGCGGAGATCCTGACTCGCTCAAGCCCGGCGACGAGATCTACCTGACCCAGTCCGCGGTCGACCTGATCCAGCTGGTCGGCAAATACATGTTCAGCGGCGGTGGCGCCAAGCCCGCCGACAATGCCGGCCAAGCCGCAGAACCCTCTGCTGACGTTCCCGACTACCTGAAGGGCGATGCCGCCCCCACGGACGAGACCAAGACCAAATGACCCAGTCCAACCGCATTCTCTCCCTCGTGATTGCCGGTGCCCTGGCCGTGGCAGCGCCCGCCGCGGTGCTGGCGCAGGCCGCGCCCGCCGCCGCGCCCGCCGCCGGCAGCACCGCTCCGGCCGGTTCGCCGAGCGCACTGGTGCTCAGCAACAGCACCCGCATCCTGGCCACGCTGGAAAGCCGCCGCGCTGAATTCAGCAAGGATCGCGGCGCGCTGCGCCAGTTCATCGCCAGCGAATTCGACAATATCTTCGACCGCGACTACTCCGCCCGCCTGGTGCTGGGCGTGCACGGCCGCGGCGCCTCCGACGCCGACGTGAAGGTGTTCGCCGATGCGCTCGCCGACAGCCTGATGCAGCGCTACGGCTCGTCCCTGCTCGACCTCAACACCAAACTCAAGGTGCGTGTGAAGTCGGAGACGCCGATCCGCGGCGGCGCCATCGTCAAGGTATCGAGCGAGTACCTGCGCCAGGGCAACGAGGCCGTGCCGGTCGACTACCTGATGCGCAAGGTCGGCACGCAGTGGAAGGTGTTCGACGTGATGGTCGAGGGCGTCAGCTTCGTGCAGACGTTCCGCAACCAGTTCGATACCCCGCTCAAGCAGAAGTCGATCCCGCAGGTGGCCGCCGACATCAAGGCGGGCAGGCTGCAGGCGGCCGCCAGCAGCAACTGAGCATGACCACCGCGACGGTCCGCCAGGACGGTGACACCCTCGCCTTCAGCGGCGCGCTCGAGCGCGCCGCGGTTGCATCGCTGTGGGCACAGCTGCGCACGCTCGGACCGGGCCTTCGCCGGATCGATCTGAGCGCTGTCAGCCGGGTCGACAGCGCCGGACTGGCGCTGCTCTCGGAGCTGTGCGCCCGCAGTTCGATAGCCCAGGTCAATGGCGATCCGCCGGGACTGGCCGAACTGCGCGCCGCCTACCGCCTCGACGAAGCACTGGCCTTCGCCGGCTGAGCCGTACGAACACTGCGTTCCGGCCACGGTCACGCCGGTGCCGGGCCGTGCCTCCCCCTGAGCCTCTACACTGCGACCCATGCGCCCCCACGCACCCCTTATCGCTTTAGCGCTCGCCTGCGTGCCGTTGTTCGGCCACGCACAGATCCTCACGCGCCCGTTGTCGGGCCAGCAGCGCGAGGAGTTCGAGCGCTGCATGAAGGAAGCCGGTGACGATGCGGCCAAGGCGCGCGCGTGCGTGAAGGCGAGCATCGACGGGCAACCGGTGACGACGCCGGAGCAGCCCGCGACGCCGACGACTCCCGAGCCCACGACTCCCGAACCGGCAACGCCGGTGCCGAGTGAGCCGACGCCGACCACTCCGGTCGAGCAGCCCACGCCCGAACCACACCCGCAAACCGAGCCGACGCCGGTGCCGCCGAGTGACGAGCGCACCCAGGCCGAGCGCGACTACGACGCCCTGTACGGCACGCCGGACGAAGGCTATGCCGATCCGAACCTGCCCACGCCGGCGACGATGCCGACGGTCTATGACCCGTGGGAGAAGTACAACCGCAAGATGCACCGCTTCAACAACGCCGTCGACCGCGGCGTCGCGCGGCCACTGGCGCGCGGTTACGTCAAGGTGGTACCGCGTCCCTTTCGTCTGGGCATAAGCAACTTCTTCAACAACCTCGGCCAGCCGGTGTCCGCGGTCAATGCACTGCTGCAGGGCAAGCCCAAGCAGGCAGGGCAGTCGCTGGGACGCTTCGTCCTCAACACCACGCTGGGCATTGGCGGCATCTTCGACCCGGCCTCCGACGCCAAGCTGCCCAATCGCGGCGAGGACTTCGGCCAGACGCTCGGCGTGTGGGGCTGGAAGAGTTCGCGTTACTTCGAGCTGCCGCTGTTCGGACCGCGCACCGTGCGCGACACGCTGGGTCTTTTCGGCGATGCGCCGCTGAGCCCGCTACGCCAGGTCGAGGCCGACAACATCCGCATTCCGCTGCAGGGCCTGCAGCTGGTCGACGTGCGCTCGCAGCTGCTGGCCACCGACAGTTTCCGCGAAGGTGCCGAGGACGATTACACGCTGGTGCGTGATGCGTGGATGCAGCGCCGCGACTACCAGATCCAGGGCGACCGATTGAACGGCGACGAGACCGACACGCTGCCGGACTACCTGCAGGACGACAGCAATCCGCAGGTGCCGGTGGATGCATTGCCGGTCATGCCAGCGGATGGTGGCTGAGCGGATGTGGCTGATCTGACGATCAGCCCGCTCGCAGAGCGAGCGATCCGCATTTCGCAGCGCCATACCCCAGCCGCGCTCACTTCGACATCCAGCGCCGGTAGATCGCCGCAGCGGCGGCGATCGACGCCCAAAGCAATGTTCCTGCCACGCCGACGATCACGGCGAGCGTCACCATCAACCATATGCCGCCGCGATCGCCCGCGAAGTTCAGGGCCAGGTTGCCGGCGAGGGCAATGGATATCGGCAGCCACGCCGCTGCTGCAATCAGCACGGCCAGCGATGCGCGCCTGAGCGCGGTGCCCGGCACGCTCATCGCAACCGGCACGGCGGCCAGCGCGCACAGGCTCAGTGCGGCCAGTGCATTACCCGCGGGCAATCCGCCAGGGAGTTCCGATTCGATCCATGCGGCGCCTGTCAGCAGTGGCCACACTGACAAGGCGGTGATCATCAGGAGCGCTGCGACCGTCGGCGCTGTCAGCCTGGGTCCCGGCGTTTGCCGGGAGGACGGTGGGGTAGGGCGCACGCGGCTCAATCGTCGGTCTGGTCTTCGATGTCCGGACCGATCAGGCGCAGGCTTTCCTCGGCCGGCAGGGCTTCGACGTCGCGCAGCTTGCGGGTCAGCACGCGCGTGCGGCGGCCGGTTTCCTCGATCTTGTTGCTGGCTTCGTCGAGCTTCTTCTTGACGCCGTCGAGGACGGTGCCGAACTTCGCGAACTCGGTCTTGACCGCGCCCAGGGTCTGCCAGACCTCGCTCGAGCGCTTCTCGATCGCCAGCGTGCGAAAGCCCATCTGGAAGCTGGTCATCAGCGCCAGCAACGTGGTCGGGCCGGCGACGGCGATGCGGACGTCGCGCTGCAAGGCATCGACCAGGCCCGGGCGGCGCAGCACTTCGGCGTACAGGCCTTCGGTCGGCAGGAACAGGATTCCGAACTCGGTGGTGTGCGGTACCGCGATGTACTTCTCGCGGATGCGCGCGGCTTCATGGCGGACGCGTCGTTCCAGTGCATCGCCGGCAGCGCGCGCCAGTTCCGGCTCGCCGCGCTCCTGCGCGTCGAGCAGGCGCTCGTAGTCTTCGCGCGGGAACTTGGCGTCGATCGGCAACCACACCGGCGCGTCGCCGGACGAGCCGGGAAAACGCACGGCGAATTCGACGCGTTCGCTGCTGTCGGGGATGGTGGCGACGTTGGAGGCGTACTGGTCGGGTGCGAATACCTGCTCGAGCAGGCCGGCCAGCTGCACTTCACCGAACACGCCGCGCGACTTCACGTTGGTCAGCACGCGCTGCAGGCCGCCCACGTCGGCGGCGAGCTTGTTCATGTCGCCCAGGCCCTGGTGCACCTGCGCCAGCATCTGGGTGACGTGGCCGAAGCTTTCGCTGAGGCGGGTTTCCAGCGTCGCGTGCAGCTTCTCGTCGACGGTGGCGCGCATCTGTTCGAGCTTGGCGGAGTTGTCTGCCTGCAGTTCCCGCAGCCGGGCTTCCAGCGTGGTGCGCATCTCGCCCATGCGCGCTTCGTTGTTGCGGGTCAGTTCGCCGACCCGGGTGTCGAGGGCGGTGGCGAAATCCTTCAGCGCGAGCGCCGTCTCGCTGCGAGCCTTGCGCGCGTCTTCGGTCAGCGCTTCGCGCAGGTCTTCCAGGCGCTGGTCGGTGCGCGCCGCGGCATCGTTCAGTCGCGTGGCGAAGCCTTCGATGCGCTGTTCCTGCTGCATCGACAGGCTGTCGAGCTGCTGGCGCAGTTCGCCGCGGCCGTCGCGCTGTTCCTCGCGCAGGGCATGCTCGAGGCGGTCGAACTGGCCTTCGGGCTTGCGCAGCAACAGGATGACGAGGAGGACGATCGCGGTGATCACCGCGACGAGCAGGACGAGCAGCAGCAGGGACGGATCGGGCATGGCGTCAGTCTAGCCGGTCCGGTCTCATTGCCTGAGAACCCTGGCCGTCGCCGACAGGCGACGGAGAGTGCCTCCATGGATGATCCCCGCCTTCGCGGGGATCACGGGGCAGGTCAGTCGACCACGCGGCAGAACACGGCCTTGAGGTAACGCGACTCCTGCACCTGCGCCAGCCACGGATGGTCGGCGCCGGCGCCGGCCACCTTCAGCACCTGCACGGTGCGGCCGGCGTAGTACGCGGCACGGCGCAGCATGTCGAGGAACTGCTCCTCGCTGACCAGGCCGGTGCACGAGAACGTCGCGAACAAGCCGCCCGGCTTGACCACGCCCATGGCGAGCTTGTTCATGTCCAGGTACTTCTTCAGCGCCGGGATCACCTGCTCGCGGTCGCGGGTCATCTTGGCAGGGTCGAGGATGACCACGTCGTACTTGTCGCCGCGGATGCCGGCATCGCGCAGCCACGGGAAGATGTCGGCCTGGATGAAGCGCGGGCGGACGTTGTTGAGCTTGCCGTTGGCTTTGGCGATCTCGATCACGTCGGCGTCGATGTCCACGCCGATGACCTCATTGGCGCCACGCGCCGCGGCGTATACGGCGAAGCCGCCGGTGTTGCAGCACAGGTCGAGGACGCTCTTGCCTTCGACCTGCTGCGACAGCCACTCGCGGTTCTCGCGCTGGTCGGCGAAGAAGCCGGTCTTGTGGGCGCCGGCCGGGTCGGCGCGGAACTTGATGCCGTATTCGGTGATCACTTCCGGCTGCACCGGCTCGCTGCCGCGGAAGTCGAAGCTTTCCTGCTTCTGCACGTGCTCGTCGGCGAAGCTGTAGAAGCGGCAGCCCGGGAACTGCGCCTTGAGCGCGTCGTAGATCCATTCGCGGTGGCGGAACATGCCGGCGCTGAAGAACTCCACCACCAGCAGGTCGCCGTAGCGGTCCACGACCAGGCCCGACAGGCCGTCGCCTTCGCTGTGGCACACGCGCCAGGCGTCGCTGACCGCGTCGAGCTTGAGCACGTCGCGACGCAGCGAGACGGCCTCGGCGATCTTGCGCGCGAACCAGCCGGCGTCGACCTCGACGTCGGGGTTGGTTTCCAGGATGCGCACGGCGATGCGCGAGTGGCCGTTGTAGAAGCCGCGGCCGATCCAGTCGCCCTCGACCCCGTAGACATCGACGATCGTGCCGGGCTTGGGTTTCTGCGCGGGCTTTTCGACCAGGCGCTGGAAGATCCAGGGGTGGGTGGATTTCCAGGCGTTCTTGAGGCGTACAGCGGGGTAGGGGGCGTTCATCGGGGCATTTTACGGGGTGGGGGTGTCCACTGCTTGGCAAATGAGGCCCCGTGCGGAGGATCGGGACATTGAAGCCCGTGGCGACCGGCTTGTTTTCGCCGCCAGCCGGATCAATCTGCTCAACATGCACCTGCCCACGCCCGAAGCCGTCCCCGACACCCCGGCCCAACGCAAGGCCGACAAGCGCCGCTGGCTGCGCGCCTTCAACCTCAGCCTGGCCTTCGTGCTGGTGCTGGCGGCGGTGTTCAGCGCCCAGGGCCATTTCGACGTGGCGGCCTGGACCGTGCAGCCCTGGTCGATCCAGGGACTGCTCGGTGTACTGGCCGCGCCGCTGTTGCACGGCTCGTTCGAGCACCTGGCGGCGAACTCGATCGCACTGCTGATGCTCGGCACGCTTGCCGGCGGCCTGTACCCGCGCGCCACGCTGCGGGCGCTGCCTCTGATCTGGGTGGGTTCCGGCCTCGGTGCGTGGCTGCTCGGCGATCCCGGCTCGCATCATCTCGGCGCCAGCGGCCTCAGCCATGGCCTGATGTTCCTGGTGTTCGTGCTCGGCCTGCTGCGCCGCGACCGCGCCAGCATTGCCGCGGCGATGCTCGCCTTCATGTTCTACGGCGGCATGCTGTTGACGATCCTGCCGCGCGAGCCGGGCGTGTCCTGGCAGGCCCACCTGGGCGGCGCCGCGGCCGGCGTGCTGGCGGCGTGGCTGCTGCGACGGGCTGATCCGTTGCCGCCGCGCAAGCGCTACAGCTGGGAAGACGAGGAAGACTCGATGGTGCCGGCCGTCGACCAACTCGCGAACGCCGATCTGGAGCCGCCCAGCCCGCGTGAAGTGCCGGTGCTGTGGAATCGCCCGGACCAGCAGCACGGCACGGTGCTGCGCTTTCCTCCGCGCCAGGAGCCGTAACTGTCAAGGAGCGGGGGTCAGCGCCCGAGCTGGCGGTCGTGCAGCCGCGACCACAACAGCAGCGACGCGATCGCCCCGCACAGGCACAGGAACATGTCCCACTGCGTGTCCCAGACATCGCCCTGGGTGGCAAGGAACGCATCGGCGTCGGCACCGAACAGCAGCGCAGCCCACCATTCGATCAGTTCAAACAACGCGCTGAAGCTCAGCGCCGCCGCCAGCACCAGGTAGACCAGCCAACCGCCACGACGCAGCGGCGTGCAGCGCAGCAGCAGCTCGCGGGCGAGGATCACCGGGACGAAGCCCTGCATCAGATGGCCAACCCGGTCCCAGGGATTGCGCGAGAAACCGAACAGGTCGCGCAACCAGAATCCCAGCGGTGTTTCGGCGTAGGTGTAGGCGCCGCCGTAGATCAGCACCAGCGCGTGCGCGGCGAGCAGCCAGCACAGCAGTCGTGTCAGGGGAAGGCGTCCCCAGGCCAGCATCACCACCGGCAGGCCGACGATCACCCACACCACTTCCATGAACCAGGTCAGCCGGTCCTTGGGCGCGATGGCCGACCAGAGCAGGACGCCGACGACCAGACCGATCAGTCCCCAGGCCTCGCCGCGCGCGGGTGGCTGCGCGATGTCGTGGGCGGGCAGGGAAGCTGCAACTGACGTCATGGCGGTCCTCCGGTGCGGCCGAGCATAGCCCGGTCGGCATTTGGCCCGACAGGCCCGCGGTGCTAGCTTCGCGCCCTGACCTCGGGAACCGGAACCGGACATGCGCACTGCCGCGTTGCTCAGCCTCGCCCTGTTGCTTGTTGCCTGCCAGCGTGAAACAACCGCGCCTGTCGCCCAGAAGAAGCAAGCCAGGGAAACCTATGACGCCTCGGCCGGCGCCGACGCGCGCCGCATCGAGGCCGACGTGCGCTTCCTCGCCGACGACCTGCTCGAAGGCCGCGAGGCCGGTACGCGCGGCTACGACCTGGCCTCGCTGTATGTCGCCCAGCGCATGCGCGCAACGGGACTGGCACCGGCCGGCGACGAAGGCAGCTATTTCCAGCGCGTGCCGATGCTGCGTGGCGTGATCCAGGCCGAAGGCAACGAGCTGGTGATCAACCGCGACGGCCGCAGCCGCGCGCTGGTGTTCCGCGAGCAGTTCCTGCCGAACGTCAACTACAACCAGGCCGATGCGCACGTGGAGGCGCAGGCGGTGTTCGTGGGGCAGGGCGTGCATGCACCGGAGCTTGACCAGGACGATTTCGCCGGGGTCGACGTCAAGGGCAAGGTTGCGGTGCTGTTCAACGGTGCGCCGGCGCGCTTCGACAATGATCGCCGCGCCTTCTATTCCTCCAGCCGCACCAAGGCCGAGGAACTGGTCCGCCGCGGCGCCGTCGGCGTGATCGTGGTGCAGAGCGACGAGGACGAGAAGAAGCGGCCGTGGGCGCGCGCGGCCAGCAACTGGAACCGCCCGGGCATGCGCCTGCGCGGCAGCGACGGCATGGGCATCGACACCTGGCCGCAGCTGAAGGTGGCCGCCAGCGTGAGTGCCGCCAGCGCCGATGCCCTGTTGTCGGCCAATGGCCGCACGGCCAAGGGCCTGTTCCAGGAACTGCGTGATGGCAAGCTGCGCGCGTTCGACCTGCCGGGCAAGGTCAAGCTGGCCGCGCGTACGCAGATCACCCCGGTGGACTCGCGCAATGTCGTCGCCCGCATCGACGGCACGGACGCGGCGAAGAAGTCCGAGTACGTGGTGTTCAGTGCCCACCTCGACCACGTCGGCATCGGCGCGCCGGTCAACGGCGACGCGATCTACAACGGCGCGCTCGACAACGCGCTCGGCATCGCGGTGATGCTGGAGGCCGCCAACCGCCTCGTGCATTCGCCGGAACCGACGCAGCGTTCGCTGCTGTTCGTCGCCGTGACCGCCGAGGAGAAGGGCCTGCTTGGCGCGGAGTGGTTCGCGCGCAATCCGACCGTGCCGCGCGAGTCGCTGGTGGCCAACGTCAACATGGACATGCCGATGCTGCTGGCGCCGACCGCCGACGTGGTGCCGATCGGCATCGAACACTCCAGCCTGCAGGCATTGGTGCAGCAGGCGGCCAAGGAAGTCGGCGTCGACCTGTCGCCGGATCCGTCGCCGGAAGAGGTGGTGTTCGTGCGCAGCGACCAGTACGCCTTCATCCGCGCCGGCGTGCCGGCGGTGTACCTGGATGGTGGCTACAAAGGCGAGGGCGCGCAGAAGATCCAGGAGGAATTCCTGCGCCAGCGTTACCACCAGCCCGGCGACGACATCAATCAGCCGATCCAGTACGGCGACGCGGCGCGACTGGCCCGGCTCAATGCCCGCATCGGCAGCCTGATCGCCGACGCGCCGCAGCGTCCGGCCTGGAACAGCGGCGACTTCTTCGGCGAGCGCTTCGGCCGCCAGGCCGCCGCCAAGCCGGAGGCGCACGCGAAATGAAAACGCTGGGCCTGATCGGCGGCATGAGCTGGGAATCGACCGTGCCGTACTACCGGTTGATCAACCAGACCGTGAAGCAGGAATTGGGCGGCCTGCATTCGGCGCGGCTGATCCTGTACAGCGTCGACTTCGCCGAGATCGAACGCCTGCAGATGAGCGGCGACTGGGACACGGCCGGCCAGGTGCTGGCCGACGCCGCCCGCGCGCTGCGTGCCGGCGGCGCCGACCTGCTGGTGATCTGCACCAACACCATGCACAAGGTCGCCGACGCCGTGGAAGCCGCCAGCGGCCTGCCGTTGCTGCACATCGCCGACGCCACCGCCGGCGAGATCCGCGCCCGGGGGCTGCAGCGCGTCGGCCTGCTCGGCACCCGCTTCACGATGGAACAGGACTTCTACCGCCAGCGCCTGGTCGGCCACGGCCTGGAGGTACTGGTGCCGGACGCCGACGACCGCGGCATCGTCCACCGCGTGATCTATGACGAACTGTGCCTGGGCCAGGTCCGCGATGAGTCACGCCAGCAGTACCGCCGGATCATCGCCGACCTGGTCGCGCGCGGCGCGCAGGGTGTGATCCTGGGCTGCACCGAGATCGGACTGCTGGTCGGCGATGACGATGCCAGCGTGCCGCTGTTCGATACGGCGGCACTGCACGCACGGCATGCGGCGTTGGCAGCGCTGGCGGACGGCTGAGTCTCGGCCATGGTTCCGTGAGCTGGCATCCCTGGTTCGCCGAACAACGCCTGTCCTGGTCGCGGCAGCCGGTCGTGCGGTGGCTGCGTGTTCCGGCGCTGGTGTTGCTGGGTCTGTTGGTCCTCTTGCCGATCGTCGCCAGCGCCGCCAGCTTCGGTCCCATACCCGTGGCCGCCGCCGAGGCGAGCCTGAGCACGGTCGCGCGCTGGCCGGTGACGATCGCGCTGCTGCTGGCGATGCTGGTCGGCATGGGCTTGCGACGCCGGGTGCTGGTACTCGCGCATGAATTGCACACCGGCTGGTGGGCCGCAGCGCCCGTGCCGCCGCACCAGTCGCGCCAGGCGTTACTCGTGTTCGGCATCGGTCTGGCGCTGATGGTGCTGTTCGCATGCACGGCTGCATTGACCCTCGTCGCAACCGTTGCACAGCGCTTTGATCTGATCGGCGCAGCACTGATCGTGGTTTCTGCCGGCGTCGGCATGGGCACCGCACTGGGACTGATCGGCTTGCCCGCGCGAACGCGTGCATCGGGTTCACGATTGGCGAGCGGGCGCCGCCAGGCGGTTCTGACGCTCACCGGACTCGGTGACCCGCGCCTGCCCTGGCTGTTCGACTGGCAACGGCGCACCGCGCTGTCGCGCTGGCGGCAAGGCGGAAATGCCTGGCTCGCTGGCGTGCTGCTGCTGGCGATGCCGGCCGGCGTCGCGCCTTCGACGGTCCTCGGGCTGTTGCTGATGGTGCTGTCAGCGGCATGGATGGCTGTCGTGCTGCGCGCCGCTGTGGGAGTCACGGGGGAGTCGATCCGACTGTTGCAGGCTGCTCCGGCGCCACGTCGGCGGCTTCTAGGTGCGGCTTTGCGTTATCCCGCTTTCGCCCTGGCCTGCGCGCTGTCGTGGGCATTGGCCGGAGCCTGCCTGTGCGGCGCGGTGACTGGACTGATGACGGCTTGGTGTGTCGCCCTGACCGTGCTGTCGCTTCCCGCGCTGCGTTTTCTCCTTCTACTTCACCGGCGCTCGCCATGACCCCCATCCTGCATCTGGATCAGGTTTGCTTCGGCTACGTGCGGCGTCCGGTGCTGGACGGCGTCGAGATGCAGTTGCTCCGCGGCGAGTTCGTTGCGCTGATCGGCCCCAATGGCGCCGGCAAGACCACACTGTTGCAGTGCCTGTCGGGCGTGCTGGCGCCGCGCAGCGGGCAGATCCGGATCAATGGAATCGACCTGGCGGCGGATCCGCTGATGGCGAAGCGGCAACTGGGCATGACCGTCGACCCGGTCCGCCTGCCGGAATTGCTGACCGGCCGCGAATGCCTGCAGCTGTTCGCCGGCGCGCGTGGCTTGCACGGCGTTCCCGACAGCACGCAGGTGCTCTGCGACGCGCTTTCGCTGACATCGATGCTCGATCACCCGGTGGCCGAGTACTCGCTGGGCATGCGACAGAAGCTCGGCGTTGCCCTTGGCCTGTTGGGCGAGCCGGCGCTGCTGGTGCTCGACGAGCCCCTCAACGGCCTGGACCCGGCCAGCGCCTACGTCCTCAAGCACCATCTGCAGGCGCTGTGTCGCGAGCGCGGCACGACCGTGCTGCTGGCCACGCATTCGCTCGACGTCGCCGAGCGGTTCATCGACCGCGCGCTGCTGCTGGTCGAGGGAAGGCTGCGCCGAAGCTGGGACAGGAGCGAACTGGACGAGATCCGTCGCGATCCGGAGCGCTCGCTGGAACAGGCCATGGTCCAGGCGCTGGCCTGAACACTCGACCCGAGCACCCGGCTCGCGGATGACTTCCGGCCGATTCGGCCGCGGCGCGCACGGCTAAACTCGCCGCTTCCAAACCCCCGCAGGATGCCGTCATGTCGCAGTGGTACTTCGTCCCCGCCGGTAGCACGCAGCGCATCGGCCCGCTCGATCTGGTCGCCGCGCAGGCGCACGCACGCCGCAATCCCAACGACCTGTGCTGGCGCGAGGGCATGGCCGGCTGGCAGGCGGTGAAGTCGGTGCCGGAGTTCGCCGAGGCGGTCGACACCATGCCCGCGCACCTGCCGCCATCGCCGCCGCCGTCGCGCGGGCGCAGCGACGACATCGATTACCGCATCGTCGGCAACGACATGCAGTTCGTCGAGGTCGAGCTGGACCCGGGCGAAAGCGCGATCGCCGAAGCCGGCGCGCTGATGTACAAGGACGCCGCGGTGCAGATGGACACGGTGTTCGGCGACGGTCGCCACAGCGGCCAGGGCGGCGGCTTCATGGACAAGCTGATGTCCGCCGGCAAGCGCGTGCTGACCGGCGAGAGCCTGTTCACCACGGTGTTCACCCACGCCGGTAGCGGCAAGGCGCGCGTCGCGTTCGCCGCGCCGTATCCGGGCACGGTGCTGGCAATGAAGCTCGACGAGCACGGCGGCCGCCTGATCTGCCAGAAGGACAGCTTCCTGGCCGGCGCGCGCGGCGTCAGCGTCGGCATCCACTTCCAGCGCAAGATCCTCACCGGCCTGTTCGGCGGCGAGGGTTTCATCATGCAGAAGCTCGAAGGCGACGGCTGGGTGTTTGTCCATGCCGGCGGCACGGTGGTCGAGCGCGAGCTGCGCGCCGGCGAACGCCTGGACGTCGACACCGGCTGCGTGATGGCCTTCCACGACAGCGTGCAGATGGACGTGCGCGCGGTCGGCGGCATCAAGAGCATGCTGTTCGGCGGCGAAGGCGTGTTCCTGGCGACGCTGACCGGCCCGGGCAAGGTCTGGCTGCAGTCGCTGCCGTTCTCGCGCATGGCCGGCCGGATGCTGGCGGCGGCGCCGCAGGGCGGCGGGCAGAACCGTGGCGAGGGCTCGGTGCTGGGTGGCCTCGGTCGCATCCTGGATGGCGACAACGGGTTTTGAAGACCGCCGCGCGATGGCGGGTGAACGGTTGCTACCGCAGTCCGATTTCCCCCGCCGCCCCGCGTGTATGCTGCGCCGCTGATCGCCTGAGCCACCTGTACCCATGAAGCCGTCCACCGCCCTGCGCCCGCTGCTGCTGGCCTCCATCGCCGCCCTGCTCGCTGCCTGCGGGGGTGGTGAGGCGGTCAAGCCGACGCCGCCGCCGGTGGTGGTAGCGCCGCCAGTGGTGGCGCCGCCGGCGAAGATCCGGATCGGTGTCGCCCTCGGCGGCGGTGCGGCCAAGGGCTTCGCCCATATCGGCGTGATCAAGATGCTCGAAGCCAACGGCTTCCAGCCCGAGGTCGTGTCCGGCACCAGCGCCGGCAGCGTGGTCGGTGCGATGTACGCCAGCGGCATGGATGCGTTCGCCATGCAGAAGCAGGCCTTCGCCCTCGACGAGACCCAGATCCGCGACTACAGCCTGTTCTCCGGCGGCGTGGTGAAGGGCCAGAAGCTGCAGGACTACGTCAACCAGCAGGTCGGGCAGAAGACCATCCAGCAGATGCGCAAGCCGTTCGCGGCGGTCGCCACGCAGCTGGAGACCGGCGATCGCACGGTGTTCGTGCGCGGCAACACCGGTCAGGCGGTGCGCGCATCGAGCAGCATTCCCGGCGTGTTCGAGCCGGTGGTGATCGGCAAGTACCACTACGTCGACGGCGGCGTGGTCAGCCCGGTGCCGGTGGATGCGGCGCGCATGCTCGGCGCCGACTTCGTCATCGCCGTCGACATCTCCAGCAAGGCCAGCGGCAAGAACCCGGGCAGCGTGCTGGGCAACATCAACCAGTCGATCACGATCATGGGCCAGCGCCTGGGCCAGCAGGAGCTGGCGCGCGCCGACGTCGTCATCCGTCCGAGCGTGAACGAGATCGGCCCGGCCGATTTCGAGCAGCGCAACAACGCGATCATGGAAGGCGAGCGTGCGACGCTGGCGATGATCCCGCAGATCCGCCAGAAGCTTGCGCAGATGCAGCGCGCGCGCGTTGCCGCGCAGGCGGCGAAGGTGCCGGTTGCACCGACACCCGTGAAGGTCGATCCGGAATGCGAGAAGCAGGGCTTCCGCATTGGCAGTCTGTTCGGCCGCGACGACAAGTGCGAGGCGGCGCAGGCCTCAGCGCCCTGACGTCAGACGGCGGCCTCCTGGGCCGCCTCTTGCCGCACCAGCGGCGCCAGCTTGCGCGGCCGGCTCGGCCAGGCGTGACGCAGGATCCGCCAGATCACCTCGCCAAACTGCTTGGGCAGCGAGCCGGTGTTGTAGTGCTGGCCGTAGCGCGCGCAGATCTCGCGCACTTCGATCGCCATCTGCGAGTAGCGGTTGGCCGGCACGTCCGGATAGAAGTGGTGCTCGATCTGGTGGCTGAGGTTGCCCGACATCACGTTGAGCAGGCGGCCGCCGGCGATGTTCGACGAGCCGCGCAGCTGGCGCAGGTACCAGTGGCCACGCGATTCGTTGCGCACGGATTCCTTCGGGAAGGTCTCGACGTCCGCGGTGAAGTGGCCGCAGAAGATGATCATGTAGGTCCACAGGTTGCGCAGGACGTTGGCGACCACGTTGCCCAGCAGCACCGGCAGGAAGAACGGACCGGCCAGCAGCGGGAACACGAGGTAGTCCTTCAGCACCTGGCGGCCCATCTTGCGCGCGACCGGGCGCAGCGCCTTGCGCATCTGCGCGTGGGTGGTCTTGCCGGCGAGCCAGCGGCCGACCTTCAGGTCCTGTATCGCCACGCCCCACTCGAACAGCAGGGCGAACACCACCGCCACGATCGGCTGCACCAGGTAGAACGGGCGCCAGCGCTGCTCGGGGAAGATCCGCAGCAGGCCATAGCCGATGTCGTCGTCCATGCCGCGCACGTTGGTGTACGTGTGGTGCTTGTAGTTGTGCGTCTTGCGCCAGTTGTCGCTGGTGCCGGCGATGTCCCACTCGTAGGTCTTGCCATCAAGATGGGGGTCGCGCATCCAGTCGTACTGGCCGTGCATGACGTTGTGGCCCAGCTCCATGTTTTCCAGGATCTTGGCCAGCGCAAGCAGCAGCGTGCCGGCGATGCAGCCCGGCCAGAACAGCGCCGGCAGCAGCGTGCTGCCGAGGATCGCGCCGGCGAACAACACGATGCGACCGGCGACGCCGATATAGCGCACGGCCTTGACGATCTTGCGGATGTAGTCGGCATCGGCCTGGCCGAGCGTGGCGACGGTGCGCGCGCGCAGGGCGTCGAGCTCATCGCCGAAACGGTCGAGTTCGGCCGGTGTCAGTGGGCGGTTGCGATGCTTTACAGCGGCATGCTTGCTTGCGGCGGGGGCGGTCATTCGATCGCTCACAGGTCGAGTACGAGATCGCTGGTGGCTGCGTTGACGCACAGCCTCAGCGCGGACACCGGTTCGCCGATGGCGTCGCCGGTATGCAGATGTCGGGTGGTGCCGGAAACCTTGCCGCAGGCGCAGGTGTTGCAGATGCCCATGCGGCAGCCGCTGGCGAGCTTGAGCCCCTGGCCTTCCAGCGCGGTCAGCAGCGACTGTCCGCGCGGCACGCTCAGGGTGCGGCCGCTGGCGGCAAGGGTGACTTCAACATTGCCACCTGCCTCGACTTCCACATCGCGCGGCGGCGGCGTGAATGCCTCGGCGGTGAAGCTGCGTGCGTTCGGCGCGACCAGTGCGCGAGCGCTGTCGACGAAGCCGCCCGGGCCGCAGGCATACACGCCGCGCTGGGCAAGGTCGGCCACGAGCTCCGACAGCAGGGCGCTGCCGATGCGCCCGCTGTGCTCACCGTCGACCAGTTCGCTCTCGCGGGTCAGGACGAAGTGCACGTTGAACTGCGGGTAGCGCTGCGACAGCGCGCGCAACTCGTCGACAAAGCACAGCTCGTCGCGATTTCGTGCCCAGTACAGCAGCGTCAGCGCGGTCGGCATGTCCTTTGCCGCATGAGCGCGAACCAGGGCCATCAACGGCGTGATGCCGCTGCCGGCGGCAAGGAACAGCCAGGCCCCCTCTGCGCCGTTCGCCCACGTCATCTCGCCGAAGGCCTGGCCGAGATCGACCACGTCGCCGATGCGCGCGTCCTGGCACAGGTGGCGGCTCAGGCGGCCGCCTTCGATGTGCTTGACCGTCACCGCGATGCGACCGTCGGCGCGCGGGGCGTCACTGAGGCTGTAGCTGCGGGTCATCCGCACGCCGTCAATTTCCACGCCCAGGTTGACGTGCTGGCCGGGCAGGAAGCCGCGCCAGTGGCGATTGGGTTGCAGCAGCAGGGTGACGGCGTCACGCGACTGCGCCTGCCGGTCGACGATTCGCGCCAGCGGGCGGTTCCAGGACCAGGTCGGGTGCAGGTGCGACGCCCAGAAATCGAAGACATCCGGGGCGACCCAGCTGCGCAGCAGCGACAGCGGACCTCTCGCGCGGGCGGCTCGGGGGGGCCGGGGGCGGGTAACAGCGTTCATGGGGCCACTATACAGTCACACATACAAGTGTGTATACATGTGTGCATTAATAGGTCACGCGTATGATGCCAGCTTCGATCAGCCCAGCCGACTTCGTGACCCAACGCCCTGAACTGCCTGGCCACGTCACGCCTCCCGACAGCGCGCCTGCCGAAGGCGAACACGCGGCTGGTCGCAAGGCCTCGATTTCGCGCGAGGACATCCTCGCCGCGGCACTGAAGCTGATCGGCCCGCACCGCAGCGTCTCGACCCTGAGCCTGCGCGAGATCGCCCGCGAGGCCGGAATCGCGCCGAACAGCTTCTACCGCCAGTTCCGCGACACCGACGAGCTGGCCGTGGCCCTGATCGACCTGGCCGGCCGCTCCCTGCGCAAGATCGTGGGCGAAGCGCGTTACCGGGCGAAGACCGATCGCAGCATCGTTCGCAGTTCGGTCGAGGCGTTCATGGAACAGGTCCGCGCCGACGACAAGCTGCTGCACGTGCTGCTGCGCGAAGGCACGGTCGGCTCGGACGCCTTCAAGCACGCAGTCGACCGCGAGCTGAACTTCTTCGAGGAAGAACTGCGGGTCGACCTGATCCGCCTGACCCGCGCCCAGGGCATCACCCTGCGCGAGCCGGCGCTGGTGGCCAAGGCCATTACCCGCCTGGTGTTCGCGATGGGCGCGGCGGCGATGGACTCGCCACCGGAGAAGGACCCGGAGCTGATCCGTCAGCTGACGATGATGGTTCGGATGATCATTGCCGGATCGCGGACGTTGGCCGCAAGTTAGGCGGAATTGACGTCGCGCTGGGGCGCCGCCTCGGTCACCAGGACCAGCACCTCGCTGTCGCCGCCCAGGCCGTGAGCCTGCGCCAGCGACGGATCGCCGGCCACGCGCAGCAGCCCGGCCAGGCCCGCGGCGCCCGACGGCGTCGATTCTGGACCACCCGCCTCCCGCAACAGGTACACCGCCTCGGCCAGCCCGGACTCGTCGACCGCGACGGCCGATGCGCCCGCCCCGCGCAGCGCGGGCAGGGCAGCCGCGGACGCCAGGCCGCAGGCGAGCATTTCGGCGACCGAATGCAGGTCGCCCTCCAGCAGGGTCGGCTCACCCGATTCCAGAGCGCGGCCGACGCACGCGGCGCTTTCCGGCTCGACCACGACCAGCCGCGCGCCATCGCGCAGATGCCCGCGCAGGCCGTCGGCCATGGCCGCGGCCAGCCCGCCGACGCCGGCCTGGATGAAGGCATGACCGGGGTGCACGCCCAGCGCGCGCAACTGCGCACCCGCCTCGTCGGCGATCAGCCGGTAACCGGCCATCACGTCGGCGACCACGAGGTTCGCGGGATCGGGGTCGGTATCGGCGATCAACAGGCCGTCGCCGGAAGCGGCCGCCGCGGCCGCAACATCGACGGCGTCGTCGTAGGTTCCCTCGACGATGACGACGCGCGCGCCGCGATCGGCAATGCGCTGCACACGCAGCGGACCCACCGACGACGGCAGGTAGATGCATGCCTCCGAGCCAGCGCGCTGCGCGGCCAGCGCCACCGACAGGCCATGGTTGCCGTCGCTGGCGCAGAGCAGTCGCGGCAGCGGCGTGGCGCGCGTTCCACCGTCGAGCAGGTCCTGCAGTGATGCCGCACCGCTGGCGCGCATCAGCGCGCGCAGTCCGGCGATCATCCCGCCCAGCACCTTGAAGTTGCCGAAGGGTCGCTGGCTTTCGAGCTTGGCGAAAACCCGGCCCACGCGCGCGGTCCTGGCCAGCTGCGGCAGCTCGATCAGCGCCGTCGGCCGGTAATCCGGGAACAGCAAGGCGAAGTCGGCTGCGATGTCGTGTGTCGTGCGTTCCATGTCGTCACTCTGCCAGTGTCCATTTGCCGAGTTGCGGCGATAACCGCGGGCTGTCGCGGCGAACCGGTGCGAGCGCCCGACGCCGTGCCGCAATCATTCTTCCAGCGGCACCGGGATCGTCAATCCGCGTTTGACCACGCTCATCGCCACGTTGGTGGTGAAGCGCGCGACGTTCGGGTTCTCGCTGACCAGCCGGCCCATCAGTGCATCGTAGGTCTCCGCATCGGGCGCGGTGACGACGAGGACGAAGTCGGCCTCGCCGGTCACGTAGAACGCCTGTTGCACGTGCTCCTGCGCGGCCAGCCATTTGCGCAGCTGCGCCATCAGGTCGGGGCGCTCGCGCTCGACCTGCAGCGAGACGATGAAAAGCGTCGGCCGGCCCACCGCGCGCGGATCGACGATCGCCGACTCGCGCTCGATCACGCCGCTCTCGCGCAGCCGCCGCAGCCGGCGCTGTATCGCCGAGGGCGACAGCGCGACGTGCTCGGCCAGCCGGTCGGCGGTCTGGCCGCAATCCTGCTGGACCAGGTTCAGCAGCTGGCGATCGAAGCGGTCGAGGTCCATGGCGCGCAGCTTAGCCGAGCGCCCGTGCAGGAAATGCGCGCGCAGACCGGGTACAACGCCGTGAACCTGCACGGCGGCGACGCCAGTATTCAAGGCCTGATCACCCGACATTAGCCGCCATGCCACTTCCCACGATGCAGCTCCTGTACCAGACCCACTCGCCGTACGCGCGCAAGGCACTCGTGTTCGCCCACGAGGCTGGCCTTGCCGGATCGATCGAAGTGATCCACCACGAGACCAGCCCGACGCGCCGCAACGAGGACGTGTTCGCGCGAAATCCACTGGGCAAGGTGCCGGTGCTTCTGCGCCCGGGCCTGCCTGCCCTGTTCGATTCCGACGTGATCTGCGCCTTCCTGGACACGCTGCACGACGGCCCGCGCCTCATTCCCGCCAACGGAGAACATCGCTGGCAGGCCCTGCGCGTGCAGGCCATCGCCCAGGGCCTGGCCGACGCCGGCATCGCGGTGCGCTGGGAAACCGTGCGGCGTCCGGAGCACCTGCGCTATCCGCCATTGCGCGATGGCCATATCGAGAAGCTGCTCAGCAGCTACGACTGGCTCGAGCGCGAGCTCGACACCGACACGCTGCACGTGGGGCATGTCGCGCTCGCCACCGCGCTGGACTGGCTGGAATTCCGCGACCTGCCCGGCTTTCGCGATGGGCGGCCGCGCCTGACGGCATGGTTCGACGCGTTCGCAATGCGGCCGTCGATGCAGGCGACGCCACTGTCGGGCGACACCCATGACTAGCCCGCTCTGGTTCAGCGCACCGGCAATGGCATGCCGCGGAAGGCCTTCACCGTGCGCAGCACGAAGCTCGAATTGACGTCGGCGACGCCGGCCTAGTTAAGCAGGCGGTCGAGCAGGAAGCGCGAGAAGTGCTCCAGGTCCTGCACGACGATTTGCAACAGGTAGTCCATGTCGCCGGTCAGTGCATGGCAGGCGACCACTTCGTCCCAGTTCTTGACGAAATCGACGAAGGCGGCGATCGCCTCGCTGTCGTGTCGCACCAGCTGCACGCGCACGAACGCCTGCAAGCCCAGGCCGAGCCGGTCGGGATCGACCTCGGCGCGGTAGCCGGCAATCACGCCCTCGCGCTCCAGCCGCTGCACACGGCGCAGGCAGGCCGATGCCGACAGGTGGACGCGCTCGGCCAGCTCGGCATTGGTCAGGCGGCCGCTGCGCTGCAGTTCGGCGAGCACCAGCAGGTCGGTGCGATCGAGTTCGACGGAGGCCATTTCGTGCGTCTTATTGGCTATGTACGCAAGAATATTGCGCCGTAACCGGCTACACGCGCAACTACGCAAACTTATTGCGCGCCGCGGCCGCTAAAGTCGATGTTCAAGGACAGGAGCCCCCATGAACGCCACGACCCCCACTCGCGTCGAACACCAGCTCACCGACAAGGGCTACGTGCCGGTGTACACGACGTCCGTGGTCGAGCAGCCGTGGTCGAGCTACAGCGGCACCGACCACGATGTCTGGAGGACGCTGTTCAAGCGCCAGCGCGAGGTCCTGGTCGGCCGCGCCAGCGACGAATTCCTGCGCACGCAGGAAGTGATGGGGATGACGCCCGACCGCATCCCCAAGTACGACGACCTCAACCGCATGCTGCGCAAGGCCACCGGCTGGGAGCTGGTCGGCGTGGAAGGGTTGCTACCGGAGCTGACGTTCTTCGACCACCTCGCCAATCGTCGCTTCCCGGTGACCTGGTGGATCCGCAAGCCCGAGCAGCTCGACTACCTGGCCGAACCTGACCTGTTCCACGACCTGTTCGGCCACGTGCCGCTGCTGATGAACCCGGTCTTCGCCGACTACATGCAGGCCTACGGCCGCGGCGGCGTGAAGGCGCACGGGATCGGCCCGGACGCGCTGGTCAACCTGACCCGCCTGTACTGGTACACGGTCGAGTTCGGCCTGATCCGCCAGCCCGACGGCCTGCGCATCTACGGCAGCGGCATCGTCTCGTCCAAGGGCGAGTCGATCCATTGACTGGAGAGCGCGTCGCCGAACCGCATCGGCTTCGACCTCGAGCGGATCATGCGCACGCGCTACCGCATCGACACCTTCCAGAAGACCTACTTCGTCATCGACAGCTACGAGCAGTTGATGGAAGCGACCACGCCGGACTTCACCCCGATCTACGCGAGCCTGGCGCAGCAGGAGTCGATCCCGGCGGGCAGCGTGCTGGCCACTGACACGGTCTTCAACCGCGGCACCGGCGAGGGCTGGGCGACCGACGGCGACGTCTGACCGTCATCCCGGCGAAAGCCGGGAACCATCTGCCTTTGCTCGCGGTAGCCATCTAGGCCTGGTGCTGCACCACCTCCCATGCCGTAGTGCGTCGCTCGCCAGACTGGCGAGCCGACGCCGACGCCAGCAACTGCTTCGCCAGCGCACGCGCCGCAACCCGCAACTCCGGCACCGCGGTGATCTCCCACAGCTGCGCGCGCAGTAGCGGCCCCAGCGCATAAAGCCCGCGCACGGGAGCGCCGTTGCCATCGAGCGCCTCGAACCGTGGCGAGGCATTGATCCCCAGTCCGAGCGGATCGGCACTGAGCATGCCCGCATCGCGTAGCTGCGCAACCAGCGGGTGACTGGTCCGCTCCAGGTCCGTATCGAACCCGGTCGCACGGATCAGCACGTCGAACTGTTCGCTGCTGGCGTGGGAGAAGCCACGTTCGCGGATCAGCACTTCGATCGCATCACCGCCACGCCGCGCCCGCAGCATGCGTCCGGCACGCACGCGCAGCTTGCCGCGTACGCGCAGTTCGTCGATCTCGCCCGCCAGCGCCGGCGCCAGGCGATGGCGCATCACTTCCCAGTAGGCGCGCAGGTGACGCAGGAACTGGCTGCGCCTGGGCTGCGGCAAGCCGTGCCAGAAGCCCTGGATGTACGGCCGCAGCGCATCGATCAGGGCGCGCCAGTCCGGGACGATCGGCGAGAGCGTGCGCAGGGCGCGGACCAGTTGTGGCAGATCATGGCTGCTGATCGCCTGCAGCACGGTCGGTGGCAATGCGATCGCGGCGATCGGGTCTTCGCTGTGCGAGTGCGGCAACAGTCCGTGTCGCGACAGTGCGGTGATCGGCCCGCGATGACCGCGCCGGTGCAGCGTCGTTACCACGTCGGCCATGGTCAGGCCGGTGCCGATGATCAGCACGCGCGCGCCGGGTGGCACGTGGTCGATCGCGCCCGTGCCGTCCAGGCCGTTCTGCCAGGGCCAGGCCAGGTAGCTGGGATGCACGGCAAGGCGCGGGCCGACGCCCGCCAGCGGCTGGGGTGGCAGCGCACCCACGGTCAGCACGACCGCGTCGCTGAGGAAGTCGGCGCCGTCGGCGAGATGGATGCGGAAGGCACCGGCATCGCGCTGGATCGCGATCGCTTCCTGCTCGACCCGCGCGAGCGCCGCCAGCGATACCTGCGCGGCGCTGTGCAGCCGTGAATGCAGGTACTCGCCATAGACCAGCCGCGGCAGGAAGCTGTGGCGTGCGCGCTCGGTCAGGCTCAGCCAGTCGGCGAACTCGCCGGGATGATCGGCGGTCGCGCCCAGGTCACGCGCGCGGACATTGAGCAGGTGCTCCGGCCGCGCCTCGCCATAGGCCACGCCGCGGCCGTAGCTGTCGGGCGTGCCGACCAGCTGGATGTCCACGCCGGCCGGCGCGGCACGCGCCAGTTCGGTGGCCAGAACGCAGCCGCTGAAGCCGGCGCCGATGATGCTGATCCGCATGACCGTTGTCTCCGTCGCTGTCGGGCGTCCATTGGTAACCGGATGCGCCGCGGCGGAGGTAAATCTGCGGTTATCTGCTCGGAACGGTTTTTCAGCGCGCCATAACCGATCGCCATATCCGCGGCGGAGTTCAGGAAGCTTGCACGAGCGTCCGCGGCTTCCAGCGCCGGTCGATCAGCACCTTCGCGATCACCGCCACCAGCAACGGGCCGAACCACGCCAGCGTCGTCAGCACGCCGCCACCGGCCGACGGCAACAGGCGCGGCAACCCGATCGAGAGGAAGGCGATGTGGGTGGCGATGCCATTGCCGAGCACGGCGTTGTAGTGCTCGACCAGCCACCAGTCCCGGCGCGCACCCAGTTGCGCACGGTGCCGCCGCTTGTAGATATGTTCCGCGCCACTGGCCAGCCCGACGACCGAGAAACCCATCAGCAATGGCGCGCCGACGCGGATGCCCAGCACCAGCACCGCAAGTCCCGACAGCAGCGACAACACGCCCGGTCCGACATAGACCGGGCCGGTGTAGCGCACGACATCGTCCTGGTCACGGATCGCACGCCATTGGCACCACACCGCGACGGCGGTGATCACCACCAGGTAGGCGAGGAATGCGGCGGTGACCGGGCGCCCGCTGCGGAAGGCGAACCACGCCATCGGCGTTGCGGTGGCGAGGATGCCTGTCATCGCCAGCAGGAATACGCGACCGACACGCCGGTGCAGCGTGGTGCCCTTGCGCAGGACGGCGTTGCTCCAGAACGTGACCAGTGCGATCACGCCGATCGCGCCGTGAACGGAAACGAGGACTTGATAGGTAGTCATGGCTGCCAATCCCGGTTTTCATTGCAATTGCGGCCACGCTGCGCCGTCGCCGTCGCCCGGTGCAGTGCCCGCGGTCATCGCCACGACCTGCCGGAAGTCACTTTCTGCACCTTCGGCATTGCACAGGCGTCGCTGCGGTCGCAGCATGGCCGCCATGAAGGAACGCCTGCGCACATTGCTGCAACCGCTCAACCTGGCCGGGCTGTTCACACTGGTGGCCGTGGGCATGGCGTTGCGCTGGATGCCGCCGGAGCGCCTGCCTTACGGTCTGGCCCTGGTCGTCGCGTTCGGCGCGCTGCTGCTGGTCACCGACATGTGGCCGCGCGTGACCTGGCTGCGGCCGGTCTCCATCGTGCTGATGCCGCTGATCGCGTTGACGCTGATCTGGCTCGACCCGCGACCGTCGGTCGCGCCGGTGCTGCTGGTGGTGTGGACCGCGGTGATGGCGCTGACCATTTCGCTGCGTACCACCATGATCGCCGTGGTCGTAGTCGACATCGCCTACTACTTCCTGCTGCGGTCCGATGACCACAGCGCGCCGCTGACGGTTGTTTTCATCCACGGCGGCTTCCAGGCCTTCGCCGCGCTTTGCGCGTGGTATGCCGCCAGCGCCGAGCGCGCCCGCGATGCGCTCGCCCGCGTCAACGCCGATCTGCTCGCCACGCGCGCACTGCTGGCCGACTCCACGCGCGACAACGAACGCCTGCGCGTCGCCCGCGAGCTGCACGACGTGGCCGGCCACAAGCTCACCGCGATGACGCTCAACCTGCGCGCCCTGGCTGCCGACCCGGCCTTCGCCGGCCGGCAGGAGATAGTCGTTGCCCAGCAGTTGTCGAGCGAGCTGCTGGCCGACATCCGCGGCATTGTCCAGGCGATACGCCACGACCGCGGCCTCGACCTGGGCACGGCCCTGCGTGCTCTGGCGGCACCGCTGCCACGGCCGTCGCTGCGCCTGAGCATCGACGACAGCGTGCACGTCACCGACCCGGCCGTTGCCGAGGCGATCCTGCGGCTGGTGCAGGAAGCGCTGACCAACAGCATCCGCCATGCCGACGCCGACGTCGTCCAGGTAAGGCTGAGCTGCGATGCCGGCCGGCTGCACATCCGCGTCGAGGACGATGGCTGTGTGCGCGGCGTACTGCGCGAAGGCAACGGCCTGGCCGGCATGCGCGAACGCATCGTCGCCGCTGGCGGCAGCCTCGACCTGTCCCGGTCCGCACGAGGGGCGCTGCGCATCGAGGCGAGTCTGCCGGCATGACCGATGCACGCATCACGGCGCCAGGCATGACGACAGCGCCGGTCCGCATCGCCCTCGCCGACGACCAGGGCATCGTCCGCGCCGGTCTGCGCGCCTTGCTCGAGCGCCACGGCATCGAGGTCGTGTTCGAGGCCGAGGATGGCGCGCAGTTG
This sequence comes from Lysobacter arenosi, assembly GCF_016613475.2. Taxonomy (NCBI): domain Bacteria; kingdom Pseudomonadati; phylum Pseudomonadota; class Gammaproteobacteria; order Lysobacterales; family Lysobacteraceae; genus Lysobacter; species Lysobacter arenosi. The sequence goes on from NZ_CP071517.1 coordinate 3,007,709, forward strand.
CTGGATCGGCTGGCGGCCACGCCGGTCGATGTGGTGCTGAGCGACATCCGCATGGCCGGCGTCGACGGCATCGAGGCCCTGCGCCGCATGCGCGAGCGTGGCGACACCACGCCGGTGCTGCTGCTGACCACATTCGATGAGAGCGAGCTGCTGCTGCGCGCCACCGCTGCCGGGGCACAGGGCTTCATGCTCAAGGATGCCGCGCCCGAAGACCTGCGCGATGCGATTGCGCGCGTCGCCGCGGGCGAGACGCTGCTGCAACCGGTCAGCACCGACCCGGTGCGTGCCAGGTACCAGTACCACGCCAGCGAAGCGCCGCGCGAGAACTTCACCGATCGCGAGGTCGCGATCCTGCGCCTGCTGGCCGGCGGCTATTCCAACAAGGAGATCGCGCGGGCGATGTTCCTCGCCGAAGGCACGGTCAAGAACTACGTGTCGGTGATCCTCGACAAGCTCGATACCCGCGACCGCACCCGCGCGGTGCTCAAGGCGATCACGCTGCGGGTGATCTGATCACGCTGCTCTGATCGGGTGCCCTGATCATTGTGATCTGGGCACCGCTTCGGCGGCCGGCTTGCAGTCGGGACCGACTCTGGCGTCGAGGTGGCTCACGCACAGGCTGAAATCGGCGGGCAGGTCGCTGCGCTCGCGCACCTGGCCGACTGCGACATCGAAGGTGGCAGCGGCGCGCCGGTCGGCGAACAACACATAGTGACAATGGCCGCTGGCACTGCGCAGGCACTGGAAGCGAACCCGGCCGGCGGCCACGTGGGTTGCGCTGAGCAGTGTCTCGACGCCGTTCTCGGCACTGCGCGCCACCAGCGTGGTGCCACCGCCGTCGGCGCCGCCCGCGACGCCGACCAGACTGAGGAGGAAGTAGACGAAAGCCATAACGCTGCGCATGGGGCATCCTTCGCGGCAACGGGGCCGCGTCGTGGGTACTGCATGACGAAGGGTCGGACGGTCGCGCCGGTGGGCGTGCCGCTACATCTGCTTGAACAGCGCCATGAAAGGCTGGCTGACGGTGAGGGTTTCCGGACGCTGGCGCAGGCGCACCAGGCCCTTGCCGCTGTCGTCGCGCACGATCGAGGCGATCGCCTTGAGGTTGACGATGGTGGAGCGGTGGATCTGGCGGAACACGCTCGGGTCGAGCGCGATCAGCAGTTCACGGATCGGCTTGCGGATCAGTGCTTCACCGTCGGCCGTCATCACCACCGTGTACTTGTGTTCGGCGCGGAAGTAGGCGACGTCGTCGACCAGGATCAGGCGCGTTTCGCGACCGGCGCTGGCGGTGATCCAGGTCAGCGGCGGCTCGCTGTTGCGCGGCGCCAGGTCGAGCGTGGCCACCAGTTGCGCCAGCGCCACCGCATCGACACTGCCGGCCGCGGCGCGTGCCTGGATCCGCTGCGCGGTCGCCGCCAGGCGCTCGCGGCTGACCGGCTTGAGCAGGTAATCGATCGCGCCATGCTCGAAGGCATCGACGGCGTACTGGTCGTAGGCGGTGACGAACACCGCCTGCGTTACCGGGCTGGCCTGGGCCGCGGCCGCGGCGACGTCCAGGCCGGTCAGGCCCGGCATGCGGATATCGAGGAAGGCGACATCAGGCCGGTGTTCGGCGATGGCTTCCAGCGCACTGGCGCCGTCCTCGCACTGCGCGACGATCTGCAGTTCCGGCCAGACCTCGCCCAGCAGTTCCACCAGCGCGGTGCGCAGCAGCTCTTCGTCTTCGGCGACGACGGCTTTCATTGCTCTCGCCTCAGCCATGACCGGGCTCCTGCGCGTCCGCACCGGTGCCGGGAGCGACAACGGGAACGGTGATCGTGGCTGCCACGCCGTTGGGGAAGTTGGCGACGATCGCCAAGGTTGCGGCGTTGCCGTAGACCAGGCGCAGACGCTCGCGCACGTTCTTAAGGCCAATGCCGGTGCCGGTACTTTCGGCGTTGAAGCCATCGCCGTCGTCGGCCACGGTCACCGAGACGATGCGGTCGTTGCTGCGCGCCAGGATCCACACGGTGCCGCCGCCGGGCTTGGGCTCCAGGCCGTGCTTGATCGCGTTCTCCACCAGCGTCTGCAGCATCATCGGCGGCAGCGGCGTGGTGCGCAGGTCCTCGGGCACGTCGATCTGCAGCGCCAGGCGCGGGCCCATGCGCAGTTTCAGGATCTCGAGGTAGGCGCGCGAACGCTCCAGCTCCACGCCCAGCGTCGACAGCGCGTCATCGGTGCGCGGCAGCGAATGGCGCAGGTACTGGATCAGGTGTCCGAGCATCTCGTCGGCGCGGGCAGGATCGGTGCGGGTGAGGTATTGCGCGCTTGCCAGCGTGTTGTAGAGGAAGTGCGGCTCGACCTGCGCGTGCAGCAGGCTTAGCTTGGCCACGGTCAGCTCCTTCTCGGTCACCGTCTGGGCGGCGGCGGCTTTTTCACCGCGACGACGCTCGGCAATCCGGCGCGCCACGGCGCGGGTGATCGCTTCGGCATTCTCGAGGTTGGTGCCGTCGTCGACGCGGAACCAGTCGCTCCAGGCGCCGCTCTCGGGTTCGCAGATCAGCGTCACGCTGCCGGTGCCGTCGGCCGGCGTCACGGTCGCCTGGATCTGGTTGCGCGGAATGCCGAACAGCGCCAGTGGATTGACGTAGCGCGAGGGCGAGTGGCCATAGGGTTCCAGGCGCTTGACCTTGGCCCGGATCTGCAGGCTGTCGCGGGCGCTTTCGATTTCTTCCGTGCGCGGCAGTTCGCGGATGGCCGCATCGAGCAGGTCGAAGGCTTCACCGGCCTCGAACGGGATCTCGATCTGCCGGCGCTGGCGGTTGCCGAGCGTACCCGCGTCGACCTGGCCGGCGATCAGGCGAACCCGCCGCAGGTGCGAGACCGCGCCGATGACGACAAAGCCAATCGTGACAAAGAACAGGAACGTCAGCGGCCAGCCATCGAAATACCCCAGCGGCGTGGCGTCGATCAGGATCGCCAGCACCAGGAATGCCACGAACCAGGCGGCGATCAGTCGAACGATGAAGTAGAGGCTGGTGGTCATGCGGCGTCGGCAAGGTCGCGTCGGGATTCTGTGCGGCCGAGCATAGCCGCGGCACGCGGCGACCGGGGCGCGGTTGCGACGGAAGCGGCGTGGCGGCGACGAAATCGCCTTTCCGCCTCCCGAATCCGGACGGCCGCAGGGGCGGGCGCCTACATGCGCAGCCAGCGCATCGTCACGATCCCCAGCACCGTCATCGCCAGCGACCCCAGCAGGTGCAGCGCGATGGTCACCAGCGCCCAGCCATAGGATTCGCGCTGCAGCAGTTGCACGGTTTCGGCAGAAAACGTCGAGAAGGTGGTCAGCCCGCCGAGCAGCCCGGTGATCACGAACAGCCGCCATTCCGGCGCCACGCCCTGGCTGGCGCCGAACCACGCCACTGCCAGGCCAATCAGGTAACCGCCGCCGAGGTTGGCCGCGAGCGTGCCCATCGGAACACTGGCGTGCAACGAGTTGAGCCAGACCGACAGCCCCCAGCGCGCCCATGAACCGAGCGTTGCGCCTACCGCGATGGCCAGCAATGAGTTGAGCATCGGGACAATCCGCCGTGTCTGTGCGGCAAGGCTAACCCAGCCTGGAGCCTCGGGACGAGCGGTCAACGGCGGAATGGCTGGTCTGATCGGCGTCAATACGGCACTCGCGAGGCGAGGACTAAACTCGGCTTTCCCCCACTGTGCACCTTCACCATGAGCGATCGCATCCGCCACCCCGGCCTGCGTGACCGGCGCATGTCCGCCGCGCAGGCCGCCGCCCTGATCCGGCCCGGCATGACCGTGGCGATGAGCGGCTTCACCGGCGCCGGCTATCCCAAGGCCGTGCCGCAGGCACTGGCCGCGCAGATCGAACAGGCACACGACGCCGGCGAAGCGTTCCGCATCAAGGTGCTGACCGGTGCGTCGACGGCGCCCGAACTCGACGGCGTGCTCGCACGCGCGCAGGGCATCGAACTGCGCCTGCCCTACCAGTCCGATCCGGCGCTGCGCGATCGCATCAATGCCGGCGAGCTGGACTACATCGACCTGCACCTCAGTCATGTCGCGCAGTACACCTGGTTCGGCTTCTACGGTGCGGTCGATGTCGCCGTGATCGAGGTCACCGCCATCACCGAAGACGGCCGGCTGGTGCCGTCGTCGTCGGTCGGCAACAACAAGACCTGGCTGGACCAGGCCGACAAGGTGATCCTCGAGGTCAACCGCTGGCAGCCGGAAGCGCTGGAGGGAATGCACGACGTCTACTACGGCACCGCACTGCCGCCCAACCGCAAGCCGATTCCGTTGCTGCATCCCGACGACCGCATCGGTGAGGCCTACCTTCGCTGCGATCCGGACAAGATCATCGCGATCGTCGATACCGACGCGCCCGACCGCAATTCGCCGTTCACTCCGCCCGACGCCGATTCGAAGCAGATCGCCGCGCACCTGCTGGACTTCTATGCCCACGAGGTCCGCCGCGGTCGGCTGACGCCGCAGCTTCTGCCGCTGCAGTCCGGCGTCGGCAACATCGCCAACGCGGTGCTGACGGGCCTGGCCCAGGCCGGTTACCGCGACCTCACCGCGTTCACCGAAGTGATCCAGGACGGCATGCTGGAGCTGCTCAAGAGCGGCGTGGTGCGCATGGCGTCGGCGACGTCGTTCTCGCTGAGCCCGGCCGGCATCGACGAGTTCCTCGCCCATCTCGACCACTACCGACAGCGCATCGTGCTGCGCACGCAGGAGATCTCCAATCATCCCGAGCTGGTGCGGCGCCTTGGCTGCATCGCCATGAACGGCATGATCGAGGCCGACCTCTACGGCAACATCAACTCCACCCACGTCGCCGGCACGCGGATCATGAACGGCATCGGCGGCAGCGGCGACTTCGCCCGCAACGCCTACCTGTCGGTGTTCATGTCACCGAGCACGGCCAAGGGCGGACGCATTTCGTCGATCGTGCCGATGGCGAGCCACGTCGACCACACCGAGCACGACGTGATGGTGGTGGTCACCGAACAGGGCCTGGCGGACCTGCGCGGTCTGGCGCCAAAGCAGCGGGCGCAGCGTGTGATCGATGCCTGCGCGCATCCGCAGTACCGGCCGATGCTGCAGGACTACTTCGACCGCGCCAGCCGCGAAAGCTACGGCAAGCACACGCCGCATCTGCTGACCGAGGCGCTGTCGTGGCATCAGCGCTTCATCGAGACCGGTGACATGCGACTTTCATAGCCGCACCGTCACTTCAGCGGATTCGCCGCCCGCAGGTAAGCCGCCAATCCACGCTCCTTGCTCTCCACGAACGTCTCGCCCGTAGGCGAATAGTCGACGATCCGGTCCGGCCGGAAGTTGCGGAAGTCCTCGCGTAGCCGGCACCACGCGCCCAGCGTCCAGCTGCCTCCCCAGAACGCCAGGCACAACGGTTCGATCTCGCGCTCGCTGGCACGGGCATCGTTGTCGCGATAGCGCATGCGCAGCACCTGCGCGCTGGTGACGGCCGCATGCAGGTCGTCGATCAGCCCGCTGTTCTCCAGTCGATCGACTTCCGGCGCGAAGATGCGCGTGCGTTCACTGCGCTCGCGCAACTCCGGCGGCAGTACCGCCTCGATCTTCAGCAACGCCGCAGCGGCTTCGCGGCCCAGACGCACACCGCCGAAGGCACGGACGAATCGCGTGCCGACCACCAGCGCTTCGAGCTCGTCGGCGGTGAACATCAGCGGCGGGATGTCGGAGCCCTTGCGCAGCATGTAACCGACGCCGGCTTCGCCTTCGATCGGCACACCGGATCGCTGCAGGTCGGCAACGTCGCGGTAGACCGTGCGCAGCGACACGGCCAGGGTCTCGGCCAGTCGTTGTGCGGTGAGGGCAGAGCGGCGTCCACGCAGGGCATGGATCAGCAGGAAGAGACGGTCGGCGCGGCGCATGCGGCATGATCGCCTGCCGCCGCGTCCGGCTCAATGTGCCGCTCGGTGCGAGTTAGCGATATCACCGGCGGATTTGCTACAGCATGTCTCATATGCGCAACTCCGACCGCGGCGTCGGCGCCAGCCGCAGTCGTTGCGGCGGTTGCCTGAGTCCATCGAGCAACGCCTGCGCCACCGCGGTGTTCCACAAACCATCGGCCAGCAATGCCGACTCGTAGCGGTGATGGGCATCGACATCGGCGAAGCGCGCGAACCAGACCAGCACCGGTTCGCCTTCGCGCACCGGCAGGCGCGGGAATGTGTTCGGCGCCGCTTCGGTGATGTAGATACCGATGATCTCCGCCCCCGCGGCGCGAAGACGCGGCGCCATGTTCTGTTCGAACCTCGCGAGGAAGCCGGCGTCGGCCGCCGCATCGAGATGGCAGATGCCCGCTTCGACCAGGCCCTTCGACGTGGCCGCCTTTGCATCGGCGGAGCGCTCTGCACTATGCGGCAGCGCCGAGTCCGGCCGTGCCGGTCGCAACAGCAGCACGTCGTCGCTGTCGATCATGGTTGCGTTGGCCGCCTCGCGATGGCGCCCCCACGTCGGCCCGGAATAGAAGCCGTTCAGTGCCTCGGCGCGCACCTGCATGTCGGCGAATCCACGCATCCAGACAAATCGGTCGTCCTGGTCGAGGTCGCGGAACTGCCCGATCACATGCATGCCAACCGCCTCCTGCGGCTCGATGAATTCGCGTTCGAACAGCTCGACCAGTTCATCGCGTCGACCCGGTCGCAGCGTGTACTGGCGCAGTTCGATCACGCCGTCGTCGTGCAACAGATGCCCTTGCTCGTCGGTACGGCGGAACCACATGTGCCAGTTGGTTTCCCAGCTTTCGCCCTGGTCCGGCGAGAACGCCTGCTGCCAGTGCGCGGTGTTGGCGCTGACCTGGTTCCAGATGAAACGCACCTGCACCGGCCTGCCCGCGTGCTCGGCCAGGCCGAGGAAGGTGCCGGTGCCATGGTCGAAGTGACCGACCATCGGCGGCTCGAGACGGCCATCGTGATTGCCGGCCCAGTAGATGCTCCACTGCCGCGATTCGGGGCTGAACAGGCGCAGGGTCATGCCGATGAAGCGCTCCGCGGAACCGGGACGCTGCCAGTCACTGACGAAGTCGTCGACATTGCCGATCCCGCCGAGCATCGGCTGGCACCACTGGCTGGCGCCGAAGATCTCCCAGTCACCGGGTCCGGGATTGCCCGAGCTCTCCAGTCGGCGCTTCAGGCGCTCGTTGCGGATCTGCCACTGGCCGTGGAGGAAATCGAAGTCGTGGCGGCCGTCGCCGGCGGCGCCCGCGGTCGCAGCGGGTGTCGCGGTCCGGGACGGACGGGCCACCGCGCGCAGCGGCAGCAGCACCATCGCTTGGGCGCTGGCGGCCAGCTGCAGCAGCAGGCGACGGTAGCGGTCGACCGCCCTGGCGCCGGGAGCGCCGTGACGGTTGGCGGTACTGGGGGCCGTCCTGCTGGCCATTTCGTTGTTTCTCATTGCGGCGCTCCAGCCGTGGGTGCCCATCGCACCAGTGCAGCTTGCGACCGGGCTGCTGCCAGCCTCCTGTCAGCAGGCGCGAAGGCGAAACAGGCTCGCCGACATGCCACCGCGACTGCCGCATCGGCGACAATGGCGCCCCCGTTGCCGCTGCCCGCCGTGCCCATGTCGAACTCAATGCCGCAATCCATCTCCCTGACCCGCTACCTGATCGAGGAGCAGCGCGCCGGCCGCATCAATGCCGATGCCCGCCTGCTGATCGAAGTGGTCGCCCGTGCCTGCAAGACCATTTCCATCGCGGTCGGCAAGGGCGCGCTCGGCGGTGTCCTTGGCGATGCCGGCACCGCTGGCGAGGCCAGCATGAATATTCAGGGCGAGGCGCAGAAGAAGCTCGACGTGCTGTCGAACGAGATCCTGCTGGAAGCCAACGCCTGGGGCGGCCACCTCGCCGGCCTGGCGTCGGAAGAGATGGACACCTCGCAGCCTATTCCCGACGTCTACCCGCGCGGCAACTACCTGCTGCTGTTCGATCCCCTCGATGGCAGTTCCAACATCGACGTGAACATCTCCGTCGGCACGATCTTCTCGGTGCTGCGCTGCCCCGAGGGCGTCACCCAGGCGCAGGACGAGCATTTCCTGCAGCCGGGCACCGCCCAGGTTGCGGCCGGTTACTGCACCTACGGCCCGAGCACCATGCTGGTGCTGACGATCGGCAACGGCACGCATGCCTTCACACTCGACCGCGAGGTTGGCAGCTTCGTGCTGACCACGCGCGGCATGCGCATCCCGGACGAGACCAAGGAGTTCGCGGTCAACATGTCGAACCAGCGCTTCTGGGAAGCGCCGATGCAGCACTACGTCGGCGACCTGCTCAGCGGCAAGGAAGGCCCGCGCGGCAAGGACTTCAACATGCGCTGGGTCGCCTCCATGGTCGCCGACGTGCACCGCATCCTTACCCGTGGCGGCATCTTCAGCTATCCGCTCGACAGCAAGTGCGCGGCCAAGGGCGGCAAGCTGCGCCTGATGTACGAAGCCAATCCGATGAGCCTGCTGGTCGAGCAGGCCGGTGGCGCCGCCAGCACCGGTCGCCAGCGCATGCTCGAAGTGCAGCCGACCGGTTTGCACCAGCGCGTTCCGGTGTTCCTCGGCTCGAAGAGCGAAGTCGAGGCGGCGGTGCGTTACCACCGCGAGCACGACGAGACGAGCGACACGAAATCGGCATGAAGTGCTGCGTGACGTGCTGAATGCGAGTGCGGCGCCCTTGCGCGTCGCACTCACGAAGTTGAATCACGTTGGCGCGATTCGTGCCGGGAAAATGCGTGGTTTTTCGTATTCTTTTTGACCGTTCATCGTCATCCCTGCCGTAAATAACACTGCGTATCCATGCGTGATGGCAGCATTCTGCAGCCACGGCAGGGCCCGTTAATGCATTTCGGACCGGCCCTCCGGGTTGCCACTCACGCGGCCCGACCCGGATTGTTCGAAATGCGCCAGCAGGTCCTGTCCGGCGACGGAGACGGAGACGGAGATGGCGATCGAAGGAACGCAGGAATCCCTGTCGGGCGACCCCGACGCACGTGAACTGATTTACGTCACCCGCGGCGGCGCCGGTCGCGTGCTCGCCCTCGGTGGCCTCCAGCAGATGGGATGGAACCTGCGCCGCGCGCCTGACGCCCGCAGTGTGCTGCGCATCCTCCAGCGTGATCCGCGGCAGCCGCACGCGGCGCTGCTCGACCTGCGCGAGGGTTTCAGCCAGCAGGACCTGGCCGAGTTCGGCGGCGCGCTGTCGGCGGCCAACGTCGGCTGGGTTGCCGGCATCGATGCGCGCCAGCTCGACGAAGAGCCGGTGCGCAAGCTGATCCGCGACTACTGCTACGACTACCTCACGCTGCCGTGCCCGGAAGGCGTGATGAACACGGTGATCGGCCACGCCCACGGCATGGCCAGCCTCGCCTGCGAGGGCGGCGACGTCACCAGTGAAGCCGGATTCGACGGCATGATCGGCGAGAGCGGTGCGATGCGCACCCTGTGCCGGACGTTGCGCAAGGCCGCGTTGACCGAGGCGCCGGTGTTCATCGCCGGCGAAACCGGCACCGGCAAGGAGCTGGCGGCGATGGCCGTGCACCGGCATTCGCGCCGGCACGCGCATCCGTTCGTGGCGATCAATTGCGGCGCGATCCCGCACAGCCTGATCCAGTCGGAGTTATTCGGTTACGAGCGCGGCGCATTCACCGGCGCGCAGCAGCGCAAGCTCGGCCGCATCGAGATGGCCAATGGCGGCACGCTGTTCCTCGACGAGATCGGCGACCTGCCCCTGGAGAGCCAGGCCTCGCTGCTGCGTTTCCTGCAACAGGGCAGCATCGAGCGACTCGGCGGCCACGAGCAGATCCCAATCGACGTGCGGATCATTTCGGCCACGCACCACGACCTGGATGTCGCCGTCGCCGATGGCCGTTTCCGCGCCGACCTCTACCACCGCCTGTGCGTGCTGCGCCTGCAGCAGCCGCCGTTGCGCGAGCGCGGCAGCGACATCGACCGCATCGCCGAGTACGCCCTGCAGCGGTATTCGCAGGAGGGCCATCGCACGCTCAAGGGGTTTGCGCCGTGCGCGCGCCAGGCGCTGCACAGCCATGGCTGGCCGGGCAACGTGCGCGAACTGATCAACCGCGTCCGCCAGGCGGTGGTGATGGCCGAAGGCCGCCTGATCACCGCCGCCGACCTGCACATCGAGAACGCACTGGCGACGCCGCCACCGACCCTGGACGAGGTCCGCGATGCCGCCACGCGTACCGCCATCGAGCACTCGCTGCACCGCAACCGCGGGCGCCTGGTCGATGTCGCGCGCGAGCTTGGCGTGTCCCGCGTCACGCTCTACCGGTTGATGCAACGCCACGGTCTGCGCGCCAGCGATCCCGACTCTCCGAACACGGTCAGCATTGCCTGAGCGCCATTGCCTGGACGGCGTCGCCTGAGCCGGGCGTGGCCCGTCGGCCCGGTGGCGTGCGAGGATGGCCACTGCCGCCGGATCCCCTGCCTCCCGCATGTCCAGCCAACCCGCAGTTCCCGTCGCCGGCGAACACGCCCGGGACAACGACTTCATCGAGGTTTACCCGGACGCCCTCACCCGCGAACAGTGCGCGCAGCTGGTGGCGCGCTTCAGCGACAGCGGCGACACCGTTCCCGGGCGCGTCGGTGGTGGCGTGATGCCCGACCTCAAGGACAGCCGCGACCTGACCATCAGCGGGCGCGACGGCTGGCGCGATGCCGAAACGCTGCTGAACCTGGCGGTGTTCCGCGGAGTCATCGCCTACCTGCGCCGTTACCCGCACACGCTGATCGCGCCGCTGATGCTGGAAACGCCGGGCGCCGACGGCAAGAGCCATCGCCTCACGCCCGAGCGGATGGCGGCGATGGATGACGAGGACCTGGCACCTGTGATCAAGACGGTGCTGCGGCCGGGATCGATCAACCTGCAGCGCTACAGCGCCAATCGCGGCGGATATCCCTATTGGCACTGCGAGCTGTATCCGCGCGACCCGCGCGCGGAAACGCTGCACCGGCACCTGCTGTGGACGATCTACCTCAACGACGAATTCGAGGAAGGCGAGACCGAGTTCCTCTACCAGCAGCGCAAGATCGTGCCACGCACTGGCAGCATGCTGATCGCACCGGCTGCGTTCACCCACACCCATCGCGGCAACCGGCCCAAGGGTGGCGACAAGTTCATTGCGACCAGCTGGGTGTTGTTCCAGCGTGCGGAGCAGTTGTTCGGCGCAGGCTAGGGCGTTGTCGCGCTACGCAGTACGCGGGTGGTTCAGCACCAGCCAGTACAGACCGACCTGCTTGACCGCCCAGACGAACTGCTCGAAGTCGACCGGCTTCTGGATGTAGCTGTTGACGCCCAGCGCGTAGCTGGCTTCGACGTCGAACGGTTCGGCACTGGTGGTCAGCACGACCACTGGCAGCGTCCGCGTGGCTTCGTTGGCGCGCACCGCCTGCAGCACTTCGCGACCGTCGACCTTGGGCAGGTTGAGGTCGAGCAACATGATCGAGGGCAGGTCCTCGGGGTCGCGATCGCTGTATTTGCCACGGGCGAACAGATAGTCGAGGGCTTCTGCGCCATCGCCGACGACCATCAGTCGGTTGGCGATCTTGGCCTCGTCGAAGGCCAGCCGGGTCAGCTCGACATCGTCGGGATTGTCCTCGACCAGCAGGATTTCCTTGTGCATCAAATACCATCCTCCGCCGCGGTAACCGGCAACTCGAGGGTGAAGATGGCACCGGCTTCGGGCTGGGACTCGGCCCGGACGCTACCGCGATGTCGCTCTGCGATGCGTCGGGCGATCGCCAGCCCCAGACCGTGACCACCCCCCTGATCCGGTCCGTGCAGCCGCTGGAAAGGCTCGAACAGCTTGTGAGCATAACGCATGTCAAATCCGATGCCCTGGTCACGGATCTGCACCTGCAGCGTGTCGCCTTCGCGACAACCGCTGACATCGATGCGGATCGGCTCGCGTTCGCGCGAGAACTTCCAGGCGTTGTCCATCAACTGCACCAGCAGCAGCTTGAGCAGGCGCTCGTCGCCCTCGACCTGCAGATCCGGTTGCACGCGGATCTCCGCGCGCCGTTGCGGATCGGCGTCCTGCAACTCGGCTCCTACCCAGTCGGCCAGCAGGCTCAGGTCGACCGTGGTCGACTTCAGGTCGGCGCGGGTGACGTAGGACAGGTCGTTGAGTGACGTGAGCAGGCCACTCATTCGCGCGGCGGCAGCGCGGATGCGCGCGAGGTAATCGCGATCGGTGTCGTCGAGCCGTTCATTGGCGCGGTCGGCCAGTAGTGCCGAGAAACTTTCGATCGAGCGCAACGGCGCGCGCAGGTCGTGCGCGACCGCATCGGCGAACAGTTGCAACTGGCGGTTGGAGATGTCGCGCGCGGCGTGCTCGGCCTCGGCGCGCGATTCCAGCGCCAGCTCGGCGGCACGCTGCGCGCTGATGTCGCGCAACTGCACCAGCAGGTACAGCGGAGCGCCGAAATCATCGCGCATGACGGCGATGTTGATGTGCGCCCAGATGGTCTGGCCGCTGCGGTGCAGGTAGCGCTTCTGCGCATCGAGCACGGGAATGCTGCCGTCGATCAGGCCGCGCAGGTAGGACTGCGTGAGCGAGATGTCGTCGGGATGGGTGAAGGCAACAGTGGGGCGACCAACGACCTCCTGGGCGCTGTAACCGAACATGCGCTCGAATGCCGGATTGACCTCGACCCAGTGTCCGTTCAGATCGACGATCGCCATGCCGACACCGGAGGCGGCCATTGCCAGCCGGAAGCGGTCGACTCCGGTTTCTTGGCCGGTGGTGTTGCTCATCGGAGGGGTGACTCTTGAACCTGCCGCAATGGCGAAGTGTATCCAACCCGATTGTGACGGGGTGGTGGACGGCTTGGGAAGCCAGCCTGTGTCGGCCGATCAAGCAAAGTGAGTGCAAGGACTTGCGACAGCCCCCTTCCTGCTGACGCGGTCCAGGCCGACCGACTGGGCCGCGACGGGCTTCACGGAATGCGTCTGCCAAGGTATCGGATGCGCCCGACGACACAGCGGGACTGGCGCGATAGCCGTGGTGAATTAGGCGCTGGCGCCGCGGTCGTCATTCACCCGTCACGCTTTGTCGACGATCAGAACAGTTCGCCCTGCGCTGATGGCTTGCGCGGCGGCACGAACAACGACGTGTCCAGCGGCGGCAGGCGACCAAATCCGAGGCGCTTGTGCGCCTTGCGAAAACGCTGCTCGATCAGTTGCGCGAACGGTCCCTGGCCGTGCATGCGGGTGCCGAAGGCACTGTCGTAATCCTTGCCGCCGCGCATCTGCTGGATGAGGCTCATCACGTGCGCTGCACGCTCCGGGTAATGCAGCTGCAGCCATTCACGCCAGACCTGCTTGAGTTCGTGCGGAAGTCGCAGCAACACATGCCCGGCCGAGCCGGCACCGTGTTCGCGTGCAGCCTCGAGGATGTGCTCGATCTCGCGATCGTTGATCATCGGAATGACCGGGGCGACCATCACGCCGACCGGTACTCCGGCATCGGCCAGGGTGCGCATGGCCTTCAGGCGCGAATGCGGCGCCGATGCACGCGGTTCCATGCGCGCCGACAGCTGGTTGTCGAGCGTGGTGACCGAGAAGTACACCGTCGCCAGCCCGCGTCGCGCCATGGGGGCGATCAGATCCAGGTCGCGGGTGACGGCGGCGTTCTTGGTGATCAGGCTGAACGGATGCGAACAGGCCGACAGCAGTTCGATCAGTTCCCGGGTAATGCCATAGCGACGCTCGATCGGCTGGTAGGAGTCGGTGTTGATGCCCAGCGCGATGGGTTCGCAGCGGTAGCCCGGGCGGGCGAGTTCGGCCTGCAGGCGCTCGGCGGCGTTGGTCTTGGCGAACAGGCGCGTTTCGAAATCCAGGCCCGGCGACAGGTCGAGATAGGCATGCGATGGGCGCGCGAAACAGTACACGCAGCCGTGCTCGCAGCCGCGATAGGGATTGACCGACTGGCCGAAGGCGATGTCGGGCGAATCGTTGCGGCTGATGATGCTGCGCGCGCGCTCCAGCGTGACCTGCGTCTGCGGTCGCGACGGTTCGGCGAGGTCTTCGTAGACCGAACCCCAACCGTCGTCCTCGCCGCGTGCGACCGTCACCGCGTAGCGGCCGTCGACCTGCGAGGCCGCGCCGCGACCCTTGATCGGTTGCTGGGCTTTACGGGCGTCGTCCATGCCGCCGAGGGTACTGCGCCCGCGTCGCAGTGGCTGAGACCGCTCAGCGCATCGCTGGCATGTGCAGTGCCCGCGGCTTAGCCTAGGGCCGGCCTGCCGTTGTCTGGACAGGTACCTGACCAGACGAAGGAGCGGTTCCGATGCTAGAAGCCTTGCAGGCGGCCTGGTCCACGTTGCTGGATGTCGAGCACCTGCGGCTTTATCTGGTGCTGGGTTGGATCGGTTACCTGGTGTGGCTGGGCCTGTGGATCGTGCTGCAGAAGCGCGAGCCGGTGGCGACGCTGAGCTGGCTGATCAGCCTGGCGGCCCTGCCTTATGTCGGCTTCCTGATCTATTACTTCTTCGGTCCGCAGCGCATCCATCGACAGCGCCTTCGCCGCGGCCGCACACGCGCCACGCTGCAACCGCTTCCGGAAGGCCTTCACCCATCGCCCGAAGCCATCGAACTGGCGCGGCTGGCCCAGGGCCACCACCGGACTTCCTCCGATCACTGCCACGCGCGCGGAGCTGCTGATCGATGGCGCCGCCAAGTACACGGCGCTGCTGGCCGCGATCGCCTCGGCGCGCGACCACATCCACCTCGAGTACTACATCTTCCTGCCCGACCGCACCGGCACTGCACTGCGCGATGCACTGGTGGAGCGCGCGCGCGCAGGCGTGCAGGTGCGATTGCTGCTCGACGCCGTCGGATCGGGCAAGACCAGGCGCCGCTTCCTGCAGCCGCTGGTCGAGGCCGGTGCCGAGGTGGCCTGGTTCCATCCGATGAAGATGTACTGGTTCTGGAAGCGGCCGTGGCTGAACATGCGCACGCACCGCAAGATCGTCGTGATCGACGGCCGGATCGGGTTCACCGGCGGCATCAACATCACCGACGACGAAGACGAGCGGCTGCGCAAGGACGCCTACCGCGACCTGCACCTGCGCCTGGAAGGCGACGTCGTGCGCGAGCTGCAACTGGTGTTCGTCGAGGACTGGGCCTACGCCACCGGGCAGCCGCCGATGCGCCTGCACAATCCGCCGCCGAAACCGGGCCCCATTTCGACGCAGGTCCTTGGTGTCGGGTCCGGACTCGGACTGGGAAGCGATCCACCGGCTGCACGTGTCCGCGATCCACTCGGCGCAGCGACGCGTGTGGCTGGTCACCCCTTACTTCGTGCCTGGCGAGGCCGCGCGGATGGCCCTGACGTCGGCGGCGCTGGGTGGCCTGGACGTGCGCCTGCTGGTGCCGAAGGTGTGCGACAGCAAGCTGGTCACCCTGGCGGCGCGGTCCTATTTCGACGAGCTGCTAGTCGCCGGCGTGAAGATCCACGAATACGGCCCGCGCATGCTGCACAGCAAGGCGCTGCTGTGCGATGACGACCTGGCGATCATCGGCAGCGCCAACTTCGACCATCGCAGCTTCCGCCTGAACTTCGAGGTGTCGGTGATGTTCCGCGATGCCGGCGTGGGCGCGGAGCTGGCGCGGTTGATCCAGGGCGAGTGCAACCTGGCGCCGCGCGTACGCGACGATCGCGCCCGGCCGCTATGGGGCACGCGGGTGCCCGAAGCCCTCGCCCGGCTGGTTTCTCCGGTGCTGTGAACAACGGCGCGCAGCCGCTGACCGGCGGTCGCCGCGGGCCGGCAATCGGACGATGCCGCCGCGGCGGTGCAGGCTAAACTGCCGTCGCCGTCGAAATCCCATACGGAGCATCGCCCCAATGCACTGGCTTCTACTTCTGCTGGCCCTGGTTGCCCTCGCGGTCGCGTTCAAGACCTCGTCGGTGGCCGTGCTGATCATCTGCCTGCTGGCAGCACTGGGGCTGTCGCTGGCCTGGGTGATGAAGCTGCTGGCGCAGCGCGTCGACAGCCAGAGCCGTGACACCTCGATGATGCTCGACCCGATGGAGCTGCGTCGCCTGCGTGAGCAGGCCGAGGCTCGCCGCGCCGCCACCGGCAACCCGCCGGGCGCGCCGCCGGCCGCTTGAGCCGAGTCACACCCGGGTCACTGCGCAGGCACTGAGCCGTTTCACGCGGCGCGCTGGCGGGCGCCTGCTAGCATGGCCGCGCCCCAGGCACGGCGCACGTCCCAGAGCGAGCGCCGAATTCAGAGGAGCCCGCCATGAACCTGTCCGCCTTGTGCTGTCTGCCGCTGCTCGCCGTGGCGTTCGCCGCGAGCGCTCAGCCGCTGTCCCAGGTCGATCCGGCCAGTGCACCGGCGTCCACCGCCGCCACCCCGGCCGTCGCCGGATGTGGGCGCATCAGCGTCTTCGACGTCGCGCCGCGCAGCAAGGACCTCTACCGCGCGCGGCTGATCAATGTCGACGGCCAGCTACCCGGTCCGACATCCGCGCGCAGCTACCGCGTCAGCCCCGGCAAACACTCGCTGGAAGTGGCCGAACTGATCGACGAGAAGCAGTTCAACGATCTGCAGATGCGCCAGCGCACGCAACGCTCCGACCGCTACAAGACGATCGAGCTGGACGTGCAGCCCAACACCACCTACCTTCTCGCCGCGCACCTGATCGAGGCGAACCGCAACGACATCATCGGCCAGACCTACTGGGAACCGGTGATCTACAGCCAGAGCAGCGAAGCGTGCAATTGAGCCGACTTTTGTTCCCGTCGCGACGCCGGGTCACGGCGTCGTGACCGTCCTCAGCGTCAACGTCAACAAGATTGCCGTGCTGCGCAATTCGCGCGGCGGTGACGAGCCCAATGTGGTGGCCGCGGCGAAGGCATGCCTGGACGCCGGCGCGCATGGCATCACCGTCCATCCGCGGCCCGACGCCCGGCATATCCGCTCCGACGACGTGTATGCGCTGTCGGAGCTGACGCGCGAGCGCGGCGTCGAGTTCAACCTCGAGGGCAACCCGTTCGCGCCGGCGCGTGCCGGTTATCCGGGTTTCCTGACCTTGTGCCAACAGGTGCGTCCTGCGCAGGCAACGCTGGTGCCCGACAGCGATGCGCAACTTACCTCCGACCATGGTTTCGATTTCGTCCGCGATGCCAATGCACTGCGGCCGCTGGTTGATGCGCTCAAGTCCATCGGCTGCCGCGTGAGTCTGTTCGCCGACGCCCACACCGAAGCAGGGCGCCTGGGCATCAACCACGCCGCGGCGGTGGGTGCGGACCGGGTCGAGTTGTACACCGGCCCGTATGCGGAAGCGTTCGCCGCCGGCAGTGGTCGCGCCATGGCCGCGCAGTTCGCCGAAGCCGCGCGACGTGCCGGCGACGCTGGCCTTGGCATCAATGCCGGGCACGACCTCAGCCAGGCCAACCTGGGATTCTTCCTGCAGCAGGTACCCGGTGTGCTCGAGGTATCGATCGGTCACGCACTGATAGGCGAGGCGATCTACCAGGGCATCGATGCGACGATCGATTCGTACCTTCGGATCCTTTCGCGCTGATGCATTGTCGGCAGGAGCCAGCGAGCTGGCTCCTGCCCATGCGCATGTGTTGCTGCGCTGACCGTTACTGCCAGGCGATGTCGTGCAGGCCGCTGCGCTCAGCCTCGGCCAGTGCCCAGGCGAATTCCTGGTAGTCGGCATCGGCGTCGGCTGCGACCTGCAACACGGCACGCGGACTGCGTCGCGCCATCTCTTCCAGTGCCGGCGTCAGTTCGGCGCGCGCCAGCACGACGCCATCGAGCCGGTACGCACCATCGCTGCCGACACGCAGTTGCACCCGCGGTGGCGGTGCGCTGTCTTCGGGCGTCGGGGTGGGTTGGGGGATGCGCAGGTCCATGCGTCCGGTCAGTGCCGGGGTCGCCACCATGAAGATCACCAGCAGCACGAGCAGGACATCGACCAGCGGGGTGATGTTGATCTGGGCGACGGCGCGATGTTCGCCGTGCGCACCGTGGCGGGAGTCGGAGAGATAGAACGCGGAGACGGCCATACGCAACCTCCATGGGGCCCCATGCCCGGTTCCACGCTACGCCTGGCCGATGGCAGCAGGCAAGCGTTCCGGTTCCCCGCGTCGCCCGATGTGCACCGCTTGTCTGGGCGTCGTCCCGCACCGTTCAAGCGAAGCGAAGGCTGACAGCAAAAAAAACGCCGCCCGAGGGCGGCGTTTTCACGACGGTAAGCGACACCGATCGGTCAATCGTTCTGGACGAAGCCGATCTTATCCATATCAGCATTCTTCGCGTGAGCAAGCACCTTGGCCAGGATGCCGTAATCGGCGTCCGGGCTGGTATCGATCTCGAGCATGGGCTGGTTGGTCGGGTCGCGCTGGACTTCGACTTCCATCATGTTCTGGATCGCGGTGATCGGCTGCGGCGCGTCATTCCAATACACCTGGCCCGAGGCGTCGATCCGCAGCCTGATCGGCGGCGGCGGCTCTCGCGTCTGCGGCGGTGGGTTCAGCGACTTCTGCGGAAGGTTAACGTCGATCGGGTACGTCAGAGGAGGCGCCGTGACCATGAAGATGATCAGCAACACCAGCATCACGTCCACGAGGGGCGTGACGTTCATGTCCGCCATCGGACCGCCACCGGATTTCGATGCAAATGCCATATCTGGATCTCCGGATTAGCGAGGTTCTTTAAGCGCCATGAAACCGACCTTGCGCATGCCTTGGGCCTGCGCCGTCTGTACCACCTCGGACACGATGCGGTACTTGGTCGTCTTGTCGCCGCGGACGTTGATCTGCGGCTGCGGGGTCTTCTGCGCTTCGATCGACAGACGGCTCTCGAGCAGATCCTTGGTGATCGGCTCGTCGTTCCAATAAAGGTTCCCGTTGTCTTCCACCGTGATGTTGATCGGCGTGACCGGCGGGGCCTTATCGGGACGCTGGTCCAGATTGGCTTGCGGAAGATCGACTTGGACCTTATGCGACATCAGCGGTGCGGTGATCATGAAAATGATCAGTAGCACCAGCATCACGTCGACTAGCGGCGTGACATTGATCTCGGCCATCGGGCCGCCGCTATCGTTGCCTGTACTGAAGGCCATGTACGAACTCCAAACCTACTGCGAGAGGGCGTCGGTTATTGCTTAGCGCTTGCTGACAACTTCGCCGACGCGCGAGCCGGTAGCGAAGAAGTCATGCAGGTCGTGAGCGAACGTATCGAACTTGTTGTTCGTAACGCGGTTCAGACGGGTGAAGAAGTTGTATGCCAGCACCGCCGGGATTGCGACGAACAGGCCGATGGCGGTCATGATCAGTGCTTCACCGACCGGGCCGGCAACGGCGTCGATCGAAGCCTGGCCGGTGGCGCTGATGCGGATCAGGGCGTGGTAGATGCCCCAAACGGTACCGAGCAGACCGACGAACGGAGCGGTCGAACCGACGGTGGCGAGCACGGTCAGGCCGGCTTCCAGCTTCGAGGACTCGCGGGTCACACCCTGACGCAGGGCGCGGTCAACGAACTCGGAGCGGTTGAGCGACTCGACCAGGCGCGAACCTTCGTGGCGCTGGTGGTGGGCTGCTGCCTGGGCAGCATCGAGAGCGATCTTCGAAAACGGCTCGAAGCGACCCTGCTCTTCCATGAAGCGGATGGCGTCCTGTGCGTTCGGGGTCTCCCAGAACGTGCTGACCACGCGATCAGAACTGGCGCGCAGGCGCAGGTTCTTCACGAAGTTCACCACGATCCAGTAGATCGAGAGGATCGACATGATGGCGAGGGTGAGGAATACGACCCAGCCGACCAGGTCGAAGTTCTGCAACAGATGCGCGAAGCTCATCTGCTGGAGTGCCTCGGCGTTGGAGCCTCCGGCGGTCGCAGCGGTGGTGGTTTCCTGCAGCATGACGCTTACCTTTGAATGTCGTGGAAAGGAAAGAGGTATTACGGATTGCCTACAACGTGTCCCGTGACCCCGATCAGGTCGGCGGGACGAAATCTACCGGGACGCGGACGCGGCTGGTGACGCCAACGCCGTTCTGCATCTCGGGGTTGAACTTCCACTTCCGGGCGGCGTCCATTGCAGCGCGGTCGAGGTTTCGGTTACGGCTCGACTTCTCGACCGCGACGTCCAGGACATTGCCCTGGCCGTCAATGGTGATGATCAACGTTACCGTGCCACCAACGCCCTGGCGGGCTTCGGTCGGCGGGTACTTGGGCGGGTTGAGCCGCTTCGAGGACGGGTCGACGCTGGAGCCAATCGTCGTTGCCGGTGCGGGCGGCGACGGGGGGCTCGGCGGCGGCGCGGCCACGTCAACCGGGCTCGGATCGTCGACCAGCACCGGCGGTTCATCCGGCGGAGGCGGCAACGGAGTCGGCTGCGGCGGCGTCAGCTTCGGCGGCGGCTTGAGCTCCTTCGGGGGCTCAGGCGGCGGCGGCGGCGGCGGCGGGGGCGGCGGCGGCGGCTTGATCAGGTTGACGAACGTGACGTCTTCCTCTTGCTGCTGCTGGGCCGGAGGGGCCATAGGAGCGAGCAAAAGCAGCAGGGCCGCGACATGGAATGCGATCGCAATGGTTACACCGGCGATACGCGCCCAGTTCAAACCTTCACGGTCGTCATCTTTTCTTGCGTGGATTTCGAGGTCTTGCGTCATGCGCCGTAGCTCGGGAGGTATTTCCGGACGCCAGGGCGCCTCGGGCCGTCAGTTACGATTCCCGCGACTACTTCGAGTCGCGGGAACCTCCTAGCATATACCAAATTGCGCTCTTTGGACCAAGTGCAATTGGATGATTTCGCGTTGCCGAATCTAGTCGGCCCTCAACTCGTTACTTGCCAGGCAACGCGATGATCTTCTTGGCGTCCTCGGGCTTCTTCACGCCCTTTGCGACAGCCTGCTTGGCGGCTTCCTTTGCCTCGGGGACACGATCTTCCTGCCAGAGCACGCGGGCGAGGTTCAGGTACGCCTCGCCGTCTGGCGCCAGGGGAGCGGCCTTCTTGTAGGCGTCGATCGCCGGGCCGGCCTGATCAGAGAAATAATACGCCTGTGCGAGGGCCAGGTACGTCTGGTAGTCGGGCTTGATCACACCCTTCTGCAGGCCGTCGTTGATGACCCCGATTGCCTCCTTCTCCTTGCCATCCATGTTCAGGTAGGTGGCGTAGAGCTGGCGGTATTCCTTGTCCTCGGTGAGCTGGCCGCTGGCGCGGAGCTTCTCGAGGACCACGGCGGCCTTGTCCAGCATGTCGTTCTGCTGGTAGACGGCCGCCAGGTTCAGCTGGGCGCGCTTGTCGCCCGGGTTCTTGGCGGCCAGTCCCTCGGCGATCTTGGCCGCTTCACCGGCCTGGCCGGACTCGGCGTAGGTCGCCATCAGCAGCTGCTGCCACTCGGGCTTGGGCGTGGGGCTCAGGTCGATGGCCTGCTTGATGACCGGAGCGGCCTCGGCGAAGCGGTCGAGGCGATACAGGGCGTTGCCCTTGATGATCAGGTGCTCGGGCTTCTGGCTCTTGGTCTCGGCCAGGAACTGGTCGATGGTCTTGAGCGATTCGGCGTACTGGTCTTCCTGCAGCTGCAGCTGCGCGAGCATCAGCATCGCGCCGAAGTGGCCGTTGTTGTCCAGGCCGTTGGATGCGATCGCCTGCTTGAGGTAGTTCATCGCGCCCGGGGTGTCGTCGCCGTCATAGGCGGCCTGGGCGGCGATCTGCGAGGCGAACGCCTTGTCGTAGGCGTTGGCTTCCGGCAGCGCGATGATCTGGTCGGCGATGGCGCGGGCCTCCGGGCCCTTGTCGTCGTCGTAGGCCTTCATCATCTTCTGCAGCTGCGGCGTGGCCTTCTTCGAAGCCTTGGTATCGCCGGCCACACGGGTGGCCTGCGGGTATTCGTTGGTGACCTTGGCCGTGCCCTGCTTGCCTTCTTCCTTCTTGGCGCGGCGCTCGGCCGCACGCTCGTTCGCGGTCTGCGCGTTGACCTGGCTGACCGCACCAAACATCAGGACGGCGCTGACAGCGGCGGCCAGGACGCGTTGGTTACGGCGGGAGACATTGTTCATCGATCACCTCAAATCTGCGGCCGCACGTAATCGGGCGGGACGGTGGCAAGGCCAAGGGGGTGTGAAGCTATCAGAAACGTGACAGCCAGCGATACGGGGTTTTCTGTCCTAATTCACGTTCCCTGCACATCGTCATCCGCACTTGGGCGTATGGCCGGAGGCTCGGGCCTGCTCGTAGACGGGCATCAGGGTGCCTGCGCGGGCGCCCAGTTCGCCGATGCGAGAGGATGGATCCGGGTGCGTCGACAGCCACGTCGGTGCACGTTCGCCGCCTGCGGCGGCCATGTTCTGCCACAGATTCACCGCCTGGCGCGGGTCGAAACCGGCCTTGGCGGCGAGTTCCTGGCCGACCACGTCGGCTTCAGTTTCCTGGGTGCGCGAGTTCGGCAGCAGGTAGAACGTCTGCGCCGCGGCCCCGCCAAGCTGGCCGGCGGCATTCGCCGCGCCTGAGCCGTAGGCCGAGCCGACGATCGCGCTGCCGATGCCCAGCAGCGTCGAGGTGCCCTGTTGCTTGGTGATGCGCTCGTCGTGGTGGCGCGAGACGACATGGCCGATCTCGTGGCCGATCACCGCGGCGAGCTGATCCTGGTTCTTGGCGACGGTGAAGATGCCGGTATTCACGCCGACCTTGCCACCGGGCAAGGCAAAGGCGTTGGCCGAGCTGTCCTCGAACACCGCCACTTCCCAGTTGGTCTGCCAGCCCTGCGGCAGCTCGCGGGTGATGTCGTTGACCACGCAGCGCACGTAGGCGTTCATCTTTGCGTCGTTGCTGACCTTCTGCTTGGACTTGGCCTCGGCGAAGGCCTGCGCGCCCATCTGGTCGAGCTGTTGCTGCGAGACCGCGCCGACGTACTGCTTGCGCCCGGTGGGCGAAGTGGAGGTGGCGCAGGCAGTGACAACGGTGGCAATGGCCACGGCGAGCAGAAGGTGCTTCATCGTCGGGAATCCCGCTTCAGGTTGATGACGCGTTGTAACGTCCGCCGGATTAACACTTCGTCAATACGGCGGGCGGAGGGCTGAGTCCTGTGGAAGGGGTTCAGCCCGAACGGCGGAGGTCGCGAAATCGGGGCTTAAGCCCCCTCACGCCCCGGTCACACGTCGAGGTTGGCGACCTTCAACGCGTTGTCCTCGATGAAGATCCGACGCGGTTCGACCACATCGCCCATGAGCGTGCTGAAGATCTGGTCGGCCGCCACCGCGTCCTCGATCCGCACCTGCAGCAGGCGACGGGTCTCCGGGTTGACCGTGGTTTCCCACAGCTGCTCGGGATTCATTTCACCCAGGCCCTTGAAGCGCTGGATCTGGCGGCCCTTCTTGGCCTCCTCGAGCAACCAGGCCTGGACCTGAGCGAAGGTGGTGATCGGTTGCGCGCGACTGCCGCGCACGATCTGCGCGCCTTCGCGGATCAGACCATACAGCTGCGTTGCTGCTTCACGCACGGCACGAAGCTCGCCGCCTTCGAATGCGGCCAACGGCAACACCTGGGTCATTTCCTCGCCCATGTGCAGGCGCTTGACCAGCAGCGCCGCCTGGCGCTCGCCGCCGCCTTCGTGCAGTTCGAGCTTGTAGCGCGGCTTGCCGAGTCCGCCGAGGTTGAGGCGCGATTCGACGCGATCGAACTCGGCGCGCAGCGCGTCGTGGTCACCGATGTGGGCGGTGTCGAGCGGAATCGAATCGATCAGCGCTTCGACCACGCTCGGATCGTAGCGATGTGCGTTGCGCTGGATCGCTTCGCGCGCGCCGGCATAAGCCAGCAGCAGCTTCTCGAGCGCAGCGCCTTCGATCGCCGGTTCACCGATCGCCGGGCGCAGCGAAGCGCCTTCGACCGCGTTGTTGGCCAGGTAGGCATCGAGCGCGGCATCGTCCTTGAGGTAGAGCTCGTTCTTGCCCTGCTTGATCTTGTACAGCGGCGGCAGGCCGATGTAGATGTGGCCGCGCTCGATCAGCTCCGGCATCTGCCGGTAGAAGAACGTCAGCAGCAGCGTGCGGATGTGGCTGCCGTCGACGTCGGCGTCGGTCATCAGGATGATGCGGTGGTAGCGCAGCTTGTCCGGGTTGTACTCGTCCTTGCCGATGCCGGTGCCCAGCGCGGTGATCAGCGTGCCGACTTCGGCCGAACCGAGCATGCGGTCGAAGCGCGCACGCTCGACGTTGAGGATCTTGCCCTTGAGCGGGAGGATCGCCTGGGTCTTGCGGTTGCGGCCCTGCTTGGCCGAGCCACCTGCCGAGTCACCCTCGACGATGAACAGTTCGCTGAGCGCCGGATCCTTCTCCTGGCAGTCGGCAAGCTTGCCGGGCAGGCCGGCGATATCGAGCGCGCCCTTGCGGCGGGTCAGGTCGCGGGCCTTGCGCGCAGCTTCGCGGGCGCGGGCCGCATCGACGATCTTGCCAGTGATGGCGCGGGCTTCGTGGGGGTGCTCCTGCAGGAACTCCTCCAAACGTGCACCGAACGTGCTCTCAACGACCGGCCTGACCTCCGAACTGACCAGTTTCTCCTTGGTCTGCGAGGAGAAGCTGGGGTCAGGGACCTTTACCGACAGCACGGCGATCATGCCTTCGCGCATGTCGTCGCCGGTCAGGGCGATCTTGGCCTGCTTGGCGATGCCACTCTGTTCGATGTAGTTCGACAGCGTGCGCGTGAGCGCGGCACGGAAGCCGATCAGGTGGGTACCGCCATCCTTCTGCGGGATGTTGTTGGTGAAACAGAACATCGTTTCCTGGTAGGAGTCGGTCCACTGCAGGGCGACGTCCACCGTGATGCCGTTCATTTCGCCCGACACCGAGATCACGTTCGGGTGCAGCGGGGTCTTCAGCTGCGCCAGGTGCTCGACGAAGGAGGCGATGCCGCCGGCGTATTCGAAGACGTCGCGCTTACCTTCACCGCGCTCGTCGATGAGCGTGATCTTGACGCCGGAATTGAGGAACGACAGTTCGCGCAAACGGCGCGCCAGGATGTCGTAGTGGAATTCGATGTCGGTGAAGATCTCGCGCGCCGGCAGGAAGCGCAGCGTGGTGCCGCGCTTCTGCGATTCTTCGAGCTGCTTGAGCGCGTAGCTCGGCTCGCCCAGCTGGTATTCCTGCTGGTAGTGGTGGCCGTCGCGCCAGATGTCGAGCCACAGGTGCTCGGACAGGGCGTTGACCACCGACACGCCGACGCCGTGCAGGCCGCCGGAAACCTTGTAGCTGTTGTCGTCGAACTTGCCGCCGGCGTGCAGCACGGTGAGGATCACCTCGGCCGCGGAGACGCCTTCTTCCTTGTGGATGTCGACCGGAATGCCGCGACCGTTGTCGGACACCGAGCAGGAGCCGTCGTTGTGCAGGGTCACGGTGACTTCGTTCGCGTGGCCGGCGAGGGCCTCGTCGATCGAGTTGTCGACCACTTCGAACACCATGTGGTGCAGGCCCGTGCCGTCGTGAACGTCGCCGATGTACATGCCGGGACGCTTGCGCACAGCTTCGAGACCACGCAGGACGGTGATCTTGCTGGAATCGTAGGTCTGGGAAGGTACGGCGGTGACGGTCGGGTCTTGCGAGGGGTCGTGCTCGATATGGGTCATGCGGCAACAGGCTCCGTCGACGCGTTACCCGGCGGGGCCGGAGGCGTCAAGACACATTAGCTATTCAACGCGAGAGTATACCAGCCGGCCCCTATTGCTGGTTGACTGGGAGCTGGAGCGGAGGTAATGGCGGCTGGCGCTGTGGCCTTCGCGCTTGAAGCGCTACCTGGCTTCGGAGTGGCGGTGATCGGCTACCGGGGCGTGGTGCCTCGCCCACACGACCTTCCGCCTCTCACCGTCATCTCCGCGAAGGCGGGGATCCAAGGACGTTGCTCTGCCTGGCCGACGGCCCAACCCCCAATCAACCGCTGATCACCCCATGTTCCACGTGGAACCGTCGAAGCTGGGTGGTGGGGTCCAACCCATTGGGCGCTTCGGTCCCCGTAATGAAAACCTGCGCTCCGCTGGACTGAAGCCGCGCCAGCACCCGCCCCTGATGCTGCCGGTCCAGCTCGGAGGCGAGATCATCCAGCGCCACCACGGGCCAATCCCCGCGCGCCGCGGCGTGGTGCTCCGCCTGCGCCAGCAGGGTCGACAGCGCGGTCAGCTTGGCTTGGCCACGCGAGAGCGCTTCGCGGCCGGGAATCGCGCCGAAGACGATCCGCCAGTCAGCCCGATGGGGTCCGACAGAGCTGTATCCGGCAACAAGATCGCGCTCCCGGGCCAGAAGCAGGGCGTCCGCCAGCGGCAGTTCGTCCCGACGCCACCCTGGGACATAGTCCAGGCGGCTGGGGCCGAGGGCAGGGGCCA
Source organism: Lysobacter arenosi (assembly GCF_016613475.2). Taxonomy (NCBI): domain Bacteria; kingdom Pseudomonadati; phylum Pseudomonadota; class Gammaproteobacteria; order Lysobacterales; family Lysobacteraceae; genus Lysobacter; species Lysobacter arenosi. Next base: position 3,034,082 of record NZ_CP071517.1, read on the forward strand.
GTTCTGACAGCAGGGCGGCAAATCTGGGCTGGAGTTGCTCGAGATACTGCTCCCGGCGTCGGCTGAGCGGTTCTCCGGCCTCGGCGAGCTCGTGATCCCAGGCGTCCAGCTGGCCATCGCGTGCGCGGGCCTTGAGCAGGGCGTTTCTTTGCTTCAGCGCCCGCGCGTAGCGGCGCCAGAGCGGAAGGAAATCTTGTTCCACGTGGAACAAGCCCCAATCGAGGTAGCGTCGACGGGATTCGCCGCCGCCGGTGATCAGGGCATGGCTGCCGGGTTCGAAACTGACGACAGCCAGAGCGGCACACAGGTCACCCAGCTGGGCGACGTTGCTGCCGTCCAGGCGCCCGGTCCAGTCCTCGCCGCTGTGCCTCATGCCGGCCTTACGCGTGCGCTCCGGGGCTGTGGCGGCCGTCTGGGCGTCAGCACCGGCTGCCAGGCGCTCCTGCCACTCGACGAAGACCTCCAGGGCTTGGTCTCCGTCCCGGATAAGCCCGTCGCGCACCCGCCCGCGGAAGCTGCGGCCGTAGGCCATCAGGTGCAGGGCTTCGAGCACGCTGGTCTTGCCCGCGCCGTTGTCGCCGGTGATCAGGTTGAGGCCTGGGGATGGATCGAGGCGGAGCTCGACGAACCGGCGCAGGTTGCGCAGTTCAAGGCGGGTGACGTGCATTGGGGTCAGTTTACCGGTCCGCCTTGGCTGGGGGTAAGGACGGCGGCGTCAGAGCCTGAGAACGGTCGATGGACGTGTTCCACGTGGAACACGGCTATTCAGGGCGTTGCGAGCCGCTCTTTGGCAGATCCAACTGACCAACCGGGCAGCATTCCTGGGTTCCAGCCTTCGCGGGAATGACGGGCCAAACAACCGGCAACAAAAAAGCCCGGCACTTGGCCGGGCTTCCTGGTGTTGCGGGCTGGGCCAATCAGAGGCGCAGCGGCATCACGACGTGGCGGCAGCGATCGTTTGCGGCTTCGCGGACCAGTGCGGACGAGTTGGCGTCGCGCAGCGCGATGACCACATGCTCGTCCTTCAGCGCGGTCAGTGCGTCGAGCAGGTAGTTGACGTTGAAGCCCACGGCCAGGTCGTCGACCTTGGTGTCGGCTTCGACTTCTTCCTGTGCTTCTTCCTGCTCCGGGTTGTGCGCGCTGATCTTCAGCTGGCCCGGGGAAACTTCCAGGCGCACGCCGCGGTACTTCTCGTTCGACAGGATTGCCGCACGCTGCAGCGAAGCCCGCAGCACTTCACGGTCGATGCGGACTTCGCGGTCGGCGCCGATCGGAATCACTGCCTCGTAATCCGGGAAGCGGCCGTCGATCAGCTTGCTGGTAAAGGTCACGTCGTCGCGCTTCACGCGCAGGTGGCCGCGACCCATCTCCAGTTCGAGTTCGCGATCGCCGCCTTCAAGCAGGCGCTGCAGTTCCTGCACGCCCTTGCGCGGCACGATGATCTGGCGCTTGGTCTGGGCTCCGTTCTCGAGCGGCGATTCGCATAGTGCCAGGCGGTGACCGTCGGTGGCCACGCAACGCAGGCTGGATTCGCGCAGGTCGAACAACAGGCCGTTGAGGTAGTAGCGAACGTCCTGCTGCGCCATCGCGAACGCCGTGCGTTCGATCAGTTCCTTCAGCGCTGCTTCCGGCACGCGTACGCGCTCGGTGGCTTCGACTTCGTCGATCGACGGGAAGTCGTTCGCCGGCAGGCTCGCCAGGGTGAAGCGGGAACGGCCGGCTTGCACCGTGATCTTTTCCGCCGACTGCGAAATGGTGACCTTGCTGCCGTCGGGCAGGGCGCGAACGATCTCGAACAGCTTTCGCGCCGGGATCGTGGTTTCACCGTCCTGGGCGTCATCGACCAGGACACGCGACACCATCTCCACTTCCAGGTCGGTACCGGTCAGCGACAGCTGTCCGTCCTTGACCTGGACCAGGAGGTTGGCCAGAACCGGAAGGGTCTGGCGGCGCTCGACAACGTTGACGACCTGAGCGAGCGGCTTGAGAAAGACTTCGCGTTGAAGGCTGAAACGCATGCGGACCCCGTCCCCGTGCCATTACTAAAGATGTGGAATAAATCAAAAGCATGGTGGTGGTGGAGTCGCCGAAAATCCGGTAAAACTGCACCAAGCATTTGATTTACAAGGAATTTATTGCCTTCGAAACTTCGGTAGAACCAACCCTGTAAGTCCCGGACAAACTGTGGACAACTCTAACGCACCGGTGATGGGTGTGAATTGTCCACAACTTGTGCCCGCAACATACACGGCTTACCCGCAGGCATTGAGGATAAGTATGTCTCGCCCGGCGCAGCTTTGCGCTGTCGCCCTGGCCGACTCACTCACTGAGCTTGCGGATCAGCTTGTCCCAGTCTTCCTGCAGCTTGCCGTCGGTTTCCTTCAGCGTGCGGATCTGCCGGCAGGCATGCAGCACGGTGGTGTGGTCGCGACCGGCAAAGGCATCGCCGATCTCCGGCAGGCTGTGCTCGGTCAGTTCCTTGGCCAGGGCCATCGCCATCTGCCGCGGACGCGCCAGCGAGCGCGTACGGCGCTTGGACAGCAGGTCCTTCATCTGCAGGCCGTAGTAATCGGCAACGGTCTTCTGGATGTTGGGAATGCCGATCGCCTGCTGCTGCGCGCGCAGCAGGTCGCGCAGGGTTTCCTGGGCGAACTCGACGGTGATCGCGCGGCCGGTGAAGTTGGCGCGTGCGGTCAGGGTGTTGAGGGCGCCCTCGAGGTCGCGCACGTTGCTGCGCATCTTCTTGGCGAGCAGGAAGGCGACTTCCTCGGGAATGTTGGCGCCGCGCTCGCGCGCCTTCGACAGCACGATCTGCGCGCGCGTCTCGAAGTCCGGCGGCTCGATCGCCACGCTCAGGCCCCAGGCCAGGCGCGACTTCAGGCGCGGCTCCAGGCCTTCGACTTCGCGCGGGTAGCGGTCGCAGGTCAGGATGATCTGCTGCTTGCCGTCGAAGAGCTGGTTGAAGGTGTGGAAGAACTCTTCCTGGGTGCGGTCCTTGCCGGCGAAGAACTGGATGTCATCGATCAGCAGCGCGTCGACCTGCTGGAACTGGCGCTTGAACGCATCCATGGTCTTGTCCTGCAGCGACTTCATCATCGCGCTGAAGAACTGTTCGCTGCGCAGGTACAGCACGCGCATGTTCGGGTTGGCGCTGCGCATGGCGTTGCCGGCGGCGAACATCAGGTGGGTCTTGCCCAGGCCGGTGCCGCCGTACAGCAGCAGCGGGTTGTGGGCACGGTCGCCGGGCTTGAGCGACGCCTGCCAGGCGGCAGCGCGACCAAGCTGGTTGCTGCGGCCTTCGACGAAATTATCGAAGGTGTAGTGATTGTCGAGGTGGCCGTTGAACGGTTCCGACGGCACGGCGCGCGCCACCGGCACTGGTTCGTTCTGGGGCACGTACGGTGCCGCGCGCGGCAACGAGCCGATTTCCAGGCTCACCTCGCCACTGCCGACGAAGTAGGTCAACAGCTCGCGAATGCGGGACAGGTAGCGCTCGCGGACGTGTTCGACCACGAACGCATTGGGCGCGTACAGCACGGTGACATCGTCGCGCTGGGCAGCCTGCAACGGCTTGAGCCAGGTGTGGACATCTTCGGCCGGCAGTTCGGCTTCAAGGCGTTCGAGGCAGCGGGGCCAGGCTTCCATCAGGTCGGGCGTCTTCTTCTGTTGCGGTCTGCGGGCCTGTGGCCACGGACGAAAAGCGGCCCGCCGCGCGATGAGCGCATCGCGGCGAACGGGGCGGGGGGTGGAGTCCAGCCTATCACCGGGAATGGGCGCGGAACAGGACTTGTCCACAGGCAAATTAACAGGTAGTCCACAGGGCATGGTCGGCTCCGCCGGCCATGCCCCCAAAGTTTGCAGGGCAAACTTTGGGTCCCGCTGCATGTCTCCACACCCCATTCGCGCTGCGCGCGAATCGCCCCCTGACTCAGGGGGCTGGTACCGTGCTCCGGGGCCTCGTTGCCGCTGTCGAAGGCGAGCTCGTGCCAACAGGCGGTGGTTTGGCGGGTTGACCTGCGGTTCTTCGACCCGCTAGAATCGCCGGTCCTATTTGACGTTTTCGCAGAGCCGGATCATGGCCACCAAGCGCACCTATCAGCCCAGCAACCTCAAGCGCAAGCGCGACCACGGCTTCCGTGCCCGCATGGCGACTGCCGACGGCCGCAAGATTCTTGCCCGTCGTCGCGCCAAGGGCCGCAAGCGTCTCTGCGCCTAAGCGTCGCTGCCGCCGCACCTCGCGGCGGCCGACCGGCACTCGCCGGTAGTCCCTAGATGATATCGGCCCGCTTCCCGCGCACGGCGCGGGTACGCGCGCGTTCCGACTTCGATCGCATCTTCCAGCATGGCCGGCGCGTAGCGCTGCCCGTGCTGGCTTTGCATTGGCAGGCCAGCCAGACACCTGCGCGCCTGGGCCTTGCCGTCTCGCGCAAGGTCGATCCCAACGCGGTCGGCCGCAATCGCATCAAGCGCGTCCTGCGCGATACCTTCCGCAAGATCCGCGGCGAACTGGCCGCGGGCGACTACGTCGTGGTCGCCCGTCCCGCCGCCGCACGCAGCACCGGCCCGGAACTCGCCGCGGCCCTGCGTGGTCTGTTGCAGCGCTGCGGCGCCTTGCCCGCCGCGTCGACCTCCACTGCGTTGCCCGCGACTTCATTGCCCCCAACATCCGTGGACGGCACAATGCCGGCCGCTTCCCCTTCCGCCCCAATGCCTGACTCCGGTCAAGGCTGAGCCCGCCTGTCGCCCATGAACCAGACCCGTGTTTTTCTGATCTTCGCCTGGCTAATGGTGGCGACCCTGCTGTGGATGGAGTGGGGCAAGGAAAAGGCCTTGCCGGCCGAAGCCGCGCAGACCTCGACTGCGACCGCGACCAGCGCCGCTGCCAACGGCTCCGTGCCGGGCGCACCGTCGGCTCCGGCCGCTCCGGGCGCCGTGCCCAGCGCACCGAGCATGGCCGCCGCCGCATCGCCGGCCACGGCGGGCGCAGCCTCGTCGCCGACCGCGACCGTCACCACCGACGTGCTCAATGTCGTCCTCGATGGCGGCGAACTGCGCCAGGCTGACCTGCTGAAGTATCCGAGCACGGCCGACCGCGACAGCGCGCCTGTGCGCGTGTTCGCGCAGGACCCGGCGAACTACTTCGTCGCGCAGAGCGGCTGGGTCCAGAGCGGTTCGGCCAATGGCCAGAATGCGCCGACGCATCAGGCCGGCTTCGTGCCCGAAGGCGGCAAGACCGACTACACCCTGGCCGACGGCGCTTCCAGCGTCGACGTGCCCTTCGTCTGGACCGGCGCCAACGGCGTGACCATCCGTCGCACCTATACCTTCAGCCGCGGCGACTACGTGGTGAAGGTGCGCGACGAAGTGATCAACGCCGGCAGCGCGCCGTGGCAGGGCTTCGTCTATCGCCAGCTCAGCCGCGTTCCGCGCGCACTGGTGAAGAAGGGCCCGATGAGCGCCGAGCAGTACAGCTTCCAGGGCGCGGCGTGGTACTCGAGTACCGACAAGTACGAGAAGCGCAAGTACGAAGACTTCGTCGACGACGGCCCGATGCAGAAGGAAGTCACCGGCGGCTGGATCGGCATGCTGCAGCACCACTTCTTCTCGGCCTGGATCCCGGGCGCCAACGACAAGAGCACCTTCTCGCTGGCGACCACGCAGGGCACCGGTGGCACCCAGTACGTGGTGCGCGAGGTCGGTCCGGGCGTGAACGTCGCCCCGGGCGCCACCGCCAGCACCGAGGCGCGCCTGTGGGTCGGCCCGAAGCTGGTCAAGGCGATCGAAGCACAGAACGTCCCCAACCTCGATCGCGCGGTCGACTTCAGCAGCTTCAGCATCATGGCGACGATCGCCGGCTGGCTGTTCTGGGTGCTCGAGAAGATCTACGGCCTGGTCGGCAACTGGGGCTGGGCGATTGTCGGCCTGGTGCTGCTGATCAAGCTGGCGATGTACCCGCTGTCCGCGGCGCAGTACAAGTCGATGGCCAAGATGCGCAAGTTCCAGCCGCGCATGGCGCAGCTCAAGGAGCGCTACGGCGACGACAAGCAGAAGCTGCAGATGGCGATGATGGAGCTGTACAAGAAGGAGAAGATCAATCCGGTCGGCGGCTGCCTGCCGATCCTGCTGCAGATGCCGGTGTTCCTGGCGCTGTACTGGATGCTGTCGGAGTCGGTCGAGCTGCGCCACGCACCGTGGATCGGCTGGATCACCGACCTGACCGCGCGCGATCCTTACTTCGTGCTGCCGCTGATCAACGTCGCGGTGATGTGGTTCACGCAGAAGCTCAACCCGACCGTCGGCATGGATCCGATGCAGGCGAAGATGATGCAGTTCATGCCGCTGGTGTTCGGCGTGATGTTCGCCTTCTTCCCGGCCGGCCTGGTGCTGTACTGGGTGACCAACGGCGCGCTCGGCCTGCTGCAGCAGTGGTGGATGGTCAAGCGCTACAGCGAGGAGCCGGCCAAGGCCTGAGCCTTGCGGCAATGAACCCACGAAGCCCGCCGAAAGGCGGGCTTTGTGTTTGTGGGGCCAACAGGCCTCCGAGGTGGGCCAGGGAGAGGGCTATCTGCGACCATATCGCCATGATTACGCCCGACCGCGACACCATCGCCGCGATCGCCACCGCCCCGGGCGCGGGCGGCGTCGGCATCGTGCGCCTGTCCGGTCCACGCTCGCGCGCCATCGCCGAGCATCTGTGCGCGCGCACGCTCAGGCCGCGCCATGCCCACCACGTCCGCTTCGCTGCCGAGGATGGCGGCGCCATCGACGATGGCATCGCCCTCTACTTCGCCGCGCCCGCCAGCTATACCGGCGAGGACGTGGTCGAGCTGCAGGCGCACGGCAGCCCGGCCGTGCTGCAGGAACTGGTGACGCGTTGTGTCGCGCTGGGTGCGCGACGGGCGCGACCGGGTGAGTTCAGCGAGCGCGCCTTCCTTGAAGGTCGCCTCGACCTGGCCCAGGCGGAAGCGGTCGCCGACCTGATCGCCGCTGCCGATGTCCGTGCCGCCCGCGCGGCGCGACGCGCACTCGACGGTGAGTTCTCGCGCCGCGTCGATGCGCTGGCCGACGAGCTGCTGGCCATCCGCGTGCACGTCGAGGCGGCGATCGACTTTGCCGACGAGCCGATCGACACCCTCGGCGGCGCCCAGCTCCGCGCGCGACTGGCGACCACGGCTTCGGCCCTGGACGAACTGCTCGCCGCCGCCGAACGCGGCCGCCGCCTGCGCGACGGACTGCATGCCGTGATCGTCGGCCCGCCCAACGCCGGCAAGAGTTCGCTGCTCAACGTGCTCGCCGGCAGTGACCGCGCCATCGTCACCGATATCGCCGGCACCACACGCGACCTGCTGCACGAAACCATCCGCATCGATGGCGTCGAACTGACCCTGGTCGACACCGCTGGATTGCGCGAAGGCGGTGACGTCATCGAGCGCGAGGGCATGCGCCGTGCGCGGGGCGAACTCGGGCGCGCCGACCTGGCCATCGTCGTGCTCGATGCGCGCGAGCCCGAAGCCGGCCGCGCGGCCGTGATCGACGCGATCGCCGATGTTCCCCAGCACCTGTGGCTGCACAACAAGGCCGACCTGCTCGCCGCGCCGGTCACGGCCGTCGCCGCCGACACGCTCCAGGTCTCGGCACGAACCGGGCTCGGCGTGGAAGCGCTGCACGCCCGCCTTCGCGAGCTCGCCCAGGGCAACGACGACGCAGCCGGCGAAGGTGCCTTCACTGCCCGTGCCCGCCATGTCGATGCCCTGGTCCAGGCCAGGGTCGAACTGGTCGACGCCCGCGCCCACCTCGATCACGAGGCGCTGGATCTGGCCGCCGAAGCCCTGCGCCTTGGCACACGACCAACTGGGTGAGATCACCGGGCGCGTCCGCGCCGATGACCTGCTCGGGCACATCTTCTCGAGCTTCTGCATCGGCAAGTAGTCCGCGCAGTGGCAATTGCGCCGCGATTGACCCGGATCAAAGCGCTCGCCCCGCGCGCGACCGCAAAGTGCGCCGAAAGGGCGACGCACTCCGCGTTGCCATGGCTCAGGAACGCGCGATGGAAACCCTCGACACCGACGTGACCATCATCGGCGCAGGCCCGGTCGGCCTGTGCCTCGCCCGTGCCCTGTCGAGTGCGGGGCTGGACATCACCGTGGTCGACCGGCAAGCCAGGTCGGCGTTGTCGACCCCGGCTTTCGACGGCCGCGAGATCGGCCTGACCCATCGCTCGCGGGCGCACATGCAGCAACTGGGGTTGTGGCAGCGACTGGCGGCCGAGGACGTGTCGCCGTTGCGGGACATGCAGGTGTTGAACGGCGACTCCCTGCAATCGATGCACGTCAGCCACCGCGGCAGTGGTCGCGATCAGCTGGGCTACCTGGTGTCCAACCAGGGCATCCGCGCGGCCGCGTTCGCCGCGGTCGGCGAAGCCGACGACATCCGGCTCCTGGACAGCGCCCGCGTCACCGACGTCGACAGCGACGCCGACTGCGCGCGCGTGCGACTGGAAGGAGGGCGCGAGCTGGTGTCGAAGTTGCTGGTCGCCGCCGACAGCCGGTTCTCCGAGACCCGTCGCGCCTTCGGCATCGGCACACGCATGTTCGACGTGGGCCGGTCGATGCTGGTGTGCCGGGTCACGCACGATATCCCTCACCACGACATCGCCTGGGAGTGGTTCGGTGTCGGCCAGACCCTGGCCCGCCTGCCGTTGGGCAGCGCGCAGCCACTCGGGCATCGATCCTCGCTGGTCCTGACCCTGCCGGCGCGGGAAATGCGCGGTATCCAGGCGCTGGACGAGGAAGCGTTCGCACGCGAGATGGAGCGCCGAAGCGGGGGCCGCCTGGGCGCCATCCATTCGGTCAGCGAGCGCCATGTCTATCCATTGGTCACCACCTATCCCAGGCGATTCAGCGGCGATCGCTTCGCCCTGATCGGCGACGCCGCGGTCGGCATGCACCCGGTCACCGCACACGGATTCAACTTCGGACTGATGAGCGTGCAGACCCTCGCCCGCGAGATCCTGCAGGCCACCGCAGCCGGCACGGACATCGCCGCGCCGGAGCGGCTGGCGCGATACGACCGCGAACACCGCCGCGCGACCTTGCCGCTGTACCTGGCGACGCGGGGCATCGTCGGCCTGTACACCGACGACCGCCGTCCGGTGCTGCGCGCGGCACTGCTGCGCGTGGGCGACGGGCTGGTGCCATTCAAGCGACTGCTGGTGGCCTCGCTGACCGATGACGGCACCCGGTTGCCCCGCGCGGCGTTGCGGCCGGCGCCCCGGGGCGGTGCCTGAATGGGTCAAAGCGAAAACCCTTGTTCCGACCCGGGCCGGGCAGATGGTAGGCTGCTGCCGCCACCGCTTGACAAACACGGCCCGCTCACGCGATTAAGAGCCGTGTGCTCGTGACGGCGCACTTCAGGGGAGCTTTGCCAATATGACCGTCGTAAATCCGCAAGCCCGGCGTTCCAGCCGGCTGTCCGCCGTAAAGCAGCTGTCCGTCGTGCTGGCAATCGCCTGCGCGCTGGTCGCCTGCCAGAAAGAAGAGCCAGCGCCGGAGAGCGCGGCTGCACCAGCAACCACCGCAGCCGCACCCGCGGTGACGGCCGACACCGCGGTGTCTGCCAAGGTAACGGCCATGACGGCCGACCAGTTGCGCGAGGCGGCCCGCAAGGCCTATGCCGAGAACCGCCTGTACGCTCCGGCCGAGGACAACGCGGTCGAGTACTACCTCGCCCTGCGCGACAAGGCACCCGGCGACGCCGCCGTGTCGAGCGCGCTGACCGACCTGCTGCCGATGACGGTCATCGCCATCGAACAGAGCGTCAACCGCGAAGACTTCACCGAAGCGCAGCGCCTGTCGGCCCTGCTCGAGAAGGCCGACGCGCAGCACCCGGCGCTGGCCCGCCTCAAGACCAGCATCGCCGCCCAGCAGGAAGCCGTGGGCAAGCGTGCCGCCCAGCAGCAGCTGACCGCCGAGGAAGAGACCAAGCGCAAGGCCGAGCTCGAACTCAAGCGTGTCGAGGACCAGAAGAAGCAGCAGGAAGAAGCTGCCAAGCTCCTCGCCCAGCAGAACAAGGCCGCTGCCGACAAGGCTGCCGCGGACAAGATCGCTGCCGACAAGGCGGCTGCTGACAAGGCGGCTGCCGATGAGCGTGCTGCCGAGCAGCGCGCTGCGCTGGCACGCCAGACCGCCGCGGCTCCGGCCAGTGCCAATGCCAGCGATCTGCGTCCGCTGTCGATGCCGCCGCCGCGTTATCCGCCGGAGGCACTGCGTGCCGGTACCTCGGGTGAGGTGCAGGTCGAGTTCACCGTCGGTACCGATGGTTCGGTCACCGCCGCCCGCGTGGTGCGTTCCAACCCGGCGCGCATCTTCGATCGCGAAGCGGTCAACGCTGTACGCAAGTGGCGCTTCCAGCCGGTCGATTCCCCGGTGACCACGCGCCGCACGATCGGCTTCAATCCGCAGAGCTGATCAGGCCAGCGTCGCGGGGACGGTTGGGGAACCGGACTCGCAGATGCCAGCCAGCAACAAAAAGAGCCCGGCGCAAGCCGGGCTTTTTCTTTGCACGGAACAACCTCAGCCAGAGATCGCCAGGCGCTCCTGGTGGTAACGCCGCACCGCCGCGAACCACAGCAGCGCCGCCACACCGAAGCCCGCCGCCAGGTAGATCGCCCACACCTGCGGGTCGATCGACTCGCCACGGATCACCTTCAGCAGCATCTGGTTCTGCGCGAGGAACGGCACCGTGAACTGCCACATCTGCGTCTTGATCGGATTCACCGCCAGCGCGATCGTCGGGATCATCGGCAGCAACATCAGCCACGTCATGTGGCTCTGTGCCTCCTTCATGCTCTTGGCCGTTGCCGACAGCAGCGTCAGCAGCGTCGTGCCAATGAACAGCATCGGCAGCAGCACCAGCAGCATCTTGCCGATCGCGGCGAAGCTGACGTCGAGCATCTTGCCGACACTGGTGCCGACCTGCGCGCTGAACTTGAAGGCGAGCAGCGTCAGCAGCAGCGACAGCAATCCAAGCGCACACGCCGCGGCGATCTTGCCGCTGACGATCGCACCGCGACGGGCCGGAGTGGCCAGCAACGGTTCGAGCGACTGACGCTCACGTTCGCCTGCGGTCGCATCCATGATCAGGTACGCGCCGCCGAGGAACGACATCAGGATCAGCAGGTACGGCATGATCGACGACAGCACGATGCCGCGCTTCGCATCCTCGGTGGCGAGGTCGCGACTGCCGACGTTGAGCGCGCGCGTGATCGACGGATCGATGCCGCGGGCGAGCAGGCGCAACGCACCGACCTGGTCGCCGTAAGCCGTCAGCGCCGCGCGCAATCGTGCACCCGGAATGTCGCTGTCGCGACGCGTGCTGTCGCGAACGATCTCCACCAGCGCCGGCTGGCCGTCGTGCCAGTTGCGGGCGAAGCCGACGCTGATGCGCATGGCGACGTCGATGTCCTGTCGCGCGATCGCCGCATCCAGGTCGGCCGGCGCCGGCTTGGCCTGGATGCCCTGCGTGGCCAGGAACGCCACCAGGTTCGGCGCGCGCTCGATGCCGACGGTTGGCACTTCGAGGACTTTGTCGAGCTGCGTCTTGGCGCGGCTCTCGGCGAGCGTGCCGATGCCGATCATCAGCAACGGGTACAGCAGCGGTCCCATCAGCAGCGCGAGTGCCAGCGTGCGGCGGTCACGCGAGATGTCGCGCAGTTCCTTGTGCATCACCGCCCACAACGTCGCGATGCTGCTGTTGCGAGGAGCCTTGGTGCTCTGGATCGAACTCATGCGTGCAGGCCCTCTTCCGAACCGATCGCCTTGACGAAGGCATCCTCGAGATTGGCTTCGCCGGTCTGCGCACGCAGCTCGTCGGCACTGCCGGCGGCGACCACCTGGCCCTTTGCGATGATGACGATGCGGTCACACAGCGCGGCGACCTCCTGCATGATGTGGCTGGAGAAGATCACGCAACGGCCCTCGGCGCGAAGCTGCTGCAGGAAGGTGCGCATGGCGCGCGTGGTCATCACGTCCAGGCCGTTGGTCGGCTCGTCCAGGATCACGTTGCGCGGATCGTGCACGAGTGCGCGCGCGATCGCGGTCTTGGTGCGCTGGCCCTGCGAGAAGCCTTCGGTCTGGCGGTCGAGGATGTCGTGCATCTGCAACGCGTCTGCCAGCGTCTGCGTGCGTTGCGCGATCGCCTGCGCGGACATGCCATGCAGCTCGCCGAAGTAGGCGATGTTCTCGCGGGCGGTCAGGCGCTTGTAGACGCCGCGGGCATCGGGCAACACGCCCAGTGCACGGCGCACCGCCTCGGGGTCGCGCGCGGCATCGACGCCGTCGACCATGACCTCGCCGGCATCGGGTTTCATCAGCGTGTAGAGCATGCGCAGCGTGGTGGTCTTGCCGGCGCCGTTGGGTCCGAGCAGGCCGGTGATCTGGCCGTCGTGCGCTTCGAAGTTGACGCCATCGACGGCGCGCACGGTACCGGTCTTGGTCTTGAAGCTCTTGTGCAGGTCGTTGGCGATGATCATGGTTCCCACCCATTGAAGCCGGTGAACGGAGGCACGTAGCCGATCGTGTCCAGGCACTTGGCATCGAGCTTTCGCGCGTCGGTCGATTCAATGAACTGGCCGACCAGCTTGGGCAGGCAGCCGACGCCGCCGACGTTGTGGCCCTGTCCGCGCAGAACGAGATGACGTCCGTTGGGCAGATCCTTGAGCACCTGTTCGCCATAGGCAGGCGGTGTCACCGGATCGATCTCGCCCGACAGCAACAGTGCCGGCACCTTGGACTTCAGCGGCTCGTTGAACCCGGCCGGTCGCGACCCGTGCGGCCAGCTCTTGCAGGCGGCGAAGAACGCCGTTGCCACGTCGGCGCCAAGCACGGTCCCGGCATCGTTCGGGTCCGGCTGATAGCGATCGGCATCCTCGGCGCAGATCACCGACCACTGCATGGTCCGCGACATCTGCCCGCCGACTTCACGCGTCATCATCTGCGACAGCGCCATCAGCGGTGCGTAGCGGCCGCGATCGGCCTCGTCGATCACCACCGGCAGCAGCGATGCCATCTGTGGCATGTAGGAGAACAGGTGGGTCAGGCCGACCACGGTGTCGGCGGTGAGCGTGTCGTGCTTGACCTCGGCACTGGCGGGATCGCGGTACTCGACCTCCACTGGTGCGGCGGCAAGACGCGCCTTCAGTGAATGCAACTGCGTGCGCAGGTCCTGCGGGAAGCGCTTGCGACAGCTCTCCAGCTTCTGGCATTGCGCGACCTGCAGGCCGAGCGCGCGCTCGAAGGTGCGGGCGAACTCGCCACCGACGACCAGCGAGTTGGGAGCGACGCCATCGAGCACGATCGAGCGCGTGTGCTGCGGGTAACGTGCCGCGTACTGCTGCGCCACGCGCGTGCCGTACGAGACGCCGACCAGGTTGATGCGATCTACACCGAGTGCGGTACGCACCGCGTCGAGATCGGCGATGGCCTGGGTGGTGGTGTAGAAACGCGGATCGGCCTTGCCGGCCAGCGCCTGCGCGCAGCGCCCGGCGTAATCGGCGATCGCGTTGGCATCGGTCTCGTCGGCATCGGGCAGCGCCAGCTCGCGGCCATTGCCGTCGCGGCAATCGAGCGGGCTGAGCTTGCCGGTACCGCGCTGGTCGACCAGGACGATGTCACGCTGCTTGCGCACGTCGCGCAGCGCCATGTCGATCTGCGCGGCGTACTCGGTCGCGGCCTGGCCGGGGCCGCCGGCGAGGAAGAACACCGGGTCGCCGGTGCCGCCGGACTGGTCGGCGGCAGGCAGCCAGGCAATGTTGAGCGGGATCTTCCTGCCCGCGCTCCTGCCAGCATGGGGCGCGGCCGGATCTTCTGCGACCTCGAACTTCGCGCATTGCGCGTCGATGCTGGTCGGCGAGAGCGGCGCCGACAGCGTGCACGGCTCGAATGCGATGGTGCCGTACATCCGCTTGCCGGCGTCCTTCGCCGGCGCAGGGTCCGCGACCTGCGAACTGCAGCCCGACAGCAGCAAACCCAATGACAACGGAACCGCCGCGAGCGCGGAAGTCCTTCCCCAGATACTGCACGTGCGCATGATGACCTCTCGTCCATAAGGCAAAGCGCCTTCAAGGATGCCAGACGAGGGGCAAGGGAAGAACGTGACCCGGTGCGGGCGGCGTCAGCCGGAGCTGTCACCGCCAGCGGCAGCCCTACTTGCTGCTGACGTACTTCTCGCGGCGGATCTGCGGCACCGGCAGGCCATGGACCTTGAGCGCCTCGAAGCAGGCATCGACCATGTTCGGATTGCCGCACAGGTAGGCGATGTCGTCGCCGGCACTGGGCGCGAACTCGTCCAGGTACTGCTGCACGTAACCGTGGCGGACATCGGCATGCGCCTGCGCCGAACCCGGCTCGGGCAACTCACGCGAGAAGCAGGGGACGAAGCGGAAGTTCTGCGGGTGCCTGGCGGCGAATTCGCGGAACTCGTCGCCGTAAAGCAGCTCCACCGGCGTGCGTGCGCCGAACAGCAGCACGACCTGGATGTCGCGCTCGCGGATCAGCGCATCGAGCTGCGGCAGCATCGCCCGGTAGGGGGTCACGCCGGTGCCGGTGCCGATCAGCAGGTAGCGCTTGTTGGCGTCGGCCGGCATCAGGCAGAAGCGGCCGAACGGACCGCTGGCGTCGACCCGGCCGCCGCCCTCCAGGCCCTCGAACAACGCAGTCGCGGCACCACCGGCGACGTAGCTGACGGCGATCTCGACCGCCTCGCCAGGCCCCAGGGCGTGGTCGTGGATGGTTGCCAGCGAGTAGCTGCGCTTGGTCGCGGTGCCGTCGGCGTAGGTGAAGTGGACCTGGATGAACTGGCCCGGGATGAAATCCAGCGGCTGGCCATCGTCGCGGACGAAGGTGTAGTGGCCGACCGTGGGGGCCAGCATCCGGCGCGAAACGAGCTTGAGAGGGAAGTGCTGGATGGCCACGACAATACCGATGGAAGTTGCAACAGACTGTAGCCGGAGTGCCGGCACGAGGCCGCCTATACTACCGGTTATCGCTGCGCGGCTTGCCGCGAAGGCGCGCTCCACAACAGGCCCCCAGATGACCCCGGCTTCGAACCTCTCCTCCGCGGCTGCTGCCGCATCCGCGGCGCCTGCTCCCGCAGCAAGTGCCCTGGCCGCCGCCCCCGCGCTGTCCGTGCGCGACCTGCGCAAGACCTACGACAACCGTGTCGAGGCGCTCAAGGGCGTGTCCCTGGACGTGGTCCCGGGCGATTTCTTCGCCCTGCTCGGCCCCAACGGCGCCGGCAAGAGCACCCTGATCGGCATCGTCAGCTCGCTGGTCAACCTCAGCGCCGGCTCGGTGTCGATCTTCGGCGTCGACCTGGCGCGGCACCGCGACGCCGCGATGCGCCTGATCGGCCTGGTTCCGCAGGAGCTGAACTTCAACATGTTCGAGAAGCCGCTCGACATCCTGGTCAACTACGCCGGCTTCTACGGCGTGCCGCGCGAGCTGGCCCTGCAACGCGCCGAAGTCGAGCTCAAGCGCGCGCACCTGTGGGAAAAGGCCAACATGATGAGCCGCACCCTGTCGGGCGGCATGAAGCGCCGGTTGATGATCGCGCGGGCGATGATGACCCAGCCGCGCCTGCTGATCCTCGACGAGCCTACCGCTGGCGTCGACATCGAGATCCGCCGCGGCATGTGGAAGACGCTCAAGGAGATCAATGCCGCCGGCACCACGATCATCCTGACCACGCACTACCTGGAAGAAGCCGAGAGCCTGTGCCGCAACCTGGCCATCATCGACCGCGGCCGCATCGTCGAGCAGGGTCCGATGAAGGCGCTGCTGGCCAAGCTCGACGTCGAGGGTTTCCTGCTCGACATCGACGGCCAGCTGCCGGCGACGCTGCCGCTGATCGAGGGCACGACGCTGTTGGCCGCCGACGACCACACGCTCGATATCGAGATGCCGCGCGCGATGGACCTCAACCGCGTGTTCGCCGTGCTCGGCGAAGCCGGGATCCGCGTGCGCTCGATGCGGACCAAGTCCAATCGCCTGGAAGAGCTCTTTGTGCGCCTGACCGGCGAGAACGCCCAGGACAGCACCGCGCAGGCTCCGCCGGAACCAGTGGCGTAACGCCACACACACAACGCATTGCAGGACGAAGCATGAACACCGCCGTCGCCAAGGAACTCACCGACCACCAGCGCAACCTGGTGGCGCTGGGCACAATTGTCCGTCGCGAGATCAACCGCATCCTGCGCATCTGGGGCCAGACCCTGGTGCCGCCGGCGATCACGATGACCCTGTACTTCCTGATCTTCGGCGGCCTGATCGGTTCGCGCGTGGGCGAGATGGACGGCATCAAGTACATGGACTTCATCGTCCCCGGGCTGGTGATGATGAGCGTGATCCAGAACAGCTACGGCAACATCTCGTCCTCGTTCTTCGGCGCCAAGTTCGGCCGCCACGTCGAGGAGCTGCTGGTCAGCCCGATGCCGAACTGGGTGATCCTCGGCGGCTACGTCGCCGGTGCCGTGCTGCGCGGCCTGATGGTCGGCGCGATCGTGCTGGTGATCGCGATGTTCTTCACCAAGGTGCGCATCCCGCATCCGCTGGTCACCTTCACCACCGTGCTGCTGGGCGCGACGATCTTCTCGCTGGCCGGTTTCGTCAACGCGGTCTACGCCAAGAAGTTCGACGACATCGCGATCGTGCCGACCTTCATCCTGACCCCGCTGACCTACCTCGGCGGCGTGTTCTATTCGGTCAAGCTGCTGCCGCCGTGGGCCGAGGCGATGACCCATGCCAACCCGATCTTCTACATGGTCAACGCCTTCCGCTACGGCCTGCTCGGTGTCAGCGACGTGCCGGTGTGGGTCGCCTACACGCTGATGATGGCCTTCGTCGTGGCGCTGGCATCGCTCGGCCTGTGGCTGCTCAAGCGCGGTGTCGGCCTGCGCAGCTGAGGGTTTCTACATGCCGGCCTCAAGCATGCGCGTCCTGGTTCTCGGTGCCGGTGGAACCGGCGGCTACTTCGGCGGGCGCCTGGCGCAATCGGGCGCGGACATCACCTTCCTGGTGCGTCCGGCGCGCGCGGCACAACTGCACGCGGACGGCCTGGCATTGCGCAGCCCGCTTGGCGATGCCGACCTCCAGGTCGCGCATGTCACCGCCGATGCACTTCCGGCGCTTGCGCGCGAGCGTCCGTTCGACCTGGTGCTGCTGAGCTGCAAGGCCTACGACCTCGACAGCGCGATGTCATCGGCGGCGCCAGCCGTCACCGCCGACACCGCGATCCTGCCGATCCTCAATGGACTCGCTCATTACCCGTTGCTCGACGCCAGGTTCGGCGCGCAGCGAGTGCTCGGTGGCCTGTGCTTCATCAGTGCGATGAAGGGAGCCAACGGTGAAGTGCTCCACCTGGGTCGCCCGGCATCGATCACCTTCGGCGAGCGCGACGGCGATCCCGACAGCGAGCGCACGATCGCGTTCGCCCGCCTGTGCGCGAATGCCGGCATCGACCACGTGCGCTCGCAGCGCATCGCCGCCGATCAGTGGGCCAAGTACACGTTCCTGTCGACATTGGCTGCGGCCACCTGCCTGATGCGCGCCTCCGTCGGCGGTATCGTCGCCGCCGAGGGCGGAGAG
Organism: Lysobacter arenosi; assembly: GCF_016613475.2. Lineage (NCBI taxonomy): Bacteria > Pseudomonadati > Pseudomonadota > Gammaproteobacteria > Lysobacterales > Lysobacteraceae > Lysobacter > Lysobacter arenosi. Next base: position 3,051,721 of record NZ_CP071517.1, read on the forward strand.
GCCTTCATGCGCGCGCTCTACGACGAATGCCTCGCCGTCGCGATGGCCGAAGGCGAGCCGATCGTGGAATCGGCGCAGCAGGCCGCACTGACGACGCTGACCCAGGTCGACTCGCCATTGAAGGCGTCGATGCTGCGCGACCTGGAAGCCGGTCAGCCGGTCGAGGCGATGCAGATCGTCGGCGACATGCTGCACCGCGCGCGCGCGGCCGGACAGTCGGCGCCCCGGCTCGCTGCTGCGTGGTGCCATCTGCAGGCGTACGAAGCGGGGCGCTAGTCGCAGGCCATGCCGTTGCCGTCGGCGTGGCACACATCCGGCCAGCCATGCTCGCGCCAGTACGCGGCGATTCCGCTGCGCAGCAGGTAACGCTGGAACGCCGGGTCCTGGCGCAATGCGCGCGATTCGGGTTGCCAGAACACCCACTGGTACGAGGCATAGCCGGCTTGCTGCACGGCATCGAGGCCGTCGATGTCGCGCGCGTAGTCGCGCACCGGCAACAGCAACCGGGTGAAGTCGTACGGAACCTGGCCATGCAGCGGATGCCGCTCGGAGAGCTCGATCGCCGGGGTCACGGCCGGCCATAACGTCGGATCACGCAGGGCGGCAACGGCTGCCAGTTCCGAGGCGCGCCAAGGCAGGTCAGCGGGCAGTGCTTCAACCAGGCGCTGCGCGGTGGCGTAGTCGCGACGCCATACCGCATTGAAGAAACTCGCGGTCGCGGCGCGATCGGGCGGGGCCAGGGCGAGGTGCTCGCGTGCCTCGTCGTGGCGGCCCAGCGTATCGAGCAAGCGGCCTCGCCAGAAATGCAGGTCCGGGTCGAAGGGCGCCAGCTTCAGGGCTTCGTCGGTCTCGCGCAGCGCCTGCTGGACGTAGCCGAGCGTGGCCAGGCGGTAAGCGTGCCAGCCGCGGCACCAGGTATCGGAAGGTGCCAGTTTGATCGCGAGCTGCGACAACCGCATGCACTCGCTCCATTGCTGCGACCGACAGGCCTTTGCCGCGATGACGGCGTGTGCTTCGGGTTGTCGCGGGTCAAGTTGCAGCGCCCTTGCCGCCACCTGCTCAGCCTCTGCGCGCAGCTCGTCGCGCCCGGGCCGCGCCGACAGTGAGCGTCCCCACAGGATCACCGCCAGTCCGCCCTGCGCCCGCGCGTAGCCGGGATGCTCGCGGGTCAGTTCGCGCAGCGCGGCTTCCGCTGCCTCGGCGCGATCCTCGCCGACGCGCGGCGACGCGTTGCGCGCCAGCAGGTAGCGCCGGTACAGCGCGGGATCCTCGCCGGGGCCAGACGAAATCACCGACAGCCCCAACTGCAGTTCCAGCGTGTTGGCGATGGCGTAGGCGATGCTGCGCTGGACGACGAAGATGTCGCGGAATTCGCGGTCGAAGCTCTGCGACCAGACGGTGCGATTGCCGCTGGCTTCGACCAGGTGCAGGCTGATGCGCAGGCGCTCGCCGTCCTGGCGCACACTGCCCTCGAGCAGGTGCGTCGCCTGCAGCTGCCGGGCGACTTCGGTCATCGGCAATGCGCCATCGCGGAACTTGAACGACGCGGTGTGCGAGATCACGCGCAAGCCGTCGATGTGGGCCAGTAGCCCGATCATCTCCTCGCTCAGGCCGTCCGCGAAGGCCTGGCCGCGCGGGTCCTCGCCGACCGCGCGCATCGGCAGCACGGCCAGCACCGGCGATGCCACTGCAGTGCCCGTCGGACGTGGCCATAACCAGACGGTCAGGGCCACCGCGATGAGTACGGTTGCGGCGACGGCGTATGCCAGCCAGGGTCGCAGTCGCGGCCGGGTGCGCGCTGGCTGTGTTGGCGCGGGCGCCGCCGGCGCGGAGACCAGGCTCTCGTCGACCACCTCCGCGGCGTCTTCCACCTCTGCCTCGGGCACCTGAACCGGCGCTTCCGATGCGCCACTGTCCGCCTGCGCCGGCAGGTCGAAGCGATAGCCATAGCCGTGCACGGTATGCAGGTAGCGCGAGCTGTGTGCGTCTTCACCCAGCGCGTGCCGGACCAGGGTGATCACGCGGTTGAGCACGCCGGGAGTGACGTGGCGATGGCCCCAGACTTCGTCGAGGATCTCGTCGCGGCAGAAGACCTGGCCCGGCGAGCCCGCCAGCAGTTCGAGCACCGCGAAGGCCTTGGGCTCGAGCGACTGCGGCTGGCCCGCGCGCAGCAGGCGCCGGCCTGGCAGGTCCAGGACGATGTCGTCGAAGCGGAGCACTGGGGGGACAGGTCGGGTCATCGCGGCACGTGGAAAACACCCATCTACGGATACGCGGGCCGGTCGTGCACACGGCCTAAGCTTTCCCCAAGGTTTGGCTGCGGGCCCAACACAAGCCTGCGCTTGTCCTCAGCCCATCCTCAAGACCTGCGGCGGGCACGGCGCGAGTCTGGTCGCGCCGGAATCGACCGGCGTCGCCCGGAGATTCACATGAACACCCGTCTCGCAGTCCTCATGCTGGCCGTCGTCACGTCCTCGGCCGCCGCCCAGTCCGCCGCAGCCCAGTCAGCCCCGGATCCGATGGTCCCGACCATCACCATCGACTGCCAGCGCCCGCTGCTGCCCAGTCAGCAGGACATCGCCCGCCTGACCGGCGTCGACAACCTCGGCCAGGCCTATACCGTGCGCACCCGCCTGATGATCGACACCCAGCGCGCCTGCCAGCGCAACGCCGGCATCGTCCAGCTGGTGCTCGCCAACCCGAAGGCAACCAGGCGCCTGGCCAGCCGTTGAGCGACCTCAGGCCGGCAGGCGGAAGAACGCGCGCGCCGTGGCGGTGCTGTTGGCCGCGGCGGTGGCGACGTCCTCGCCGCGGTCGCGGGCCAGCTCTTCCACGATATGGGCCAGGTACATCGGCTCGTTGCGGCGGTGCGGCGGTGCTGGACGGATCGTGCGCGGCAGCAGGTAGGGCGCGTCGGTCTCGATCATCAGGCGGTTGGCCGGGATCGACTTGACCAGCTCGCGCAGGTGCTGGCCGCGGCGCTCGTCGCAGAGCCAGCCGGTGATGCCGATGTGCCAGTCGCGGTCGAGGTAGTCGAACAACTCCTCGCGCGTGCCGGTGAAGCAATGCACCACTGCCGGGCCGATGCGGCCATCGAAGTTGTTCATCATCGCCATGAAATCGGCGTGGGCATCGCGCTGGTGCAGGAACAGCGGCTTGGCCACGCCGTCGACAGCGTGGTCGACGGCGATCTGCAGCTGCTGTTCGAACGCCCGCCGCTGCGCGGGCCGCGGCGAGAAATCGCGGAAGTAATCGAGCCCGCACTCGCCCACGGCGACCACTTCGGCATGCGAGTGCAGTTCGCGCAGCTCCGCATCGCACTCGCTGGTGTACTCGCTGGCGTGGTGGGGATGCACGCCAGCGGTGGCGAACAGCTCACCGGGATGTCGCTTGGCCAGCTTCAGCGCCAGCGGCGAATGCTCGCGGCTGGCACCGGTGATCACCATCTGCGCCACGCCGGCTTCGCGCGCACGTGCGAGCACGGCATCGCGATCGTGGTCGAACGAGTCGTGGGTGAGGTTGGCGCCGATGTCGACCAGTTGCATGTCTGAAGGGGCATTGCGGGGCGGGGCAGTTTAGCAACTGTGTCCCGGCAGGCCGGTTTCGACCTGCACCGCGCGCCCACGCCTTATCCTTGTGCGGTGAACGAGCAAGCCCGGCAAGCGCCCACCTTCCCGATCGACGAGCTGCTGCCGCGCATCCGCGACAGCCTGGCCGCGCATCCGCGCCTGGTCCTGGAGGCACCGCCGGGCGCCGGCAAGACCACGCAGGTGCCTCCGGCGCTGCTGGATGCGCCGTGGCTGGGTGGCCAGAAGATCGTGATGCTGGAGCCGCGTCGTGTGGCCGCGCGCGCCGCCGCCGGTTTCATGGCCCGGCAGCGCGGCGAGCCGGTGGGAGAGACGGTCGGCTACCGCATCCGCTTCGAGAACAAGGTGTCGGCGCGCACGCGCATAGAAGTCGTCACCGAAGGCATCCTGACGCGGATGCTGCAGGACGATCCGATGCTCGAAGGCGTCGGCGCGCTGCTGTTCGACGAATTCCACGAGCGCCACCTCGCCGCCGACCTCGGCCTGGCGCTGGCGCTGGACGTGCAGTCGGGCCTGCGCGAGGACCTGCGCATCGTGGTGATGTCGGCCACGCTCGATGGCGAACGGCTGGCCGCCTTCCTCGACGCACCGCGCCTGAGCAGCGCCGGACGCAGCTATCCGGTCACCGTCGCTCACTTCCCGGGGCGGCGCGAGGAGGCGCTCGAGCATCAGGCGCGCCGCGCCGTCGAACAGGCGCTGACGCAGCATCCCGGCGACGTGCTGGTGTTCCTGCCCGGGCAGCGCGAAATCGCCAGGGTGCAGGCGGCGCTGGAGGCGAGTGCGGCGTCGGCGAGCGCCGATATGCTCACCTTGCACGGCGAGCTACCGGTCGAACAGCAGTCGCGCGTGCTCCAGCCCGACCCGGACGGACACCGCCGCGTCGTGCTCGCCACCAATGTCGCCGAATCGAGTGTCACGCTACCCGCTGTGCGCGTGGTGATCGACAGCGGCCAGGCGCGCGAACCCCGTTACGACCCCAACAGCGGCTTCGCCCGACTCGACGTGGTCACCATCGCCCAGGCCTCCGCCGACCAGCGTGCAGGCCGCGCCGGTCGCGTCGCCGAAGGCTGGGCGTACCGGTTGTGGCCCGAGTCGCAGCGCCTGGAACCGCAGCGCCGGGCGGAAATCGGACAGGTCGAACTGGCCGGCCTGGCGCTGGAACTGGCGGCGTGGGGCGATGCCAACCTGCGTTTCGTCGATGCGCCGCCCAGTGGCGCGCTCGCGGCCGCGCGCGAACTTCTTCAGCGCCTGGGCGCGCTCGACGGCGGCGCGATCACGCCGCTGGGCCGACGCATGCTCGCACTGGGCACGCACCCGAGACTGGCAGCGATGCTGCTGGCGCCGACGCAGGCCAGCGAGCGTGCGCTGGCCTGCGATCTCGCCGCGCTGATCGAGGCGCGCGATCCCCTGCGCTCGCGCAGCGATGCGGTGGCCGAGCGCTGGCAGGCGCTGGCGGCGTTCCGTGTCGGTCGTGTCGGCGGCGATGCCTCGCGTTCGGCGCTGGCTGCCATCGACCAGGCCGCGAAGCAATGGCGCCGGCGTCTGCGCGTCGATGCACCGCCACCGGCTTCCGCGCCGCCGCACCTGCTTGGCGATCTGTTGCTGCATGCGTTCCCCGATCGCATCGCGCGCCAGCACCCGAGCGATCCGTATCGCTACCAGCTCGCCAACGGCCGCAGTGCAAAGCTGTTCGATGACAGCGCGCTGTATGGCGAGCCGTGGATCGCGATCAGCGAGCTGCGCGATGACCCGCGCGATGCCCGTGTGATGCGCGCCGCACCCCTCGACGAACAGCGGCTGCGCAGTGATTTCCCCAAGCGCTTCGTCAGCGAGGACCGCGTCGTCTGGGACAGCGCATTGCGTGGGATAGCCGCCGTGCGCGAGCAGCGCTTCGACCGCATCGTCATCGACAGCCGGCCGCTGGCAAAACCCGACCCGTCGCGCTACGCCGATGCGCTGGTCGATGCCGTGCGCCAGCTCGGCCTGCAAGCGCTGCCGTGGACACCATCGCTGTCGCAATGGCGCGCACGCGTGCGCTGCCTGCGCGCCTCGCTGCCCGAACTCGAACTGCCCGACCTGTCGGACGACGCGCTGATGGCCACCGTGGAGCAGTGGCTCAAGCCCGTGCTCAGCGGCAAGACCCGTCTGGATGCGCTGTCGGAACAGGAACTGGGCGAAGCGTTGCGGTCGCAGCTCGACTGGTCATTGCGGCAGAAGATCGACGCACTGGCGCCGACGCGGATGGCAGTACCATCGGGCATGGAGCGGTCGATCGAGTACGCCTTCGACGATGCCGCCGACACGCCGGTGGCGCCGGTGCTGGCGGTGAAACTGCAGGAGCTGTTCGGCCTGGCCGACACGCCGCGCATCGCCGAAGGCCGCGTGCCGCTGACGCTGCACCTGCTCTCGCCGGGCGGCAAGCCGCTGCAGATCACCCAGGACCTGCGCGGCTTCTGGGACCGCACCTATCCGGAAGTGAAGAAGGAAATGAAGGGTCGTTATCCCCGGCATCCGTGGCCCGACGACCCGTGGACGGCGGCGGCGACCCACCGCGCCAAACCCCGCGGCACGTGATCGTCTCGCTACACTCGGCGGCATGACGTCACCGCTGGACGATCCGGGTTTCCTGCCCTTCAAGCTCGACCTGGTCGGGCGTCGCCTGCTGTGGCTGCGACTGGATGCGGCGCAGCGACGTGATGCGGCGTTCCTCGACGATCGCGCGCTGCCGGCCAACGCCGAGGGCGGCTGGATGCCGCTCGATGCCGTGCTCGCCCGCGATGCGGATGCCGCACACGCAGACGCCCGCAAGCCGGCCGACGCGATCTTCCATATCGGCCACTGCGGCTCGACCCTGCTCAGCCGGTTGCTCGACAGCTGGCCACAGGTGCAGGGACTGCGCGAGCCGTTGCCGTTGCGCACGCTGGCCGAGGCCTGGCCCGGGTTGAATACGCCGCAGTCGCGCCTGTCCGCCGCGCAGGCATCGCAGCTGCTGCGCCTGCTGTGGTCGCGCTGGTCGCAAACACTGCCGCCGCAGACCCGCAGCGTGGTCAAGGCCACCAGCAGCTGCAACGGCCTGATCGCGCCGCTGCTTGCACTGCATCCGACGATGCGTGCCGTGCTGCTCGACATGCCGCTGCGGCCCTACCTGGCGACGCTGCTCAAATCGCCGGCGTCGGTGCTGGACGCGGCCAATGCCGCCGGCGAGCGCCTGCACGACCTGCACGCACGCGGCTACGCCGATGGCATCGCCCTGCATGCATTGAGCCTGCCGCAGCAATGCGCAATGGGTTGGCTGGCCGAGCGGATCCGATTCGCTGCCATCGCGAACGGTGACCACGCGGCACGCGTGCTGCGCGTGGACTTCGACGCGTTGCTGACGCAGCCGCGCGAGCAGCTCCATCGAGTGGCCGATCACCTCGGCCTAGATCCGGAAGGTGTCGATCAGGCGATGACCTCACCGGCCTGGGGTCGCTACTCGAAGGCGCAGGCGCACGACTACAGCCGTGATGATCGTGCCCACGATCTTGCGCTGGCGATGCAGCGGCACGGGCCCGAGATCGCCGAAGGGCAGGCGTGGGTGGAGGCGCTGCTGCAACAGCATCCGCGCCTGCGCGACGTTGCCGTCGCCTAGCGGATCAGGTGTCGGCCCACATCCGGAACAGATTGGTCCGCAGCGATTCCAGCAGCACCTGCAGACGCTGGCGGTCGCCACCGCTGGCAGCCAGTGCCCGCGCTTCTTCCAGCTGCACCAGCAGTTCGCGCTGGCCGCTGTCGGCGACCCAGCTCTGCAGCCATGTGATCGCCGCCAGGCGCACGCCACGCGTGACCGGCGTGACGCGATGGATGGTGGTGGACGGATACAGGATCGCGCTGCCGGGCTCGAGCTTGTAGGACAGCTCCTGCGCGCCCAGCTGGATGGTCAGTTCGCCGCCGTCGTAGTCGCCCGGCTCATTGAGGAACACCGTGCACGACAGATCGCTGCGCATCGGCGGCGTCGACGGGAACAGCGCCTCGTCGACATGCCAGCCGTAGTTCATGCCCGGCTCGTAGCGCACGACCGTGGTCCGCGCCATCGTCCGTGGCTGCGCGAACACGCGCAGCTCCGGATAGCGCATCAGTGCATCGCGGGCGATCTGGGCGATGCGGGCATTGGCCGGATCCTCCTGCGGCGCCTGCAGGTTCTGCTTCACCGACGAGTCGGGATTGGTGATGCGGCCGTCGCCGAAGCGCACCTGCGGCAACAACTCGCGCACCGCCTGAAGTTCGGCGGCGGAGAGCACGTTGGGCAACACTCGGATCATGGCGGACCGCGCTGGAGCGAACGAGGCAATGGCCATGATCGGCATTCAGCCACGAGCCGGCAACCTCGCGTCCCGCTCACGCCGCTTCAACGAACCGGCGTGGACACTGCACCCCTGTCACCGTTTCCCCGGGTTATCCACGATGAGCAAGCTCTCCGACCTGCCCGAACGCGCCCTGGAACTGGCTTCCGCGGTCAGCGACAACATCCGCCATGCCGTGCCCGGCGTCACCCAGCAGGCCGGCAAGTGGCTCGAAACCGGTGCCAAGCTCGGCGTGGTCAAGAGCGGCGTGCAGGTGGCGGGCAAGTTCGCGCGCCGCAATCCGGTGCTGGTCGCCGCTGCCGTCGCTGGCGCCGGCCTGCTCTGGTATGCGGCCAAGCGACGCGCCCGCCAGGCCGAGAACGGCGAAGCGATCGAAGGCTCCTCGCGCCGGGTCGAGGCGCAGCGCAGCACCAAGCGGCCCGCCCCGCGCCGCAGCCGCCGCGTCGAAAGCCAATAGCCCTACAAGCTGATCGGCGCCGCTTCCGGCAACTCGATGATGAAGCGCGAGCCGCCGTGGCGGCGCGGTTCGTACCAGAGCTGGCCGCCGGCATTGGCGATGATGCGCTTGGCCAGCGACAGGCCCAGGCCATTGGACAGGCCGTCGGCGTCGGTGCCTTCGTGCAGCCGCACGAACGGTTTGAACAGCTCGCGCTGGCGGTCGGCCGGAATGCCCGGTCCGCGGTCGGCGACGATCAGCTGCCAGTAGCCCGGCGCACCGCTGCGCGCGGTCAATAGCAGCTCGCAGTCGGGCGCGTACTTCATCGCATTGGTCACCAGGTTCTCGCTGACCTGGCGCAGCACGCGCGGGTGGATCGCGACTTCGGCGCGGCCGGCCGGCGGTCGCAGGTCGATGCGGATGCCGCGGGCTTCCAGCTGGATTTCGTAGCGCTGCAGCAGCCATTCCAGCGTCTCGCCGACGTCGGCGCGCTCGGCGGGAAACTCCTGCTTGAGCCGCCCGGCCTGGCTTTCCAGGTAATGGCGGATGTAGCCCAGGGCGTCGTCGGCGCTCTCGTGGATCATCTGCAGGTAGCGCGGCACCCGCTCGGGCTTGCACACGCCACTGCGCAGCAGCTCGCCGGCGAACAGCACGCTGCTGAGCGGATTCTTGAGGTCGTGGGCGACGAGGTTGACCAGTTCCTCGCGCTCGCGGGCAACGCGCTCGAGGCGGTCGCGAGTCAGCTTCAGGCCCACGTGGGCGTTGACCCGGGCCAGCAGCTCTTCGGGCAGGAACGGCTTGGTGACGTAATCGACCACGCCGGCGTCGAAGGCGCGCAGCAGCAGGTCGCGGTCGTGGGCGGCGGTAACGAAGACCACCGGCACCTGCAACGGACCCAGGTCGTGCAGCGAGGCCAGCACGTCGAAGCCGTCCATGCCGGGCATCATCATGTCGAGCAGGATCAGGTCGGGTGGCGATTCGACGTAGCGCTGCAGCGCTTCCTCGCCGCTGCCAGCGGTGATCACCTCGTAGCCCTGGCGGACGAGGAGGGTTCCGACCACGCGCAGGTTCACGTTCTGGTCGTCAACGACCAGGATGCGTCCCGATGTGTTCGGGCCTGCGTTGCTTGTTGCCATGGCCATGCGTCCGTGTCCCCGTGGCGGCGACGTCCCCTCTCGCGCCGCGGCAGCATCGGCCCAGACGTTAGCAGAAACCCGCCTGATTGCGTGCATTTGACACCCCATCGCCCGCAATCCAGTGCCGGCATCGGTCGACATCCGGTCATGATCCGCAACACGGCGTTGCGGGATGCGTCTGCCCCAACGACCACAACGCGCCGCATCATGTAACACCCTACTCCTGCCGCGACCCCCCCAATGCGCCAGTCCCTCCGCCCGCTCGGCCGTTCGTCGCTGCAGGTCGCCCCGCTTGCCTTCGGCGGCAACGTGTTCGGATGGAGCGCCGACGAGGCGACGTCCTTCGCCCTGCTGGACGCCTTCGTCGAGACCGGCTTCGACCTGGTCGACACGGCCGACTCGTACTCGTACTGGGTCCCGGGCAACCAGGGCGGCGAATCGGAGACGATCCTCGGCCGCTGGTTCAAGCGCAGCGGCAAGCGCGACCGGGTCACCGTGGCCACCAAGCTGGGCAAGTGGGAGCGCCATCGCGGGCTGTCGCCGGGCAACATCCAGGCCGCGGTCGAGGGTTCGCTGCAGCGCCTGCAGACCGACGTGATCGACCTCTACCAGGCCCATGCCGACGACCCCGACACGCCCCTGGTCGAAACCCTGGGTGCCTTCTCGCGGCTGATCGACCAGGGCAAGGTGCGGGTGATCGGGGCATCCAACTACAGCGCCGCGCGCCTGGCGCAGGCGCTCGACACCGCCGAGCGCCACGGCTTGCCGCGCTACGAATGCCTGCAGCCGGAGTACAACCTGCATGACCGCGCCGGCTACGAATCGGAACTGGAGCCGCTGGTGCTCGCCCACGGCATCGCCGTGATTCCTTATTACTCGCTGGCCAGCGGCTTCCTCAGCGGCAAGTACCGCAGCGCCGCCGACATCGGCAAGAGCGCCGCCCGTGCCGGCGCCATCGGCAAATACCTCAACCCCAAGGGGCTGCGGATCCTGCAGGCATTGGACGATGTCGCCGCCAGCCATGGCGCGACGCCGGCACAGGTGGCGCTGGCCTGGCTGATGGCAAGACCGTCGATCACCGCGCCCATCGCCAGTGCCACCAGCGTGGCGCAGCTGCATGAACTGCTGGCGGCGGCGCGGCTGTCGCTGACACCGGCGCAGATCGCCCAGCTCGATGGCGCCAGCGCCGAATGAACCGTCCCGCTGACGCCATCGCTCTCCACGACCCGGCCGCGCGTCGCGCTCGCAAGGTCGGCTTCACCCTGGCTGCGGTCGGCGCGGTGCTGTTCTCGGCCAAGGCGATCCTCGCCAAGTTCCAGTATCGCTACGGCATCGATGCGCTCGACGTGCTGGCGCTGCGCATGCTGATGTCGCTGCCGCTGTTCGTGATCCTCGGCATCCACGAATCGCGGCGGCCCGGCCGGACGCCGATGAGCCGTCGCGATTTTGGCCTGATCCTGATCCTGGGCGTGCTCGGCTACTACCTCTCCAGCCTGTTCGACTTCTGGGGGCTGGAGTACGTGCCGGTGTCATTGGAGCGGCTGATCCTGTTCCTCAATCCGACCTTCGTGCTGCTGATCGGCGTATTCGCCTTCGGCCGCAAGGTCGCGCGCAAGGAATGGATCGCGCTGGCGGTGAGTTACGCCGGCGTCGCCCTGGTCTTCGTCGAGAACCTGCGCGTGCAGGGCGAGCACGTGCTGTTCGGCAGCGGCCTGGTGCTGCTGGCCGCGCTGAGCTATGCGCTGTACCTGGCGATGTCGGGCCAGCTGATCCAGCGCATCGGTTCGCTGCGGCTGGTGGCGTATGCGATGTGCGTGTCGACCGCGGCGACGGTGATCCACTACCTGCTGCTGCGCGACCCGATGCACCTGCTGCAGCTGCCCACGCCGGTGTACTGGCTGGCACTCATCAACGCGATCTTCTGCACGTTCCTGCCGGTGACCTTCACCATGGGCGCAGTGGCGCGACTGGGCGCCGGATCGGCGGCGCAGATGTCGGTGATCGGGCCGGTGTCGCTGGTGTTCCTCGGTGCCTGGCTGCTCGGCGAACCGATCACGGCAGTGCAGCTGGTCGGCACCGCGGTGGTGCTCAGCGGTGTGCTGCTGCTGACGAGACCGGGGGCGAACTCGGTGCCGGTGGCGAACTTTCCCGCCGACACCGATCCGCGCGAAGAAACGCGGGGCTGAGCGTTCCTAGATTTCGCGCCACTGGCCGGGGGCGAGATCACCGAGCCGGTAGGGCCCGATCGCCACGCGCACCAGGCGCAATGTCGGCAGGCCGACCGCGGCGGTCATGCGCCGTACCTGGCGGTTGCGGCCTTCGCTGATTGCGATCTCGAGCCAGGCATCGGGCACGGTCTTGCGAAAGCGCACCGGCGGATCGCGCGGCCATAGCGTTGGCCCCTCGATTCGCCGCGCCTGCGCCGGACGCGTCGGTCCATCGTTGAGCACGACACCGCGCGCGAGCATCGCGACCTGTTCGTCCGTCGGATCGCCTTCGACCTGCACCCAGTAGGTCTTGGGCTGCTTGTGGCGCGGATCGGTCAGGCGATGCGCCAGCGTGCCGTCATCGGTGAGCAGCAGCAGGCCTTCGCTGTCGTGGTCGAGGCGGCCGGCGGCATAGACCTGCGGCGGCAGGCCGAAACCCGCCAGCGTCGGTCGCGGCGGGGTGCTGCGGTCGGTGAACTGGCACAGCACGCCATAGGGTTTGTTGAAGGCGATCAGCATGCGTGCAGGCGCGGGAAGCGGAGGCCGCTTCCCGCGCTGTCGAGGTCACTTCGCCTTGCGGAACCGCAGCGTCATCCGATCGCTTTCACCGATGGCCTTGTACTTGGCGTCATCGGCGGCGTCGTGGCGGTTGACCGGCGGCAGCGTCCACACACCGTTGGGATGGTCGGTGGTGTCCTTGGCGTTGGCGTTGATCTCGCTCTTTTCATCGAGCACGAAACCGGCGCCCTGGGCGAGCTGGATCACCAGCGCTTCGGTCAGGTAGCCCGACTTCTTCTGAGCATCCAGGCTGGCGTCCGGCTTGGCGCGATGGTCGACCACGCCGAGCGTGCCGCCCGGCTTGAGGACATCGTGGAATGCCTTGAAGTAGGCCTCGGCATTGCCGTCGCTGACCCAGTTGTGGGCGTTGCGGAAGGTCAGCACGGTATCGGCCGAGCCGGCCGGGCCGAAGTTCGGCGCCTTCGGATCGAACACGCGCACTTCCGGCGTGCCGTAGACGGCGGCGTTGCCGGCGAACTTGCCGCGCAGGGTCTTGTTGAGGTCGTAGCGGTACTTGGGCTGGCCGGGGATCGCGTCGTCCCAGACCGCGGCGACATAGTGGCCGCCGTTCTTCAGGTACGGCGCGAGGATCTCCGAATACCAGCCGCCGCCCGGGGTGATCTCGATGACGGTCTGCTGCGGCGCCACGCCGAAGAAGGCCAGCGTCTCGCGCGGGTGGCGATACTGGTCGCGCACGACATTGCGCGGATCACGGTTGCTGCCGGCGATGGCGGCATCGAGGGCGGCGCTGTTGTCCGGCTTGGCGCTCGCGCCAGCGGCGGCGGCCGCTTCGGTGGTGGAGTCGTGCGCGCTGCTGGCGCAGCCGGCAAGTGCGACGGACATCAGGCTGGACAGCAGGACGACGGGCAGCGTGCGTTTCATGCGGCGGGCTCCAGGCCTTGGCTCGGTACGGGGGCGCCAGCCTAACCCCAAGCGCACGCGGCGGCCATCACCCGCCCTTGCGGCGCCGGGTGGCCGGGGTCGTCTTCGGCGTCTTGACCACCTTGGTCGCCTTGCGTGCAGCACCGACATGGCGCGGCGGTATGGCTTCGGCCGCCTCGTAGACCTGCGCTTCCTCCAGCAGCCAGTCGCGGAACACGGCCAGTCCGCGGTGCCCGCGCGAACGCGGCGGGAACACCAGGTAATGGGCGAACTCGGCCTTGAAGCGTTCGTCGAACAACGTCACCAGGCGTCCGGCCTCGATCAGCGGACGCGCCAGCGTCATCCGTCCGAGCACGATGCCAAGACCTTCGACGGCAGCGCGGTGCAGGTTTTCCGAATCGTCGAGGATGGCGACGAAGCGTTCCGGCGGCGTGCCGCCGAACTCGGCGAACCATTCGCTCCAGCGACCGCCGGGGGCGCCGAGCAACGGAAAGCTGCCGAGCGTCTGCAGCGTCGGGTAGCCCAGGCGTTCGAGCAGTGCCGGACTCGCGGTCGGCGTCACCCAGTCGTCGAACAGGTGCACCGCTTCCAGTCCCGGCCACTTGCCCGGACCGAAGCGGATGCCGGCATCGATCACCGTTTCGCGGGCGAAGTCGACCACGCCGATGTTCGATTGCAGGCTGATCTCCAGTTGCGGATGCGCGGCGAGGAAGCGCGGCAGGCGTGGCACCAGCCAGCTCGATGCGAACGACGGCATCAAGGTGATCGTCAGCGAGTCGTCGCGGCAAACGCGCGGCTGCAGCGCACGCTCGATTGCGTCCAGGTGCGGCGCGATGCGTTCGTACAACGCCTGGCCGTCGTCGGTGAGGCGCACGCCGCGTGCGCCGCGCACGAACAGGCGTCGTCCAAGCCGCTCTTCGATGGCGCGGATCTGATGACTCAGGGCGCTGACCGTCAGGTGCATCGACTCGGCCGCGCGGGTGAGGTTGCCCATGCGCGCGGCGGCGGCGAATCCGATCAGGGCCTGCAGGGGCGGACGACTCATGGACGGTTTCCAGTGCCGGTTGTCATGCCAAGACTTGAGCAGAACTCAATCCTTGGTTGCAAAACTGTCGCTTTTACTTCGAAACCTGCGGGCCTATCTTGCATCCTGTTCAAGGAAGTTGTCCACGCCAGGCAGGCAAGATCAATCCGGGAGTCCGCCATGAACATCTTCACCAACCTGCTGTTCCTGCAGACCAATCAGCCCGATCCGCACCCGTTCGACGAGGACGATGACCGTTACTCGCACGGCTACGGCAATCGCGCCGCATCGGAGAAGTACTTCGCTCCGCTCGGCCACGCGCGCGCTGCCCGCCGCGCTGAGGAGACGCGCTCCACTCCTGAGTTGGATGCCTGCGCCGTCGGCTGCTGCGCCTGAATGGCCCGGTTGGCAACGCGGAACAAAACGGCAACGCACGCGAAGGCGTGATGTAACCGTCGACCGCTAGCCTGGACATGAAGTCGAGAGGGCGCCACGGATGGCGCCAGGGCTCGGCTACTCCCTCCCCCCAACGGAGTAATGCCATGCAGCTGTTCAAGAACGAGTCCTTGCGCGACACCGGTCCCATCGGCCACGAGCTGACCTTTGGCAACCCGCTGTTTGGCCAGCGCTACGCTCGCCACCCCGGCCAGCCACGCGCGTTTGCACTCTCGAGCGCAGGCCTGCACGGCGACGACATCGATGAATCGGCGTTCGCCCGCTCCATCCACGCTCCCGAAAGCGAGGCCCCCGAAATCGAGGCCGAGCCGCCCCTCGTCTATCCGCCGCTGCACCTGATGCGCCTCTGAATCGCCGCCGTCCGAATCCGCGCCCTCGAAATCCGCGCCGTCATGCCCGCCGATCAGCACGGGCATGACGGCTGCAGGCAGGGCGCGGCGAGTGGCATCATCGGCGCATGCAAGGCGTCCCCCTCCAGTTCGAGCACCCGCAGGACGTGGCGCAGTTCCGCCGGCCGGCGCACCGCCCCGGCATCGAGCTGTATCGCGCGCACATCGTCCGCCACGCCTTCGAGCCGCACACGCACGAAGCCTTCGGCCTGGGCGCGATCGAATCCGGGGTCGAGCGCTTCCGCTATCACGGCAGCGAGCACCTGGCACCGGCGGATTCACTGGTACTGATGAATCCCGATGCGTTGCATACCGGTCGCGCCGAGACCGATGGCGGCTGGCGCTACCGCATGGCCTACATCGATCCGGACGTGGTGGAGTCCGTCACCGGCGAGCGCGGCTGGTGGTTCGCCGATGCCGTCGCCCACGATCCTGCAAGCGCGAAGCAAGTGACGGCGTTGCTCGACGGCCTGTGGTGGGCACGCGAACCATTGGCGTTCGACAGTCTGTTGTCGCAGTTGCTCGACACCTTCGCCCGCCAGGCCCGGCGCCCACCGGTTGCACGCCAGGCTGCGCCGCGCTTCGCGCCGGTCATCGAGTACCTGCGTGCGAACCTCGACCGGTCGATGACGCTGGAAGAACTGGCCGGCGTGGCGGGACTGAGCCCCTTCCACTTCCTGCGCAGCTTCCGCGCGGTCCACCACGCCACGCCGCAGCAGATGCTGATGGCGTTGCGCCTGTTCGAAGCCAAGCGACTGCTGGCGGGTGGCCAGGCACCCGCACGGGTGGCTGCCAGCGTCGGCCTGAGTGACCAGGCCCACCTCACGCGCGCCTTCGCCGCCCGTTACGGCGTGACGCCGGCGCGCTACCGCCGGCAGCTGCGCCAGTAGCCCGCGACCGCAATCTGGTTCAAGACAAATGCCGCCGATCCGCCCACGCTGCACCCCATGTGGATCGGAACCCTCTACGCGCTAGCTGCCGGCCTGATGTGGGGCCTGGTCTTCGTTGGCCCGCTGTTGCTGCCCGAGTATCCCGCGGCGCTGCAGTCGGTCGGCCGCTACCTCGCCTTCGGCCTGATCGCGCTGCCGCTGGCGTGGATGGACCGCGCCGCGCTGCGACGGCTCTCGCGCAGCGACTGGCGCGAAGCAGTGAAGCTGGTCCTCATCGGCAACCTGCTCTATTACCTGTGCCTGGCCAGCGCCATCCAGCTTGCCGGTGCACCGCTGCCGACGATGATCATCGGCACCTTGCCGGTGGTGATCGCGATCAGTGCGAACCTGCGCGACCACCGTCGTGATGGTCGCCTGCCGTGGCGCGCGCTGCTGCCATCGCTGTTGCTGATCGCCGCCGGCATCGGCTGCGTAAACCACGTCGAACTGCAGGCACTGCGTGCCGATCCCGACGCTGATCCGGCTCGCTACGCCCAGGGCGCGCTACTCGCGATCGTCGCCGTCGCCTGCTGGACCTGGTACCCGCTGCGCAACGCCGACTGGCTGCGTGCCCACCCGGACCGCAGCCCGCGCACCTGGGCGACGGCGCAGGGCGTGGCCACGCTGCCGCTGGCCGCGGCGGGCTATGGCCTGCTGTGGATCGGCATGGCGCTAGCCGGTGCGGAATTCCAGATGCCGTTCGGTCCGCGGCCGTGGTTCTTCATCGGCCTGATGGCGGCGATCGGCCTGTTCGCCTCCTGGCTGGGCACGACCTGCTGGAACGAAGCCAGCCAGCGCTTGCCGACCGCGCTGGCGGGGCAGCTGATCGTGTTCGAGACCCTGGCAGCGCTGGCCTATGCCTTTGCGCTGCGCGGTCAGATGCCGGGCGCATTGACGCTGCTGGGCATCGCGCTGCTGATTGGCGGCGTCATGTGGGCGGTGCGGATCCGCCCGGAGCAGGCCGTTGCCGAGGTCCACGCTTCCTAGGGTCCACGCTTCCCAGGGTCCGGGCACCTGAACACGACGACGGTTCCGTCGTCACGCCCAAGCCGCTACGATCCGGGCGTGGCCGTGGTACGCCACGCCTGTGAAGCGCAACGGGGAAGCGCATGTCGCCAAGAGTCCTGATCGTCACGTTGTCGTTGGCCCTGGGTGCGGTCAGCGGTGCCTTCGGCTATTCGTTGATCGTCGCCAAGCGTGAGCCGGCGAAGCTGGCCGCGGCACGCGCCGAGGGCCGGGCCGAAGGTCGCGCCGACGCCGAGAAGGCGGTCAGCGACGAACTGGCCGCGCTCAAGCCGGTCGTGTTCGGCAAGGCCGCCAATGCCGAGTCCAAGGTCGGTGGCGTGCAGTTCGGCTTCGAGTACGTCAAGCCGAAGACACCGGCGCTGGAGGAGTACTACAAGCTCGCCCATGACGGCGACATGCTGCACAAGCTGCCGGAAGTGCAGGCCATCGACGGCATGCTGATGCTGCCGCGACAGATCAACTACCTCACCGCCGAGTGCGGCGAGCCCAACGCGTTCTACTCGCCCGAACGCGGCGAAGTGGTGATGTGCTACGAGACGATGAAGGTGCTGCTCGAGCGCGGTCGCGAGATCGCCGCGCAGAACAAGCTCGGCGACGACTATGCGCAGCGCTACCTCGAGGCGAACGTGCGCTTCATCCTGCTGCACGAGACCGGCCACGCGCTGATCAACATGCTGCAGATCCCGATCACCGGGCGCGAGGAAGACGCGGTCGACCAGCTGGCCACCACGCTGATGCTGCGTTTTGCAGGCCTCGACGAGTCGACCACGGTGGTGACCGAGAACCTGCGCATGGCCTCGAACTGGTTCCTTGCGCGCAGCACCGGTGAGTACAACCTCGATGCCTACGCCGACCAGCACGCGCTGGGCGAGCAGCGCTACTTCAACCTGCAGTGCCTACTGTACGGCAGCGATCCGGCGCGTTACCTCAGCATCGTCACCGATGGTGACCTGCCGGAAGCGCGCGCGAAGGGTTGTCCGGAAGAGGCACGACGCATCAGCCGTTCGTGGCTGCGCCTGCTGCTGCCGTACGTGGCGCCGAAGTTCGAGATGACCGAAGAGAAGGCCAACCGCTTGTTCCAGCAGCGCGAGCAGGAGCGGGATCGCAACGCATCGTTGCCTTACGTGCGTCCTTCGACGTCGCAATAGCGCAATCGCGCTGGCCAGACAAAAAAAGGCCCGGCTTGCGCCGGGCCTTTTTCATGCAGCGATGGTGATCCGGCCTTACAGCGCCGCCACCGCCGCATTGAACGTCTCGCTCGGGCGCATCGCCTTCGACATCAGCGCGACGTCCGGGTGGTAGTAGCCGCCGATCTCCACCGGCTTGCCCTGCACCGCGGCCAGCTCCTCGACGATCTTCGTCTCGTTGCTCTCCAGCGTGGCGGCGAGCTTGGCGAAGCGCGCCTTCAGGCCTGCATCGGCATCCTGCGCGGCCAGCGCCTGGGCCCAGTACATCGCCAGGTAGAAGTGGCTGCCACGGTTGTCGATACCGCCGACCTTGCGCGACGGCGACTTGTCGTTGTCGAGGAACTTGCCGTTGGCGGCATCGAGGGCATCGGCGAGCACGCGTGCGCGCGCATCGCCATGGCGCTCGGCCATGTGTTCGATCGAGGCAGCCAGCGCCAGGAACTCGCCGAGCGAATCCCAGCGCAGGTAGTCCTCTTCGACGAACTGCTGCACGTGCTTGGGGGCCGAACCGCCGGCGCCGGTCTCGAACAGGCCACCGCCGGCCATCAGCGGCACGATCGACAGCATCTTGGCACTGGTGCCCAGCTCCATGATCGGGAACAGGTCGGTCAGGTAGTCACGCAGCACGTTGCCGGTCACCGAGATCGTGTCCTGGCCCTTGCGGATGCGCTCGAGCGACAGCTTCATCGCCTCGACCGGGGCGAGGATGCGGATGTCCAGGCCGCTGGTGTCGTGGTCGGCGAGGTAACGCTCGACCTTGGCGATCACGTTGGCGTCGTGCGCGCGCTTCGGATCCAGCCAGAACACCGCCGGGGTGTGGCTCAGGCGCGCGCGGTTGACGGCGAGCTTGACCCAGTCCTGGATCGGCGCGTCCTTGGTCTGGCACATGCGCCAGATGTCGCCGGCTTCCACCGCGTGCTCCATCAGCACGTTGCCGGCCTCGTCGAGCACGTGCACGGTGCCGTCGGCGGGGATCTGGAAGGTCTTGTCGTGCGAACCGTACTCTTCGGCCTTCTGGGCCATCAGGCCGACGTTGGGCACGCTGCCCATCGTCGCCGGATCAAAGGCGCCATTGGCCTTGCAGTCGTCGATCACCGCCTGGTAGATGCCGGCGTAGCAGCGGTCCGGGATCACCGCCTTGGTGTCCTGCAGCTTGCCGTCGGTGTTCCACATGCAGCCCGAGTCGCGGATCATCGCCGGCATCGAGGCGTCGACGATCACGTCGCTGGGCACGTGCAGGTTGGTGATGCCCTTGTCGGAGTTGACCATCGCCAGTGCCGGGCGGCGGGTGTACTCGGTGACGATGTCGGTCTCGATGGCGGCGGCCACGTCGGCCGGCAGCGACGACAGGCGCGCGTACAGATCGCCGATGCCGTTGTTGGGATCGAAGCCGGCCTGCTCGAGTTCCTTGCCGTGCTTGGCCAGCACGTCACGGTAGTAACGCTTGACCACGATGCCGAACATGATCGGGTCGGAGACCTTCATCATCGTCGCCTTCAGGTGCAGCGAGAAGAGCACGCCCTGCGCCTTGGCATCCTCGATCTGCGCATCGACGAAGCGCGACAGCGCCGAAGCGCTCATCACCGAAGCGTCGATCAGCTCGCCGGCTTTGACCTTGATGTTGGTCTTGAGCATGTTGCGGCGGCCGTCCTTGCCAACCAGGTCGATGGAGACCGTGCCGGCCTTCTCGACCAGGTACGACTGCTCGCTGCCGTAGAAGTCACCGGCGTCCATGTGCGCGACGTGCGACTTCGATTCGCTGTTCCACTTGCCCATGCGGTGCGGATGCTTGCGGGCGTAGTTCTTCACCGACAGCGGGGCGCGGCGGTCGGAGTTGCCTTCGCGCAGCACCGGGTTGACCGCGCTGCCCTTGATCTTGTCGTAGCGGGCCTTGATCTCGTTCTCGCGCTCGCCCTGCGGCTCTTCCGGGTAGTCCGGCAGCGCATAGCCCTGCTGCTGCAGCTCGACGATGGCGGCCTTGAGCTGCGGCACCGAGGCGCTGATGTTGGGCAGCTTGATGATGTTCGCGTCCGGCGTGGTCGCCAGTTCGCCCAGCTCGGCCAGGTGGTCGCCGATCTTCTGATCGTCCTTCAGGAAATCAGGGAACTGCGACAGGATGCGACCGGCCAGCGAAATGTCGCGCGTCTCGACAGCTATGCCCGCGGTGGCGGTGTACGCCGCGACGATCGGCAGCAACGACTGCGTGGCCAGGAACGGCGCTTCGTCGGTCAGCGTGTAGATGATCTTGGGGGTGTTGGACATGTCGGCGTGACTCGCTTGCAGATGCAGTGTGGTCGGGAGGCCTGGGCAGGCCGGGCAGCACCGGGCGGCTCACGCCGGTGCTTGCCGATGGCGACGCGCGCCCGCAGGCGCGCAACCGTCGCATTGTCGCGGTTTAGCGGGGGCGGGCAAAGCGCCGGGGCGCAACGGTGTGGGTCATGAGCGCGTGGCCAGATCCATACGCGGCCGTGTTGAACCCGTCCCGCCCCGACCTCAGGCGGCTCCGCAGCACTTCTTGTACTTCTTGCCGCTGCCGCACGGGCACGGCTCGTTGCGATCGGGCGTGGCTTCGCGGCGGATCGGCTCGCGCGGCGTCAGCGACTCGATGCGCTGGTGATGCAGGTCGGCAAGCATGCCCGGCAGGCTGGCGATGATCTCCAGGCGCTCGCGGTAGCTGACCGGCGTGCCGGGCTGCTCCGGATCCTCGCCGATGACCTCGCCGCTGGCGAGACGGTCGAAGCGCAGGAAGATCTCGTCGATCCACTCGTGCTCGTCCAGCCACGTGTCCCAGGGGATCTCGCTCAGTTCGACGCCGCGGAAGAAGCCGAAGGCCCAGTCGCGACCGACATCGAGGTCGTCCTCCTGTTCCTCTTCCGGGTCCTCGGGCAGCCACAGCAGCGGCGCCAGATGGTCGGGCAGGTCGTCGTCACCAAAGCGCACGCGCTGGCTGACCATATTCCAGTGGCCCTGCAGCAGGGCTTCGACGGTCTCGCGCTCTTCGTCGTCCTTCCAGCGCGGCTGCGTGCCCCAGACCGGGCCTTGCCACTGCTCGAACGGGATGACTTCCGGGCCGACCGCGAGCGCGGACAGATAGCCGTCGAGTGCTTCCAGGTTGAAGCCCTTGAAGGGCACCGCGCGCTGTTCCAGCAGCTCGGCCAGTTGTTCGATCTGGGTGTCGTCGAGATAGGCGGGGACTTTCATGGGGGAACTCGCGATCACAGAAACGCGACATGGTAGTCGCATGCGTGTTTTCTCGCCGAGAATGGGGGTCCCCGTATCCCGGGCAGCCCGGTTCAGCGTCGCATTCCATGACAGTCATGTGTCCCTGCGGCCTCGGCCGCCCGTATGCCGCCTGCTGCGGGCTGCTGCACGCCGGCGCCATTGCCGAAACCGCCGAAGCGCTGATGCGATCGCGTTACAGCGCCTATGTCCTGGGCGACATCGACTACCTGCTGGCGACCTGGCATGCCGATACCCGACCCGCCCGGTTCGACCTGGGCGATGCCGCGGCAACGCGCTGGCTCGGGCTGGAGGTCAGGCGGCATGCGATGACAGGCGCCGACAGCGCCATCGTCGAATTCGTCGCCCGTTACAAGTCGGGCGGATCGCCGGCGGTGCGACTGCACGAACTGAGCCGCTTCGTGCGCGAGGACGGACGCTGGTTCTACGTCGACGGCGATCACTGATCTACGCGCAAAAAAAGGGGCGCGGCAAAGGACCGCGCCCATGCTTGCCCACCATGAGGTGGGGGAGAGAGAGTGTTGACGCCTTACTTGACCTCGAACTCGGTGGTCGAAGCCGGCGCGCCGTTGACGGTCACTTCGGCCTTGTACTTGCCGGTCGGCCACGGCTTGGCATTGGTGAACTCGAAGTTGGTCGTTTCCGCGCCCGTGGTGTTGAGGGCCTGCTTCATCTCGCCGGCGGTCTGGCCGTCCTGGAAGACCAGGCGGGTGGCGACTTCGGCATTGCTGGCCGTGCCGTCGGTGGCGACCGAGACGATGATCTTGTCCTTCGGCGTGAAGGCCATGGTCGGTGCGGCGATCTTCTTGTCGGCGCCCGCGGCCGTGCCGAGGGTGACGCTGGAAACGGCCACGCCTGCCGGCACCGGAGCCGGCATCGGTTCGGCCGGCGCAACCGGCGCGGTCTCGACCGGCGGCGGGGTTACTGCGACGGGTTCTTCTTTCTTCTTGCAGCCCACCACGGCGACCGATGCCAGCAAGGCAACAGCGACGGCGTAGTGCAGGCGATTGCGGTTCATCATGAGTCGATCTCCTTGGAACTCTGACGCAAAGGGAAAGGGGGAGGGAGTGAGGTCAGTCCTGCGGCGGAATCTTCAGCACCTGCCCTGGCTGGATCCTGTCGGGATCGTCCAGCTGGTCGCGGTTGGCCTCGAAGATCGCGTTCCACTTGTTCGCACTGCCGTAGAACTGCTTGGCGATATGCGAAAGGGTGTCGCCCTTGGCGACGGTATAGGTCTGCTCGCCGACTTTTTCGGCGGTGGTGTCGACCGATGCGGTCACGCCAGAGAAATCGGCCTTCTCGACCTTCTCGGCGGTGGTGTCGACGTTGGCGCTGACGCCGGAGAAATCGGCTTTCTTGTCCGGTGTGGTCATGGGTGGGCGGCTCCTGCCGGAATGGCGGGAGCACCATGACATGCGCCTTGTTAAGGAAATATGGCGGCCGGGTGAGCCTTGTCTCAGTTCACCGGCGCTTGCATGAGTCCGGTCTCATTTCGCTTGCGATGAGATGAACGAACGCTGTTACTGCCGTTCGTCGCGCCCGGCGGTGGGCTGCTCGCTGCCCGGTGTTGCGCGCCACGGATTGATGTCCAGGCCACCGCGACGCGTGTAGCGAGCCTCCACCGACAGACGCTGCGGTGACGCATGCGCGACCAGATCGGAAAAAATGCGTTCGACGCACTGCTCGTGGAACTCGGCGTGGTCGCGGAAAGAGACCAGGTAGCGCAGCAGGCCAGCGCGATCGAGCTGCGGACCGTGGTAGGTGATCACCACGCGCGCCCAGTCGGGCTGTCCGGTGACCGGGCAATTCGACTTCAGCAGCGAACTGGTCAGCGTCTCGGTGACGACATGCGCTGGATCGGCGGCAAGGTGCGCCGCATTCGGCGGGCCGTAATCGTCGATGGCGACATCGAGTCCGTCGATGCAATCGACGATGGCGTTGTCGGCACTCTCGTCGATCGGCGGCAGGCCGAAGGCGACCTCCACCGGCGCACCCGCGGCGCGCGTCAGATCGGCGGCCATGCGTTCGCGCACGGCCTGGTCGCTGTCGAAGCGCGAGGAGTTGAACGAGTTGAGGTACAGCTTCAGCGACTTCGACTCGATCAGGTTCGGTGCCGTCGCCGGCACCGTGATCGTCGCCGTGCCGACGTGCGGCTTGCCATGGGCATCGAGCCAGCTCAGCTCATAGGCATGCCAGCGGTCGAGGCCGATGAAGGGCAACGCATCGTCGTCGATGCCGATGTGGCCGCGGCCGAGCGCACGGGCGATCGGGAACAGCAGGGACGCGTCGTACTCGCGCGGGTAGTCGACGTGGCGGCCGAGCGGCAGGTCTTGGTGGGTCATGGCGGCGATTTTACCTGCGGTGGCGAGCGCCAACCTGACCGGTGAGCGGGCGGCGCTGCAAGGATCGGATAGCGGGGGCCGTGGCAGCGGTCGAAACTGCCGCCATCGACCACACCGGGACCCTCCTATGCTCACCCTCTACGACTACCTGCCTTCCCGCAACGCCTGGAAGGTGCGCCAGCTGCTGCAGCACCTGGGGCAGCCCTGGCAGACCCGCATCGTCAGCATCTTCGAGGGCGAAGGGCGCCGGCCGGACTACCTGGCGATCAGCCCCACCGGCACCGTGCCGGCGCTCGAACTGGACGACGGACGCACGATCGCCGAGTCCAACGCGATCCTGATGTACCTCGCCGAAGGGTCGCAGTACCTGCCCGACGATGCCTACGGGCGAGCCAGGGTCTGGCAATGGCTGTCGTTCGAGCAGGAGCGCATCGAGAGCCAGATCGGTGCGCTGCGCCATTGGACGCTGACCGGAAAGCTGGCGCGCCGGCCGGAGGCGCTGGTCGCGATCAAGCGTGCCGCCGGTGCGAACGCACTGGCCATCCTCGAACGCGAATTGTCGACGCGCGAGTTCATCGCCGGCGACCGCTATGGCATCGCCGACATCGCGGTGTTCGCGTATGCCGGCGTGGCCGGTGAAGCGGGATTCAATCTGGATGCCTATCCGAACGTGAGCGCGTGGATCGAGCGCGTGACGCAACAGCCGGGGCACCTGGCGCAGGTGCACCCGTACTCGATGGATCCCAACTCGGTGAAGGAGTTGGGATGACGGGCTCTCAGTCGTTGCCCGTCTGCGCCACCGCAACCGCCTGCGGCTGATGCAGGTAGTCCAGCGTCACCTGCAGCAGCGCGCGCAGGCCCAGGTCCAGCGCCGACTCGTCCAGTGCGAACTGCGGCGAGTGGTTGCTCGGCGCCGTCACCGGGTCGATGCCCTTGGCCGTGGCGCCGACGAAGAAGAACATCGACGGCACTTCCTTGGCGAAGTAGGAGAAGTCCTCGGCGCCCATCTGCAGCGACGGCTCGACCACGTTGTCGGCGCCGGCCACCGCCTGCAGGCTTGGCAGCATGCGCGCGGTCAGCGCCGGATTGTTGAACGTCACCGGATTGCCCTGGCTGTCGGGGACATTGGCGATCGCGGTGGCGCCGTTGGCGCTGCTGACATGCTCGGCGACGTTCTTCAGGTCGCTGAAGATCTTCTGCCGCATGCCTTCGTCGAAGGTGCGGATGGTGCCGACCATTTCGACTTCGTCGGGAATGATGTTGTAGCGGATGCCGCCGTTGATCGCGCCGAAGGTGACCACCGCCGGCAGCTTGGCGATGTCGGTGCGACGGCTGACGATGGTCTGCGCGGTGCCGATGACGTCGGCGGCGGCGACGATCGGATCGATGCCGCCCCACGGCCGCGAACCGTGCGTCTGCCGGCCCTTGATCTTGATGGTGAACTTGTCCGAGGCCGCCATCAGCGGACCCTGGCGAACGCCGATCTGCCCGGCCTGCAAGGTCGAGAACACGTGCAGTCCGAACATCGCGTCGGGCTTGAAGGTCTTGAACACGCCTTCTTCCAGCATCAGCGATGCGCCGCCCTCCTCGCCATCGGGCGCGCCTTCCTCGGACGGCTGGAACACCAGCATCACCGAGCCGGGCAGGTCGGCCTTCATCTTCACCAGCGCATCGGCGATGCCGAGCAGGATGCCGGTGTGGGCATCGTGGCCGCAGGCGTGCATCACGCCGACGGTCTGCCCGCGGAAAGTCGCGGTGGCCTTCGAGGCGAACGGCAGGTCGACCTGCTCGGTCACCGGCAGTGCGTCCATGTCGGCGCGCAAGGCGACGCGCGGGCCGGGCTTGCCGCCCTGGATGATCGCCACGACGCCGTTATGGGCGATGCCGGTCACCGGCTTCAGGCCGAGCGCGCGCAGGTGCTCGGCGACCTTGGCTGCGGTGCGCGTCTCGCGGTTGGACAGCTCCGGGTTCTGGTGGAAGTCGCGGCGCCAGGCCACGACCTTCTGCTGCACGGACTTGGCTGCGGCGGTGACCTCCGGCCGCTCGGTGCCTTCCGCGGCATGGACCGGTGAGGCGAGCAGGGCGGCAATCAGGGCAGGCAGGACGTGCAGGACGGGACGACGCATCGATTACTCCGGTGTGGTCGGTGCCGCGATCGACGACCGCGGCAGGGATTCGAAAGGGAAAGTTTGCCGGGGCGCCGGGGTCAGCCGCCGCCGTGCAGGTAGTCCAGCGCCACCTGCAGCATCGCGCGGGTGCCGACGTCGAGCGACTGCTCGTCGAGCAGGAACTGCGGCGAGTGGTTGATCGGTGCGCGCGCCGGATCGATGCCGGCCGAAGTGGACCCGACGAAGAAGTACAGGCCCGGCACGGTGTTGGCGAACTGGGCGAAGTCCTCGGCCACGGTCACCATCGGCATCTCGACGACGTTGTCGGCGCCGACCGCGCGCTGCAGCGACGGCCGCACGCGGGTGGTCAGCGCGGCGTCGTTGATCGTCGCCGGTGCATTGCTGGCCACCTCGAGCTTGGCGGTCGCGCCGCTGGCGTGGGCGAAGTCCTCGGCGGTGCGACGGAAGCGCGTGATCACGTCCTCGCGCACCTTGGCGTCGAAGGTGCGCAGCGTGCCGACCACCTTGGCCTCGTCGGGGATGATGTTGAAGCGCACGCCGGCATTGAACTGGCCGGCGGTCAGCACCACCGGCGTCGCGGCGATGTTGACCTGGCGCGCGATCAGGCTCTGCGTGCCGAGCAGGATCTGCGCGGCGACGGTGATCGGGTCGACGCCGTCCCACGGACGCGAGCCATGGGTCTGCTTGCCGTTGACCGTCAGGCTCCACTCGTCGGCGGCGGCGAGCATCGGACCGCTGCGCACGCCGACCTGCCCGACCGGCAAACCGGCCCAGACATGCAGGCCGAACACGGCGTCGGGCTTGAAGTCGCGGAACACGCCTTCGTCGAGCATGAGCTTGGCGCCGAAGGTCTCACCCGGATTCGGCGGACCTTCCTCGGCCGGCTGGAAAACGAACATCACTTCGCCCGGCAGCTCCTGCTTCTGCGCCGCCAGCGCGGTCGCCACGCCCAGCAGGATCGCGACATGGGCATCGTGGCCGCAGGCGTGCATCACGCCGACCGCCTGGCCGCGATACTGCGAGGTCACCTTCGATGCGAACGGCAGGCCGGTCTGCTCGGTCACCGGCAATGCGTCCATGTCGGCGCGAATGGCGATGCGCGGACCGGGACGGCCGCCCTTGAGCACGGCAACGACGCCGGTATGGGCAATGCCGGTGCGCGGTTGCAGGCCGAGCTTGCGCAGCTGCTCGGCAATCACTTTCGCCGTGCGGACTTCCTGGTTGCCCAGCTCGGGATGCTGGTGGAGGTCGCGGCGCCAGGCGACGACCTGCGGCTGCACTGCCTTGGCGGCGGTGGTCGCATCGGGTGACGGGGCATCTGGCGTCTGCGCGCTCGCGGACGGGGCCAGCAATGCGGCGAGCAGGGCAGGCAGGATCAAAGGGCGCATCAAGCAGGCACTCCGGGACACTCCGGGAATAGAACCCGATGCTAGCCGGCGCGACCTGCCCCGTGTAGTCCGGATCAGGCGTCGTTGCCCAGCACCTGCGCCTGGCGCTTGCGGCTCAGGCCGTCCAGCGCGCGCCGGTACGACCACTCCACCAGCTCGACCAGGTAGTCCTCCGGTACCCGGCGCACATCGACGATGGTTATCCAGCGGAAGCGGCCCATGAAGCGTGCCGGCTTCATGCCGGGGACATCGGTGAGCTCGACGAAGCGCTCCGGCGAGACCTTGATGCTGAAGCGCCAGCGCTCGGGTTCGCTGGTCTTGAAGTAGGCGAAGGTCTTGTCGCCGACGTTGTAGACCAGGATGTTGCGCGGCTCGGGATGCAGCGTCACCGTCGCGCCGCGCAGGCCCGCGCAATGGGCCTGCAGTTGCAAGGTATCCATGGGCGGGATTCTGGCACCGTCGGCTGCCAGAAACTGTCAGTACAGTCGCGACAGCCATCCTTCGGCGCACCATGACTGCAGATGGCCGATGGCGACGACGGGCACGTCACTCACCTCAAGCTCAGTGGCCAGTGCCTCGCACAGGCCGGCGAAACTTCCGCCGTGGAGGAGGTGGCTGATCGCCAGCCGTTCGACCGGATCGATCGAGCGGAATCGGCAGACCCGCTCTTCGTCGCGCCACAGCGCCCAGCTCGCGTGCGCGGCAACCGCGGCCGGCGGCGACTGCCCGGCCTTGATCGCCTGCCAGGTCTCGACGCTGTTGTACCCGCCCTCGAACAGCCGGAAGCTGGGATGCAGCGCCAGCCGCAGGCTCGCCCAGTCCGCCTGAGGCAGAGCCCGCAGGTCGTCCCAGGCCAGGCGAACGCCATCGGCCGCGTCGAATCCGTCGAGCAGGCAGCGCTCGAACCGGGCCAGCTCCGCCAATTGCGGGTGCGCAGCGAAGGGATCGGCCCTGGCAAGGAAACCGGGCAGGCCCGAGCCGAAATCGCGCAACGAGCGAACACGTGAGGGATGCATTGCGATGAAGTCCTCGCACATGCGCGCCCACAGCTCATCGCCCAGGTAGGTGCCCAACACCGGGTGGTCGTGCTCGAGCGCCTCGCGCAGCCGCGCGCCATAGGCGTTCCCATAGATGCCAAGGCCAAGCTCCGCGGGCATCCGGCCAGCGGCGAGCAGGCCGTCGACGTTGTCATCGCTACCGCGAACCTGCGCCAGGAACTGTCGTTGCAGCCGCGCCAGCGGATCACTCGTGGCCGATCGGGAAGTCATGCCGCCATCGCCGGCATGGCGCGCGCAAACGCCGCGCGTGCCAGATCGAGTTCGGCCAGCAGCTCCGGCAGCGGCGGAAAGTGGTCGTCCCGCTCGATCATCGTGCTGACCGCGCCGAACCGTGCGATCGCATTCTCGTACAAGGACCACACCGAGTCGGGCACTTCGTGGTCGTGGGTATCGACGCAGTACGTGCCGTAGTCGCTGTGGCCGGCCAGGTGAATCTGCCAGACACGATCGGCGGGAATCCCGGCGAGGTAATCGTGCGGATTGAATCCGTGATTGCGCGCGCTGACCTGGATGTTGTTGACGTCCAGCAGGATCCGGCAGCCGCTGCGCCGTGCGATGCAGGCAACGAACTCCCATTCGGGCATGTCCGACCCGTGGAACTCGACATAGCTGCTCAGGTTCTCCAGCAGCAGTTCACGGCCGAGATACTCCTGCACCCGCTGCACGCGTTCGACCACGTGGGCGATGGTTGCTTCGTTGTACGGCAGCGGCAGCAGGTCGTGGCTGTTGATGCCATCGACGCCGGTCCAGCACAGGTGATCGGAGACCCACGCCGGTTCGATGCGATGCATCAGCTCGCGAAGACGCTTGAGGTAGGCGCGGTCGAGCGGGTCGGTGCCGCCGATCGACAGCGACACGCCGTGCATGGCGATCGGATGCTGCGCGCGGATCCGATCGAGATAGTGCAGCGGCTTGCCACCGTCGACCATGAAGTTCTCGGAAATGATCTCGAACCAGTCGACCGTCGGCGGCGAAGCCAGGATCTGTTCGAAGTATTCGGGGCGCAGCCCCAGCCCGAAGCCGAGCCACGGACGGGACTCCGGCGCACGCGCGCCGGAGTCGCCTGCGCCGCTGTTCGCGACGCGCTTGCTCACCCGGCGTTGCCGCCGGTGTTG
Organism: Lysobacter arenosi; assembly: GCF_016613475.2. Classification (NCBI taxonomy): domain Bacteria; kingdom Pseudomonadati; phylum Pseudomonadota; class Gammaproteobacteria; order Lysobacterales; family Lysobacteraceae; genus Lysobacter; species Lysobacter arenosi. The sequence goes on from NZ_CP071517.1 coordinate 3,081,153, forward strand.
GCGCAGCTGGCGGCCGGCAGGGTGACGAAACCCTTGCCCTTGCAGCTGCCGTGGCCCTTGCAGGCGTTGTCGGCGGTCTTGCAGTCGTTGTGTCCCTTGCAGGCGTTGACGCCGTAGCAGTGCACCTGGCTACCGGCCTCGGCCTTGAAGCTGATCCTGGGATCGACGCGGGTGCCGCCGATGTCGCCACAGGCCTTCTTGGATGCGGCGACAAAGCCCTTGCCCTTGCAGCTGCCCTCGCCCTTGCAGGCGTTGTCGGCGGTCTTGCAGTCGTTGTGGCCCTTGCAGGCATTGACGCCGGAACAGTGCACCAGCTCGGCCGCGTCCGATGACTTGGCCTTGGCGCTGGCGGGTGCGGCGAAGGCCATGCCGGCGGCGATCAGCGCCAGGGCAACGCCGGAAACGGGAACGATAGGGGACTTCATATGGGGATATCTCCAGTAGCGGGGCAGGGACGCGAACTTGCGAATCGGCCGCGACGGCTGGGAGATGGGCGTTGCCCTCGCCGTGCCACCGCGTCCTCGGTCCATAAGAGGTGGCACAGGGGTAGGAAGGTGCGCACGAGGGCTGGCATCGCAGAGGCAACGGCATTGCAAAACGCGGCGAACCTCCTCGATGCGCTGCCGGGAGGCTTCCCGTCGATGCAAAAAGAAAAGGCCGGCTCCTCGGAGCCGGCCTTCGCATTCAAACGATCGCGCGCTGGAACCAGCGTCGCGCCGGGGCGCTTACGCCACCTTGACGATCCGCAGCGGGTTGTCCCACTCCTTCAACAGCTCGGCCTCGCGCGCCTTGGCCTTGTGCAGGTGGTCTTCCTTGACGTGGCCGTAGCCGCGAATGTGCTCGGGGATGCTGGCGATCTCGGCGGCGAGGCCGACATTGCTGCGGTCGAGCTTGCCGAGCAGGCCTTCGATCGTCTTGAAGTAGTCGACGATCAGCTGGCGCTCCATCTTGCGCTCCTCGGTCTTGCCGAAGATGTCGAAGGCGCCACCGCGCAGGAAGCGCAGCTTGGCCATCCACTTGAACGCGGTGAACACCCACGGACCGAACTCCTGCTTGATCAGGCGGCCCTGCGCGTCCTTCTTCGCCAGCAGCGGCGGCGCGAGGTGGAACTTCAACTTGTAGTCACCGTCGAACTGCTGCTCCAGCTTCTTCTGGAAGTCGCCGCTGGTGTACAGGCGCGCGACCTCGTACTCGTCCTTGTAGGCCATCAGCTTGAAGGCGTAGCGGGCGACGGCCTCGGTCAGGTCGGTGGTGCCGGCGACGTTGCGCTCGGCGGCGTGCACGCGGGCGACGAAATCGCTGTAGCGGCGGGCGTAGGAGGCGTCCTGGTACTCGGTCAGGAACGCCACGCGGCGCGAGATGACCTCGTCGAGCGAACGCGACAGGCGCGCGTCGTCGAGCGGCAGGAACGCGACGTTGTCGCCGCCATGGGCAGGCACGTGGCGCAGTTCGTCTTCCTTGCGGGTCGTGCGCGGCGCGCTTGTGGCGCCCCACTCGTTGCCTTCCCAGGCACCCGGCGACAGCATCGGCAGCTCGTGCGGGGTCGACTCGGCAGCGGTCTGGGCGTTGCGCACCAGGCCGGCCGACTCGGCCACGGCCTGCGGATCGATCACGGCCAGGCGGCCCCAGGCGAACGCGGTCTTGTTCATCTCGATCGCGGCGCCGTTGAGCTCGACCGCACGCATGATCGAATCCAGCGACAGCGGCACCAGGCCCTGCTGCCAGGCGTAGCCGAGGATGAAGAGATTCGACGCGATCGCATCGCCCATCAGCGCGGTGGCGAGCTGGGTGGCGTCGACCACGTGCGGATCCTTGCCACCGAGCGCGACCTTGATCGCGGCGATGATGTCGGTCGCCGGGAACTGCATGTCCGGACGCGTGGTGAACGTGCCCGGCATCGCTTCATAGCTGTTGAGCACGACCGAGCTGCGGCCCGAACGCACCTTCGACAGTGCCCAGTAGTCGTTGACCACGACCATGTCGCAGCCCAGCACCAGGTCGGCCTCGCCGGCGGCGATGCGCACGGCGTGGATGTCGGCCGGAGTGCGGGCGATGCGGATGTGGGTGGTGACCGCGCCGCCCTTCTGGGCCAGGCCGGTCTGGTCGAGCACGCTGGCGCCCTTGCCTTCGAGGTGGCCGGCCATGCCGAGCAGCGCGCCGATCGTCACCACGCCGGTACCGCCGACGCCGGTGATCAGGATGTTCCAGGGCTGGTCGAGCGACGGCAGCTTCGGCAGCGGCAGGTCGCTCAGGCGATCCTTTGCACCGGAACCCTTCTTCTTGCGCAGGCCGCCGCCTTCCACCGTCACGAAGCTCGGGCAGAAGCCGTTGACGCAGGAGTAGTCCTTGTTGCAGTTGGATTGATCAATCTCGCGCTTGCGGCCGAACTCGGTTTCCTTCGGCAGCACCGACACGCAGAACGACTTCTTGCCGCAGTCACCGCAGCCCTCGCAGACCAGCGAGTTGACCATCACCCGCTTCTGCGGATCGACCATCTTGCCGCGCTTGCGGCGGCGGCGCTTCTCGGTGGCGCAGGTCTGGTCGTAGATCAGGACGCTGGTGCCCTTCACTTCGCGCAGGCGCTTCTGGACGTTGTCCAGTTCCTTGCGGTCGAAGAACTCGATATCCGACGGGAAGAGCTCGCGCTTGCTCCACTTGGCGATGTCGTCCGACACCAGCACGATGGTCTGCACGCCTTCCGAGCGCACCTGGTGGGCGATCTGCGGCACCGACAGCGTGCCGTCGACCGGCTGGCCGCCGGTCATCGCGACCGCATCGTTGTAGAGGATCTTGTAGGTGATGTTGACGCCGGTCGCGACCGACTGGCGGATCGCCAGCGAGCCGGAGTGGAAGTACGTGCCGTCGCCGAGGTTCTGGAACACGTGCGGCGTTTCGGTGAACGCCGCCTGCCCCGACCACGTCACGCCTTCACCGCCCATGTGGGTGAAGGTGTCGGTGCTGCGGTCCATCCAGGTGACCATGTAATGGCAACCGATGCCGCCGAGCGCGCGCGAGCCTTCCGGCACGACGGTCGAGGTGTTGTGCGGGCAGCCGGAGCAGTAGTGCGGCACGCGCGGGAACTGCGCGCGCGGCAGGGCCAGCTCGGATTCCTTCTCGGCCATCCACTTGAGCACGTTCTCGATGTGCTCGGAGTTATGGAACTTCTGGATGCGGCGGCCAATCACGCCGGCGATGGTCGCCGGGGTCAGTTCGCCCGTGGACGGCAGGATCCACTCGCCTTGCTCGTCGTACTTGCCGACGATCGACGGACGCTGGCCGCTCCAGTTGTACATGTACTCCTTCATCTGGCGTTCGATGAAGGCGCGCTTTTCCTCGACGACGACGATGTCCTCCAGGCCCTGCGCGAAGCGGGTGATGCCGACCGGCTCCAGCGGCCGGGTCATGCCGACCTTGTAGACGCGGATGCCCAGGTCGGCGCAGGCGTTCTCGTCCAGGCCCAGGTATTCCAGCGCCTGCAGCACGTCGAGGTAGGACTTGCCGGTGGTGACGATGCCCAGGCGCGCGCGCGGCGAATCGATGACGGTGCGGTCGATGCCGTTGGCGCGGGCGAAGGCCTGCGCGGCCTTGACCGCATAGCGGTGCAGGCGCATTTCCTGGTCCATCGGCGGATCGGGCCAGCGGATGTTGAGGCCGCCGGCGGGCATCTCGAAGTCCTCCGGCAGGATGATCTGCATCGCCAGCGGGTTGACGTCGATGGACGCCGACGACTCGACCGTCTCGGCGATCGTCTTGAAGCCGACCCAACGGCCGGTGTAGCGCGACATCGCCCAACCGAGCACGCCCATGTCGAGGATGTCCTGGACGCCGGCCGGGTTGAGGATCGGCATCATCGCGCTGACGAACTCGTCTTCCGAGCCGTGCGGCAGCGTCGACGAGCGGCAGGCGTGGTCGTCGGCGGCAAGCGCGAGCACGCCACCGAACTTCGACGTGCCGGCGGCATTGGCGTGCTTGAACACGTCACCGGTGCGGTCCACGCCCGGACCCTTGCCGTACCACATGCCGTACACGCCTTCGACCTTGGCGCCCGGGAACAGGTTGGTTTGCTGGGTGCCCCAGACCATGGTCGCGCCGAGGTCCTCGTTGAGGCCCGGAGTGAACTTCACGCCGGCCGCTTCCAGGTGCTTGCGCGCGCGCCACAGCTCCAAGTCGAAGCCGCCCAGCGGGCTGCCGCGGTAACCGGAGATGAAGCCGGCGGTGTTGAGGCCGGCGGCCTGGTCGCGCAGGCGCTGCATCAGCGGCAGGCGCACCAGCGCCTGCACACCACTGAGGTAGATGCGGCCTTGTTCGCGGCTGTACTTGTGCTCGAGCGAGTAGTCGGTATCGAGCACCGAGTTGGTAAGCGCGGTGTTCGCCGAGGACGGCGAGCTGAGTTCGGCGGTGCTGGTCATGCGTGGCTCCGGCGCGCCGGGGGGCGCGGGGGTGGCTGCGGACGCCCGTAACCATGCCTCGCGACCGGTGGCCGCGACGCAAAAGTCCGAGCAAAGACTCGGAATTGTAGCAGTCAGACCACTCTGAGCCGGGTATCGGGCACGGCGAACCCTCGCGGCGGGCGCCGCGCCCCATTCAGCCAATCCCGCAATCCGTGCTCAGCTCTGGCCGTTGATCCAGGTGCCCCGCACCTGCAGCGCCTCGTCCAGTACCACCAGGTCGGCGCGGAAGCCCGGCGCGATTCGCCCCAGTTCGCCGCCCAGGCCAAGGAACTCGGCCGGGTAGGTCGAGGCCATGCGGCAGGCTTCCTCCAGCGGGAGACCCAGCCGCTCGACCGTATTGCGGACCGCGCCGGCCATGTCCAGCGCCGAGCCGGCGAGGGTGCCGTCGGCGGTGGTGCACTTGCCGTCGCGGCAGGTCATGGTCACGCCGTAGAGCTCGAAGTCCTCGCGCTCGCCACCGACCGGTGGCATCGCGTCGGTCACCAGCATCATCTTTCCGGGCGGTCGCGCCGCGATCGCCACCCGCAGTGCGGCGTCGTGGACGTGGTAGCCATCCACGATCAGGCCGCACCAGGTGTACTTGTTCTCGAGTGCGGCGCCGACCCCGCCGGGTTCGCGACTGTTCATCGGCGTCATCGCGTTGAACAGGTGGGTGACGCCGCGGATGCCGGCGCTGAAGCCGTCGCGCATCTGTTCGTAGGTGGCGGCGGTATGACCGGCGCAGAGGATCAGGCGCCGCGCGGCCAACTCGCGCAGCGTGTCGGCAGAGAAGCGCTCCGGCGCCAGGGTCAGCATCGTGCGGCCGTTGCCGAGCGAGGCGACCAGGTCGAGTTCGTCCTGGTCCGGAGTGTGGAACTTGGCCGGGTCGTGCACGCCCTTGCGCGCGGCATTGAGGTACGGGCCTTCGAGGTGGATGCCGAGGATGCCCGGCACGCCCTGCGCGATCGCCTCGCGAGTGGCCGCGATGGCGCGCGCCATCACCTCGGTGTCGTCGCTGATCAGCGTCGGCATCATGCCGGTGGTGCCGTACTTGCGGTGCGCGCTGGCAATGGTGCGCAGGCCCGCCACGGTCGGCTCGTCGTTGAACAGCACGTCGCCGCCACCGTTGACCTGGGTGTCGATGAATCCCGGCACCAGGTAGCCGCCGGCGAGATCCACGACCGTTGCGCCCTTGGGCGCCTGGCCGGGCAGCACGGCGACGATGTGGCCGTCTTCCACGATCACGCAGACGTCGGTCTCGAAGCCGTGGTCGGTGAGGACGTGGCCGTTGTGGAAGGCAGTGGTGGTGGTCATCGCGTCACACCGTCTCGGTGACCTTGTTGAGGTGCGGCGGCACGTCGGGGTTGTGCCCGCGCGCCACGGCCAGTGCATTGACCGCCTTGTAGAAGCTCTGCACCGCCAGCAGCGGCGTGCAGGCCGGATGCGGCGAGGCCGGCATCGGCAGGGCATCGTCGCGATGCTCGCCCGGACGTGCCAGCCAGACCGGTGCGCCGCGCTTGTGGAACTCCTCCACCACCGCCACGGTGCCGGCGCCGGTGTCGTCATCCTGGGCAAACGCCAGCACCGGGAAGCCGGGGCCAACGATCGCCATCGGGCCGTGCTTGACCTCGGCCGAGGAGAACGCCTCGGCGTGCAGGCCGCAGGTTTCCTTGAACTTCAGCGCCGCTTCCTGGGCCGCGCCGAGGCCGAGGCCGCGACCGACCACGAACAGGTTGTGCGCATCCTTCAGGCCTTCGACCAGCGGCGACCAGTCCTGCGCCCAGGCGGCGCGAAGGGCCGCCGGCAGTTCTTCGGTGGCCTTGAGCAGCGCGGCGTCGCCGCTCCAGCGTGCGGTCAGCTGCAGCAGCGCGGCCAGCGAGGACAGGTAGCTCTTGGTCGCCGCGACGCTGGTTTCCGGGCCGGCGCGCAGCGGGATCACGGTGTCGGCGATCTTCGCCAGCGGCGAGTCCTCGACATTGACCAGGGCCACGACGAGCGCGCCGGCGGCCTTGGCGATCTCGGCATTGCGGACCAGGTCCGGGCTCTTGCCCGACTGCGAGATCGCCACGAACAGCGCGCCTTCCATGTGCGGCTGGATGGCATAGACCGAGCCGACCGAGGGCGAGGCCGAAGCGGTGATCAGGCCGAGCGTGGTCTCGAACAGGTACTTGCCGTAGGTGGCGGCGTGGTCGGAGCTGCCGCGTGCGCAGGTGACGATGAAACGCGGCGGATCCTGCTTCAGCCGGGCGACAAGTGCGTCGATGATGCTGGCATTGGCGGCAAACTGGCCGGCAACGACGTCAGCGGTCTGCTGCGCTTCGGCGTACATCCTGGTCGCGGTGGGGGCGATCATGCGGTGGTCCTGGAGAAGAAAAAACCGCCACTTCCGACTGCGCGGGAATGGCGGGTGGAGAGAGGGGTCGGGTCGCCGGCGCTCATTCGCTCTGCAACTCGGCAACGAAATCGTAAGCATCGCCGCGGTAGAACGAACGCGTGTATTCAACGATGCGGCCGTCATCAAGGAAGGTGCGGCGCTCGATGAAAAGGCCGGGGCTGCCCTCGGCCAGGTTCATCAGCCGCGCCTGCTCGGCGTCGAAGGCGATCGCGCGCAAGCGCTGCAGCGCACGGGTCGGGCGCAGGCCGAGCTTGGTGAAAGCCTCGTACAGCGAGTTCTCGACCAGGCTCGGGTCGGCCAGTACCGACTGCGGAACGACGGTGCGTTCGAGCGCCAGCACGATGTCGTCGGCGATGCGCAGGCGGTAATAGCGAACGACCTGGGCGCCCGGCGACAGGTTCAGCGCCATCGCCTCGTCGGGCGTGACCTCGCCGACGCTGCGCTCGAGGAAGCGCGAGGTCGGGTCCAGGCCACGCGCGCGCAGGTCGTCGGTGAAGCTGGTGAGCTTGGAGAAGGATTTGACGATGCGCTCGGCGACGAAGGTGCCGGCGCCCTGGCGCTGCATCAGCAGGCCATCGCCGACCAGGCCGGCAATGGCCTTGCGCACGGTGACCCGCGACAGGTCGAGCAGCTTGCTCAGCTCGCGCTCGCTCGGCAGGGCCTGGCCGGCGGTCAGTTCGCCGTTCTCGATGGCGTGCTGCAGGGTCCGGCGCAGGTGCTGGTAGGCCGGCGCGCGTCGCGCATCGGCCTGGCGGCTGAACTCGTTGACGAGATAGTCCTGCATGGACAAAAGATACCAGTGAGATACCAATGACGGCAACCCGCCCCCGAATACGTATTCAGGACTCGACTAAAGTCGGGGGTTTGCGGACCTGGTATTTGACTGGTATCGTCACTGGTATGGTTCTGGTCTGGTTCTCTTTGACAACCCCCACCCCCTCCGCGCGGAGCGTCCCGTGAGCCCCTCCATCGCGCCGATGGCGCCCTTCGATCTGATCATCTTCGGCGGCACGGGCGACCTGGCCCTGCGCAAGCTGCTGCCGGCCCTGTTCCACCGCTATGTCGACGGCCAGATCGTCGCCGGCACCCGGATCCTCGGTCTCGCCCGCGACACCCTCGGCGACGAGGCCTACCGCGAACGCGTCCGCGAGGCTCTGCAGAAGACCCTCGCCGACGACCCGCGTTCGCCGGCGGCACTGGAACCGTTCCTGGAGATGCTCGGCTATCGCCGCATCGACCTCAGCGCCGACACCGGCTGGGCGGAACTGGCGGGCGAGCTGTCCGACGAGTCGCGGGTCCGCGTGTTCTACCTCGCCGTCGGCCCGGACCTGTTCGGCAGCGTCGGCGCCCGCCTGCAGGCGCATGGCCTGACCGGTGCCAACACCCGCGTGGTGGTGGAAAAGCCGATCGGCCACGACCGCGCCAGCGCGGTGGCCATCAACGATGCACTCGGCAAGGTCTTCGACGAATCGCAGATCTATCGAATCGACCATTACCTCGGCAAGGAAACGGTGCAGAACCTTATCGCGCTGCGATTCGGCAATGCCCTGTTCGAGCCGTTGTGGAAGGCCGAGCACATCGACCACGTGCAGATCACCGTGGCCGAGACCGTCGGCCTGGAGCGTCGAGCCAGCTACTACGACAAGTCCGGCGCGCTGCGCGACATGGTCCAGAACCACATCCTGCAGCTGCTGTGCCTGGTGGCGATGGAACCGCCGTCGTCGCTTGCCGCCGATGCGATCCGCGACGAGAAGCTGAAGGTGTTGCGCTCGCTGAGCCCGATCGAGAACGGCGCGACTTCGCAGCTGACGGTGCGTGGCCAGTACCGTGCCGGCGCCGTCGAAGGCCGTCCGGTGCCGGGCTACCTCGAAGAGCTGGGCCGCAACGATTCGCGCACCGAAACCTTCGTCGCCCTCAAGGCCGAAGTGCGCAACTGGCGCTGGGCCGGCGTGCCGTTCTACCTGCGCACCGGCAAGCGCCTGACCGATCGCATGTCGGAGATCGTGGTCACCTTCCGCCAGGTGCCGCACTCGATCTTCGGCGAGCTGGCCGAACCGATCTACCCGAACCAGCTGGTGATCCGCCTGCAGCCCGACGAGGGCGTGAAGCTGTGGCTGATGAACAAGGTGCCCGGCCCGGGTGGTCTGCGCCTGCGTCGCGTGCCGATGGACCTGAGCTTCGCCGAGACTTTCGGCGGCCGCCAGCCGGAAGCCTACGAGCGCCTGCTGATGGACGTCGTGCGCGGCAACCCGATGCTGTTCATGCGCCGCGACGAAGTCGAAGCGGCGTGGGCCTGGATAGATCCGATCCGCGCCGCGTGGGAGGCCAGCGCCGACGCGCCCAAGGCCTATACCGCCGGCAGTTGGGGCCCGAGTGCGGCAGTAGCGCTGATCGAGCGCGACGGAAGGACCTGGCATGAAGACGCTGTCTGACCCTCTGAAAGCCGCACCGCCATCCGGCGCGCAGGCTCAACGAATCCATGCGGAGCGATTCACCGTGCTGACCCCGGATCCCCTGCCGCTGCGCGAGCACCTCTTCGATGACCGTGCCGATCTCGCCGTGGCGCTGGCCGAGGCGGTCGCCGCCGACCTGCGCGCGGCCATCGCCCGACGCGGCCATGCCCGCCTGGCGGTATCCGGCGGCACCACGCCGCGCGCTTTCCTGATCGAGCTGTCGAAGCAGACGCTGGACTGGGCGCACGTCACCGTGGTGCCGGTCGACGATCGCTGGGTTGCGCCCGACCACCCGCGCTCCAACGAGCGCCTGCTGCGCGAGACGCTGTTCCAGGGCGACGCCACGCAGGCACAACTGCTGCCGCTGCGACGCCCGACCGAAACCCCGGAAAGCGCATTGCTGCCGGTGCTGACGCAGGTCGCCAACGAGGCGTTGCCGCTCGACGTGGTGGTGCTGGGCATGGGCGAGGACGGTCACGTCGCATCGCTGTTCCCGGATCTGCAGCGACGCGACATCGGCCTCCAGCCCACCGGCCGTGCGCCGGTGCTGGCGGTTCGCAGCGCCTCGGCGCCGGAGCCGCGGATCACGCTGACGCTGAGCGCGATCTTCACCGCGCCGTCGCTGTACCTGCATATCGAAGGCGCGAAGAAGCGTGGCGTGCTGGATGGCGCCGCATGCGATCCGCGTTCGAAGCTGCCGATCCGTTCGGTGCTTTCCGGTGCGCCGGTGGTGCCGATGCTGTTCTGGAGTCCTTGAAAGGACTGACCCCGGGAATCGAAGTCCATGTCTGCCCTGCACCCCGTAGTTGCCGAAGTCACCCAACGTATCGTCGAGCGCAGCCGCGATCGCCGCGCCGCCTACCTGGCGCGCATCGATGCCGCCGCCGGGCGCGGACCGCATCGCGCCACGCTGTCGTGCGGCAATCTCGCCCACGGTTTCGCCGCGTGCTCCGCCAGCGACAAGGCCGCATTGCGCAGCGGCCAGGCGCCGAACCTGGGCATCGTCAACGCCTACAACGACATGCTCTCGGCGCACCAGCCGCTGGAGCGGTTTCCCTTCCTGCTCAAGCAGGCAGCGCGCAGCGTCGGTGCGACCGCGCAGGTTGCCGGCGGCGTGCCGGCGATGTGCGACGGCGTCACCCAGGGCCGCGCCGGCATGGAGCTGTCGCTGTTCTCGCGCGAAGTGATCGCGCTGTCCACAGCGGTGTCGCTCTCGCACGACATGTTCGACGCCGCGCTGTACCTGGGCGTGTGCGACAAGATCGTGCCGGGCCTGCTGATCGGCGCATTGAGCTTCGGCCACCTGCCGGCGATCTTCGTCCCGGCCGGGCCGATGACCTCGGGCCTGCCCAACGATGAGAAGTCGCGCGTGCGCCAGCGCTATGCCGTCGGCGAAGCCACGCGAGAGGAACTGCTCGAGGCGGAAGCGCAGAGCTACCACGGCGCCGGCACCTGCACCTTCTACGGCACCGCCAACTCCAACCAGATGCTGATGGAGCTGATGGGCCTGCACCTGCCCGGCGCCAGCTTCATCAACCCGGACAACCCGCTGCGCGATGCGCTGACCGCGCAGGCCGCGCGCCGCGCCGCGCAGATCACCGCGCTCGGCGACGACTATCGCCCGGTCGGCCGCATCATCGACGAGCGCGCCATCGTCAACGGCGTCGTCGGCCTGCACGCGACCGGCGGCTCGACCAACCACCTGCTGCACCTCATCGCGATTGCCGCGGCGGCCGGCATCGAGCTGCGCCTGGAAGACTTCGATGCGTTGTCCTCGGTGGTGCCGCTGCTGGCGCGCGTGTATCCCAACGGCAGCGCCGACGTGAACCATTTCCACGCCGCTGGCGGGCTTGCCTTCCTGATCGGCGAGCTGCTCGATGCCGGGCTTGCGCACGGCGACGTCGAAACCATTGCCGGCCCCGGCCTGGCGCGCTATCGCGTCGAAGCCAGGCTGGCGCCGGACCAGCAGGTCGAATACGTGCCGGCGACCGGACGCAGCGGCGATCCCACGGTCCTGCGTCCGGTTGCCGACCCGTTCCGTGCCGACGGCGGCTTGCGCGTGCTGCATGGCCCGCTCGGCACGGCCGCGATCAAGGTCTCGGCGGTTCCGGAGGATCGCTGGGTCGTCGAAGCGCCGTGTCGCGTCTTCTCCGAACAGGGCCAAGTCAAGCACGCATTCGAGCGCGGCGAACTCGACCGCGACGTGGTCGTCGTGGTGCGCTTCCAGGGGCCGCGTGCGAACGGCATGCCGGAGCTGCATCAGCTCACGCCGACGCTCGCCGTGTTGCAGAAGCGCGGCCACCGCGTTGCACTGGTAACGGACGGGCGCATGTCCGGCGCGTCGGGCCAAGTGCCTGCGGCGATCCATGTCAGCCCCGAGGCGGCGTGTGGTGGCGACATCGGCCTACTGCGCGATGGCGACGTGGTTCGCGTCGACGCGCGCAACGGCAAGCTCGAAGTACTGGTGGCGGCGGACGAATGGAAGCTGCGCGAGCACGCCAGCGCCGATCTGTCGTCCAGCCATGTCGGCATGGGGCGCGAGCTGTTTGCGGTGTTCCGCAATGCGGCGGCGACGGCTGACCTGGGTGGCGGGATCTTCGGCGTTGCCTGAGCAAAGACACTGGGGAGCGCCGCTTGAAAGAGCCGGCCTTCGCGGGAACGACGATGAATTCATACCTGGAGAACTCATAGATGGGTCTGCTTGAATCCGTACTGCACGTAGCCCCGGTCATGCCGGTGGTGGTGATCGAGGACGCCCGCCACGCCGTGTCAATGGCGCGCGCGCTGGTCGCCGGCGGTATCCCCGCGATCGAGATCACGCTGCGCACGCGCGCGGCACTCGATGCAGTGCGCGCGATCGCCAACGAAGTGGAAGGCGCGATCGTCGGCGTCGGCACGGTGCGCAAGCCGCAGGACCTGCTCGATGCGCAACAGGCCGGCGCGCGCTTCGCCGTCTCGCCGGGCTCGACGCCGGACCTGATCGCCGCGGCCAAGGATTCGCCGCTGCCGTGGCTGCCGGGTGCGGCCACCGCGAGCGAGGCGATGACGCTCTCCGAGCACGGCTTCATCTTCCAGAAATTCTTCCCGGCCGAAGCCGCAGGCGGCGCCGCGGCGCTGCGTTCGCTGCACGGCCCGTTGCCGGAGATCCGCTTCTGCGCGACCGGCGGCATCGGCGCGCACAACGCCCGCGATTACCTCGCCACGCCGAATGTCGCCTGCGTCGGCGGCTCGTGGATCACGCCGTCGCGTCTGGTGGCGGCTGAAGAATGGGGCGCGATCGAAGCGCTGGCCCGCGCGGCGACGCTGCTGCGCGCCTGAGCCGCGAAAGCAAAGCGTGAAGGGCGCGCACACAGAGTCCGTCCTAGCATCGCCCCACCGTCGAAGCGTGGGGCCGTGCCATGAAGCATTCCTTGTCGGGCGTCCGACTGTCCGCATTGCTCGTCGCAGTCGCCCTGTCGCTGGCGCTGCCCGCCTGCAAGCCCGAAACGCCGCCGGCAACACCTACGGCTGAGCAGCCCGCGGCAGCAGGCCAGGCCGATCAGGCCACCGAAGCCCGCGCCATCGCCAAGGACGCCTACATCTGGGGCTTCCCGATCGTGGAAAGCTACAAGTCGATGTACGCGCAGGCCATCGACGCCAAGGGTCCCGACTTCCACGCGCCGTTCAACCAGATCGGAAGCGCCGCCAGCGTCGCGACGCCCAAGGACACGGCGATCATCACGCCGAACTCGGACACGCCTTACTCGTTCCTGTGGATGGACCTGCGTGCCGAACCGGTGGTGATCACGATCCCGGCACTGGGCGGGAAGCGCTACTTCTCGGTCCAGCTGATCGACATGTACACCCACAACTTCGCCTACATCAACAAGGCGCTGACGCAGGGCAAAGCCGGCAAGTACCTGATCGCCGGTCCCGACTGGAAGGGTGAGACGCCCAAGGGAATCGACAAGGTATTCCCGGCCGAGACGCAGTTCGCCTATGCCCTGTTCCGCACGCAGCTGTTCGCACCGGACGACCTGGCCAACGTGAAGAAGCTGCAAGCCCAGTACACGGCCCAGCCGCTCAGCCAGTTCCTCGGCACGCCGGCACCGGCATCGGCGCCGAAGATCGAATTCCCGGCATACGACGCGGCCAAGGCCAACAGCCTGGGCTTCTTCGGCTACCTCAACTTCCTGCTGCAGTTCATGCCGCCCAATCCGGCCGACGCCGACGCGCGCAAGCGGTTCGAAACGATCGGCGTCGCCCCGGGCCAACCGTTCGACGAAGCGGCGCTGTCGCCGCAGACGCGCCAGGCCCTCCTCGACGGTATCGCCGATGCCGACAAGGACCTGCAGGAGTTCACCGCCACCAGGATCAACACCGAGCAGGTATCCAGCGCCGATCTGTTCGGCACGCGCGACTTCCTCAAGGGCAACAGCCTCTACCGCTTTGCCGGCGCCAAGCTCGGCATCTACGGCAACTCCGGCTCGGAAGCCGATTACCTGAGCTATTTCGTCGACGCCAAGGGCGCACCGCTGGATGCCTCCAGGCACGATTACACGCTGCACTTCGGCAAGGATGCCCTGCCGCCGACCAATGCCTTCTGGTCGATCACCATGTACGACGGCAAGAGCAAGCTGCTGATCGACAATCCGATCAACCGTTACCTGATCAACTCGCCGATGCTGCCCAGGCTCAAGCGCGATGCCGACGGCGGCCTGACGCTGTACCTGCAGCACGCCTCTCCCGGCAAGGACAAGGAAGCCAACTGGCTGCCGGCGCCGAACGGGCCGTTCTACGCGATCCTGCGCAACTACAGCCCGGCACCGGCGGTGGTCGATCGCAGCTGGAAGAAACCGCCGCTGGAAGTGACGCGCTGACGGCAGCCGTCCATTCAAAAGCACGGAAGGGAGCCATCGGGCTCCCTTCCTGCTTTCGACAGCCGTTGCCGCAAACACTACTTGAGCTCGATCACCACCGTCTTGACCGCGGTCTTGCCGGAGTTGGTGGTGTCGTGCGTGACCGGGCCGCTCCAGATCGCTTCGCCGGGCTTGCGGGTCATGGTCTTGGACTCGCCATTGGTGACCTGCGTCGCCGTGCCGCCGGTGACGAAATAGACGACGTTGTCGCCGTGGGAGTGCAAGCCGGTGCTGGCGCCGGGTGGCATGTTCAGTTCCAGCACGCGCACCTTCTCGTTGTCGAGCAGGACCTTGACGTTCTTGCCTGCGGTCGTGGCCATGTCCTGCGCGCAGGCGACCGAAGCAAACAAACTTGCGCACGCGAATCCGACCAGGCACATGGCCGGCACGATGATGGCTTTCATGAGGGAGTCTCCGTGGCTCACCGCGAGCGCGAAGATCCGATCTCAGGGCATGCCTGCACGCATGGACGCAACCGGAGTGGTCACTCGCAGTTCGGGGTGCCGGCCTGGTCAACCCGTCCACCCCGGGGCCGGTAACCGGGCGGACCGCGATGCGCGGCACCGTCCTTCGATGCCGGAACCGGGGATTTCCCGTCGCTGGATGCGCGGGCTGCAGATCGGGCCGGTCGAGACCAATAACGCCGGCCGGTGGCGGACAAGGCCATGGGTTACCTGGCCCCGACGGGGAGCGGACGCAGCGTCTGGAAGAACAGCAGGGGCTTGTCCCCGCTCTCGCCCGAATGCAGCGTGACGACGCGCCCATCGGCGGGGCCGCGGATGCGATTGCTGCGCGGGATCAGCCGCCGATGCCCGATTCCTCGACCGTCTCGGCTTCGGCGTCGACGAAGCGTTGCAGCGTCAGATGCTCCAGGCGCAGGCGCTGCACCACCATGGAGAACGCCATCACCGACAGCACCCGCTGCGGGTCGCGCGCCCACGGTGGCAGGTAGCGCGGCGGCACGATCAGGCCGTTGTTGCGGTAGGGCTCCAGCACCACCGTGTCGGCGACGGTCACGCGTCCGCAGAACAGCAGCGGCAGCAGTTCGCCGCGGCCTTCGTGCAGGGCCTTGCAGATGAAGGCGTAGATCCGCAGCACGCCTTCCAGGTAGGCGCCGTCCTTGGTGAAGCAGACCAGGCCGCGCACATTGCCGCCGCGGAAGATGCGTGCCGCGCTGCGGTAACTCTCGACATCGCTCTGCCCGGCATCGAGGAAGCCGCGGAAGACCTCGATGAAATCGGCGCCCTTGAGCGCCTGTTCGACCATCACCACGCGCAGCGCGACGCGGCGCAGCCGCGCGATATCGATCGCACCGGTGATGATCTCGGAGAACGTCGCCAGCCCTTCCTGGGCACGGGTGGTTCGCGGTGCGCCGCAACCCAGCGATGTCAGGTAGGGCTGGTGCTTGCCGTTGAGCGCGGTCAACGTGTGGATGAAGGCTTCGTGCTGGATCAGCTGTTCCAGGTCGCGCTCGGAAAACATCGCCGTCGCCCGCAGCGTCACCCGCTTGCTGCCGGCGGTGGCCTTGGAGGCCAGGTTCGGATCGAGCACGACCTCGACCTTGTCGTGGGTGAAGAACGGATCGATGCGCTCGCGCAGGCGCCGGGCGAACTCCGGCGCCTCGATGTCGACCGGTATCTCCGGCAGCAGGCGGTCGTTGATCAGCTCGTCGGTTACGCGCAGCAACTCGCGGGCTACGTCGGCATTGGTCGATTCCTGGTTCGGATAGAGATGGTCGGGGCGGCCGTAGAGCAGGGCCGAGCAACGGGTGTACTCGGGCGTGCCGATCGCGCCGAGCATCTGCGCGGCGACGCGATAGCTCCAGGCCGACTTGTACAGCCACATGCCCAGCGGATGGCCGCGGTCGATGCGGCCGAGCAGGTCGTCGAGGCCTTCGATTTCCGCTTCCATCGGCTGCGGCTGCGTGGTCGGTTCCGGCAATTCGGGACGGCCGACCCGCCAGCCGGCCAAGAAGCGATCCTCCAGCTCCATCGGCCAGTCGATGGCCTTGAGCACGCGGATGCCGCGGCCGAGTTTGACCAGGGTGCGGTCCTGCTCGAACAGCGGGACCAGCGCCGGATCCTTCAAGGCATCGGGCGCAGGCGGGGCGGTGGGCAGGGCCGACATGCGAAGCTCCCCTCGGGCGAGGAATCGTGGCCGCAGCAGCCTGCGCGATGGCGCGATAAAGGCAGGTGATGGCCGACGCTTGAGCGAGCGCAAATGGATCCCGGCTTTCGCCGGGATGACGGTGCGAGGCCTGGTGCGAGGCCTGCGGTGTCAGGCCTTCGGACGCGGCGGCGCGGTCGAACCGCGCACCACCAGCTCGGGGCTGAAACCCTCGTTGGGCAGCGGCCGGCTCGGTGCGTGCTCGCGGATTTCCTGCAGCAGGCGGTGCGCGGCGTGGCGGGCGATTTCCTGCGTCGCCTGCTTGGCCGTGGTCAGCGCCGGCCAGCTCTGCTTGGAGAACGGGCTGTCCTCGAAGCCGGCGATCGACAGGTCGTAAGGCACGTTCATGCCGCTGGACTTGGCTGCCGCCAGCACGCCGGCGGCGATCTCGTCGTTGCTGCCGAAGATCGCGGTCGGCCGGTCGGCCAGCGCGAACAGGCGGCGGGCGCCGCGGAAGCCGTCGTCGAAGGAGTAGTCGCCCTCGACCACCAGCTCCGGGTCGAGCGTGAAGCCGTACTCGTGCAGCGCTTCCTCGTAGCCCTTGTAGCGCTCCCAGGACGAGCCGTGCGACTTGCCGCCCCAGAGGAAACCGATGCGGCTGTGGCCGAGCTGGATCAGGTGCTCGGTGATCTCGTAGGCCGCGTCCTTGTCATCGACGTAGACGCAGGCGCTGCCGTCCTGCGGGTCGGCGGCCGCCGACACGATCCGGACCAGGCGCACGCCGTGGGCGACCAGCTCGGTCACCAGTTCGTTGCGCTCGGACATCGGCGGGGCCAGTACCAGACCGGCCAGGCGCGAATGCTGGACCAGGTCGATCAGCTCGCTGGCGAGGTTGGGCGAGGACGAATCGCAGGGGTGGATCTGCAGGCCGTAGCCGGTCTCGCGGCAGACCGACAGCACGCCGTTCTGCACCGCGATGACGTAATAGGGATTGGGGTTGTCGTAGACCAGGCCGAGCGCATAGTTCTGCGCGCTGCGCAGGCTGCGTGCCGACGGGTCGGGCTGGTAGCCCAGGTCGTCGATGGCGCGCTGCACGCGGGCACGGGTGCTCGCCTGCACGCTGGGTTCGTCGTTGATGACGCGCGAGACGGTCTTGAGCGACACCTCGGCGCGCTCTGCGACGTCTTTTATCGTGGGTCTGCGCACCGAAGCCTCGCGTGGTTCCGGCGGAGTTGCCGCCGGTGGAACCGCCGCGTCGTGTGACGCGGCGTAAAGACGACTAGCCTACCCACCAGCGCAGGTGATGTGAATCGAATTTCCTGCGTCGCCAACAGCATCCGGTGGCGTGTGGACTGGTCGCACGGATGGTCAGCCGCGCTGCGAAGCCGGCGCACCGCTGGCGACGGCGGGAGCATGGCCAACGCTGTGCCCGCGCAGCGCGAAGTACAGGATGTACAGGTAGCACGGCACCATCAGCAGCACGAACACGAGCTGGAAGTCGTGCTGCTGCTTGAAGTGCACGAACAGCTGCGGAATCACCGCGCCGCCGGAAATGCCCATGATCAGCAGCGCAGACCCATATTCGGTGAGCCGGCCCAGGCCCTGGATCGCCAGCGGGAAGATTGCCGGCCACATCATCGCGTTGGCGAATCCCAGCGCGGCGACGAAGCCGACCGAAACGTAGCCGGTGGTCAGGAACGCACCGACGGCGAGCAGCACGCCCAGGATCGCCGAGAGCGACAGGTAGCGCTCCTGCGAGATGAAGCGCGGAATCGCGACCAGGCCGATCAGGTAGCCCAGCAGCATCCCGCCGAGCGTCAGCGAAGTGAAGAACTTGGTCTTGTCCAGCGGCAGGCCGAAGCCCTCGCCGTAGGTGCCGATCGCGTCGCCGGCCATCACTTCCACGCCGACGTAGACGAAGATGCACAGCGCGCCGAGCCACACGTGCGGGAACTGGAACAGGCTCTTCTTGCCGCCGAGCCTGCCGCTGTCGCCTTCGGAGTTGACGTCTTCCGGGCGGATCTCCGGCAGCGGCGAAAACAGGATCGCAACCGCCAGCAGGGCCAGCAGCCCGGCCATCAGCATGTACGGGTCGTGGATGCGCGCGGCGAACTCGTTGAGCAGCTGCTCCCTGGTCGCCGCATCGGCGCCTTCGACCTGCGCGGCGAGGTCGCCCATGCCGTGCATCACCAGCGTGCCGATGACGAGCGGGGCGAGGATGCCGGCGACCTTGTTGCAGATGCCCATCACCGCGATGCGCTGGGCCGCGCCCTCGATCGGGCCGAGGATGCTGATGTAGGGGTTGGAGGCGGTCTGCAGGATCGCCAGGCCGGCACCGATGATGAAGATGCCGGTCACCGCGCCGCCGTAGACCCGCGCCGTCGTGTACTGGCCGAACACCACCGCGCCTACGGCCATCAGGAACAGGCCCAGCGCCATGCCCTTCTTCATGCCGGTCTTCTTCAGGATCATCGAAGACGGCAATGCCAGCACGAAGTACGAAATGTAGAAGGCGAACGGAATCAGGAACGCCAGCGCTTCGCTGACGTTGAAGGCGAGCCTGGCGAACGAGATCAGCGGGCCGTTGAGCCAGGTGACGAAGCCGAAGATGAAGAACAGCGCGCCGATGATCGCGATCGAGCCGTAGTGGCTGCGCGAGCCGGTGGCGATGGTGGTGGACATTGGTTCCCCTCCCAAGGAATGCGGTCAATGTCGCACGATGACTCATGCGACATCCGTCGGCCAACGTTGTCACAAGTCGGGACGCCACGCTAGAGGCCCCTTCCTATAAGGGTTTCAGGGTCAGTCCCATGGTCACGCCTTGCTGCGTCGCAGCAAAAATCGACCCCGTCGGCGCCCGGATTCCGGCCTTTCTGACAATTTCGTAACTTTCTGTTGACAACGTTGTCAGAGGCGAGCCAAATTCGGCCCGTGCCGGTGGGGAACCGGCGCCAGCGGAGGGAACATGCAGTGGGATTCGAAGGAAACGCCAAGCCAGTCATGCCCTCTCGTGAGCGCGCAGCCCATGCGCGCCGGCCGCGGGTGAGCGCCGTGCCTACGCTCGTGCATCCCGATACCCGCTTCATCGCCGCCGACGTCGGTGGCACCCACACCCGCGTCGGCCTGGTCCGCGCCGGTGGTTCCGACGAATCGCACGTGGTGGTCCTGGCGCACCGCAAGTACGTCTGCGCCGACTACCCGAGCCTGGCCGCGATCCTGGCCGACTTCATCGCCGGCAACAGCGCCTGCGCCGGCATCGACCGGGTCGCCATCGCCAGCGCCGGCGTCGTCCTCGACGACGCGGTCATCAATTCCAACCTGCCGTGGCGCATTTCGCTGTCGCAGCTGCGCAGCGAGCTGCACCTGAGCGAGCTGCAGTACATCAACGACTTCCAGGCCGCCGCGCACGCCGCGCAGTGCATGGATCCGGGCGACTCGCTGCTGCTCACCCCGGGCGTCAGCGACGCCTCCGCCGGCCCGGTGCTGGTGGTGGGCCCGGGCACCGGCCTGGGCGCAGCGATCCGCATCCCGCATCGCGGTGGCACCGTGGTGCTGCCGACCGAAGCCGGCCACACCGCCTTCGCCCCGGGCAACGCCCGCGAAGCGGCGATGCTCGACTGGGCGCGCCAGCGTGGCCAGACGCATGTGCCGACCGAGCGCTTCGTTTCCGGCCCCGGCCTGGTGCACCTGTACGAGGCGATCTGCGCCATCGACGGCATCGAGCCGAGCCTGCGCGCCCCGGCCGCGATCACCGAGGCCGCGCGCCAGGGCGACGTGCCCGCACGCGAGGCCGTGATGACTTTCTGCGCCCTGCTGGGCAGCGTGATCGGCGACCTGATCACCGTCAGCAGCGCCAAGGCGGTGTTCATCGCCGGCGGCATCCTGCCGCGGCTGAAGGACTTCCTGCCGCAAAGCCAGTTCCATGCACGCCTGCTCGACAAAGGCGTGATGCATGCCGCGCTCGAGCGCGTACCGGTGCGGCTGATCGACAACGAGCGCCTTGGCGTCATCGGCGCGGCCAGCTGGTATCTCGAGCACTCGTCGCTGCAGGCAGGCGAATGAACCAGGCACGAAACAGCAGTTTCAGGACAACGGATCCGGGTCGCGGCACACGCCGGGCGCGGACCAGAAAACTGGCTCCGTAACGCCGACGCAAGAAACGGCATAGCGGAGTCGCACACAGCCCGTGGGAGGGAGAGCAATGAAAGTCCGCAAAACAGCACTATCGGCCAGTATCGTCCTTGCGCTGAGCATCGCCGGCAGCGCCGCCGCACAGCAGACCAGCACGTCCAGCGCCGACCAGCAGGCACCGGCCTCCTCGCAGGAGGCCACCGACATCGACGCGGTCGTCGTCACCGGCATCCGCGCCAGCCTGATGAAGTCGCTCGACACCAAGCGCAGCGCCGACGCCGTCGTCGAAGCGCTGACCGCCGAGGACATCGGTGACTTCCCGAACACCAACGTCGCCGAAGCGATGATGCAGATCCCGGGCGTCACCATCGACCGCCGCTTCGGCCAGGGCGAGCGCGTCAGCATCGACGGCACCGATCCCAGCCTCAACCTGACCTTCCTCGACGGCCACCCGGTGGCACAGTCGATCTGGTTGTTCGGCGAGCAGCCCAACCGCGGCTTCGACCAGACCCAGATCGCCTCGGAAATCATCGGCCGCCTGGAAGTGTTCAAGTCGCCTGAAGCCCGCCTGCCGGAAGGCAGCCTCGGCGGCACGGTGATGATGCACACCCGCAAGCCGCTGGACATGGATGCCAACAGCATCGCCGGCAGCATTGGCTACAACTACAGCGACCAGGCCAGCGAAGGCAAGCCGAGCGGCTCGATCCTGTATAGCTGGAAGAACGACGCCGAGACCATCGGCTTCAACGTCGCCGCCCAGCACTACGAAGAGCAGGTCGATCGCCAGGGCATCGAGATCTTCGGCTATGTCGACGCCTCGACCTTCGAGAACGTGACCGGGGTGAGCCCGGATGCGCAGGTTCCGAACTTCATCAACGCCGCATGGTTCCAGCAGGAGCGCAAGCGCGACAGCGTCGCCGCCAACCTGCAGTTCAAGGCCAACGACGACCTCGAGTTCAACCTGAGCGGGCTGTACATCAAGGAACAGTTCGATAACTACAACCAGTCGATGTACAACTTCCTGACGCTGACCGCCGACGAAGTCGACCAGCTGACCGAAGGCAACAACGGCATCGTCACCAGCGGTCATTCCGGCGCCGGCAGCAACGTGTTCTACGACAACAACGCCCGCGTTTCCGAGCCCACCACCAAGGGCCTGGACCTGACGTTCGACTACGACGGCGATGGCTGGGGCATGTCCGGCCAGATCGGCCAGAGCAAGGCCGACAACGACCTGGTCCAGTACTTCATCGAGCCGGCCTACCGCGGCGGTTTCAGCTGGGACATCAACAAGGGCATCACCTTCGACGATCCGGCGTCCGCACGTGACCCGGCACGCTGGCGCGCCGACGGCTTCTTCGGCAACACCGGCATCTTCAAGACCGAGTCGGAAGACAACTACGGTCAGCTCGACTTCAGCAAGAAGTTCACCGGCGGCGCGATCTATGAAGTGCAGGCCGGCGTGCGTCGCCACGAGCACAAGGAAGACTTCTCGCTCAACGTCTACGGCATCCCGCCGGTCGGCGACCTCTCGCAGGTCGGCACGATTGGCTTCGCCGACACGATGGACGGCTTCGACGGCTTCTCGAGCGATCACGGCAACCACATCTATGCCGGTCGCGACAACGTCATCAACTGGGTGAAGAACGCCCCGCCGAACTTCGCCAATCCGGATGCGGCCAGC
The DNA here is from genome assembly GCF_016613475.2 of Lysobacter arenosi. NCBI lineage: Bacteria > Pseudomonadati > Pseudomonadota > Gammaproteobacteria > Lysobacterales > Lysobacteraceae > Lysobacter > Lysobacter arenosi. The sequence goes on from NZ_CP071517.1 coordinate 3,103,250, forward strand.
TTCATCAACAACACGTACTCGATCGAGCAGACCAACACCGCCGCATACGCCCAGGCCAATTTCTCGGCTGACAACCTGCGCGGCAACCTCGGCATCCGCTACGTCCAGTCGGACATCGAAAGCACGGCATTCAACGTGGGCGGCGATCCGATCACGCTGCCGCCGCAGGCGGACTGGCTGCAGACCAGCAAGAGCGACAATGACTACTGGCTGCCGTCGGTCAACCTGATCTATGACGCCACCGACGATGTGGTCCTGCGTTTTGCCGTCGCCAAGGTCGTTGCCTGGGCGCCGTACAACCAGATGGCCAACAACATCTTCCTCAACGACACCACCCTGACCGGTTCGGGTGGCAATGCCGAGCTGGATGCGTACGAGTCGACCAACTTCAACCTGTCGGCCGAGTGGTACTTCGACGAAGGCGCACTGGCGGCGATCAACTTCTTCCACAAGGACATCGCCAACTTCATCGAGACCGACGCCCTGACCGAGCGCCAGTTCAACTCGACCAGCGACGACGTGGATCCGAACCCGAACGACGGCATCCCGACCCAGTTCCAGAACCTGGTCGCGGCTGGACTGTGCTCGGCCGATGGCTTCTGCGATTACAGCATCCAGCGTCCGCGTAACGCCGGCAGCGGCAATGTCGAGGGCGTGACCCTCAGCATCCAGCAGCCGTACGGCGACACCGGCTTCGGCCTGGTCGCCAGCTACACCTACGCCAATGGCGAGACCGCCGCCGGCAACGACCTGCCGTACCAGTCGGAAAACCAGGTCACCTTCAGCCCGTACTACGAGAAGGGTCCGCTGTCGGCGCGTCTGTCCTACGATTGGCGCAGCAGCTATCTGGCAGGTGGCTTCGTGTCCGGCGCACCGCCGGTCAGCGTCGACGCCTACGGTTCGCTCGGTGCAAGCCTGGGCTGGCGCTTCAACGACAACTGGCAGATCAACTTCGACGCGCAGAACCTGCTCGACGAGGAGTACTTCCAGTACTTCGGCGACAAGAGCCAGCCGGCCAACCGCTACCTGACCGGCCGTCGCTACGCACTGTCGTTGCAGTTCAAGTACTGATCACGGCGCAGTTGTCCGCGCCATGAGGTAAAAACAGCGGGCCCGGTCATTCCGGGCCCGCCGTTTGTTGGAATCCAGAGATTCGAAGTTCGCAGCTGGCGTCCGCACGATCACTACAGCTGACGTAGCCAGAAGAAGACGAAGAGGACGCGATGAAGCCGCAATCCGCATTGACCGCCGTGGCAACCATGACCCTCGCCATCGGCCTGGCTGCCTGCCAGCGACCCGACGCCACCAACGCCCCCGCCGTGGGCGAGACCACACCCGCGGCAGCGACGTCCGCCGCCGTAACGCCGGTCATCCCGCGCCCGGCCAAGGTCGAACCGGGCCAGGGCCGCTTCGTGCTTTCTCCGGATACGCGCATCGCGGTGGTCGGCGGTGACGCCGAGGCCACCCGCATTGCCAATGATTTCGCCGCGCGCCTGCAGAAGTCGCGCGGCTTTGCCCCTGTTGTCGGCACCGATGCCTCGGCGAAGATCACCCTCACCGTCGATCCCAAGGCGTCGCTACCCAGCGACGAGGCCTACACGCTCGACATCACCACCCAGGGCGTGAAGCTCACCGCGCGCGCGCCGGCCGGGCTGTTCTACGGCGCGGTCACGCTGTGGCAGCTGGCCACCGCCGATGGCGCGCAGGGCACCGCCGCGATCGCCGCCCAGCGCATCGAGGACGCACCGCGCTTCCAGTGGCGCGGCATGATGCTCGACGTCGCCCGCCATTTCCGCAGCACCGACGAGGTCAAGGCGCTGCTCGACCAGCTGGCGCTGCACAAGATCAACACCTTCCACTGGCATCTGACCGATGACCAGGGCTGGCGCATCGAGATCAAGAAGTACCCGAAGCTGACCGAAGTGGGCGGGTGCCGCATCCCGGCCGGTGCCGCCGGCCGCGATGCCAAGGGTGAGCCGAAGCCCTACTGCGGCTACTACACCCAGGACCAGATCCGCGACGTGGTGAAGTACGCCGCCGATCGTTACATCACCATCGTCCCGGAGCTCGACCTGCCCGGCCATGCGCAGGCCGCCATTGCCGCGTATCCCGAACTCGGTGTGACGGGCAAGGCGCCGCCGGTATCGCCCGACTGGGGCGTGCACACCTGGCTGTTCAACACCGAAGACGGCACCTTCACCTTCCTCGAGAACGTGCTCGACGAGATGATGGCGTTGTTCCCCGGCAAGTACATCCACCTCGGCGGCGACGAGGCCGCGAAGGACCAGTGGCAGCAGTCCGCGGCGGTGCAGGCAAAGATCCGCGAGCTCAAGCTCAAGGACGAGATGCAGCTGCAGAGCTGGTTCATGGGGCGCCTTGGCAACTACATCGAAACGCACGACCGCCGCCTGATCGGCTGGGACGAGATCCTCGAAGGCGGTCCGCCGGCCGATGCCACCGTGATGTCGTGGCGCGGCACCGACGGCGCGATCGAAGCGGCGCGCGCAGGCCACGACGTGGTGCTGGCGCCGTCGCCGGACCTGTACCTCGACCACATCCAGAGCGAGTTGCCGGACGAGAACCCCGGTCGCCTCGACGTGTTCACGCTGAAGCAGTACTACAGCTACAACGTCATCCCGGCGCAGCTCAATCCGGAGCAGGCCAAGCACGTGCTCGGCGCGCAGGCCAACCTGTGGACCGAGCACCAGCGCACCAACGAACGCATGCAGCGCGCGGCATTCCCGCGCGTGGCGGCATTGGCCGAGAACGTCTGGACGCCGACCAGCCGACACGATTGGCAGGACTTCCTGCAGCGCATGGTGCCGGACATGGCGCGCTATCGCGCCAGCGGTTTCCAGGCCTCCGACAGCGCCTTCGCCGTGCGCTTCGCCGCGGCCCCGGCGGCTGATGGCAAGGGCGCGCTGACGTTGTCCACCCAAAGCCAGTTCGGTGAAATCCGCTACACCACGGACGGCAGCGAACCGACGGCGTCGTCGCCGGCGTACAGCCAGCCGCTGACCGTGGCCGTGCCGACGACCGTCACCGCCAACGCCTTCGCCGACGGCATCGCCGTAGCCGCGCCGCGCAAGTTCACCGTCGACCTGCGCAGCCTGCGCTCGCGTGGAAGCCACGTCCTGCAGTCGTGCAAGAAGGGCCTGGCGCTGCGCATGGAAGACGACGCGCCGGCCGCCGGCGAGGGCAGCGAGCGCGCCCTGCTGCTGGCCGACGTGTTCGATCCGTGCTGAGTCTACGACGACGCCGAACTCGATGGCATGACTCATCTGGAAGTCCGGGTCGGGCAGCTGCCGCACAACTTCCAGTTGTGGCGCGATGCCAAGCTGGTGGTCACGCGTCCGGCCACTGTCCCCGGCGGTGCCCTGGAAGTGCGCCTGGACGGTTGCGAGGGCAAGCCGGTGGCGACGCTGCCGCTGGCCCCGGCGCGCAAGTCCGACGGCCTGACCACCCTGCAGGCGACGCTGCCGGCCACCACCGGCAAGCACGACCTGTGCTTCATCTTCGCCTCGGGCGAGTACAACCCGATGTGGGTCGTGGACGAGGTCGCGCTGCTGCCCTGAGGCCTGCCGGCGCCGTGTGGGAGCGGCTCCGGGCCGCGAGGGCCGGTTGGCCCTTCGGGACCGGGGGCCCTCCCACAGCTTTGCCAGTGCTGCCCTCCGGCTTGCCGGGGGGCGGCCAATCGGCGCAACCGCACGCGCCGAGCGTGACGCGGCGCGCCAATTGCGGGTTAGGATTGGCCCGTTACAGGGGACCCCACACATGCTTGCTCGCAGCCTACTCATGACGGCCTTGTTGGCCGCCACCGGCGCCGTGTCGGCGCAAACCTTGCCCAAGCCGGCCGAGTTTTATTTCGCCGCCGATGCCAATACCGTCAAACCGGTGATCGCCGTGCGCGAAACCGGCGACGTGGCGATGGAAAAACTCGCCAAGACCGTCGAGCGCAACCCGCGCGCCAAGGCCGAGGTCGCGCAGCTCGCGCACCTGGCAATGGATGCCGGACGCGCCGACCTCGGTCGCCAGCTCTATGCGCGCGCACTGCGACAGATCGATCGCAGCGACGGCATGTGGCGATCGGTGATCTGGAACTACGGCTGGGACCTGTATCGCACCGGCGACAGCGAAGGCGCGTTCGCGCAGTGGCGCACGCTGCTGGAAGCGCGCAGCGTGACTGCTTCGTGGATTCCGCCGACCTTCGCCATCGCGCTGTGGTCGCTGGGCCGCAAGGACGAAGCCGTGCAGTGGTATGCCGCGGCGGTACGCACCGAGCCGCAGCAGTGGAACACGGCGAGCCAGTTCGCGCGCCTGCTGCCGGAGTGGCGCGAAGACGAGCGCGCCACGCTGACCGAAGTGCAGGCCGCCTGGGCCGCCAATCCGCCGACCTTGCCTTGATGGGGTGACCCCGCGCTGACGGGGTCATTCCTTCCTTCGACTTCGCTGCGCTACGCTCAGGACGAACGGTGTTTATCCAGGCCCCGTTCGTCCTGAGCGTAGCGGCGTAGCCGCGAAGTCGAAGGAAGCGAAGCCCATCCGCCCCCGTATCCGCCGCGAATGGGCAAACCGGCACGGTCGCCAGCACGGCGGCCCGCGCTAGGATGCGTTTTTCCCATGCGGATCACCCGGCATGCGTCTGCTGTTCACCGCTGTCCTCCTGAGCCTCCCTCTTTCCGCCATGTGCGCCGACCGCATCACCGGCAAGCCCTTCGCCACTCGCAGCGAGGTCTACGCCCCGCATGCGATCGCCGCGACCTCGCATCCGCTGGCCACGCAGATCGCGCTGGACGTGATGAAGAACGGTGGCAGCGCGGTCGATGCCGCGATCGCCGCCAACGCCGCGCTTGGCCTGATGGAGCCGACCGGCAGTGGTGTCGGCGGTGACCTGTTCGCGATCGTCTGGGATCCGAAGACGAAGAAGCTGTACGGCTACAACGGCTCGGGCCGTTCGCCCAAGTCGCTGACCCTGGCCGAGTTCCAGCGTCGCGGCCTGACCGACATCCCGCCGCATGGCCCGCTGCCGGTGACGGTGCCCGGCGCGGTCGATGCCTGGTTCGCGCTGCATGGCCGCTTTGGTCGCAAGCCTATCGCCGACGACCTTGCGCCGGCCATCCGCTATGCCCGCGAAGGCCATCCGGTCCACGAAGTGATCGCCTATTACTGGGGTCGCAGCGTGCCGACGCTGTCGAAGTGGCCGGGCTTCACCGAGCAGTTCACGATCGACGGCGGCGGTACCGGTAAAAGACGCGGCCCGCAGACCGGCGAGATGTGGCGCAACCCGAACCTCGCCAACACCCTCGAGAAAATCGCCAAGGGCGGCCGCGATGCGTTCTACAAGGGCGACATCGCCCGCACCATCGACGCCTACTTCAAGGCCAACGGCGGCTTCCTCAGCTACGACGACATGGCTTCGCACCAGGGCGAATGGGTCGAGCCGGTCAGCACCGACTACCGCGGCTACGACGTCTGGGAACTGCCGCCCAATGGCCAGGGCATCGCCGCGCTGCAGATCCTCAACCTGCTCGAGCCCTATGACATGAAGTCCTACGGCTTCGGCAGCCCCGAGCACGTGCACCTGTTCGCCGAGGCCAAGAAGCTCGCCTTCGCCGATCGCGCGCGCTGGTATGCCGATCCGGCTTTCGTCGGTGCGTCCGCCGGATCGACGGTGAAGAAGCTGATCTCCAAGGACTACGCCGCCCAGCGCGGCAAGCTGATCTCGATGGACAAGGCCGCCAGGGAAGTCCAGCCGGCCACGCCGAAGGAACTCGACGAGGGCGACACCATCTACATGACCGTCGCCGATTCCGACGGCATGATGGTGTCGCTGATCCAGTCCAACTATCGCGGCATGGGCAGCGGCATGGCACCGCCGGGACTGGGCTTCATCTTCCAGGACCGTGGCGAGCAGTTCGTGCTCAAGGAAGGCCACCCCAATTCGTTCGAGCCGGGCAAGCGCCCGTTCCACACCATCATCCCGGCGTTCGTGACCAAGGGCGGCAAGCCGTGGCTGAGTTTCGGCGTGATGGGTGGCGCGATGCAGCCGCAGGGCCACGTGCAGATCCTGCTCAACCTGATCGACTTCGGCATGAACCTGCAGGAAGCCGGCGATGCGCCGCGCATCCAGCACGACGGCAGCACCGAGCCGGCCGGGCAGGCGACGGTGATGAGCGACGGCGGCGAGCTCGACCTGGAAACCGGCTACTCCTACGAGACCGTGCGCGCACTGATGCGCAAGGGTCACTCGGTGCGCTTCGCCGACGGCCCGTACGGCGGCTACCAGGCCATCATGGTCAATCCCAACGGCGGCTACGTCGGCGCCAGCGAATCGCGCAAGGACGGCCAGGCGGCAGGCTACTGACATGCAATCTCCCGAGGTGACGGCGCTGCTGCGTCGCGCCTGGGCGGCGCTGCAGCAGGGCCAGCCGGTCGCGGCCCGCGCCGATTGCGAAGCGGCCCTGCAGCGGGCGCCGGAGTCGTTCGACGCCTGGCGCCTGTATGCCGTGGTGCTGCAGGGGCAGGGCGACACCGGCCGTTGCCGCGGCGCGCTCGAACGCGCGCTGGCGCTGCGTCCCGGCGACGGCGGTACCGCCCTCGACCTGGGTACGTTGTGGCTGCAGTCCGGTGACGGCGCCACCGCCTTGCCGTTGCTGGCAACTGCCATGCGCGCGTTGCCGGAGGAACCGCGCGCGGCATTCCGCTACGGCACGGCGGCCTTCCTGTGCGCTGATTTCGCTGCCGCCGCGTCCGGCTTCGAAGCCGCGACCCGGCTCGACCCGCAGTGGACCCAGGCCTGGAACAACCTCGCCGCCGCGCGCGGGCGATTGCAGCAATACCCGTCGGCGATCACGGCTGCGCGCAATGCGCTGCGACTGGATCCCAATGCCGCCAGCTCGCACCAGGCGCTGGCTTCGCTGCTGTCGAACCTGTTCGACCGCCCCTCGCTGGAGGAAGGCCTGCGCTGTGCGCTGCGCGCGTTGCAGCTCGATCCGTCACTGGCCGAGGCACACCGCAACGCCGCCATCGTGCTGCGCAAGCTCGGCGAGCCGGCGCGCGCGGAAGCGCACGCACGACAAGCGCTGCAACGGGCACCGCGCGATATCGACACCATCGACACGCTGGGCGAGCAACTGCTGCTCAACGGCGACACCGCCGGCGCCGTGGCGACCTACGCACAGGCGCTGGCCGCGGGCGTGAACTCGCCGATCCTGCAGCGCCAGCACGGCATCGCCCTGCTCCAGGACGGTCAACCGCAGCCGGCCAGCGCAGCGTTGTCGCAGGCATTGCAGGCGCAACCGGACGACCAGCGCGCAATCGCCCACCTCGGCGTCGCCCTGGCGGCGCAGGGTCGGGCCACCGCCGCGAGCCAATGGCTGGGCCTGCATCGGCACGTGCACGCCGTGGAGCTGTCGCCGCCGGATGCGTACATCGATCGCGACAGCTTCCATACCGCACTGGCCGCCGACATCCGCCGCCACAGCCAGCAGCGCTGGGAACCGGCCGGACTGGCGGCGCGCAATGCCTATCTCAGCGGCGATCTGCTCGCCGACCGCACCACCGCGATCGTCGGCTTCGAGGAACGATTGCGCGCGGCGATCGAAGCCTTCGTGCAGCGCTGCCGCGCACAGGCGGCCGGCGAGCGCGCCGACAACAACGTCCCAGGGGACGCGCTCCCAGGCGACATGTTCCTGCGCAACGTGCCGGGCAATTACCGCCTGCACGTCTGGGCGACCCAGGCCGCCGAGCGCGGCTACATCGACACCCACATCCACGAGGACTCGTGGTTGTCAGGCGCCTATTACGTGGAGTTGCCGCCGGCGATCCGTGCCGATGACAGCAGCCATGCCGGCTGGATCGAGTTCGGCCGGCCGTTCGGCAAGCTTCCGCAATGGCCGGAGTCGGAGCTGCGCCGGGTCTGCCCTGAGGCAGGCACGCTGCTGCTGTTCCCGTCCTACCTGTTCCATCGGACGCTGCCTTACAGCGGCAGCGGCGAACGCATCAGCATTTCCTTCGACCTGGCCGCCATCTGAGGGCAGCCTTCTGGTCCGACCGCCGGCCTGTCAGTCCGCCGGCACCGTCCGCCCGTTGGCCCATTCGCGCAGCGACTGCACCTGCTCGGCCATCAGCACCGACAACGGTCGGGTCTGCTTGATCTCGGCGCGCAGGGTGAAGTCGTTCAATGGCGCCTGTGCCGCGTGCGCCGAGTACAGCGCGGCGACGATGGCCTGCTCGATCTCGGCGCCGGAAAAGCCATCGCTGGCCGCGACCAGCGAGGCCATCTCGAAGCTGGTCGGATCCAGCGAGCGCCGGCGCAGGTGCAGGCCGAACAGCTGCTCGCGCGCGGCCGCGTCGGGCAGGTCGACGAAGAAGATCTCGTCGAAGCGGCCCTTGCGCAGCAGCTCCGGCGGCAGCGCATCGATCTGGTTGGCGGTGGCGACCAGGAACACCCGCGACTTGCGCTCGGCCATCCACGTCAGCAGGTAGCCCAGCACGCGGCGCGAGACGCCGCCGTCGCTGTCGCCGCCGTCGCCGGCCAAGCCCTTCTCGATCTCGTCGATCCACAGCACGCACGGTTCCAGCTGCTCGGCCGAGGTCAACGCCGCGCGCAGGTTCTTCTCGGTCTCGCCATGGAACTTGTCGTAGAGCGTGCCGAAGTCCAGCCGCACCAGTGGCACGCCGAAGCCGGCGGCGACGGCCTTGGCGAGCATCGACTTGCCGCAGCCCTGCACGCCCAGCAACAGCACGCCCTTGGGCGGGTCGAGCCCGGGCGGCGCCTCGCCGCTGGTGAACACGCCGCGACGCTGCTCGATCCAGCGCTTGAAGCGGCGCGCACCGGCGACCTCTTCCATGCGCGCGCTGTCGTACTCGTAGTGCAGGTGGCCGCTGCGGTTGAGCAGCTCGAACTTGAGCTTGGCCAACTGCGGCAGGTCGCCCGGGCCGAGCGCACCGTCGTCGTGCAGCAGGTGGCGGGTGATGCGACGTGCATCGATCGGGTCGAGGCCGCGCAGGTTGCGCACGATCTGCTTCACCGCCTCGGCGTCGGCTTCGACCCGGCGCCCGCCATGCTCGCGGGCGTAGGCCTCGGCCTCCTCGCGCACCAGCTTGAGCAGTGCATTGGCGTCGGGCAGGCGCGGCGTGAAGCGCACGGCCAGTGCATCCAGTTCCGGCGGCAGTTCGACCTTGTGGCCGACCAGCACCAGCACGTGCGGCTGGCAGTCGCGGCGCTGGATGATGTCGCGCAGCAGGCGCTGGGTGCTGGCGTAGCCCAGGTAGGGATGGATATCCAGCAACAGGTAGATGCCGCGCTGGGTGGCATCGCGGATCGCATGCAGCGTGGTGGACGCATCCGGCGCGACTTCCGGCGGGTCTTCCTTGTCCAAGTCGATCCGGCGCAGGCCCTCGGTGATCGACCAGCGGTGCAGCGCGCGCCACACCTGCATCAGTGCTTGCCGGAACAGTTCGACCACGCGCGCCTCGTCGCGGGTCTCGATGACGATCAGGGGAGTGTTTGCGCGGATAAGCGCGGTCAGGTCCTGCAGTTCGCTCATCGCGCGTGGCTTTCCGGGGCGTCCGTGTCGGTGATTGATGATAGCGGCAGCACCGGCGGATTAGAGGCCGGGCGAAGGCGCCAAGCGCCGAAGTACCATGCCCGTTCCCACGCACGGACCCGAACATGGCCTTCGACGCCTTCGCCCTGATCCTGGCGATGCTGGTGCTGGGCTATGTCTTCCAGCGCCTGCGCGCATTGCCGGCGGATGCGGGGCGGACCCTGAACCTGGTGGTCCTGTACGTCTGCCTGCCGGCTGCAGTGCTGCGCTACGCCCCGCGCCTGCAGCTGGAACCGGCGTTGCTGGCCGTCGCCGCGGTGCCGTGGCTGCTGCTCGGCGCAACCGTGGTGCTGGTCTGCCTGCTGTCGCGATGGCTGCGCCTGCGCCGCGACGAGCACGCCGTGCTGCTGCTAACTGTCGCCCTGGGCAACACCAGCTTCCTCGGCTATCCGCTGACGCGCGCGCTGATCGGCGAGCACGCGCTGCCATACGCCGTGGTCTACGACCAGTTCGGCGTGTTCCTGATGCTGTCGACCTTCGGCCTGTGGGTGCTGGCGCACTACGGCGGCGAACACACGCCCACTGCGCGCGACATGGCGCTGCGGGTAGTGAAGTTCCCGCCGCTGTGGGCACTGCTGGTCGGCTTCACCGTCATGCCCGAGCACCCGCCGGGCTGGATCGAGGGCGGCCTGCAACGGCTGTCCGAAGCGCTGTTGCCGCTGGCGATGCTGACGATAGGACTGTCGGTGCGGCTGACCCTGCCGCGCGACGAACTCAAGCCGCTGGCGGTCGGGCTGGCGCTGAAGCTGGCGCTGATGCCGGCCCTGGCTGTGCTGCTGGTGCCGCTGCTGGGGTTGCAGGGCGAGATGGCCCGCGCGACGGTGCTCGAATCGGCCATGCCGCCGATGGTCACCGCCGGCGCGCTCGCGATCGGCCACGGCCTGGCGCCGCGACTGGCGGCGGCGATGGTCGGTTACGGGGTGTTGCTGTCACTGTTGACCCTGCCGCTGTGGGCGCAGTGGGGTAGCTGACCCTCCCGGCGCGCTCATGCCATGGTTTCGCCGCAGCGCCCCGGTGTACGCTGCGGCTTCCATCCAGAGGGAGTTCGCATGAAGACCGTGCTGGTGGCCAGTTCCAAAGGGGGCGTGGGCAAGACCACGATCGCCACCCATATCGCCGCGCAATCGGCCATCGATGGCCTGCGTACCGCGCTGGTCGATGCCGATCCACAGGAATCCTCCACCCGCTGGGCACAGCGCCGCGCACTGCTCGACAGCGCCGTGTTGCCGCTCGACGGCACCCGCCGCAAGGCCTGGCGCAAGCAGCTGCCCGATGACACCCAGCGCCTCGTGATCGACGCACCTGCCGGCGCGATGGCCGACGATCTCGACAGCTTCCTCGACCAGGCCGACGCCATCCTCGTCCCGATCCAGCCCTCGGCGCTGGATATCGACGCCACCGTGCCGTTCCTGGATTCGCTGTCCCGCCACCCGCGGGTGCGCAAGGGCTCACTGCGCGTGGGCCTGGTCGGCAACAAGATCAAGCCGTGGACCAATGCCTCGCAGCAGGCGCTCGAGCTGCTGGCCGCCTGGCCGTACCCGGTGGTGGCGCAGCTTCGCGACAGCCAGGCCTATGTGGTCCTGACCGGACTGGGCAAGAGCCTGTTCGACTACCACTCCGCGCAGGTGCGCGAGCACCAGGACGACTGGCAGCCTTTGCTGAAGTGGTTGAAGAAACCGTGAGGAGAAAGTTGATCAGTTCGACATCACGCCGGTCGAGGATAATGCACGCTCGATCTTCATCCGATTCCTCGGTCCAGACGCGAAAAGGTAGCGACGCGAATGCGTGAATTGATCCTGCTGCGCCATGCCCACGCCGAACCTGCCGGTAACGGCCAGGCCGACCTGGACCGCCCCCTCTCGGCCGAAGGGCTGGCCGAGGCCGAAGCTGCCGGCCGCTGGCTGGCGGCCAACAAGCTGGTGCCCGACTGCGTGCTGTGTTCGCCCTCGCGGCGTACCCGCGAAACACTGGAAGCCGTGCTGGGCGCGATCGGCTATGTCGACCAGCGCATCGAACCGTCGATCTACGAGGCGACCCCGGGGACGCTGATCGCCCTCGCCGATACCCACGGCGAGTCCGAGCGCTTGATGGTGGTCGGCCACAACCCCGGTCTGGAACGACTGGCCGCGCTGCTGCACAGCGGCCAGTCCGGCGATTACCGCGGCATGCCGCCCGGCGGCATCGCCGTGCTGAGCGTGCCCGCCGGGACCAGCCTGGAGCCGGGAGTGGCCCAGCTCAGCGCTTTCTGGTGGCCGTGACGACGAGTTCGCGATGCGCCCCCGTGGCGCTGCTGTCCTGCGTGCTGATGTCGTGCCTGTGGACGTGCCTGTTATGGGGCTGGGGCTGGCCTGTGCTGGCCCGCCAGGCGTCGGCACCCGCTGCCGCGCCCGCAGCGGCGACGGTGCAGGCATTCGATACGCGCTACACGCGCTTTGGCTTCGAGCTGCGCACGCGCTGGGGCCAGCGCGTGGTCGGCGTCTTCCCGCAGTACGAGGGCGACGTGATGCTGTTGCCCGACGGCCGCCACCTGGTCCGCATCGTGCTGCGCACCAGCGCGGTCGTGGTCGCCGAATCCCAGCGCTACACCGCCATGGCGCGGGGTCCGGGCTTCTTCGATTCGGAACGCTACCCGCTGATCGAGTTCGAATCCGACCCGCATCCGCAGCAGCTGATCCAGTCCGGCGGCCGCCTGCGCGGCCGGTTGACGATCCATGGCGTCAGCCGGATCGAGTCGTTCGAGCTGTCGCCGGCGACGTGCGACCGGCCGGGCAAGGATTGCGAGGTGGTCGCCAGCGGCAGCATCAGCCGCTCTGACTACGGCCTCGACGGCTGGCAACTGGCCCTGACCGACCGGGTCCGCTTCACCATGCGCGTGCGCGTCATCGAGGCCAGGTGATGCCCAGGCAGCTGCGGTGGGCGGCGGTCGCATTGGCGCTGGCGGTGTCCGGCTGCGCCTCGCTGTCCAATGCCGAGCGCGACCGCGCCAGCGCGATGGTGGTCGCGGCGCGGCCAACACAGCTCGATTGCGTGCGCGACGACGCCTGCGCGCAAGCTTCGCCGCTGCGCCAGCTGGCCTCGCGTGCCTTCGCCGGATCGACCGAGCAGGCACCGCACCATTACGCGCTCATCCTCGATGTCGGCCCGGATGCCTTGCTGGCGCGTATCAACCTGATCCGCAGTGCCACCACCGCGATCGACCTGCAGACCTACATCTTCGACGAGGACGACGCCGGCCGGCTGGTGATGGACGAGCTGCTGGCCGCCGCGCGCCGTGGCGTGCGCGTGCGCGTGCTGATCGACCAGCTGTCGGCGCTCAAGCATGTCGACACGCTGGCGGCGCTGGCCGCTGCCCACGCCAACTTCGAGCTGCGCCTGTACAGCCCGGTGCTCGGCCGCGCCCAGACCAGCTACCCGCAGTACGCGCTGGCGGCCGCATGCTGCTGGAACAAGCTCAACCAGCGCATGCACACCAAGTTGCTGCTGGTCGACGGCGCCGTCGGCATCACCGGCGGCCGCAACTACCAGGACGACTATTACGACTGGGACGACGAGTACAACTTCCGCGACCGCGACCTGCTCGTCGCCGGTCCGGTCGCGCACGTGATGGGCGCGGACTTCTCGCTGTTCTGGAACGACCGCCGCAGCGTCCCGGTCGAACGCCTCAACGATGTCGGACATCGACTGCTCAATGGCGGCGTGCCGCCGTTGCCGGTCGCGGTGTACGAGCGGCCGCAACGTGCGCAGGCGATGCAGCGCGACGCCGCCGATGCCACCCTGGTCACGCAGCGACTGGCCCGGCAGGCGATGCTGGTGGGCGACGTGCGCTACATCTCCGACACCCCGGAGAAACACCACAGCAATGGCGCCGACCAGCAGGCGGTGGCATCGGGATCGCTGCGCGAGCTGATCGAGTCGGCGCGCAAGGAAGTGCTGTTGCAGACGCCCTACCTGGTGCTGTCGGATGCGGCGCAGGAAATGTTCCGGCAACTGCACCAGCGCCCGCGCGAGGAGCGGCCGCGCGTGATCGTCTCGACCAACAGCCTGGCCGCGACCGACGCCTTCATCGCCTACGCCCTGTCGTACAAGTACAAGCGCCGCTACCTGCGCGAGTTCGGCTTCAATATCTTCGAATACAAACCGTTCCCGCGTGATGCGCCGATCGATGTCGCCACCACCGGCGCGACCCTGCCGGCGTTCGATTCGTCGGGCGCGGGCGGCGACGTGGTGCCTGACGACGCAGCTCCCGACGGTTCCGATGCCGATCCGACCTCGCTGGAACCTGAGAACGCGCTGACCGGCGAAGGCATCGAGACCGAGCCGCCGGGCCGCGCGCCTGCAAGCCCGCAGCAGACGCACCGCGAGCTGCGCGAGCGTTACGACCGTCGCAGCGCGCTTGAACGCGAGCAGTACCGGCGCGCGCTGTCGCGCGAGTACACCGCGCTGCGCTACGGCTCACGCAAGGCCAACCAGCCGGTGCCGCTGGAACGTGCCGGCGTGCGCATCGGCATGCATGCCAAGTCGATGGTGATCGACGAGAGGATCGGCGTGGTCGGCACGCACAACTTCGATCCGCGCGGTGATCACTACAACACCGAGAGCGCGGTGGTGATCGAGGACGTGGCGTTCGCGCAGGCGTTGGCGCAGAGCATCCGTCGCGACATGGAGCCGGCCAACTCGTGGGTGATCGCGCGCCGCGACAAGCCGCCGGTGTTCTCCGGCCTGGACTATTCGATCGGCAAGATGTTCGAGGCGATGCCGATCTTCGACCTGTGGCCGATGCGCTATGCCACCAGCTACGAGTTCGTTCCCGGACCGGAGTGCCCGCAGCCGTTGCTGCCGAGCGATCCGGGCTTTCGCGCCTGCTACACCCCGGTCGGTGACTTTCCGGAAGTGGCGCTGGGGCTGAAGGGGATCACCACGCGGATCTTCACCGCGTTCGGCGCGGGGCTGGCCCCGATTCTCTGAGGCTGGGCAGCCCCTTTCAGGACTCCAGGCAACTACGGGGACAGCTCCGTGGCCCCGTCCGGGACCACCTTGGGTCCGGTTTCGCGCACTGGCCACTTCGACCCCCGCCCGCGAGTCCCCATTCAGCATGCTTACCGTGACGCCCGTCACTGTCCCTGTTGGCCCGGATCGGGGGTCTCCGGGCCGTCAGCGTGACCCGGAGCGATCACCCCTGCCATCAGTCATGGCAACGGTTCGCTCGAAATAACTATCTATATCAGCAAGTTCCGAATGCGGTCCCGCTTCACCAGGTAGGTCTTCGGTGGGGTGACTTCTGGCCCATGGCGGAATCGATCTGGTGTTGTAGTCTACCAACACACCAAGTCACACCCCCACTGACAAAGGACAACGCCATGAACGCCATCCGCCTCTCCAACCTGTTTGCCAAGCCGGCCGCCCCGGCCCGCCTGACTGCCAACCTGCTCAACGCCGCCCCGGCCCGCGCCCATCGCGAACGCGATTTCGGCATCGGCTACGGCAACAGCAGTGGCTATGCCAGCAACCGCCGCTACACCTCCGAGTGGGGCCCGACGCGCTTCCGTTGCGCCTGAACCGCTACTCGCCACACCGCAATACCTCTTCGCCAGGACCACGCCATGAACGCCTTCACCCGCACCCCGACCGTCCCCGTCTCCGCTGCTCCGCGCTCGAACGTAGTTCCGATGCCGCAGCGCCATGTTCACCGCGAGCGTGACTTCGGCGTCGGCTACGGCAACAGCAGCGGCTATGCCACCAGCCGCCACTACGCCCAGGACTGGATGCAGCCGCGCTTCCGTTGCGCGTGATCCGAGCGAAGAACCCACCGGATGAACGTATCGAATGACGCTGTCGCAGCAGTAACTCCTGATCAGCACCAACCGCTCCACCCGTACCACCGCTCCACACAAGGCACCTCTCACTTCCCCCTGGCCCGGGGCCGGCTCGTCGGACTCTCTCCGTGGCGACGCGCCGTCCTCCGGGCCGATTTTTTTGCTCCGTGACACCTCGGTTCGCCACCCTCTCCTGAGCCGCCGCAATGGCTGGCAGTCACCGCCCGCGCTGGGCTAAGGTGACCAAATGAGCGACGACACCCCCCCCCCGCCGCAGCGCTCGCCGTTCCGCGGCATCCCCGACCTTGCCGATCTCAACGCGCTGTCCAAGGGCACCGCGATGGAACCGCTGGGAATCGTCTTCACGCAAATCGGCCCCGACTTCGTCCGCGGCACCATGCCGGTTGATGAGCGCACCCGTCAGCCCTACGGGTTGCTGCACGGCGGCGCCTCGGTCCTGCTGGCCGAGACCCTGGGCAGCAGCGCCGGCAATCTGTGCGTCGGCAGCGACGAGGTCTGCGTCGGCATCGAGATCAACGCCAACCACCTGCGCGCCGCGCGCGACGGCATCGTCACCGGTACCGCACGACCCATCCACGTCGGCGCGCGCACCCAGGTCTGGGACATCCGCATCGAAGACGAGCGCGGCCGCCTGGTCTGCATCTCGCGCCTGACCCTGGCGGTGGTGGCGCGCACCTAGACCTAAGGTCTAACCGGCTCTTTATTGACGTCGCCAGTCGAAGGGCCGCAGTCTTGCCCCGCCAGCGAAAGCGCCTGGCGTGGGGATCATGGAGACGGCCTTGGACACAGCAGTGCGTGCGGTGCGACCGCGCAGGAAGGGCATCTGGGCAGGACTGGTGGCAGTGGGCCTGGTGACAGGCACCGGCGCCGTCGTTGCCGCCGACGATGGCAGCGTCCATCCCGAGCTGTGGCCGAAAGTGGCGCGCGCCGTACCGCTCGACCGCGCGATGGAGCGCCGCATCGACAAGCTGCTGGCGACGATGACGCTGGAAGAGAAAGTCGGGCAGATCGTCCAGGGCGACATCGCCACGCTCACCCCCGATGACGTTCGCAAGTACCGCCTCGGTTCGGTCCTGGCCGGCGGCAACTCCGACCCCGGCGCCAAGTACAACGCACCGCCCGAGGCATGGCTGGCCCTCGCCGATGCCTTTTACGAAGCGTCGATGGACACCAGCGGCGGCGGCAAGGCGATCCCGATCCTGTTCGGCATCGATGCCGTGCACGGCCAGAGCAACGTTGTCGGCGCAACCGTCTTCCCGCACAACGTCGGCCTGGGCGCCGCGCGCGACCCCGCGCTGATCCGCGAGATCGGCCGCGTCACCGCGATCGAAACCCGCGTCACCGGCATGGAGTGGGCGTTCGCCCCGACCGTGGCGGTGCCGCAGGACGACCGCTGGGGTCGCGCCTACGAAGGCTATTCGGAACAACCCCAGGTGGTGGCCGCGTACTCGGCGGCGATGGTCGAAGGCCTGCAGGGCAAGCCCGGCACGCCGGGGTTCCTCGACGGCCAGCATGTGATCTCCTCGGTCAAGCACTACGTCGGCGACGGCGGCACGGCCGAAGGCAAGGACCAGGGCGACAACCTCGCCAGCGAACAGGTACTGCGTGACGTGCACGCGGCCGGCTATCCGCCGGCGGTGGCGATTGGCGCGCAGGCGGTGATGACCTCCTTCAGCAGCTGGCACGGCATCAAGCTGGCCGCGAACAAGGGCCTGATCACCGACGTGCTGAAAGAGCGCATGAACTTCGACGGCTTCGTCGTCACCGACTGGAATGCCCACGGCCAGGTGCCGGGCTGCAGCAACGATGGCTGCCCGGCGGTGGTCGTCGCCGGCATCGACATGTTCATGGCGCCCGACACCTGGAAGGCGGTCTACGAAAGCACGCTCGCCGCCGCACGCTCCGGCGAGTTGCCGGTGGCGCGCCTGGACGACGCCGTGCGCCGCGTGCTGCGGGTGAAGTACCGCCTGCACCTGTTCGACGCCGGCAAGCCTTCGCAGCGCCCGATCGGCGGCAAGTTCGAACTGCTCGGTGCACCGGAGCACCGCGCCATCGCCCGCCAGGCCGTGCGCGAATCGCTGGTGCTGCTCAAGAACGCCAACCGCGTCCTGCCGCTCGATCCCAAGCGCAACCTGCTCGTCGCCGGCGACGGCGCCAACGACATGGGCAAGCAGAGTGGCGGCTGGACACTCAACTGGCAGGGCGTGGGCAGCACGCGCGCCGACTTCCCCAATGGCCAGACCATCTGGGAAGGACTCGACAGCGCCGTGCGCAGCGCCGGTGGCCACGCCGAACTGGCGATCGATGGCCGCTACACGCGCAAGCCCGACGCCGCCATCGTCGTGTTCGGCGAGGATCCCTATGCTGAGTTCCAGGGCGACATCCCGACGCTTTGGTACAAGCCCGGTGACGATCGCGACCTCGAACTGATCAAGCGCCTGAAGGCCGAAGGCATCCCGGTGGTGGCGGTGTTCCTCAGCGGCCGGCCGTTGTGGATGAACCGCGAAATCAACGCCGCTGATGCATTCGTCGCCGCCTGGTTGCCGGGCAGCGAGGGCGGTGGCATCGCCGACGTGGTGCTGCGCGGCAGCGACGGCAAGGTCGCCCACGACTTCAAGGGACGACTCGGCTTCTCCTCGCCGCGTCGCGCCGACCAGTACATCAACAATGTCGGCCAGCCGGACTACTCGCCGCAGTTCGCCTTCGGTCATGGCCTGGGTTACGGCGACGACGGCAACCTGGCGAACCTGTCGGAAGAGCCGGGCGTTTCGGCGGCGATGGGGCGGCCGGGCGTGTATTACGCCCGTGGCGTGCTGACACCGGGAATCACCATGCGCCTGCAGGGCGCGAGCGGTGCGGCGGTCGATGCACCGACATTGCCGGCCGCGTCTGCCGACGGCAGCATCAAGGTGCGTGGCGTGGACCACATGGCGCAGGAAGACGCGCGCCGTTTCGAATGGTCCGGTGCCGGCACGGCGACCGTGTCGCTGCATTCCGATGCCGCCAAGGAACTCGTTCGCGAGACCAACGGCGACGTGATGCTGGTGCTGACCGCGCGCGTGGATTCACCGGCGCAGGGCGATGTCTCGATCGGCGTGGGTTGCGGCCCGGGTTGCGGTTCGACGCTGCCGCTCGCCGACACCCTCGCCAGCCTTGAACCCGGGCGCTGGACCACGCTGGGCATCCCGCTCAAGTGCTTCCAGGCCGCCGGCGCCGACATGAGCAAGGTCGACACCTTGCTGACCTTGAAGGCCAAGGGACCCAGGCAGCTGTCGCTGTCGAAGGTTTCGCTCGGTGCGCAGGGCGATGCCGAGAAGGTGATGGCCTGCGCGCTGAAGTGAACCATCCGCGCAATTGATCCGTGCAGGAGCCGTCCGGCTCCTGCACGAACCAGCCAGGCACTGCGTAATCCGCACGATCGAACGTAACGGCCATTCATCGCCGCAACATCCACCCACGTATGGCGAAACATCGCTGGCCGCGGCGACATCGCTTCGGTATCGTGCCATCAATGAATGCGCCGTCCCCCCATGCCGGCGCGACGGCGCCGACCGCGGCGCCCGCCGCGCGCGTCCTCCGTTACCTCGTCCGCGTGCCACTGCTGCTGTGGCACGTCGTCGTCGACCTGCCGCTGGTGTTGCTGCTCGGTACGCCACTCACCGCCGGCGTGCGCGTCGGCAACGAGCGCCTGGACCATCGCGCGATCCGCGCCTGGTCGGCCGGCCTGATGTGGATCTTCGGCTTCCGCCTGCGCCGTTTCGGCGAACCGCTGCAGGGCGCGGCGATGTTCGTCGCCAACCACGTCAGCTGGATCGACATCGAGACCCTGCATAGCCAGCGCATGATGGGTTTCGTCGCCAAGCGCGAGATCGAAGGCTGGCCCCTGGTCGGCTGGCTGGCAGCGCGCGGTGAAACCATTTTCCATTCCCGCGGCAGCACCGAATCGCTCGGCGGCGTGCTGCACGAGATGCTGGCGCGCCTGCGTGCCGGCCGCTCGGTCGGCGTGTTCCCCGAAGGCGGCACGCGCGGCGGCCGCGAGATCGGCCCGTTCCATGCGCGCATCTTCCTGGCCGCGGTCGAGGCCGGCGTGCCGGTGCAGCCGGTGGCGTTGCGCTATGGCGAGGGCGGCGAAGCCCAGCACATCGTCGCGTTCCAGCCGGGCGAGAGCTTCCTGGGCAATTTCGTGCGCCTGCTTGGTGAGCCGACGCGACTGGCCGAAGTGCATTTCCTCGCGCCGATCGCCCCGGGCGAGGCCGACGGACGTCGCCGTATTGCCGATCTGGCCCGATCGCGAATTGTCGAGGCCATGACGGCTTGAGTTGTACGTTTACATCGTCATGGCAATCGTAAATTAGTGGGCGCACTCGAAATCGTATGGCTATGGTCCGAGGCATGCTGACCGCCGCCGACTACCGACCGCCACGCTGGCTGCGCAACGCGCACGTCCAGTCGGCGCTCGGTTCCAGCTCGCTGCGCCGTCGCCACGGCGAACGCAGCCTGGCCGAACTGGGCGCGGTCAGCACCGAACACCTGATCGACGCCGGCGATGCCCGCCTGCACGGCCTCCACAGCGCCATGCCCGACCGCGAATCGCGCGGCCTGGTGCTGCTGCTGCACGGCTGGGAAGGCAGCGTCGACTCCAGTTACATGCGCCTGACCGCAGTGCAGCTGCTCAAGGCCGGTTTCGAGGTGTTCCGCCTCAACTTCCGCGACCACGGCAACACCCACCACCTCAACGAGGGGCTGTTCCACTCAAACCGCATCGACGAGGTCCTGCGCGCGGCGGTGGAGGTGTCCAGGCGCTTCCCGGGACAGTCGATGGCCGTGGCCGGCTATTCGCTCGGCGGCAACTTCGCCCTGCGCCTGGCGCTGCGCGCGCCGGCGGCGGGCCTGGAGCTGGCCCACGTCGCCTCGGTCTGTCCGGTGCTGGACCCGGCCCGGACCATGGAGTCGATGGAGAACGGCCTGCCGCTCTACCTGTGGTACTTCGAGCGCAAATGGCGCGACTCGCTGGCGCGCAAGCGCGAGCTGTTCCCGCAGGTCCATGCATTCGACGACCAGGTGCTGGGCCTGCGCATGCGCCCGCTGACGCAGTGGATGGTCGAGCGCCACACCGAGTTCGGCACGCTTGAACGCTACTTCGACGGTTACTCGATCGCCGGCGACCGCCTGTCCGCGTTGCAGGTACCGGCCAGCATCCTGATGGCGCAGGACGATCCGGTCATCCCGGTCGACGGCTTCCATGCGCTGACCCTGCCCGGGAGCGCGCAACTGGAGATCGCCCCGTGGGGCGGCCATTGCGGCTTCCTCGAGGGCGCCAGCCTGGACGGCTTCGCCGAGCGCTGGATCGCCCAGCGCATGCTCGACGCTGCCGGCTAGCCCGCCAAGCCCCTCGAATCAGGCTGAAAACCCGGTCCTGCAAGGCGGGCCGGGCGCCTTGTAGCCGCTACAATCGCGCTTTCGCCTGAATCATCGAGCAGTCCATGTACGAACCGATCATTGACGCCCTGCGCCGCGGCGCGGCCAGCGAAGCGCTCACCGCAGCGCGCGAGGCCATCGCCGCCCAGCCGCAGGACGCCAACGCGCACCGCCTGCTGGCCGCCGCCCTGCGCCTGGACGGCGATCGCGAAGGCGCGCTGGCCGCCATCGGCCAGGCCATCGAACTGACGCCGGACGATGCCAACCTGCACCTGGAGCGCGCCGGCCTGCTGCTGAGCGAACGCCAGATCGACGAAGCCCAGGCGGCGCTGGCGCGCACCACCGGCCTGGACCCGAACCAGTTCCCGGCCTACATCATCCAGGCCCACCTTGCGATTGCCCGCGGCGACCTCGCCGAAGCCGATCGCCTGGTCCGCACGGCCGCCCGCATCGCCCCGGAGCATCCGCACGTGGCCGCGGTCGAAGGCACGCTGGCGCTGCGTCGCGGCGACGCTGACCGCGCCCTGTCGATCCTCAGTGGCGCCGCCGAGCGTGCGCCGGGCGACGCCCAGCTGCGCCATGCGCTCGCCTTCGCCTACCTCGGCAAGGGCCATCACGCCTTTGCCGAGCAGGCCTTCCGCAGCCTGCTCGAAACCGATCCGACCTCGCGTCCGCTGCGCCTGATGGTGGCCAACCTGCTGCGCCTGCAGTCGCGCCCGGCCGAGGCCGCCGACGAGCTGGTTCCGCTGCTGGAAGGCGAGACCGCCACGCCGGGCATGCACCGCCTGGTCGGCGAGCTGGAACTCGATGCCGGCCGCACCGAACTCGCGCTGCCGCGGCTGCGCACCGCCTTCGCCGCGCAGCCGCTGGATCGCCGCAACATCCTGGCGCTGATCGAAGCCTGGCGCCGCCTGGAACGCCTCGACGAAGCGCGTGAGACGCTCGACGCGACGCTGGCCGAGCACCCGCAGGCACCGGACCTGTGGCGCGCGCGCCTGCTGTTCGAGGAATTCGCCGGCGACCAGGCGCGCGAAGTGATCGCGCGCTGGCGCAAGGCGATGCCCGACTACATCCCGGCACTGGAGGCGCAGTCGACCCTGCACGACCAGACCGGCGAGCACGACCAGGCGTTCGCCATCGCTCAACGCATCACCGAGCTGCAGCCGGGCCACACCCTGGCCGAGCTGCGCATCGTCGACCAGCTGCTGCGCACCGATCCCGATGCCGCGATCCTGCGCGTGGAAGGCCTGCTGGCACAGGCGCCGGACCCGAGCGTCAAGCGCAGCCTGCGCCAGCTGCTGGGTCGCTGCTTCGATGCCGCCGGCCAGCCCGATGCGGCGGCCGCCACCTGGGCCGAATTGCACGCCGACGTCGTCAGCGAGCGCTTGCCGCTGCCGGAGCCGAGCAAGCCGATCACGCAGTGGCCGGAGTTGGCGCCGCTGCCGGAACCGGCACCGGGCATGCTGCTGCTGTGGGGCGCACCGGGTTCGCTGGTCGAATACATCGGCGCCACCCTGAAGCACTCCGGCGCGCCGCTATTGGTTGACCGCTTCGGCGCGCAGCCGCCGACCGACCCGCTGCAGCGCTACAACACCGTGGCGGGCCTGGTCGACGGCACGCTCGACCCGGCCTACATGGTCAGCCTGTGGCGTGCGGCGCTGCCCTCGCGCGGCATCCAGGACGGCAACGTCTTCGACTGGCTGCTGTGGTGGGACAACGCGCTGCTGCTGGGCCTGCGCCCGCACCTGCCCGAGGCCGTGCTGATGGTCGCCGTGCGCGACCCGCGCGACATGCTGCTGGACTGGCTCGCCTTTGGCGGCCCGGTGCCGCTGGCCCTGGCCTCGCCGCTGGAAGGCGCGCGCTGGCTGGCCCGGACCATGGATCAGATCGCCGAACTCAACGAGCAGGACCTGTTCCCGCATCGCCTGATCAAGATGGACGACGCCAATCCGACCGGCGTCGCCCAGGCCGTCGCCGATGCACTCGGCGCGCGCGTGGCGGTGGTTCCGCAGGAACAGATCGGACCGCCGCATTTCGCCGCAGGTCACTGGCGCCGGTTCAAGGACGCCCTGGCCGAGGAGTTCGCGGTACTGGCACCGGTGGCGCAGCGCCTGGGCTATCCGGCGGAATAAGGTCGGCCAAACAAGCCCGCCGACGAAGGTCGACTTCGTCGTATGGCAGTCCGGTGCGGTGGTGGCGTAGCCTGCGCGGACATTGCACCCGGACCCGACCGGCCCGGCAAGGAGGACCCCCATGTACATCCGCAGTGACAGCTTCGAGCACCGCCAGCGCATCCCGGCGGAATTCGCCGCCGGCCAGGCCACCGCCGACGGCTTCGGTTTTGCGCCCAACCGCAATCCGCACCTGGCTTGGGGCGATGCCCCGGCGGGGACGAAATCCTTCGTGCTGCTGTGTGTCGATCCGGATGTGCCGACCGAGCCGGAGATGGTCGGCAAGCCCGGCGTGCTGATTCCGTCGGAGCAGCCGCGCTGCGACTTCGTGCACTGGGCGATGGTCGACATTCCGACCAGCGTCAGCCAGATCGTCGCCGGCAGCTGCAGCGACGGCGTCGTGCCGCACGGCAAGACCCGTCCGGCCGGTCCGGAAGGCGCGCGCCAGGGCATGAACGACTACACCGGTTGGTTCGCCGAGGATGCCTCGCTGGCCGGCGACTGGTTCGGCTACGACGGCCCGTTCCCTCCGCCGAACGACCTGCGCCTGCACCGCTATTTCTTCCGCCTGTTCGCGCTCGACATCGACCACCTGCCAGTGCCGGACCGCTTCACCGCTGCGCAGGCAACCAAGGCCATGCACGGACACGTCCTGGACGAAGTGGCGATCTACGGCACGTACTCGCTCAACGCCAGCGTCAAGGATTGAACGTCAGGGACTGACTCCTCACCCGCCAACACGGGCACGCCATCGCACAGGGGAGTTGCGATGCAATACCAGGAAAAACTGGAGTCGCTGGTCGAGGCCGTGCAGCAGCTGTCGCTGGCACGCGACCTCGACAGCGTGGCGACGATCGTGCGCGCCACCGCGCGCACACTCGCCGGCTCCGACGGTGCCACGCTGGTCCTGCGCGATGCCGGCCAGTGCTACTACTACGACGAAGACGCCATCTCGCCGTTGTGGAAAGGCCAGCGCTTTCCGCTGAGCCAGTGCATCAGTGGCTGGTGCATGCTCAACCGCAGCGCGGTCGCCATCGAGGACATCTACGCCGACGAGCGCATCCCGCACGCGGCCTATCGTCCGACGTTCGTGCGCAGCCTGCTGATGACGCCGATCCGCACCATCGAGCCCATCGGCGCGATCGGCAGCTACTGGGCGCAGCACCACGCCCCCAGCGCGGACGAGACGCACCTGCTGCAGACCCTCGCCAATGCCACCTCGGTCGCGCTGGAGAACATCCAGATGCACGCCGAGCTGGAGCAGCGCGTGCTCGACCGCACCGAGGAGCTGGCGCGCACCAACCAGTTGCTGCGCGAGGAAATGCTCGAGCGCGAACGCGCCGAGCGCGAGGTGCGCCTGCTGTCGCTGACCGACGAGCTCACCGGCCTGCACAACCGCCGTGGCTTCCAGGTGCTGGCGACGCAGGAGCTGGAAGTGGTGCGGCGCCTGCACCAGCCGTGCCGGCTGATCTTCATCGACCTTGACGGCCTCAAGCAGGTCAACGACCGCCACGGCCATGCCGCCGGCGACGTGATGATCCGGCAGGCGGCGGAACTGCTGCGCGTGGTGTTCAGCGAAGCCGACGTGCTCGCGCGCTGGGGCGGTGACGAGTTCGCCGTGCTGGCGCTGGACGCGCTCGACGAATCGACCGTGCGACGTCGCGTCGAACTGGGCCTGAAGCAGTTGGCGGCCTTGCACGCCAACCGGCCTTATGCGCTGTCGCTGAGCGTGGGCGTGATCGATCCGGCGGACACACCGGGCGCCAGCCTCTCCGAACTGCTGATGCAGGCCGACGCCGCGATGTACGCGATCAAGGCCGGCAAGCCATCGCGCGTGCCGGCCTGAGTCGCGCTGCGCTTTACTTGGCCTTTGCGGCGGTGACGTTCTCCGATTCGACCACCATGTCGAGTACATACGCGATCGAAGAGCCGTCGGCCGGCGGGTTCTTGATCGTGTAGCGCTTCACCCGCACGACATTGCGCACGCCGTCGGTGTGCTCGTAGCCCTCGATGTCCTGGTACAGCGCCTGCCAGTCGCCGGGCGTGCCGGTCTTGATGCCGCGATCGTCATAGTGGAGCTCGCGCACCTGCAGGCATTGCTTGTTCGGGATCAGCGGGTGGCTGCAGGGCTTGGCCTGGGCGGCGACTTCCAAGAACGCGGTCTCGCCCGAACCGCCATAACGCGTCTCGGCCGTGGGTTCGCCGCGGAACGTCAGTACCTCGCCGTCGGCGGAAGTCAGCGTCAGTTGCGGCTCGGCATCGCTGCGCAGCGCGATCGTCTGCGCTGCCTCCAGGCGCTTGCCGATGGCCTGGTCGAGTGCCATCAGCTTCGGATCGGTGCAGGCCATCAGCGTCGCGGCCATGCGCGCCACCTGCAGGCGGTCACCGCTGATCGTGTAGCCGCCGCCCATGCGGTTGCAGGCGTTGCCGACGCTGACGCGACCGTCGCGGAAATCCAGCTGCAACGGTTTGTCGGCGCGGGCGAACAGCGCCTCGATGCGCTGGCCCTTGGCATCGACCGCCTGCTCAAGCTGCCAGTGTTGGCTGGCCAGCGCGGCCTGGTCGATCGACGCGGCGGGTGCACTCGTCGCCACCGGTGCCTGAGTGGCGGTTGGCGTGGTTGCCTCCGAAGGGGTCGGCGCCTTGGCGCAGGCGGCGAGGGCCAGGGGAAGGGCAAGCAGCATCAGTCGGTTCATTGCGGTCTCCATTGCGGGTGCCAATGGGAACGCAAGACGACCTAAAACGGGGTGAAGGCGCGCGAAGGCGCGCCGGTAAGGATTCAGCTTCCGGTCGGAACCAGCAACAGCAGCGCCGCGCCCAGCACGAAGCGATAGATCGCGAACGCGGTGAAGCGATGGCTCTGGATGTAATGCAGCAGCCACTTCACCGCCACGAACGCGGTGATCGCCGAAGCGACGAAGGCCACCGCCAGCGCGGTCCAGTCCTCGTGCGCGGCCTGGCCGTTGCCGATCACGTCCATCAGTTCGTACGCGGTCGCCGCGAACATGGTCGGGATGCCGACCAGGAACGCGAACTCGGTGGCCGCCGCACGCGAGGTCGTGCCGGCCAGCAGCGCGACGAAGATCGTCGCCGCCGAACGCGACGTGCCCGGGAACACGCCGGCCACGACCTGGGCAATGCCGACCAGGATCGCCACCGTCCAGGTGATCGCAGCGCGTTCGCCGAGCTTGGCCGCGCGCTTGGCGGCGAAATGCTCGGCCGCGATCATCCACAGGCCACCGAGCACCAGCGCCCATGCGATCGGCGTCACCTGGTCGGGCAGTTCGAAGCCGAGCTTCTTGACCACGATGCCGAGCACCGCGGTCACGCCGAACGCGGCGGCGAGCTTGAACGCGTAGTCGCGCGCCTGCGCCGGGGTCAGCGCCATGCCGGCCGGGCTGTGCCCGGCGCTGGCGCCGCGGCCGATGAAGCCCATCGCCAGGTCCCACAGGCGTTGCCGGTAGATCAGCACCACCGCGAGGATCGCGCCGGCCTGGATCGAGATGTTGAACAGATCGCTGCGGTGGCCGAGCCAGCGTTCGGCAATCAGCAGGTGGCCGGTGCTGGAGATCGGCAGGAACTCGGTGATGCCTTCGATGATGCCGAGCAGCAGCGCGGCGAGCAGATCAGTCATGCAATGGGCCGTCGGAAGTGTGTGGGGGCGGGGTTCGCGCGACGCGGCAGCATACCGGATCGGCATTTGCACCCGGTTGAGGCATCGAGAGGCCGGCAAGGCCTGACGCCCAGTCGGTTCGGGCCGTGGCGTCGCGTGAAGAGCCGCGAGGCCTCATATCTCAGAACAATCTGATTCCTCGGTTGGCGCAGAGGTACCACCATGTGACGACTGAATCACACCTTGACCAATGGGCCGGAGCAGGATCAGCCGTGCTTGCGCTGGCTTGCCAGGATCCTGTTCACTTCCAGTGTTAGCCCTCATGACCAATCCCTGCAATCGCCGCTTGCGGGCCTGCTTCGTCGCCTTGTGCCTGGCCATGGTTTCGCAAGGAGCCGCGGCCATCAGCTGTTCCGCTCCACTGCCAATCACGGTCAATATCCCCAGTGTTTCCGTTCCGAGCAGCCTCCCGATCGGGCAGGCCATCCCGGGCGCGCTGGCCAGCTACGCAATCCCGGTGAACTGCATCAACGGCCCCCCTGCTGCCGGCAGTCGCTGGTATCTGACCAACAACGGTGGCCAAGGAGGATTCAACCTGTACCCGGGATTCACCGACGTCTACACCTGGGGCGGCATGAGTGGGGGGCTTGGTTTCCGCTTGCGTGACGCCAGCGGAAACATACTGGCGCCCATCGACTACCAATATTCCAGATCTACATTCAATCTGGGCCCCGCCAGCGCTGGCGCAAACACCCTCCAGGGCTCTTTCGAACTGGTCAAAGCCGCGAGCATCGTCGCGCAGGGCAGCGGCACCTTGCCGACGTCAGCCCATATACCCAACCAAGCATGGGCCAACGGCGGCTCCGCCGGCAACAGTACCATCCGCCTTCAATACACGATTCTGCCAACGCCGGTTGCATCG
Organism: Lysobacter arenosi; assembly: GCF_016613475.2. Classification (NCBI taxonomy): domain Bacteria; kingdom Pseudomonadati; phylum Pseudomonadota; class Gammaproteobacteria; order Lysobacterales; family Lysobacteraceae; genus Lysobacter; species Lysobacter arenosi. The sequence goes on from NZ_CP071517.1 coordinate 3,130,819, forward strand.
TGCAGTGTCACCCAATCCAACATCTCGGTGGCGCTGGGCACCGTCAGCGGCTCGTTGCTGCCGAGCATCGGTGCGACTTCCAACGCTGCCCCGTTCAACATCTCGCTGAACTGCGAAAGCGGTAGCAATGTCAGGATCAGCATGACGGACGCGACGCTGCCGTCCAACGAGTCCACCACGCTCACGCTGTCCGCCGCGTCCACCGCCTTAGGTGTCGGTGTCCAGATGCTCTACGCAGGCGCACTGGTCAAGTACGGCCCAGCGCCCAACTCATACACCACCAGCTCGGTTCCAAGCACCAACAGCATCAGCCTGGGGGTGCAATCGGGCGCGGTGCAGATTCCATTCCAGGCTCGGTTTGTCCGGACAGGCAGCACAGTGGGCGCCGGCACGGTGCAGGCGCTGTCAACGTTCACCCTGTCGTACCAATAGGCACACGCAGTCGGTGCGGATTGCGCGTCGGAGTACGGGCCGAGCACGTGCAACAGTTCATAGCGCGACGCGGCGGCATACCGGATCGGCGCCTGCACCGGATTGAGGCATTAGTCCTTCCTGGCGCACCACAATGGTGCGATCTCGTGCCCTCGCTGCCAGCGCCTGCTTGAAAATCAATGCCTTACGATGCTGCAAAAGTTGGCACGGTCATTGCGTTCGTATAGACAAGTGCGGCCCACGCGGCCGGCTTTTCCCGAATTGTCATTCCCCTGTCCCGGAGTACCCATGTCGCTCGAACACGTAGAAAAGCTGATCAAGGACCACAAGGTCGAATTCGTTGACCTGCGCTTCGTCGACATGCGCGGCGTGCAGCACCACGTGACGTTTCCGAAGTCGATCGTCGAGCCGGGCCTGTTCGAGGACGGCAAGATGTTCGACGGTTCCTCGATCAGCGGCTGGAAGGGCATCAACGAGTCCGACATGGTCCTGCTGCCCGACGCCAGCACGGCGTTCCTGGACCCGTTCACCGCCGACCCGACGCTGGTGCTGACCTGCGACATCCTCGACCCGGCGACCATGCAGGCCTATTCGCGCGATCCGCGCGGCGTCGCCAAGCGCGCCGAGGCCTTCCTCAAGTCCAGCGGCATCGCCGACCAGGCCTTCTTCGGTCCGGAACCGGAATTCTTCATCTTCGACTCGGTCCGCTTCGCCAATGAAATGGGCCACACCTTCTTCCACATCGACTCGGAAGAAGCGCACTGGAACTCCGGCCGCGAATACGACGGTGGCAACACCGGCTACCGCCCGATGGTGAAGGGCGGCTACTTCCCGGTCGCACCGCTCGACTCGCTGCACGACCTGCGCGCCGAGATGTGCAAGACGCTGGAACTGGTCGGCATGGAAGTGGAAGTGCACCACCACGAAGTGGCCAACGCCGGCCAGTGCGAGATCGGCACCAAGTTCAACTCGCTGGTGAAGAAGGCCGACGAGCTGATGACGATGAAGTACGTCATCAAGAACGTCGCCCACCGCAACGGCAAGACCGCGACCTTCATGCCCAAGCCCATCGTCGGCGACAACGGCAGCGGCATGCACGTGCACCAGTCGCTGGCCAAGGGCGGCGTCAACCTGTTCACCGGTGACGGCTACGGTGGCCTGTCGCAGATGGCGCTGTGGTACATCGGCGGCATCTTCAAGCACGCCCGCGCGCTCAACGCCTTCACCAACTCGGGCACCAACAGCTACAAGCGCCTGGTGCCGGGTTACGAAGCACCGGTGATGCTGGCCTACTCGGCCCGCAACCGCTCGGCCAGCTGCCGCATTCCGTTCGTGTCCAATCCGAAGGCGCGCCGCATCGAGATCCGTTTCCCGGATCCGATCCAGTCGGGCTACCTGACCTTCGCCGCGCTGATGATGGCCGGCCTGGACGGCATCAAGAACCAGATCGACCCGGGCGCTCCGAGCGACAAGGACCTGTACGACCTGCCGCCGGAAGAAGAGAAGAACATCCCGACCGTGTGCCACAGCCTCGACCAGGCGCTGGAAGCACTCGACAAGGATCGCGACTTCCTCAAGGCCGGCGGCGTGTTCACCGATGACTTCATCGACGGCTACATCGCGCTGAAGATGCAGGAAGTGACGCGTTTCCGCGCCGCCACGCACCCGCTCGAATACCAGATGTACTACACCGTCTGACGCCTTGCTCCCTCCCCTGCGAATGCAGGGGAGGGTTGGGGTGGGGTGCTCTTCGCCTCCTCCCTGCCGTTTCAACCAATCCACGAGGTAACCCAGATCGACGGGCTGCGCCCGCCGCAAGGCGAAGTGCGTCCCAGTGATGGCGCGGGAGACGACACCAACGTCCGCGTTGCAAGAGCACGAAGCAATGACCGGGGAGGGGCCACCGCTTATGAGGAGCCTGCGTCATGTCGTCTCGAACCACTGCAAGCAAGACCTGCGCTGCAACCATCGTCTCCATCGCGCTTGTCGGGATGGGAATGGCCAACGCATACGCCGGCACGTCCGGCTCACTGGCACTGACCAGTGATTACCTTTTCCGCGGCATCTCGCAGAACAACCAGGAACCGGCCCTGCAGGGTGGCATCGAATATGCCGCCGACAGTGGCTTCTACGTCGGCAGCTGGGGCAGCAACGTCAGCTGGCTGTCAGACACCAACGTCTTTCCCGATTCGATCTCCAACAGCGTCGAGCTCGACTTCTACGGTGGCTACCGTGGCAAGTTCGGCGAGAGCGTGGGCTTCGATGTCGGTGCGTTGTACTACTGGTATCCCGGTGACTATCCCTCGGGCTTCAACAGCCCAGACACCGGCGAAATCTACTTCGGCATCAGCGCCGGCGTGTTCGCCGCCAAGTACTCCTACGCCCTGACCGATCTGTTCGGCTACGCCGACTCCGACGGCAGCGGTTATCTCGACGCGGCGGTGAACTGGGAGTTCGTCCCGACGTGGACGCTCAACGCCCACGCCGGCAAGCAGTGGATCGAGAACAACGAGGACTTCGAGTACGTCGACTGGAAGCTCGGCGTCACCAAGTCCTTCGACGGCGGCTTCGCCATCGCCCTGGCCTACCTCGACACCGACGCCGAGGAAGCGCTCTACACCAACCGCTACGGCAACTACCTCGGCGAAGACACCGTGGTGCTGACCCTGACCAAGACCTTCTGAGCGTGCCATCCAACTGACGTGCGATCCAACTGACGAGAGCCATCCAGACCCACGGAGCTGCGAGATGAAACTGATCACCGCGATCATCCGGCCGTTCAAGCTCGACGAGGTGCGCGAAGCGCTCACCGAAGTCGGCGTGTCCGGCATCACCGTCACCGAAGTAAAGGGTTTTGGACGACAAAAAGGCCACACCGAGCTTTATCGCGGCGCCGAGTACGTCGTCGACTTCCTGCCCAAGCTCAAGGTTGAATGCGCGGTCGCCGAGTCGGTACTCGAGGCGGCACTGGAAGCCCTGCAGACGGCCGCGCGCACCGGCAAGGTAGGTGACGGCAAGATTTTTGTTCAAGCGCTCGAGCACACGGTGCGCATCCGCACCGGCGAGCTCGATGACGATGCGCTGTGAGGGGGGCGGCCATGAACAACCGACTTGATCACCTCACCCATGAATCGAAATCGAAAGCTGCCACTGCGGGGACCCACCACGTGACATACCCAGCGACATTCCATCCATCGCGCTTGCTGGCGGCCCTCGCCATGCTGGTTCTGCCAGGCATCGCCTTCGCCCAGGAAGCCGCCGCCGCCGCCGCACCGGTGGCCAACAAGGGCGACGTCGCCTGGTTGCTGGTGTGCTCGGCACTGGTGATCTTCATGACCCTGCCCGGGCTGGCGCTGTTCTACGGCGGCCTGGTGCGCAGCAAGAACGTCCTGTCGGTGCTGATGCAATGCCTGCTGGTGTTTTCGCTGGTGGCGGTGCTGTGGGCGCTGTACGGCTATTCGCTGGCGTTCACCAGCGGCAACGCCTTCATAGGAGGCTGGGATCGCCTGTTCGCCAAGGGCCTGGACGCCACGGCGATGGGCGCGACCTTCACCAAGGGCGTGTACATCCCGGAGCTGGTGTTCTTCGTGTTCCAGGGCGCGTTCGCCTGCATCACCTGCGCGCTGATCGTCGGTGCCTTCGCCGAGCGGGTGAAGTTCGCCGGGGTCATGCTGTTCACGGTGCTGTGGTTCACCTTCGCCTACGTACCGATGGCGCACATGGTGTGGTTCTTCCCGGGTCCGGATGCCTTCACCGGCAACGATGCCGTGCCGGGCGTGCTGGAACAGTCGGGCTTCCTGTTCGCCAAGGGCGCGCTCGACTTCGCCGGCGGCACAGTGGTGCACATCAATGCCGCCATCGCCGGCCTGGTCGGCTCGTACGTGATCGGCAAGCGCGTGGGCTACGGGCGTGAGGCTATCAAGCCGCACAACCTGACCCAGACGATGGTCGGCGCCTCGATCCTGTGGGTGGGCTGGTTCGGCTTCAACGCCGGTTCGGCGCTGGAAGCCAACGCGGTCGCCGCGCAGGCCTTCGTCAACACCTTCCTTGCCACCGCGGCGGCGGTGCTGGGCTGGACGGCGGTGGAGTGGATCAGCAAGGGCAAGCCGTCGATGCTGGGTGCGGCGTCGGGTGCGGTCGCCGGTCTGGTGGCGATCACGCCGGCGGCGGGCTTCGTCGGCATCTGCGGCGCGATGATCATCGGCGCGCTCGCCGGTGCGGTGTGCCTGTGGGGCGTGAACGGACTCAAGCGCCTGCTCGGTGCCGACGACGCACTGGACGTGTTCGGCGTGCACGGCATCGGCGGCATCCTCGGCGCGCTGCTCACCGGCGTGTTCGCTTCGCCGGCGCTGGGCGGTTCGGGCATCTGGGACTACGTCACCGAGACCGCGTTGCCGGAGTACTCCATCGCCTCGCAGGTGTGGATCCAGCTGCAGGGCGTGCTGGTGACCGTGGTGCTGTCAGGCGTGGTCGCGCTGGTGGCCTTCCTGATCGTGAAGTACACCGTCGGCCTGCGCGTGTCGGAAGAGTCCGAGCGCGAAGGTCTCGACATCACCTCGCACGGTGAATCGGCGTACGAGAACTGATGCAGGAGCCCCTCTCCCGTCAACGGGAGAGGGGCAACATCATGCTTATGCCCGCCGCCTGCGCGCGATCTCGCTGATCGCCGCGATGCCCAGCGTCAGTCCGAGCATCGACAGGAACTGGATCCGCGTGTCGGATCCCGACAGCAACAGCAGGAAGATCAAGCCCAGGATCGCCAGCGCGATCACCGTCAGGTACGGAAAGCCGCGCATCCGGAACGGCAGCCGGGTGCCGGTGCGATCGGCGCGACGGCGCAGGATGAGTTGCGAGAGCAACGAGATCGTCCACACCAGCAGGCAGGTCGAGCCGACCACGTTGAGCAGCACCGGCAGCACCTTGCCCGGATAGCGCAGCTCCATCGCCGTGGCGATGAAGCCGAACACCACACACGACAGCACCGCGGCCACCGGCACGTGGCGGGTGTTCACCCGCGCCAGCCAGCGCGGCGCTTCGCTGCGCTCGGCCAGCGAATGGATCATGCGCGAGGCGCCGTAGAGGTTGGCATTGAGCGCCGACAGCAGCGCGATCACCGCGATCAGCGTGATGGCCGTGGCCGCACCAGGAATTTTCGCCGCCTCCAGCACCGCCGCGAACGGCGACGACAGCGCAGGACTCGTCCACGGCACCACCGCGATGATCACGCTGAGCGAGCCGATGTAGAACACCAGGATGCGCCAGGCCACGGTGCGGATCGCGCGGGCAATGCTGCGCTCGGGGTCCTCGGTCTCGGCCGCGGCGACGGCCACGATCTCGGTGCCGCCGAAGGCGAACACCACCACCAGCAACGCCGCACCGACACCGGCCAGGCCCTTGGGCGCGAAGCCGCCGTGGTCGACGAAGTTCGACAGGCCCGGCGATGTGACCTCGGGCAGCAGCCCCAGCAGCAGCGCGACGCCGATCAGGATGAAGGCGATGATCGCCACGACCTTGAGGATCGCGAACCAGAACTCGAACTCGCCGAAGTTCTTCACGCCCATCAGGTTGATGGCGGTGAAGAACAGCATGAACGTCAGCGACGCGAGCGGCACTGACAGCGAAGGCCACACCATGGCCAGCAATCCGGCCGCGCCAACCGACTCGGCCGCGATCACGATCACCAGCTGCGCCCACCACAACCAGCCCACCGTGGCGCCGGCGGTCGCGCCCATCGCATCGGCGGCGTACACCGAGAACGCGCCGCTGGCCGGCTTGGCCGCGGCCATTTCGCCCAGGGCGTTCATCACGATGATCACCAGCGCGCCGGCGACGAGGTAGGAGATCAGCACCGCCGGTCCGGCCGCCTGCACGCCCACGCCGGAACCCAGGAACAGGCCGGCGCCGATCGCGCTGCCCAGCCCCATCATGATCAGCTGCCGGGGTTTGAGCGCGTGGCTGAGCTGGGTCGTCGCAGTGGCGGTAGCGGCAGGAGCGGGCATCAACGATTCCGGGCAGCGGTCGGGCCGCCACAATAACGTGTCCGGCCAGCGCAGCATTGGCCGACCTTGCCGCCGTGCTCGTGATGCGCGCGCACCTCACGGTGTTTTCACCGCGACGCCGGGAAGGTTTGCGCTCTGACTCCACGCGAGCACGGACATGCGCCCCCAATTCGTCGCCCTCTGCCTTGCCCTGAGCGCCACCCTGCTCGCCGGTTGCGCAAGCCAGGCACCAAAAACCGGCACGACCGCTGCCGCAGCGGCGGAACCCGCCACCCCGGCCCCCGCCGCCGTCCCGGAAATCGCCCCGGGCATACCGGCCGGCTACCTGCACAAGGAGCAGTACCTCGACAGCCTCGCGCTGGTCCCGGCGCCACCGGCCAAGGGTTCGGCCGCGTTCGCCCACGACCAGGCCGTGCGCGAGGAAGCGATCACTTTGCGCGGCACGCCACGCTGGCAGCAGGCGATCAGCGATGCCGACCTGCATTTCCCGCACGCGGCGGGCACGTTCGAGTGCGCGCTGGGCATCCCGGTGTCGCAGCAGGCAACGCCACGCCTGTACATGCTGCTCCAGCGCAGCATGGTCGACGCCGGCCTGTCGACCTACGGCGCCAAGAACCACTACAACCGGACGCGACCGTTCGCGCTGGCCAAGGAAGCCAGCTGCACGCCCGACGAAGAAGCCGCGCTGCGCAAGGACGGTTCCTATCCGTCCGGCCACACCACCGTCGGCTGGGCCTGGGCCTTGATCCTCGCCGAGCTCGCACCGGACCGCGCCAACGCGATCCTCGCGCGCGGCCGTACCTTCGGCGAGAGCCGGCTGGTCTGCAACGTGCACTGGCAGAGCGACATCCTCGAAGGCCGCTATGGGCGCCGGCACCGTCGCCCGCCTGCACGCCGACCCGACTTTCGAGTCCGACATGGCCGCGGCCAAGGCGGAGATCGCCTCCGTACGCAGCCAGGGCCTGGCGCCCGCTCGCGATTGCGCGGCCGAAGCGACGGCACTGCAGCGCAAGCTCGAGCGCGTGCTGTAGACGCAGTGTCGTAGCCGCCATGCCCACACGTCCCGCTCCGCCCCTCCAGGTACTGGTGGTGGAAGACAGCCCCGAGTACGCCGTGATCGTGCGGCAGTGGCTGGAGGAGGGCGAGCAGGCGCTGGTGACGCTGGCGACCGATGCGATCCAGGGCCGGGCGGCGATCGCGACGCGCAACTGGGACCCTGGTGATCACCGACGTCGAAATGCCCGGTGGCAGCGGCCTGGAACTGATCCAGGCGGTCAAGGCGGTGCACAAGTGGACCTGCGTGCTGGTGATGACCGGCGTGGTGAGTGCGGAGTACGCGCGCACCGCACTGCAGAACGATGCCGATGGCCTGCTCTTCAAACCCTTCGCCAGGGAGGAGTTCCTTGAGCAGGTGCGCAAGCTGACCCAGCTCACGCGCCGCCGGCGGCAACAGGAACGCCGTTCGGTACTGGCGGTGGGCGCGCATCCGGACGATGTCGAGATTGGCTGCGGTGGCACCCTGGCGATGCACGCGGCCCGCCAGGACGAAGTGACCATCCTCACCCTCAGCCATGGTGCCGAGGGCGGCGACGCCCGCATCCGTGCCCGCGAGGCGCGTGCCGCCGCCGGCCTGTTGCACGCCAGGCTGATCCTGGGGGACCTGCAGGACACCCGGGTGCCTGAAGGCGGCGCCAGCATCGAGTTGATCCAGCAGGCGATCGCCGAGGTCGATCCGACGCACGTCTACACGCACTCGCAGTACGACACCCACCAGGATCATCGCAACACCCATCGCGCGACCATGGTGGCCGCGCGCGGCGTCGGCCAGCTCTATTGCTACCAGACGCCGTCGGCCACGGTGGAATTCCGCCCGGGGCTGTTCATCGACATCACCGATCACCTGCCGCACAAGCTCGAGGCGATCGAGGCCTATCAAAGTCAGACGGCGCTGCGTGAATACCTCGCCCCCGATCTGATCGTCGCCACCGCGCGCTACTGGGGCCGGTTCGCCGGCTATGTCATGGCCGAGCCACTGGAAGTGATCCGGCAGCGGGTAGGGCAATGAAACCGGTCGTGCCTCAGGGCGCGGCCGGGTCTGATCGATTCACCCATTGCGTGGCCTCGCGTGCCAGCGCGTCGAGACGATCGACCAGGGCCAGCGAGCGCGCCTCCCGTTCCGCGGTGCGTGGCGCGCGCCACAACGCGAACACACGCTCGCACTGATCCTGCAGGTCCTGGCTGGCGAGCAGGGCCAGCGTCGGCGTCAGGCGATGCAGGTGCCGGCGCACTTCCGTCTGGTCGTCGGCGAGGACGGACTGGCGCAGTTGCTGCAGCAGCGCCGGGGCGGAACTGGCGAACGCGTCGGCCACCAGCGGCACCAGCTGCTCATCACCCAGCAACCTGGCAGCCGCCGCAAGGTCGAGGTCGCCATTACCGCCCATCGCTGCCACCGCCATGGATCAACTCGCCCGGTGACGGCAGTGCCACGGCGATGATCTCGCCATTGCGTACCGGCACGGTGGTTTCGGCTTGGCGGAAGCGCAGCATCGCTTCGCGCGAGTCGGAAAAGCCTTCGTGCAACCCCAGCACGAAACCACGCAGGAACTGGCCGTGGCCGAACACGACCACGCGGCCGCTGTGCTGCCACAGGCGGCGGTGAAACCGGCGAAGGCGCTCAATGAAATGCGCGAACGACTCCGCGCCCTTGCCATCGACGTAGAGCGGATCGGCGCGATCCCAGTACTCGGCCACCATCGGCTTGCGCTCCGCCGGGCTGGTGCGATCCGCCCGCGCCGGCGCCAGGTACGAGAATTCCTCGATCGGCCAGGTTTCAACCGCCACCGTCGGGTGCGCCTGGATCAGCGGGACGGCGGTATCCAGCGTGCGCCGGAACGGCGACACCACGATCAGGTCCGGCGGCGACTGGCCGATGGCGAGGGCGACATCGCGCGCTTGCTGCTCGCCGAGCGCGGTCAGGCGGATGTCGGCATGGTTGTCCGTGACCTCGCCGGCGTTCGCCGTGGTTTGCGCGTGCCTGACCAGCAGCACACTCAACGGCGGCACAGCGCCTGCCATTCCGCTGGATCCAGATACTTCTCGGTCCAGTAGCGGACCATGAGGATCTCCTTGAACGGCATCGGGCCAGGCGGCAGCGGCCTGCCCTGCAGGTCGTCCATCAGCAGCCGCGGCATGTCGACCCCGGCGGCAACGGTCAGCGGCAAGCTGCCGGGAAACCGCGGATTGATCTCCAGCAGCTTGAAGCGCCCGTCGCTGGCCTGCTTGAACTGGACGTTGGCGACGTAACGAACGCCCACGGCAAGCGCGATGGCGGCGGCCGATTCCATCAGCTCGGGCATGTGCACCGTGCGCGCGGTGATGGCGATGCCCGAGTCGGTGCGTATGCGCTCGCGCGGAACCGCCGCGACCAGCTCGCCGTTCCGGCTCACGTACACGTCGACCGAGAACTCCGGCCCAGGCAGCAGTTCCTGCACGAGGTAGGACCCGTCCTGGGGCAGCGCCGCCAGGTCTTCGCTGCTGCGGATCATCGCGATGCCGCGTGACCCCGACCCTGCGCGCGGCTTGGCGAAACAGGGGAACTGCGTGATCGTCGCCAGCGTGTCCGCGGTCAGCGCCACGCAACTGGGCGTGGCTGGGTTGCCCGACAGGTGCGACAGCAGTGCCCACTTGTCGCGGCAACGGCGCAACACCGGCGCCGGCGACAGCGGCACGCGCGTGCCAATCGCGGCGAACGCCGCTTCGGCCTCGGCCAGCGGCGCCAGTTCGGCATCGACCGTGGAGATCAGCACCTCGACCGATTGCGTCCGGCACAGCTCGAGCAAGGCCGGAACCAGTGCCGGATCCTCACCGCCCGGGATCAGGAACCGGTTGGACGACGGCACCAGGTAGAGACCGGGCGAATCCGGGTCCATGTCGGCCAGCAACAGTTCGTGCTCGCCGGCCAGCGATTTCCAGACGCTGACCGCCGACGGACCACCCGCACCGGTGATGAGCACTCGCATGATTTTCGACTTCGGCAACGGCTGCGACGAGACGCTAGCTGCTTGTTCGTGACGGCGACCTTCACGCAGCGGAGGTTCGCGGGAAGCACTCGTCGATTGTGATAAAGAGCAACGGTCATGAACGGGCGAGTGCCCGCAGACGGTGCGGAGGCGACGCGCATGCAGGAAGTCTGGGTATGGGTGTGCGTGGTCGCCGTGTTCCTTGGCGCGGCGCCGCAACTCGCGGCCTTGATCCAGTTCCTGTTGGTTGGCCTGCACGGCGTGCGCAACCACTACCCGAAGTGCGCGCCGGTGACCCGACGCGTGGCCGTGCTGATCCCGGCCTGGAACGAAGGCCTGGTCATCGACAACACGATCGAGCACATGATGTCGCTCGACTATCCGCGCGACGCGTTGCGCGTGTACGTGATCGACGATGCCAGCACCGACCAGACTCCGCAGCTGGCCCAGGCCGCCGCGCTGCGCTATCCGGGCAACGTGTTCCATCTCCGCCGCGAGAAGGGCGGGCAGGGCAAGGCGCACACATTGAACTACGGACTGGCGCACGTGCTGGACAACGACTGGATGGAGGCGGTGCTGATCACCGACGCCGACGTGCAGTACTCGCGCGACGCCCTGGCCCGGATGGTGCGCCACCTCGCCGATCCCAAGGTCGGCGCGATCACGGCGTACATCAAGGAAGGCAGCGATCCGGGCGGATTCGTCTCGCGTTCCATCGCCTTCGAGTACATCACCGCGCAGGCGGCCTCGCGTCGCGCGCAGAACGTGATGGGCGTGATGGCCTGCGTCGCCGGTGGCGCACAGCTGCATTCGCGCGAGAACCTCATCGCCATCGGTGGCGCCATCGACACCTCGACCCTGGCCGAGGACACCTACACCACCTTCCTCACCGAACTGAGCGGACGGCGCGCGCTGTTCGACCCCAGCGCGGTGGTATGGGCCGAAGAGCCCGATGCGCTTACCAGCCTGTGGAAGCAGCGCCTGCGCTGGGCCCGCGGCAACCTGCAGCTCAGCTGGGCGTTCAGGCATGCCTGGTTCCGTCCGTTCTCGCATCGCGGCATCGGTGGCTGGGTGTTCGGCCTGATCTGGTTCGCGACCGTGCTGACACCGATCCTGATGCTGATGGCGATGGTCGGTGGCCTGAGCCTGTTGTTCCTCGACCCGTCGTGGGCGTGGCATGCCTTCCGCGTGCTGTGGCTGACCAATGTCTTCGTCTACCTGTTCCAGCTGCTGTTCTGCTTCGTCATCGACCCGCATACGGCGAAACGTGCGTGGCTGGAAGGCGTGCTGTTTCCCGGCTTCATGTCGGTCGCCCTGATGGCCTGGTCGGTATTTCCCGAACGACTGCAGCCGCTGGTGCAGGCGTTCCCCTCGATCGGTGCGGACTGGGACTGGCGCACCGTCCTCGTCGTGGTGCTGTATGCCTGGGTCGGCGCGTGCATGGCGGCCGGTTGGGGCCTGTACCGGCTCGAACGCGCCGGCGCCCCGGCATGGCTGGTGCGTCCATTGCTGGCAGTGGTGGGCGTCGGCCCGGTGTTGTGTGCCGTCTCGTTGACCGCCTACGTGTACGAGTTGCGCGGTGCCGAGCGCCACTGGGACAAGACGGTGAAGACCGGCAAAGTGAGGCAGCTGGAATGAACGATCCGGAGACCACGGCTTTTGCGGCGGTCGTCCACGCCGACATGCGGCGCGAGCGACGTTTGCTGTATGCGGAGATCGTCATCCTCGCGGTGCTGGCGGGCCTGGTCGTGCTCCGCTACTGGATGGCGCAATGAACGCCGCCACGCTGACATTGCTGGCCGCTCTGGCTGCGTCGTTACCGGCTCAGGCATCGCAAGCCCCGACATCGCAATGCCAGATCGACCAGGCGCAGCGACTGATGGAGCAGCAACCTCGCCCCGTCGCGCAGATCGATGCATTGCTTGTTCAATGTCGCTCCGCAGGCAGCCACGACTACCGCGTCGACCTGCTCGCTGGCGTGCTTGCACGCGAAGAAGGGCGGCTGGCCGATGCAATCGAGGCGCTGACACGCGCGCACCAGCAGGCGCCGGGCGAACTGGCACCAGCGCTCGAACTGGCCGTGACTTACGAGTTCCAGCAGCGACCCGAACAGGCCCGGGCGCTCTACCTGCAGGTGCTGCAATCGGATCCGGCATCGCGCCCGGCACGCCTCGGTCTGGCGCGTGTCGCCCGCCAGCAATACCGCCCTGACGAAGCCGAGGTCATCTACCGCGAGCTGTTGTCGGCCGATCCGGATGACCAGGAAGCCCAGACCGGGCTGGCGATGGTGGCGCTGCAACAGCGTCGCTACGACGACGCCCGCGAACGCCTGCAGACCCTGCAGGCGGCCCATCCCGACGACCCGGAAGTGCAGGCCGGCCTGGCCGCGCTCGCGCTGGGGTGGCGCTATCGGCTCGACCTGGCCGCAGGACGGGAAGACCTGGCGCCAGGCAACTCCAACCGCGCCGTGGCGCAGCTGGAAATAGCCGCCAATGCCAGGGACACGTTCAACCTGAGGTACGAGCACAACGATCGCGAACTGGCGTCGTCCAACCCGCTCGATCCCAGCGTGCTGCCGTCCAACAGCGGCCGCGTCAGCTGGTTGCGGCGTGTCCCCGGCCAGCACTTCTGGGAGGTCGCCTACGAGTACCGGCAATACGACATCGCCCAGGACACGCAGCGCGTCGAGTTCAACGTCGGCCATCGCCTGGGCGGGAAGGTGCAGGGATTTGCCGGCGTGCGACAGCAGTTCGGTGCCACCTCGCAGGACGACCGGCTCTGGCACGTCGGTCTGAGCGTGCCGACCTCGCAACACACCTACGCCACGCTGATCGGCTATTACGCGCAACCGGACGTTGGCGACGACAACACGGCCTACGTCGCCGATCTGACCTGGGAGCGCGAGCGCCTGCAGCTGACCGGCGGCATCGGCTACGGCGTCGATCCGGACAACTTCATCACCCATCTCCGGGGCGTGTGGCCCTTGCCGCACAGGCAAGCCATCACCTTTGCGATCGAGCACCGCAGCCTCGGCGATGAAACCGAAGCGCTACTGGGCTGGCGCGTGGAGTGGCAGTAGCGTGAACGCGCCGACCGACCGTCGCGAATCGCGGTTGAGACGCCGCCTGAGAAGCTGGTCCAGCCGTGTCGACCCGGCATTGCTGATGCTGCTGATCGGCCCGCTGATGATCTTCTTCGCCTGGGGCGTCACTTACAGCCAGATCTCCAAGGACCGCAATCGCCCTGGTCGAAGGTTACCGCGAGGCCAATGCGATGAGCCGCTCGTTCGCCGAGCAGGCGGTGCACCGGCTCGATGACATCGACCAGATGCTGCGTGTGGTTCGCGCGGCCTACCTGGCTCACGGCAAGGACATCGACATCGATCGCTTGCTGCAGGACGCCGGCTTCCGCAAGCAGGCAAGCACCGAAGTGGCGATCCTTGGATGCCTCCAACCGCCTTGCCGTGGGCAACGTGACGGGCAGCCGCGACTGGTTTCCCGCGGCCATACCCGCCGGGTCGGTCGTGGATCGACCGGCCCTTTCCCCGCCGCTGCCGGCAAGCGCAGGTAGCCCGGACACAATCGTCGTCAGTCGTCCCATCCTGCGGCCCGATGGCTCATTCGTCGGTGACGTGGCGGTGAGAGTGCGGCCCGAACAGATCCTCAGCCGACTGCGCAAGATCGATGTCGGCCCGATGGCCCGCCAGTTCGGCACCATCGAACTGGGCGCCAGGGACGTCGCCGCGATCCTGGGGCTGGATGGACGCGTTCGCGCCGCATTGCTCGGCGGTGTCCAGGTGCCGGTGGCGAGACTGCCGAAGCACCAGGTCATCAAGCGGCTGGAGGACGGCACCATCGAAAAGGTCTCGGTACCGGAAGTCGACGCCACTCCGCGACTGTGGTCGGGCGGGTACCTGGACGACTACCGGTTGATCATCGTCGTCGGGATGTCGCGCCAGGACGCCCTGGTCGACTTCGAGCTGCATCGACGGATCTACCTGATCGGTACCAGCGCCTTCACCGTGGGCGTCGGCCTGCTCACCATCCTGGCGGCAGTTCTGGCCCGTCGTCAGAAGCGCACGCTGCAACGGCTCGCCGCGACCGAACGGCAGTCGAACGAACTCAAGTCCACCTTCCTCGCCAAGATCTCCCATGACCTGCGCACGCCGCTCAACGGCATCCTGGGATTCTCCGAACTGGTGAAGACCACCGCCAATGAGCCCGAACAGCGCCAGTACGGCGAATACATCCATGACAGTTCCAGCCACCTGCTGGACCTGGTCAACATGATCCTCGACCTGGCCAAGCTGCGGAACGGCACGTTGCAGCTGCGGCTGGGCGAAGTCGATCTTCGCCAGGTCGCAATGAGCGTGTCGCGCATGCACGCCATCGTGGCCAGGCAGAAGGGGCTCGAGTTTCGCGTCGACGTCGCCGAGGATTTCCCGGAGCGGATCACCTGCGATGGCGTACGCATCCGCGAAGTCCTCAACAACCTGCTGCACAACGCCATCAAGTTCACCCGCGCCGGCCACGTCACGATGGATCTGTTCGCGCTGGATGGGCAAGCATTCGTGCGCGTGTCCGATACCGGCATCGGCATGACCGACGAGATCAAGAGCCGGCTGTTCCAGCCTTTCAGCGAGGGGCGCGATGAAGCGTCAAGGGGCCAGGCCGGGGCGGGAATCGGGCTGGCGTTCTCCCGGGAGCTGGTCGCCCTCCATGGCGGCGAGATCGAAGCCACATCGCAACCCGGGCACGGCACCTCCGTCACTTTCTGGATCCCGGTGGCGGGGCCTCGCGCGGCACGTGCGGGAGCACCGGTTCACAGCGTAACCAACGAGGGCACAGGCAATGCCACAGGTACTGATCGTCGATGACGACCTGGTCAATCGCAAGCTCGCCCGCGCCATCCTCGAGCGCGTCGGCTGGGAGGCGGTGGAATGCGACAACGGCGAGTCCGCGCTGGACTGCTTCCAGCGCCAGCCGTTCGATGCCGTGCTGCTCGACATCGGCCTGCCCGGCATGGACGGTCGCCAGGTCTGCCTGGAGTTGCGCAAGCTGCAGCAGGGCCCGCTGCGGATCGTGGCGTACACGGCTTCGGTGCTACCGGAGGAGATGGAATCGCTGGTCCACAACGGCTTCGACGACGTACTGCAGAAGCCGGTGAGCATTGCCGCGGTCCAGGCGGCATTTGCGGCGCCCTGAACCATAATGCCGGTGGTCCCGACTTCACCGCCACGCATGTCCATCGTCCTCACCGACTTCGCCCGCCCCCGCCTGTTCCCGCGCGAACCCAGGCGCAACACCATCCAGGACTGCACGCCTGCGCAGTTCGAACGGCACCTCAACGAAACGCCGCCGATGATGGTGCTCGATGGCTATGCGCCGTTCTGCAAGTTGCACGTGCACCGCAACTGGACATCGACGCGTTGCCTGGCGGTGCCGATCACCGACGACAACCGGCACCTGCTGCGATCGGGTTACGAGGAACGCACGCGCGGCGAGTTGCCGGTGCTGGTGCGCTGGTTCGAAGACATCGACCCGCCGCTGGCCGACTACCTGATCGTGATCCTCTACAGCCGCGAGCAACTGGCGAAGGAGGGCACGGACATCACCGCCGATTACGGCGTGGTCGGCTGCATGTACACGGCCGAGCCGGTCGAGACCCCGATGGCCCCCATCACCATGATGCGCAACGCGCTGGGCGTGGAGGAAGGCGGCTCCGGTGTTCCGCTGGACCGTGAGGCCTATCTGCGCAGCGTGGAGTTCTGGCGCACGCATGCGAACTGGCGCGGCTGAAAAACAGGCAGAAGGGCTTCGACCGTCGAAGCCCCTCTCTACGCTTGCTTACCGGTTGAGGAACGACACCAGCGCGGGAATCGTCTGTTCCGGTGCTTCATCCACCAGCCAGTGGCCCGAACCGGTGATGACCACGCCTTCGACGTTCGTCGCCACCAGCTTGCCCTGTTCGATCAGGAACGGGCCCGAGGCCTTCTCGCCGGTCAGCACCAGCATCGGCATCGGCAGCTTGGTCCGCGACAGTTCGGCAAAGTCCTTGGCATCCTGTTCAAAGGCCTTGAAGTACTCGAAGCCGGCGCGCATGCCGTTCGGCCGCGCGTACTCGGCGGCGTAGAACTGGCGGTCGGTTTCGGACACGGAGTGGTTGCGGTCGGCGGCGAAGTCGTTCCAGAAGTGCTCGAAGTAGATCCGCTCTCGGCCATCGACCAGCTTCAGCGGCGTTTCGCCGTAGAAGTGGAAATGCCACAGGTCGCGCAACAGCCAGACCTTGCTCCAGTCGCCGACACCGGGCAGGAACGCGTCCATCAGCACGACGCTCTCGACTTCGTCCGGATACTGCGCCGCGTAGGCGTAGGCCACCATCAGGCCGATGTCGTGACCGACGATCTTCACCTTGGGATAGCCCTTGGCCTTCACCAGGGCGTGGATGTCCTGGGCGAGGTTCTTCTTCTCGTAACCGCCGACGGGCTTGGACGACGTACCGGCGCCGCGCAGGTCCGGCGCGATCACGACGTGGCGATCGGCCAGTTGGCGCATCAACGGGCGCCACATGTGGCTGGTCTGCGCATAGCCGTGCAGCAGCACGACCGGCGTTCCGGTGCCTTTGCCGGCCTCCAAGTAGTGGAGGGTGACGCCGTTGACGTCGGCGGAATGGCTCTGGATCGAATCGCTACTGGCGGCAACGGCGGTGCCGGCCTGCATGGCGGCGAGCATCAGCAGCGCGGTGGCGGCGCGTCGGATCGGACGCAGCAAAGTGTTCATGACGTTCTCCGGGGGTGGGGCGATCGTGTGGGTGAACCATGGATCTGAAAAACGCCTAGAGCTGGCTCATCCCGCCATCGGCGATGATTTCGGTGCCGACGATGAACGCCGATTCGGGCGAGGAGAGATGCAGCACCGTAGCAGCGATCTCTTCCGGCGTTCCGAAGCGGCCCAGCGGGATCTGGTTCTGGATCTGGGCGGCCGTGGTTTCCAGCGTGGCGGCATCCAGGCCCAGCTTGCCGTAGATCGGCGTCGCAACCGGTCCCGGGCTGAGCACGTTGACGCGCACGCCACGCGGCAGCAGTTCGGCCGACAGCGTCTTCGCCAGCGAGATCACCGCGGCCTTGCTGGCGGCATACACCGAGGTGTTGGGCATGCCGATGCGTGCGTTGATCGAACCGTTGATGACGATTGATGCACCCGGGTTCAGCAGCGGCAATAGCGCCTGCACCTGGAAGTAGGGGCCCTTGATGTTGGTGTTGAAGATCTGGTCCCACAGCGCCTCGTCCACGTCCGGGAAGGCGGCGAACTTCGCCGCGCCGGCGTTGACGAAGACAGCGTCCAGGCGCACGTCGCTGGCGGCCAGCGTCGCAGCCAGGGTCTTTGCATCGGCAGTGTTGCCGGCATCGTTGACCACGGCGATGGCCTGGTTGCCCAGGGCGGCACGGGCCTGTTCGAGGGCGGCGGCGTCACGGCCGGTGATGACCACGCGGGCGCCTTCCGCGACGAATGCCTGGGCGGCGGCCAGGCCGATGCCGCTGCTGCCGCCGGTGACGAGGATGGTCTTGTTGGTGAAGCGGTTCATGGGAAGTCCTTCGGAGCCAGCGAATTGCTGTGAGGCCATACTGGCGCGGCTCCTGCGGCTTTCCGTGCCACAATCACGATGAACTCGTTCGAAGGTATCGAACATGTTGTCGGCCGACGAATTGGCGCTGCTGGAAGCCATCCGCGAAAGCGGCAGCCTGTCGCGGGCCGCGGCCCGGCTCGGCAAAGCACCGTCCACGGTGTCGCACGCGGCGCGGCAGCTCGAGGCGCGTTTCGATGCCCTGTTGTTCGACCGCCGTCGCTACCGTCTGCAACTCACGCCGGCCGGCCACCTGCTCGCACAGGAGGCCGCTCGCCTGATGCTGGACGTGTCGCGTCTGACGCAACGGGTCAAACAGGTGGCGGGAGGCTGGGAGGATCGTCTGTGGATCGTCACCGACGAAGTCCTCGAGTTCGAAACGCTGCTGCCGGTGGTTCGCGCCTTCGACGCTCTGAATTCCGGCGTGACGCTGCGCATCACCCATGAAGTGCTGACCGGCATCTGGGACGCATTGCGCGACGGCCGCGCCGACCTTGTCGTGGGCGCCACCAACGAACCACCGGTCATTCCCGGCCTGCGCTGGTTCGAGCTGGGCGTGATGGACTGGGTGTTCGCGGTGTCGCCGCGGCATCCGCTGGCCAAGGCCACCGAACCGGTGGAAGCCGCCGCCGTGCTCCAGCACCGTGCCGTGGTGGTGGCCGACACCTCCCGGCGAGTGGATGTGCGCGGCTACGGTGTTCTTGGCGGGCAGCCATCGCTGGCGGTGCCCAGCATGGCGGCCAAGGTGCAGGCGCAGCGCGAAGGACTGGGCGTGGGCTGGTTGCCGCGCGATCGCGTCGCCGGCCTGCTCAAGCGCGGCGAGCTGGTGGAGAAGCAGATGGCCGATCCGCGCGAACCCAATCTGCTCTACGTCGCCTGGCGCGGCGACCACCAGGGACGGGCCCTGGAATGGTGGTTGTCGCAACTGCAGAACAAGCGTCTGGCGTCGCGCCTGGTCAAGGGCATCGACATCGGCGCCGCTTCCTGACCCATCCAGCTAAGCTCGATAGCCACTTGACCCGGGTTGGCCGTTCGCCGACAGCGCGCATTCAACCCGGTGTTGCTAGCTTGAACGTCCGCAGCGCGCGGTTCCCAACCCCAGGCACGCCATGAAACCGGTCACGACACGCAGTCTCCTGCTCATGTGCGGCCTGCTCGCCTGCACTCCGGTCATCGCACAAGACAGCGCGGACGCCGCCCGTACGCTCGACCTGAGCGTGCCCGCCGCGCCGATCGCCTTCGTCAACGCCGCCGACTACCAGAATCCGCCGCCCGGCGGCTGGCACGGCAACCTGCCTGTCCCTGGCCAGGACGGCGATGGCCCCTGGCAGGTGCACGGCAGCATGGAGGTGGGCGTGGGCTGGTCCGAGCACGGTGGCAACAGCAACTACCAGGCGGCGGACATCAACATGACCCGCACCTACACCACCGACGACGGCGATACCGGCCACCTCGGCCTCAACATCAGCATCGGCCAGTTCGACGGGCCGGTATTCGGACCGGGCTACGGCTCCGGTTACTACAACGGGCCGGGCTATTACGGGCCGGGCCCCGGGCCGATGTCGGCGCCGATGCCCATGCGTGGGCCGATGCCGGGCCAGTTCGGCCCCGGGCCGCTGCGCCGCTGAGCGCAGCAGCCCAAACCTGACTCCTCAGGACTTCTTGACCAGCGGCGGCGGGAAGTAGCTTCCATCCGCGACGCCGCCCTTGGGTCCATAGAAGCGGAAGGTCAGGCGATAGTCCTTGCCGGCCGGCGTCGGCAGCCAGTTCGGATCAGGCGCGTCCGCCGGCTTCTCCGGCGCGAAGTACAGCGTGAGCGAACCGTCGGCGTTGTACTTCAGGCCCGACTCGCGGTTGAGCAGGAAGCGGTTCTTCGGATTGGGCAGCACGCGGGCGAACACAGGGTCGACCGCGATCACCGACCAGAAATAGTTCGCGAACTTCGGCGGCAGGTCGTCCTTCGGGAACGTCAACGTATAGGTGTGGCTGCCGTTGAGCTGCACGCCGTCGCCGTCCAGGTTGCCCTTGTAGTAGACGACCTCGTCCATCCGGTTCGCCCAGATGCCGCCCAGGTTGATCAGCGTGCGACCGAGCCAGTCGTCGTTGTACGTGCCTGCCACGCTCGGCCGCACCCAGTGGTTGCGGACCGTGCCGTGACCGATGGTGGGCGAGGCCTTGCCGAGGTCGGCCTGTGCCTTCTCGCGGATGACCTTGTCGACGCGCGCACGCTCGGCCGGATCCTGGATCCCGGCCGCTATCGCGCGCACCTTCGCCGCGACGGCTTCCATCCCGGCATTGATGTCCTTCTCGCTGTCGAGTACGGCGGGGGCGTTCTCGAATGCTTCCACTCCCGGCAGGTGCTGGACGTCGAAGGCCGGCGTCTCCGGCAGGCTCGGCGTCGTCGTTTCACCGGTCGCGCGCATCGAGAACTTGTGCTGCAGGGCGACGGCCTGGTCCCAGTTGTCGCCCAGTTCCACCCGCGCCAGCACGCGCATGTATTTCACCGGTACGTCGATCCGCGTCGTGTTCGCCGGCAACGTCACGTTCGCGCCTTGCAGGCACACGGCGAAGTCGCCTGACGGGCGCGCGGCCTGGGTGCGCTCGTTGATGTTCGCCACCGTCTCGCCCCAGCCGTTGAGGAACTGCACCGTGTAGTAGCGCTTGCTGACCTTGGGCACCGTCACTATCGTGCAGCTGTCCTCGTCGACGGCGACCCACGCTTCGGAGTAGGCGACATCGAGGTTCGGATTCGGCCAATCGACCGCGCCGGGCTTGCGGTGGACCATTTCATTCCACTTGAAGCCTTCGGCAAGGTCGGCCTTCTGCTGGCGCAGTACCAGCAGCCGGCCAAGCAGGTAGATCCAGGCATCGCTGATGTCCTGGTCGCTGTAGGCGGCTTTCGCGGGCGCGGGAGTCGACGCCGTTCCCGAAGCCGGCGGCGCCGTTGCTTCCGGCGCGGTGCGATTGCAGCCGGTGGGCACGAACGCAATTGCGACAAGGCACGACATCAAGGCGATACGGTTCATGGCCCACTCCTTCGGCGACAAGCCCACGTCATTGGCGATGGCGGCTGCGGCAGATGGCGTTCATGCGCCGCCCGCGCGCCGGACACCACCGGCGCCTTGGCTTGATGCGCTCGCAACCGTTGCTGCAGCGTGAAAGGCCTTCGCCTGTCGATGCGTCGGGCGCGCGCTCTCTACCGGTCGTGAAGCGACAGGGCGAAGGAGCGTGGAGCAGGCCTCTTGCACTAACATGGTGCAATGTCCGCGCCCGTACCGACTGGTTCCAATCGGCCCGACCTCGACCGGCCCGACCTCGACGGCCTGACCACGCCCCTGGCGTGGAGCGACGAGGAAGGCGCGATCGTCGGTTGCAACGCCGCCTTCTCGCGCTGGCTCGGGGTCAGCGCCCGGCGCCTGGTGGCCTGGCCGCTGGCCGGGCTCGACGGCGGTGACGGCCACCTCGCCCATGCCATGCGCCGCCTCGATGCGGCCGCCGATGCCCCCCTGCGCCTGCGCCGCAGCCGGCTGCGCTTCGCCGATGGCGACGAGTGCTTCGCCGATGTCTGGCTGAGCCGGCGCGAGGACGGCGGCTGGTTGCTCGAGGCGCATCCGGTCGACGAGTTTCCCGGCGACGATCCGGCGCTGCTGTTGCCCTCGGCGTTGTCGGCCTCGCTCAAGGGCCTGGCGCACGAGCTGCGCAATCCGCTGGCCGGGCTCAAGGGCGCGGCGCAGTTGCTGGCGCGACGGATCGATGCCGACAGCGGCAACGGCGGCGACGCCGGTGAGCTGGTGGCCCTCGTCGGCAGCGAAGTAGAGCGCCTGACCGCGCTGGTGGACCAGCTGCTGACGCCGGCGCCACCGCGCCCGCATGCGCCGCTCAACATCCACGCCGTGCTCGAGCGCGTGCTGCGCCTGGCCGAAAGCGACGCCGGCTGGGCCGTGCGCCTGGTGCGCGACTACGACCCGAGCCTGCCCGAGTTCGGCGGCGACGCCGATCGCCTCGTGCAGGCGGTATGGAACCTGGTGCGCAACGCGATCGAAGCCGGCGCGGCCAACATCACCCTGCGCACGCGTGCCGAGCATGCGGTGCGGATCGGCGATGCCGTGCATGCGATCGCGATGCGACTGGAGATCGTCGACGACGGCCGCGGTGTTCCCGAGGAACTGGCCGAGCAGTTGTTCCTGCCGCTGGTGTCCGGCCGCGCCGAAGGCAGCGGGCTGGGCCTGGCGCTGGCGCAGCAGGTCGCGCGCGAGCACCGCGGCTCGCTGGCCTACCGCTCGCGCCCGGGCCACACCGTTTTCACCTTGTTGTTGCCGCTGCAGATCGATGAAGAGGAAGGCGCGTGAAAAGGGTCTGGGTGGTCGATGACGATCGCGGCGTGCGCTTCGTGCTCGCAACCGCACTGCGCGAAGCCGGCTACAAGGTGGACGGGTTCGAAAACACCGCCGATGCCCTGGCCGCGCTGGCCGAGCGCGGCGCCCCGGACCTGTTGTTCACCGACGTGCGCATGCCCGGCGACGACGGGCTGGTGCTGCTTGAACGCCTCAAGGCGCAGGTGCCGCAGCTTCCGGTCATCGTCATGAGCGCCTACACCGACGTCGCCAGCACCGCGGGCGCTTTCCGCGGCGGTGCCCACGAATTCCTGTCCAAGCCCTTCGATCTCGATGAAGCCGTGGCGCTTGCCGCGCGCACGCTCGCTGCGGTGGGCGAAAGTGCCGCGCCCGCGCAGGTCGAGCTGCCTAAGGACGACGCGCTGATCGGTGACACGCCGGCGATGCGCACGCTGTTCCGCGCCATCGGCCGCCTCGCGCAGGCGCCGCTGTCGGTGCTGATCACTGGCGAGACCGGCACCGGCAAGGAGCTGGTGGCGCGCGCGCTGCACCGCGAGTCGCCGCGCGCCGAGCATCCTTTCGTCGCGCTCAACACCGCCGCGATTCCGTCGGAGCTGCTGGAAAGCGAACTGTTCGGCCACGAGGCCGGCGCCTTCACCGGTGCCCAGCGTCGCCATACCGGCCGCTTCGAGCAGGCCCATCGCGGTACCTTGTTCCTCGACGAGATCGGCGACATGCCGCTGCCGCTGCAGACGCGGTTGCTGCGCGTGCTGGCCGAGGGCGAGTTCTTCCGCGTCGGCGGCCGCGAACTCATCCGCGTCGATGTGCGGGTCATTGCCGCCACCCACCAGGACCTGGAGGCACTGGTGGCCGACGGCCGCTTCCGCGCCGACCTGCTGCATCGCCTCGACGTCGTGCGCCTGCACCTGCCGCCGCTGCGCGAACGACGCGACGACATCCCGCGCCTGGCGGAGCGCTTCCTCGCTTCAGCCGCGGCGCGATTCGAAGCGCCGGCCAAGCGGCTGGCCAAGCCGGCGCTCGAACGCATGCTCGGCTACGACTGGCCCGGCAACGTGCGCCAGCTGGAGAACCTGTGCTGGCGCCTGGCCGCGCTCGCGCCAGCCGAGATCATCGCGCGCGCCGATGTCGACGAAGCGCTTGCCGCCACGCCGGGCAAGGACAGCACGGGCAGCGACGACGATGATTGGGACACGCGGCTTGCCGCATGGGCACGCGCACAGCTCGCGCTGGGCAGCGACGACATCCACGCGCAGGCGCGTGAACGCTTCGAGCGTGTCCTGTTCGAGGCTGCGCTGGAGCACACCGGCGGTCGCCGCACCGAGGCGGCGGCACGCCTGGGCCTGGGTCGCAACACGCTCACGCGAAAACTTGGCCCGGGAAGGCGCAGAACCTGAGCAGATGCGGCAATGAAGCGCTCGAACATCGTTGTAGTCGATGCGGGAAGCTTCACTGTAAAGCGCCGGCTCCGTTTGCAAGGTTCGCGTGAACAACGGCCGGGGCGTCATTTCACCGCTGGATGACCGGCACGCGGCTAGGCTGCGGGACGATCCGGCTTTGCACAGGGGTCCGCTCGCCGGGTCCGTCCACACATGGAGAGGTCGATGAACACCACGCTGAATACCCTGCTCGCCGCCACCGTGGTGGTGGCCGTGGCCGCCTGCAGTTCCGCGCCGAAGACCAAGGCACCTGCCACGCCCACCGCCGTGTCGACGGCGAAGGCGGCGACGGTCAACCTCGCCTCGGCGTCGGCCAGCCTGGTCAGCGGCAAGCTCAGCGTGGTGCCGATGGGTGACGGCGTGCATCTCACCGGCGAGATCGGTGGCTTCGCGCCCTACAGCACGCACGCCATCCACATCCACGAGAAGGGCGACTGCAGTGCCGCCGATGCCAGCAGCGCCGGCGGTCATTTCAATCCGTCCGCTTCGCCGCACGGCAAGGTCGACAGCGGCGCGCACCACGGCGGCGACATGAACAACATCGTCGCCGACGGTGAAGGCGTGGCCAAGGTCAACGTGCACGCCAAGGGCGTCACCCTCGGCGGCGGCGCCGCGAACGATGTCGCCGGCAAGGCGGTGATCGTCCACGCCAGTGCCGACGACTACAAGACGCAGCCCACCGGCAATGCAGGCGGCCGCATCGCCTGCGGCGTCATCACCGTCACCCAGTAATCGCCACCGTGACCGACCATCAGGTGCAGGCGCCGCTGCGGATCAGGGCGGCCATTGCCCACGACCGCGACCTGCTCACGCAGTGGGCGCTGGCGATGGCCTATGAAACCGAGCACAAGCAACTCGACCCGGACACGGTCGCGGCCGGTGTCGAGGCGGCCATCGCCGACCCGGGCAAGGCGCGCTACTTCCTCGCGGTACGCGAAGCCACCGTCGCCGGACGCGAGACCATCGCCAGCGCAGCCGGCACGCTGATGCTCACGCGCGAATGGAGCGACTGGCGCAACGGCGACTGGTGGTGGATACAGAGCGTGTACGTCGCCCCGGCGCATCGCCGCCAGGGTGTGTTCGCGGCGCTGTACCGCCACGTCGAGACGCTCGCACGCAACACGCCGGGCGTGGTTGGCCTGCGCCTGTATGTCGAACGCGACAATGCCAACGCGCATCGCACCTACCAGGCGCTGGGCATGGTCGATGCGGGTTATGCGATCTATGAAACGGAGTTCGGCCGCACTTCGTAGTGCGGCACTCCGTAGCGGCTCAATCCAGCGCTTCGCGCGCCTGTTCGCCCGCGCAATGCACGAAGTTCACCGTCACGCCGTGCGCGCCCAGCACCGCGGCGATCTGGCGCTGGCGCGACTGGAAGTGCTGGTGCAGCCGCTCGAGCTTTGCGCGGCACTCCGGCGTCTCGCAGGGCGCCTCGGTGGCATAGCGCGCTTTCCAGGCACGCGGTTCGAACAGCGCGATGCGGGCCTCGCCGTTGGCGTAGTGCACCAGCGGTTCGGGTGGCGCATCCAGCCAGTGCTCGCCCTCGGGCTGCAGCAGCGCGGTTTCCAGCAGCGGCCACAGCGGGCCGAGGCCGGCGTGGTCGTACTGCATCGCCATCATTGCGGCGAGGTCGTGCACGGTGAGGTAGCGCGCGTGTTCGACCTGCAGGCCGAAGGCCTCCTGCGCCGCCAGCGCGGTCGCCGCGCCGGCCATGCCGCGTTCGAGCAGTTCGCGTTCGAATGCGTCGCCGACCCGGGTGGCGACATCGGCATCGCCGCCGAGGACGAACGGCACCAGCCGCAACGGTCCGCCGGCGAAGTCCGGCGAAGGCGTCAGCGCGCCCGGCAGCTGCGCATCGTGCGCGCCGAAGGCGATGATCCGGCCGCCGGGCTGCGTCGCTGAACGCGGTGCCCGCGCCGCCAGCTGGTCGAGTTCCTGGTGGAGCGGCCAGCCCGGTCGCAGCAACTCGACCGGATCGTAATGGGCGCCGACGGTCACCAGCTCCAGCGCCGCCGCCTCGGGGGCGAAACCGGCCAGGTCGTGGGCGACCAGCTCGGCCAGCGCGCCGACTTCGGCCTGCGCCAGGGTCTGGCGCGACACCGGGGCGTCGCCGCGCAGCTCGAGCGCCAGCGCGCCGAGCACGTGCAGGGTGGTGGATGGGGCAGTGGGGGCGGGGCCGGCAAGACTCATGGATACGGTGGCGTTTGGTCGCACGCGAAGGCGGCGCTACACTGCGGGACATTATGCCCGTGCCGCCGTTAAGGCCCGGGTTTTCATCCCCTTCTGCTCTTTGCGTGAGGTGTAACGATGCGTCCTGCCCGTCCCGTTGCCGTGCTCGGTGGCGTCCGTATCCCGTTCTGCCGCCAGAACACGGCCTATGCGGACGTCGGCAACCTGGGCATGTCGGTGCGCACGCTCGGCGCCCTGGTCGAGAAGTACGGCCTGCATGGCCAGCAGCTGGGCGAAGTGGCCATGGGGGCGGTGATCAAGCACTCCAGCGACTGGAACCTCGGCCGCGAGGCGGCACTGTCCTCGGGCCTGTCACCGCTGACCCCGGGCATCACCCTGCAGCGCGCCTGCGGCACCTCGCTCGACTCGATCGTGCACATCGGCAACAAGATCGCCGCCGGGCAGATCGAAGTCGGCATCGGTGGCGGCTCCGACACCACCTCCGACGTGCCGATCGTCTACGGCCAGAAGCTGCGTCGTCGCCTGCTCGAAGCCGCGCGCGCCAAGACGCCGCGCGACAAGCTGGCCGCGTTCAAGGGTTTCCACTTCCGCGAACTCAAGCCCGAGTTCCCGGGCGTGGCCGAGCCGCGCACCGGCAAGTCGATGGGCGACCACTGCGAGGACATGGCCAAGCAGTGGAACATCTCGCGCGATTCGCAGGACGAATGGGCGCTGTCGTCGCACCAGAAGCTCGCCGCCGCCTACGAGCGCGGTTTCTTCGATGACCTGGTGGTGAGTTTCCGCGGTGTCTCGCGCGACAACATCCTGCGTCCCGACAGCACCCTGGAAAAGCTGGCCTCGCTCAAGCCGGCCTTCGACAAGACTTCCGGCCGCGGCACGCTGACCGCCGCCAACTCGACGCCGCTGACCGATGGCGCCTCCGCGTGCCTGCTGGCCTCCGAGGAGTGGGCGCGTTCGCACGGTCACGAAGTGCTGTGCTACCTGCGCGACGCGCACGTCGCCGCGGTCGACTTCGTCCATGGCGAAGGCCTGCTGATGGCGCCGACCGTGGCCGTGCCGGAGATGCTCAAGCGCAACGGCCTGACCCTGCAGGACTTCGACTTCTACGAGATCCACGAAGCCTTCGCCGCACAGGTGCTGTGCACGCTGCGCGCGTGGGAGAGCGAGGAGTACTGCCGCAACCGCCTCGGCCTGGAAGCGCCGATGGGTCGCATCGACGTGGCCAAGATCAACCCGAACGGGTCCTCGCTGGCAGCCGGCCATCCGTTCGCCGCGACCGGCGCGCGCATCGTCGCCACCGCCGCGAAGGAGCTCAAGCAGCGTGGCGGCGGTCGTTGCCTGGTGTCGATCTGCACCGCCGGCGGCATGGGCGTGGTGGCGATCCTCGAGCGCTGAGGCGCAACGGGAGGCGCGTCAGTGCCTCCCCCCTCAACAAGTTTCCTCAGCCGCGCAGTCGCGGTACGCCGTGCTCGTTGCGTTCCTCGACCACGGCCTCGTCGAAAATCTTCTGGCGCATGTCGCGCCCGGGCAGTTCCTGCGTCACGGCGCCACGCGCGGCGATGAGCGCATTGGCGTAGCAAAGGCGCGCAAGCTTGTCGTCGCCGGCCTGGCTGAAGCCATGCCCGAGTTCTTCCCAGGCTTCGCTGTTGGCACCCTGAGCCAGCGCGCGATGCAGGTACGTCTCCGCCTGTGGCCACTGTCCCTGTGCACGTGCCAGGCGGGCCAGCGTCAGCAGCAGCGCCGGGCTTGCCGGATGTGCTTCCAGCCAGCGCTCCGCGTTGCCACGGCGCGCGTCGAGGCGGCCGATCGACAGGCGTCCGTACAGCCCGGCAAGTGATTCGTCCCAGCGCGCATCGAGCGCCTGCTCGATGCTCTTCGCCGCGGCCTCGTCCCAGCGCAGCGCCGCCGCACGTTCGGCATAGGCGGCCACGGCGGCCGGATCGCTGCGCAATGGCTTGGGCAGTGCTTCCCAGCGATCGGCCAGGACGTTGGCATCGCCGGCTTCGCGCAGCGAGGCTGCGCCCCATTGCGCTTCGGCAGTGGCCAGGCGGTCGGCCGGCCAGACCTGCTGCTGGCGCAGGGCGCCGAGCAGGCCGTAGGCCTCGCCACTGCGTCCCAGCGCGACCAGCGCCTGTGCCCGCAATGCCAGGCCACGCGGCGGCAACGGCGCGGCAGCGACGGCGTCGAGCGCGGCCAGCGCCTCGGCGGGACGTCCACGCTCCAGCGACAGTTCGGCGTTCGCCAGCGCGCGCGCCGTGGCATGGCCGCCGTCGAGTGCGTCCAGATGGCGTTGCACCGCGGCGTCGTCACCACGAGCCGCGGCGGCCCGCGCCGCGCCGGCATGTGCCAGTGCCCGCACCTGGTCCTGCGCGGAGGCCTGGTCGAGCAGCTTCTCGGCGCGGCTCCACTGGCCCTGGTCGAGTGCGGTCAGGCCATCGATCAACTGGGCGCGCGCCTGGCGCTTGCGGTGCCGGCGCATCGCCACGAACGGCAGGTTGAGCAGTTTCCACAGCAGCCACAATCCGGCGGCCACCAGCAACAGCATCAGCGCGCCCTTGGGCACGTTGGTGATGTAGTCGTTGCCGCCGTAGCGCACCAGCACGTAGCCTGGATCCTGCAACAGCACCTGGGCAACCAGCGCTCCGGCCAGCGCCAACACGATCCAGAACAGCAGGTTGCGGAAGATGTTCATGGGCGCGAACTCCTTTGCGTCCGTCAGTCTGCCGCGCGTAGCTGGCGCAGCTGCTGCAGTGTGCTGCCGAGGGTTGGAAGCGTCAGTGAAAGCGGCCGCTGTGCCAGTGCGCGCATCTGCTCGCGTTGTTGCTGCAACGATGGCGACTCCGGCCACAGCCTGGCCAGCCAGCCTTCGGCGCGCAGCAACGCGGCGCGGAATCCGGCCTGGTCGCGGCGCTCGGCGGCAGCGCGCGCCAGCGAGATCTCCAGTTGCAGGCCGGCCATCGCAGCGACGCGATCGGAGGCCTGCACGGCGACGGCACGATCGCTCGGACGCACGTCGATCAGCGTGGCAAACGCGCGGCGCCACCAGGGTGCCTCCGGTTCGGTCTGCGCGGTCGTGTCGGTCGGCGCCACCATGGCGGTCTGCGCAAGCGCATCGAGTTCGGCCATGGCCTGCACGCGCGGCTCGGCACGCAGTGCCTCCAGTCCCGCGCTTTCCTGTTGCAGCGTCTGTCGCAGGCTGAGGTAGGCCGGGTCGTCGACGCCGTCGAGCACATGCCCGGCCAGCGCGTACGCACGGCGCGCACCATCGAGGTCGCCGGCAATCAACAACCGCTGCTGGCCGAGGCTGAGCAGCAGTTCGGTTTCGTCCAGTCGCAGCGCCTGGGCGCCGTGACGATCCGGATCGGCCAGTTTCGACACCGAGTCCTCCAGCAGCGCCGCGCGCTGGCCGATGCCGAGCAGCTCATCGCGCAGGACACGGTTGGTGGCGTCGGCCTGCTGCAGTCGCTGCACCTGCGCGCGCTGGTCGCGACGAATCGCATCGATGCGACCATCCAGTGCGTCCAGGCGCTGACCGGCATCACTGGCCTGCGCGCGTTCGCGCTCGAGCCTGGCCTGCCACTGCATCCAGCCGTAACTGCCGGCGCCGGCAACCAACACCAGGACCACCAGCCAGGGCCAGCCGCGCGATCGCCGCGGTGCGGTCGCGGCAGGAGCGGTTGCGGGGTTTGATTCAGGCGTGGTGGACACGGCAACGGTCAGGGCAGGTGGGGACGGGCGCCATGCTACCGGATGCGATGCGCCCTGCCGCCGGCAAGTCGGGCATTACGGCTGCACGGCGGCGAGCAGGTCGCGTGGGCGGGCGCTGGCGGCGACCGCTATTGCGCCGAAGCCCGATTGCCGCGCCAATTCTGCGAGCCGTTCGCTCGCCGCCACCACCCGCGATTGCGTCAGCCGTTCCCGGGCCGATGCCGGCAACGACGTCAGGATCGTCTCAAGTGCCTCGCCACTCGAAAGCGCAATCACCGTCGGCGCAGTCACCGCGAGCAGTTGTTTGACCGAGCGCGGTGACGGCGCGATCGCGACACGTTCGTAGACGTCGACCCGCAACACCTGCGCACCGCGTGCCTGCAACGCCGGCACCAGCACGCCACGACCGCCCGGCGCGCTGATGAAGCCCAGCTCGACGCCGGACAGATCCTGCAATCCCGGCAGTGCCAGCAGGCCTTCGCTGTCCATCCGCGACGGCGCCTCCACCGCGGTCACGCCGGCACGACGCAGTGCCGCAGCGGTGCCACTGCCGACGGCGAACCAGCGCTGGTCCTGGCGAGTCTGCAGCGGGCCGTGCAGTGAACGGGCAGCACGCACCGCGGTCGGACTGGTGACGACGACGCGCGGCGCGTGCAGCGCGAGACGCAATGCCTCGCGGGTGCGATCGTCGTCACGCAACTGCAGTTGCCAAGGCGAAAGTGCGATGAATCCGGCACCCGCGCGGGCCGCGGCGCGACGCAACGGGGCATGCTCGCCGCGCGGACGCAGCGAGATCACGTACCATCCGGGCGGCGCAGGGGTTGGCATGGCAACAGCATAGCCGCCCCGCCCGCATCCCCCATTGCTCGTACGTACGCCGGATGAATCACGACCCCCACGCTCTTGAACAGCACGCTTCCGAGTTCCGCAGTCCCGAACAGGATTACGAACACGCTCCCGCACTCGAGCGGCTGCATCACCACTACCAGTCGATGCCGCCCGTGGCCGCGATGGACGTGCGGATTGCCGGCTACGACGGTCAGCGCCTTTGCCTGCACGCGCCTTTGTCGCGCCACGTCAACGACAAGGGCTGCGCCTTTGGCGGCAGCCTGGCGTCGATGATGACCCTGGCCTCCTGGGGTGTGGTGTCGCTGCACATCGAGGCCGCCGGGCTGGAGGCCGAGGTCTTCGTCGCCGACAGCCAGATCCGCTACCTGGCGCCGCTGTTCGCCGACCTGGACGTGCAGGCCGAACTGGCGCCGGATTCGAACTGGCCCGGTTTCATCGCCACCCTGCGCGAGCGCGGCCGCGCCCGTACCGGCCTGGTGGCGCGGGCGATGCTGCCCGACGGCGGCGTCGCCACCGAGTTCACCGCCCGCTATGTCGCGATCCTGAAGCAACCCCCGCGGGTGTGATCCCGACCGCGGCCACTCGCCGCGGTTTGCCCTTAGGATGGCGTCGGAACCCGGGGGAACTGTCTCAATGCGCCGTCTGACCCAACTGATGAGCCTGGCCTTGCTGTTGGGCCTGCTGGCGGTCGCCGGCAGTGCCGCAGCCAGCCGCAAGACCGATTCCCTGGACCGTAACCAGTACGCATGGGCCGGTGCCATCCGCTGGGGCGATTTCGACGCCGCCCTGACCTTGATCGACCCGGCGTTCCTCGCCGAGCACCCGGTCAGCGACCTCGAGCTGGCGCGCTACGAGCAGGTCCAGATCACCGCCTACCGCGACCGCGGCAGCAGCGTCGACTGGAAGGCCGGGGTGGCCGTCCGCGAAATCGAGATCGGCGTGGTCAACCGCCACACCCAGGCCGAGCGCACCGTGCGCTTCCGCGAACAATGGCGCTGGGACGAGGAAGCCAAGACCTGGTGGACCACCGGCGGCCTGCCGGACCTCTGGGACGGCCAGTAACCCACTTCGCCTCCGGTCTTTGCCCGTGAAGGCGAGGGCCGGACACCCGCTGGAAGGGCGCCGGCCGCGGAATTTTGCGCCGCCGCCGGCACTGGGAGACAATCCCGCCCCCGTTTCAGCTGCCGTGATGCCGTGACCTTCCAAGAACTGCTGGCCTTCGCCGAACGCCACACCTACCTGTCGCTGGCGCTGGTCGGCCTGACCATTGCGATCATCTACGTCGAGATCGCCCGCCTGTTCCGTGGCTACAAGGCACTGCGCCCGGCCGAGCTGACCGGCCTGATCAACCGCGACAACGCGCTGGTCATCGACCTGTCGGCGAGCAACGATTTCGAGAAGGGTCATATCGCCGGCAGCAAGTCGGTGCAGCCCAGCCAGTTCGATCCGGAAAACAAGCTGCTGGCCAATGCCAGGGAGCTTCCGGTCGTGGTCGTGTGCCGCACCGGCCAGGGTTCGGCCGATGCCGCCAAGCGCCTGAAAAAGGCCGGCTTCACCAAGGTTTTCTGGCTCGACGGCGGCATCGCCGCCTGGCAGCAGGCCGACCTGCCGCTGGTGAAGGGCCGCGCCTGACGAGAGTTTGTCGCGGCGGGCTTGATAGCCGTCGCGGCGCCCCAAACACAGCCTTTGGGGATTGAATGGGGAAGGCGATGACGGCTTGCCGCAGACACTTCACCTCGCGCAATCTGAACAGCCGGCCGCACCCAGGGTGCGTGCCATAATCGACCACTTTCCGCATTAATTGTCTGGAGTTACGAGATGTCCGAAGAAAACGTCAACGGCGGCGCAGCGTCTGCCGAAGCCAACACCGGCCCGGCATTCACCGTCGAGAAGATCTACGCCAAGGACGTCTCCTTCGAGGTCCCCGGTGCACCGGCCGTGTTCAACGAGCAGGCCCAGCCGCAGCTGCAGATGAACCTCAACCAGAGCGTTCAGCGCCTCAACGAGAACGCGTTTGAAGTCGTGCTCGGCATCACCCTGACCTGCAACGCCGGCGACAAGACCATGTACGTGGCCGAAGTGAAGCAGGCAGGCGTGTTCGGCCTGGCCGGTTTCGACCCCCAGACCCTCGACGGCATGCTCGGCACCCATTGCCCGAACGTGCTGTACCCGTACGCACGCCAGCTGATCAGCGAGCTGATCCAGACCGGTGGTTTCCCGCCGTTCTACCTGCAGCCGATCAACTTCGAAGCGCTGTACGCCGAAGGCCTGCGCCAGCGCGCCGCCCAGCAGGGTGGAGACGCCGGCCTGGCCGACGCCGAGACCGCCGGCAACGCCTGATCGCGACCGCGGCATGGAGGCGAACGCATTGCCCACCGTCGCGGTTCTGGGAGCGGGCTCCTGGGGCACCGCCCTCGCCGCCCTGATCGCACGGCACGGTCATCCGACCGTGCTGTGGGGTCGTGACGCCGACGGCGTCGCGGCCATCGACGGCGCCCACGAGAACCCGCGCTACCTGCCGGGCATCACCCTGCCCGAGTCGCTGCGCGCGACCACCGACCTGGCCGCCTCCCTGCAGGGCGCCGACCTGGTGCTGGTGGTGGTGCCGTCGCACGCGTTCGCCGAAACGCTGCGCAAACTCGCACCGCACCGTCCTGCCCACGCCGGCGTGGCCTGGGCGACCAAGGGCTTCGAGCCCGGCAGCGGCCGCTTCCTGCACGAGGTCGCCGAGGAAGTACTCGGCGCCGACGTGCCGCTGGCGGTGGTGACCGGCCCGTCGTTCGCCAAGGAAGTCGCACAGGGTTTGCCGACCGCACTGACCGTGCACGGCAGCCACGCCGACTTCGCCCAGGAAGTGGCCGATGCGCTGCACGGCCCGGCCTTCCGCGCCTACACCGGCAACGACATGCTCGGTGCCGAACTGGGCGGCGCGATGAAGAACGTGCTGGCCGTGGCCACCGGCGTTGCCGACGGCATGCAGCTCGGCCTCAACGCGCGCGCCGGCCTGATCACGCGCGGCCTCAACGAGATGCTGCGCCTGAACCACGCCATCGGTGGCAAGGCCGAAACCCTGATGGGCCTGGCCGGCCTGGGCGACCTGGTGCTCACCTGCACCGGCGACCTGTCGCGCAACCGCCGCCTGGGTCTTGCACTCGGCCGTGGCCAGTCGATCGCCGATGCCGTGCGCGAAATCGGCCAGGTGGTCGAATCGGTGCAGACCGCCGACGAAGTCATGCGCCAGGCCGAGCGTCACGGCGTGGAACTGCCGATCTCCAGCGCGGTGCAGGCGGTGTTGCACGGCGAGATCACGCCGGCCGAAGGCCTGCGCCTGTTGCTGTCGCGGGAACAGAAGCCCGAGTATCCGCGCGACCTGTTCGGTTGATCGCACCCGCACGCATCGGGCAGAACAAAAAAACCCGGCCTGAGCCGGGTTTTTTCTTGCTGCGTTTGGCTTCGCTCAGAAGCTGGCGCGCATGCCAACGGTGACCTGCGTGAACTCGTCGCCCAGCTCGGCTTCGCCGACGATGCCCCAGACCGGCGTCAGGTGGTACTGCAGGCCGAGCGTGGCGCTGAAGGCGCTGTCGTAGACATCGCCATCGGTGTAGTTGCCCTTGGCCCAGATGTCGACATTGTCGGCGATCAGGTGGCGCACGCCGACCGCAACGCGGAAGTCGTCGCCATCGACACTGCCTTCGCCGTCGTTCTCGACGTCGATCTCGGTGCTCAGGTAGCTCAGCTCGGTGATCAGGTCCGTGCGCTGCGACAGGCTGTGGTGATAGCCGAGGCCGACAATCGCCTGGTTCATGTCGATGCCGGCGTCGCCGAGGTCACCGAAGACCGGCGAGGACACGCCGATGTCGTCATCGCCGTTGCGATAGCTGCCGAACACATGGAACGTCTCGCCCAATGCGGCCGAACCGCCGATGAAGAATCCCGCGGCCTCGGCGTCATCGATGCGGAAGCCTTCGACCTGCGGCAGCTCCTGGTTGAGCTGGGCGTAGCCGCCTTCGATGTAGGTGTAGCTGTGACCGTCGGCGCTGGCGGCAAACGGTGCGGCAGCGATCGCGAGCGCAAGGATGAGTTGCTTCTTCATGGTGTCCCTTCTGTGAATTCCGGCCCGCTGGCTGCGGGGTCGCGGCATTATCGCCAAACTTCACGAATTCGTAACAATTCGCCGAGACCCGAAGCCTGAAGTGCAAAGCAGGTCCCACTTGCAAGCGCGCACAAAAAAGAAGCCCGGCTTGATGGCCGGGCTTCCAGATCGCGACTTGGGGGAGAGAGAGCAATCGCGATGAAGCACTTGCTGGTACATCGCATCCTCCCGCAGTGCGGGAGAATGCCAGGTGCCGCTTAGAAGCTCATGCGCGGACCGACGAAGTACGAGGTGTAGCCGTCGACGAACTTGACCTCACCGTTGACGCCCCAGGTCTGGTTGAACTTCACCTGGGCGCCGACACGGCCGTAGAACTCGCCATCGACGCGTTCGTAGTCTTCGTAACCGGCCATCGCGTAGCCTTCGATGTTCGGCGTCAGGCCGGCGCGCACGCCAGCTTCGACATTCCAGCCGTCGGCATCGTTGCCACCGAAGTTCAGGCCGCCGACGGAATAACCATCGGTTTCGGCCTTCTGGTAGCCGACGCGGGTGACCAGGTCGACCTGCGAGTTGAGTTCATGGTTGTAGCCGACGCCAACGTTCCACTGGTCGACGTCGATGCCATCGACGCGGCCGAGCGCGGTGTTGAAGTCGTCGGTCTTCTGGCCGCTGTAGCCACCGAAGATGTGGAAGTTCGGCGCGATGGCGGCAGAACCGTTGATCGCCCAGCCGTCGGCATCGAGGTTGTTGTTGTCGGCCGAAGTGGCGGCGTAGCCGGCCTCGACGTAGTTGTACGACACGCCTTCGGCAGCCGAAGCGGCGATCGGGGCGGCAGCAAGCAGGGTCAGGGCGGCAAGCAGGGAACGCTTCATAAGGTCTCAGCCTCGTTATGGTTGGATCCGGTGCCGCACTCTCGACATCAGAGTCATTCGGGGGAAACGATTTCCGGCACCGGTGGCGACAGTATCCTGACGTAACCGAAATTTAACCTGAATAGTAAACTCAGCCGTGCAGGAACTAACCGCGCGAAGCTGCGGTCGCGTGCGCTTCGTGGAGCGATGCGCTAGTTGCAGGCGCCGTTGGCGTCGACCGGAATCACGTCGGATGCACGCAGCAACCTGTCGAGTCTGTCGAGCCGAAGCAGCAACGCGTCGCGCTGGTTGACCAGCGGGATGATCAATTCCTCGTCGGTGTTCGCTGGCGACACATCGCGCAACAGTGCCAACGCGCCCTTCATCCGGTGCAGCAACTTGCATTGCATGCGCGTGTCGCCGGATGCGAGCGCGAGATCGAACGCGCTCATGTCATCGCGGCAGGTTGATAGCAGTTCGTGCAGCAGGCGTCGTGCTTCTTCAGTGCTGCCGAGTGATTCGGTCAGTAGCGTCATCGGATCGGCAAGCACCGGCGCCACCATGACCGGCGCGGCAATGACCGGTGTTGCCCCCGGTCCCGCCGGCAAGTGCCTGGCCAGCATCGTTTCCAGTTCCTGCAGCGTCATGGGCTTTGCCAGGAACCCGTCCATGCCGGCGTCGCTGCAGCGCTCCACATCCGAGGGCAGCGCACTGGCCGACAGCGCGATGATCGGCAGCCGCCGCCCTTGGCCGGCTTCGTCCGCGCGGATCCTTCGGGCCAGCGTGTAACCGTCCATCTTCGGCATGTCGCAATCGGTGATCAGCAATGCGAAGTCGCCAGCGCACAACGACGCCAGCGCCTGCTCGCCGTCACCGGTCAGCACGCACTCGAAGCCCAGATGGTTCAGCTGCAGCGAAACCACCGCCCGGTTGACCGGATGGTCTTCGGCAACCAGGATGCGCGCGGCCTGCAGCGCGTGTCGTGTCGGGCCGCGCTCGGTTTCGATCGCCGTGGGTTGCTCGAACACCGCGCGGCAGGCATCGCGCAGCGCGCGCCAGAGCAGCGGGTTGCCATGCACGACCGCTTCGGGTGCCTGGGCGCGATCGGCCGGCAGTCGCTGGTTGGCGGCGTCGTCCAGCAACAGGCAGCGCCCGCGTGGCGGCAATTGTCCCGCTTCCTCCATGTGGCGATCGACCAGGAACAGTTCGGCACGATCGCAGTCCAGCGTTGGCAGGTCCGACGCCTCGACCTCGACGACGCTGAAGCCCATCGACGACAGTGCGTTGGCCAACTCCACAGCGAACGTCGGGTCCTTCGTGCACACGACCGCCGGCTTGCCGGCGAACTCCGGCAAGGGCTGCAGCTTCGCGACGACCGGCAGGCTCAGTTCGAAGATGGCGCGCGTGCCCTTGCCGGCAGTGCTCTCCAACTGCACGGTCCCACCCATCAGGTTGGCCAGCCGCTGGCAGATGATCAGGCCCAGGCCCGAGCCGCCAAAGCGACGGTTCGTGGAGGACTCCGCTTGCGTGAACGGTCGGAACAGCCGCAGGAACTGTTCGCCGGAAATGCCGATGCCGGTATCGCTGACGGTGATGCGGAGCTTCTGCAGGTCCACGCTTTCGGCACAGTGCTCCTCGACGAGTTCGATTCGCAGCTCGACCTGGCCGCGATGGGTGAACTTGACCGCGTTGCTCAGCAGGTTGGTGATGATCTGGCGCACGCGCACTGCATCGCCGGCGAACTCCGCCGCCAGTCGCCAGTCGAGCACGCAGTACAGTCGCAGGTCCTTTGCATGTGCCTTGGCGGTGAACAGGCCGATCACGCCGTCGACAAGCGAGCGCAGGTCAAAAGGAGTTCTTTCCAGTGCGAGGCGGCCGGAGTCGATCCGCGAGAAATCCAGGATGTCGTCAAGCAATTTCAGCAGCGTGCGTGCCGAGTCTTGCGCCATCGCCAGCATCTGTCCCTGCTCGCGATCGGTTTGCGTCTGTGCCAGCAGTTCGACCAGTCCCAGCACGCCCGCCATCGGCGTGCGGATCTCGTGGCTCATCATCGCCAGGAACGCCGCCTTCGCCGCCACCGCCGCCTTGGCTTCGGCATTGGCGCGGGCCAGCGCCTGGGCCTGCTCATGGCTGTCGGTCACGTCGACCCAGTAACCGCTCCACTCCACCGAACCGTCGGGGCCGTGCCGAGGCGGACCGCCCGCCGTGCGGATCCAACGCAGTCCCCGCACCGAGTGCAGGCGTATGTCGAACTGCGGCATCGGCCGCATCGCAGCTGCGGCAGCAGCGACGTTGTCGGCGACCAGCTGGCGATCGTCCACATACACGTGCGAGAAGGCCAGCGCCTCGTCGGCCATCATCTCTTCGGGCGTGATGCCGATGGTCGACAAGGTGTCACCGTCGGCGTAGGTGAACTCGCGCCTGCCATCGGGCCACACCCGCAGCTCGAACACCGCCGAGGGAAGGGTCCGCGCGATCTGTGCCAGGCGCAGCTCCGAGGCCCGTGCACGCGCTTCGGCGGCGCGGATCTCGGTGATGTCGACCGCCGTGCCGAGCAGGCCGGCCGGTTCACCGTCGCCGAGCTCGAACATCTGGATCCACAGCAACTCATGGCGTTCGCCACCGTCGGGCGTCTCGGTGCGAAGCTCCTTGCTCAGCTGCTGGCCGGTCGTGAAGACCGACATCTCGAAATCATGGATGGCCCCGGTCTCGACCTGCGGCAGGTGCCGGGTTTCCAGCAGCGTGCGCCCGACCAGGTCGCTCTCCTCGACGCCGTATCGCAGCGTATAGGCCAGGTTGACCGCCAGGTAGCGGCCCTGCGTGTCCTTCACGAACACCGGATAGTGGATGTTGTTGAGCAACCGTTCCTGGAACTGCAACTGGTCGGCCAGCTTGCGTTCGGCCGCGGTGCGCGCGCGCATCTGGCGACGCATGCTCAGTTGCGCAACCGCCATCACGCCGACAATGGCCAGGCCGGCCAGGACGATGCCGAGCACCCAGCCCCAGGGCGCGCCGACGCTGTACTCGTTACTCAGCCAGCGCGTGCGGATCGCCTGCTTCTGATCCTCGTTGATCCCCGCCAGTGCGCTGTTGACCAGAGGCAGCAATGCCGAGCGCGAGTGGCGTACACCGAACGCCAGTTCGTGATCGAGACCGGTCGGTCCGACCATTTGCAGGCGCGCAGCGTAACGGTCGCGAATCAACGCATCGATCGCCGGAAACGTGCCAACGAACGCATCGGCCTTGCCATCAGCGACCAGGGCCAGGCCGTCCTCGTTGCTGCCCACCGGCACCAGCGTGCTCTGGTCGAGCACGATCTTCAGGCGTGCCAGCAGAGCCGCTTCGGCGCGCGCGGCGACGCGCCTCCCGCGCAGGTCTTCGGGACCGGCCACGGTGGGTCCGTGGACGCGCGCGACAATGACTTCCGGAAAACGCTCGTACGGCCTGCTGAACATCAGGTCGTCGCCGCGGAAGTCTTCGGCCATGGCCGCTGCGACCAGGTCGATCTCGCCGGCGTGCACCATTCGCTGCAGGTCGGTCCAGTCCTTGGCAGGCACCAGCTCGAGCCGCAGCCCGAGCACCCTGCGCACAACCTTGACGTAGTCGGCCGCCATCCCGCTGAAATCGCCGTCGACATTGACGAACGAGTACGGCGGACGATTGGTCTCGTAGCCCAGCCGCAATACCGGCAGCCCTTCCAGAACGCGACGCTCGTGACTGCTCAGGACGCCGGGCGTAACCGACGCCGATGGCAGCATGCCGACGCCCCAGCGTTCCTGCAGGCTCTGCAGCTCTTCCGGCTTGACCGCCGCTTCGGCCTTGCGCAGCACGCGCAGAAGCATCGTTTCGCGCGCCGGCACCGCAAGGCCGACCTGCAGCGGCGGCATGTCCAACGCACCAAGCAGCACCAGGTCATCGACGGTGCGCTGGTGCAGCAGCGTGCGCGTGCGGTATTCGGTGTTGCCGACGTAAGCATCGGCTTCGCCGTCGGCGACCATGCGCAGGGCCTCACGTCCGTCCTGCGCGTACAGGATGATCGCCCGCGGAAAATGCTTCGACACCAGGCCGGCCGATTCGACGTAGCGGCGCTCCACCACGATGCGCGCCCGTGCCAAGTCGGCTTCGTCGCGGATACGCGCGTCGCCGCGGCGCGCCACCAGCATGATGCAGCCCTTCAGGTAGGGGCGAAGGAACGCGAAGTGGCCGCGCCGCGCAGGCGTGTCCGGCTGTCCCAGCAACAGGTCGTAGCGCGGGGTCAGCGAAGCGGCCGGCCAGGAAATGGTCTCCCAGTCGGTGAAAGGATCGAACGACAGGCGCAGGCCGACCTTTGCCGCGAGCAACCGCGCGTAATCGGGCCCCAATCCTTCCGGGTGGCCGGCGACCCAGGTTTCAGCAGGCAGGTGGTCACCGGCGAACACACCCACCCGCACGACAGCGTGATCGCGTCGCCATTGCGCTTCCTCGGCATCGAGCGTCGCCACGGCGCCGGGCTGCGCGCCAAGCGGGAACGCCACGCCGGTCAATGCGATGATCGCGGCGAACCGCAATGCGGCGAGCAGCAACGCGGCCAGTGACGTTGCACTCGCCAGGCAAAGGGTTTCGACTCGGGATGGCACGACCAATCCCTTGAATGGGGCCCTGAACGAACCACCCTAGTGAGCGAGGGGTCGCGCCTCCATCAGAATCGTCTCAATGTGATTGTCGAGTTGCGGATGCCGATCCTGCGAGCGATGATCGAAGCATGAACAGGCCGCAATGAAGTCATGACGCTACGCATAATTCTGGCCGACGACCATCCGATAGTCCGCAGCGGCGTTCGGGCCTTGCTGGAACGCAACAACCTGCAGGTTGTTGCCGAGGCCGGCAGCACCGATGAGCTGTTCACGGCGCTCGCAAATCATGAATGCGATGTGCTCCTGACGGATTTCAGCATGCCCGGTGGCCAGCTGGGCGATGGTCTGGCGATGCTGGAGGCCCTTCGCGGCCAGTGGCCGCAACTGCCGATCATCGTCCTGACGA
Source organism: Lysobacter arenosi (assembly GCF_016613475.2). NCBI lineage: Bacteria > Pseudomonadati > Pseudomonadota > Gammaproteobacteria > Lysobacterales > Lysobacteraceae > Lysobacter > Lysobacter arenosi. Next base: position 3,171,393 of record NZ_CP071517.1, read on the forward strand.
TGATGAACAATCCCGGCGTGCTCAGTTCGATTCTCGCCACCGGCGTGCGCGGCCTGCTCAACAAGTCCGACGCCTTGTCGGAGTTGCCCTTGGCGATCCAGGCCGTGTCCCACGGCCGCGAATACGTCAGCGCCAGCGGTGGCCTTCAGCTGGAGCAGATGGAAGGTCATGATTCCACCCGGCTGCCGTTGTCGCCGCGCGAGACTGAAGTTCTCCGACTGTTCGTTTCCGGATTGACGGTCTCGCAGATCGCCGAGCAGCTCGATCGCAGCATCAAGACCGTAAGCCGTCAGAAGATGGACGGGATGGCCAAGCTCGGCCTCAAGACCGATCTCGAGGTCTACGCTTACGCACGCGAGCACGGTTTGCTGGCCTGATCGCGCGTCGCAACGGCGCGACGAGACAGCAGCAACGGCGCCAGATCGCGCGCAAGCCCATGTGGTTTGCCAAACCGGCAAACGTACCTTCTGCAGATATTGGCCAGGCGTCCGCCTTCCCTCAGCCAGCTGCGAATTGTCGGGAAAATAGGACGATTCTCATACCCCCCGTACGGGTGCGTGCCTAACCTTGCGCCGTTCTGCAAGCAGGCGGGTCACTGACATGCCCGGGCCTGTGGTTCGAAAACGACTCCCGCAGACACGTCGTCATCCCCTGACCCTCTCTACCTGGACCCGTATGAAAACCAAGATCCTCGGCACCTTCGCGCTCGGCGCGATCGGGTTGGCCTCGCATTCGGCATCCGCCTCGGACGGCACCATCAACTTCTCCGGCTCGATCACCAGTCAGACCTGTTCGATCAACGGCGTCGCAGCCGACGGAAACCGGAACATCTCTGTAGCCCTGCCGAAGACGCCGCAGTCGAGCCTGACGGCGCTCAACTCCGTCGCCGGCGAGACGCCGTTCTCGATCGCCTTGACCGGCTGCACTCCGGCCTCTGGCACGGTGGCCACTCGTTTCGAACCGGGCAGCAACGTCGATGCCGCGACGGGCGAGCTGATCACCAGCGGCGTCGGCGGTACGTCCAGCCTGCATATCCAGCTGCTCAACGAGACCCGCGGGGTCATCAATATCGGCGCGCCGGACGTTTCGCAGAACTCCACGGCCAAGACCATTCCTGCCGGCGGTGCGGTCACCCTGAACTACTTCGCCCGCTACAAGCGCGCATCGACGTTGCCCGCACTGGGCACGGGCGTCATCGCGTCGAACGTGACCTATTCGCTGGTCTACAACTGACCGCACCACCTTTCCGGAAGTACTGACACATGAAAAGCACTCTCCTCAAGGCCATGGCGATCAGCGCCATCGCGCTGGCATCGCAGGCTGCGTTCGCCTCCGACGGCACCATCAACTTCACCGGTGAGCTCACTGCCCAGACGTGCTCGATCAACGGCACCGCCGCAGACGGCAACCGCAACGTCAGCGTGACGCTGCCGGCCGCGACGCAGTCGAGCCTGGCCATCGTCGGCGCGACCTCGGCCGAAACGGCGTTCCAGATCGCACTCACTTCCTGCACGCCGGCTACCGGCACGGTCCGCACGCGCTTCGAGTCGGGTCCCAACGTCGATGCGGCCACCGGAGAGCTGCTCACCAGCGGCGCCGGTGCCTCTGCGGGCCTGCGCATCCAGTTGCTCAACCAGGACCGCTCGGTGATCGCCGTTGGCACCAGCGACGCCTCGCAGAATTCCGCCCCGAGCACCATCACCACCGGCGCGGCGACGCTCAACTACATCGCCCGCTACCACCGCGTCTCGACGACGGCGCTCGTGGCGGGCGCGGTGACCTCGAGCGTCACCTACTCCATGGCCTACAACTGAGTTGAGGTCGCGGCTGACGGAGGAGGGTACTCCTCCGTCCACTTGCGGATACCAATAAATCCATGAATGCATTGAAGGACCTCAGGACACTCACTTCGGCCTGCCTGCTGGCGGTCGGCGGACTGTGCGCGTCCAACGCTGACGCCTCTGTGGTGATCGCCGGGACGCGCGTCGTCTATCCCGCGCAGCAGCAAGAGGTGACGATCAAGCTGACCAACGACGGGCAGACGCCGGCCCTGACCCAGGTCTGGCTGGATCGCGGAGATCCCGATGCGGCGCCATCGACCATCGATGTTCCCTTCACCGTGACACCGCCGGTTGCACGCATCGATCCGGGCAAGGGCCAGGCGGTGCGGATCATCTACACGGGCGAAGCGATGGCGCAGGACAAGGAGTCGGTGTTCTGGTTCAACCTGCTGGAAGTGCCTCCCAAGCCCGGCGCGGATGCAGCCGGGACCAACCTGCTGCAGATGGCATTTCGCACACGCATCAAGCTCTTCTTCCGACCCGCGTCACTGAAGGCTGCCGACGCGGCGACGGCGCCGGCACAGATACGCTGGAGCCCGGTCAAGGACGCAGGTCGCGATGCCCTCCAGGCACACAACCCGACGCCGTACTTCGTGTCGTTCGCATCGATTGATGTGAGCGCAGGCGGCAGAACCGCGCGCTTCACCGACGGTGGCATGGTCGCCCCGGGAGAAACCCGCGCATTCGCTTTGCAGGGAGACGTGCCAACGACCTCCATGGCAAAGGTCAACTACCACGCCATCAATGACTACGGTGGGCCGATCGATGGCGAGGCCGCACTGAGCGGACAGGGGGCTTCAAAGGGCCTCGCGCCCTGACCATCCACGGCGGCGCCGAGTTGCGGCCCGCATCCCATGAACTTCCCGTCGATGCCGCGTACTCGGCAGGGGCGCGGTTTGCCCGGTCGAACCAGAAGCATGCGCAAGCAATACTCCAATCGTCAGCGTCCACGTCATCGGCCGATCAGCCTGGCCGTCGCGGCACTGCTGACAAGTGGCAATGCCGGCGCATGGGCAGGCGGTCCGAACCCGGATGATTCGGGCAGCCTGGTCGAGTTCAACGAAGCCTTCATGCACGCCTTCGAGGGTGGCGGCGCCGGCGTCGACCTGAGTCGCTTTGCCAAGGGCAATGCCGCGCTGCCGGGCACCTACCTGGCGGACCTGCAGGTCAACCAGCAGGTCCTCGGCAAGGTCGATATCACCCTGCGAGCGCTGGCACCCGGCGGCAACGACATCCAGCCCTGCTTCGACCTGGAGTTGATCGGTCGCCTCGGCATCGACATGGCCAGGCTCACGCCGGAAAGCATGGCGCGCCTGGAGAGCGCCACCACCGAAACGTGCGTCACCTTGCCGACGGTCATCGAAGGGGCTACGGCCGTATTCGACAACGGCGAGCAGCGACTGGACATCGGCATCCCGCAAGCCGCCCTCGATCGACACGCACGTGGCTACGTCGATCCCAGGTTCTGGGACGAAGGCATCAACGCCTTCCGCCTCCAGTACAACGCCAACGCCTATCGTGCCGAATTGCAGGGAAACGCGATCACCCAGGGCTATGTCGGCATCAACGCCGGCGCCAACATCGGGCCGTGGCGCCTGCGGCACATCGGCAACTCCAGTTACGACGACAACAAGGGCGGCCACTACGACGGTGTGCAAACCTATGCACAGCGTTCACTCATCCCGATCAAAAGCCAGCTGACCATCGGTGATGCCTACACCGATGGCACCATCTTCGACAGCTTCGGCTTCCGCGGTGTGCAGCTGGCCAGCGATGACCGGATGTACCCGGAATCCCAGCGTGGCTACGCGCCGACGATCCACGGCATCGCCAACAGCAATGCGCGCGTGCAGGTCCGCCAGGGTGGCAGCATCCTGTACGAAACCAACGTCACCCCCGGTGCGTTCGAGATCAATGACCTGTACCCGAGCGGGTACGGCGGCGATCTGGAAGTCGTGGTCACCGAAGCCGATGGCCGCGTCAATGTTTCCAAGGTGCCTTACTCCGCCGCGGTGAACGCGCTGCGGCCGGGTGTCGGACGCTACAGCCTGACGGCCGGACTGTACCGGCATCCGACGGTCGACAGTGAGCCGGAGCTGTTGCAGGGCACCTACCAGCGTGGTCTCAGCAATCGTGTCACCGCCTATGGCGGCACCACGCTGACCAAGGACTACCAGGCCGTTGCCGCCGGTGCCGCGCTCAACACCCGGCTCGGTGCACTCGGCCTCGATATCACCCAGTCCAGCGCCAAGCTCGACCATGAGCCGGACCGCAGTGGCCAGAGCGTCAGGCTGAGCTACAGCAAGCTGCTCGCTCCGACCAATACCAACCTCACGCTTGCGGCCTACCGCTACTCCAGCGAAGGCTTCCTGGATCTGGAGGATGCGGTCGCGCTCAACGCCCGCGCCCCGGACGATCTGCTGCCCACGCCGGACCGCGAACGTGGCCGCCTGCAGCTGACGGTCAACCAGGCATTGCCGGCCGGGTGGGGCACGTTCTACCTCACCGGTTCGCGCCAGGACTACTGGAACCGCAACCAGACCGACACGCAGTACCAGTTCGGCTACAACAACAGCTACAAGCGCATCAACTTCGGTCTCTCCGCCGCGCGCCAGTTCGACCAGAGCCGTGGCCAATGGGACAACCGGGTGATGTTGACCGTGGGCATCCCGCTGGGATCGTCCCCGCGCGCGCCGTACTCGCAGACCAGTCTGCAGCGCGACTCGACAGGCGCAGCGACCTTCCAGGAGTCGGTGACCGGTACGTTGGGGCGCGACAACGCTTTCACATACGGCGTCAACGCCAACCACAGCCGTGGCGGTGGCGCGGAAAGCTCAAGCATGTATGGCGCGAACGCCTCCTACGCCCTGCCGACCACGACGATTACCGGCAGCGCCAGCAAGTCCAACAACTACAGCCAGGTCAGCGCTGGCGTTTCCGGCGGCGTCGTTGCCTATGCCGATGGCGTCACCTTCACGCCGACTCTCGGCGACACCATCGCCATCGTCGAGGCGAAGGGCGCCAAGGGCGCAATCGTCTCCAACGGCAGCGGTCTGCGGGTCGACCGCTGGGGCCATGCCGTGGTCTCGAACCTGTCGCCCTTCACGCGCAGCTCGATCGACCTCGATCCGGCGGGCCTGCCGCTGAACGTCCAGCTCGACTCGACGCAGGAGCAGACGATACCCACATCGGGTGCGATCACGCTGGTCCGCTTTGCCGCTACCAGCGCGGGACGCGCGGCGATCCTGCGCACCAGCCGTGTGAACGGCCAGCCCTTGCCGTTCGGCGCTGACGTGCTCGACGACCAGGGCATCAGCATCGGCACTGTTGCGCAGGCCGGCAAGGTCATCGCGCGAAATCTGGGGTCCGACGAGGGCGAGTTGACGGTGCGTTGGGGGCCGGCGGTGGACGAGACCTGCAAGCTCCGCTATGCGCTGCCCAAGAGTGTCAACACCAGGATGAGCTACACGACGGTGGATGCGAAATGCCAATGACGATCATCGTCCGCATTGTCGCGGGCCGTCGCCGAACACCGGCCCGCGTTTGACAACTTTTCCACGGTGGCCATGATGAAAACCTGCCGCAGCGTCGTTACATCGCTTCTGTCGCTGGTTCTCCTGGCCTATGCGCTGCCGTCGTTTGCCATCTACAACGATTGCACCGCGCCATTGCCGTTGACTTTGAGCCTGCCAAGCGTGCACGTGCTGTCGAACCTGGCTGTCGGAGCAACGATTCCAGGGGCCTCGGTCGGGTTCAATATTCCGGTGACCTGCACGAACTACACGTTCACAGCCGGGAGCCGGTGGCTGATGTCGACCAGTGCTGGCAGCGCCAACGCCACCGCTTCTCCGGATGTCTTCACGCTGGCGCCCGGAAACACCGGAATCGGATTTCGCGTGAGGGGCGGATCTGACGCTGTCCTGACAGCTCAGCCCTATGGCGGCGGTTGGGGCTTTGACATGGGGCCCGCGCCGAATACTGGGACCACGCTTGTCGGGACGTTCGAGCTGGTCAAGATAGCGGCTACCGTTCAGTCAGGCGCCTACTCGATTCCATTCGAGTTCCACGTGCCAAGTCAGGAATACGCGAACCAGTCAGGCCCCGGAAGCAGAATGACCCTCTCCTATTCGGTCGCGGCGATTCCGACGTGCACTGCCGCGGTTCCCTCGATGCAAGTCCGCCTGCCTACGGTTTCGAGGGCATCTCTCAACAGCCTCAATGCCACGTCGGCGCGAACCGGCTTCAACCTCGGCTTGTCCTGCGAAGCGAATGCTGCGCCGACCGTGACCATGAGCGACGGCAGCAATCCGGCCAACGGGACTGACCGCCTTTCGCTTACGGCTGATTCGACCTCCTCGGGCATCGCGCTGCAGTTGCTCTGGGCGAAGCAGCCGGTCGTCTTCTCGTCAAGCGGATCGCCGGGAAGCGGTACTGCAATCAAACCTGCCAGCTCGGCTGTGGCTGGGCAGGTGAACGTTCCGCTGGAAGTTCAGTACATACGAAACAGCGCGAGCATCTCCCCGGGAACCGCCAACGCAATCGCCACCTTCACCCTGTCGTACCAGTAGCGGCGATGCCCTGCCAGCAGCGCCTCAAGCGGCAGGGCATTCACTGACCGCCGGAAAATCCGTGCTGGCGCCACGCCTCGAACACCACCACCGCCACCGCGTTGGACAGATTGAGACTGCGGTTGTCCGGGCGCATGGGCAAGCGCAGGCGTTGCGCCGCCGGCACGCGTTCGAGCACGTCGGCCGGCAGGCCGCGTGTTTCCGGGCCGAACAGGAATACGTCGCCGGCGCCGTAGGCAGGGCCGTCGAAACGGGTCGTGCCGCGCGTGCTCAGCGCGAACAATCGCGGCGGGACGCCGTTGGCCTGGGCGATGGCCGCCAACGCCGCATCGAGGTCGTCGTGCACCTGCAGCGTGGCGTACTCGTGGTAGTCGAGACCGGCACGCTTGAGCTGGCGGTCCTCCAGGTCGAATCCGAGCGGCCGCACCAGGTGCAGCCGCGCGCCGGTGTTGGCGCACAGGCGGATCACGTTGCCGGTGTTGGGGGGGATTTCAGGCTGGAAGAGGATGACGTCGAACATCGCGACAGTGTGTGGGTTCTTCCGGTACGGTCAACCGGCGCTTTCAAACGTGATCGAGCTCACCAGGGCAATGCATTGCCCTGCCAGTCGATGAAGCGTCCGCTGTCGGCCAGCGTCGCCGAATCGATCACGCCCAGCAGCCCGCGTGCGGAGTCGGCCGGCGTCACCTGCGCGCCCTTGCCGCCCATGTCTGTCTGCACCCAGCCCGGGTGCAGGGCGATCACGGTGATGCCACGTTCGTGCAGGGCCTGGGCCAGCAGCACCGTCGCCATGTTCTGCGCCGCCTTGGAGATCGCGTAGGTCGGCGTGTGGAAGCCGTCGACCGAGGAGATCGAGCCCAGCATCGACGACAGGTTGGCGACCTTGGCAGCGTCGGCCAGGTGCGGCGCCAGTGCCTGGGTCAGCAGGAACGGGCCGGCGGCATTGGTGCGCAGGCTGTCGTCGAGCTGCGTGGCGGCGACGTGGCCGAAGCGTTCGCCCGAATGCAGCACGCCGGCGTTGTTGATCAGCAGGTCGATGCCGTCGGTGACCAGCGGCAGCTCGCGGGCGAGTTCGGCATGCGTCTTCGGCTCGGCCACGTCCAGCGGCAGCACGTGCAGGCGTCCCGGGTTCTGCCCGGCCAGCTGGTTGAGGGCGTGGGCGCGGCCCGGGTGGCGGCTGGTGGCGATCACGCGGTCGCCGCGGGCGAGCAGCTGGCGAACGAACTCCAGGCCGAGGCCGCGGTTGGCGCCGGTGACCAGGCAGCGACGGGGAAGCGGGGCATCACTCATGGCGGTCATCCCTGCGCGACGAAGGCGCCAGTGTATGGCCCGGGGCCGAAGTGTGCCGCGTTGGCCGGATGATGGGTCGGCGCCCGCCCAATACCGGTCCGGTGGGACTTTTGGCCTGTTGCCTGCCTTCGCCGGTGGCCTAGGATGCAAGCTTCCACCTGGACAAGGGAGTCCGGGCGTCACCCGATCAGGAGTCTTCCATGACCGCTACCTTCCGACCGCGCGCCGCGGTCCTCGCCGTCGCCCTGGCCACGGCCGTCGCCGGCACCGGCTTCGCACCGTCGTCCGCGCTGGCAGCGCCCAAGGCGACCGTGGACATTCCTTTCGAGGAATTCACGCTGCCCAACGGGCTGCGCGTGGTGGTGCACACCGATCGCAAGGCGCCGATTGTCGCGGTCAACATCTGGTACCACGTCGGCAGCAAGGACGAGCCGGCAGGGCGCACCGGCTTCGCCCACCTGTTCGAGCACCTGATGTTCAACGGCTCGGAGAACTACCGCGGCGAATTCTTCGAGCCCTTCGAGCTGGTCGGCACCACCGACCAGAACGGCACGACCAACTCCGACCGCACCAACTACTTCCAGAACGTGCCCACCACCGCGCTCGACATGGCGCTGTGGATGGAGTCCGACCGCATGGGCCACCTGCTCGGCGCGATCGACCAGGCCACGCTCGACGAGCAGCGCGGCGTCGTCCAGAACGAGAAGCGCCAGGGCGAGAACCAGCCCTATGGCCAGGTCTGGGACGAGCTGGGCAAGGCGATGTATCCCAGGACGCATCCCTACCACCACAGCACGATCGGCTCGATGGCCGACCTCAACTCGGCCTCGCTCGAGGACGTGAAGGGCTGGTTCCGCACCTGGTATGGCCCGAACAACGCCGTGCTGGTGCTCGCCGGCGACATCGACCTGGCCACCGCGAAAGCGAAGGTCACCGAGTACTTCGGCAACATCCCGGCCACGCCGACCATGGCCCAGCCGAAGGTCGACGTCGCACCGCTGGAGAAGTCGACCCGCGCCACCATGACCGACAAGGTGCCGCAGTCGCGCATCTATCGTGTCTGGAACGTCGCCCAGACCGGCACCACCGACATCGACCAGCTGCAACTGCTGGCGCAGGTGCTCGGCGGCAGCAAGTCCTCGCGCCTGGACCGCCGCCTGCTGCACGAAGACAAGATCGTCGACAGCGTTTCCGCCTCGGCCTATGGCTCGCAGCTGAGCTCCAGCTTCATGGTCACCGCCGATGTGAAGGAGGGCGTCGATCCGGCCAAGGTCGAAGCGGTCATCGACGAGGAGATCAAGCGCCTGCTCAAGGACGGCCCGAGCAAGGTCGAGGTCGAGCAGGCACGCACGGTGTTCAAGGCCGGCTTCGTGCGCGGCATCGAGCGCATCGGCGGCTTTGGCGGCAAGGCCGACGCACTGGCCGAATGCACCGTCTACACCGGCAACCCGGGCTGTTTCCGCGACAGCCTCAAGGTGATCGAGACCGCAACGCCCAAGGACCTCAAGGCGATCGGCAACAAGTGGCTGACCAAGGGCAGCCATACCCTGCTGGTGGTGCCGGGCGAACGCACGGTGATCGCCGAGGACCCGTCGGTGACGCCGGCCCCGCTGACGCTGCCGCCGGTGGATCCGAAGTTTGCCACCACGCCGAGCACGGTCGACCGCAGCAAGGGCGTGCCGGTGACCAGCCAGTTCCCCGACCTGAAGTTCCCCTCGTTGCAGCGCGCGATGCTGAAGAACGGTACGCGCGTGATCCTCGCCGAGCGCCATGACATCCCGGTCGTGCAGATGAGCTACGAGTTCCTTGGCGGCTTCAGCGCCGACCAGGGACACACGCTCGGCACGTCGAGCTTCACCATGGGCATGCTCGACGAGGGCGCGGGCAAGCTCGATTCGCTGGCGTTCGGCGACCGCGTCGAATCGCTCGGCGCCAGCATGGGTGCCGGCGCTTCGCTCGATGGCGGCAAGGTCTACCTGTCGGCGCTGAAGGAAAACCTGGTGCCATCGATCGACCTGTTCTCGCAGATGCTGCGCGCGCCGCGCTTCGACCAGAAGGAGATCGACCGGGTCAAGGCATCGTGGATCGCCGGCATCAAGCAGGAGAAGGCGCGTCCGAATGGCGCCGCGCTGCGCGTGCTGCCGCCGTTGCTGTACGGCGAGGGCCACCCGTACGCGATGCCGTTCAGTGGCAGCGGCACCGAGGAGTCGATCGCCTCGCTCAGCCGCAACGACCTGGTCGCGTTCCACCAGGCCTGGGTGCGCCCGCAGGATGCGACGCTGATCGTCGTCGGCGACACCACGCTGAAGGAGATCGTGCCGCTGCTCGACAAGCACCTGGGCGACTGGAAGGGCACGGGCGAAGCGCCGGCCAAGCCGACGATCGGCGAAGTCGCCAGGGCCGAAGGCGCCGCGCGTGTTCCTGATCGACCAGCCCGGCGCGGTGCAGGCGAACATCTTCGCCGGTGAAGTCGTGCCTTCGACCAAGGACCCCAGCTCGGTGCGGTTCGATATCGCCAATTCGGTGCTCGGCGGCGAGTTTTCCTCGCGATTGAACATGAACCTGCGTGAGAGCAAGCACTGGGCGTACGGCGCCTACAGTTTCTCGGCCAACTCGCTCGGCCAGCGCCCGTGGATGGCCTTCGCCCCGGTGCAGATCGACAAGACCGCCGACTCGCTGAAGGAACTGCAGCGCGAGATCAGCGCGTACTCCAGCGGGCAGAAGCCGCCGACCGCGGAAGAAGTGGCGAAGATCCAGGCGACCGAGATCCGCGGACTGCCCGGTTCGTTCGAAACCGCCTCGGCCGTGCTCGGCGCGATCAGCGCGATCGTCCGCTACGACCGTCCGGACGACTACGTGTTCAAGCGCAAGGCCGAGATCGAAGCGCTGACGCCGGAGCAGGTCAAGGCGGCCGCTGCCACTATCGATCCGGATGCACTGACCTGGGTCGTGGTCGGCGATCTCAAGCAGATCGAACAGCCGGTGCGCGCACTCAAGCTCGGCGACGTGCAGGTCCTGGACGCCGACGGCCAGACGAAGTAATCGCCGCCAACCCCTCCTTTGGGAGGGGTTCTCACTTCTGGCACAGGCGGCGGCTTGCGCAAAAGCGCGACCGCCGCCTCAGTCGGTGTTCACTTCGTCTCATTCACAACGTCAGCGTGTGAGGCGACAATCGCGCCGGTCGAGTGGCCGGTCGCGGATTGCGCCGTGCCGTACTCAGCAATCATTCGGAGCAGGCAATGCGTCAGTCGATGAGGGCTACGGTCCTGGCAGTGGGTTGTGCGGTGGCGATGGCTGGATGCACCTGGGTGCAGATGGCACCGGGCGCGTCCTCGGTGCGCGTGATCGACGGCAGCAGCGCGCCGGCCGGTTGCGAGAAGCGCGGCGAAGTCGAAGTGTCGGTCAAGAACAGCGTGGCCTTCTACGACCGCAACCAGTTGCGCGTTCGCGAGGAGCTGGAAACGCTTGCACGCAATGAGGCGCCGAGCCTGCAGGCCGATACCGTTCAGCCAATGGGCGAGCCGCTCAATGGCTCGCAGCGCTTCGCCGCCTGGCGCTGCGCCGCCGGGAACGCTGCTACGAAGGCCTCCGGGTCCGGTGGCAGTGCCCAGACCTATCCGATCGGACGCTGATCCGGGCCGTGCCGTTCGTCGCCGGCGCGGTGCACCACACGCCACCGAATGGTGGCTTGCCCGATAAAGCGTTAACATGGTGTGTTCATCCGTCTCCGGTCAGACCACCATGTTGTTCCAGCACGTCGCAATCGCCGGCCTCGCACATATCGACGCTCCTCGCCGGCTGACCTCGGATGAGATCAACACGCGTCTCAAGCCCACGCTCGATCGTCTGGGCATCAATTACAACGTGCTCGAAGAAGTAGCGGGTGTGCGCGAACGGCGTCTGTGGGACGGCGAAGTCCGCGCCTCCGATGCCGCAACGCTTGCAGGCGTGAAGGCACTGGCTGACGCCGGCATCGACGCCGATCGCGTCGGGCTGCTCGTCAGCACCTCGGTCAGCCGCGACTACCTGGAGCCGTCCACGGCCTCCATCGTCTCGGGCAATCTGCGCCTGCCCAACACCTGCCAGAACTTCGACGTCGCCAACGCCTGCCTCGCGTTCCTCAACGGCATGGACATCGCCAGCCGCATGATCGAGCGCGGCGAGATCGACTACGCCCTGGTCGTCAACGGCGAGACCGCTGACCTGGCCTACGAGAAGACCCTCGAGCGCCTGAGCCGCGACGATGTCACCCAGGAGCAGTTCCGCGACGAGATGGCCACGCTCACGCTCGGCAGTGGTGCCGCGGCGATGGTGCTGGCGCGTACCGAACTGGCTCCGGGCGCACCGCGTTACCGTGGCAGCGTCACCCGCTCGGCCACCGAGTGGAACCAGCTGTGCCGCGGCGACCTGCACCACGACCGCATGGTGGCCGACGGCCGCATGCTGATGATCGAAGGCCTCAAGCTCGCCAAGACCACCTTCGTTGCCGCCCGCGCGGCGATGGGCTGGGTGGTCGAGGAGCTCGACGAGTTCGTCATCCACCAGGTCAGCAAGGCCCACACCCAGGCCTTCCTCAAGGCCTTCGGCATCGACCCGAAGAAGGTCATGACCATCTTCGGCGAGCACGGCAACATCGGTCCGGCCTCGGTGCCGATCGTGCTGAGCAAGCTGCGCGAGGGCGGCCGCCTGAAGAAGGGCACGCGCGTGGCGCTGCTCGGCATCGGCTCGGGCCTGAACTGCTCGATGGCGGAAGTGGTCTGGTAAGCGCCAGCGCAATCGCGAAACAGAAAACCCGGCCATGTGCCGGGTTTTCTTTTGGTGCGGCACCTAGATCGCCGACGCGTCCAGCACGATGCGATAGCGCGCCTTGCCTTCGCGCAGGTGCGTCAGCGCTTCGTTGACCTTGCCCATCGGGAACATCTCGACCTGCGGCCGGATGTCGTGCCGGGCGGCGAAGTCGAGCAACGTGGCGATGTCGGTCGGTGAGCCGGTGGGTGATCCGGAGATCTCGCGTTGCTTCATGATCAGGCTGAAGGCGGCCACCGGGATCGGCTCCAGCACCGCGCCGACCACATGCATGCGGCCTTTCGGCGCGAGCGTGCCGACCATCGCGTCCCAGTCCATCGGCACGTTCACCGTCACCAGCAACAGGTCGAGGCTGCCGGCGATGGCGGCGATTGCCGCCGAATCGCGACTGGCGACGACGTGGTGCGCACCGAATCCGCGCGCCTCGTCGGCTTTCGCCGCGGTCGAGGTGAACGCGGTGACGTCGCAGCCCCAGGCGGCGGCGAACTTGATCGCCATGTGGCCCAGGCCGCCAATACCAACCACGCCGACTCGCATCGTCGGCTTGATGTCGTAGGCCAGGAAGGGCTTGAAGACGGTGATGCCGCCGCACAGCAGCGGGCCGGCGCTGGCGACATCGAGGCCATCAGGAACCGGTATCGCCCAGGCCCAGTGCGCGCGCACTTTCTGCGCGAAGGCGCCATGGTGCCCGCCGATGGTTGGCGTGCCGTTCGGACACAGGTTCTGGGCGCCGGACAGGCATTCGCGGCAATGCATGCAGGTTTCCGCGGTCCAGCCCACGCCGACGCGCTGGCCCACCTGCAATCCCTTGGCATGGCTGCCGACGGCGGAAACACGACCGATCGCCTCATGGCCTGGCACCAGCGGGTATTGGGTCATCCCCCAGTCGTTGTCGAGCATCGACAAGTCGGAGTGGCAGATGCCGCAGTACTCGACATCCACTTCGACCTCTTCCGCGCCGAGCGGTCCCAAGTCCAGGTCCTGCAAGGCCAGCGGCTTGCCAGGACCCTGAGCGGCCCATGCCTTGATCGTCGCCATTCCCGCTCTCCATCACGCATCAGCAAGGGTCACCGACGCTACGCCGGTCGCCGCATCGAACGGATGAAATCGCAGTGACCGGACCGGCGCTGGCCGCCGGCCCGGTCGCCGCTGCCGGATGACTCAATGGCGCCTGGGTTGCGGCCGCAATTGCGTGGTGGCCACGAACTTGCCGACCTTCTGTCCCAGCTTCACCCCGGCCTCGCAGCCGGTGCGGAAGTGGATGCCGCCATAAACGCGCGCATCCGCGGATTCATTGGCAGCTTGCGACAAGCTGGTGTAGCTGCGGGTGACCGAAGGCGGAAGCCCGGTGGCGGTGATGGTGAAGGGCACCTTGTCGGTGCCGAAGAACTCGCGCAGCGCGCCGCTGAAGGAGCCGACGGTGTTGGGCAGGCCGCAGGTGTAATCCGGATACGGCGGCGTGACGATGTACGACGTCCAGTTGGCGTCGGGTTGCGTGGCCTTGTTGCCGTCATCGACCCAGTGGATGGCCGTGTAGGGGCGCCAGAAGTTGTGGGTGTACTTGACCCGGAACGTGGCGACGAGACCGTCGTTGATGGCCATGTTCATCAGCGCGAACAGGCGCGCATGCTCCCACAGGTCGAAGTCGTAGTCGGCGACGATGACGCGGGCGACGCCATTGAGGTTGCCGCCGCCACCGGGCCAGAAGCGCGCGATGCGACTCGGCTCGGAATCGGGCGCGGCATTGCGGACGGCCGCGTTGCCGACGGCTTTGACTTCGTTGTAATCCTTGGCGTAGGCCGTGGTCTTGATGTTGAGCATGGCTGCCTTGCCCGGGTTGAACTGCATCGCATTGTTCAACGCGAAGGGTTCGACATTGCCCCAGCCACCGAACTGCGGGAACGGTGCGGGTGCAGGAGGTGTCGGCGGCGTCGGCTGGTAAACGCCAGGGCCCGGCCCGAGCGTGTACGGCACGTGCGGCGTCTGCGAACCATCGAGGACGCGCATGTCGAGGATGGCATCGGCAGCCGCAGCGCCGATGGTCTCGCCCTGGCTCACGCAGGCAGCCTGCGCCGGAGGGCAGGCGGGAAGCGCGGCGATGAAGTTGGTGTAGGCGGTATTGATGGTGGCGGCCTGGGTCGGCAACGTCGCCAGCAGTACATCGCGCGCTGCGCGTGCGACCGCCGCATCGGGCGATGCATTGGGATTGCCGGCACCGACCACGGCGTAGGTCCTGTAGCGCGGATCGATCGCGTTCAATGCATCGTGGATGGCGATGTGGACCATCGCGAACACGCGGAACTGCTGCGGCGGGCCCCCTGCCGCGCCGATGACCTGGTTGGTGGTGGCATTCCAGTCAGTCACGGCGTCGGCCAGTGCCTGGCATGGAACAACCAACGGCAGGACACCCGCCAACAACCAGCGGGGCGAATGCTTCCGGGGGAACTTCATGGTGGACTCCTTGCATCAGAGGACGCGCCATCGCGACGCGACCGCCGGGGGGCGGCATTGAACTCGACCAGAAGGTTTACGAGATCGACGCAGAAGAATTACGCGGTAGGACCGCCGCGCGGGCCACGTCGCGCAAACGCATGCGCTACCGGGCGTCGCGGACTGGCACGAATCCTGCCGGGAAGCGCCCCCAATCGAGAAAACGCGGCTGCCGACACCCGCGTGCGCGGTGCGCGAGGTCTGCTCGAAAACAGGCAACTGCTACAGCGTCGTGATGACCTCACCGCTGGCACTGCGCAGCAGCTCGGCCACCTGCGTTCGCTGCGCATGCGAGAGCGCGTGCACGACCACCGCGTAGCGACCTTCGCCGAGTGCATCCTGCACCTTGAGGATGTAGAGATCATGGTCGGGCCGCAGCGTGACCAGACCGCCGAACATCAGTCCTGCAACCGCGGCGAAGAAGATGATCGCGCCGGCCGCGTACGCGGCCGAGTTGACGATGAAAGGTATGCGCAGCGTCCACAGAACGCCGAACAGCACGGCGCCGAGCGCCGCACCGAGCAGGCCAAGCCAGAAATGCGCGCGCAGCATCGTCGAGAAGATGCCCTGGCTCTCCGGCTCGAGTTTCTTGCCCGCGCGCGGATCGTGTGGCGCAACCACGCGCACCTGGCTGTCCTTCAGGTGCAGCGTGCGGCGGATGGTATCGGCCGCCTGCAAGGCGGCGGCCTTGCTGTCGAGTACGGCGGCGACCTTGCTGTTGGAGACTTCGCCGGTGAGCACATGGTCGGTCATGACACGCTCCTGGTGGCTGTCATCAACCGGATCGTGTTGTGCGGCTGGTTGCGTGACCGTGAATTCGTGGTGATTGCGCCGGCCACGGCTCATCAACGTGAGGGCGACGTCATCAAGAAGTGCGCACAGCCGCCCCGGCACGGGATAATGGCGGCTTGTTCCCGGCTTGCGGCCTCCCGCGAGCGCCACCGAGCCGCCATGACGATCGACCTTCCACTTCCCGACTACCCCTTCACCCCGCAGCGCCTCCAGGTCCGACCCGACATCGGGATGAGCTACCTCGACGAAGGCCCTCGCGATGGCGAAGTGGTGGTGATGCTGCACGGCAACCCGTCGTGGAGCTTCTATTGGCGCCGGCTGGTGCTGGGCCTGCGCGATCGCTACCGCTGCATCGTTCCCGACCATGTCGGCATGGGCCTGTCGGACAAGCCCGACGATGCCGCCGGCGCGAGCCCGGGCTACCGCTACACCCTGCAATCGCGCATCGACGACGTCGAGACGCTGCTGCAGTCGCTGGGCGTGACCGGTCCGGTGACGCTGGCGGTGCACGACTGGGGCGGTGGCATCGGCTTCGGCTGGGGCCTGAAGCATTCGGCGCAGATCCGTCGGCTGGTCATCCTCAACACCGGCGCGTTCCCGTTGCCGGCGGAAAAGCCGCTGCCGAAGTCGCTGCGGCTGGGTCGCGATTCGGCGCTGGGCACCGGCATGATCCGCGGTCTCAACGCCTTCGCCGCCGTCACCGCGCGGGTCGGCGTCGAAGACGCGATGTCCGCCGACGTCCGCCGCGCCTACCTGGCGCCGTACGACACCTGGGCCAACCGCATCGCTACCTCGCGCTTCGTCCAGGACATCCCGCTGGGCGAGGGCGATGCCGCCTGGCCGCTGGTGCAGGCGATGGGCCGCAAGCTGCCCGAATACGCCGACCGCCCGACGTTCATCGGCTGGGGCCTGCGCGACTTCGTGTTCGACAAGCATTTCCTCAAGGGCTTCACCGACGCGTTGCCGCAGGCGCAGGTGCATGCGTTCGAGGATGCCGGGCACTACGTGCTGGAGGACAAGGCCTCGGTGCTGGTGCCGGAGATCCGGACCTTCCTGGACACGCACCCGCTTTGAACATGGCTGGCCTGCATGCGGCCGGCCGATGCGATTACAGGGCTGGCAGCGGGTTCTTGTCCGCCTCGCCGACGCCGGCCCAGTCGTCCTGGGTCAGCACCGCCAGGCCATGGGCCACGCGCGCCTTGTCGCATTGCGCGCTGGCGGCACCGAACTCCCACGACGCCGGCACCGCCGCGCAGACCGACGGGCGCCGGTCGTGGATGCTGCAACGGCTGTAGCGGCCGATGTCGGCGTCCAGTGCAATGCAGCTCGGCTTCGCCTGCGAGGTGCCGCGCATGACCCGCTCGTGCGAGCGCAGCGACTCGGTCAGCTCCAGCGGTACCCGCCCGCCGAGCTCCGGGTCGGCCTCGGACCAGTGGAAACTCACGCGGAAGAAGGCGCAGCAGGCGCCGCAGGTCAGGCAGGGGTGTTGCATGGGCTGGTGTTGCATGGACTGACAGGGTCCAGAAACAGCGGTTCGGGGGCGCGATTCTGAGGCTTTGCCGGCCCGAAGCAAGCGCTGTGCATAAAGGCGAGAATGAATGGATGAGCATGAATAGATGAGCACCCCCTGCAACATTGCCGCGTCGCTGCCTGGTCTGGCGGCACAGTTCCCCGACCGGGTGGCCATGCGCTGCCCCGGGACGCGCGGTCCGGACGGTCTGGCCCGTTTCGACCTGACCCTGACCTACCGCGAACTGGACGCCCGCAGCGATGCGATCGCCGCAGGCCTGGCCCGGCGCGGGATCGTTCGAGGCACCCGGACGGTGGTGATGGTGCGGCCGTCGCCGGAGTTCTTCCTGCTGATGTTCGCCCTGTTCAAGGCTGGCGCGGTGCCGGTGCTGGTCGATCCGGGCATCGACCGGCGCGCCCTGCGGCAGTGCCTGGACGAGGCCCAGCCGGAGGCGTTCATCGGCATCCCGCTGGCGCAGGTGGCGCGAGTGGTACTGGGCTGGGCCCGCTCGGCGAAGGTCCGGATCACCACCGGCCGGCGCGCCTGGCTGGCCGACGCCACCCTGGCACGGGTCGAGGCCGAGGGCGCCGGCGCGGGATCGCAACTGGCCGCAACCGAGCCCGACGACGTCGCCGCGATCCTCTTCACCAGCGGTTCGACCGGCATCCCCAAGGGCGTGGTCTACCGCCACCGCCACTTCGTCGCCCAGATCGCGATGCTGCGCGACGCCTTCGGCATCCGTGCCGGTGGCGTCGACCTGCCGACCTTCCCGCCGTTCGCGCTGTTCGATCCGGCGTTGGGGCTGACCTCGATCATCCCCGACATGGACCCGACCAAGCCGGCGCTGGCCGACCCGCGCAAGCTGCACGACGCCATCGCCCGCTTCGGCGTCGACCAGTTGTTCGGCTCGCCGGCGCTGATGGCCGTGCTCGCCGGCCACGGCGCGCCGCTGCCGACGGTGAAGCGCGTGACCTCCGCCGGCGCGCCGGTCCCGGCCGACGTGGTCGCCCGGATGCGCGAGCTGTTGCCGCAGGACGCGCAGTTCTGGACGCCGTACGGCGCCACCGAGTGCCTGCCTGTGGCCGTGATCGAAGGTCGCGAACTGCAGGCCACGCGCGCGGCGACCGAAACCGGCGCCGGCACCTGCGTCGGTCGTCCGGTCGCGCCCAACGAGGTCCGCATCATCCGCATCAGCGACGATGCGATCGCACAGTGGTCGGACGACCTGGAAGTTGCGGCCGGCGTCGTCGGTGAGATCTCCGTGGCCGGTCCCAGCGTTACCGACCAGTATTTCAACCGTGAGGCGCAGACGCGCCTGGCGAAGATTCGTGAGCCGCTGGCCGATGGAGGCGAACGCGTCGTGCACCGGATGGGCGATGTCGGCTATCTCGATGCGCAGGGGCAGCTGTGGTTCTGTGGTCGCAAGTCGCACCGCGTGGAGACCGCACAGGGTCCGCTGTACACCGAGCAGGTCGAGCCGGTGTTCAACACCCACCATGAGGCGCGACGCACGGCGCTGGTGGGGCTCGGCATGGAGGGATCACAGCGGCCGGTGCTGTGCGTGGAGCTGCAGCCCGGCGTGGATGCCGGGCAGTGGCCGCGAATCGAGCGCGAGTTGCGCGCGCTGGGCCAGACGCAGCGGCATACCGCCGGCATCGACCAGTTCGCATTGCATCCCAGGTTCCCGGTCGACATCCGCCACAACGCCAAGATCGGGCGGGAGAAGCTGGCGGCATGGGTCGCGGCACGGCCCACGTCTTACTGAAATCGTGACGCGGTGCTTCGCCCCGATGTGTAATAGCGATACACCATCCCCATAGCGACAACGCGTCGGCAAAGGCCACACACGAATGAAGATACTGGTAACCGGAGGCGGTGGTTTCCTCGGGCAGGCGTTGTGCCGGGGCTTGCGCGCGCGCGGCTACGAGGTCACGAGTTTCAACCGCGGCCGCTACGACGCGCTCGACGCCATCGGCGTGACCCAGGTGCAGGGCGACCTCGCCCAGCGCGATGCGATTGTGTCTGCCGCACGCGGCTGCGATGCGGTGTTCCATAACGCTGCCAAGGCCGGCGCCTGGGGTAGTTACGAGAGTTACCACCTGGCCAATGTCGTCGGCACCGACAACGTCATCGCCGCCTGCCGCGCGCATGGCATCGGCCGACTGGTCTACACCTCCACACCGAGCGTCACCCATCGCGCCACCCATCCGGTCGAAGGCGGCACCGCGCAGAACGTGCCCTATGGCGACCACCTCAAGGCGCCCTACGCCGCGACCAAGCAGATTGCCGAGCGCGCGGTGATCGCCGCCAACGACACCTCGCTGGCCACCATCGCCCTGCGTCCGCGCCTGATCTGGGGCGTGGGCGACAACCAGCTGCTGCCGCGTCTGGTCGAGCGCGCCAAGGCCGGGCGCCTGCGCTTCGTCGGCGACGGCGAGAACCGCATCGACACGACGTATGTCGACAACGCCGCACAGGCGCATTTCGATGCCTTCGACCATCTCGCACCGGGCGCGGCCTGCGCCGGTCGTCCTTACTTCATCAGTAACGGCGAACCCAGGACCGTGCGCGAGATCATCAACGGTCTGCTGCAGGCCGCCGGTGCACCGCTGGTGACCAAGACCATTCCGTTCCGCGCCGCCTATGCCGCGGGCGTCCTTTGCGAAGGTCTGTGGCATGCGCTGCCGCTCAAGGGCGAGCCGCCGATGACGCGCTTCCTCGCCGAGCAGCTGAGCACGACGCACTGGTACGACATGGCACCGGCCAAGCGCGACTTCGGCTACGTACCGCGAGTGAGCATTCACGAGGGACTCACCCGGCTGAAGGCCGCATGCACGGAACACGCGGCCGTCACCCACTGAAAACGAATGCCTATGCAGGATCGGGCTACATCCATCAGGCGCGAGTCGCCGGAGGTTTCCGATGCTGCACTACGCAGTGGTGTTCTTCGTCATCGCGATCATTGCCGCTGTGCTGGGCTTTACCGGCATCGCCGGCACGGCCAGCAACATCGCCTGGATTCTCTTTGTCGTCTTCCTGATCCTCGCCATCGTCTCGATGCTGCGCGGCAGACGCGTCTGATCCAGAAGCATAAGAGTGACCGCCACCGGGAGACGGTGGCCTCAGGCTGCGCCGGACCCGCAGGGAAGGGGAGCCCGGCGCTGGGGAGACATCCCCGGGGAGAGCAGGGGGCAGGGCTACAATGACGGGATGACAGACTCATCCCCACAGCCGGCTCCCTCGGCGCTGGCCGCGCTCAAGCCCATTGCCGGCCGGGCCCTGGAGGCCGCGCTCAATCGCGCACTGGCACTGGACCCCGACACCCGCGACGGGCTGCGCACGCTGGACGGCCGCCGCGTCGCCCTGCGCGTGGCTGCGCCGCCGCTGGCGCTGCAGGTACGGGTGGCCGGCGAACGGCTCGAGGTGGGGCCGATCGAGGGCGAGGGCGAACTCGACCTGTCGGTCCGCAGCACGTTGGGAGGCCTGCTGTCGCAGCTGCCATTCCTGCGTAATGACGACGCGCCGCCGGTCGGCAAATTGCGCATCGAAGGCGATGCCGAACTTGCGCGCCGCCTGCAGCGCCTGGCCGAACGATTCGATCCGGACTGGCAGCAGCCGTTCGTCAGCGTCTTCGGCGAAGTCCTCGGCGTGCAGATCGCCAGCTCGTTCGCCGCCGGCCTGCGCCATGCCCGCGGCGCCGCCGGCGCATTCGCCGGCAACGCCGCGGAGTACGTCACCGAGGAATCGCGCGACGTGATCCCGCGCGAGGAACTCAATGCCTTCCACGACGACGTCGACACCCTGCGTGACGACGTCGAACGCCTCGCCGCGCGCGTGGGCCGTTTGCGTGTGCGTACCGGGGGCGGTGCATGAAGCCTGTGTTCCGTGCATGGCGCATCGGCCGCGTGCTGTTGCGCTACCGCCTCGACGACCTGCTCGACGACACCCCGGTCGAACCGTGGCTCAAGCTGGCCCGGCCGTTCGTACCGCGTGCCTCCGCCGAAATCGCGGCGCAACCGCGTGGCGCGCGCCTGCGCCTGGCGCTGCAGGAACTGGGGCCGATCTTCGTCAAGTTCGGACAGATCCTGTCGACGCGCCGCGACCTGGTACCGCCGGATGTCGCGCAGGAACTGGCCTTGCTGCAGGACCGCGTCGCACCGTTCGATGGCGAGGCCGCGCGGCTGATCGTCGAGCGCGCGCTGGAGCGTCCGGTCAGCGAAGCTTTCGCCCAGTTCGACACCAATCCCCTGGCCTCGGCCTCGATCGCCCAGGTGCATGCAGCGACCTTGCCGCCCGATGCCAACGGCGTATCGCGCGAAGTCGTGGTCAAGGTGCTGCGGCCGAACATCGAAAAGCAGATCAGCGGCGACATCGCCCTGCTCAAGGCCGTGGCAGGGATCGTCGATCGCACCCATCCCAGTGCCGACAAGATCCGCCCGCGCGCAATTGTCGAAGAGATCGAAAATACGCTGGCCGCCGAACTCGACCTGCAGCGCGAAGGCGCCAACGCCAGCGTGCTGCGCCGGTTCTGGGCCGACAGTGACGACCTGTACGTGCCCGAGGTGATCTGGTCGCACACCGCCGAGCGCGCGCTGACGCTCGAACGCGTGCGCGGCATCCCGTCCGACGACATCGAAGCACTGGATGCGGCCGGCATCGACCGCCACGCGCTTGCCGCCAAGGGCGTGCGGGTGTTCTACACGCAGGTCTTCCGCGACAACTTCTTCCATGCCGATGCCCACGCCGGCAACATCTGGGTCGATAGCGATCCGGCGCGGCGCAACAACCCGCGTTTCATTGCGCTGGACTTCGGCATCATGGGCCAGCTCTCGGACGAGGATCAGTACTACCTCGCCGAGAACTTCATGGCGATCTTCAACCGCGACTACCGCCGCATCGCCGAGCTGCACGTGCGCGCCGGCTGGATGCCGTCGCACATCCGCATCGACGAGCTCGAGGCGGCCGCGCGCGCGGTATGCGAGCCGTACTTCACCCGTCCGCTGAGCGAGATCTCGCTGGCAGAAGTACTGCTGAAGCTGTTCCGCACCGCGCAGCGCTACGAGCTGACGCTGCAGCCGCAGCTGATCCTGTTGCAGAAGACCCTGCTCAACATCGAGGGCGTCGGCCGCCTGCTCGATCCCAAGCTCGACATCTGGGCGGTGGCACGACCGGTGCTGACGAAGATCCTGGTCGAGCGCTACAGCCCGCAGCGCCTGGCCAGCGAGTTCCGCAAGCGCCTGCCGGAGCTGGTCACGCACGCACCGGAAATGCCGCGCCTGCTCCACGCCTGGCTGACCCAGCAGGTCGAAGGCAAGCACGAGCTGCACCTGCACTCGCGCGACCTCGCCGAGCTCAACCGTTCGATCCGCTCGGCCCAGCGCCGCACGGTCGCCGCCGTGCTCGGCGTCGGCCTGCTGATCTGCGCCACGGTGCTGTACGGCCTGGAAGCCGGCGGCCCGAGCCTGTGGTCGATCCCGGCCGCAGCCTGGATCGCAGGTCTCGGCGGCATCTGGGCCTTGCTGGCCGCCTGGCCGCGCCGCAGCTAAGCTCCTCCCCCTGCGAATGCAGGGGGAGGCCGGGAGGGGGTGAAGTAGGCAACGGATGCCGCAAACGGAGGCCCAACGAAACCCCCAACGAAGGAGATCGCATGGAAGCGATATGGAAGAAGGCACGCAGCCTCAGAAGCACCGCAACGGACGCAGAGCGCCTGCTATGGCGTCACCTGAAGCAACGCCAGCTCGCGGGTGCCAAGTTCCGACGCCAATACCCGATTGCCGGTTTCATCGCCGACTTCGCCTGCGTCGAAGCAAAGCTGGTCATCGAACTTGATGGTGGGCAGCACCTGGACGCGGTCGAGTATGACGCGATGCGCACTCGTCGGATGGAGACGAACGGCTACCTGGTCCTGCGCTTCTGGAACGACGATGTGCTGCTGCGCACTGGCTCCGTGTTGGAGCAGATTCTGCGGATATTGAACGAGAGACGGCATCAGTGACTGCTTCACCCCTCCCCAGCCCTCCCCTCCATTCGGAGGGGAGGGGGCCAGAACCAGAAGCCCTCGACATCCTCTACGTCGATGAGCAACTGGCCGTGGTCAACAAGCCCGCCGGCCTGATGGTCCACGACAGCGCCCTGGCGCGTGGCGAAACCGACTTTGCCGCCGACCGCCTGCGCGAGCAGTTCGGCAAGCCGATCTTCCTGGTGCATCGCCTCGACCGCGCAACCAGCGGCTGCCTGCTGCTCGCGTTCGATCGCGACAGCGCTTCGACGCTGGGCAAGGTGTTGATGTCGCGCGAGGTCGAGAAGGACTACTGGGCGATCTGCCGCGGTTGGCCGGAAGAGAGCTTCGTCGTCGACTATCCGCTCGATGGCGGTCCGGGCAAGCCGCTCAAGAAGCCGGCCATCACCCGCTTCACGCGCCTGGCGACGACCGAGCTGGAACTGCCGTCGGCCAACTTCCCGACGTCGCGCTACGCATTGCTGTGCGCGCAACCGGAAACCGGACGCTTCCGCCAGATTCGCCGACACCTCAAGCACCTGTCGCACCACATGATCGGCGATACGAGTCATGGCGACGGTCGCCACAACCGCCAGTTCCGCATGCTCGGCATCCATCGGATGCTCCTGCACGCGCGCCGGCTGGCGTTCGCGCATCCGCTCGACGGGCGGCGCATCGAAGTGATCGCGCCGCCTGATGCGGAGTTCGCAAAGGCGCTGGCGTTGTTCGCCGACGCCCCATCGCATTGATTCCGGATTGGTAGAGTTGCGCCATGCTCGAGATCAGCGACAACCTGGCCATTCCCGACGACGAGCTGGTCGAGCGTTTCGTGCGCTCGTCCGGTCCGGGCGGCCAGAACGTCAACAAGGTGGCCACGGCGGTCGAGTTGCGCTTCGACCTGGCCGGCTCGCCGTCGCTGCCCGAGCCGGTGCGGGCACGGCTGCTGGCCAAGCGTGACCGTCGCATCACCGACGAGGGCGTGCTGGTCATCAGCGCCCAGCGTTTCCGCACCCAGGACCGCAATCGCGAGGATGCACGCGAACGCCTGGCGGCCTTCATCGCCACGGGATTGTTCGCGCCGACCCCGCGCGTGGCGACGCGGCCGACCCGGGCCAGCAAGGAGCGGCGGCTGAGCGGCAAGCGTGAACGCGGTACGATCAAGCGCGGTCGTGTCGTTCGCGATTGGGATTGACGAACCGGAACCGAAAGGCCGCACAGCACCATGAAAGCGCACCAGCCACGAGGGGCCAATGGCCGACACTGACGACCACCGCGTGCTCGACCAGCGCGTTCTGGACCTGCCGCCGAACGCGCCGCGGGTCAAACCCAATGCCTTCACACGCTGGCTCGGCCGCGCCATCCTCCGCGCCGGCGGCTGGCGCATGGTCGGTGCGTTCCCCGACATCCCGCGCCTGGTCCTGATCGGCGCGCCGCATTCGTCCAACTGGGATGGCATCTGGGGCTTCGCCGCGAAGATGGCGATGGGCCTGGACCTGAAAGTGCTGGGCAAGGATTCGCTGTTCAAGCTGCCGGTGATGGGCGCGCTGATGCGCCACCTCGGTGTGATCCCGGTCGACCGCAAGGCCGCCCACGGCGTGGTCGAGCAGGCGGCGCGGATGATCCGGGAGGCCGACAAGCTCTGGTATGCGCTGGCGCCGGAAGGCACGCGCCGGGTCGTCGAGCGCTGGAAGCCCGGCTTCTGGCGCATCGCCAAGGCCGCCGCGGTGCCGGTGGTGCCGGCGTACTTCCACTACGGCCAGAAGGTGATCGGCATCGGTCCGCCGTTCGACCTGGGCGAGGACTTCGACAGCGACTTCAACCGCATCCGTAACTGGTACCGCGGCGTGTCGAAGGGCAAGAACCACGACGCGTGACCCGCGGGGAGGGGCGTCAGCGCTCCGACTGCCCCGTCGAGTAGTAGTCCCCGCGCTCGAACAGCGCCGGCTTTATTAGTTCTGTAAATGCACGGGCTTGCGGCGATAAATATTTGCCCTTGCGGACCACGACACCGTAGGTCCGCGACGGGAAGTACTCCGCCAGCGACCGCGCCGACAGCCGCTCGCGGTCGGCCTCGGTCAGGCAGATCGCGGTGACGATGCTGATTCCCAGGCCCATCGCCACATACTGCTTGATGACCTCCCAGCCGCCGACCTCGAGCGCCACCGTGTACGGCACCCGGTTCTGCTGGAAGACCAGGTCGATCAGGCGGTAGGTGGTCAGTCGCTGCGGCGGCAGGATCAGGCCATAAGGCGACAGGTCCTGCAGGTGCAGGTCCTCCTTGAGCGCCAATGGGTGGTCGCGCGGCGTGATCAGCATCGGCTCGAACCGGTACACCGGCTCGTAGCTGAGGTCGGCCGGGACATCCAGCATTGAGCCCACGGCCAGGTCGACCCCGTCCGAACGCAGCAGGTCCAGGCCGCCGGCGCCGGTGACGTTGTGCAGGGTCAGCCGCACCTCCGGATGGGCCGCGCGGAAGGCTTCGACGATCCGCGGCAGCAGATAGAGGATGGTCGAGCTGCCCGCCGCGACATTGAGCTCGCCGGCATCGAGTCCGCGGATCTTCTCCCGGAACACCGAATCCAGCGCGTCCAGGCCCTCCACGAGCGGTCGGGCCAGCTCGTATAGCTCCTGGCCCTCGCGGGTCAGGGTGATCCGCCGGCCGCTGCGCTCGAGCAACCGCACTCCCAGCTCCCGCTCCAACGCCTGCAATTGCAGCGTTACGGCGGGCTGGCTGAGGTACAGCGCCTCGGCCGCCCGCGACACCGAACCCAGGCGGGCGGTCTGGCAGAACGCGCGAAGGGGCTTGAGCCGGTCCCCCTTATAGGCGAACCGCGGGCTGGAAGGCGGCTGGCTGGCCATGGTTTCAATGCGTATTAAGGAAAGTAATGATTAGCATTGAAAAATCTTGATTGTCAAATAACACACGCCGCCGCATGGTGACTCTCCAAGGTGACCACGGAGTTACAGGCATGTCGGCAGTGATGGCCAAGCGGCAAGACGGCGATACCCAAGTGGGTGTCGACGGCAATATTGAAGTCCTGGCCCAGGCCGAGGGCCAGGACCAGGTACTGACCCCTGCCGCGCTCCGGTTTCTCGCCGGACTCCATCGCCGTTTCGAAGCGGCCCGCCAGTCGCGCCTGGATGCCCGCGCCGCCCACCAGGCGCACTTCGATGCCGGCGGCCTGCCGGACTTCCGCGCCGACACCGTCGCCATCCGCAATGGCAGCTGGAAGGTGGCGCCGCTTCCGCAGGCCCTGCTCGACCGTCGCGTCGAGATCACCGGCCCGGTCGACCCGAAGATGGTCATCAACGCGCTCAACTCCGGCGCGAAGGTGTACATGGCCGACTTCGAGGACAGCACCTCGCCGACCTGGGACAACCTCATCGCCGGCCAGCGCGCTCTGACCGGCGCCGTCGCCGGCACCCTCGAGTTCACCGCCGTCGGCGCCGATGGCAGCACCGGCAAGCACTACACCCTGCGTCCCTTTGAGGAGCAGGCCGTGCTGATGGTGCGCCCGCGCGGCTGGCACCTCGACGAGAAACACGTCCGCATCGACGGCGCGCCGATGTCGGCCAGCCTGTTCGACCTGGGCCTGTTCGCTTTCCACAACTCGGACGTGCTCGCCGCGAAGGATCGCGGACCCTATTTCTACCTGCCCAAGCTGCAGTCGATGGAAGAGGCGCAGCTGTGGAACGACGTGATCGACCACGTCGAGCGCGAGCTGCGCCTGGTGCCGGGGCAGATCAAGGTCACCGTGCTGATCGAGACGCTGCCGGCGGTGTTCGAGATGGACGAGATCCTGCATGCGCTGCGCACGCGCATCGCCGGTCTCAACTGCGGCCGCTGGGATTACGTCTTCTCCTACATCAAGACCTTCCGCAGGCATCGCGACAAGGTGCTGCCCGAGCGCGCCCAGGTCACGATGACCCAGCCGTTCCTCAAGGCCTACTCGGAACTGCTGATCCAGACCTGCCACAAGCGCGGCGCGCACGCGATGGGCGGCATGGCCGCGCAGATCCCGATCAGCGGCGACGAAGCCGCCAACGAAGTCGCAATGGCCAAGGTCCGCGCCGACAAGCTGCGCGAAGTCACCGCCGGCCACGACGGCACCTGGGTCGCGCATCCGGCACTGATCCCGCTGGCACGCGAGATCTTCGACGAGCGCATGCCTACACCCAATCAGCGCCACGTGCTGCGCGAAGACGTCTGGGCCACGCGCGACGACCTGATCAAGCCGTCGCTGGGCACGATCAGCCGCGCCGGGTTCGAGGGCAACGTCGAGGTCTGCGTGCGCTATCTCGCCGCCTGGCTCGACGGCAACGGCTGCGTGCCGATCCATTGGCTGATGGAAGACGCGGCGACTGCCGAGATCGCGCGCACCCAGTTGTGGCAGTGGCTGCACAGCGACGGCTTGCATCTGGACGACGGCACGCCGGTCGACTTCGCCCTGCTCGAACGCGCCTTCCTCAACCTGCCCGGGCGCCTGGGCGACCGCGCGCGCCTGCCCGGTGCCAGCCGCATCAATGAAGGGATCGGCGTGCTCGACCGCCTTACCCACGCTGACGTGCTGGAGGACTTCCTGACCCTTCCTGCTTACGCACGACTCGACTGACGCAGTTCCATCCCACCAACCCTCCCCTTGAACGGGAGGGCTCCAAAGAAGAAACGAGCAGAGGGCACCGCCATGACCACCGCATTGCACACCGCCGAACAACTCCGCCACGACTGGGCCACCAACCCGCGCTGGGCCGGCATCGACCGCCCGTACTGCGCCCAGGATGTCGTGCGCCTGCGCGGCACCGTGCCGGTCGAGCACACCATCGCCAAGCTCGGTGCCAACAAGCTGTGGGCCTCGCTGCACAGCGAACCTTTCGTCAACGCGCTCGGCGCGCTGACCGGCAACCAGGCGATGCAGCAGGTCAAGGCCGGCCTCAAGGCGATCTACCTGTCGGGCTGGCAGGTCGCCGCCGACGCCAACATCGCCGGCGAGATGTACCCCGACCAGTCGCTGTACCCGGCCAACTCGGTGCCGCAGGTCGTGCGCCGCATCAACAACACCCTGCTGCGCGCCGACCAGATCCAGTGCGCCGAAGGCAGCGGCGACATCGACTTCCTGCAGCCGATCGTGGCCGATGCAGAAGCCGGCTTCGGCGGCGTGCTCAACGCCTTCGAGCTGATGAAGGGCATGATCGAGGCCGGTGCCTCCGGCGTGCACTTCGAAGACCAGCTGGCCAGCGTCAAGAAGTGCGGCCACATGGGTGGCAAGGTGCTGGTGCCGACGCGCGAAGCAGTCGAGAAGCTGGTGGCCGCGCGCCTGGCCGCGGACGTCATGGGCGTGCCGACGCTGATCGTCGCCCGCACCGACGCCGAAGCCGCCGACCTCATCACCTCCGACATCGATCCGAACGACGCACCGTTCATCACCGGCGAGCGCACGGTCGAGGGCTTCTTCAAGACCCGCAATGGCCTCGACCAGGCGATCAGCCGCGGCCTCGCCTACGCGCCGTATGCCGACCTGGTGTGGTGCGAGACGGGCAAGCCGGACCTGGAGTTCGCGCGCAAGTTCGCCGAAGCGATCCATGCGAAGTTCCCGGGCAAGCTGCTGGCCTACAACTGCTCGCCGAGCTTCAACTGGAAGAAGAACCTCGACGACGCCACCATCGCCAGGTTCCAGAAGGAAATCGCCAGCTACGGCTACAAGTTCCAGTTCATCACCCTGGCCGGTTTCCACAGCCTCAACTACGGCATGTTCAACCTCGCCCACGGTTACGCCCGCCGGCAGATGAGCGCGTTCGTCGAGTTGCAGGAAGCCGAATTCGCCGCGGCGGAAAAGGGCTTCACCGCGGTCAAGCACCAGCGCGAAGTCGGCACCGGCTACTTCGACGCGGTGACCCAGACCATCCAGGGCGGCAAGTCCTCGACGGTGGCGCTGAAGGGCTCGACCGAGGAAGAGCAGTTCCACGAAAAGCGCGCCGCGGCGGCCTAAGAAAAAGTCTCGGTTACCACGTCCTCCCCTTTGCCTGGCAAAGGGGAGGACACGCGAAAAGCCTGCTTTGAGGCTTTCCTGAGCACCTCAAGCCCTGCTCAGGTTGTCGTCCCGCAGAGGTCCTCCGGGCAACGGGTAGCCGTCCTCCAGACCCCCTTTTCACCGTTGTTTACCGTGTTCAGGTGCTATTCTCCAGCCTCACCACGGACCGGGGTCGTGGGATGAATCGCGACAGCGCGGCACTCATACACAGCCGCGAAACCTTCATCGCAGGCAGTCCCAGCACGGCGTCGGCGGATGTGGCGACGGCGGTGCTTACCGATGCGGAATACGAACTGTTCGCCGAGATCGGCCGCTCGCGCCGCATCCAGGAAGGACAGGTGCTGTTCCGTCGCGGCGAACTGGGCACGACGATGTTCGTGATCGCGCGCGGCGTCATCGACCTCGACTTCGGCGAGGACCTCGTCGGCAAGCGCCTGGGTCCGTGCGAATTCTTCGGCGAACTGGGATTGTTGATCGGCGATCACGTCCGCAGCGCCGATGCCGTCGCCGCCAGCGACGGCCTGCTGATCGAACTGCGCCATGAGGAATTCCAGCGCCTGGTCGATTGCGACCCGGGCCTGGTGTCGTACTTCCTGCGCCGCGCGATCCTGCGCGTCGTGCTCAACGAGCAGAGCCTGATCCGCCGCCTGCGCCGCCGCAACGAAGAACTCGAGTCCGCACTCGACAGCCTCTACGCCGCCACGCACCAGCTCAACCAGACCGAAGAGCTGGTCCGCACCGACGAGCTGACCAGCCTTTACAACCGCCGCGGCCTGACCCTGCACCTGCAGGAATTCCGCAAGCTCGGCATGCCCAATTCGATGGGCCTGTTGCTGATCGACTGCGACCGCTTCAAGCAGGTCAACGACGAGCACGGTCACCTGATCGGCGACCGCGTGCTGCAGGGCGTGGCCAACATCCTGCGTTCGGTCGCGGGTCCCGACGACCTCGCCTGCCGCCTCGGCGGTGACGAGTTCTGCCTGTTGATGGTCGCCGAGAACCGCGAAGAGGTGATGCGCTTCGCCGACTTTGTCGTCTCCACCGCCCAGGGCCTGATGCAGATGGTGCACGGCGCCCCCTTGATGTGTCCGCTCAGCGTCGGTGCCTGCCTGGTCGATCCGACCAAGGACTGGAACGACTGGTACGCCCGTGCCGACGAAGGCCTTTACCGGGCCAAGCGCATGGGTGGCAATTGCGTCCAGTGGCAGGATCACGATGCGGAACTGACGTCGGCCTAGGCCGAAGAGGCGACACCATCGATGAATGAGATGACCCATCGCCCGTCGATCGACTCTCCGCAACTGCGGACATTGCTGCTGACCGACCTGTGCGACTCGACCGCGCTGGTCGAGAGCATCGGCGACGTCGCAACGGCGACGCTGTTCCGCGACCACGACCGGCTCGTGCTGGATCTCCAGCAGCGCTGGCGCGGACGACTGATCGACCGCTCCGATGGCCTGCTGCTCATGTTCGAGCGGCCGATCGACGGCCTCGGCTTCGCCCTCGACTATGTCCGCACGCTGGAAGTGATGAGTGCCTCGCTCGGCATGGAGCTCAAGGCGCGCGCTGGCCTGCACGTGGGCGAGGTGCTGACCTGGCGCAATACCGATGAAGCCGTTCTCGCCGGCGCCAAGCCGCTGGAAGTGGAAGGCCTGGCCAAGCCGACCGCCGCGCGCCTGATGTCGATGGCGCGACCCGGGCAGATCCTGCTGTCGTCCGTGGCCGAACCGCTGGCCCACCGCGCTGCGCGCGAACTGGGCGAACGCGGCCAGCAGCTGTTGTGGAAATCGCATGGCCGCTGGCGCTTCAAGGGGATGCCCGAGAGCCAGCAGGTCTATGAAGTCGGCGAGCCCGGCATCGCCCCGCTGCGCACGCCGCAGAACACGACCAAGGCCTGGCGTGACATCCCGCTGTGGCGTCGGCCGGCGTCGCTGGTCGCCGAAGCGGCCCTGGTGGCGCTGTTCGGCATCGGCGTCTGGTTCATGACCCGCCCGGCACCGGCGATCGCGTTCAACCAGCGCGACTGGGTGGTGGTGGCCGACCTGCGCAACCTGACCGGACAGAGCGTGCTCGACGATTCGCTCGAGCAGGCGTTCCGGATCAGCCTGGAGCAGTCGCGGTACGTCAACGTCTTCAGCGACCTCAAGGCACGCGACACGCTGACGCGCATGCGACGGGAGCCGGGCACGGTGCTCGATCGCGCGGTGGCCTCGGAGATTGCATTGCGCGATGGTGCCCGGGCCGTGATCCTGCCGACCGTCGCCGAAGTGGGCGGACGCGTTCGGGTCAGCGCGGAGATCATCGACCCGCATACCCAGGCCACCGTTTACGCGGTGTCGTTCGACGGCACCGGAGCTGCCTCGGCACTGGACTCCATCGACTCGGTCACCGGCGAGCTGCGCGGCAACCTGGGTGAATCGATCAAGTCTATCGAGCGTGACTCGGCCAGCCTGCCGGAGGTCACGACCACGAACCTCGATGCATTGCGCGCATTCGCGCTCGCCCAGAAGGCCGCTTCGAAATTCCAGTACAGCGAAGCGCTGCAGCTGTACCGCCGTGCCACGGAGCTCGATCCCCAGTTCGCGCTCGCCTGGCTGGGACAGGTGAGGATCTACTACGGCCAGGAGAAGGCGAGTGCGGCGGTGGAGCCACTGCGTCGTGCGCGGGCGCTGAAAGCCCATCTTCCGCCCCGCGAAGCGCTGTACCTGGACGCCTGGGTGTCGGAGTTCGCCGATCCCTCGACCACGACCGGGAAGTGGATGCAGCTGGCGCACCTCTATCCCGACTACCTGCCGGGCAGGGGCAATGCCGCGATCTGGCTGTACACCGAGAACCGCTTCGAGGAAGCGTTGGCGCATGCGCTGGCGGCGGCCGTTCCGCAGAATCCGCTGGCGGGTAACGAGTTCGACACGGTCGGACGCGCCTACCTGGGCATGCAGCAGTACGCTCAAGCGCAGAGCGCGTTCGAGAAATCCTATTCGGCCACCGGCGGCAGCGTGCGGCGATTGCTGGCCACGGCCGCGGCCCAGGGCGACTTCGCCGCGGCCCACAAATACGTCGAGAAACTGGAACCAGACAATCCCTTCGCCTACCTGGAGCGGGCCAGCCTGGCCGTCGACCAGGGGCAATGGAAGCAGGCCCAGGCGCTGGCACGCACCGGGCTGTCGCTGACCGAGGCGGAGCGCGGACTGGAGAGTCGCTACCTGCTGCTTCCGGTGGCCGTGACGACCTGGCTGGCGGGCGACAAGGGCAATGCCCTGCGTTATGCGCGCTCGGCCGCGGAGCAGGCGCTTGCGGCGTTGGCCAAGCAGAAGGCATCCGACCTCGACGCCGATGCCGAAGAAGATGCGGCCTTGTCCCTCGGCGCGGCGATCGTTGCCCAGCGCCTGGGTGATCGCGACATCGCAGCGACGGTGCTACAGGAGCTGCCGAAGTACGGCCTTCTCATGAAGACACCGCAGTTGGCGGAGTTGCTGGTCGTCGTGCGCGCGCAGAAAGCCCGACTCGATGGCAACACGGACGAGGCGGTGAAACTGCTCCTGCCACTGCTGACAGGACGGGAGCGCTTCCAGACCCGCGCAGCCTTGATGGACGCGTACCTGGATGCCGGTCAATCCGACCTGGCGATGGAGCAGGCGCAATGGCTGCGCCAGCATCGCGGATTGGCGTACGTCGAGCTCGAATGCGGCCACTGCCTGCAGGCGCTCAACGTCGCCGACAGCAACCGCGCAGCACGAAAGGAATCCGAGCTGCGCGGTCGCGTCAAACCGGCGGGCGGCTAGCCGCACCGCCCCGCCGTATCAGCGGCGGACGAATCCGGACGTATCGGTACCCGCGTCCAGGCGCGGCGTCGTCTGGTTCAGGCCACGCAGGAGCATCGCCATGATTTCACCGCGGGCAGCGGCAATGGCTTCCTTCGGGGCGAGGTCGGTGACCTTGCAATCACGGAACGGTTCCGGCGCCGAAGCGAGCACCAGCCCGCATGCCGTCATCTGGCCGGGCGAGGGCGATTCATAGCCGAGGGTGCGCAGTGCACCGAGGTGGTCGCGCTGGAACTGCGCGCGGAAATCGTCGTCAGTGCTGAGCAGGTCCAACAACCGGTCCGCGATGGCCGGATCCAGCGGTGTGGTCAGTGCCTCGTTCATCCCCGTTCCCCTCGAAGGCCCGTTGCAGGCCGTGATGGCGCAATCTAACCGCCTGTGCCCTACGTCACAACCAGGCGGGCCGGGCCGCCTTGGACCCGGAGGTTTGCCGAAAGGCCAGTGCGGGGCCACTGACGTGTCTTCCGTCAGGGACCGGTTGCCAGCAGAGTAAGGGCTTCTACTTCAGGGGTATTGGAATGCGTGTCCGACGTTGTGCCGTTGTATTCCTCGAGCCCCGCGAGCAGGCCGAGTTCGATCTGGGCGTGCTGCTCGGCGGCGGAGACGGCCTGCGCCGCGAACGTCGCTGGCTCGCCCTGGCACCCCATCTGGGTACCGAGGTCGAGGTCGACGGCACCGAACGCGAGCTGCTGGGGGCGATGAGTCCGGGTCAGTGGGTCGACGAGGCCGGCATCGAAGAGCGCGCCGCAATGGAGCGCCTGCTGGCCGAGGGCCTGCTGGTCAGCGACGACCCTTCCCACGCCGCCATGCGCGCGCGCGACGAATCGCTGCGCGGCACCTACTGGCATCCGCTCGCCGCCACCCTGCACGCCTTCACCCGCTGGAGCGGCGTGGACACCGTGCAGAACATGAAGGACAGCGGCACCGAGACGGCCGCGGAAATGCGTCAGGTGCTGGGCGCGCCGCCAGTCGAGGCCGCGCGTCGCGCCGGGGCGCCCGACCTCAAGCCACTGCCGCGCATCGCCCCCACCGCCTTTGATGACCTGCTCGCCCGCCGCGCCACCTGTCGCAATTTCGATCCGGCGCGCAAAGTCCCCTACGACCTGTTCGCGCAACTGCTGCAGCGCGTGTTCGCCGCCCAGGCCGAGGTGCGGGTCAGCGACGACCTGGCCTTCCTCAAGAAGAACGTTCCCTCCGGCGGCGGCCTGCACCCGATGGAGTGCTACCTGATCGTCCAGCATGTCGAGGGCGTGGAGCCGGGTCTCTACCACTACCAGGCGCAGGAGCACGCGCTCGAACCGCTGGCCGGGCCGGACAAGCCGCTGCGCGAATTCGTCATGGACATGGTCGCCCAGCAGCACTGGTTCGCCGATGCCCATGTGGTCGTGCTGCTGTCGCCGCGCTTCGACCGCACGTTCTGGAAATACCGCCACCACGCCAAGGGTTACCGGGTGGTCGCGCTGGAGGGTGGCCACCTCTCGCAGACCCTCTATCTGTCGGCGACCGAGGCCGGGCTGGGCGCCTTCATCACCGGTGCGATCAACGAGGTCGAGCTGGAGCAGGCCTTCGCCCTCGACCCGATCCACCAGGGCGCCCTGGCCATCTGCGGCTTCGGCTGGCGTGGCCAAGTCATGGAGACCGCCGAGCTCGATCCGGGGGAGCGGATCTGGGTCCGCGGGGCGGCGGCGGACACGGATTCACAACACTGAACAACATTTGCGCCAAAAGGCAGTCGACATTGCCAAATCTGTCAAGTTATGTTGGAAGGCCCTAACCAAGGTTTCGTTCCAATGCGCGTCCTACGCCTCCTTTCCGCCGCCGTGTTTGGCCTGGCCATGGTCATGCCGGCATTCGCATCCGTCGACAGCCGCGTGCTGATGCTCGATGACATCCGCACCCAGCAACACGAGATCCGCATCGGCGTCGAGGAACGCTCCGGTCCGTACAAGGATCTGTCGGCGACCGAGCGCAGCGAACTGCTGACCAAGCAGGATCGGATGCTGCGCACGATCGAAGGCAAGAAGTCGACCGACGAGCTCAACGACCAGCAGAAGACAGAAGTGTTCAACACGCTCGAGTGGATCGAGGCGGTGGTCAACAACTCCGACGAAGATGAGCGCATGGTCTGCGAGCGCCGCGCGATCCTCGGCAGCACCCGCAAGGAACGCGTCTGCAAGACCCAGTCGCAGTGGCGCGAAGAGCGCGAAGCCGCCCGCAACCTGATGGACTCGCGCGGCAACTGCCAGGATTGCAGGAGCAACTGAGTGACCGCGCCAGGCAGCACCGGCCACCCGCGCCGGTGCTGAACATCCTGGCGTGAGGTTCCACGAGCGGGGCGCACGACAATCTGGCGATGTTCCGGGGAGGAACTGCTATGAAGCGATGGATCTGGCTGGTGGTGCTGACCACCGCAATGGCGGCGGCAACTGCGCAGGAGCCGACTGCGCAGCAGGACGGCCTGCAGATGATCCTGACGCAGCAGCAACAGCTGCAGCGTGACCTCGACGATGGCAAGACCAGCGGCATGACCACGCGCCAGGTCAACATCATCCGCAAGTCGCAGCGCGAAGTGTTCGCCGTCACCGAGGGCAAGACACATCTTGACCAGCTGACGATGGAAGAGAAGGTGCGGCTCGAGAACGCGCTCGAGCGCATCAACGCCGAAGTGAAGGGCACCCGTGCCGGCCAGGACAGCAAGCAGGTGTGCTGGCGCGAGAAGCAGACCGGGACCACGGTCAACGTAACCCGTTGCGGTACTGAAGCGGAGATGCGCGAAGCCCGCGAGGGCGCGCGTGACTTCCTCGAACGGCCGAAGGTCTGCGGCGACCGCTGCGGCTGACCGGCCAGCGGCCCTCAGGACCCTTGCGCGTCCAATCCGCGCGCCGCGCGGCGCAAGCCGATCGCTTCGGTCAGGTGCGCGGTCCCGATCGACACCTCACCAGCCAGGTCGGCGATGGTCCGCGCCACACGAACGATCCTGTGCAGCGACCGCGCCGACAGCTGCAGTGAATCGACGGCACGCTCCAGCAATGCGTGATCACCCGCCGACAGGCGACAGGTCGACGCGGTCTCGGCCTGTCCCAGTTGCGAGTTCGGCTTCGCGCAGCGCGCGAGTTGTCGCTCACGGGCCGCCACCACGCGCGCGCGCACCGACGCGGTGTCCTCGGCCAGCGGCGCATCCTGCCGCAGCTCCGAAGGCGGCAGCCGCGCCACCTCGACATGCAGGTCGATGCGATCGAGCAATGGCCCGGAGATGCGGCCGCGATAGCGTGCAATCGCCTCGCTGCTGCAGCGGCAACGGCCGCAGACATCGCCGGCCCAGCCGCAGGGGCACGGGTTCATTGCCGCGACCAGCTGGAACCGCGCCGGGAACTCCGCGCTACGCGCCGCGCGCGACACGGTGACCACACCCGATTCGAGCGGCTCGCGCAGCACCTCCAGCGCGCGCCGTTCCCACTCGGACTGGAAATTGCTAGTCACCTTTCCTGAATCGAACAGAGATACTTCTCGAAACTTTCAAGAAGCTTCATTCAGTGAAGGTTTGCTAGCAAATCAGCAAGAGTCCGAGTCGGCGTTGCTGCCAGACTCCTACATTGGCGGATCGAAATCCAAGCCTAGCACCCTGGTTAAGCAAAACAAGCGCCTTGATGTCACGAGTTACAGCATGACTATTACTCTCATGACCTACCAGATACGCGTGGTGGCACTTGGCGCAGCAAGTCGTTTCGACAGCCGCAGCTCGTAGGCGACATTCCGCGTCGCCACACCACTCGATCTTCTTCATGAATCGGCCGCGTCCGCAGCGGACATCGGCGGCTGCATCGGGCATGGGCTAAACTCACCACGGCTCATTTGCGGAGGTTCTGCAATGGACAGTGATCCTCAGTATGAGTTGATCGATCGCCTCGTGAACGAAATGCAGGAGTTCCGGGAAGAGGAGAAGAATTCGCCGTATCAGGCGAGCACTTGCAGATGTGGATGGAGGGAGAGCTGTTCCACACGAAGAGATGGTCACATGGGTAGCTTCTCTTAGCTAGCGCCTATTTTAGATGCATGACGTTCCCACAACAGACCTCCAAACCCCTGCCGCTACGCGAGTGGCCTTGCGTACGTTCTTTCGTATTTCTGAGGCATGGCAATTGGATGGAGCAGAGGAAGCCATCTTGCTTGGCGAGCTTCCAGCGATCGTAGGAACGTGGCGTGAGCGACCACCCGAAGAGCCGCTTCCGCGGGCGACTCTCGAACGACTGTCCCACCTATTCGGGATCTACGCTTCGCTGGTGGAGCTGTTCCAAGATCCTAGCCGCGCACACGCTTGGCTCCGACGGCCCAATACAGCACCATTATTCGGCGGCGACACAGCCTTGGCGCGTATGCTTCTTGGAGATGTGGATGACCTGCAGGCCGTTCGCGAGTATCTCGAAGCCCAATTCGACCATTGATCCCAAGTCGCGGCCTGTCCTGGTCGGCAGACGGGATGCGGCGGACGGGGCTGAGCCCTCGGGCGATGCCGCTTCTGGCCAATCGCGAACAATGGGGCTGCCTGGTCGCCAAGGGCCACTTCCAGCGTCCGCTTTCGGCCAGGAGCGGACATCCGGCCACTGTCACAAGGATTCAAAATCCCCGTGTCGGCGGTTCGATTCCCTCCCGAGCCACCATGCATTAAACGTAAACCCAGTAAGGCTCTCAGGCTTTACTGGGCTTTTTCGTTTTGGGCTGACGCGAGGTCGTGGGTAGCATCTGGGTAGCAAGGCGATTCGGTCAGCCCCCATGGGCCGAGCGGAAATCCGCACGGAGTCGCCAGATCATCCACGTGCCGCTGATGACCAGCGCGAATGCGAGCGCGAACAGCCCGATCGGAACGACCCATCCGAGGACCTCGACGACTGGACGC
This sequence comes from Lysobacter arenosi, assembly GCF_016613475.2. NCBI lineage: Bacteria > Pseudomonadati > Pseudomonadota > Gammaproteobacteria > Lysobacterales > Lysobacteraceae > Lysobacter > Lysobacter arenosi. The sequence goes on from NZ_CP071517.1 coordinate 3,209,432, forward strand.
ATTAGGTCGCCTGCCCCTTTGCTGATTGTGGCAAGAAGTCCGTTGAGGACCAGCGCCGCTATAGCAACCACGGCGCCCTGCCAGACGCGGACACTCGCCATGCGTTCTGCCTTTCGATATCCACGGTCCAAGCTCATGCGCACAGTCAGCCTGAGCCGCCCGGACGGGGTTGTGACGACGCGCTTCCAATGGCCTGGAGCGCCTCAGGGCCATTGATCCGCATCATTCTAAGGCGGCCGGCGCGCTGACCCGCGCCACCGGGGCTCCATTGATACGCGTCTCATCCTGTGCTCTTTTCGTCGCTAGCATGTAGGCATGACCCGACTCCCGCTCCCGCCCGACATCACTTGGCGCCGAGGCTGTTGTGAGCGGTCCTGACACCACGCGCTGGCTGCGCTGCGGCCCGGTTGCGGTGACGGTTGTCGCCTTCCATAACGACGTTTGGCGGACGACGGTCAACCGGCACTTGGACGTGAAGCGGGAGCGGAAGGCCCACACGTCGAGTGAGGCCCTGGCAATCGCTGGGGTGGAGCGCTGGGCTGTGGCGAATGCGGGGCGGATCAGGGCCAGCTTGCAACGCACTGCAGCAGGAGCACACTAAATACTCGCCAAGCTCGGTGGGGACCGGACCATGCAGCTACCTCTGGATGAGCTCGATCGGCGCCTAGATTCGCTGGACGAAGTCATTTTGTTAATGCTGAAAGACCAGACGGACCGGGAGTATCTGTTGGCTGTCGTTGCATCGGCTGCTGAAGGAATTCAGAGTCTTGCAGGCCCACATCATGACTACGTTTCGGCACGAGTGCTGGAGATCGTCACCGCCCATGGGCTGGGGCTTCGACCTGCGGCCGACCATGACCCCACCTGAGCGAAACACATCACCCCAAGGAACCGGAATGGACGAGAGAGAAGCTTTCTTCGAAGGCCAGCTAACGGCCATGCAATGGGCTTTGTGGGCCATTATTGATGCCTCCCCTTCTCGCGATGCCATCTGCGCGACGGCACTCCGGGGAGTAGCCGCGCACGATGAGCGTTATCGCCAAAGTGACCTGAGCCCGGCAATTCGCGATGAGTTCCTGAAAGGTCTGAACACTGTCGCCGATCTGCTGTTCGCGCCGCGGGGTGACACCTAGCCGGCCAAGTCCTTGGCGACTGTGTCGAGACCGGTCCCCATGTCCGCTTTCGGCCAGAAGCGGACATCGTGCTAATCACGTTTCACGCATGGCCGAAATGCATCAGTCGTCCACGTGTTTTTGTCCTGGTCTTCAATCCGGATGCGGAAACTCCGGGAATTGTCCGCTTCACCGACTTCGTACAGCATCGCCGCAAGTATTGTCCGATCGCCGGGATCGATCTTCAACGTAGGTTGCGCCATCGGACCATGCCCACCCGGACCATGCCGCCACGCGACATTACCGGCGTCATCAAGAATCTCGTAGGACAACCAACTCAGTGGGTACGGCGGGCCCGAGGCTCCGTCGATCCAGACTCGCAGGACGCCGTGGCTACCGTTTTGCACGCGAACGCTGACCGGAATGTCCTGGCGACGCCGGTCGCATTCCAGAACCGGCGCTTCTACCTTGACATCAACGAGGTCGGGCGTCATGCGATGCAGCGACGCGCAGCCTGGTGCCACCGACAGAACGAGCATTGATACCGCCAGCGAATATTTGGCGTTAGTCGCCACATCGCCCCCTTGCGAAGTATGGCTCAAGCAGCTCAGACCCGGTCCCAACGAACAGATCAAATGTCCCCTTTTGGGTCGAAAGCGGTCATAGAAATGCACCGGCTGAGGTCAGCCGTTGGCGCGCTAGATGACTCTCTTTGTGTGGACCTGGATGTCGGCGTCCATGGCGAGGCACTACGAAACCACTCGCGCAAGGTGCGCCGCAGGCTCCGCATCGTCGTCTGCGACCTGACCAGCCTTACACGGCCCATGTGCGCCGCACCAGAGAAGCGCTGATCCTAAATGTGAAGTTGCTGTGCATATCCGAAGGGCGCAGTCTTCATCAGGGTTGGCCGCATGGCGCCTCCACGCCGACGAACGGTAGCTGCGAACGCCTGCTCGCCCGCTGGTGGGACAGAGTTGGCGTATTGTGCGGTCATGATGCATCAGTTTCTCACCGCGAACCGGAAAGAACTAATTGCCCGCTGCCGGGCAAAGGTCGCCGAGCGATCGCCGCCTGGCGTAGCCGGTGAGGAGCTGGAGCATGGGGTCACTGTGTTCCTTGAGCAGGTGATCAAGACACTCGCGTTGGAACGGACATCGGATCCTATGCGGAGCCGAAAGGTTTCTGGCCGTTCCGGCGGGGGCAAGCCCGCGCTGTCGGAAATCGGCGATTCGGCGGCGCAGCACGGCAAGGAACTGATGCAGCATGGCTTCACGGTCGAGGAAGTGGTGCACGACTATGGTGACCTATGCCAAGCGATAACTGATTTGGCATTTGAGCAGGATGCGGCAATAAGCATCGATGAGTTCAGGACGCTCAATCGATGCCTGGACAACGCAATTGCTAACGCCGTGACCGAGTTTGGGTACCAACGCGACTTTGTCGTCGCCGACAAACAAGCAGACGCTCTGAATGAGCGGCTAGGATTCTTTGCCCACGAATTGCGCAATCAGTTGTGCACCGCCACCTTGGCGCTTTCTATCATCAAGGAGGGCAGCGTTGGTTTGACCGGCGCGACCGGTGGTGTACTCGACCGGGCCCTGGTCGGGTTGAGTAATCTTATTGACCGTTCCCTCGCAGAGGTCCGTATGACAGCGGGCATGCCGCTGCAGAATCGGCTCTTCTCGGTCGCGGATTTCCTTGCGGAGGTCAAGCTCTCCGCCTCGCTGGAAGCGGACGTGAGGGGTTGCAAGCTAACCGTCTCGGACGTGGATCCCCTGTTGGCACTCGATGTGGATCGGGACTTGCTGCTGTCGGCGGCCGGGAATCTCCTGCAGAACGCATTCAAGTTCTCGCACCCTCATGGTGAGATCAGCCTCAACGCCTATGCAGTGGCTGACCGTGTCCTGATCGACGTCGAAGACCAGTGCGGCGGCCTTCCGCCCGGCGACGCGGAGAAGATGTTCATCCCTTTCACGCAGGGCGCTGATGACAGGAGCGGTCTGGGATTGGGGCTGTCGATCTCTCGTCGCAGTATTGAGGCGAACCTGGGGGTCCTCAGCGTGCGCAACGTGCCAGGTTCCGGATGCGTCTTTACTATCGACCTACCTCGTCACTCGGTGGCGGAAGTGCCTTCGACCGTTTCGCCGGTGGTCGATTAGTTGTCAGCGAGGCAGATGGTGCACCTGCATCTTATCTATCGCGTAGTTCACTGACATATAGGTTGGCGACATGTGCGCCGCCGTTGCCCTCGCACGATTCAACGCGTCTTCGAGTCGGTGGGTCGTCGCAACGCCCTTCGGAAGCTGAGAAATGAGCGACTTGACGAGTTCGCGAAGGACCACCACTTCGCCGTGCAGGTTACAGAAGGCAATTTCCTGTTTGCTTGCCATGACGCTCTCCGATTAACAGTGACTTTGGTTCCTCCGGCACTACGTCCGGAGCGGGCGCTCTGTTTCTCGCCGTCTAAGGCTTCAATTTCCTAAAACGGGGACAGTCGCGAGCGCATTCACCAGCCATAAAGTGCTAGCGCCACCAGGGTGCCAGCCCCCGTCAACGCAGTGAACCAGTAGGTAGCCAGCATCACGGTCCTGCCGCGGCCGCAGTAATGCACGCCTTCCTGGTCCGCGCTCGAGAGGTAATCTCGATCGTGCAGATACCGCATCGTGACCCGTGCGCTGAGTGCGGTCCGGTCCTGCCAGAAGGCTGGCTGCGCGGCGTGCAGCCACTGGCGCGGATGCCGGACCCGTAGGCGCTGCAGGAAGGTCACCCAGATGGCCGTCTCCATAGCGATGGCCAATGCGAACGCCATACTCGTGAAGATCGTAATCCTGTTCATAGGAACCTCAACGACTTCTGACCGGTCTTCGGAACCTGTCAGCCGCCAATCTTGGCTCGGTAGAACGACTGTTCGGGATCCGTGCTATAGAGCGCTGCACCGGCCATCCCTCGTTCTCCGCCGCCTCGATCGCGGCAACCGAACCGCCAAACCCCGGGATCCGGGTCGGTCCATTTGCAACGACTCTGTGATGCTTAATTGGTTGCATGCTCGCTCTCTTCGTGGGAATCCCCGAACACCTGACTAGCGCGGAAACGCGCTGGTGAAAGGTAGGTGTTCGTGTGAGCAGACGGCATTGGCTCGGCACATGCTTCGCCAATGCCGACCTCCGTTCGACGCGAATCGTTATGGCTCCGTCGCTTCTGCAACTCTTTGGCGCGAGACCTTGCGCATTGCCGCTCGATGATCCGGTCAGCAGGAACTATTGAAGATCCGCCTCAGTCTGCACCAAGGAGGGTTACCCCTGGGTAACTCAGGCAGATGTAGGACTGTGAATAGTCTGCGCCGTCGTCTGTTAAACGCTGCGATCCCGAAGCAGGAACGTCTTGAGCGCCTCCACATAGCTGTAGTCGGCGGGAGAGAGGCGCGACTGCACATCCTCCAGCTGCGCCCGGAACGCCCAGCAAAGTTCAAGCATCTTCTTGTGGCTTTCCGCCTCGATCACCGCAGTTCGGCGTCGGACTTCAATCATGCTTTCCATGAAACGCCTGCTGCACGCGGCAGGCCCTTGAGGCATCCGCGTTAGACAACACGGTTAATATTTCAATGTAGCACCTTTGTGGCTGTCGCACCGATTCTCCCACGTCGACCTCTCGCCGCTGCGATGGCGCAGGCGTGTGATGATTCCGCGAAAGCGGCGCACACACCGCTGGGTGAACGAGATATCGATCCGATCACCAGATTACGGTTACGTAACACTCGATAGCGCAGCCTCCAGTGGCACTACGACGCAATGTCGTAACGGCCACTCAGCCGCGCAGCACGTCCCATTCCCCATCCGCTCTGAGCCCTATCGCCCCTGCCGTCCGGCAGGAGCTTGGCTTCGGCCATCCTCGATTCCGTGCCACCGCGGATCGCATCAAAGGCAATAATATTTATGAGCACCATGACCAATACCAGCACCAAGAACCTCGTCGATACTGCCGCTGCCAATGGGTCGTTCAAGACCTTTGGCAAGGCCATCGAACGTGCAGGCATGAGCGACACTCTGCGCGGCGTAGGCCCGTTCACAGTCTTCGCACCGACCGATGCGGCGTTCGACAAGCTTCCGGCGGGCAAGCTGGAGAACCTGTTCAAGCCGGAGAACAAGGAAGAACTGGTCTCGATTCTGAATTACCACGTCGTCAGCGGTCGCAAGACCATGGCCGATATCGGCAAGTCTGAAACAGCAAAGACGGTCAACGGTCAGTCGGCTCCGATCATGTTGACCAATGATAGGGTGAGCATTGACGGCGCGCGCGTCACCTCGGCGGACATCGGTTCCAGCAATGGTGTCATCCATGGAATCGACAAGGTCAATATTCCGACCAAGCAATAAAGTAGTCGGATTGACCAAGGGAAACGGCGGGCTTGCCTCGCCGTTTTCTTTGCTCAGTGCCACTTGCGAAGACGCCCGCGTTTGGCGGGTGCTGAGGGTGTCTTCGCTTCGATCGAGTTGCCCTGAAGATGCACTGTGAAGACGAGGGCCGACTACTACACGGATTGGCCTGCCACCCATGGACTTTCCCTCCATGCCATATGCCTGATATCGGCCAGAATGAAGATGATTGGCATCCACTCTCCACGTCTGCGCGACAGCACTTCGGGGGGCCGGGGGGCCGTACACGAGGAGCGTTATCGCCAGAGTGACCTTAGTCCGGCAGTTCGGGATGGTTCCTGCAAGGAACACTGTCGCCGATCTGCTGTTCGCGACGCGGGATAACGCCTAGCGGGGGACTACGCGGCCCACGGCCAACTTTTCGAAATCCTTGATGACAAGCGCGCCATCCAGGGGGGCTTAACTCCACGTAACGCGCAACGCCGCAATGACTGCGGCGTCACGTGCGGCTACCATTTTGTGCGTAACGTTGTTTGTGCATCGGACTGGTGTCATCCCCAGTCTTGCCATCCGGGCCTCCGTGCAGCTCTCTGCGAGATGAGGCTAAGCTGTGCAGATTCTTATGACCCAGGACTGCCGCGCCATCACCCAGGTGGGCAGTGCGGCGGCCCATCCCAGGCGTGCAGCTTGGGGAGCCCTGTGCGCATTCTCCTCCTAGAAGACAATGCACTGATGGCTGCATGCGTAGTGCTGGCTTTGGATGCCGAGGGCCACGACACTTTTCTTGCCTCAACGATAGCCAGCGCTTCCGAGGCGGTTGGCGCCATATCCTTCGACGTGGCAATGCTCGACATCGAGGTCGGCAAAGAGCTCTCTTTTGGTTTCGCCCATCATTTGGTGGTGAAAGCACCTGCACCTGGACTCCCCGGGTGGTCCACACACTGTTCGCAACCGATCTTCCGGGGATAGCTGTTCGGCGACGCGAGCATCGGTCCAAGCGGCGAGGTAGATCTGGACGTCCCGGGGGGGATCGCGGCCAACGGCGCTGGATGGCGCCGTTGGCCTGTTGCGCCTATTAGCCTACCTCAGCAACCAGCGCGCATTGTGTTGGCTGCGAGCGGCCTCGACAGCGTCTGCTCGGCGCGCTTCAGCTGGACGACGACTTGGCCGATCCAGTTGCCGAGCCGTCGCCTCCCACTCGGTGCGTCTCTTGAGCTGTTCGGAGGCATCCTTGGCAAAGGGCGCGCCGGCCCGGCGAAGCGCCCAGCAGCGATCGTTGCAGCGCCGACCCGGCCGCCCCAAGGGGATTGGCCGGGCCGCCGTGCGGATTACATCGACGTGGCTTTGACCGACACGCCCGTGAACGTGGCGGCACCCAGCACCTTTACGTAGTACGCGCCGGCGGCAGGTGCATTGATCGTGATCGTTTGGTTGTTGCCCGGGCGTTGCGATATCGCCTCGTAGCTGCTCGTGGTCGGCTCGCTCCCGTTCTTCGCCAACAGCTTCACCTGGCCGGTGCCACCGTAGGTGATGACGTTCAGGCGGGCCGTACCGGCCGCGACCGGGAACACATAGACGAAACCCTCGCCGGCATTGCCTCGCAGACCAGTGCGAGGCACACCATTGGTCAGCGGCTGGCCACCGGCGCGGGCGACCACGACGGCCGATCCGGCATCGACGATTCCAATGCCGAGGGGACGATCCGGCGCAATCGGGAACGGGCGCGCGGTCTGCTTCAGCAGTGCGGCAAGCTCCAGCGGCGACTTTGGCGTCGACAATGCGCTCTGCACGATCGCCGCCACGCCGGCGACATGCGGCGCCGCCATCGAAGTGCCGACCATGCCGCCGTAGCCGGCTTGTCCCGGCACCGTGGTGCCGAGGTTGACGGTCGACCAGATGTAGCCCTGGTTCTGGTTGGCGCCATCGTTGACGCCACCGCCCGGCGCGGCGATATCGATTCGGGCGCCGTAGTTCGAATAGCTCGCACGCTTGCCGCTGATGCCGTTGGAGCCGACGGTGATGACGTTCTGGCAGTTGGCCGGTGTGTGGGAGATGGCATCGGTGTTCTGGTTGCCGGCCGCAACTACTATGGTGGTGCCGCGCGCGACCGCGCTGTCGATCGCCGCCTGCGTGGCGACTTCGCAAGCGCCATTGCCCCCCAGGCTCATGTTGATCACTTCCGCCGGGTATTCGTTGTCGGGCACGCCCTCGACATGGCCGCCCGACGCCCAGACGATGGCATCGTTGATGTCGGAGTCGTAACCGCCGCAGTGGCCGAGCACGCGCACCGGGACGATCCTGGCGTCGAAGGCGACGCCGGCCATGCCGGCGCCGTTGTTGCTCACAGCCGCGACCGTGCCGCTGACGTGGGTGCCGTGCCAGGAGCTGCTCCGCGCCGGCGTGCCGGCGCCGCAGGCGTTGGCCGCGACCCAGTCGCCGGTGTCGGCACCGCCCGGCACGCGGCCGTCGGTAGCGCGACCGGAGACTTCGTGATCGACGATGAAGTCATAGCCGGGCAGCAAGTTGCCGGCCAAGTCAGGATGCTCGGTGACGCCGGTATCAAGCACCGCCACGACCACGCCCTGGCCGGTGGCGCCACCGTCCCATGCTGGCTGCGCACCGGCGCCGCCTACCGGGTGGTTGTAGTGCCACTGGTGGCTGGCATAGAACGGGTCGTTCGGGACGCCGGTCGGCTGGCGCAGCCGGTCCGGCACGATGTACTCGACCGCCGGATCGGCGGCGATGGCGAGCATGAAGTTCTGCGCTTCGACGCGGTCGAGCTTGCGCGACAAGCGCACCAGGTGCGCACCACTGGCCGCGAGGCGGCGCAGGTGGCGCGCGCGCGGTGCAGCGCCGGCGGCGCGCAGTACCGTGCGTGAGGCGACGGAATCGAGCGTGCGCGTGAGTTGTGCTGCGTCGGACTGGGCGGCCGCGCCATTGCGGTACTTGACGATAAAGCGGTCATTGCTGCCGTCATCGTTGCCCAGCGCGCTGAAATCGGCGCGAATCAGCTTAGGTTGCGCCGGGCCGGCCGACAGCGCGGTGCCGGTGGCGCCGGCGACGATGGCGGCGGCGAGTGCCAGGGAAAGTGCCTTGTGCTGCATGAGAGTGTCCCGAAGAGATGAGGGTTGGAGCGTTCCCGCCCAGTGGCAGTCATGCCTGGGAACCGGGCACCGAGATCGCGGCGCCCGGCGCGATCACCAGCTAAAGCCCGCGCCCGCGCCGACGCTGGAGTCGTCGCTGGTGAAGGCTGCGCCGGCGGAAACGCTGGCGCGGTTGTTGTTGAAGGCGCGCTGGTAGCCGACCGAGATGGCGGCTTCGCTTCCGTAGGTGCCGACGCCGACGCCGACACGGTTCACGCCCGACAGGCCGGAGGTGTTTGCGCTCATCTGCGCCATCGCCGCGCCCATCGCACCGACGCGCTGGATGCGCTCGTCGTTTTCGACGAGCCGCTCGCTGACCGTGTCCTGCCACTGGTCCATGGCCTGGAAGCGCGCGTCGGTGTACGCGTTGGCATCGTTCAGGGTGCGCGTTGCCTGCGCGCGCACCTGGGCGACGTTGGCGGCGTCGCTGTCCTGCGTACCTGCGGCAACGTTGGTCACCTGGCGTTGCGTGCCGGCGTTGCCGACCGATACGGTGTTGGCACGATCGGCGACCGCACCCTGTCCGATCGCCACCGCACCGGTCGCGTCCGCCTGCACCACCGCGCCCTGGCCCAGTGCCGTGCCGCTGGCCGCCTGCACCGACGCACTTTCGCCGATTGCCACCGCGTTGGTCGCTGCCGCCGCGACGCTGGCATTGGCACCCACCGCGGTGCTGCCGTCGGCCTCGACGCGGGCATTGCCGCCGATGGCGGTGTCGTTGGGGCCGGCCGCAAAGGCGCTGCTGCCCAGGGCAATGCCGTTGGCACCGTTGGCGGAAGCGTGTGAACCGACCGCCACGCCCTTGGTCCCCGCGCCGACCGTGGCCTTGTCGCTGCCATCGCCGACACCGTCCACCGAAATCAGGTCGACCTGCTGGACTGCGTTGCGCAGCGTGCCGATGTCGTTCTCGACGTCGGTCAGGCGGCCATCGACGCCATCGACACGCGCATTGGTATCGGCCCAGGCCCTGCTCGACGCCGTCGACGCGGCCGTTGGTGTCAGCCAGGCCCTGCTCGACATCGTCGACGCGGGCATGGGTGTCGGCCAGGTCCTGGCTCACCGCATCAACCTGGCCCTGCATCCCGTCGATGCGGCCGTTGGTGTCGGCCAGGCCTTGTTCGACGCCGTCGACGCGGGTGTTGACGTCGGCCAGGCCCTGGCCAAGCTCGGCCGAGACCGCGTTGAGCTGGTTGACGTTGACCGCATCGGTGCCGTTTTTGCCCGCGGCGACATTGCTCAGCTGGCGCTCGCCGCCGACGCTGCCGATCGACACTTCGCCGACCGAGTTCTGGCCGGTGAGCAGGCCACTGCCGTCGGTGTAATTGCTCAGGGCACCCACGGTGGTCCGCGAACCTGCGCCCAGCGCCACCGAGTTGGCGAACGTCGCGCTGCTGTTGGGTCCCAGTGCCATCGCGTTGGCCGTCGTCGCGCTGACCAGGCTGTTGGCACCGAACGCGATCGAGTTGTCGCTGTTGCTGGTGCCGGTGGAGGTGCCTGCCACACGCGCGCATTCGCGCCCAGCGCCATCGCATTGGCCGCGTACTGCACCTTCGCGTTGAAGCCCATCGCCACCGAGTTGACGGACTTGAGCTGGCTGAAGTCCAGAGAGTCGGCGACATACCCTGGCGCGGTCGGATCGCCGCCCGTACCGGGCTTTGCGACCGGCGCCACATCCTGGACGCCGGCACTGGTGCCCAGGGCCAGGCTCTGCACGCCAGCTGCGCTCGCGCTCGCACCGAGTGCGGTGGCGTTCTGGGTGGCGGCCGCGGCGGAACCGATGGCAGTGCCATTGGCGGTGAACAGGTATTCGCCGCTGAGGGTGGCCGGCGCGCCTGTCTGCCCGTAATAGGCCGTCATCGCCTTCTGGCCCATGACCGTGTTGTTGCTGCCCGGCGCAACGGCGCTGTAGCCGATGGCGATCGAGTTGGCGCCCACGCCAGGCTCGATCCGGAAGTTCTGGTGGTAGCCCGCCCAGTTGCCGATCGCAATCGCATTGTCATGGTAGGCATGCGCGTTCGCGCCCATAGCCACCGTGTTGTAACCCTGTGCGACCGAAGCAAACCCGACGGCGACCTGGCCAGTGGCATCGACCGCAGTGTTGCTCTTGGCAACGTTCGTGTTTGCATGCAGCGGCAGGTAGCCGACCACCGTCGACAGCGCACCGATGGCGACACCGTTGCCACTTTTGGCCCACGCCTGGTTGCCGATCGCGGTGGCGTTGAATGCAGTTGCCTGTGCCCCCGTGCCCATCGCCATGGAACTCGGGCCTGACGAAAATGCGTTGACGCCCAAGGCCAGGGAGCCGGTGGCCTGAGCGTTTGCGCCGTTGCCGATGGCGGCGGCGCCTTCGCCGCTGCCCGTGCTGGCGCTACCGAGCGCGAGCGAATTCGGGCCGCTTGCGCTGCTGCCGGAACCGAACGCGGCGCTGGCCGTGCCGGTCGCGTTGCTGCTGCCACCGATGGCCGTGCTGTTGATGCCGTCGGCGATCGAACCGTAACCGTAAGCACTGCTGTTTAGTGCGTTGGCTGCGGCGTTGACGCCGCTGGCAGTGCTGTTGTCGCCCAGCGCGAAGGTGCCGGTGCCGAGCGCGACACTGTTGACGCCGCCGGCCCAGCTGTAGGCACCGAAGGCCGCACTGTTGTCGGCCTCGGCCAAGGCATAGGCGCCGTTGGCGGTGCTGTAGCTGCCAGCCGCGCCGCTGGCCGTGCCGACCGCGGTGGCGCCCAGGCCGCCCGCGTCGGCATCCGTGCCCAATGCGGTGCTCTCGTCACTGCTGGCCTGCGCACCGGCGCCGACGGCGGTGGAGCGCACGCCCGATGCGAGCGCGTTGGCGCCGCAGGCAACTGCCTGCGGATCAGTGGCCGAGCCAACCGGATTGCCCGAGGAATCGACGCAGAACGATTGTGCGTTGGCGAGTGCCGGGGCCAGGCCCAGCGCAAGGACGGTGGCATGGGCCAGACGCGCGCAGCGCAGTCGGCCCGCAGCGGGATGCAGAGTCATGTTCTTCTCCGACGACTAGGCCGCATGGGGCCTTGTCGGGTTGCGGTTGCAGGATGTTCAACGGGGCATGCGTCACGATTCCCTAGGACGCATGCCCGCAGCCTAGGCAGCCGGTTACAACGTGGATTTGATCGTCGGTGCCAAGGTTTGACCACGCGTTCCAGCCGCACGCCTGAACAGGCTCATGGCCGCAGCTCGGATGCCCGCACCTGGCCCGGCGTCATCCCGAAGCGGCGTTTGAACAAGCGCGTGAAGGCGTGCAGGTCGAGGAAGCCGTGCTGGAACGCAACCTGGCCGATGTTGACCTGAGCCGACGCGGTCGCCAGCGCGGCGCGGCAGCGCAGCAGGCGCCACTCGCGCAGATAGCCCAGCACGGTCAGCGATCTGGCGGAGAACAGGCGGTACAGCGAGGTGCGCGAGCATCCCACTGCCGCGGCCACTTCGTCGACAGACAGGTCGGGGCGGCGGAAATGCGTCTGCAGGTACAGCTGTGCCTTTGCCAGCAGGATGTCGTGGCCGGCCAGTGCCTCACTTTGGCCGGCGCCATGGTCACGCAATCCCAGCACCGTCAGCTCCACCAAGGCCTCGAGGACACGCTCGCACGCGGCGGCGTCCAGTTCGCTGCCGCGCGCAGCAAGCAGGCGTAGCTGCGACTTGAGCGCGTTCGACAGCACCGGGTCATCGATCGGCATCACCGCCCGCCCGGGTCGCCTCGAGGCCGTACCCGGCAAGTCCAGCTTGCTGCGTTCGGGCAATTGCAGGCACAAGTCGGAATGCGCGCTCCATTCGGCCTGTTTCACCGCCGCCGTGTCGAGAACGAACAGATCGCCCTGTCCCACTTCGGATTGGCTGTCTCGCGCATGGGCACTGATGCGCGCCTGGCCCGAGAGCAGGAACACCAGGCGGATGCGGCCTTGCGCAGCGTCAAAAGGACGCACACGCGCGGCGGCGGCGCGGCTGTGCAGGAAGCGGACATCGCCCTCGCCCCAGGCACTGTACTCGCCGACGAACTGGTGGGCCTTCTCCACGCCGGGCTGGAGCTGCAGGTCCCAGTTGTAACGTTCGCGCGAGATCGCCCGCCATTGCTCGAAGGTGAACCGGCCCGAAGCCTCGCCGGGCCTGTTGCCGATGCCATCGACGGGGCAGTCCGCTGCCCGCGTGGACGAGACCGGCCGGGGCGATCGGCGTCGAGAGTGGGATCTGGTCTTGTCGGACATCGGATGTCCCGCCGCAATGCCACCGCCTGGGCGAGTCGGCATGCGCGGGTTGCAGGGGCTAGGGAGCCACGGGCTCGGCAGCGCCGATTACCGCAGCTTCCAACCCGGCTGGCTTGGCCTGGCGCGTCAGCGAGTTGGCATCACGTGACAATCATCGGAAAATGTTTATCTGCTTGCGTTTCGCCATTGCTGCTTGCCTTGAACCACGCCGGCCCCCTGATCCGCATCTCCTCGCTGGCCCGATACCGTGAGCTCGTCCGCGAGCTCGGCGGGCACCCGGAAGCGTTCCTGCGCGAGTTCAACATCGCGCCTGAGCTGCTCGACGTCCATCACGCGATGATCCCGATGCAATCGATGGTGCAACTGTTCGAACTGACGGCGTCGCAACTGGACTGCGCGGATTTCGGCCTGCGCCTTTCGGCGCAGCAGGACTGGAACGTCATCGGCCCCGTCTCCCTGATCGCGCGAAACGCACCCGACGTCGGCGCTGCCCTGGACGACTTCGCCCGATTCGTGGGTTTCTACAGCGCCGGCACCATCATCGCGCTGGACCGTACCGACCCGGCCGCACCACGCTTGACCTACCGTTTCGAACTCGGCCGTGAGATCACGCGCCATCGGCAGACCGTCGAACGCGCCCTGGGCGTGATGCACAACACCATGGCCCTGCTGCTGGACGACAGAGCCTTCCATGCCCAGGCGGTGCTGTTCCGCCACGGAGCCGCATTGCCGCTGCAGCGCTACCGGAAGCACTTCAAGACAAATGTCCTGTTCGGCCAGGAGGTGGACGGCCTGGTCCTGCATCCGGCGCAGATCATCCGTCCGATATCCCAGCACAACCGCATGATGCGGGAATTCCTCATCGACTTTGTCAGCAGTGCAATGTCGCGCCACCCGCGTACCGTCCGCGAGCTAGTGACAGCGGCTATCGACCGCCTGCTCCCGACCGGACGCTGTACGCTGCACGCCGTGGCCGAGCAGCTCGCGCGGCGTGAACGAACGTTGCAACGGCAGCTGGCGAACGAAGGCGTGACCTTCGAGCAAGTGGTCGACGCGGTGCGGCGCGACTGGTCGGAGTCATACCTGGCCGAACTGGCCATGCCGATCGCGCAGATCGCCGGGCTGCTGGGCTATGGCGAGCAGAGTTCGTACAACCGCGCCTGTCGGCGCTGGTTCGGCCAGACCCCGCTGGAAAGGCGCAGGGCGCTATTGGGCTAGACGCTATCGGACCCACCCCTATAGCCGCAGTTCCTCTTCGACCGCGAGGTTCTCCTGCGCGAGCGAGCGTTGCCGCCGCGACCAGGCGCCCGGAAGCGAAGAAACCGGTAGCAAGTACTTGCGCGCCGGTTCCGCCGGCATCGGTGCGCAGTGGGGCAGGTGGAAGCCCTGCAGCGGCAGGCGCACTAATTCGGAGATTCCAGGTAGAGCCCGACCAAGCCTGGTCCGCCCGACTGCCGATGCTTCTGGCCGTTAGCGGTCTTTGAAGCGGCTGAGGCCGGAGATGGTTGTCCCGACCGCTTCCGACCCGAAACGGACGCTGCGGCCATCGGCATTCGGCCTCCGCTGGGTCGTGACGACGGCGTGACCAAGGTCCATGAAGGGCCCACCTAGGATCACGCTCCGAACTCCGGTTTCCCTGCGCTGGGTTCTCAAGGAGGGCTCATGCATTCTCGGCGACTCGCAACATGGCTCGCGGCCGTCACCATGCTGGCCTTACCGAAGGCATACGCCCAGGACGCGGATGAGTTAGCCAAGCAGCTTTCCAACCCGATCGCCAGCCTGATCAGTGTCCCTTTGCAGTTCAACTATGACGATGGCATCGGGCCAACCGATGACGGAAGCAAGAGCTACGTCAACGTGCAGCCGGTGATTCCAGTCTCGATTGGCGAGAACTGGAACATGATCTCGCGCACGATCATTCCGATCGTGTACCAGGAGGACATCTTCCCCGGAGCGGGCAGCCAGTTCGGCACGGGTGATGTTCTGCAGAGCCTCTTCTTCTCGCCAAAGGCATTGACGGCGTCTGGCTGGACATGGGGCGTGGGCCCCGCCTTGCTACTGCCAACGGCCAGCGATGATCTCCTGGGCTCAGACAAATGGGGCGCCGGGCCCACCGCCGTTGGGTTGAAACAGACTGCGTCGGGTTGGACGTATGGCGCGCTGGTGAACCACATCTGGTCGTTCGCGGGTGACGACGATCGTTCCGACATCAGCTCCACCTTCCTCCAGCCGTTCCTGGCGAAAGGACTTGGCCAGGGACGGACGCTGTCGCTCAACCTGGAGTCGACTTACGACTGGAAGGCCGAGCAATGGACGGTGCCTATCAACCTCGGATACTCCAAGGTCAGCAAAATCGGGACGCAACTGGTGAGCTACCAGGGCGGCGTCCGCTACTACGTCGAGGCGCCCGACAGCGGCGCCGAATGGGGGCTGCGCTTCACCTTCACCTTGCTTTACCCGGCGAAGTAAATGCTGTGCGCTTGGCGCGCCCGCCAGCGAGGACATGACCATGAGCCGCGTCGATGACCGTTCCGCTCCGTTGCGCACGATCCTGCTGATCGCGGCGCTCGTCATGATCACCACGCCCGGCTGCAACAGGTCCGACGCTCCCACCGCGCAGAGCCCAAAACCTTCCGCCGCCCCGGCCGCTGATGCCGAGCAGCCGACTGATCAGGAGATCGTTGACGCCTGGTCCTATTTGTACGGGCGCTACCTGGTGCTGCAGCAGGAAGACCACGACATCAACGTCGAGAAGGTCGGCTTCAACAAGATCAAGTACAACCCCCTCGGCTCGGCGCAGTTCGTCAATCCCAACATGGACGTCGCCTACCTAGAAGCCTGGATCGCGGTGGACAAGGACCACGCGGTGGTCCTCAACGTGCCGAAGGTGACTGGTCGCTACTACACGGCGCAGCTGCTCGATGGCTGGGGCGAGGTCATCGCCAATATCAACGAGCGCACCTATCCCGACCACCCCAACGGCAAGTTCGCGCTGGTGCTGAAGGGTTCCAACCCACCGGTGCCGACCGATGCGGTCAAGATCGAGTTGCCGGCCGCGAAGGCGAAGCTGCTTGCCAGAGTGGAACTCAAGGACAGCCCGGCCCAGGCCAAGAAGCTACAGGAGCAGTTCACGCTGGAGGTGCCGGAAGGCATCCAGATCGAACCCCCGCTGGCGATATCGGAGTTCACTCCCGCCAAACCGATCGGCGTCGAGATCTTCGACAATGTATCAGGCGTGCTGGAGACCTACCCCGACCGCATGCCCAAGGCCCCGCAGTACCAGGCCCTGGCCGAGAAGATCGCCGCCTACCTCAAGGCCAATCCGCAGGCGCGCGATAGCGTAGCCTCGATCGTGAACGAACGCGCCGTGCCGGAGTTCCTGCAGCGCATCAAGGGCTTCGGCACGCAAAAGGGCGGTTGGTCCGTGACCTACGCAGCCGGCAAGTTTGGCAACGACGTCGCCGCCCGCGATGTCATCAACTATGGCGGCCTGTGGGCCAACACCGCCGACGAAGCGCTGTACTTCATCGGGTTGACCGACAGCGAGATGCGCCCGCTCGATGGCAGCAAGACCTACGAGATCCGCTTCCCCAAGGGCGGCATGCCCGATTCTCAGGTCAATGCGTTCTGGTCGGTGACGGCCTACAGCGTGCCGGACTTCCGCGTCGTGCCCAACCCGCTCAAGCGCTACAACCTCAACAACATCTCGCGCCTAAAGGCCAACCCCGACGGCACCACGAGCATCTGGCTGGCGCCGAAGCTTCCCAAGGGCACCGACGAGAGCAACTGGCTGCCAACGCCCGACGGCAAGGGCTACTCGCTGAACTTCCGCATGTATGGCGCAAAGGCCGACGTGGTGAACGGCAAGTGGTTCCCACCGCCGATCGAGGCGAAAGCGCAGTAGCTTCGCCAAATTTCGATCTCGTGATCTCTCCCAGGAGATTCGACATGAATGTCCGGCTCATCACCATCGCCATCCTAATCACCTTACTGATCGCGTCCTGCAATGTGCCTGAAACCGGCGCGCCCACGCAGGCGAACGCGCCCCAGACGGCTGCGCCGGCGGTCCCTACTGCGGCGCCGGCCGACGACGGCAGCCGCTTCGACACATTGGCCAACGCCGCATTCGTCGAGAACCGACCGACGGCGGAGACGGCGAAGATGCTGCGTGACGAACTGCTGTTCCAGCGCGCCACGCAGACCTACCTGTGGGCCTTTCCGTTGATCAACACCCTCGGCATGAAGGTTGGCTCCGAGAAGACCTTCGGCGCCGGCTACAACGTCCTGCCCGTGTGGAAGAAGCGCCTTGATGCCAAGACGCTGGTCACCACACCGAACTCCGATGTCATCTATGCGATGAGCTACCTCGACCTTGGCAAGGACGGCCCGATGGTGTTCGAAGCACCGGCGGGACTGCAGGGCATCCTGCTGGACTTCTGGCAGCGCCCCATTCCGGTCGACGGCGGCAAGTTCTTCGGTGACGTCGGAATGCCCGGACCGGACGGGGGCAAGGGCGGAAAGTTCCTGATTGTGCCGCCGGGCTACAAGGGCAACGTGCCGTCGGGCTATTACGTGTACCGCTCGGGCACCAACAACGTATTCGTGTTCCTGCGCTCGTTCTATCAGGACCCGAATGACCTGTCGGGCGCGGTCGCTACCATGGAAGGCGCGAAGATCTATCCACTCGGCGCGGCCAATCCGAAGCCGATGGAGTTTCCGGATGCGTCGGGCAAACCGGCGAACCTGCTGCCGATCAGCGACGCCACCGCCTTCGACGAGCTGAAGAAGCTGCTTGACAGCGAGGGCGCCAACCTGGGTGACCCCGATTGGCTGGGCATGCTGGCAGGCATCGGCATCGTCAAAGGGCAGCCGTTTAATCCAGACGCCAATACGCGAGCCATCCTCGATAAAGCGGCGAAGACGGGCTACAAGATGAGTCGGGTGATCGGCTTCGAAGAGAAGGTCAGCGGGCGCGACTTCCGCGTCTACCCAGACCGACGCTGGGTCAATCCCGTGGCGGACGGAACGCCGGAAAACCCGGGAGGACCGTTCGACCTGGCCTCGCGCCGAAAGGCAGAGGGCTATACCGACATCGACACGCGCGTCTGGTTCTTCACAGACTACTACTCACTAAGTCCCGGCATGCTGTCGCAGATTCCAGGCAAGGGCGCGAAGTACATGATCGCCTTCACCGATAGCAAGGGCGTGCCTCTCACGGGCGGCAAGGATTACAGCCTGAAGTTGCCGGCCAACATTCCGGCGGCAAACTTCTGGTCGGTCACCCTGTACGAAGCCGAGAACGCGTCTGGCTACGCCAGCGGCCGCCCGTTCCCGTCGCTGGGTTCCCGCGACAAGCCCAAGCAGAACGCGGACGGAAGCACAGACGTCTACTTTGGACCGAAGTCGCCTGTCGGCAACGAGACGAACTGGATGGAAACCGTACCCGGCAAGGGCTACTTCGCGATTCTGCGGCTCTACTCGCCGACCGAACCGGCGATCAGCAAGAGCTGGAAGCCCGGCGATATTGAGCCGGTCCGGTAGTTGATGGTTTCTGCGGGAGTCAACGGGAGCTTCGCCATGCACACCTCTGTCGGCCTTGCCGTTCAATCCGTTTCGACCCTGACGCTTGCCGTCGGCCTTGTGACTGCTGGCTGCACCAAAAGCGACGGGAACGGACCGACGGACGCTGGAACTTCCGCCGCGCCGGCGGCCACCGAGACAGCGTCCGCGGACCTGTCGAAGGGCGAAGGCAGGCAGGTCATCGACTCCCGGCTTGGCAAGCTCGAACTGGTCAACGGTTTCCCGACCGATGAAACGGTGAAGAAGATCTATGACGACATGGACTTCCAGCGCGCCACGCAGGCGTACATCTGGGCACTGCCATATATGGCAATGACCGAATGGCAACGCTGGTCGCGCGATGTGTTCGGCGCAGGCAACACCGGCTACGTCGACTACCTGAACTTCAAGGACAAGCTGGGCATCCTGACCGCCAATGCGACCACGCCCTATGCGCAGGCGTTTCCCAATCTCGCGGAGACCGGGCCACTGGTGTTCGAGTTCCCGCCCGGCGCGGCGGCCGGCGGGCTGATCGACTTCTGGGAACGCCCGATCACCGACACCGGGCAACTGGGGCCGGATAAGGGCAACGGCGGCAGGTACCTGCTGCTCGGTCCGAACGATCCTGACATCAAAGCGCCCGGCTACTTCGTGTTCCGCTCGCCGACGAACAACGTCTGGTCGGGACAGCGTGCGCTCGACCCGGACCCCGCGAAGGCCCGCGAGATCATCGCAAAGATGAACATCTATCCCTACAGTGTGCGCGCAAACCCGCCAGCGCCAAAACACGTCACGCCTCGGGGCAGGACCTGGTTAGCGGCTCAACCACGCGGCCTCGCGTATTGGGAAGGCTTGGCCAAGACCATCAACTCCGAACCGGCGCAGGAGCGCGACCGCATCCTCCTGGCCATGCTCGTGCCGCTCGGCATCGAGAAGGGTAAACCGTTCAATCCCGACGAACGCCAGAAGCGGATCCTGATCGAGGCGGCGCAAGTCGGCGAAGTCATGGCTCGCGCCAACGGATATGCCAAGCGTTTCCCGGGTGCGACGGTGTGGCCGGGCAAGCACTGGGAGTACTCGCTGTTCCTGAAAGAGACGACCCAGGAGCTGCCCAACTACACACAGCTCGACGAACGCGCGTCGTGGTTCTACGAAGCCGTCGGTGTGACCGTAGGCATGATGGGGCGCACCGTGGGTGCCGGGCAGGTGTATCTGGAATCGCAGAAGGACGGCGCCGGCGCATGGCTGGACGGCGGCAAGCAATACACGCTACACGTGCCGCCCAATGCGCCCGTGGCGCAGTTCTGGTCGTTCACGGTGTACGACAACGTCAGTCGCGCGTTGATCGACACTGGCAGCTACCCAGACCGCTCCTCGCGCGACGACATTGTCAAGAACCCGGACGGTTCGGTAGATCTGTACTTCGGCCCCTCGCCGCCGGCGGGTAAGCCGCAGTCGAACTGGATCAAGACGCTGCCAAATCGTGGCTGGTTCACGTACTTCCGGCTCTATGGCCCCACTGATACCTATTTCGACAAGAGCTGGGTGCTGCCGGATATACAGGCAAGGCGAGGCTGAGCCGAATGACCGCTACTGGCCGTTAGCGGACATGGGGGCAGGGCGGAGCCCACGGCTCCGACGGCCAATCCGCTCTGAACAAGGCCGAACTTCGCTAACGCGGGACGCAATTACCAAGTGCGGCAATCGTGAGGGGTGGCAGGGACAGGCCGCCCCCAAAACGAGGCTGGCGCGGTCACATGCCGAGCGTCCGTCGCCTACAAGTCGGTGGACGAAGGTGGACCACTGTCGCTTCTGGGGACGGGACCGCCCCTCGTAGCAGGCGCTGTCCGTACGAGGCGCTTTACCCATTCGACCATTTGCGCATGGGCAATAACACGCCCGGCATCGACGTCGGCAAGTGCCTCGAGTGTCGCCTGATGTCTGCTTGTCTGGGAATCACTTTGCATTGGCATGGGTCTCTCGAATCGGGATCATCCATCGCCAAGCGGTATGGATGCATTTCTAACCCCCCGTCAGCGAGTGGGGGTTAGCGTCATGGGTGGGCCCAAGGTAGCGGGATCATTGGCGCACACGCCCATGCGAAGGTCCCATGAAACACAATAGCTCGATCAATCAGCTTGGTCACAATTGGCAACGCTCGGCAATCCTCCTAGCCCTTGGCCTGCTATTCATCTACGAATTTGACGTAGAACGGATAAGCGGGTGGTGGACCATCCTTCAGCCGGGAATCGACGCATTTGCGATGTCGCAAGCTTCCAGGAGCAGCGCCACGCTGCTGGATGCGCGAGCAAAACTCTTCGAGCGCCTTCCCAGAGTTCGGCAGGCCTTGGCTTGGGCAGAAAGGGTGATTGCCGTTCTGATCCCACTTGGCACCTGAACGACAACGCACGTACCCAGGAGGTCTGCCCCGGTCCGGAATCTCTTCGTTCAAAGCGGTTCTCGTTCATGCTACCCCGTCGAGCCCGCGCTCAAGTTCAGCACGTACCGACGAACACTCTCGACGCCCCCATGTCGCACGTAGTAGTCCGCAGTCCGGCCGCCCAGTTCCTCGAGGGGCTCGTTGAGGAACCACTGCCGCGCCCGCGCGTAGTCGCCGCCATTGAGTAGACCGATCAGGACGATGATGTCATGGGCTTCATTCTCATGATCAGGCGTTCTTCGCTCCTCCCATGGCGCCACGAGCGCTGGCCCCGGCTCGCCGTGCGCGTACTGTTGGAAATAGGCGACCTTTCGCGCGGTGGACCACCGCTTGAGGCGCCTCTCCTCGCGCATTGCCTCCGAGCGCGTTCCGACATCGATGGCGCCGACGAGCGCTATGACCCCGTGCGTCCGCGTAAATTGGCTGCCCTGTCCCTTGCGGTGCTTCGCCAGCCGTGCGGCCAGATCGTGTGTGGCGCCAAGGTAGTACCGATCTCCGCCGCATTGCAGCAAGTAGACACACCACGTGACGCTAGGCCCCGTAAGTGTTCATGACGTGAGCGGCTCGCGCCATATCGAACGAGCCAAGGGCTTGGCAGAACAATATGGCCGTGTCCGAACTGATCCCAAAGCAGTCCACCAGAACGCGCGGCTGACGGACGCCACCGGTCACCATCGCGGCGATGGCGGTGATGCGAAGCTGGTTGGTTCCTACCTGATACCGCCTAAGCCATTTGGCAATCGATTTGGAATCGGTGGCGGTCGTGGCGATTCTCCCCGGAAAGAGAAAAGGACTGGTGTCGGTCTCATCGAAGGCCGAAAATTCGCGCCTGCGCGTTAGCCAGCTCATCAGGGGCTTCGTCAGCAGCGGGTCGACTTCCATCCACAGCTTCGCGAACTTGATTTCGTAACCAGTCGGCGTCTCCCGGATGGCGTCGAGACGGATCCGAGAAGCGCGAACCGCCGTCTGTGCATACACGAGTATGAACAGTGAGATCAGGCCCATGCGCATGTCGGCCTGCGACGGCGAGACCTTGGCGAAGGCCTGGGCCAGCTCAAGGCGTCGCTCTGTAGGAAGCACGGAGTGGTAAGGAAACGGCCGCCGCACTGACGGGACGCTGAGCTTATGAAAGGACCGCTCGCGCTGATTGATGTGGCGGACAAATGCACGTACCCGCGCGCCGCGCAGGGGGTTGATGCCAAGGAACCGATCGAGGACTTCCTGGTTGACCTCTTGGATGCTGCTGGCGCGGTACTCGACCTTAGCGAAGGCGAGTAGTTGATGTGCTGCACGCAGCGCCGACTCGATGCTCTTGGGCTGGATCGGGATCCGGCCGTGCTTTGAGCGGTTGGTGATGCGCGCGCGCGTCGTCACCATCCGCTGCATAAAGCGCTGCAACACCTGGTGGATCCAGGGGCTGTCGTCTTCGAGAAGATGCTGCAAGCGACTGATGGCCAGTTCCAGGCGGTAGTCCGGCTCATTGTCCAGGCCGATCACACCCTGGTGCGCCATGAATGACATAGCCCGTTGGTGCTTGTGCACAAACTCGTGGCCCAGCCGCCGCACGATCAGGACACTGGTGACTTCCTCGCGATCGCCAAAGGCGAGCTCAATCGCCACAAAAAAGCCGATGTCGCGTTTCAGGGCCTTGTACCATTGCCCCCGTTTGCTGGCGAGCCGAGCATGGCGGTGGTACTGCGCGAACAGCTCGCGTGTCCAGCCACGCGTCAACTGCGGCTTCAGTCGCGTCAGCAGGACCTCGTGCAAACGCTCCCAGCCGCAGTCTTCACAGTGGGTCTTGCTGTAACCGGGGCGCCACCGGCCGCACCCTTGGCAATGAATGAGCGCCGGAGCGCCGGTGGGAAGGCAATGCGCGCAGTAGACGCGTCCATCGCGCTCGCCTGCCGGCGTGCGTGGCCGTCGGCAGCCGGCGCAAGTAACGTGTGCGCTGCGCTTGGTCTGGCAACTGCTGCAGGCGGGCTGGTCGAATCCCAGCGCGTAGTTGCGCGTGACGCGCTTTCCGGTGAATCCACAGTAGGCGCAGGTGCGATCGGGCCACATGTAGCGACGACAGCGCCGGCAACAGGCGCTACCGTCGCGCCGCAGGATGCCGCGAGGGCCGATCAGGTCACCGCATCGATCGCAACTGCGTCGTTCGCGCAGGACGATATCGCGGCAGCCGTTACAAAGCGGGGTCGGGTCATCCTCACGCGCGCGCGCCATTTCTCCGCAGCGCTGGCAAGGGCGATGCTTGAACAGAAGGTGGTAACACGCCAGGCAGTAGCCGCCCTCCAGGTCGCGCCGATGGGCCCGGGGTATCTGCTTGTTGCAACTGGTGCACGCTTCGCTCATGAATTGCCCTTGGCCAGGGCGTGGCGCGAAAGCGCCCGAAGGGTCGGGCCGACCGTCGAGTGGGTCGAAGGCGCCGGCGTCGGCGCAACTTCGCTGTCAGTGGCCACCGCCGCCACCTGCGGCTTGCGGACGCGCGCCACCGGGTCAGCCGGCACGGCTGCTTCGACCGGGGTGATGGTCAGTAGGTCGTTTAGCGTGCAATCCAGTGCTTCGCACAGTCCCACCAGCACCTTCAGGGACAAGCGTGCGGGCGGCTGCGGCTTGGCCCAGCGGCCTAGCTGCACTTGCGAGACTTTCACGCCGTGTGTCGACAGTCGACCTTGCAGGCCGACCAGCGTGTTCACGCCGCTCTCCGCCATGCGCACACGCAACCGCCACCTAACTTGTACGCCTCGGGTCATTCGTCATCCTGTTGTTGAAGTGACTGACGCACGATGTTCTTGGCGATCGTGCGCATGAAGTCGTCGGGCAGGTGCGTATAGCGCTGCGTAGTACTGGCGTGCGCGTGTCCGACTTTGGCTTGGGTAAAGGCAAGCGGGACGTTGGCCGCCGCCTCGTGCGAGACAGCCATGTGTCGCAGGCCGTGTGGTGAGAACAACGTCGGATCCAGACCCACGGAGGTAAGAAAATGCTTGAAGCGCGCGGAGATGCTGGCACGCGACAGACGTCGGCCACGATCCGACAGCCACAACGCCTTCCTGGCGTCCTCGCTCTTTGTTTCGAACTGGGGGCGCACGTGCTCGACATACCAGGTCAAGACCAGGGGCAAGTCCGGGTGAATGGTCGGAACCGTGCGTGTGCGCGGACCACTGCCGCGCGAGCCCTTACCTACGACGGTGGCCGCCCCGTAAATGCCGAGCTCGGGCAGGTCGGGATTGGGCGAGAAGCTGAGGAGGTTGAGTTGCTGCCCCTCCTGCAGGCGCAAGCCAAAGCCGTAGTAGACGTAGAACATCGCCTTGTCTCGCTGGAAATAGCGCAACTTGCCCGGCGCGATCTCAGCCGCCGCCTCGATTACCGCGTCGTAGGCAGCGAACGCCAGCGTAGTCTCGTCATCAGTCAAATAACGGCGGGCGCGCACGCCGTTGGCGTCGGTCGAGTGCACCACGCGGTTGTCCGAGGTGGCGATCCGGCTGACCTGCTTGCCGAACAGACGGAGCGCCTCGTTTTGCAACGCGGCGTTCTCGACCAGGTAATTAAAGAACGTGGCCACCGCACCCTGCATGGTGCGCTGACTGCTGGGAGTGAGGTTCCGCTCGAGGCCCAAATGCGCCGACCAGCTCTCGAAATCCGCCTCGGTGATCTCCCACAGCGGCTGGCCGACGAACTGCGCGAACTCGAGCGCGCGTCGTCGAGTGCCCTTGATCGAGTCGGCAGCATGGCCTTTCGCCGGCCGTCGACCCTCGAAGTAGGCCTGGAACATGCGCGTCTGCAGCGCCTGCTCCTCCGCCGTCAGTACCCGCGGCGGCCGGGCCAGGGCGCTGGGCTTCAGGGGCGCCGATGCCTCGGCCGGATCGCCTGGTGGTGTCGGTGGTCCGGACGGAGGTGTCACCGCCAGACCCAGGGCCGGGTCGGTCAACTCCACCGGATCAAGCCGGCGGGGGAATTGGATTACGCGAGCGGTCATGGCCACCCCCTCGCGGTCGATTGGGTGGGCGCCGCGGTCGGACCGGGGCGGGCGGTTAGGTCACTTCGGGTCAGAGGGATGTTCATGCCAAACAGGCATACATCACGCCTCTCGTCTCACAAGTTATTCGACCTAATTCGGCAAAGTCGGCTTACACCGCCGGTTCCCGGTCTTCAACCCCCACCCTTCATGAAATGAAGGGTGGGGGTTGTCCAGCACGGTTTTTTTCTGCCAGATCAATAGCTTGACTCGACTGCCCAGCTTAGCCGGGAACTCTAGAACTTCGGCAGTTCGTCCAGGAACAGGACGCCTTGGTGCGCCATTGATATCTCGCCCGGGCGCGGCTGCGCGCCGCCGCCGATGAGCGCCACCGCGCTCGCGGTGTGGTGGGGCGCACGAAAGGGTCGTTCACGCCAGCGTGCCGGGTCCAGTCCGCGGCCACTGACCGAGGCGATTGCCGCCGCTTCGAGTGCCTCTGCTTCGGACGCTTCCGGCAACAAGCCGGGCAGGCGCGAGGCGAGCAGGGTCTTTCCGCAACCGGGCGGGCCGATCAGCAGCATGTGATGTCCGCCAGCGGCTGCGATCTCCAGCGCCCGACGCGCGTGCGTCTGCCCGCGGACATCGGCAAGGTCCAGCTGCTGGCCTCGCACGCTCGGCACGGCGATGGCCAACGGCAACGACTTGCGACCGGTGAGCTGCGCGCACACTTCCAGCAGCGTGCGTGCGGTGCGAACTTCGACCTGGCTGGCGAGTGCGGCCTCGGCGCCGTTGCCAGCCGGGACGATCAATCGCCGCCCGGCTTGCGCGGTGGCCAGGGCCGCCGGGAGGACGCCGTCGATCGCACGCAACTCGCCGGTCAGGCCAAGTTCGCCGACGAACTCATGGTCGTTGAGTGACTCGAGCGGGATCTGTCCGCTGGCGGCGAGGATCCCCAGCGCGATCGCCAGGTCGAAACGCCCACCCTCCTTCGGCAGGTCGGCAGGCGCGAGGTTGACGGTGATGCGACGGGCCGGGAACTCGAACTGTGCGCACTGGATCGCCGCGCGGACCCGGTCCTTGGCCTCACGAACCGCCGCTTCGGGCAAACCGACGATCGACATCGACGGCAGTCCGCCGGCCAGGTAAACCTCGACGCGTACTGCCGGCGCGCGAACGCCCGATCGCGCACGGCTGTGCACGAGTGCCAGGTTCATCGGGGACAGCCCTCAGTGGGGGCGATAGCTCAGTGGGGCGAGCAGTCAGTGGCGCGGGGAGGCGCTGCCGCCAAGCTGGGCTTCGAGCTCGGCAACGGTGCGCTGCAGCTCGTCGAGCTTCTCGCGGGTGCGCAGCAGGACCGCGCGCTGCACTTCGAATTCTTCGCGCGTGACCAGGTCAAGCTTGGCCAGGCCGGACTGCAGCACCGACTTGAAGTTCTGCTGGAGCTCCTCGCGGCTTTCGCGCAGTCCCGGCGGGACCAGGGTGCTCAGGCGGCGGGCGAGGTCGTCGATGTGGTTGAGGTCGATCATGGTGATGTGTCCTCCAGCAGTAGTCGCAGCTTGCGGCGGGGGCCGTGAGGGCGCCGTAGGCGTTTGCTGCAACCTGCTGTCAGGAAATTCCGAGCGGGCGGGCCACTGTAGCGCATGGCCGACTTCGCCGGTCGGCCGCCCGCCTTGAGTGGCGGGATCGACTCGGTCACCATGAGCCGGCTCAAACCAGCCCGCAACCGCGGACACGTTGCTGGCCGGCCAGCAAGCCCTCCCGATCGGTTGCACCATGCACAAACTGCTCCGCAATTCCTACACGCGCCGTCTGCGTCGCCTGGTTACCGGCGCCCGCCTTCGCGCCTTCCCGTCGAAGGCGCCGACGGCGCAGGCACCCGCGTGCAACATCTGTGGACACCGCCTGGTGGTACCCCTCGAGGTGTTCTCCGACCGCGAAGCGCGCAGTTGCGTCGTCTGCGGGTCGACACTGCGGTTTCGCGCCATCATGGCCGCGCTCCAATCCAGCCTGGACGGCGACCATCAGGTTCGCGTGCTCGAGCGCCTGCCCAGGTGCAAGCACCTCAAGGGCATTGGCATGAGCGATACAGGCTCGTACGCCGGCACGCTCAAGAGCAGGTTCGATTACACCAATACCTTCTTCCATACCGAACCATTGCTGGACATCCGCTCACCGGCCCGGCACCTGATCGGCCAGTTCGACTTCGTCGTCAGCAGCGATGTCCTGGAGCACGTGGACGGACCGCCGCAGCGCGCCTTCAGCAACCTGCGCGCGCTGTTGAAGCCCGGCGGCATCCTTGTATTCACGGTGCCCTATGGCGCGGAACAGGAGACCGTCGAGCACTACCCCGAGCTCCATGACTATCGGATCGAGGGTGAAGGCGACATGCGCGTGCTGATCAATGTCACGACGGATGGCAGGGAACAGCGTTTCACCGACCTGTGCTTCCACGGCGGCGACGGTTCGACGCTGGAGCTGCGCAGGTTCGCCTATCCGCATCTGATCCGTCTGCTTGAGGCAGCCGGTTTCAAGGACATCCGCGTTCACGATGTGGACCACCCCGAGTGGGGCATCGTCCATCAGGCGAAAGAGGGCCTGCCAATCACGGCAACGGCGGCGTAGTCGACCCGCTGCGGGTGCCGATGTTCGCGCGGGCGCGGTCTTCGCTATCCTGCCGCATGGCAGGGGTCCGGTCCGGACCGGGAGAGATTCGATGAAGATGGTCATGGCGGTGATCAAGCCGTTCAAGCTCGACGACGTCCGCGAGGCGCTGGCCGAGGCCGGCGTGGCGGGCATCACCGCCACCGAGGTCAAGGGCTTCGGCCGGCAGAAGGGCCATACCGAGCTCTACCGCGGCGCCGAGTACGTCGTCGACTTCCTGCCCAAGATCAAGCTCGAGGTCGCCATCACCGACGACCAGGTCGAGGCCGTGGTCGAGGCGATCATGAAGGCCGCCGGCACCGGCAAGATCGGCGACGGCAAGATCTTCGTCTGGGACCTGGAACGCGCGGTGCGCATCCGCACCGGCGAGATGGACGGCGACGCGCTCTAGGTTTCGCGCGCTGCCGATATCGCTGCTCGCCTGCCCGACAGGCCCGTTGCGCCACGGACCGGCGCCGTACAGACACACGAATCGCGAATGAGCCGACTTCCCGGGCTGGACCTGCTGCGTGCCATCGCCGTCATCTGGGTGATGCTGTTCCACTCCTTCCTTGTCGGTGGCCTCGGTGCCGATTTCGCCTGGCTGTCGCGCTTCGGCTGGATGGGCGTGGACATCTTCTTCGTCCTCAGCGGCTTCCTGATCGGCAGCCAGGTGCTGACGCCACTGGCGCGCGGCGAACGTCTGTCGTTCGCCGACTTTTACTCACGCCGCGCCTATCGCATCGTGCCGGCGTTCGCGGTGGTGCTGGCGATCTACGTGGCGTTTCCGGCGCTGCATGAATCCGACGGCATCGCGCCGTGGTGGCAGTTCGCCACGTTCACGATGAACCTGCTGGTCCACTACGACACGCAGGCATCGTTCTCGCACGCCTGGTCGCTGTGCGTGGAAGAGCATTTCTACCTGGTCTTCCCGGCGCTGGCATGGTGGATGACGCGACGCCCGTCGGCGGCGAAGTTCGTCGCCGTGTGCATGCTGGTGCTGCTGGGCGGCATCGCGTTGCGTACCGGCGTGTGGTTGCACGATGCGGCCATGGACCCCGACCGTAACTGGTTCGTCGAGGACATCTACTACCCGACCGGGAATCGCCTCGATGGCCTGCTGGCCGGCGTCGTGCTGGCGACGATCTCGGTGTTCCGCCCGGCGCTGTGGGCGCGCATGGGCGAGCGCGGTAACGCGTTCGCGCTGATCGGCCTGGCGATGATGGCGCTGGCCTTCTGGCTGTTCCAGAAGCGCTCGGGACTGCTGGGCAACTCGATTGGCTGGCCGGTGCTGTCGACGGCCATCGCCTGCCTGGTCGTGGCCGCGGCCAGCGCGCGCAGCTGGATCGGGCGTTGGCGCGTGCCGGGTGCGGCATGGATCGCGGCGATCTCGTACAGCCTGTACCTGAGCCACAAGCTGGTGTTCCATGCCGTGGACGTGCAGTTCGGTGAATGGCTGCAAGGGCGCGGTCTGGTCGCGTTCGCCGTCTATGCACTGGCGACCCTCGCCGGCGGCGCGCTGCTGCACTACGCCGTCGAGCGACCGTTCCTGCAACTGCGCGCGCGGCGGCAATCGGCGCGCCGCAATGTCCGCGGCGCAGGCGAAGCAATTACCGCTTGATCACCCGGTACAACCGCCGCCAGCCATCGCGCAGTGCCCGCACCCAGGTCGGCTCGGCCAGTGCCGCGGCTTGCTGCGGAGTGGGGCCCTCACCGGTCAGGCGCTGCTGCATCTTGAACACGTTGGCCAGGTCGCTCCGCCGCAGCTGCCGCACCAGCGGCAGCGAGCGCAACCAGCGTGGCGTGCGCAGCGCCGAGGCGTAGTCGATCAGCACCGGCGTGGTGCCGCAGACCAGGATGTTGGACGCGTGCAGATCGTTATGCGTGATGCCCGCGGCATGCAGGCTGGCCACCGCGCCGCGCAACTGCTGGAACAACTGTGTGCCGGCAGCTTGCAGCGTGTCGCTGTCGAGCGGTTCGCCCTGCACCAGTTCCATGCCCAGTGCCAGGCCGCCGATCGTGCCGAGCAGTGCGGGCGCATGGCGCCAGCCGCGTAGCAGCCGCAGCACGCGTGCCTCGCGGCGCACCAGGATCCGCGCGAACGGCGCCAGCAGCGTCCAGCGATAGCGGCTGTAGTCCTTGATCACGGCAAGGCGTCCGCCGAGGTCGGCGACGTAGACATTGGGCTCGAGCAGTCGTTCGCCATGCTTGAGCATCCGCGACGGTCGCGGCACCGGCCGCACCTGCGGGGCCGGGGGTTTCAGCAGATTCATTGGGCGGCATCCAGGCCGGCGCCGTGAACCGTCTGGGGGAGGGAACGGGCCGGTCTCGCAGGGGGAGGGCGAGGCAGTGGCGCGAATTCTAGGCCGCGCGGGCCTTTGTGACAGTCCCGCGAGCGGAACGATGCATTGCGGGTCGGCGACCACTTCCGGACCGGAAATGCAAAGAGCCCCGCGATTCGCGGGGCTCTTTCAGCACAGCGCGACGTGGGCTTTACTCGCCCAGTTCGGCAGCCACGAACGGCGGTAGCTTGGCCGCGCCCTGGTGGATGTCGGCGGTGTAGTAGCGGGTCTGGAAGCCCTTGGCACGTGCATCGGCCTCGCGGAAATCGAAGCCCTTGCCCTTGCGGGCGAGCGTGCAGCTCCACCAGCCGGTCGGGTAGCACGGCTGCGGGAACGGCAGGGTCTGGAAGGTCGTGAAGCCGGCCTTGCCCATCTCCGCGCGCATTTCCTTGATCAGCTCCAGCAGCATCAGCGGCGATTCGGACTGCTGCACCAGGATGCCGTCGTCCTTGAGCGCGCGGAAGCAACTTTCGAAGAAGGCCTTGTTGAACAGGCCCTCGGCCGGGCCGACCGGGTCGGTCGAGTCGACGATGACGACATCGAGGCTGTTGGGGGCGGCGTTCTTCATGTAGGCGATGCCGTCATCGAACATCAACGTCGCGCGCGGATCGTTGTTGGCGTCGCACAGTTCCGGGAACCACTTCTCGGCCATGCGCGTGACCTGCTCGTCGATGTCGCACTGCACGGCGGTCTCCACGCCGGGGTGCTTGAGCACCTCGCGCAGCGTGCCGCAGTCGCCACCACCGATGATCACCACGTTCTTCGGCGCGGCATGGGTGAACAGCGCCGGGTGCGACATCATCTCGTGATAGAAGAAATTGTCCTTCGTCGTCAGCATCATCGCGCCGTCGATGAGCATCAGGTTGCCCCAGTCGGTGCTCTCGAAGATCTCGATCTTCTGGAACGGCGACTGCACCTCGTCCAGCTTGCGGGTGATGCGATAGCCGATGGCCGAGCCGGTCGGTTCGAAGTTTTCGTAATGCCAGGAGGTGTCGTTGCTCATGCCGGTTCGTCCCAGGGGAGGTGGCCGCGGCCGCAGGTGTCCGTCTCGATGGTGCTGACGGACCGGCGCAGGCGGGGAAAGGGGGCGGCATTGTAGCGGACCGGGTGTGACAGGCCCGACGGCAGGGACCTCCGGTTGCCGGGCGGGCCCCGCAGCCGCCGCAGGAAGCGCTCGCGGGCCCTGCCGCAAACGTGTCAACAGCCGCCGGCACAACGGGCTGTAGAATGCGCCTCCCCCCGCCTCCGCCGGTAGCACGCCGATGTCCCACTGGTCGCTCGATCAGGCCCGCAAGACCTACTCGATTCCGCATTGGTCGGAGGGCTACTTCGACGTGAATGCGGCCGGGCAGGTCGTGGTCCGTCCGCGCGGCGCCGCCGGTCCGGACGTGTCGCTGCCGGAGGTGGTCGATCGTGCCCGTGGCAATGGCGCCAAGCTGCCGCTGCTGGTGCGCTTCCCCGACATCCTCGGCGATCGCCTCGGCAAGCTGCAGTCGGCCTTTGCCCAGGCGCAGGCCGACTGGGACTACGCCGGCGGCTACACCGCCGTCTACCCGATCAAGGTCAACCAGCACCAGGGCGTGGCCGGCACGCTGGCCTCGCACCATGGCGACGGCTTCGGCCTGGAGGCCGGCAGCAAGCCCGAGCTGATGGCGGTGCTGGCGCTGAGCCGCCCCGGCGGCCTGATCGTCTGCAACGGCTACAAGGACCGCGAGTACATCCGCCTGGCCCTGATCGGCCGCAAGCTCGGCCTGCAGACCTTCATCGTCATCGAGAAGCCGTCCGAGCTGGCGATCGTCATGGAAGAAGCCGCGGCGCTGGGCGTGAAGCCAGGCCTGGGCGTGCGCATGCGCCTGGCCAGCCTCGGCGCCGGCAAGTGGCAGAACAGCGGCGGCGACAAGGCCAAGTTCGGCCTGTCCCCGCGCCAGGTGCTGGACCTGTGGAAGAACCTGCGCGACAGCGGCATGACCGACTGCCTGCAGCTGCTGCACTTCCACATGGGTTCGCAGATCTCCAACGTCCGCGACATCGCCAACGGCATGCGCGAGGCGACGCGTTACTTCGTCGAACTGTCGCGCCTGGGCGCGCGCATCGCCTACATGGACGTCGGTGGCGGCCTGGGCATCGATTACGAAGGCACCCGTTCGCGCGGCTACTGCTCGATCAACTACGGCGTGCACCAGTACGCCAGCAACATCGTCCAGCCGCTGGCCGAAGCCTGCGCCGAGCACGGCCTGGTGCCGCCGCGCATCGTCACCGAGTGCGGCCGCGCGATGACCGCGCACCACGCCGTGCTGGTGGCCAACGTGTCCGAGGTCGAGGAAGCGCCGGAAGGCCGCATCCCCGACGAGCACGACGACGAGCCGGCAGTGATCCGCCACCTGCGCGAAATCCACGCCGAGCTCGACCAGCGCCCGGCGGTGGAGCTGTTCCACGAGGCCCAGCACCACCACAGCGAAGGCCTGTCGCTGTACGCGCTCGGCCAGATCGACCTGGTGCATCGCGCGCGCATCGACGACCTGTTCTATGCAATCGCGCATGCAGTGCGCAAGCGCCTGAGCTTCGACGAGAAGAGCCACCGCGAGCTGCTCGACGAACTCAACGATCGCCTGGTCGACAAGTACTTCGTCAACTTCAGCGTGTTCGAGTCGATCCCGGATGTGTGGGCGATCGACCAGGTTTTCCCGATCGTGCCGATCGAACGCCTGGACGAGGTGCCGACGCGCCGCGGCATCCTCGCCGACATGACCTGCGACTCCGATGGCACGGTCAAGACCTACGTCGAGAACGAGGGCCTGGACACCTCGATGCCGCTGCACGCGCCGCGCCCTGGCGAGAGCTACCGCATCGCCTTCTTCCTGGTCGGTGCCTACCAGGAGATCCTCGGCGACATCCACAACCTGTTCGGCGACACCGATGCGATAGAAGTGCGCGTCGACGGAACCGCGCAGGGCTACCAGCTGACCCAGCAGCGTCGCGGCGACACCACCGATGTCATGCTCGACTACGTCGGCTACAAGCTGTCGGACCTGCGCGCCGCCTACAAGGCCAAGGTCGCGGCGGCGGGCTTGCCGGCCGACGAGGCCGCACGAATGGATGCGGCCCTGGAAACCGGCCTGACCGGCTACACCTATCTGGACGACACGCCGCTGGCGTGACGCCCTGGCCGGCATAAACACGACTCCGCGCCTGCGCGCGGATTACAGCGGTCCCCGCCCGGCGGTGGATCGCGTTCTCAGGTAGGAAGGTGGCAGCGACCGCTGCCCC
Organism: Lysobacter arenosi; assembly: GCF_016613475.2. Classification (NCBI taxonomy): domain Bacteria; kingdom Pseudomonadati; phylum Pseudomonadota; class Gammaproteobacteria; order Lysobacterales; family Lysobacteraceae; genus Lysobacter; species Lysobacter arenosi. The sequence continues at coordinate 3,242,480 of NZ_CP071517.1, forward strand.
GCCTGCCACCAAGCGGAATATGAACAAGATGAAAGTTGGATTGATCGGCCTGGGCGCGATGGGCGCGCCGATGGCGCGCCACATACACACCACCGGCTTGCTGATCGCGGTGGGCAACCGCACCCAGGCCAAGGCCGATGCGATGGCCGCCGAGCTTTCGGTGCGCGCGGCACGCTCGGCGGCGAACTTCGCCGACTGCGACCTGGTGGTGCTTTGCGTCTCGCTCGATGCCGACGTGCTGGAGAACGTGGCCGCACTGGCCGAAGTGCTCAAGCCCGGTGCGGTCGTGATCGACCATTCGACCGTGGCGGTGGAGACCGCGCGTCGCTGCGCGGCCATGCTCGGTGCGCACAACATCGCCTTCCTCGATGCGCCGGTCTCCGGCGGTGTCGAAGGCGCGCGCAACGGCAAGCTGTCGGTGATGGTCGGCGGCAATTCCGAAGCGCTCGACAACGTCCGCCCGGTCATCGAAAGCTATGCCGCGCGCGTCACGCACATGGGTGCGAGCGGCGCCGGCCAGGCCGCCAAGGCCGTCAACCAGGTGCTGGTCGCCGGCATCAACGAAGCGGTCAGCGAAGGCCTGGCGCTGGGCGAGAAGCTCGGCCTGAATCCTGACAAGTTGCTGCCGACCCTGCTGGCCGGTGCGGCGAGCAACTGGTTCCTGGAAAAGCGCGGCGCGACCATGCTGCGTGACGAGTTCACGCCGGGCTTCAAGTGCGCGCACATGCTCAAGGACCTGCGCATCGTCCAGTCCATCGCGCGCGATTGCGGCCTGCGCTTGCCGACGGTCGAACAGGCGCTGGCCGATTACGCCGAACTGATCGAACACGGGCAGGGCGAGGCCGACACGTCGGCGCTGATCACCCTCAAGCGCGGCGGCTGATCCGCGCCAGCCACTGCGGACCGTACTGCGCGCCCAGCCGGGCGCCCAGCACGGCGAGGGCGAGCGACAGCAGCATCGCCATCGCGTTGAGCTTCAGCACCAGCATCAGCGGCATCGTCGGCGAAGCCGCCAGGACCGCCAGGCTCGTCACCCAGACCACGGCCATCAGCGCCGCTGCGATCCAGGCGAATCGCACACCGGCGATTGCGCCACCGGCGGCCATCGCCACCAGCACGCCGAGCAGATCGAACACGGGCAGGTCGCCCAGCGGCGTCTTGAGCGCTTGATTGAGCGGTGCACCCAGCAGCATCGTGATCACGGCAAACGCCACGAGCAGGCCCAACGCCGCGATGCAGCCCCAAAGAATGCGCTTGTCCATGCCGTCCCCTCAAAGATCGGCGCAGTCTAGCCCGGGCCGCAGCGCAGCGCGGTGACCGCGGTCGCAGAGGCCGGATGCGCGGCCCGGACGGTTCGCCCGGGCCACGAACGGGTTACTGGACCTTGATGGCCATCGCCGGCAGACCGCCGCTGGCGAGCTTGCGCTTGGCGTCGGCGAGGTCGCTGGCGGTGCCATAGGGCCCCATGCGCACGCGGTACACGGTCGAGCCCTTGATGCTGGCCGACTCCACCCGCGCGCTGAGGCCGAGCAGGGCGATCTTCGCCTTCATTTCCTCGGCCTGGCCCGAGGCCTGGAATGCGCCGGCCTGGAGCAGGTAACGGGTGCCGTCGTCGGCGGCCGCAGCGGCAGGCGTGGCGGCGCTGGCGGTGTTGGCTGCTGCCACCGGTGCCGGTTCCGGATTGGTCGGCGCGGTGGCCGGCGTCGCCGCCGGCGCAGTCTCGACGGGCTTGGGCAGGGACGCGACAGGCTTGCTGTCGACCTTGTCCGCGTCGTCGTCATTTGCCTTGCTGGCCTTCTGCCGGGCCGCCTCGCGCTTGGCTTCGGCCTGTTCGCTGGCGGCCAGCTCGGCGTCCGACATCGGCACTTCCTTACCCGGCAGCAGGGTATAGAAGTCGTAGTCGGTGTCCTTCTTGGGCTCGCCGTCCTTGCCGCCGCGCTTGGGCTTGTCGGCCGGCTCGCTGCTGTCGCCGTCGCTGGCGATGGCTTCATCGTCGCCGCCCGAGACCGCGGCCGGCCTGGCGTCCGGGTTCGGCTGGGGGCGGAAGAAACCGTCGCCGCCGGACTTGAGGTACTTGGGCGCGACCAGGATCACCACGACGGCGAGCAGGATGCCCAGCACCATCCATGCCCATCCCGGCAGGCCGCTGCTGTTTCCCTGGTTGCGCTTTGCCTGCGTCTTGCCGCGTCGTGCTGCCACTTACATCACCTCGGGGGCGCTCACGCCCAGTAGTTCGAGACCGTTGGCCAGGACCTGGCGCGTCGCCATCGCCAGCACCAGTCGCGCATCGCGGGTGTTGGCGTCGTCGACCAGGAACTGGTGGTCGTTGTAGTACGTCTGGAAAGTCTGTGCCAGTTCGAGCAGGTAGACCGCGATCTGGTGCGGTTCGAGGTCGCGGCCGGCGGTCTCGACCACGTCGCCGTAGCGCAGCAGCGTGGCGACCAGTTCGCGTGCCGGGGCATCGTCCAGGTCGAGCGGCTGCGCCAGGCCGTTGGCCGGGTCGTAACCCAGGCCGCGCTCCTTGAGCTGGCGCACCAGGCCGCACATGCGCGCATGCGAGACTTGGACGTAATAGACCGGGTTGTCGAGCGACTGGCTGCGGGCGAAATCGATGTCGAAGGTCAGCTGCGAATCGGGCTTGCGCGCGATCAGGAACCAGCGCGTGGCATCGCGGCCGGCTTCGTCGATCAGGTCGCGCAGGGTCACGTAGCTGCCGGCGCGCTTGGACAGCTTCACTTCCTCGCCACTGCGCATCACCGTGACCATCTGGTGGAGCATGTACTCCGGCCAGCCCTCGGGGATGCCGCAGTCCAGCGCCTGCAGGCCGGCGCGCACGCGCGCCAGGCTGCCGTGGTGGTCGGCGCCCAGCTCGGTGACCGCGCGCTCGTAACCGCGCTGCCACTTCGACAGGTGGTAGGCCACGTCGGGCAGGAAGTAGGTGTAGGTGCCGTCGGACTTGCGCATCACGCGGTCCTTGTCGTCACCGAAGTCGGTGCTGCGCAGCCACAGCGCGCCGCCTTCCTCGTAGGTGTGGCCGTGCTTGACCAGCTCGCGCACCGTCTCCTCGACCTTGCCGTCGGTGTACAGCGACGACTCGAGGAAATAGACGTCGAACGACACGCCGAACGCCTCAAGGTCGAGATTCTGCTCGCGGCGCAGGTAGGCCACGGCGAAGCGGCGGATGGCGTCGAGATCGTCAGCGTCCTTGGCGCCGGTGACGACATGGCCGTCGACTTCGACGCTGGCGCCATCGAGGTAGGCGCGGGCGACGTCCTTGATGTAGTCGCCGCGGTAGCCGTCTTCCGGCCAGCCGGCGTCATCCGGACCCTTGCCCTGCGCGCGTGCCTGCACCGAGATGGCCAGGTTGTTGATCTGCGCGCCGGCGTCGTTGTAGTAGAACTCGCGGGTGACGTCCCAGCCGTTGGCATCGAGCACGCGCGCGATGCAGTCGCCGATGACCGCCGCGCGGCCATGGCCGACGTGCAGCGGACCGGTCGGATTGGCCGAGACGAATTCGACGCCGGCACGGTGGCCCTTGCCGGTGGCGTTGCGACCGTAGGCCGCGCCCTTCGCCAGAACCTCGCCGATGCGCTCGCGCCACGCGCCTTCGGCGACGTGGAAGTTGATGAAGCCGGGGCCGGCGATCTCGATCCGCCCCACTTCGGCACTGGCCGGCAGCGCGTCGACCAGCGCCTGCGCGATCGCGCGCGGGTTGGACTTGGCCGGCTTGGCCAGGAGCATCGCCGCGTTGGTCGAGAAATCCCCCTGCGCATGGCTCTTGGGACGCTCGATCACGAACTCGGGCGTGGCCAGGTCGGCCGGCAGGGTGCCGGCGGCGCGGAGGGCGTCGATGGCCTGCGCCACCAGGGCGCGAAGAGTGGCTTTCACGGGGAGTCTGCGGGTGTTGCGGGACCGGGGATTGTACGCGACGCCCCGTCGGCTCACAGGCAGGCGCATTCACGGCGAACCGCTCGCACCCCGCCGCTCACACCCAGCCGCGCGCCGCCAGCGACACCGGCGGGCCGTCGGCGATCACGAAATGATCCAGCAGGCGCAGGTCGACCAGCGACAGGGCCTGTTTCAGGCGTGCGGTGAGGGCGCGGTCGGCGGCGCTGGGCTCCGGATTACCGCTGGGATGGTTGTGGCCGACGATCAGCGCCGCGGCGTTGTGCGCCAGCGCGCGCCGGACCACTTCGCGCGGGTGCACCTCGGCACCGTCGAGCGTGCCGCGGAACATCTCCTCGAACGCCAGCGCGCGATGGCGCGTATCGAGGAAGAGCACCGCGAACACCTCGCGCGGCAGCCCGCGCAGGCGCTGGGCGAAGTAGCGGCCGGCGGCCATGGGGTCGTCCATGGCGATGCCGCGTTCGAGGTCTGCGCCAAGCCGGCGGTGGCCCAGCTCCAGCGCCGCCGCCAGCAGGCAGGCGCGGGCGGGCCCCAGGCCGGGCAGTCGCGCCAGTTCACCCGGCGGCCGCTCGAGCAGCGCGCGAAGCGGCCCGTGCAATTGCAGCAGCTCGCGCGCCGTGGCGATCGCATCGCGGCCGCGCAGGCCCGAGCCGAGGAAGAGCGCCAGCAGTTCGGCATCGGACAGGACGCCGGCGCCCTGTGCCAGCAGCCGCTCGCGAGGGCGTTCGCTGCTGGGCCAGTCGCGGATGTGCATGGGACGTCCTTGTCGGATCGGGGCTGACCGGGGAGGAAGGTGATCGACCGCCGCGGGGCGAGGGGTCGCATCCAGTGCCCCTGGATGCAGCATCACGGCGGCCGACCACCCGGGCCCATTCGACACGCCGCGGCCAACGGCCGCCGCCGGGGCGCAACGTTCCATCGGGTAAGCTAAAGATCGAATTGTCGGTAGGTAGTTCCCACAGATGACCGGACCCAGTGCTCTGCAAGGACACAAGATCCTGCTCTGCGTCTGCGGCGGCATCGCCGCCTACAAGTCCGCCGAACTGGTGCGGCGCCTGCGCGACGCCGGCGCCGAGGTCACCGTGGCGATGACGCAGAACGCGCAGCACTTCGTCGGCGCCACTACCTTCCAGGCAGTGTCGGGCAGACAAGTGCGAACCTCGTTGTGGGATGCCGCGGCCGAGGCCGCGATGGGCCACATCGAGCTGGCGCGCTGGGCCGACCGCATCGTCATCGCGCCGGCCACGGCCAACACCCTGGCCAAGCTGGCCCACGGCTTCGCCGACGACCTGGTGAGCACGCTGTGCCTGGCGACCACCGCACCGCTGACTGTCGCGCCGGCAATGAACCATCGCATGTGGTTGCACCCGGCCACGCAGGCCAACATGGCCACCTTGCGCTCGCGCGGCGTGGCGGTGATCGGGCCCAACGACGGCCCGCTCGCCGAAGGTGAATCCGGGCCGGGACGCATGGCCGAACCGGAAGAAATCGTCGCGGCACTGGCGCTGGCGCAGGCATGAGGACGGCATGAGCACGCACGCGACGCTCTCCGGCTTGCGCATCGTGGTCAGCGCCGGCCCCACTTACGAAGACATCGATCCGGTCCGCTTCATCGGCAACCGCAGCAGCGGCAAGATGGGCTTCGCCATCGCCCAGGCGGCGGCCCGTCGCGGCGCCCAGGTCGTGCTGGTGGCCGGCCCTGTCTCACTGCCCACGCCCGACGGCGTGCAGCGACTTGACGTGCGCTCGGCCGCGCAGATGCACGAAGCGGTGCTGGCGCAATTGCCCGCCGACGTCTATGTCGGCGCCGCCGCCGTCGCCGACTTCGCCCCGGCGCACCCGGCGGGCAGCAAGATCAAGAAGCAGTCGGGACAGGACACCCTGACCCTGACCCTGGTGCGCACCCGCGACATCCTGGCCGACATCGCCTCGCACGCGCAGCGGCCGCGGCTGGTGGTGGGTTTCGCCGCCGAGACCGACCACGTCGAGGCCTACGCCCGCGGCAAGCTCGAAAACAAGCGCCTTGGACCTGATCGCGGCCAATCGCGTCGGCGTCGCCGGCAGCGGCTTCGAGAGCGACGACAACACGCTCAACGTGTACGCGGCCACTGGCGAGTCGAAGGTGCTTGGGCCGGCGCCGAAGACCGAACTTGCCGACGCGCTGCTCGACCTGGTCGCGCAATCGCTGTCGCGCCGCTAGGCCGGCGTCACCTTCGCGGCACTTTCTCGTGGCGCACGGTGCCACGCGGGCGCCAAGTCATGGCATGGTATTTGCGTCGGCTGTCATGGCGGCATCCCGAAACGGCGTCCAGCGGACCACACGAATGCACCACATCCTCCAGCTCCGGATCCTCGACCCGCGCTTCGGCTCGGAGTGGCCGCTACCGGCCTACGCCACCAGCGCCAGCGCCGGGCTGGACCTGCGTGCCGCGCTGGCAGAAGCGTTGACCCTGCAACCGGGAGACGCGGCGCTGGTGCCGTCGGGCATGGCCATCCACTTGGGCGATCCGACCATGTGCGCGGTGATCCTGCCGCGCTCGGGCCTGGGCCATAAGCACGGCATCGTCCTCGGCAACGGAACCGGCCTGATCGACGCCGATTACCAGGGGCCGTTGTTGATCAGTGTCTGGAACCGCGGCCGCGAGGCTTTTACGATGCAGCCTGGGGATCGCATCGCCCAGCTCGTCATCCTGCCGATCGTGCGGGCGACGCTGCAGGTGGTTGAAGAATTCGAAACCAGCGCCCGTGGTGCCGGTGGCTTCGGCCACACCGGCGTGCGCTGACGTTGCGCTGGACAAGGGGAAGACATGAAGGGTGTTGAGAAAGAGCAGCTGACGGCTTCCGCCGCCCAGCTCAAGGCGGTGCTGCCGCTTGTCATCGTGACCTGCGCGTTGCTGGCAGCCTGGTTCGGCTGGAGCGGCTGGCAGCTGCATCAGGATGGCGAACGTCGGCAGGCCGTGGCGCAGGTGCGCGACGATACGCTGCTGGCGGCACAGCGGGCATTGATCACAGAGCAGAAGCAATTGACCCAGCGACTGGCGGCGCCTGCGCTGCAGGCCGCGCTCGCCGCCGGTGACCTGGCGGCGGCTTCCAGCGAGCTCGGCAAGGGTTGGGCGGGCGCGACCGACGTCGTCATCCTGCCGACCGACCTGACCGCCGAATACGCGGCGCTGCCCAAGGGCGGCTACGGCCGTCTGGGAGTGATCGAGGCCGCCATCGCATCCGACCGGCCGACGGCCGGCCTGGTCCGCCATGGCGGAGGCCCGCAGCTCGCACTGGCGGCCCCGGCGCGAAGCGGTGAGGCGACGGTCGGCGTCGCCTATGTCCGCCTGCCGTTGCAGAAGGTCACGGCCGTGCTGGAGAACGCTGAAGTCTCCGACGACAGCTACATCGCACTGCGCCAGGGCGGCTTCAGTGCACTCGAGCGCGGCGACACCACCCTGGCCGGGGGCGCCGAAGCCCTGGCGGCCAAGGTGCCGGGGACCGACCTGCGTGTGGCCGCCGCGGTGCCCGACGTTGCCGGTGGTCCGCTGGGCCTGGACGCGGCACTGTGCTTCGTTGCCGCCGCCGTGTTCGCGCTGCTGGCGCTGCTGGCATGGCGCCTGCCGCACCTCAAGCTGGCCCGCGGCAAGGCCGAGACGGCCGAGGAGGGTGTCGTTCAGACCCTGGCAGAGAGCATGGAGAGCCTGCCCCAACCGGTGAAACCGCCGCCCGTGCCCTCGACCAAGCCCGCCACTCCCGCCCTGCCCGTCGCGATCGACCGCGGCATCTTCCGCGCCTACGACATCCGTGGCGTCGTGGGTCAGTCGCTCGACGCCGGCGTGGCCGAACTGATCGGTCATGCCATCGGCTCGCTGATGCACGACCAGGGCCTGACCGACATCGTGGTGGGCCGTGACGGCCGCCTGTCCGGCCCGATGCTGACCGAGGGCCTGATCGCCGGCCTGCGCAAGGCCGGACGCAACGTCGTCGATATCGGCATGGCGCCCACGCCGGTGGTGTACTTCGGCGCCTATCACCTGCGCGCGGGCTCGTGCGTGTCGGTGACCGGCAGCCACAACCCGCCCGACTACAACGGCTTCAAGATCGTGGTTGGCGGCGAAACCCTGTCTGGCACCGCGATCACCGACCTGTATGCGCGCATCGCCGAGGACCGCCTGCACCTGGGCGACCTGGGCAAGCTGAGCGAGCGCGACATCTCCGAGGACTACGTCCAGCGCATCGCCTCGGACGTGCAGATCGATCGTCCGTTGAAGATCGTGGTCGATGCCGGCAATGGCGTCGCCGGCGAGATCGGTCCGCGCGTGCTCAGCGCGATCGGCGCCGAAGTCACGCCGCTGTACTGCGACATCGACGGCACCTTCCCGAACCACCACCCGGACCCGAGCGAGCCGCACAACCTGGTCGACCTGACCAAGATGGTGCAGCGCCTCGACGCCGACCTCGGCATTGCCTTCGACGGCGATGGCGACCGCCTGGGCGTGGTCACCCGCGACGGCGAGAACATCTTCCCCGACCGCCTGCTGATGCTGTTCGCCGCCGACGTGCTCGAGCGCAACCCGGGCGCGGTGATCCTGTATGACGTGAAGTGCACCGGTCGCCTGCCGGGCCAGATCCTGCGCCATGGCGGCAGCCCGCTCATGTGGAAGACCGGGCACTCGCTGATCAAGGCCAAGATGCGCGAGACCGACGCCGAGCTGGCCGGCGAGATGAGCGGCCACTTCTTCTTCAAGGAGCGCTGGTACGGCTTCGACGACGGCATCTATGCCGCAGCGCGCCTGCTCGAGATCCTGGCCGCGCAGCCGCGCAGTCCGGCCGAGACGCTGGCGGCGCTGCCCAATGGCGTGTCGACCCCGGAGATCAAGGTCGACGCACCCGATGGCGACCCGCACACGTTCGTCGACCGCTTCCGCGACGAAGCGCGCTTCGAAGGTGGGCGCCTGTCGACCATCGATGGCCTGCGCGTCGACTTTGCCGATGGCTGGGGCCTGGTGCGTGCCTCCAACACCACGCCGGTGCTGGTGATGCGCTTCGATGCCGACAGCGCCGACGCGCTGGCGCGCATCAAGGCGGACTTCCGCAGTCAGTTGCTGGCGCTGAAGCCGGACCTGGTGCTGCCGTTCTGATCAGGCCGACCCTTCTCCTGCTTGGGGAGAAGGGTCGCTTTGTTTCGCTGGAGGCTGGCGGGTAGGACCGGTTCCGCTCAGCTCTTCATTGCGTGATACCGCTCCAGCGCCGCAGCCAGGTCCTCGTCGATCAGCTCGCGCTCGGCCAGCTGCGAAGCCAGCATCGAGCGCTGCCGCAGCAACAGCTCGTGCTGGGTCAGGATGTTGTCACTGGCCTTCTTCGGCACGGGCTTGCCGTTCAGCTCGGTCTCGCCGGCGCGGCCCAGCAGGCTGATCAGGCTCTGTCGACGGCCTTCGACTCCCAGCCGGGAGGCTTTGATCGTCTCGTCCATCAACGCGATGCGCTCGCCGAATGCACGGCGCAGGTCCTCTTCGGTCGCGTAGGACTCGGCCATCGCCCGATCACGGCGCGTCGCCACCTCGGCCGCCGCTTTGGCTTCCTGGTCGAGCTTGGCCTGCACCGCGGCGGCGGCGCGCTCTTCGTCGGTCAGCGCGCGCGGCAGCTGGCTGACGGCACGGCCGCTCTTGGCATTGAATTCGGTGCGTGCGTTGTCGACCGCGTGCGCCGGCAGGGCGTCGCCACAGACCTTGGCGCCGTTCTCGTTCCAGCAGTAAAGCTTCTTCGTCGGAGCCTGCTGCGCCAGCGTCGATCCGGTCACGGCGATCAGCAGGGTGCAGGCGAGCAGGGGAAGCGTCTTGGTCATTGGGGGTTTGCTGGCGGCAACGTTATTCACAATCGCATGCAAGACTCACGCCATCGCCCGCCAATGCCGGCGAGATCACATCGGTGATCACGCTGAGGTCTGGCTGCCATAGGCGTCGCGGTACGCCAGCAGGCGTTCGCGCTGGCTGGAGAGCTCGGCATTGCCACCGGCGAAGGTGAGCAGGTCCGACAGATTGGCCACTGCGATCACGGGCAGGCCCTGGTCGGCTGCGACCGTTTGTGCCGCAGAGCGTCGGGAAGTGGCCGGATCCACGGCCTCCTGGCGGTCCAGCGCGATCACTATCCCGGCCGGTTCGCCGCCGCCATCGCGGATGATCGACAGCGCTTCGCGGATCGCCGTCCCGGCCGTGATCACGTCATCGACGATCAGCACCTTGCGGCCCTGCAGCGGCGCGCCGATCAGGCTGCCGCCTTCGCCGTGGGTCTTGGCTTCCTTGCGGTTGAACGCCAGCGGCAGGTCGCGGCCGCGGCGCGCGTACTCGCACGCCAGCGCGGTGGCCAGCGGGATGCCCTTGTAGGCCGGACCGAACAGCAGGTCGAAGCCGACCCCATGGCCATCGATCGCATCGGCATAACAGGCGGCCAGCTCGGCCAGGGCCGTGCCGGAGTCGAAGCGACCGGCGTTGAAGAAGTACGGACTCTGGCGACCGGACTTGAGGGTGAACTCGCCGAAGCGCAGGGCCTCGGCGCGCAGGGCGAGTTGCAGGAAGCGGGTGCGATGGTCGGTCATGGAAGGAGCGTTGTCAGTGAAGGGGGAAGTACATCAGGTGCTGCGGACCGGCGCTGCCGCCCTGGTAGAGTTCGCCGGTGTCGACGAAGCCGACTTTGCGGTAGGCGGCGATCGCGGGGTGGTTGTTGCAGTTGACGGTCAGCACCAGCAAGGCGCGATCGGGATGGCGCCGGCGCAGGTCGGCGCAACAGGCCACCATGGCCTGCGTGCCGAGGCCACGCCCCTGCTGGTCGTGTTCGATCACGAACGCGCGCAGGCCAACGCTGGGGGCGTGCATGGGCCGGCCAGCGACGGCATTGGGGGCGAAGTCGAGACGGTAGAAGCCGACGACACGGTCGTCGTCCAGCACCGCCATTGCCTCGCTCATCGGGTCGCGCAGGCTGTCGGCCAGGTTGAAGGCGGTGTCGCCAACGTAGCGGTACTGGTCCTCGCCGACGCGAAGCTCCCGCACCGCAGCGGCCATGGTCTCGTCGAGGACGCAGGCGACGCTCACGCGGGTGGCGACTTGGACGGATGGCGCAGGCGCTGGCATGGCGGGAATGATAGGCCCTGCCTGCCGCGTCCGGGCTATGATCGCCGCACACCGTCATGGAGTGCGCATGCGCATCATCAGCTTCAACGCCAATGGCCTGCGGTCGGCCGCCAACAAGGGCTTCTTCGACTGGTTCCGCTCCCAGGATGCCGACGTGTTGTGCGTTCAGGAAACCAAGGCGCAGGAACACCAGCTTGGTGATGCGGACGGCTTGAAATCGGAGTTCCGCCCCGACGGTTACAAGGCGTGGTTCAAGGACGCCAGCACCAAGAAGGGCTACAGCGGCGTGGCGATCTACAGCCGCCGCGAGCCCGATGAAGTGCGCACCGCGATGGGCTGGGCACCGTTCGACGATGAAGGCCGCTACATCGAAGCGCGCTTTGGCAACCTCAGCGTGGTGTCGTTCTACATTCCCTCCGGTTCCTCCGGCGACGAACGCCAGGGCTTCAAGTTCGAAGTCATGGAGTGGCTCAAGCCGCGCCTGGACGAATGGCTCGCAAGCGGCCGCGACTACGTGCTGTGCGGCGACTGGAACATCGTCCGCTCGCGCCTGGACATCAAGAACTGGACCAGCAACCAGAAGAACTCCGGCTGCCTGCCGCCCGAGCGCGAGTGGCTCAACGGCCTGTGTGCCGAAGACAGCGGCTGGGTCGATGCCTACCGCGCGCTGCACGTCGACGGCCAGGACTACACCTGGTGGAGCAACCGCGGCGCCGCACGCGCCAACAACGTCGGTTGGCGCATCGACTACCAGCTGGCGACGCCGTCGCTGCGCGACAAGCTGAAGGCCTGCTCGATCTCGCGCGACCCGCGCTTCTCCGACCACGCCCCTTTCACGGTCGACTATGAGCTCTGACGTCGCTGTCGCCGCCAAGCCGGCGCCCAAAGGCTGGCGACTGGTGCTGGCCAACCTGAGCCAGCCCAAGGTGCTGGTGATGCTGCTGCTGGGCTTCAGCTCGGGCATCCCGCTGTACCTGGTCGGCAACACGCTCGGCTTCTGGATGCGCGAAAACGCCATCGAGCTGTCGACGATCGGTTTCCTGTCGTGGGTGGGGCTGGCCTATTCGCTGAAGTTCCTGTGGGCGCCACTGGTCGACAAGCTCGATGCGCCCGTGCTCGGCCGCTGGCTCGGCCGCCGCCGCGGCTGGATGCTGCTGTCGCAGATCGTGGTCGCCGTGGCCCTGGTTGGCATGGCGCTGGTGCAGCCCCAGCAGGGGCAACTGGTGCTGGCCGGTGTCGTGGTCGACCAGTTGCTGGTGTTCGGCGTGCTGGCGCTGGTGGTGGCCTTTGCCTCGGCCACCCAGGACATCGTCATCGACGCCTGGCGCATCGAGATCGCCGACAGCAACGAGCAGCAGGGCCTGCTGACCTCGACTTCGGCGCTGGGCTACCGCGGCGCGCTGCTGGTCACCGACGCCCTGATCCTGATCTTCGCCGCCCATGTCGGCTGGTCGGTGTCGTACGAGCTGATGGCCGCGCTGATGGCCGTGGGCATGGTCGCGACCCTGGCCGCGCGCGAACCTGCGTCCAGCGTGCTGGCGGCGAAGACGTCGCATCCGGCGCTGTTCACCGCCAAGGGCCTGTACGACGCCCTGGTCGGTCCGTTCGTGGTGTTCTTCCGCGATCACGGCAGCTGGGCGCTGCTGATGCTGGTGACGATCAGCCTGTACCGGATGCCGGATTTTGTCTTCGGCCCGATGGCCAACCCGTTCTATGCGGACCTCGGGATCGACAAGGAAACCGTCGGCGCCGTGCGCGGTTCGTTCGGCCTGGTGGCGACCATCGTCGGCATTGCCGCGGCCGGCCTGTCGGCGCTGCGCTTCGGCTTCATCGCCACGCTGCTGGCCGGTGCCGTGCTCGGCCCCGCCTCCAATCTTGCCTTCGCCTACCTCGCCCACCACGGAGCGGACCCGGGCGTGTTCACCGCGGCGATGGTGATCGACAACTTCTGCAACGGCTTCGCCGGCGTGGCCCTGATCGGCTACATGTCGAGCCTGACCAACGTCGGCTACACCGCCACCCAGTACGCCCTGCTCAGCTCGTTCTACGCCCTGCCGGGCAAGTTCCTGAAGGGGCTGTCCGGGGTCGCGGTCGAGCACTTGGAAGTGGGGCGCAGTTTGCTCGACGCCTATTCGCTATTCTTCGTGGGTACGGCCCTTATCGGCGTGCCTGCGTTGCTGCTTTGCCTGATACTGGCCGTGCGCCGTCCCGGCGCGGCGCCTCGTGCGCCTGCGGCCAATGGTTTAACCGGATAGCCCGTGCACCTGGAAGCACGCTGCCCGTGAAGGAGTACCCATGACCGACATCATCCTGCACGACATCGACCCCCTGCTGCTCGACCGCATCAAGCGCGTCGCCAACCAGCGTGGCTGGGGTCTGCAGGAGTCGCTGATGCATCTGCTCGAGCATGGCCTGTTTGCCATCGAAGCCGAGATTGCCGCGCGTTTCACCGACAGCGACGCGATGGCCCTGCAGGCTGCGATCTCGGCGCTCGAGGGGATTCCCAGCGACCCCGGCTATGCCCTGATCGGCCGTGTCGAACGGCCCGCAGACGTGAAAACGCCGACGCTTGAACAGCAGGGCCTGACCGATATCGACCGCGACCTGCTCGCTTTCGTCAAGAAGTCCTGAGGCACGATCGGCCCGGAAGGCGCCACGTCAGGCCGGAAAAATCGCCCCGAGCACGCGCGGACCGCGGGCACCACTGACGCTGGGCAGGTTGCCGGGCAAGCCGGACAGGGTTTGCCGGGCCAGCCAAGCGAAGCCCATGGCCTCGACGAAGTCCGGGTCGACGCCATGGCGTGCGGTCGATTCGACGGTTGCGCCAGGCAGATGCTGGCCGATCGCCGCAAGCAGGCGCGGGTTATGCACGCCGCCACCGCAAGCCAGCACGCGACGGGTGTCGGGCTGGTGGGCGAGGAGGGCATCGGCAATGGTGATCGCGCTCAGTTCCAGCAGCGTCGCCTGCACGTCGGCCGCGGCATGCGTGCCTGAAAGCCGTGCCTGCAGCCAGTCGAGATGGAAGTGCTCGCGGCCGGTGCTCTTCGGCGGCGGCAGCATGAACCAGGGATCGTCGAGCAGGCGCGCCAGCAGTTCGGCATCCGGGCGCCCGCGTGCCGCGAACGCACCGCCGGCATCGTAGGGCTGGCCGGTGTGGCGCTGGCACCAGGCATCGAGCAGGCAGTTGGCCGGGCCGGTATCGAAACCTCGCACCTGGCCCTGCGCCGGCAGCAGCGTGAAATTGGCGATGCCACCCAGGTTGAGCACCGCGCGCTGTTCACCCGCGCTGTGCAGCAGGGCGGCGTGCAACGCAGGCAACAGCGGCGCGCCATGGCCGCCGGCGGCGACATCGCGGCGACGGAAGTCGGCGACCGTGGTGATGCCGGTGCGCTCGGCGATCAGGTTGCCGTCGCCGAGCTGCCAGGTGAAAGGGTGCTGGCCGTTGAAGCGGGCGCCTTCGGGGCGATGGCGCACGGTCTGCCCGTGCGAGCCGAGCGCAAGCACCTGCTCCGGGCCGACGCCGGCCTCATCAAGCAGCTTTCGTGTGGCCGCGGCGAAGGCCTCGCCGATCTGCACGTCGAGCGTGCCGATCTCATCGAGTGATTGCGCTTCGCCGCCCTGGCCCAGCGCCACCAGGCGCTCGCGGATCCCCGCGTCCCAGCCGTAGGTACGGCCCAGGAGCAATTCGACGTCGTGTTGCGAGAAGCGCACCAGCGCGGCATCGATGCCGTCGGCGCTGGTGCCCGAGATCAGGCCGACGAACAGGCCATCGACTGGGCTGCCGGGCGGGCCGGCGCGGAGCGCGGGCACGTCAGGCCTTGGTCTTGGCGGGCTTCCTGGCCTTGCCAGGCGCCGCGGCGGGCGCCGGAGCCGGCGCATCTGCGTCGGCGTAGATGATGTTCTCGACCTTCTGGATCCGTGCCAGGGCGACGCCGGTCTGGGCGCGGAACTGCGCCAGCGCGGCGCCCGACAGCGGCTCCGGCGGCGGCATGGTGATCGACAGCGGGTTGCGGTGCACGCCGTTGACGCGGAACTCGTAATGCAGGTGCGGGCCGGTCGACATGCCGGTGGTGCCGACGTAGCCGATCACCGTGCCCTGGGCGATGCGCTGGCCCGGACGGATCTTGCCGATGCGCGACATGTGGCCGTACAGCGTGGTGTAGCCGCGGCCGTGGTCGAGGACGACCGCGTTGCCGTAGCCGCCCATCCAGCCGGCCGACTGCACGCGTGCGTCGCCGGCAGCCATGATCGGCGTGCCGGTGCGCGCGGCATAGTCGACGCCCTTGTGCATGCGGGTGCGGCCCAGCACCGGGTGCTTGCGGGTGCCGAAGTTCGAGGTCAGGCGCGCATACGGGATCGGCATGCGGATAAAGCTCTTCTTCAGCGGACGGCCGTCGCCGGTGAAGTACTCGGACTTGCCGTTGCGCTCGAAGCGGAAACCGGTGTGGAGCTTGCCGCCGGTGGTGAAGGTGGCCGCCAGCACCGGACCGGTGCGCAGCAGTTCGCCTTCGCGCCAGGTCTGCTCGACCACCACGCTGAAGCGGTCGTCGGCGCCGACGTCTTCGTTGAAGTCGATGTCGTACTTGAAGATCTCGTCGGTCAGCGTGTTGATGTTGCTGCCCGACAGGCCGAGCTTGCGGCCCGAGCGGAACAGCGACTTGCCGACCTTGCCGCTGATGACCACCGTGCGGCTCTCGGTCGGGCGGACCAGCACCTTCTCGGTGACCTTGTCGCCGGCCAGGCTCAGTTCGACGCGGTGGCTGTCGTCGCGGTCGTAACGGAACGTGCGCAGCTCGGCCGGTTGGCCGTTGGCGCCCTGCGGCAGGTCGAACGCGAGTTCGGTGCCGGGCTTGAGACGGGTCAGGATCGCCTTGTCGCCCGACTCGTCCAGGATCCGGTGCATGGTGGCGACCGGCAGATCGAGATCCTCGAACACCGCGCCCAGCGTCTGGCCGCGCTCGATGCGGACGATCTGCCAGCTGTCACCGTTGTGGCCTTTCAGGCGCGACAGCGGCAGCGGCGGCAAGGCAAGCGCAAGCGAGCTGCGCTGCGTATGCAGCGGCTGCTTGCTGGCAGCGGGACCGAAACCGGGGACAATGGCGGCAACCAGAACGCCGAGCGTCGCGAACAGGCTGGCGTGAGCCCACTGGCGACGCGACCAGCGACCGTTGAAACCATTGGAAGCGCCTGTGGCCAGCACCGGTCGGTGCAGAGCGGCTTCGCGCAGGGCCTTGAGGCGCTCGCGCCGTTCCGTACCGCTATCGTGTGCTGTCATTTGAGGTATCTCGCGCGCTGGTGTGAAGGCCGCGTTGCCGCGTTACCATAGTGACGCGAGAAGTGTGCGTCAAACCCTTGTCCTGAATAGGGTTTTTCGTCACAGCTCGATAGCCGGATGTTTAACTTTGGTTTAACCCGAATCCATGACGGTGATCGCACTTCGCGTTCACCATTCACATTGCGAGTCCCAGCCTTGTCCCCCCAGTCCCCAGCCTCCGTCCAAGACGCCCTAGACCTGATCGGCCGCGGTGCCGACGAGATCCTCAAGCGCGAGGAGCTGGAGGCCCGCCTCAAGCTGGGCCGCCCCCTGCGGATCAAGGCCGGCTTCGATCCGACCGCCCCGGACCTGCATATCGGCCATACGGTCCTGCTGAACAAGATGCGCCAGTTCCAGGACCTGGGGCACCAGGTGATCTTCCTGATCGGCGACTTCACCGGAATGATCGGCGACCCGACCGGCAAGAACGTCACCCGCAAGCCGCTGACCCGAGAGGACGTACTGGCCAACGCCCAGACCTATGCCGACCAGGTCTTCAAGGTCCTGGACAAGGAGCGCACCGAGGTCCGCTTCAACTCCGAGTGGTTCAGCAAGATGGACGCGGCCGACATGATCAAGCTGGCCGCCCAGCACACGGTGGCGCGCATGCTCGAGCGCGACGACTTCGCCAAGCGCTATGCCGCCCAGCAGTCGATCGCGATCCATGAATTCCTCTATCCGCTGGTCCAGGGTTACGACTCGGTGGCGCTCAAGGCCGACGTCGAGCTCGGCGGCACCGACCAGAAGTTCAACCTGCTGATGGGCCGCGGCCTGCAGGAGCACCACGGCCAGCCGCCGCAGATCGTGCTGACCATGCCGCTGCTGGAGGGCCTGGACGGCGTCAACAAGATGTCCAAGTCGCTGGGCAACTACATAGGCATCAATGAACCGGCGATCGACATCGTCACCAAGACGATGAAGATCGACGACGTGCTGATGTGGCGCTGGATCGACCTGCTCAGCTTCGCGATATCGATGGCGGAGGCGGCGAAGCTGCGCGCCGACATAGAAGCGGGGCAACTGAACCCGCGCGACCTGAAGATGCGCCTGGCACGCGAGCTGGCGGCGCGTTTCCACGGCGAATCGGCCGCGGAACAGGCGGTGGCTGGCTGGAATGCCGCGGTACGCGGCGAGGGCGATACCGCTTCGTTGCCGCTGACGGACGTGCAGGTTCCGGCCGAAGGCATGCGCATTGCAGCGCTGCTGACGGCTGCGGGTCTTACGCCAAGCAACTCCGAAGCGAACCGCAAGCTCAAGGAGCGCGCGGTGCGAATCGACGGTGAAGTGATCGAAGATGCACAACGTGTGTTCGCGCCAGGCTTCGAAGGTGTGCTCGCTGTAGGCAAGCGCACGTTTGCACGCGTGCGCCTGATCGCAGCGTAAGTACGTGCTCTTGCTTCTCCCCTTGCGGGAGAAGGTGCGCCGAAGGCGCGGAAGAGGGCTGCTTTTGCTGTTGTCGCGTGCAGCCAATCTCACTCGCAACACGCGCAATCACCGCCACACAACGCGATGAACCCACTCATCGCAAACGTCAACAAAAAATTCGCAAAGAATTTTTCGATTTACCCCTTCCAATGCGCGTTGTGCATGTGCACAATGCGCGCCCCGCCACGGTGAACTTCACGCGGCGGGACGCGGAAAAGACGGTGTGGAACGAGGCGGTTGACGGTTCTCGAACATGCTGTAAGATGCGCGGCCCGGTGGTCCCGGGGCAGTCCGGAAGGACGGCTGAACGGACCAACGGAAGCGAAAAAAGATTTCGACACGGTGTTGACGGAATCGAAATTCGCTGTAAGATAGTCGGCTCCCTCGGGCACTTTGGTGCGGCGGGGTGAGACGGGAAAGGCGCTGAGGCCGGCCCCGAAGATCTTTGACAGTGTGCGCAGGTAACTTGTGCGGACGTCTGGCTAGTGGATGGTTGTCCATTGAGCAGATGTTCGTACCAAGCAACAACGATTCAAATGCATGCAAATGCAAGCGAGTAATTGGTGCCTGGAACGAGCTTTGCACTCAAAAAATTTGGATCTTCGGATCCATGCAATTTTAAGTGAAGAGTTTGATCCTGGCTCAGAGTGAACGCTGGCGGCAGGCCTAACACATGCAAGTCGAACGGCAGCACAGCAGTAGCAATACTGTGGGTGGCGAGTGGCGGACGGGTGAGGAATGCATCGGAATCTGCCTATTTGTGGGGGATAACGTAGGGAAACTTACGCTAATACCGCATACGTCCTACGGGAGAAAGTGGGGGACCTTCGGGCCTCACGCAGATAGATGAGCCGATGCCGGATTAGCTAGTTGGCGGGGTAAAGGCCCACCAAGGCGACGATCCGTAGCTGGTCTGAGAGGATGATCAGCCACACTGGAACTGAGACACGGTCCAGACTCCTACGGGAGGCAGCAGTGGGGAATATTGGACAATGGGCGCAAGCCTGATCCAGCCATGCCGCGTGTGTGAAGAAGGCCTTCGGGTTGTAAAGCACTTTTGTCCGGAAAGAAAAGCTTCGGGTTAATAACCCGGAGTTATGACGGTACCGGAAGAATAAGCACCGGCTAACTTCGTGCCAGCAGCCGCGGTAATACGAAGGGTGCAAGCGTTACTCGGAATTACTGGGCGTAAAGCGTGCGTAGGTGGTTTGTTAAGTCTGATGTGAAAGCCCTGGGCTCAACCTGGGAACTGCATTGGAAACTGGCTGACTAGAGTGCGGTAGAGGGGTGTGGAATTCCCGGTGTAGCAGTGAAATGCGTAGATATCGGGAGGAACATCTGTGGCGAAGGCGACACCCTGGACCAGCACTGACACTGAGGCACGAAAGCGTGGGGAGCAAACAGGATTAGATACCCTGGTAGTCCACGCCCTAAACGATGCGAACTGGATGTTGGGGGCAACTTGGCCCTCAGTATCGAAGCTAACGCGTTAAGTTCGCCGCCTGGGAAGTACGGTCGCAAGACTGAAACTCAAAGGAATTGACGGGGGCCCGCACAAGCGGTGGAGTATGTGGTTTAATTCGATGCAACGCGAAGAACCTTACCTGGCCTTGACATGCACGGAACTTTCCAGAGATGGATTGGTGCCTTCGGGAACCGTGACACAGGTGCTGCATGGCTGTCGTCAGCTCGTGTCGTGAGATGTTGGGTTAAGTCCCGCAACGAGCGCAACCCTTGTCCTTAGTTGCCAGCACGTAATGGTGGGAACTCTAAGGAGACCGCCGGTGACAAACCGGAGGAAGGTGGGGATGACGTCAAGTCATCATGGCCCTTACGGCCAGGGCTACACACGTACTACAATGGTAGGGACAGAGGGCTGCAAACCCGCGAGGGCGAGCCAATCCCAGAAACCCTATCTCAGTCCGGATTGGAGTCTGCAACTCGACTCCATGAAGTCGGAATCGCTAGTAATCGCAGATCAGCATTGCTGCGGTGAATACGTTCCCGGGCCTTGTACACACCGCCCGTCACACCATGGGAGTTTGTTGCACCAGAAGCAGGTAGCTTAACCTTCGGGAGGGCGCTTGCCACGGTGTGGCCGATGACTGGGGTGAAGTCGTAACAAGGTAGCCGTATCGGAAGGTGCGGCTGGATCACCTCCTTTAGAGACTAAAGACAGCAAATTGCTGGTCGGACGTCCGCACAAGTAACCTGCATTCAGAGTTCCGGGTCGCCCAAAGGGGTGGCTGCGGGAGCGTCCCCGGATCCCTCCAGGGAATTCGATGGGGCTTTAGCTCAGCTGGGAGAGCACCTGCTTTGCAAGCAGGGGGTCGTCGGTTCGATCCCGACAAGCTCCACCACCTTGGGCGAAGACCCTTGCCTGGCGCTTACGCCGGCGGGAAACACTTTGGGTCTGTAGCTCAGGTGGTTAGAGCGCCCCTGATAAGGGTGAGGCCGGTGGTTCGAGTCCTCCCAGACCCACCACCACTTAGTGGTTTGCTCCCGAACGAAACTCTGATTGCGCACACATCAAATATTGAAGCAGTTGGGCGTTGAGGCCCATTTGCGTTCTTTGAAAATTGGGAATTGTAGCGAGCGTTTTGAGACGAATTGTGTCCATGACGTGTCGTGAGGCTAAGGCGAGTGTCTTCGGACACTTTATTAATTGAGTCGTTATATTCCAGATCGGGCTTTGTACCCCCGGTCCGAATGTAGCTCCAAGGCAACTTGGGGTTATATGGTCAAGCGAATAAGCGCACACGGTGGATGCCTTGGCGGTCAGAGGCGATGAAGGACGTGGCAGCCTGCGAAAAGTGCGGGGGAGCTGGCAACAAGCATTGATCCCGCAATGTCCGAATGGGGAAACCCACCTCGCAAGAGGTATCGTGCAGTGAATACATAGCTGTACGAGGCAAACCCGGAGAACTGAAATATCTAAGTACCCGGAGGAAAAGAAATCAACCGAGATTCCCTGAGTAGTGACGAGCGAACGGGGACCAGCCCTTAAGTTGATTGAGTTCTAGCAAAACAACCTGGAAAGGTTGGCCATAGACGGTGACAGCCCGGTATGCGAAAGAGCTCTTCCAATGAAATCGAGTAAGGCGGGGCACGAGAAACCCTGTCTGAACATGGGGGGACCATCCTCCAAGGCTAAATACTCCTGACCGACCGATAGTGAACCAGTACCGTGAGGGAAAGGCGAAAAAGAACCCCGTGAAGGGAGTGAAATAGACCCTGAAACCGTGTGCGTACAAGCAGTCGGAGCCCGCAAGGGTGACGGCGTACCTTTTGTATAATGGGTCAGCGACTTACTGTTCGTGGCGAGCTTAACCGTATAGGGGAGGCGAAGGGAAACCGAGTCTGATAAGGGCGCATAGTCGCGGGCAGTAGACCCGAAACCGGGTGATCTAGTCATGCCCAGGGTGAAGGTTGAGTAACATCAACTGGAGGCCCGAACCCACTCCCGTTGCAAAGGTAGGGGATGAGGTGTGATTAGGAGTGAAAAGCTAATCGAACCCGGAGATAGCTGGTTCTCCTCGAAAGCTATTTAGGTAGCGCCTCCTATGAATCTTCCTGGGGGTAGAGCACTGTTATGGCTAGGGGGTCATTGCGACTTACCAAACCATGGCAAACTCCGAATACCAGGACAGAATGTAGGGGAGACACACGGCGGGTGCTAACGTCCGTCGTGAAAAGGGAAACAACCCAGACCCACAGCTAAGGTCCCAAATTCACTGCTAAGTGGAAAACGATGTGGAAAGGCACAGACAGCCAGGAGGTTGGCTTAGAAGCAGCCACCCTTTAAAGAAAGCGTAATAGCTCACTGGTCGAGTCGGTCTGCGCGGAAGATTTAACGGGGCTAAGCAGTGAACCGAAGCTTGGGGTGCATAACTTTGGTTATGCGCGGTAGAGGAGCGTTCCGTAAGCCGTTGAAGGTGGATTGAGAAGTCCGCTGGAGGTATCGGAAGTGCGAATGCTGACATGAGTAACGATAATGCGGGTGAAAAGCCCGCACGCCGAAAGCCCAAGGTTTCCTTGCGCAACGTTAATCGACGCAGGGTGAGTCGGCCCCTAAGGCGAGGCAGAAATGCGTAGTCGATGGGAAGCTGGTTAATATTCCAGCACCTCGCGTAAGTGCGATGGAGGGACGGAGAAGGTTAGGTTGGCCGGGCGTTGGTTGTCCCGGTGAGAGAGTTGAGGCGGTTCCCTTTGGCAAATCCGGGGGAGCAACGTTGAGACTAAGGACCAGCCCATTAGGGCGAAGCAACCGATATCACGCTTCCAGGAAAAGCTCCTAAGCTTCAGCTTACGCAGACCGTACCGTAAACCGACACAGGTGGGCAGGATGAGAATTCTAAGGCGCTTGAGAGAACTCGGGTGAAGGAACTAGGCAAAATAGCACCGTAACTTCGGGAGAAGGTGCGCCCTTTCTGGTGAATAGCTGGGAGGGGCCGCAGTGACCAGGCCGCTGCGACTGTTTATCAAAAACACAGCACTCTGCAAACACGAAAGTGGACGTATAGGGTGTGACGCCTGCCCGGTGCCGGAAGGTTAATTGATGGGGTCAGCCGCAAGGCGAAGCTCTTGATCGAAGCCCCGGTAAACGGCGGCCGTAACTATAACGGTCCTAAGGTAGCGAAATTCCTTGTCGGGTAAGTTCCGACCTGCACGAATGGCGTAACGACAGCGGCGCTGTCTCCACCCGAGACTCAGTGAAATTGAAATCGCTGTGAAGATGCAGCGTTCCCGCGGCAAGACGGAAAGACCCCGTGAACCTTTACTATAGCTTTACACTGAACGTTGAGTTCTTCTGTGTAGGATAGGTGGGAGGCTATGAAACCGAGGCGCTAGCTTCGGCGGAGCCATCCTTGAAATACCACCCTGAAGTGCTTGACGTTCTAACCTAGGTCCGTAATCCGGATCGGGGACCGTGTATGGTGGGTAGTTTGACTGGGGCGGTCTCCTCCCAAAGTGTAACGGAGGAGCACGAAGGTACGCTCAGCGCGGTCGGACATCGCGCACTGTGTGCAAAGGCATAAGCGTGCTTGACTGCAAGATCGACGGATCAAGCAGGTACGAAAGTAGGTCTTAGTGATCCGGTGGTTCTGTATGGAAGGGCCATCGCTCAACGGATAAAAGGTACTCCGGGGATAACAGGCTGATACCGCCCAAGAGTTCATATCGACGGCGGTGTTTGGCACCTCGATGTCGGCTCATCACATCCTGGGGCTGTAGTCGGTCCCAAGGGTATGGCTGTTCGCCATTTAAAGTGGTACGCGAGCTGGGTTCAGAACGTCGTGAGACAGTTCGGTCCCTATCTGTCGTGGGCGTTGGAGATTTGAGAGGGCTGCTCCTAGTACGAGAGGACCGGAGTGGACGAACCTCTGGTGTTCCGGTTGTCACGCCAGTGGCACTGCCGGGTAGCTATGTTCGGAAGCGATAACCGCTGAAAGCATCTAAGCGGGAAGCGCGCCTCAAGATGAGATCTCCCGGGACTTTAAGTCCCCTAAAGGAACCATCAAGACCAGGTGGTTGATAGGCAGGGTGTGTAAGTGCAGCAATGCATTGAGCTAACCTGTACTAATGATCCGTGTGGCTTGACCATATAACCTCAAGTTGCTTTGGCTTCCGACGCGTCGGACACCATTCGCCAAAAACTTGCTACAATTCCCAACCCATTCGCCGACACGGAGTTCATCCCGTGAAAGCAAACCAACGAGAGCGTGTGCGCGACTCAGTACATCGAGATCCGCGACCCTCCACCCTCTCCCTGGTGATAATAGCTGTGTGGTCCCACCCGATCCCATTCCGAACTCGGAAGTGAAACGCACATGCGCCGATGGTAGTGTGGCTTAAGCCATGCAAGAGTAGGTCATCGCCAGGGGCTTTACCCCGAAACCCCCAGCCAACAGGCTGGGGGTTTCTTTTTGCGCGCAGGAAAGTCAATGCCCGCAAGTTAATGCCGGCAAGTTAATGCCCGCCGTGGTGGATTATCTGGCGGGGTGCGACTCAGGCCGCGGCGCGCAAGGTCACCACCAGCACGTCGCGATGCGACGGCTGCCCGGGATCCTGTGCTTCCACGGCGGTCACGCCATGGAACACCCGGGAATCATCGACCAGAGCGGCATCCATCGCATGGGTCAGCGTGAAGCTGCCCAGCTCGCGGCCATCGGCGGCGTGGATGGTGGTGGTTCCGCTGACGATGTTGTGCCGGTCGATCAGCAGCACCAGGACGTAGTTGACGCCGTCGCGGTGCACGCCTTCCGGCGTCGGCTGGCCGGGTTGGCCGGGCCGGGCCTCGATGCGGAACTGATGGAGTTCGATATGCCAGGCCGCGACGTCCGGCGACAGGTCGCCATAGAAGTCACGGCAGAACTCCAGGATCGTGCGAAGACTGTAGCTCCCGGCAACGTCCGGTAGCACCGGTTCGAACCAGCGCTCGATGCCGCCCTGCAGGTTGTTGTAGTCGCGGCTCTGGTAATGCGGCTGGTGCGGCTGGCGCACGATTTCGCCGCTGCTGCCGGCAGCGAACACCGCGTAGCGGCGGCTGCGGTTGTGGCCGACGCTGGCCAGGTAGGCATCGGGTGCCAGGTCGTCCCAGCTGGCGGCGAAACGCGCCCAGTCGTCGAGCGCGTGGCGCTGCTCGAACAGCTCCCGCATCACCGAGCCGGCGACAAAGCTGAAGCCGTCACGCCTGAGCGTTTCGTGCAAGGCGGACAAAGTGGACTCGGCGGGGGTTTGCATGTGGGGGACGACAGGCAAGGCGCGGCGTGACCGCCGCGCGCGGTTACAGGGATGTCAGGGAGTGATGTGCAACGCTGCCTGCACCAGCAGCCAGAGCACGCAGACGTAGCCGGCGAACCAGGCGGCGGTGCGCAGCAGGTGGCGACCGCTGATATAGAGCAGGCCGTGCAGCACACGGAAGACGATGAACGCGATCGACAGCGTGCCGATCTGCGCATGCGGCACGCCCGCCAGCTGGGCCATGATCACGCCCGCGGCGAACGGCGCGAACGCTTCGTAACTGTTGAGCTGCGCGGCACTGGCGCGGAGCGAACGCTGGCTCTGCTGGCGTTCCTGCCAGCGGCGCGGGTCGCGGTTGTCGTAGCGCTCGCCGCTGGTCTTGGCGATGGCGACCCACAGGTAGGGCAGCACGGCGGCGATCAGGACACAGACGTAGGCAGTGGCGAGCGTCATGGCATTCCCCGGCTGAATGAGGCGCCAGCGTATCCGAAATGACAACGGCGCCCCACTGCCGGGGCGCCGTTGCGGCTGCTGCAAGCGACGCGGTGCTACTTCGCCGCGGGCTTCATCAGCTTGTCGTGGGCGGCGCGGAAGGCATTGCCCTCGTACCAGTTGGGCCACTGCTCGCTGCCCGCCAAGGTCTTGCCGACACCGTAAAGCGCATCCAGGTCCTGGATGACGCCGTCGAGCTTCCACGACGGATCGTACTGATCGCCGGGCTTGTGGTAGCGGTTGTCGCGGTAGTCGACCTGGGCCTTCTGACCGGCTTCCATGCCGCCGTCGATCAGGTCATCGCCGCCCTTGGCGTACAGCGCCGGCACGCCGGCCTTGGCGAAGTTGAAGTGATCGGAGCGGAAGTAGAAGCCATCCTCCGGCGTGGCTTCGGCATGCAGCACGCGCTGCTGGCCATCGGCGACCGTCTTGAGGATGTCCTCGAGCTCGGAGCTGCCGAAGCCGACCACGGTCATGTCACGCGCCTTGCCGATCACCGGCATCGCATCGAGATTGATCACGGCCACCGTCTTGTCGAGCGGAACGGTCGGATGGGCGACGTAGTACTTCGAACCCAGCAGGCCCGACTCTTCCAGCGTCACCGCCAGGAACAGCAGCGAGCGATCCGGCGGCGGCTGCTGCTTGCTGAAGGCTTCGGCGATCTCGAGGATGCCGGCCACGCCGGTCGCGTTGTCGACGGCACCGTTGTAGATGTTGTCGCTGCCGGCGGGCGCGGCTTCGCCGTGCCCTTCGTGGCCGTGGTTGCCCAGGTGGTCCCAGTGCGCCATGTAGACGACGGTCTCGTCCGGGCGCTTGGCACCGGGCAGGCGTGCGACCACGTTGCGCGAGGACTTCTCGCTGATGGTGCTCTTCAGGTCGACCGACAGCTTCGCCTGCAACGGAATGGCCTTGAATCCGGGCTTGCCGGCCGCCTTGTAGAGCTCGTCGAGGTTCTGCCCGAGCGACGACAACAAGGTGCGGGCGACATCGCCGGTGATCCAGCCCTGCACCGGCAGGCGCGGTTCCGGATCGTCCTTGGCCGGCAGGTCGAACTGCGCGCCCGACCAGGAATTCTTCACCACGTCCCAGCCGTAGGAGGCGCCATCGCTGTCGTGGATGATCAGCGCTGCCGCTGCGCCCTGGCGTGCGGCCTCTTCGAACTTGTAGGTCCAGCGGCCGTAGTAGGTCATCCGCTTGCCTTCGAACAGCTTCGGATCCTGGCCATGGAAACCGGGGTCGTTGACGAACATCACCACGGTCTTGCCCTTGACGTCGACGCCGGCGTAGTCGTTCCACTTCTGCTCGGGCGCGTTGACGCCGTAGCCGACGAACACCAGTTCGCTGCCGTCGACCTTGACTTCGTTCTTGCCGGTGCGCGTGCCGATCACCATGTCGCTGCCGAACTTCAGCTCGCGCGGCTGGCCCTTCACGTCGAGCTTGACCACGGTGCCTTCGTTGGCGACGGTCTCCACCATCGGTACGGTCTGCACGTAGCTGTCGCCGTTGCCGGGCTGCAGGCCAATGCGCTTGAACTGCGCTTCCAGGTAGGCGACGGTCTTGTCCTCGCCGGCGCTGCCGGGGGCGCGACCTTCGAATTCGTCCGACGCCAGCGTCTTCACGTGCTCGGCGAAATCGGCGGCGTTGATCGTGTCGCCGAAGGGATGACTGCTGCCGGGGTCGGCAGGAGCGGCAGTGGAAGCCGGGGCGGGCGTCGCGGCCGTCGGCGCATCGGCCTCGGGCTTGGAGCAGGCGGCCAGCGCCAGCGTGCCGACGATTGCGGCGGTAAGCAGGGACGTGCGGGACATGAGACCTCCGGAATGGACCAACCGCACCGGGTCGTGAGACGGCAGGTGCGGAATTCCATTCTAGGCCCCAAGTCCGGGCCGGCGACGTGCCGGGTCCGACAGTTTGTCGCGCCATCGCGGCCCTGTTGCCGTCCAGAACGAAGTGAGGGACCTGCTTCCGCGCGGCTTGCGCAGAAGTCAGGTCCCTCGCTGTGCCGGGACGACCGCGGCCGGCTTACTCCGGCGGCAGGGCGCCGTCGTAGCGCACCGCGGTGGCACCGGTGATCGCGCCGGTCTTGGCGGTGTTGTGGACGTACAGGGTGACCTTGCGCTCGAACACCAGCGGGCCATCAACGACGGCATTGGGTCCGATGATCACCTTGGGATCACGCTTGTTCATCGAGAACCAGCTCTGGCTCGGCTTGGTGTAATGGATGCGACCTTTCACGTGCGAATCGACGCCGACGGTGAGGTCGCCATTGACGGTGCTGATGTCGCCGCCGACATCGGTGTCGACCAGGCCGATCGCACCGTTGACGGTCTCGATGCTGCCGCGGACGTCGCCGTTGCGGTCGACGAAAACGCCACCGTTGACGGTTTCCAGCTTGCCGTCGAGGCGCGACTTCTCGCCAACGCGAATGCTGCCGTTGACGGTTTCCAGGCCGCCGGCCTGGACGTTGTCGCCGGCGGTGATGCTGCCGTTGACCGTTTCGGCGTCGCCAGTGCGCGCGCCCGAGCCGATCCTGATACTGCCGTTGACGGTTTCGAGGCTGCCGGCCTGCTGGCCGGCGTCGACGGTGATGCTGCCGTTGACCTTGTCGATGTCCTGCGCGGCGAAGGCAGCGGGGGCGGACAGGGCCAGGGCGAGAGGGAGGGCGAGAACTGGGCGGATGCGCATCGTTCGGGATTCCATTTTGGAAACAGGCATGACTGGGACAGGCTTCAATGCTAGTGATGCGGTGAGGGCGTCTTGGGTTTACGCCGCTTCGTTACAATCGCAGCCAGCGCCGGCCCAGGCCCGTGCCCGAAGTCACCTTTCGTAGCGTCCCACCCTTTTACCGATCAGGGAAACCCCGACGTGTCAGCCTCCCCCGTGCGCCCCAAACCCGTTGTCCTGCTCATCCTCGACGGCTGGGGCCACCGTGAAGACCCGACCGACAACGCCCTGGCCCAGGCCACCCTGCCCAACTGGCACGCGCTGCTGGCCAGCGCCCCGCACACCCTGATCCACACCGAGGGCCGCCACGTCGGCCTGCCGGACGGGCAGATGGGCAATTCCGAGGTCGGCCACATGAACCTGGGCGCCGGCCGGATCGTCTACCAGGACCTGACCCGGGTCGATGCGGCGATCGAAGACGGCAGCTTCTTCGGCAACGAGGAGCTGCGTGCGGCCTGCGCGGCCGCGCAGAACAACGGCGGCACGCTGCACGTGATGGGCCTGCTCTCGCCCGGCGGCGTCCACAGCCACGAGAACCACATCTTCGCGATGCTCGAGCTGGCCCGCCAGGCCGGCGTCGCCAAGGTCGCCGTGCACGCCTTCCTCGACGGCCGCGACATGCCGCCGCGGTCGGCCGAGCCCAGCCTCAAGCGCCTGCTCGATGTCTGCCAGAAGCTGGGCAACGCCCGCGTCGCCAGCGTCAGCGGCCGCTACTACGCGATGGACCGCGACCAGCGCTGGGACCGCGTGCGCCGCGCCTGGGACGCGATGGTCGAAGCGCGCAGCGAGCACGTCACCACCGGTGCCGTGGAAGCGTTGCTGCAGGCCTATGAGCGTGGCGAGAACGACGAGTTCGTCGCCCCGACCGTGATCGAGGGCAGCGTGCCCATGGCCGACGGCGATGCAATCGTGTTCATGAATTTCCGCGCCGATCGCGCGCGCCAGCTGACCGCGGCGTTCGTCTCGCCGACGTTCGACGGCTTCGTTGCGCGCCGTCCGGCGCTGTCGCGCTTCGTCTGCCTGACCGAGTACGACGCGCGCCTGCCGGCGCCGGTCGCATTCGGTCCGGACGACCTGCGCAACACCCTCGGCGAAGTGCTGGCCGCCAACGGCCTCAAGCAGCTGCGAATCGCCGAGACCGAGAAGTACGCGCACGTCACCTTCTTCTTCAGTGGCGGTCGTGAGGATCCCTACGAAGGCGAGACCCGCATCCTGGTGCCGAGTCCGAAGGTCGCGACCTATGACCTGCAGCCGGAAATGAGCTGCCCGGAAGTCACCGCCAAGCTGACCGCGGCGATCCGTTCCGGCGACATCGACGTTGCCATCTGCAACATCGCCAACCCCGACATGGTCGGCCACACCGGCGACATCGCCGCGGCGATCAAGGCTGCCGAGGCGGTCGACATCGCCATCGGCGCAATCGCCCAGGCCGTGCGCGACACCGGCGGCGCGCTGCTGGTCACCGCCGACCACGGCAACCTGGAAATGATGCGCGACGCCAGCACCGGCCAGCCGCACACCGCGCACACGGTCGGTCCGGTGCCGTTCGTGTACCTGGGCCCGCGCCAGGCCACGCTGCGCAGCGGCGGCGCCCTGCGCGACGTCGCCCCGACCATCCTCGACCTGCTCGGACTGCCGAAACCGGCGGAGATGAGCGGCACGAGCCTGCTGGCGGGCTGACCGCAACGATGCCCACTACCTCGACGATGCGACTGCTGCGTGCATTCGCCATCGTTGCCTTCTGCCTCGCCGCGGCGCTGGCAACGCCGGTTGTTGCACAGAGCAGCCGCGAGGCCGAGCGCAAGCTGGAGAAGATCCAGCGCGAGTTGAAGGCGGTGGCCGACGAGCGACGCGAGATCGAAGGCCAGCGCGGCGATGCCTCGCGCAAGCTGCGCGACGCCGACGAGAAAGTCGGGCAATCCAACCGTCGCCTGCGCGAGATCGAGGCGCGGCTGGCGCGCGAGCAGTCGTCGCTGCAGCAGCTGCAGCAGGAGCGCGAGTCACTGCAGGCGCGGATGGTGACCCAGCGTCAGGAACTGGCGCAGCTGCTGCGCGGCGCCTACCTGCAAGGTCAGGACGCACCGCTGAAGTTGCTGCTGGCGCAGGACAGCGTCGCCGAGGGCAGCCGCACGCTGGCCTATTACGGCTACCTGCAGCGCGACCGCACCCGCCGTATCGCTGAACTGAACTCGCAGCTCAAGGAACTCGACACGCTGCAGGCGCAGATCGTGCAGCGCAGCAGCGAACTCGACAGCACGCGCCAGCAACAGCGCAGCCAGTTGGGCGAATTGCAGTCCGATCGCAAGCAACGCGCCGCCCTGGTCGCCTCGCTCGACCAGCGCTACAAGGATCGCAGCACGCGCGAGCGCGCACTCGGCCGCGATGCCAAGGGCCTGGAGCAACTGCTGAAGAAGTTGCGCGTGGCCGCCGCCCGCGCCGAAGCGCAACGCCGTGCAGCCGCCGAACGCGCCGCTCGCGAAGAAGCGCGCCGGGGCAGCGGCGAGACTCCGCCGCGCAAACCGGTGGTGGTGGCCAGCGCGCCGGCGCCGCAGGTGGGCGGGCTCGGCTGGCCGGTGTCGGGCGCGTTGCTGGCGGGCTTCGGCGCGACCATGCCCGACGGCCGCGGCAGCGACGGCCTGCTGATCGCGGCCAGCGCCGGCACGCCGGTCAAGGCCGTGGCCGATGGCAGCGTGGTCTACGCCGAATGGATGACCGGCTACGGCCTGCTGCTGATCGTCGACCACGGCAATGGCTACATGAGCCTGTACGCGCACAACGACGCGCTGCTCAAGGACGTCGGTGCCAGCGTGAAGCGCGGCGATACCGTGGCCACCGTCGGCAATTCCGGCGGTCAGGGGCGGCCGGCGCTTTACTTCGAGCTGCGCCGGAACGGCGCGCCGGTGAACCCGGGCGCCTGGCTGCGGCGCTGACGCTGAATGCATGCAGCCGCCGGTCCGACGGATTAACGAAAGGCTTCCATTGCCCGCCGCCAACGTGCCCATAATCGACGTCAGCGCGGCTGTCCCGGATGGTCGGCGCTACCGAACAAAGACGTCCTGTCAGACGTACGACCGTGGAGTTTCGTGCATGTCCCTGCGCCACCTTGTCCTGGTTCCGCTCGCCCTCGCCATTGCGGTCGCGTTGCCGGTTGCGGCGCAGGAAACTCCACCTGAAGCCGGTCCGCCCGCAGCCCGTCCGTCAGAAGCGGCGGACGCGCCGATCGAATCGCCCGATGCCGAGACCACCGCGTCCAAGGTCCCGCTGGAAGAGATCCGCCGCTACGTCTCGGTCTACAACGCGGTCAAGCAGGCCTATGTCGAACCGGTCGGCGACGACAAGCTGATGCATTCGGCGATCCGTGGCCTGCTGTTCGACCTGGACCCCCACAGCGTCTACCTCGACAAGGACGACGCGGAAAGCTTCGAGGAGCAGTCGCGCGGTGCCTACGACGGCGTCGGTGTCGAGCTGATGCGCCAGCCCGACGGCAGCCTGCGCGTGATCGCACCCATCGACGACACGCCCGCTGCGCGTGCCGGCATCAAGGCCGGCGACGTGATCACCGCGATCGACGGCAAGCCGTTCAAGCCCGACGAAGGTGACAACTCCGGCCCGCTGCGCGGCAGCGCCGGCAGCAAGGTCACCTTGACCATCGTGCGCGAAGGCAAGGACAAGCCGTTCGACGTGACCATCCAGCGCGAGACCATCCGCATCGCCAGCGTGCGCAGCAAGATGCTCGAGCCCGGCTTTGGCTACATCCGCATCAGCGCATTCCAGGCCGACACCGCGGCCGATTTCGAAACCAAGATCGAAGCCCTCAAGGCGCAGGCCGGTGGCAAGTTGCGCGGCCTGGTCATCGACCTGCGCAGCAACCCGGGCGGCCTGCTGACCTCGGCGGTGCAGATCGCCGACGACCTGCTCGACAGCGGCAAGATCGTCAGCACGCGCGGGCGCATCGCCATCAGCGATGCCGAATTCTCCGCCACGCCGGGCGACCGCCTCGGTGGCGCGCCGCTGGTGGTGCTGGTCGACGCCGGTTCGGCCAGCGCGGCCGAAGTGCTGGCCGGTGCGCTGCGCGACAACGGTCGCGCCCGCATCGTCGGCAGCCGCACCTTCGGCAAGGGCTCGGTGCAGACCGTGTTGCCGCTGGACAATGGCGACTCGGTCAAGCTGACCACCGCGCGTTACTACACGCCCAGTGGCAAGTCGATCCAGGCGCTTGGCATCACTCCTGACGTCGTGCTGCATCCGCCAAAGGAAGACGACAAGAGCGTGCGCAACCTCAGCGAGGCGAGCCTGCCGGGCCACCTGCGTGGCGACGAGGAAGGCGATGGTCAGCCCGGCGACAATGCCGGCGACGTGCTCGACGGCGATGCACCGATCACGGCGGCGCTGGTCGAGCTGAAGAAGCCGGTGGCGAGCAACGCCAAGCCGGCGGCCAAGCAATAACTAACTGTCGTAGGAGCGAGCAAGTTCGCTCCAACAAGGTCGGTGGCTTAGCGCGGCTTTGCCGGCAGCGGGAATGGCGTGACCACTTTTTCGCCAGTGGTCGCGTCACGGATCGCCGACTGGCCTTTGCGCTCGACTTCCTCGACGCGGACGATGCTGTGCATCGGCAGGTGCAGCACGCGGGTGTTGCCGAACTCGTCGCGCAGGCGCTCCTCGGTCGGATCGATCACCACGCCGTCGTGGACGTCGAACACCAGCTCACCGACTTCGGTGAATCCCCACAGCGCACCGGAACCGACGTGACGGGCATACAGCTCGTACACCTTGCCGGCGTTGAGGAAGGTCACTTTGTAGAGCGGCTTGGCCATGGTGCACGGGTGTCCGACGGGGGGATCCGCCTGCGCTGATCGCGGCGGTTGTCCAGACAATGGGGCGGCAACGCCGTCTTCTCAAGCTCAGGCAGCAGCCCGGATGTGGCGGTGTCGCCTACAGGCCGCGCTTTCGACGAAGTCGGCGGGCGATGCCGGCACGTGCAATCAGCGCGAACGCACCGCCGAAGGCGAAGCCTGCCAGGTGCGCCGACCAGGCCACGGCGCCGAAGGCCGGTCCGATGAAGGTGAAGAGCAACTGCAGCAGTGCCCACACTCCGATCAGCAGCGGTGCCGGCATCTTCACGAATTGCAGGAACAGGCCCAGCGGCACGACCACGCCGAGCTTGGCGTTCGGGAACAGCGCCAGGTAAGCGCCAATCAGTGCCGACACCGCGCCGCTGGCGCCGATGATCAGCCGGTCGGGCGTGCCGATGGCGATCACCGCGGCGAGGTTGGCGACCGCACCGCCCAGCAGGAACAGCATCAACAGCCGCCACGGTCCCATCGCCCGCTCGGCCGGCAGGCCGAAGATCAACAGGAACACCAGGTTGCCCAGCAGGTGCGCCCAGTCGGCGTGCAGGAACAGCGCGGTGAACAGGCGCAGCAACACGCCGCTGCGCAGTGACGACCACCATTCTTCCGGGGATGTCAGTCCTCCCGACAGGGCGCCCCATTCCAGCAACAGGCGCCGCTGGTCGGAATCGGGAAGCAGCTCGACGCCGATAAAGCACAGCCACAGGACGCTGAACAGGGCTGGCGTGGCCCAGCGGAGCGGACTGCGCTCGCGCGTCGGGATCGAGACGAACATTCCTCAGTCCCCCCTGCCCGGGAGGGGAAGGACGGACCGCGTTTCGGGCTGTGTGCAAGTGCGGACGGGCATGCCGGCTATTGTTAGCTTCGGGTTAACTGCCGCGCTATAGTGCATACGGCGTCGTACGTCGGGAGGGGTTTTCCGGCGCGCATCTGGCGCCCGAATCGGCCGGGTGCCAAGGCAATGACGGCCGCGGAAGACATAAATACTCCAATGGAGACTACACGCATGCAACACGTTCACCGCTTCACCCGCCTGTCGGCGCTGGCTCTGGGCATCACCGGCGCACTGGCAATCGGTCAGGTCCACGCTTCTGCGTTCCAGATCAAGGAAAACAGCGTCAAGGCCCAGGGCCGCTCGTACGCCGGCTCCGGCGTCGCCAAGGATGACGCCTCGGTGGTGTCCAACAATCCGGCGACCATGGCCCAGTTCAAGGGCACGACCTTCCAGGCCGACGTCACCGTGATCGACCTCGGATTCGAATTCACCGGCGGCGGCTATGACGCCATCGGTCGCCCGATCACCGGCGGCGACGGCGGCGACGCCGGCGACGTGATCCCGGTTCCGGCGATGTCCTTCATCCACAAGTTCGAGAGCACCGGCATCGCTGTCGGCGCCCAGGTCAGCGCTCCGTTCGGCCTGAAGACCGAATACGAAGCAGGTTGGGTTGGCCGTTACTACGCCGACAAGTCCGACCTCAAGACCGTCGACCTGACCCTGTCGGCCGCGCTGGACATCATCCCGGACCGTTTGTCGGTCGGTGCTGGCCTGGTCTATGAGCGCGCCGACGTGACCCTGTCCAAGGCCGTCGACTTTGGCGCGTTGCTGTTCGGCCAGCTGCCGCCGGCGCAGCGTCCATTCGCACCGAGCTTTGCGCGCCCGCAGGGCGCCGACGGCCACGCAGAGGTGGAAGGCGACGACACCGGCCTGGGCTGGATCGTCGGCGTCAACCTGCGTCCGACCGACAAGCTGGCGATCGGCCTGTCGTACCGCTCGGAAATCGACCACGAGATCGACGGCAACGTCACCTGGACCGTGCCGGCCCCGGTGCGTGCCACGCTCGACAGCCGTCCGCAGACCAGCCCGCTGTTCCGCAACGGCGGCGCCGGCGCTGACCTGACCACGCCGTCGGTCACGACTGTCAGCGTGTCTTACCAGTTCACCGACAAGTTCCAGCTGTTGGCCGACTACTCGGAGACCGGCTGGAAGTCGCTGCAGCAGATCAACATCGACTTCGACAACCCGGACCCGAACTCGATCGAGCAGTTCCGCTGGGACGACACCCGCTTCTATTCGATCGGTGGCGAGTACAAGTTCAACGACGCATGGACCTTCCGTGCCGGTTGGGCATTCGACGAGACCCCGACCACGTTCGCCACGCGCACCCCGCGCCTGCCGGATGAGGACCGCACCTGGTACTCGGTCGGTGCCAGCTGGCAGGCGACCCAGAACCTCGAGGTCAGCTTCGCCTACACCTACCTCGACGTGAGCAACCCGCAGATCGGCCTGACCGAGGGTGGTCACACGCTGTTCGGCGAGTACGACGCAACGATCAACCTGTACGGCGTTTCGGCCAAGTACAACTTCTGATCGAGCGTTTGCGTCACGCACGGGAGTCGCGACGGCTCCCGGCGTGTCGACACTGCATTGAAGAGCGGCCCGTCATTTGACGGGCCGTTTCTTTTTGGGCGACCGGCATTCCGCGGTCGCCTCACGCAGTGGATCTGAACGGGGAATCAAGTCAGGCGCCACCGCAAAATCAATCAGTTGTCACGTCGATGTCACCGATGTCATGTCCTTGCGGATGGATGTCAGCTCCATGTCACGCCAGCGGGTGACCGATAAGGCGATGTAACGGCTTCACACCCGGAGCCGTCCATCCATGCAACCTGCGAACCAGCGCCGCCTCCAGCGGCACGTCCTCACCGCCGCCCTGCTGTCCGTCCTGACGCTGCCGGCCTACGCCGGCGTGAACTGCCAACTGGTCGATGCCGCCGGCACGCCGCTCACCCTGGACAGCACGGCGCCGGGCAGCGAAGCGCTGGCCTGCGGTCCCGACGCCAAGGCCAACGGCGACGGTTCGACCGCCGTGGGCGACGAGACCACCGCCGATGGCAAGAACGCCACCGCCATGGGGTCGTGGATCGACCTGGACGCCGACGGCGTGGTCGACGCCAACGAAATCACCTGGGCCAAGGGCCTGAGCTCGACCGCCATGGGCGCTGCAGCCCAGGCCCTGGGCGATAACAGCACCGCCATTGGCGTGCGCGCGGTGACCGCCACGGTCGGCAGCGTTGCCATTGGCAACCAGGCCGGTGCCGTACATGCCGGTTCGACCCAGGTCACCACCGACGTCAACAAGAACGGTACCGGTGGCTTTACAACGACGACCGGGCCGGCCACGCCGACCACGCCTTCGGGCAGCAGCAGCAACAGCATCGCCGTCGGCACCAGTGCCAGCGCGAACGGCAGCAACTCGATCGCCATGGGTACCAACGCCAGGACTCGTTCCATCAATGGGACCGTCACGTTCAACGAAGACAAGAGCACGGGCGACACCCTCATCACGCGCACCACCACCACCGTCGAGTCGCCGACCACCAATTCGGTCGCGATCGGCAACAACGCGGCGGTCAACGGCACCGGCTCGATCGCCCTCGGAAACGGCGCGACCATTGACGGCAACAAGATCACCACGTGGCAGAGTCCGTCGTATGGGCGCTTCACCTTCAGCACGTCGGAATCGGCGGTCAACTCGGTCGCCATCGGAAACAACGCCCGCTCAATGGGCAACAACAACGTCGTGATCGGCGCCGGCGCGCAGACCCTGGGCGACCTCTACTACTTGCCCTACGACGTCGTCTGGCAGGACATGAACTCCACCGTCATTGGCGCCAATGCCATCGTCGGCCGCGGCATGGGCACGGCCGTGGGCTACTCGTCCTACGTCAACGGCCGCAGCGGCGCGGCGGTCGGCTACGCGGCGACTGCAGTGGGCCAAGGTTCGACCGCCGTCGGCGGCTGGCTCGACTGGCAGGCTGCCTTCGGTGCGCCGGCGGTCAGTGGCCCGGGCGCTATTTTCAACCCATATGGCAAGGCCTACGCGGTCAGCCTGGGCGCGTCGTCCTACGGCGGCGGCGCCTACGCATGGGGCAACTACAGCACCGCCATCGGCGCTGGCGCGCGTGCTGGAGATCGCGACAGCGAATACAACCCGGCGCAGCCGACCTCGCAATTCGACTCGCTCGACCCGACCGTCATCGGCGGCGCGACGGCGCTGGGCTTCAACGCGAGTGCGCAAGGCCGCGCGAGCGTCGCCGTCGGCAACCAGAGCATCGCCTACAACGCCGAAGCCGTTGCCATTGGCTCGGAGTCGGTCGCCTTCGGCCTCGACAGCATCGCCGTGGGCACCAATGCGGTCTCGACCTGGCACAAGAGCATTGCCATCGGCGAGAACGCCTTCGCCGACGGTTACACCGGCACGGCCAACATCGCCATCGGACAGGACTCCAAGACCGCGCCAGGCGTGAGCGGCCCGACCAGCAACGCGATCGCGTTCGGCACCGGCGCATTCGCCAGCGAAACCGCAGCACTGGCCATGGGCGCAGCCGCCCAGGCTACCGGAGTCAACGCCACCGCCGTGGGCAACGGCGCGCAAGCGCTGGCCGACAGCAGTTCGGCCTTCGGTGACAGAAGCCAGGCCACCGCTGCCGATGCCACCGCCGTGGGCTACTACGCCTACGCCACAGGTGAATCATCCGTGGCGTCGGGCACCAACGCCTTCGCCCAGGGCGCAAACAGCATCGCCAGCGGCAACAGCAGCTACGCCGGCGGCGGCGACGCCGTCGCGGTCGGCAGCTACGCCGTCGCTGAAAGCAGCGGCAGCCTGGCGATCGGCAGCGGTGCCGCCGCGTACGGCCTGCAGAGCATCGCCATCGGCCTGAACTCCACCGCCGAGCGCGACAACGTCGTTTCGGTCGGCAATGCCGGCGCCGAACGCCAGATCGTCAACGTCGCCGACGGTGTGGAAGCCACCGACGCGGTCAACAAGGGCCAGCTGGACGCCGTGGTGGTCAGCGTCGGCGGCACCATCGGTGCGCAGCTGGATACGGTGGCGACGGCACTGGGTGGCGGTGCGGCCGTGAACACCCTGGGCATCTCCGCACCGAGCTTCGCGTTCTCGGGCGGCAACTACAGCAACGTCGGCGCCACCTTCAGCGCCATCGATGCGGCATTCACCGGTCTCAACAACCGCGTGACGTCGCTTGAGACGGCGGTGGCCAATCCGGCACCGGGCACCGGCGGCGGAGCGCCGACCGGCACCGGCAACGGCCTGGCCATTGGCACCGCTTCCAATGCCGCCGACACCAACGACACCGCCATCGGCAACGGCGCCAACGTCGGTGCCGCCAACGGCACCGCGCTGGGCAACAACGCCGTCGTCGATGCCGGCGCCGAGAACGCCGTTGCCGTCGGCGCCGACAGCCACGCCAGCGCCAGCGACTCGGTCGCACTCGGCCAGGGTTCGGTTGCCGACCAGGCCAACACCGTGTCGGTCGGCAACGCCACGCAGCAGCGCCGCGTGACCAATGTCGCCGCCGGCACGGCCGCCACTGACGCCGCCAACGTGCAGCAGGTGCAGGACGGTGATGCGCAGGCGCTGGCTTCGGCCAATGCCTACACCGACACCACCGCGACGCAGACGTTGACGCGTGCCAATGCCTACACCGACAGCAAGCTGCAGTCCTGGAACGACAGCTTCGACGACCTGCGCAACGACCTGGGTTACCGCCTGAAGAAGCAGGACGAGCGCATCGACCGCCAGGGCGCGATGAGCAGCGCCATGATGAACATGGCGATCAACGCGGCCAACTCGCGCAGCCCGCGTGGCCGCGTCGCGGTCGGCGCCGGCTGGCAGAACGGCGAGAGCGCGATGTCGGTGGGCTATTCCAAGTCCATCGGTGAGCGTGCCTCGATGAGCATCGGCGGCGCCTTCAGCAGCGACGACAGCTCGGCCGGCGTCGGCTTCGGTATCGACCTGTAAACCCTCCACGGCAACGCACGGCGCCCGTCGGGGGCGCCGTGACCACTCTTCGCATTCGTAGGAAACCGTCATGACCCTTCGCCGTACTGTTCTCAGCCTGCTGATCGCAGGAGCCTGCTCGCCGGTCTTTGCCGGCACCGTCGACCTGACCTCGCTCGACGACGCCACGCTGTCCCCCCGCTTCATCGTCAAATACAAGAGCGGCAGTGCCGAACGCGATCAGGCAACCGTGCGCCAGCGCTCGCTCGACGCCGCCGCCACGCGCGCCCGCCCGCAGATGAGCGCGAAGATTGCCGCGCTGCAGGGCAACGCCGCGCTGCGCGTGCAGTCGCTGCGCGCCACCGTCGGTGGCAAGCACGTCGTCAAGGCATCGCAGCGCCTCAACCGCAGCGAAGTCGAGGCGCTGATGCGCGCGATTGCAGCCGATCCCAATGTCGAGTCCATCGCCGTCGATCGCCTGATGCATGCCGCCGCGATGCCGAACGACCAGGTGCTCGCCAGCCACCAGATGTGGCACTACGGCACCGGCGCCGGCGGCGCGCGCGTCACCACCGCGTGGGACGCCGGTGCGACCGGCGCGGGCGTGGTCGTGGCGGTGATCGACACCGGCGCAACGCACCATGCCGACCTGGAAGCGAACCTGCTGCCGGGCTACGACTTCATCACCGACGCCTTCGTTTCGCGCCGCGCCACTGATGGCCGAGTCGCGGGCGGCTGGGACACTGGCGACTACAGCGCCGCCAACGATTGCGGCACTGGCGCGCCGGCCAGCAACAGCAGCTGGCACGGCACGCACGTGTCGGGAACGATCGCAGAAGTGACCAACAACACCATCGGCGGCGCCGGCATCGCCTACAACGCCAAGGTCGTGCCGGTGCGCGTGCTGGGGCGCTGCGGCGGCTATACCTCCGACATCAACGACGCGATCGTCTGGGCTGCGGGCGGGCACATCGAGGGAGTGCCGGACAACGCGAACCCCGCCGAGGTCATCAACATGAGCCTGGGCGGCGCGCACGAGTGCGAGGTCGACACGCAGACGGCGATCAACACCGCTGTCGGCCTGGGTGCGACGGTCGTCGTCGCAGCCGGCAATGACAACTCGCCGGTGACCGGGCATGCGCCTGCGAGCTGCGCGAACGTCGTCACGATCGGCGCCACCGGTGCCTCGGGCCAGCGCGCGAGCTACTCGAACTACGGTCCCGGCATCGATCTGGCCGCGCCGGGCGGTGCCGGTACCGAAGGCGTGCCGGGCGGCTACATCTGGTCGACGCTCAACAACGGCACCACCGTTCCGGGCAGCGACATCTACGCTGGCTACACCGGTACGTCGATGGCGACCCCGCATGTCGCCGGCATTGTCGCGCTGATGCAGAGCGTGGCGCCGCAGCCGCTCACTCCTTCGCAAGTCGAAGGCCTGCTCAAGGCCACCTCGCGTCCGTTCCCGGTCAAGCAGTCGCAGGCCAATGGCTCGGGCATCGTCGACGCGTCGGCCGCCGTAGCGCGCGCCCGCACGTTCGGCCAGCCGATCGACGGACTGCCGACCACGCCGGGCGTCGTGATGGTCCTGCCGCCGATGGCGATGGGCGAGCGCGACCTGTATGCCATCGATGTTCCGGCTGGCGCGACCAGGATCGAGATCACCACCTATGGCGGCCGCGGCGAAGTGCAGTTGCTGCTCGGCTACGAAACCGATCCGCTGCCGGGCCAGAACGCCGGTGCATCCAGCCGTCCCGGCATCAACCAGTCGATTATCGTGGCCAATCCGGCACAGGGGCACTACTACCTGGCGATGAGCGCGACCAAGGACACCAGCGGTGCGCGAATGCTGATCAAGGTGTACTGATTTGGAAGGCAAGCCTGCAATCGCCGCGGTCGCGCTGCTGTGGCTGCCGTTGGCGTGCGGGTGGCGTTCGGCGCAGGGACGGGAGGTCCCTGCGCCAACGCTGTTGCCGGCCGGTCACGAGACCATGGTCGAAGTGCGGGCGGCCGATGCCGGGCGCGAGATCCGGCTGGCATCGGGCCAGCTGCTCTCTGTCGATCTCCCG
Source organism: Lysobacter arenosi (assembly GCF_016613475.2). Taxonomy (NCBI): domain Bacteria; kingdom Pseudomonadati; phylum Pseudomonadota; class Gammaproteobacteria; order Lysobacterales; family Lysobacteraceae; genus Lysobacter; species Lysobacter arenosi. Next base: position 3,282,911 of record NZ_CP071517.1, read on the forward strand.
GCCGCTTCGGCCTCGGGCTATTCCTGCTGGGTAAGCGATCCGGCGGGTCATGTGCTGGAGATCGAGCGAGAGCCGGCGCGGGCGATCCTCAGCCGCACGTGGATCTTCCGTGCCGCCGAGAGCGGGCGCGATGAACTGCGGTTCGACTGCCACCAGGAGCTGTCGGGCGAACCGATACGCCGGTATGCATTCCAGATCCAGGTCGAGTGACGGGATTCGAGGGCGATGGCTCTGCATTAGGATATGGACTTCCTACGGCACCAGGGCAGGCCGGGCGCATGCGCCTTACGCGGTACAGGTTTGGCGAGTTCGAGCTCGACCCCGGATCGCGCGAGCTGTGGCGTGGCGGCGAGCGCATCGCTCTGCCGCTCAAATCGCTCGAATGCCTGGCCTATCTCGTCGCCAATCGCGAGCGGGCCGTCGGACGCGATGAACTGATCTCCGCGGTGTGGGGCCGCACGGAGGTCAGCGATACGGTCATCGCGCAGACCATGCGTCGGGCGCGCAAGGCGCTGGACGACGCCGGCGATCGCCAGGCGATGGTGCGGACGGTGTCCGGCTTCGGCTATCGCTGGGTGGCGCCCGTGGAGGTCGTTGACGCATTGCCGGCCGACGTGGTCACGCCTGTAACGTTGGTACCTCCTGCACAGGATCCGCTTCAGCTCGCGGCAGCCCAGGCAGCCGCCGCTACACAGCAGCTGTCGACGCCGCCCCCTGCGCTGAAGTGGAAATGGGTCGGTGTGGTGCTGGTTGTCGCCGTCGCGGTCGCCGCTGCGGCATGGTGGAATCTTCGTGACCAGCCTGACGTCGCGACCAAAGGCGTGGTCGACAGCGATCTGGTGATGGTCCTGCCGGTCAGCGTCGAGCCCGCAGATCCGGAATTCACCTGGGTTCGACTCGGTGCCATGGACTACGCCGCTGGGCGACTTCGCGCGGGCGCGCTCAAGGTGGCGCCCAGCGAGCAGACTTTGCACCTGAGTTCGTCGCTGATGGCGCGCCCGGATCAGACGGGTCAACTCGGACCAGGCGACACCACGCTGAAGCGTTTGCTGGAGCAGAGCGGCGCGCGCTGGTTGCTGGTACCGCAGGCTCTGCAGGAGCGCGGCCGCTGGCGCGTGCGCTTGCTTGCTGTCAGCAGGCAGTCGGACGTGCAGGTTGAGGCGCAGGGTGACACGCCGCTGCGCGCGATGGCCGTGGCCACGGATGCCTGGCTGCGACGGATCGGTCGTTCGCCATCGCTCGCCGCGCCCAGTGCGATCACCGAGCGGCTGCAGAGAATTGACGCCGAGCTCGACGCCGGCCAACTGCAGGCCGCGCGCGAGCAGATCACCAGGGCACCTGCCACGCAGCGCAGCGATGCCCGGATGCAGGTGCGCGAGGGGCAATTGGAGTACCGCGCCGGCAACATCGAACGGGCCAAGGTACTGTTCGACGGAGCGCTTGCGGCAGCCGGGCAGTCCACTGCTACGCGCGCCAAGGGATTGATGGGCCTGGGCGCTGTGGCCTTGCGGCAGAAGCGCTTCGCCGATGCGCAGCAACGTTACACCGATGCATTGGCGGCGTTGCAGGCAGCGGGCAACGATATCGATGATCCGACCCTGGTCGGTAATGCCTACAACGGCCGCGGAGTGGCCCGCATCCAGGCAAACGATGTTGACGGTGCGATCGCCGACCTGGGCCTGGCACGGATCGCGATGCAACAGAACGGCGATCTGATCTCCGCGGCGATGGTGGGTTCCAACATCGGCCAGATCGAAGTGATCCGGGGCCACCTGCCACAGGCCGTGCAGGAGTTCGACCGATCCAACGAAGTGTTCCGGCGATATCAGGTGCGCGACTATCTGGGCGCCACCCTGGCGGCCAAGTCCGGCGCGCAATTGCGGATGGTGCAACCGGCGCAGGCACTCCAGACGACCCAGGAGGCCGCTGCCCTGGCCAAAGCCATCGAAGATCCGACCCTGATCAACAGGATCGGCAGGGCGCATGCGAGCGCACTGCTGAGCAACGGCCAGATCGACGCGGCTGAAGCCGTCCTGCGGAAGATGCAGGCCGCCAATGCCGAAGACGCCGACGGCGTTCTTGCCGGACTGGCCATGGAGATCGCGCTGTCGCGAGGTGACCGCGACCGGGCCGCGCGCATCGCGTCGCACGTTCGGTCGCCATCTTCCAGTACCGACCTGGAAACGGTGCTGGTGGCCGCGCAGGCCGCCGGTAGTGCGGCCGACGCCGAGGCATGGAGTTCACTGATCGATTCGGGAATCTTCGAGACCCAGCGCAACCAGACCTGGGGCGCGCCGCTTGCCAGGGGAATCATCGATCGACGCTTTGGCAGCCGAGGGTCCGCGCTGGCTGCCGCGACCAGTGCTACGGACCTGGCCAATCGAGAGGGTGCCCCCAATGACCGCGTGAGGGTTGGCATATTGCGGGGGCTGTTGCTGCTGGAGGAAGGACAACCCCAGGCCGCCAGCGCCGTGCTGGGCGAACTCGATGCCTATGCTTCAGTCGACTATCGCGTGGCGTGGTTCGCGTGGCACCTGTATCGACATGGCAAGAACACCGCCGTCGCGGAGCGCGCACGCCTCCAGGCCGAGGCGCTGCGCGGCCAGCGTTCGCTGGATGCCGAACCCCTGCTTTGAATGCAGGTCATTCATCGGCGTTGCTCGACCCCCGCTGCACGTCGAACTTCACCTCGACCCTGCGGTTCGGCAGCAGGCATTCGTGCAGCGATTTCGCCGACACGCCTTCGCACGACTGCACCGGTTCGCTGTCGCCGCGCCATTCGTAGCTGATGACGTCCGCCGCAATGCCCTGCGCGACCAGGTAATCGCGCACGGCCGTCGCCCGGCGCTTCGACAGGTCCTCGTTGTACTGGCGGTTCGGTCCCTGGATGCGGTCGGCGTGGCCGGTCAGGCGCACGGCCGTGACCTTGAGTTTCTCGTCCCTGACGCGCGCGATCGCCTCGGTGACGGCGCGCATCGAGTCCGGCCGCACGCGCTGCATCGAGTCGCGGTCGAAGTCGAACAGCAGGTTCGCCGTCAGCTCCATGTTCTGCGGCACCGGCGTGCAGTTGCGCGCCAGCGCCTCGGCGTCGTTGACGTAGTCTTCGGCCATCTGCACATAGGGCTTGGCGTGGCGCCAGCCCTGCTGGTTGAACTCGTTGCCGGCATGGACCAGTTCGACTTCGCCGCAAGCCATCGCCTGCTGCGCGCACTCGTAGCCAGGCGTTCCGTAAATGGCGCCAAAGCGCTTCCACAGATCCTCGCGCAGGCGGGCGGCGTTGTTCACCGCCGGAGTCTCGTTAGGCAGCGGTGTCACGCCCTGTTCCATCGCGACGATCAGCTTGGTTGATTCGTCCAGCGCGTCCTGCGGGAAGTCGCTGCGATCGTTGCGGCTGTACTCATGGAACGAAACGTCGAGCCAGCACTGCGCCTTGGACAGGTGGTAGTCGCGCACGGGGCGGCCGCCGTCGTTGAGTGCCTGGATGCGGTCCTGCGTGCCCTGGTACAGCGAGTTGTCACGATAGATCGATTCGTCGGTGATCCGGCCCTTGCTCGGGGTCAGCTGCGCGTCGCTGCTCTGCGCGTGCACGAGCATGGGCGCCTGCGCGAGCGCCAGCAGCAGGCCGATCAACAGGGGCGTCGATGCAATGGTCATGTCCGTCCTCACTGCTCCGGCTTGCGGTAGCGGTCGTCGTCTCTCAGGAACAGGTCTTCGTCGAACTTGAAGCGCAGGCGGATGAACGCGCCCTCGTCGGTGTACTCGTAGCCGGTCAGGTCCGGATCGCCGACGAAACCGACAAAGTTGTAGCCGGCCGACAGCCACAGGTTCTGCTTGAGCAACCGGCCGACCTCGACACCGTAGGCGTACTGGTTGGCGTCGTTGTCGCCGAAGAAGCTTGATGCGAGAACGCCGATGTCCCAGTTCTCAGTGATGTCGTACACCACGCGGCCCGACACCAGCACGCCACGGAAGCGGCTGTCGATGCGGGTGCCGTCGTTGTACGAGAAGCGGTCTTCCTGCCACTTGGCCGCCACGCGTCCGGTCAGCCACCACGGCCGCAGCGGGTGCCAGTCGGCATGCGTGGAGAAGATGTGGGCGCGGGTGCGCACGTCCTCGCCGATGTCGCCACCGGTGAAGCTGCCATTGACGATGCCGCTCTCGTCTTCCTCGAGCTTGTACTCGTAGCGCGCCAAGGCATTGATGCGGTTGCGGTCGGTATCGCGGTAGGCGATGCCGAGCTGGAAGCGGTCCTGCAGGACATCGCCGCGGGCTTCATAGTTGGTGGCCAGCAGGTAGTTGCGCGCCAGCAGCGTCCAGTCGCGGTTGATCTTGCGGGCGTACAGCAGCTGCAGCAGCGTGGTGTCGAACTGCTCGTCGGTGTTCAGCGTCGAATCGACGTCGCCGGAGACGCGGTACTCGATCCGCGCCGCGCCACGCCACAGCGGGTTGGCGCTGTAGTCCAGGCCGAACGCCAGCGCGGTGGCGTCGCCGGTGTCGCCGTCGTAGACGCGCACGTGCTCGGCGTCGGTGGTCAGGCGCAGGCCGTCCTTGATGTCCCAGGAATTGCGGATGCCCGAGGCCATCTGGATGTCGCGACCGCTGATCGCATCGCGCATGCGGTACTCGCTGAACACCTGCGTGTCCTTGATGTAGGTGCTGTCGATGCCGAACACCAGCGCGTCGCTTTCGCGGTCGGTGGTGGTGATGCCGTAGGCGCTGGTCAGGCCGGTCTGGCGCTCGTAGCGGCCGTACAGGCGATTGCGCTCGCGCAGCCGGTAGTCGACGCCGAGGGCGACGCGGTTGCGATCCTCGCCGTTGACGTCCTGCTCGTACTCGCCGCCGACCACGAACTTGTCGTTGATGACATAGCCGACGCCGGCGTGGACGGTATCGGACGACAGCTCGGTGCCGACCGGCAGGTCGGAGGTCGGCACGCTGCCGTTGCTGCGGATCACCGGCAGGCCCGTGGCCGGATCCAGCGGCTGCTGGCCGTAGCCGAGCGCGCCGCCGCCTGCACCGGAGGCGAAGCCGCCGCTGAGTCCGCCGGTGGAGCCGAACGGTGGCGAGATCGACCACGGCGAGGTGATGCCGATGGTTTCGTCGATCGTGCGCACGCCGAAGTCCAGCGTCAGCCGCTTGGTCGCGTCGATGCGGATACCGGCACCGGCGGCGTCGCGCTCGCCGCCCTGCGGGTTGCGGTCTTCGCTGCGCAGGGCTTCGACGTACAGCTCGAAGCGCTGGCCGATCCTGTATTCCATCTCGACGCTGTACTCGCCGCGACCGCCATACAGCGGCGAGGCGGCATTGTTGAACTCCGGATCGGTGCGGGCACCGAACACGCTCATGTCGAAATTCTTGCCGTCGTGGCCGAACTCGAAGCGGTAGGCATCGCCTTCGACTTCACCGCTCAGGCCGCTCAGCGCCGGCGTGGAGTACTGGTTGATCGGGTTGGTATTGATCTCGCTCTGCGTGCGCGCGGCCTCGAGCACCATCCAGGTGTTCTTGCCGAAGCGGTAGCCCAGGTTGGCGCTGGCCATCTTGAACTCGGCGAACGGGTTCTCGTCCTGCACGTACGATCCGCCGATCTCGAACTTGTTGGTGATGCGCCACTGCACGTCGGTGCCGTAGACCCAGAACTTCTCGGTGCCCTGGTCGAGTTCGTAGGTCACCCGCAGCGAGACCGGGTTGAGCTCGGTGTCGAAGGCCGGCAGGAAGGTGTTGAGCAGGATCCGGCCGGAGAACGGCTCGAAGCTGTAATCGACCAGGCGCGCCAGCGGCCGCACCGAGATGATCCGCGAGGGCTGGTTGCGGTCGCGCACGATCACTTCGACGCGGTCGCTGCCTTCGAGCACCGCGTTGTTGCTCAGCCCGTAGGGGCCGCTGCCCTGGCTCGGGAACTCGTCGATCACCTGGCGCAGCGAATCCTCGAAGGCGAACACGTTGCCGCTGACCTTCTTGCTCTCGAAGTGCCAGCCAAGCCCGGTGGCGGTGCGGTTGTAGGTGCCCAGCGTGCGCATGCGGACCTGGCCACGGCTGCCGACGCCGGTCTGCGTGGCCAGCGTTTCGCCGCTCTGGAAGTCGCCGTACATCAGGTAGCTGCGGTTCTTGTCGATGCGCACATACAGGCGTTCGGCCGACTGCGCGTCGAAGCCGCGCAGCGAGGAGTCGCCATAGACCGGATAGAACTCCTCGGGCTGGATGTCGCGCAGCAGGCGGCCACGCACGTCCTTGTCGGAGTCGTAGGCGGCGGTCAGCAGGTACTCGCCCTTGATCCTGCCCTTGACGAAGAACGCGGTGCGCGCGGCGGCATTGGCCTTGCCGTCGTTGAACTCCTTCTCCCAGCGGCGGATATCGCGATCGAAACCGTCGTCACGGCGCACCGGATCGATCGGGCTGCGGTCGCGGAAGTTGATGACGCCCTCGATCAGGCCGGTGGCGATCATCTCGCGCATCTCCGGCAGGAACGCCAGCGTGTTCTCGGCGGTCTGGCCTCCGGACGTGATGCGCAGGATCACGTCCTGCGGCACGTCCGGTGCCAGCAGGTCGAACTCGGCGCGGCCGTTCTCGACCGGCAGCTGGATGCCCGGCGTGAAGCGATCCGCATCGAGGTGGTCCGGTCCAAGCTCGTCGGTGCGCGCACCCGGCAGCTTCACCCGGCCGCCGCTGTACTCGATCGTGGCGTAGGCCTTGCCGGCGAGTGGCAGGCCATCGTCGCCGAGCAGTTGCACGACCACGTGCACGGGCGACTGGCCATCGGCAGGCACGCCGTCGCGGTCGACATCGACCGCCACAGTCGCCACGGCGGTGTTGGCGCTGTAATCGACCTGGCCGGACTGCACGGGCACGGCCTGCGGCGCCGCGTCGGTCGTCGCCGGCGATTGCGGGTACAGCGGCGCCGGGTCACCCAGGGCCGGGATGAAGCGCGGCACGTCGCTGCTGGCGGCGGCTTCGACCGGCGTGAGCTGCGCGTTGGCCGACAGCGGTTCTGGCGGCGTTTCCGACTGCGGCTGTGGCGTTGTCGGCGTCATGTTGGTGGGCAGACTGGAATCGACTGCCGGCGGTGTCGCCGCAGGCGTCGTCGACCGGATCGGAGTGCCCTGCGTCGCCGGCGCCGCGACACCCGCGTCCTGTCCTTCCCTCGCCCCGCGCGGCGCGACGATCGCCGGCTGCTGGTTGGCCGACATGGTCGCCTGTGCCGGTGCGCGCAGCGGCTGGGTTTCGAAGCTCAGCGGAGCCTGGCCGACTTCATTCTGCGCGGTGCCCACTTCGCCCTGCGTGCGACGTGCCTTGACCTGCTCGAGCACGGCATTGGAGCCGCTGCCTTCGATGAAGTCGGCGCGGTGCAGTTCGCCATTCTTGAGGTCGATGAACAGACTGTCGGCATCACCCAGGTTGCGGTTGCTGCTGGCGACCAGGCGCGAGCCGACGGGCAGCGTGCTCTCGTCGACCTTGAGCGTGTGGCTCTTCGGCGGCAGGCCGCAGTAGCTGTACTTGCCCTCCGAGTCGCTGACCATCCAGGTGCCGTCTTCGAAGTACATGCGCACGCCCGGGATGCCCAGCTCTTCGCGGTCCTGCATCTGGTTGTTGTTGGTGTCGACGTAGATCTTGCCCAGCACGCAGCCTTCGTCGGTGAACACGCCGCCGGTGATGCGCACGCGGTACTGCGCCTGGTTCGACGGCACGACGCCCGGCAATGGCTGCAGCGTGTTCGGGTCGACGCAGCCACCGGTGATCGAGCAGCCGTAGGCCTGCGCGCGGTTGATGCCGTCGCCCTGCATCGAACCGACGCCGATGCGGACGCGGTAGGTCAGCACGATCTGCTCGCCGACCGAGATCGGCCCGGTGGTGAACACCAGGCGCGGGCCCGGCTTGCCGGCCGGATCGGGAATGGCGCTGCCATCGGCGCGCGCGGTGCCGTCGATGTAAGTGAAGCCCGGCGGCAGGTTGTCGATGACGTTGACCGTGTCCATCGGCGCGCCGGCGGTCTGGCGGATGGTGATCGTGTACATCAGCGTGTCGCCGACCTCGACGATCTGGCGATCGCCGGTCTTGCTGATCACCAGGCCCGGTGCCGACGCCGGATCGAGCGGGATGTGGTTGTGGACGATGCTCGCGGTGGCAGAGCCTGCCACCAGCGACAGGTAGTAGGCCGTGCCCGGGCCTATCGGTGCACTCGGGGCGGTGGCTTGCGGCTGCACTTCGAAGTTGCTGCCGACCGCGCCCGGCGGGTTCAGGGCATTGGGCTGCGCCGGTATCACCGCCGACGGGAAGGTGAAGCCGCCCGGCGGTGCCACCCGCAGCGTGTAGTCGCAGCGTGCAGGCGCGCTCGGCGCGAACAGGAACTGATAGAAGCCATTGGCATCGACGGTCATCGAGATGTTGTTGCCGTCGATGCTGTAGCCGCCGGCGCCACCGTTGAGGATCGAGGTCGTCGGCTCGAAGCCGGCGCACACGCCCGTCGGCGCCAGCGTGACCACGGATCCGGGCACCGGATCACGGCTGACCACGTCGTAGACCACGCCACCCGGATCGACCGGCAAGCTCTGCTGCGGCAGTTCCGCACCCGACTGCAGCACGACTTCGAGCTGCGAGATGCTCAGGTCGGTGACGCGGCAGGTGCTCGCGGTGCCGCCGGCAATCGCCGCATCGGGATTGCAAGGCGCCGGTGGCCCGCCGGCGGTCTCGCCGGTGACCGGGAAGCCCCACACCACGCCGGAGGTCGGATGGCGGAAGCGCACGTAGTAGCGCACGCCCGGAATGAGGTCGCGAATTCGATACGAGCCGTCTGCAGCGGTGACGGCATCGGCGATGACGGCATTGGTGGCCGTGTCGACCAGCTCGACGCGCCAGCCATCGAGGCGACGATCGCCGCCGTCCAGGTGCGTGTCGTCGCTGCCGCCGTCGAACCACACCGTGCCCGAGATCGCCGACGCGAGCTGGATGGGCGTGGCAATGCGGCAGGCGTTCTGGGTGATCGCCGGATCGCAGACCGGTAGCGCCGCGACATCGCCATTGAAAGCCGCGCGCTCGGCGGGCGATGGAACATGCGCCTGGTCTTCGCCACCGCCTTCGACCAGCACGGCGTTGATCACCGGCGAATTGGCGAGCGCCGACTCGGCAACCCGTGCCTGCACGACGATCGCATCCGGGTTGACCTGGTCACGCGCGATCACGGTGCTGCTGGTGCAGCTCAGCTGCGTCTCGCCGACCGCGCCGGTGCAGGCCCAGCCATTGCCGGTCGGTGTCGCCGCCAGTGTCAGGCCCGGCGGCAGGCGGTCTTCGACCACGTAATTGCCTGCGGTCGGCTTCGGCCCGGTGTTGCGCACGCGGATCGAGTAGGTGCCGATGTTGTTGACGGTGAACTGCACCGGCGTCGCGGTCTTGCTGACCTTCAGGTCGGGCGAGTCGGCGATCTCGCCGAAGTTGGCTCCGATCGCGGCTGCACCCGGGGTCAGCGTGATCGCGCTGATCGCCGATGGCAGCGTGCCGCGCGGCGTCGCCGTGCCGTCGGGAACGCCGTTGACGGTGCCAGGCGTGGTCACGCCGTCGGTGGTCAGCGGTGGCTGGTCGGGTTCGGTCACCGTGTAGGTACCCGGACGCAGCGTGTCGAAGATGTAATCGCCGTTGGCGTCGGTCGCGGTCGAGCCATTGACCACCAGCGCCATCGCCAGCGCCGGCAATGGTGCGTTGACGGTCTGGCCGAGGTCGTCATTGCCGGTCAGCGTGACGATCACGTTCGGGATGCCCGCTTCGCCGGCATCGAAGGCACCGTTGAGGTTCTCGTCGATGTAGACCTTGCCGGAGATCGACGCACCCGGGGCTTCACCGAAGTTGTAATCGGTGGCCGTCTCGTTCAGCAGCAGCCCGATCGCGCTGATCTGCGAGGGCAGGGTGTTGGGTGCCGTCGCGGTTCCGCCGGAGCTTCCGGGCACGGTGATGCCGTTGACGGTGCCCGGCGGCTGATCTGGTTCGGTCAGTACATAGGCGGCGCCTGCTGGCAGGCCCTCGAAGACATACCGGCCGTCTGCATCCGTGGTCTGGGTCTGGCTGACCGGGTCGCCCGTCAGCGTCTGCCCGGTCAGCTGGATGGTCACGTTGGCGATGCCCGTTTCGCCGGCATCGATCACGCCGTCATTGTCCGTATCCAGCCAGACGCGGCCCGCCAGCGAGCCGGTCGGGAACTCGCCGAACAGGTTGTCGACGTGTGCGTTGCCCGAACCCAGCGGTATGCCGACGACCCGGGAAGGAATGTCTCCCTGCACGCTGGCCGTACCGCTGCGAACGCCGTTGATGTTGCCGCGGTCGGTAAGGCCGTCCGTGGTCGACGGCGGCTGGGTGGGCTCGGTCAGGGTGTACAGGCCCGGGCGCAGGCCCTCGAACAGGAAGTTACCCAGCGGACCGGTCGTGGTGGAGACGTTGACCGTTTGCAGCAGATCATCGACACCCGACAACGTGATCGTGACATTGCCGATGCCTATCTCGACGCCGTCCTGCACGCCGTTGCGGTTGCCGTCGATGTAGACGCGGCCGGTGATCGTGCCCGGCGGAATCTCGCCGAACAGGTAGCCGTCGACCTGCTGGCTCACCGCCAGCGTGATGCCGGCCACGCGCGAAGGTGTCGTCGACGCTGCGGTGGCGGTGCCACCGCCGGTGCCGGCGACCGTGGTCCCGCTCAGCGTGCCGGTCGGTTGCGTCGGTTCGATGAGGACATAGGTGCCCGGCGGCAGGCTGGTGAATTCCCAGGTCCCATCGGGGTTGCTGGTGAGCGAACGCGTCACCGCGCCGCCGCCGGTGACGACGCCGGCCAAGTCGATCTGCACGCCGCCGATGCCGTTCTCGCCGGCGTCGATCACGCCGTTGTTGTCGCTGTCCAGCCAGACCCTGCCGGCGATCGCACCGTCGGCGATCTCGCCGAACAGATTGTTGATCGATGCATTGCCGGCCCCCAGCGCAATGCTGGCGATGGCCGACGGCGTGGTCGTCACCGGCGTCGCCGTGCCGGCCGGTGTGCCGTTGATCGTGCCGGGCGTGGTGATGCCGTTGGTGGTGCCCGGCGGCTGCGTGGGCTCGATCAGGGTGTAGTTGCCGGGTCGCAGGTCGGTGAAGGCATAGGCGCCGGTGCCATCGGTGGTGGCGCTGGTGTTGACGGCAACGCCGGTGTCGGTGGTGCCGGTGAGCGTGACCGTGACGCCGGCGATGCCGACTTCGCCGCCGTTGATCAGGCCGTCGTTGTTGAAGTCGTAGAACACGCTGCCGGCAATCGAGGCCGGCTGGATCTCGCCGAAGTTGTAGCCAGTGCCGGCGACGGAGATGGGAATCACGATGGCGCTGATCGCCGACGGCGTCGTCGCCAGGTCGGTGGCGGTGCCGCCGAGGCTGCCTGGAACGGTGATGCCGTTGAACGTGCCCGGCGGCTGGGTCAGCTCGGTCAGCGTGTAGGTTCCGGGCACCAGTGCGGGGAAGCCGTAGTTGCCATCGGCATCGGTCGTGGCATCGCGCAGCACCGGCACGCCGTTGTTGGTGGTGCCGGCCAGGCGGATGCCGATGCCGGCGATGCCGCTTTCGCCGGTGTCGATGACGCCGTTGTTGTTCAGGTCGAGCCAGACGCGGCCACTGAGCGCGCCGTCCTGCGGGTTCTCGCCGAAGTTGAACTCGGTGCCCTGGCCATTGCCGACGGCCAGGTCGATGGTGGAGATGCGATCGGTCGTCAGCGGGTCGCCGCCGACCGCGGTGCCGCGTACGCAGCCGCTGACGCACGGCGCGCCGCTGATCAGGCCCGGATTGACTGCCAGCGGCGCGTTGTTGAAGTTGCCGGCCGGCAGCGGCTCGCGCAGCGTGTAGACCACGAGCGGATCGAGGTTGGCGAAACTGTATGCGCCGTTGGCGTCGGTAGTGGTGGTCTGCAATACGCCGCTGGTGGTGGCATCGAGCAGTTCCACCGTGGCGCCGGCGATCGGCGCGTCGGTGCCGGCGTCGCGGGTGTTGTTGAAATTGTTGTCCGCATAGACGAAGCCCGACAGCGTCGCGTTGATCAGCTCGGGGAAGTTGTAACGAACGCCTGCATCCTGGCGGCCGACGGGAATGGTCGCGAAACTCGAATTCGGCGTGCCGCGTGCGTACGCGCCGCCCAGGGACGGTGCATCGGGACCCGTCGCCGGCGGATCGACCGGCCCGTTCACGAACCCGGTCGGCTGCGTCTGCGTGATCGTGTAGCCGCTGGCGTCGGACGGCGACAGTTCGCCGAACGTGAAGTTGCCGCTGGCATCCGTCGTCGTGGTCAGGCTGATGGCGTTGCCGTAGACGTCGGTGCCGGCCAGCGCCAGCGTCACGCCCGGGATGCGCGGCTCGGCGCTCGCATCCTGTGGCACGCCGCCATTGGCGCCGGCACGGTCGCGGTCCTCGAACACGGTGCCGGAGAGGGTCGAGGCGATCACGCCCAGCGGCACCGTCACCGTGTCGTTGCCGTTGACGTTGTCGACCTGCTGGGTCGAGACCGTGGCGGTGTTGCTGCTGGTGCCGCCAGGCGGCACGGCATCCCAGCGCGCCGGCACGATGATTCGCACGCGCCCGCCGGTTCCCGGCACGAAGGTCAGGTCGCCGACCGTGCAGTCGATGGCGCTGCCGTTGAGCGTGCAGGTGCCGGTGCCGTTGGGCACCTCATCGCCGCCCGGCGGATCGGGTCCGACCTTCTCCCAGGTGATCGGGCCAGTGACGATCACGCCCGCGGGCAACGTGTCGGTGACGCGCGTGCCCGGCCCGTTCAGCGGATTGGTGCCGCTGCGGTCGAGGCTGAGGCTGGAGCCAGGCCCGTTGTTGAAGGCCTCGATGACATAGAAGAACGGCTCGCGCACCGTCACCGGGTCGACGGTCGGCGGCAGCGCCACCGTCGGGCTGGCCGCCGGCGCCTGCGTGACCGTGGTCTTGGAGACGGCCAGGTCGGTGCGCGTGCGGATGCTGGTGCTTTCGTCTTCGGTGTTGTTGGCCGGCTGCGTGTCGGTCTCGTTGGCCTGCGAGGTGGCCTCGTCGACCAGCGTGTCGCCGGTCGCCGACGGCGGAGTCAGGTACTCGAATCGCAGGTACAGCTCGCTTTCCGCATCGACGTTGATCACGCCAGGCTGGTTGGTGGGAAAGCCTGCGCCCGGCATCACGCACGACAGCCCGAGCGTTGCCGGGCCGGTGACGGGGTTGGTGCCTGACGTGATGGTGCAGGCAGCGAGGATGAATGTGCCGGTCGCGCTGTTGGAAGCGCCGACAAAGCGGATCGAGGCCCCGGCCTGCGGCGTGATGGTGTCGGTGATGCTGACGCCGGTGGCGATGGACGGCCCGCCGTTGTTGCGGACAGTGATGCGATAGGTGATGAGGTTCTGTGTCGTATCGGTGGGGTCATAGCCCATCGGGTCGACGCCGCCGGTGAAACCGATGTCCACCTTGTTGGTGATGAGGTCCACTTCACCCGTCGCGAACGTCAGCACCGCCGTCTTCACGTCGTCTGCAGGCGTGGCGATCGTGTTGAACTCGAAATCGCCCGAGGCGTCGGTGCCGCCGCTCGGGTCGGCCGCGCCGTCGCCGTCGCGATCGAAGAAGAAGGTCGCGGTGTCGGGGAAGGCGCGGGCCGGGTTGCCGGTCAGGTTGAAAATGGGGGTTATCGACACGGTCAGACTGTTGGTCTGTCCGCTGGCCATGTCCAACGGGGTGCAGGTGATCGTGACCTCACCCGCCGCGCCGCCCTCGGTGAAGAAGCGCGGCCCTGCGGGCGTCGGGACGACGCTCACATTGGCGCCGGGGGCGAGATCGCACGTGGTGGTGCCGCCACCGTCCCGCGTCGCCGAGTTGATGACGAAGCCCGAATCGTTCGGCGGCAGCGCGATGACGTCACGGAAGACTACGGCCGTGGCCGTCGACGGCCCTTCGTTGCGGTAGTCGATGCGCGATTCGCTGGGAACGCCGACCTGGCCCGTCGTGCCGGTGGTGATGGTCTTGGCCGTGGTCTGGACATTGGCGACGCGTGGAATGCGGACGAAGTCCGATGCGCTGTTGTTGCTGTCGTCCACTTCGCCGATCGCACCGGGAACGGCGGGGTCGACGGCGACACCGGCGGTGTTGCACCACGACCCGGCGGGCATCGCGACGGCACCGCAGGTCCCGGCAGGGCGCGTGGCGCTGTCGTCGAGGGGTCCGTTCACGGTGACGGTGGCGGTCGCGCTGGCGCCGGGCGCCAGTTGCGTCGCGCCGGACCGGCACACCACGCTGCCACCGCCGTCGACGCCGCAGGTCCAGGCCGGTGGCGCCACCACGCTGGCGGTGCTGCGACCGCCGATGAATCCGGGGATCGGGTCGTTGATGACCACGCCTGGCGTGGCGTTCGGCCCTGCATTGGTGACGGTGATCGTGTACGTGAAGCTGGTGTAGGTGACCGGCAGCGTGTTGTCGGCCGTGCCCGGTCCGTTGGTCTGCTTGGTGATGCTCAGGTCGGCCGATTGCGTGGTGCTGCCGCTGCCGTCGCCGGAGCAATCGTTGCCGGGATTGCCGTCGACGTTGGCGCCGCCGCTGGTGATCGGCTCGAGCGAGCCGCCGGAACCGCCGGTGCAGGCGTTGTTGGTCAGCGTGCCGGCTTCGCGGGCACGCGTGGTGATGGTGAGCGGTGGAGCGCTCGCTCCCGATGCCAGCGGCAGTGCGGAGGCATCGAGCGTGCAGGTGACCGTCTGCGGCGTTCCCGGTCCGATGTAGACCGGCGGCGCGACCGTGCAGGTCCACGGTGGCGTCGGGCCTGCGCCAAGGAACTGCTCGCCCGGCGCCAGCACGTCGACCACCTGCAGCTGACCGGTCACCGTGTCCGGACCCTGGTTGGTGACGTTGATGGTCGTCGTCATCTGGCTGTCGAGGTCCGGCTCGGTGCCGTCCCACACGTTGACCAGCGCTGGCTGCTTGTCCTTGGTCAGGGCGAGGTCGGCGCCGGGCGTCAGCACCGTGAAGGTGACGCTGCTGCTGTTGTCGTTCGGCTCGGGATCGGCCGTGGTCGTGGTCACGGTGGCGATGTTGGTCTGGTCGCCACTGCTGCCCGGTCCGCTCGACGGCACGGTCGCGGTGATCGTGAATGTGTCGCTGGAACCGGCCGGGTACGGACCGTTGTGCGTGCACGTGCGCTGGCCGCCGAGGGGACCGGTGGTGCACGTCCATCCGGCCGGTTCGTTGCCACCGGTGACGGTGAAGCCCGGCGGCATCGGATCGGTGAAGCTGACGTTCTCCGCGTCGCCCGGCCCGTTGTTCTCGACGATGATGGTGAACGTGACCGTCTGGCCCGCCGTCGCCGGTGCCGGGCTCACGCTCTTGTTGATCTCCATGTCGGCGCCGGCGCCGATGCCGACGGAGACGTCGGCAGTGTTGTTGGCCGGATTCGGGTCGGGTGTGCCGGTTGCAGTGACGGTGGCGCTGTTGACCACGCTGCCGCTGGTCGAGGTCACCTGCGCCTGGAACGTGTAGGTCGCGGTCTGGCCAACCGGAAGCGTGCCGGGGAATGTGCCGTTGGGGCCGCTGAACGTCCATCCCGCACCGCTGGTGCTACCGGCGACGAAGTTCAGGCCTGTTGGAAGCGTGTCGGTGACGCTGAAGTTGGTGGCGTCGCTGGGACCGTTGTTGGTGACGGCGATGGTGAAGGTGACGATGCCGCCGGCCACGGCGGGGTTGGGCGAGGCGGACTTCGCCAGCGAGAGATCCGCCGAATCGATCAGGGTTGTCGATTGCGAGTTGCGGTTGTTGGCCACAACAGCATCGCCGGAGAAGAAGGGATCGGTATCGGGCAGCTCCGCCAGCGTGATGGTCGGTGCCGGGATCGGCAGGTGACCTATCGCGGCGTTCAGCGTGATGATCCCGGGCGCTTGCCCGGCGGTGTTGACCTGGATCTGGAAGGTGAAAGGCTGTCCGCCGATCAGTACCCCTGCCAGGGTGCCGTTGCTGCACTCGATGCGGGTCGGAACCGCCGCGTTCGGCGAGCAGAACGCGGGCAATGAAGCAGCGGTCGTCCCGGCGGGCAGGTCGAAGAGCGTGAAGACACCGGACGCCGAGTCGGCCGCAGTGTTCACGATCGTCACGCTGTAAGTGACGACGCCACCGGCAGGGGTCGGGTCCGAACCGGTATCGGAGAGGTCGGAGATCTGAAGATCGATCGCCAACGCGGGAAAGCTTGCTGCGCACAGGAGCAGGCTCAGCGCCAGCGTGCGCACGAGACGGGTCGCGACATCTAGTATCGGCTCGCCATCCCGTTTCGGACTGACCCGTCCCAGAGCCATGCAAGCCCCTTAGTCGTCGAATACTTCGTCCTCGACCTTCGACTTGCACAATCAGCCATTCGTCGACACAAGCTCGTGCGCCGTGCTGTTTCGTGGTGGCGCAATCGGGAGCGATGAACAGTTCCTTAAGATTGATTTTGCGACGTGGAAGTAATGTGAAACTTGTCACGCGCTCGTTAAGGATGCGCGGGAGCGCTGCCGCGGTGGGTGATATGCCGCACTCAGAAATGTGAAGCACCGGGCCTGACAACAAACACGCAAGTAAAAAATGCGGCCCGCTTCACGCGGGCCGCAGTGATGACTGCATGAAGCCTGGTGCGTCAGGTCCCCGAGGACGCCTCCTTCATCTTTTCCAGAACACCGTCGAGACTGAAGCTGGCCGCCTTCTGCCTTGGCGGGAATTCCTTGAAGGTCATCAGGAACTCCTGGACGATGGCCTGCGCCGGCACGAGCAGGTAGATGTGCCGGAACATCCAGTCGTAGAACGTGTTCGAGGTGATCTCGGCGCGTTCGTAGGGATCCATGCGCAGATTGAAGATGTATGGCGTGCGCAGTACCACGAACGGTTCCTGCCAGATCTTGAGCGTGCCCCTGACGCGCTGCTCCATGAACAACATCTTCCAGTTGTCGTAACGCAGGGCGGCAACATCGCCTTCATCGGTGAAGTAGATGAAGCCTGGCCGCGGGCTCTTCTTTTCCTTGCCGGTCAGATAGGGCAACAGGTTGTAGCCGTCGAGGTGGACCTTGAAGGTCTTGTCGCCAGCCTTGTGACCCTTCTTCAGCTTCTCCTTGATGTCGGGTTCGCCGGCCAGCGCGAGGATGGTGGGGAACCAGTCGAGGTGGCTGACGATCTCGTTGGATTCCTGTCCCGCGGCGATCTTGCCGGGGAACCTCACCATGCACGGGATGCGGTAGGCGCCTTCCCAGCTCGAATTCTTCTCGTTGCGGAACGGCGTGGTGCCCGCGTCCGGCCAGGTGTTCATGTGCGGGCCGTTGTCGGTGCTGTACTGCACGAAGGTGTTGTCGGCGATGCCGAGTTCGTCGAGGAGGTCGAGCATCTCGCCGATGCACTTGTCATGGTCGATCATCACGTCGTGGTACTCGGACTGCCAGCGACCCGACTGCCCGCGACTCTCCGGCTTCACATGCGTCCATGCGTGCATGTGCGACGTATTGAACCAGACGAAGAACGGCTCGCCCGCTTCGTGCGCGGCCTTGATGAACTTCTTGGCCGCAGCCATGAACTCGTCGTCGCACGTCTCCATCCGCTTGCGTGTCAACGGCCCGGTGTTCTCGATCTTCTGCCCACCCTTGCCGTCGGCCCAGCAATGCAGCACGCCGCGCGGACCGAACTTCTTCTTGAAGTCGGGGAAGTCCTTCGCGTTGGGATAGTCAACCTCTTCCGGCTCTTCTTCGGCGTTGAGGTGATAGAGATTGCCGAAGAACTCGTCGAAGCCGTGCATGGTCGGCAGGTGTTCGTCGCGATCGCCCAGGTGGTTCTTGCCGAACTGGCCGGTCCGGTAGCCCAGTGGTTTCAGCGCTTCGGCGACGGTGATGTCTTCAGCCTTCAGGCCAAGCTCGGCGCCGGGCAAGCCCACTTTGGTCAGGCCCGTGCGCAGGCCGCACTGGCCGGTAATGAATGACGCCCTTCCCGCAGTGCAGCTTTGCTCCGCGTAGGAATCAGTGAATATCACGCCTTCCTTCGCGATCCGGTCAATGTTGGGTGTTCGATAGCCCATCACCCCTTTCGTGTAGCAACTCAGGTTCGCCTGGCCGATGTCGTCGCCCCACATGATCAGTACGTTGGGACGTGCAGTGCCTTTTTCTGCACCTTTCTCGGCCTTTCCTGCTGCTGGCTTTGCGGCCATCGCCTTTCTCCGGGGACGCCGCGGGGAGGGCGGCGGGGGATTGTTGTCCCGCGCCGGTTAAAGCGGTGTGGCGATACGACCGGCATCGCAGGGGCGTCACCAACCTGAAGTGCGCTTGGCGTTGCCACGCCCGGCGACTTCACGCCATTACCACTTTGCCCGGCCGATGCTTGCGCGATTGTACTCGCGTGGCCTATCAGGAGCTGTCATGGACGTTCCCGCACCGCCACAGCTTCCGGCGGACATCGCCTCCGAGATCGATGGCAAACCCGACGTCGCAACCTCGTCGACGCGGCTGTCGATCTATCGCACGCGCCTTTCGGTATACCGCACGCAGGTCTCGAACCTGCGCTCGCATCTGGCCAACGAACGCACCCATCTGAGCTACCTGCGCACGACCGTGTCGCTGGTCGGATTCGGCATCACCCTCAACCGCTTCAGCCTGTACCTGGTCCAGCAGAAGGAGCTCTCGGAACAACACACCCGACATTTCCTGCGCGATGCCGGCAACGCCGGCCTGGGCATGGTCGTGCTGGGACTGCTGCTGCTGATGTGGTCGATCTACCGGTACTGGGCCGTCAGCAGGGACATCGAGCGCGGCCAGTACGTCTCCCATCAAAAGGGAACGATCGGCGCCAGCGTCGGGCTGCTCTTGCTGGGCGGCCTGACCGCCGTCTGGCTCTTCGTACGGTGAGGTGACGTGATGCTCCAGCAGGTCCAGCATGAAACGGTCTATGTCCTCACGACAGGCAACGTGATGCTGTTGTTCTTCATCATGCTGGGTCCGGTGAAGATCCTGGCGCCCTTCCATCGAGCGACTGCGACGATGGAACCAAAGGCCGTGCGAAGGATGGCGATCAAGGTCGCGCTGATCAGCGCAGGCACGTTGCTGATTGCCGGGTTGATCGGCAGCGCGATGATGCAGAAGTGGCGGATCACCATTCCGGTGATGGAGCTGACCGGCGGCATCGTCTTCCTGCTGGTTGCACTGAAGCAGGTGCTGGAGCAGTACGGCGATCCGGCCCCGCCCCCGGATTCCGAGCCGCGGCTCATGCATCTGGTCTTTCCGGTGGTCGTCACGCCTTATGGCATCGCTGCGCTGATCGCGCTGATGGCGCTCAGCAGCGACACCGCGCGCTCGACGACGCTGCTCGCCGGCGTGATGGCGGTGATGGCGATCAACCTGGTGGCGATGATGTTCGTGCGCCAGGTCATGCGCGGCGTCGGACCGCTGCTGCTGCAGATCTTCGGCGCGGTGCTGGCGGTTCAGCAGGTGGCGCTGGCGCTGCAGCTGGTCGTGGTGGCCTTGAAGGGGATGGGGGTCGGGTGATCGTCACGGCGCAGGTGGCGCGTCGTTGTCCGATCCCTCCGCGTCTTCCTGGATCTGGCGCTGCGCGTCCTCCTTGGCGTCGTTGCGCGAGAGTCGCGCCCGCTCGTGTGGCGCCAAGGTCGCCTGCGCCTCGGCGGGATGGGAGGCGGTACCGGAGCGCTTTCCGTGCATCGCCTCGACAGCGTCGGTGCCCTTCAGGTCGAACATGCTTCGCAGGTGTACTTCCAATTGCGGCAGCGAGTTGGCAATGCCGTACTTGCGCAGGGAGGTATCCAGCTCCCACATGTAAGCCGCCCGGATCGCGGCGTTCCGGCGCGCGGCGGCTTCCGTCAACCAGACTGCCAGGACGAAATCCGAGGAGCTGTCGCCAAACTTCTCCAGCCACACCTAGGGTTGCTTGTGCCCTTCCATCGCCAAAGTGAACGGGACGTTTGACGCTGCCTCCAGCGCGGCTTTCTTGACCAGCTCCTTGTCGACATCGGGTCCCACCGAGAACGTCACGCGGATGCGCCGGTTCTCCGAACCGTGCGTCCAATTGATCAGGCGCTTGGTGACGAACTCGGAGTTCGGCACCAGTACGTCGATGTTGTCGTTTGTCGTGATCCGCGTGGAGCGGATGTTGATCGAGCGCACGATGCCGCGTATGTCGCCTTCAAGTGCGACGAAGTCGCCGATCTTGAGGGAACGGTCGAACAGCAGGATCAGTCCGGAGATGAAGTTGCTGAAGATGGCCTGCAGGCCGAACCCAAGTCCCACGCCGAGCGCGCCACCAAACAATGCAAGCTCGCTTAGCGGAATGCCCGCCAGGCGAAGCGCCACCAGGGCGGCGATGACGAAGAACGTGTACCGCAGCAGGCGGGAAAGGGTATACAGCGACGCTTGATCAACGTCCTCGTGACCCGTGGCGTAACGCCGCAACAGCGCCTGCAGCACGGCCGACAGTGCGAGGATGGCCGCGACCGCGACGATGGCGGAGACGGCGTCGCCAATCGAGACCGTCCAGCCGAATGTGTCGAGCGGCTCGTGGGCGAGAAGTTTGCGAAGTTTGCCCGGTTCGCCTGGCGATGCGGCGCGAGCCATGGTGAGGGCGCTGGCCTGGATATCCACTGGACAGTACTCCGCTGGAGTTGACATTCTGCGCCCACCCAAGCGGTCAGAATCTTCACGTCCCATTCGCGCTGAAGACCTAGCGTGGCGGACATTGGCGCTACTCTGGCGCCAAGAAGGTCCGACCTCTTCAGCCTGGTGCCCGTCGCTATGCCCACAAATCCACGTCCTGCCTCAAGTGTCCTGCTGCTCGAGGACGACGCCGAGTTGCGGGAGGATGTGCTGTTGCCGGGGCTGGCCGACTACGGTTTCTCGGTGGTCGGCGTCGATACCGCGGCCGCGCTCTACGACATGTTGCGCAACCAGGGCTTCGACGCCGTTGTCCTGGACGTCGGCCTTCCCGACGCGGACGGCTTCAGCGTGGCGCAAGCAGTGCGCGCAATGGTCCCCGGGATTGGCATCGTCATGCTGACCGGCCAGGGCAATGTCGCCGACCAGGTGCGTGGACTGAACCAGGGTGCGGACGCTTACCTTGTGAAGCCGGCGCAAGTCGAGGTTCTCGCGGCCACGCTGCACAGCGTGCTGCGCCGACTGCGTGGCAGTGAGAAGCCCAAGCTGGACCCGCGGTGGCAGATCGATACCGGGCAATGGTGCCTGGTGTCGCCCCAGGGCCGGTCGGTGCCGTTGACCAAGACCGAACAGCGACTGATCACGCGCCTTGCCGGGACCCTGGGTCAACTGGTGACGCGGGACGAGCTTGTCCTTGCGGTCGCTGACAACGTGCACGAGTTCGATCCCCACCGCATCGAGATGGTCATTCACCGATTGCGCCGCAAGGTTCTCAGCCGCTGCGGCGAAGCGCTGCCGCTGGTCGCGGTGCATGGCCAGGGCTATGTGCTGCACGACGAGCCGCAGCCGGACGCCTGATCGCAGCCTTCAGCCCTCTGGCGAACCGCTGTCCGGCTCGACCTCGGGCAGGCGGATGTGGAACACGCTGCCTTGGCCGGGCACGCTTTCCACAGAGATCTCGCCGCCCGAGGCCAGGATCATGTCGTGGATCACGGCCAGCCCCAGGCCAGTTCCGCCGCTGTCGGTCTTGGTGCTGAAGAACGGGTCGAAGATCTTCTCGCGGGTCTGGGCGTCCATGCCGTGGCCCGTGTCGGACAGAAGCAGGCGAGTACCGCCGGAAGCATCGGTGGCTAGGTCAACTCGAAACGTTCCCCCGTCGGGCATCGCGTCACGCGCGTTGGCGGCAATGTTGATGACCATCAATTCGAACTCGCTGCGGTCGACGCGCACGGGATGCGCATGCAGGTTGTCCGGCAACTCCACGCGAACCGAGGCAGGGAACAACTGCCGCAGCATGGGGCGCATGCCGACGACGGCCTGGGCGGCATCGAAGACCTTGACCCGTGCGAGATCGTGGCGACTGAACGACAGCAACTTGCGGGTGATCGCCGTGCCGCGCTCTGCTGCAGTGTCGATGCCGTCCAGGGCTTTCGCGATCGCGGCCTCCTGCAGGTCGCGACGCTCGATGTCGAGGATGCGGTCGCGCTGACCGGCATAGCCGCGGATCAGACTGAGGATGTTGCCGAAATCGTGGGCAATGCCACTGGCAAGGCGGCCGGTTGCCTCCAGCTTCTGCGCGTGAATCAGCCGGGTTTGCGCCTTTTCGCGGGCCTGCATCTCGAGCTGCAGGTTGCGTCCGCGTTGGTCGGATTCCGCCATGGTCTCGCGCAATGCATTGGCGGCCCTGTCGATGATCACGGCGATTACGAACTGCATGGCGACCGCTGTCAGAAGGTTGGCGAATGATGCGTCGACCTGCTCGGTCCGCAGCAGGTCGACGACGAACCCGCTCGCATTGATCACCTGCAAGCTGGCGAAGATCGCCCATAGCGCGCGCCGTCCGAGCATGAGGCCGGCAATGGCCAGGACCATGAACGGCTCGACGTCTCCTCGCGAACTCATCTCCCGGAAGCCGGCATCGAGGGTTTCAACCACCATGCCGGCCAGCACGGCGGCGAGACCCAAGCGGACCGCGAGGCCGAAGCGGCCGCGGCGGATCAGGGCGACGCAGGCCAGTTGCACAGTGGCTATCACCAGCGATGTGGCGAGCGAGATCAGGCCACCGCGCGGCATGCCCGCGTACGCGATGTGGAATGCCCACATCGCGGGCACCGTGATACCCAGGAACAGGAAAAGCGCCTGCATGACGGGCGCATTGCGCCGATCGACCGGGTCGTCGATGGGGACGTCGCTCAGCCAGTGCACGAATGGATGCCAGAACTTCACGTCAGGCCCTGAAAAAAAGTGATGGGACGCGCGCTGGGAGATTAGCGCTGCAGCGTTCGGCGCGTGCCGGCGGGCCGCAGGCACAGGTGAGCAATTGGTGAGCATGCGGTGAAAGGTGCGTGCGTGACAACGCTTGCACCGTTCCTTAGGTTCTCGAACTCGGCAGCCGGCCCAGGACGACGAAGTCAACCCCTGCCGGCAGGGGATTCTTGAGGGGCGCTCGCGTGGACGCAGCGACACCCTTCGCCACTTCGCTAAGCAGTACTGGGGAACCGTAGAGATGAACAAGCGTAAGCAGATCCTTGGCGCCAGCGCACTCGCTGCCGCCGTCATGGCGGCCATGTCCGCGCTGGCCGCCAGCTACGACGCCAAGGGCACGCTTGCGCCGGCTGCCAGGACCACCGAATCGACCGGCGCTGCGGGCGCAGCGATCGCCGCGACCGGGTCGATCCGGACTCTGGGTGGGTCCCTGTCGACGGCGTCGGAGCAGGGCCAGTTCGACCGTTTCATCGTGCGCTACAAGGACGACGCGGTTGCGTCTCGCAGCCAGGCGGCCGTGCTCGGCGCGTTCAACGCCAGCGCCCAGCGCGCAGGCGTGGCCGGCGTGAGGGTCGGTGCCAACGGCGTCGCCACCGCCATGACCGCGAAGTACGTGCGCAAGATGAGCGTGGGCGCCGACGTGATCCAGCTTTCGCGCGCCCTCGACGCAGTCGAGGCCAACGTCCTGCTCGAGCAGCTGCGTGCCGATCCGGCAGTGGCCTACGCGGAACCGGACCTGCTCATGCAGGAGTACGCCGACTTCGTGCCCGACGACACCCACTACGGCACGCTGCAGTGGCACTACTACAACACCAGCGGTGCGACGCTGCCGACCAGCGCCGGCGGCATCAACCTGCCCAAGGCGTGGGGCAGCAACATCGCCACCAACGGCGCCGGCGTGGTCGTGGGCGTCCTCGATACCGGCTACGTCGACCATGCCGACCTCAACGCCAACATCGTGCCTGGCTACGACTTCATCAGCGCCTATACCGCCACACCGACTCCCAACAACCCGGACATGGCCGGTGACGGCGACGGACGCGACGCCGATGCCCACGATGCGGGCAGCTGGGTCACCGCCGGCCAGTGCGGCAGCGGCTCGGCACCGAGCAACTCCAGCTGGCACGGCACCCATGTCGCCGGCACAATCGCCGCGGTCACCAACAACGGTGTCGGCGTGGCGGGCGTGGCTTACAACGCCAAGGTCATGCCGGTGCGCGTGCTCGGCCATTGCGGTGGACTGACCTCCGACATCGCCGACGCAGTGACGTGGGCCTCCGGCGGCAGCGTCCCCGGCATCCCCGACAACGCCAACCCGGTCGAAGTCATCAACATGAGCCTGGGTGGCTCGGGCACGTGCGCCGCCAGCTCGGCGATGCAGCTGGCGGTCAACGGCGCGGTCTCGCGCGGTGTGTCGGTCATCGTGGCGGCCGGCAACAATGGCAGCAATGCCGCCAGCTTCAGCCCCGCTTCGTGCGCGGGGGTGATCACGGTGGGCGCTACCGGCGTCGACGGTTCCAAGGCGTTCTACTCCAATTACGGCCTGAACGTCGCCCTGTCGGCGCCGGGCGGCGGTGCCATCGCCAGCAGCGATGCCCTCGACGCCAGCAATGTCATCTGGTCGACGCTCAACAGCGGCACCACCACGCCGGTGGCCAGCCCGGCCGGTGACCTCTACGCCGGTTACGTCGGCACCTCGATGGCGGCCCCGCACGTGGCCGGCGTTGTCGCGCTGATGCAGAGCGCGGCAGTCGCCGCGGGCCGGCCCGCGCTGACCCCGGCGCTGGTGCGCCAGGTACTGTTGAGGACGGCGCGCGCCTTCCCGACGCAAGTGTTGCCGCCCACCAACACGCCGATCGGCGTCGGCATCGTCGATGCGAACGCCGCGGTGACCATGGCCAAGTCCGCGGTCACGCCGGATCCGGCGATCACGCTGGCCAACCGCACGGCCCGGCAGATCACGAGCACCAGCAAGAACCCGATCTACAACACGACCGCGGGTAGCAGCAACCTGTTCGTGCTCAACAGCGTGCCGGCGGGCAAGGCCAGTCTCAACATCCGCACCTATGGCGGCGTCAACAGCCCGGCGGCAGGTGTAACCAGTGACGTGGCGTTGTACGTCAAGCGCGGCGCGGCGCCGACCACCACGGACTTCGACTTCAGTTCCGTCCGGGCCGGCACTGCCGAGTCGGTGATGATCACCGAGCCCGACGCAGGCAACTACTACGTGCTGGTGGTCAACACCAAGGCCTCGACCGACGAGTACGTCCTGGCCGCGTACTGATCGGCTCATCCGGGCCCGGAAGTCACCGGGCCAACCACACATTCGCGACAACGTCCACGGACGCCCGCTGATCCGGGCATCCGAGGGCGGATATTCGGCTGATCAAAGGATTCATTGTGAACAAGATCTACAGCAAGGTTTGGAACAAGGCGCTGGGCCAGATGGTCGTGGCCTCCGAGTTGGCCAGCAGCGACACGGTCGGCGTGGTTACGGGTGCCAGGCGTTTGTCGCCGGCGCGTCATCCGCTGGGCATGGCGCTGGCCCTCGTGTTGATCAGCGCAACGTCGCTGGTCGCACACGCCGGCGAGGGCATCCATGTCAATGACGGTTCCGACGCGGACTGTGTGGCAGTGCCGGACGACACCAGCGGCGCCGTGCTCGCCATTTCCGACGCCGCGCGCTGCGGCACGTCCGACGCAGACACGCAAACCGACCGCGTGCTGTTCCATGGCGATGGTGCCGGTGCCAACTCGCTCAGCCTGGGCGGCGCTCTCAGTGTCAACAGTGGCCGCATCAACCTGGGTGGCGGCGCTAGTGGCGACATGATGCTTGGCGATGCGTCGACCACGGCCACCGGCGGCAACGCCGTGGCCATCGGTTCGTCGGCGTTTGCCGGCAACAGCAACGCGATTGCGGTGGGTACCGTTGCGACCGCGACCGGCCTGGGCGCCATCAGCGTCGGCGACAACAGCTTCGCGCTGGCCGACAACGCCCTCGCCGCCGGCGTCAACAGCGTCGCGGTCGGCACCGAAAGCAATGCGGTCGGCTACAACAGCAACGCACTGGGCAACAACAGCACGGCCGTGGGCAGCTTCAGTTTCGCGATGGGCGATGGCAGCACCGCCACCGGTTACACCGCCAGTGCGCTCGGCCTCAACAGCACGGCCAATGGTTACGGCGCCGCGGCAGGTGGCAGCTACGACGTGGCGATCGGCCACAACGCCACGACCGATGCGTATGGCTGGAACGTCGCCATCGGCGGCAACAGCTACGCACTGGCGAACGGCGTCTCTGTCGGCTTCCGCTCGTCGGCCAATGGCGGCAGCGCCATCGCCGTCGGCTTCACCACCAACGCCTACGGTGCATATGCCACCGCCATGGGCGCCTTCGCCAACGCCGGCGATGGTTACGCGACCGCGCTGGGCAACGGTGCACGGGCCATGAAGTGGCAAGCCGTTGCGGTGGGGTCGTCCGCCAGCGCGACCGGGTATGGCAGTGTGGCCGTGGGCCCGTATGCATCAGCGTCGGGCGGCAACGCGCTGGCCGTGGGTGGCTCAAGCGCCGCCAGTGGCAATCAGTCCATCGCCATCGGCGTCGACAGCCTGCAATCGGCGTCCGTCGTGGGTGCGATGGCCGAGGGTTCAGAGAGCCTGGCCATTGGCTCCGAAGCCCGGGCCAGCGGCGACAGCAGCGTGGGGCTTGGTGCCCACGCCTGGGGTGGCAACGAGTTCGCCACCGCGGTGGGCGCGGAAAGCTGGGCGACCGGCGCGGCCGCCACTTCGCTGGGCTACAACAGTTATGGCTTCGGAGACAACGCGCTTGCCATCGGCGCCAACGCCTGGGCGATGGCACTCAACAGCACGGCGCTGGGTTCCGAGACCTCGGCCACGGCAGAGAACAGCGTGGCGATCGGCCACGGCTCGGCCACCGGAGATCGCGTCGATACGGTCTCGATGGGCGCGGCACAGACGTGGACCGACGACTACGGTTTGGTCCATGCGGCGATCGACCGTCAGGTCACCAACGTTGCCGCAGGCACCGAGGCGACCGATGCGGTCAACAAGGCGCAGCTGGATGAAGTGGCCGACGGCATCGCCGACGCCAACGACTACTTTGCCGCCACCGGTAGCGGCGACGGCAGCGATGTGGCCGTCGCCACCGGCGATCACGCCACCGCAGCTGGCGCATTCAGCACGGCGACCGGGGTGGAGAGCAGCGCGTTCGGCTTCCAGAGCAGCGCGTGGGGCGATTACGCGACCGCGGCCGGCAGCGGCAGCCTCGCCCTGGGCACATACAGCACCGCGGTCGGCACCGCCTCCACGGCGGTCGGCGACTACAGCACCGCGCACGGCTTCCAGGCGCAGGCGCTGGATGTAGGCGCGACTGCGATGGGCTCCGGTTCGGAGGCCAACAAGTACGGCAGCACGGCGATCGGCACCGATTCGGTGTCCTCCGGTCGCCTGTCGAGTGCGTTTGGCGCGCTGGCCACGGCGACCGGCGAATCCGGCATCGCGATGGGCGTCAACAGCAATGCCTCCGGCAGCTTCGGTAGCATCGCGATGGGTTACGGTGCCGCATCTTCGGGCAATCGCACCGTCGCCATCGGTGCGAGCAGCATGGCGACGGGTAATTTCGGCGTTGCCATCGGCGAAGCCAGCAATGCCACCGGACTGCATTCGCTCGCACTGGGCGGCAAGTCGCACCCCAGCCTCTTTGGCGCACCGCGTGCGACCCAGGCACTCGGCCAGAACTCGATGGCTGTCGGAGCAGGCGCGTACACCGAGGGCAGGAATGCCATCACGATCGGCCCGGGCACCACATGGGGCGAGAACTCCATTGCGGTGGGCCTGAAAGCCTTCGGTCAGTTCAAGGACTCGGTGGCGCTTGGCCCCAATGCGCGCAGCATCCACGAAGGTTCGGTCGCGCTCGGCGCCGGATCGCAGACCAACCGGCTGGGCAGCATTGCGATCGGCAATTCGACCACCGGCCTGACCCGCCAGATCACTGGTGTCGCGGCCGGCACCGAGGCGACCGATGCCGTCAACAAGGCGCAGCTCGATGCCATCGCCACGACCGTTGGTGGCGTCGCTGCGAACGCGGTCGGCTACGACGGCGCGAGCAAGGATCTGGTCACCCTCGGTGGCGCCGCGGGCACCAGCATCGCCAACCTGAAGGCCGGCACCAACGCGATGGACGCGGTGAACTTCGCGCAGTTGTCGTCGCTCGCCGCGGCACTCGGCGGCGGCGCAGCCTTCGACGGCAATGGCCTGATGGTCGCACCCGCCTACACGATCCAGGGTGGCGCTCATGGCGATATCGGCTCGGCGTTCGGCGCGATCGACAGCACGCTGAGCGGCATCATCGGCCGACTTGGCACGCTCGAGCAGACGCCGGGCGTGGGCATGCCGGTCGGCAGCGGTGACGGCCTGGCCATTGGCGATGGCAGCCATGCGCAGGGCGCAAGCGACAGCGCGTACGGCAACGGCGCCACCGTCGCCGCCGACGGCAGCACCGCGGTGGGCAGCAACGCCACGATCAGCGTCGAGGCAACCAACGCCGTCGCTGTCGGCGCCGACAGCAGCGTCACCGCCGCATCGGGCACGGCGCTGGGCCAGGGCGCGTCGGTCAGTGCCGACAACGCGGTCGCGATCGGCCGTGGTTCGGTGGCCGACCAGGCCAACACCGTGTCGATGGGCAGCGCGGGCAGCGAACGTCGCGTGACCAACGTCGCCGCCGGCACCGCCGCGACCGATGCCGCCAACGTGCAGCAGATGCAGGACGGTGACGCGGCAGCGGTGGCCTCGGCCAACGCCTACACCGACACCACCGCGACGCAGACGTTGACGCGCGCCAACAGCTACACCGACAGCAGGCTGCAGGCGTTGGACGACAACTTCAGCAACCTCAGCAACGAGATCGGCCTGCGCCTGGGCAAGCAGGACGAGCGCATCGACCGCCAGGGTGCGATGAGCTCGGCCATGATGAACATGTCGATCAACGCCGCCAACTCGCGCAGCCAGCGCGGCCGCGTGGCGGTGGGTGCCGGCTGGCAGAACGGCGAAAGCGCGCTGTCGGTGGGCTACTCCAAGGCAGTCGGCGAGCGCGCCTCGTTCTCCATCGGTGGTGCCTTCAGCAGCGACGAAAGCTCCGCCGGCGTGGGCTTCGGCATCGATCTGTAAGTCGCATTCCGTCGGCAGCGCGTGAGCCTGCCGACGGACCTCTTGCGGCCAATTCGAATTCAGAAATGCAGGCGAAGCGGCAGGGCAGCGCCACAGCCCGCTTCGCCCCTTCACCATCTTCGGGAGTAGGAACACATGAGCAAGCAAACGCGCGTCATCGGCGCCAGCATCCTCGGCACCGCCATCGTGGCGGCGCTGTCGGCCTTCGCTGCCGGCCACATCGGCGAAGGCGGCACCGCGTTGACCCAGGCCAAGGTTGCTGCGATCAACACCGCCGCGACCGGCACCGGCGCGGACGCATCCCCGGCAAGCAGCACGCACCTGACCACGCTGCTGCCAGCCGCACCGGCGGCGCAGGCAGGTTTCGATCGCTTCATCATCAAATACAAGGATGACGCCGTGGCCGCTCGCAGCCGCACGGCGATGATCGGCGCGATGGGCAATGCTGTTGCCCGCGCAGGCATCCGCGCCGCTGCCGGTGGGGCCGTGGAGGTCAGGCACCTGCGCCGCATGGGCGTGGGCGCCGACGTGGTCAAACTCGGACGTGCACTCGACCGCGTCGAGACCGAAACCCTGTTGGCGCTGCTGCGTTCGGATCCGTCGGTGCAGTACGCGCAGCCCGACCTGCGCCTGCAGCGACTGGACTTCGTGCCCGATGACACCCGTTACGAGCTGCAGTGGCACTACCTCGACAATGCTGCCGGCATCCGCGCGCCGAAGGCGTGGGACCTCTCGCGGGGCGCAGGCATCAAGGTGGCAGTGCTCGATACCGGCTACCTGGACCACCAGGACCTGGGTGCGAACATCGTTCCCGGCTACGACTTCATCAGCGATGTTGCGATCGCCAACGACGGCGACGGCCGTGACGCCGACGCACACGATCCGGGCGACTGGGAAGGCAGTGAGCGCAGTTCCTTCCACGGCACCCACGTGGCCGGCACCATCGCTGCGGTGACCAACAACGCCAAGGGGCTGGCCGGCGTCGCCTTCGATGCCAAGGTCATGCCGGTGCGCGTGCTCGGCACCGGCGGCGGTGACCTTTCCGACATCGCCGATGCGATCACCTGGGCGTCGGGCGGTGCAGTCGATGGCATGGAGGTCAATGCCGATCCGGCCGAGGTCATCAACATGAGCCTGGGTGGTGCTGGAACCTGTTCCAGTACCCCTGCGCTGCAGGCGGCGATCGATGGCGCGATCTCGCGCGGCGTCACGGTGGTTGTCGCCGCCGGCAACAACGGCGCCGATGCCGCCAACTTCACCCCGGCCAGCTGCCCCGGCGTGATCACGGTCGGCGCCCATGGTAGCAACGGCGCCCGTTCGTACTTCTCCAACTACGGCAACACCGTGACGCTGTCGGCACCAGGTGGCGACGCCAGCGGCAGTGCCGATGCGAACGACCGCTGGATCTGGTCGTTGGGTAACAGCGGCACCACCACGCCGGTCGCCAGCCCGGACGGTGACCGCGTCGTCGGCATGATCGGCACGTCGATGGCCAGCCCGCACATTGCCGGCGTGGTCGCGTTGATGCAGACCGCCGCCGTCGCCGCGGGCCAGCCGGCACTCACGCCGGCGCAGGTGCGTTACATCCTGCGCAAGACCGCACGCCCGTTCGTTGTCGCGCCCCCGGCAAGCACGCCGATGGGCGCGGGCATGGTCGACGCCACGGCCGCCGTCCTGGCTGCGCGGACACCGGTGCCGACCAATCCGAGCACGCTGCTGACCAATCGCGTTGCATTGAACGGCCTGGCAGGTGCGATCGGTGAGGGGCTGATGTTCGAGGTCACCTTGCCGGCCGGTCGCCCGAGCCTGAACCTGCGCACTTACGGTGGTAGCGGTGACGTGACCCTGTACGTCTCTCCCGAGATCAAGCCGAGCACGGTCCTGTACGACCGCAAGTCGGACAAGTTCGGCAACGGCGAGGCGGTGGTCTACTCCTACCCGCAGGCCGGCACGTACTACGTGTACGTGGTCGGCGCCAAGGCGTTTGCCGGCGTCTCTGTGATGGCGACCTACTAGCAACAGCAAAAGGGGCGGGGATCGTTCCCCGCCTCGGGACTCGTGGGCCGAGGTCGGCCCACGACGTAAGTTGCATCGGCGCAGCTCACGTCAGCTCCGGCGCCTTCGTTTCGATCGCCTCCTCCGGGTGAGAGGCGGCCTCGAGATCACCGTCTCTTCCACGGCACGTCCTCACGCTGGGCAGTCGCACACTCCGACGATGGGGCGCGAATGCGATGGGGAGTCGATGGGAAGTCGGAGGTAGAGGGGAATGTCGCGAATGGGCGCAATGCTCATCGCTGGAGATGAAGTCGACGTCGATGACGTTGACGTGCTCACCACCAAGACCGTCGACAATCCCGCGCCGGACGTCAGTGCGCCGAGTAGCGGGCAACCCCGTCACATGCAGCGGCGCAGCGTGCCCGCCTGCCGCACTGACGGTCTCCAGCCTGTTGTCGGGGGTGACCCTGGCAACCCTCGCCCCGGCGGCGCCGGACAACACTGCAACGTTTACGTTCACCTGCAATGTGCCCTAGCGGGCACATTCACCGTCCCCTTTCCCTGGCCGCCGAGGCGACCAGGGAAGAGCAGTGCCTTGTTAGTCGCCCAGCGTCAGCAGCGACGCATTGCCGCCGGCCGCCGTCGTGTTGACGGTGATCGTCTTCTCGGTGGTGAAGCGCGGCAGGTAGTGCGGGCCGCCGGCCTTGGGGCCGGTGCCGGACAGGTTCTGGCCGCCGAAGGGCTGCACGCCGACGACCGCGCCGATCTGGTTGCGGTTGACGTAGCAGTTGCCCACCTTCACCCGCGCGCTGATCTTCTCGATCGTCTCGTCGATGCGCGAGTGGATGCCCAGCGTGAGGCCGTAGCCGGTCGCGTTGATCGCGTCGATCACGGCATCGAGCTGATCGGCCTTCCAGCGGATCACGTGCAGCACCGGGCCGAAGACTTCCTTGTGCAGCTGGTCCAGCGACTTCAGCGCATACGCACGCGGGGCGAAGAAGCTGCCGTGCGCGGCGTCGGCGTCGATGGCCACTTCGCCGATCCTGGTCGCTTCCACGTCCATGCGCGCGGCATGGTCGACCAGCATCTTCAGTGCGTCCTCGTCGATCACCGGGCCGACGTCTGTCGACAGCAGGCCCGGGTCACCGACCTTGAGCTCGGCCATCGCGCCGGCCAGCATCGAGGTGACCTTGTCGGCGATGTCGTCCTGCACGAACAGCACGCGCGCTGCCGAGCAGCGCTGGCCGGCCGAGGTGAAGGCCGAGCCGATCGCATCCTTGACCACCTGTTCCGGCAGCGACGACGAGTCGGCGATCAGTGCGTTCTGGCCACCGGTCTCGGCGATCAGCACGCCGATCGCGGCGTCGCGCGCGGCCAGTGCACGGTTGATCGCACGCGCGGTGTCGGTCGAGCCGGTGAAGGCGACGCCGGCGATGCGCGGATCACGCGTGAGCGCGGCGCCGACGGTGGCGCCGTCGCCCGGCAGGAACTGCAGCACGGCCTCGGGGACGCCGGCTTCGTGCAGCAGCTTCACGGCGTAGTAGCCGATCAGGTTGGTCTGTTCGGCCGGCTTGGCGATGACGGTGTTGCCGGCGGCGAGCGCGGCGGCAATCTGGCCGGCGAAGATCGCCAGCGGGAAGTTCCACGGGCTGATGCAGACGAACACGCCGCGGCCGGACAGCTGCAGCGTGTTGGACTCGCCGGTCGGGCCCGGCAGCGCTTCCACCGCGAACAGCTTGCGTGCCTGGCCACCGTAGTAGCGCAGGAAGTCGACTGCCTCGCGCACTTCGGCGACGCCGTCGGGCAGGGTCTTGCCGGCTTCCTTGGTGCACAGCGCCAGGTACTGCGGCATGCGCTGCTCGAGCAGGTCGGCGGCGTACTCGAGGATCGTGGCGCGGCTGGCGGCCGGCAGGGTGTTCCAGGCGTCCTGGGCGGCGACGGCGTTCTTCAGCGCCAGCTCGACCGTGGCGGCGTCGGCGGCCTGCCACTGGCCGACGGTCTCGCGACGGTCGGCCGGGTTGGTCACGGCAATGCTCGGGCCGCTGACAGTCGCGCCCGGCACGAGCGGAGTGGCGCGCCAGTCGCTGCGCGTGGCCTGGTTGACCTGCTCGGCGAGTGCGCGCAGTTGATCGTCGTTGGCGAAGTTGATGCCCATGGAATTGGTCCTGTCGATGCCGAAGCTGCGGTACAGATCGACCGGCTGCGGGATGCGCGGGTGCGCGATGGATTCGAATGCGGAAACGGTGGCGACCGGATCGTGGATGAGGTCATCGATGGCGATGTCCTCGTCGGTGATGCGGTTGACGAAGCTGGAGTTGGCGCCGTTCTCGAGCAGGCGGCGCACCAGGTACGGCAGCAGGTCCTCATGGCTGCCGACCGGCGCGTACACGCGGCACGGTACGTCCAGGCGCTCGGCCGGGATCACTTCGGCGTAGAGGTCGTCGCCCATGCCGTGCAGCTTCTGGAACTCGAAGTGCTTGGCACGGCCCATCGACTTGGCGCGCTGGTGGATCGTGGCGATGGTCTGCGCGTTGTGGGTGGCGAACATCGGGTAGATGGCGTCGCCGGCCTCGAGCATGCGGCGCGCGTTGGCCAGGTAGCTGACGTCGGTGTTGGGCTTGCGCGTGAACACCGGGTAGCCGGACTGGCCGTCGACCTGGGCGCGCTTGACCTCGCTGTCCCAGTACGCGCCCTTGACCAGGCGCACCGGGATGCGACGGCCGTGGCGGCGGGCGAGGTCGGCGATGAAGGCGATCACTTCCGGCGCGCGCTTCTGGTAGGCCTGGATCGCCAGGCCGTAGCCTTCCCAGCCGTTGAGCGAGGCGTCGGCGTAGGCGCCGGCGATCACGTCCAGCGACAGTTCGAGGCGGTCGGCTTCCTCGGCGTCGATGGTGAAGCCGATGCCGTACGACTTGGCCAGCTGCGCCAGCTCGAGCACGCGCGGGGTGAGCTCGGCGAACACGCGTTCGCGCTTGGCGTGCTCGTAGCGCGGGTGCAGCGCCGACAGCTTGACCGAGATCGAAGGTGCGGCGAACACATCGGTGCCGATGAAGTTTCCGCTCTTGCCGATCGCGTGGATCGCATCGCGGTACGCCTGCAGGTAGCGCAGCGCGTCCTTGGTGGTCAGCGCGCCTTCGCCGAGCATGTCGAAGGAATAGCGGTAGCTGGCGTTGGCGCCCTTGGTCGAACGCGCCAGCGCTTCGCCGATCGTCCGGCCCATCACGAACTGGTGGCCCATGATCTTCATCGCCTGGCGCACGGCCAGGCGGATGACCGGCTCGCCGACGCGACCGAGCAGGCGCTTGAAGGCGCCGTGCACGTCGCGCTTGGTCTCGTCGTTGAGGTCGACCAGGTGCCCGGTGAGCATCAGGCCCCAGGTGGAGGCGTTGACCAGCACCGAGTCGGACTGGCCCATGTGCCGCTTCCAGTCGGCATCGCCGAGCTTGTCGCGGATCAGCTTGTCGGCGGTGTCCTGGTCCGGAATGCGCAGCAGCGCCTCGGCGACGCACATCAGCAGCACGCCTTCCTCGCTGCCCAGGTCGTACTGGCGCATGAAGGCTTCGATCGCGCCCTGGTCCTTGGCGCGGGCACGCACGCGCTGAACGATGCCGGCGGCGGTGGCCTGGGCGGCCTCGCGCTCGGCGTCGGGCAGGCGCGCCAGTTCGAGCAGGTCGCGCACGTGCGCGGCCTCGTCGCGGACCCAGCCGGCGGTGATCGCGGCACGGGGGGCGGCCGGCGCGGGCGGGAGTTCGGGGCTGAGCAGGGTTCGCGTCGGCGGCGGGCTGTCGCTGGCGACGGCGGGGGAAGCGTTGATGGTCATCGGGCCCGGGGAGACTGCCGTGGGAAGCCCGATAGTTTAGAGGCTATGGATGTCTCTGGCCTGTGCGCCGGGGGCCGGAACGGGGTCGCGGGCACGGGCAGGGCGACGTCCCTGGATCCCCGCCTTCGCGGGGATGACGGTGAGGGGGTGGGGAGGCGGAAGCTCCTGGGGGGCGGCGGGGCTATGCCCCGCGAGTCCAAAAGGCCCTCAAGCGTGGCAAAGAGCCGTTTTTGCAAGGTCTGTGAGCACCATCATGCGTCGCGCGGGTTGCCGCAACAGTGGTCGGCGGCTACCATTTCTCGGTTATCCGTAGCGCTATGGGGCTGTCCGCCCCGGCGTGATGGGCCCCGAATCAGTGTCCAGGGGCTCGCCAGCCACCTCCGTCCGGACGGTCCCCGCGGGTTGCGCGGCCGGTGCCGGGAGAGGCAGCCCGCGGAGCACGACAAGCAGCCTTGCTCGGTTGCCTGCTCGGTTATTACTTACCTAGGTTTGATATTTTCTGGGGCTCGAACAGATGAAAGTCGGTCGTTTCAAGCAGTGGGCAGCGGGCATCGCCGCGATGGCGCTGCCGGTCCTTGCGTTTGCGCAGGCGGCCGACCCTAAGCGGTGGCAGCTGAACATGGGCAAGGGCGTCACCGCCCAGTCCGTCAATGCCTACGAGGCCCACATGCTCGCGCTGTGGATCTGCGTGGTCATCGGCATCCTGGTGTTCGGCGCGATGGCCGTGGCCATGTTCAAGTTCCGCCACTCCAAGGGTGCGGTGCCGGACAAGGATTTCACCCACTCGACCAGGCTCGAGATCATCTGGACCGTGGTCCCGGTGGTGCTGCTGGTGGCCATGGCGTTCCCGGCGACCAGCAAGCTGATCAAGATGTACGACACCCGCAATGCCGAGATGACCGTCAAGGTCACCGGCTACCAGTGGATGTGGAAGTACGAGTACCTGGGCGAGAACGTGGCCTTCACCAGCCGCCTGGACCGCAAGAGCGACGAGATCCGCCAGAGCAAGGCCATCCCGGACGCCGCCCAGAACCCGCACTATCTGCTCGACGTCGACAACGTCCTGGTGCTGCCGACCGAGACCAAGATCCGCTTCGTGATCACCGCCGACGACGTGATCCACGCCTGGTGGGTGCCGGCCCTGGGCTGGAAGCAGGATGCGATCCCGGGCATCGTCAACGAGGCCTGGACCGACATCAAGGAGCCGGGCATCTACCGCGGCCAGTGCGCCGAGCTGTGCGGCAAGGACCATGGCTTCATGCCGATCGTGGTCAAGGCCGTGCCGAAGGCGGAGTACCAGCAGTGGCTGGCGTCCGAGAAGGCCAAGAACGCCCCGGCCCCGGCACCGGCGCCCGCCGCTCCCGCCGAGCCTGCCGCTGCCCCGGCCGAACAGCCGCAGCCGGAAGGCACCACCCCGAACACCGAAGCCGTCGCCGCTGTCGCGGTTGCGGGCTGATCGGCCCGCGGCATTTAGTCAAGAATTCTCTGAGGTAGGCCATGGCCGTCACGCACGCTGACACCCATCACGATGATCACGCCCACAAGCAGGGCTTCATCGAGCGTTGGTTCTTTTCGACCAACCACAAGGACATCGGCACGCTGTACCTGATCTTCAGCTTCATCATGTTCATCATCGGCGCGGCAATGTCGGTGGTGATCCGGACCGAGCTGGCGCATCCGGGCCTGCAGCACGTCAGTCCCGAGTTCTTCAACCAGATGACGTCGATGCACGCGCTGGTGATGATCTTCGGTGGCGTCATGCCGGCCTTCGTCGGCCTGGCCAACTGGATGATCCCGCTGCAGATCGGTGCGCCGGACATGGCGCTGCCGCGCATGAACAACTGGTCCTTCTGGATCCTGCCGTTCGCCTTCAGCCTGCTGCTGCTGACGCTGTTCCTGCCCGGCGGCGGCCCCGCCGGCGGCTGGACGCTGTACCCGCCGCTGTCGCTGCAGGGTGGCAGCAACGTCGCCTTCACCATCTTCGCCATCCACATGATGGGCATCAGCTCGATCATGGGCGCGATCAACGTGATCGCGACCGTGCTCAACATGCGCGCCCCGGGCATCGACCTGCTGAAGATGCCGATCTTCTGCTGGACCTGGCTGATCACCGCGTTCCTGCTGATCGCCGTGATGCCGGTGCTGGCTGGCGCGGTGACGATGCTGCTGACCGACAAGTTCTTCGCCACCTCGTTCTTCAACGCGGCTGGCGGCGGCGACCCGGTGATGTTCCAGCACATCTTCTGGTTCTTCGGTCACCCCGAGGTCTACATCATGATCCTG
The DNA here is from genome assembly GCF_016613475.2 of Lysobacter arenosi. Taxonomy (NCBI): domain Bacteria; kingdom Pseudomonadati; phylum Pseudomonadota; class Gammaproteobacteria; order Lysobacterales; family Lysobacteraceae; genus Lysobacter; species Lysobacter arenosi. The sequence goes on from NZ_CP071517.1 coordinate 3,320,057, forward strand.
CCGGCGTTCGGCGTGGTCTCGGAGATCATCCCGACCTTCAGCCGCAAGCCGCTGTTCGGCTACCAGGCGATGGTGTACGCGACCGCCTCGATCGCCTTCCTCTCGTTCATCGTGTGGGCGCACCACATGTTCACCGTCGGCATGCCGCTCGGTGGCGAGATCTACTTCATGTTCGCCACCATGCTGATCGCGGTGCCGACGGGCGTGAAGGTGTTCAACTGGGTCACCACGATGTGGCGCGGCTCGATCTCGTTCGAGGCGCCGATGCTGTGGGCGATCTCGTTCGTGATCCTGTTCACCATCGGCGGTTTCTCGGGCCTGATGCTGGCGATCGTGCCCGCTGACTTCCAGTACCACGACACCTACTTCGTGGTGGCGCACTTCCACTACGTGCTGGTGACCGGCGCGCTGTTCTCCATCATCGCCGCCGTGTACTACTGGTGGCCGAAGTGGACCGGCCGCATGTACAACGAAGGCATGGCCAAGTTCCACTTCTGGTGGACGATGATCTTCGTCAACCTGCTGTTCTTCCCGCAGCACTTCCTGGGCCTGGCCGGCATGCCGCGCCGCATCCCGGACTACAACGTCGTGTTCGCGGACTGGAACCTGGTCAGCTCGATCGGCGCGTTCGGCATGTTCGCCACGCCGTTCATGATGGCCTTCATCCTGTGGCGCTCGAAGGCGGTTGGCGTCAAGGCCGAAGCCCGCGCCTGGCCGACCGCGCGTGGCCTGGAGTGGACCGTGCCGAGTCCGGCGCCGCACCACACCTTCACCACGCCGCCGGTCATCCGTGACGGCGACCTCGCCCACGGCGACATCACGCATTGATTGAAGTCGAAGTCATGACCCCGATCACCGACCCCGCAGACGTTGCAGCGCGCCGCAAGGCGGCGCGTCGCACCGCCATTTGGGTGGCGGTGGTCGCGGTCACGATCTATGCGCTGTTCCTGCTCAGCGGAGTGCTCGGCAAATGAGCGACGACGTGCAGCAGAAGAAGAACAGCGCCGGCCTCGCCAAGATGGTGGTCGTGGCGATCTTCGCCTTCGGCCTGACCTTCGCGCTGGTGCCGCTGTACCGCATCGCCTGCGAGAAGGTCTTCGGCATCCGCCTGGAGCGCACCGCCGCCGAAGGCGTCGCCGACGCCAAGGCGCCGGCGGCCAAGCGCGTGATCACCGTGCAGTTCGACGGTGGCGTCAACTCCAAGCTGCCGTGGGACTTCACCCCCAACCAGGTCACGATGCAGGTCGTGCCCGGCGAGCAGTACGAGACGACCTACCACGCCCGCAACACCGCGCAGCGCACCATCGTGGGCAGCGCGGTGCCCTCGGTCGCGCCGGCGCGCGCCTCGGGCTACTTCAGCAAGACCGAATGCTTCTGCTTCACCGCCCAGACGCTCCAGGCCGGTGAAGTGCGCGAGATGCCGGTGCGCTTCATCGTCGATCCGAACCTGCCGGCCGACGTGAAGACGATCACCCTCTCGTACACCTTCTTCAAGAACGACACGCTCACCGCACAGGCGCAAGGCACGGCGAAGGCCGCGACCACGCCGGCGTCGGCACCGTGACGTTGCCCCTTTCCTCGTAATCGCACCACTCAGACGGAACGCCGCCATGGCCCAAGCCCATTCGCCAGACGCCAGCCACTATTACGTGCCGCACCACAGCCGCTGGCCGTTCCTCGGTTCGATCGCGCTGTTCATCACCATGATCGGCATCGCCGCCTGGTTCTCGGAACTGGGCACCTGGGGCAAGCCGGCGTTCTTCTTCGGCCTGGCGCTGATCATCGGCGTGCTGTTCGGCTGGTTCAGCGACGTCGTGCGCGAGTCGGTGCGCGGCAACTACAACAAGCAGGTCGACACCTCGTTCCGCATGGGGATGATCTGGTTCATCTTCTCGGAAGTGATGTTCTTCGGCGCCTTCTTCGGCGCGCTGTTCTACGCCCGCCAGCTGGCAATGCCGTGGCTGGGTGGCGTCGGCGACGGCGTGATGACCAATGCGCTGCTGTGGCCGGAATTCAGCGCCGCATGGCCGAGCAACGGCCCGGGCGCGATCGGTGGCGTCTACCAGACCATCCCGGCCTGGGGCCTGCCGCTGCTCAACACCCTGATCCTGCTGACCTCGGGCATGACCGTCACCATCGCGCACCACGCGCTGAAGGCCGGCCACCGCAAGCAGCTGCTGGTGTTCCTGGGCCTGACGGTCCTGCTCGGCGCACTGTTCCTGTTCTTCCAGGCCGAGGAGTACATCCACGCCTACAAGGAACTGAACCTGACGCTGGGCTCGGGCATCTACGGTTCGACCTTCTTCATGCTCACCGGCTTCCACGGCGCGCACGTCACGCTCGGCACGATCATGCTGGCGGTGATCTGGTTCCGTTGCCTGAAGGGCCACTTCACCAAGGACCAGCACTTCGCCTTCGAGGCAGTGGCCTGGTACTGGCACTTCGTCGACGTGGTCTGGCTCGGCCTGTTCCTGTTCGTCTACGTGCTGTAAGCACCGCGACCCGGACCAGGGTTCGCAATCGGCTACAGCGGCGTCGAAAACCTGGTCCAGCAAAAAAGCGACGGCATGCCGTCGCTCTTTTGTTTTATCGGGGGCCGCTTTTTGAGCGGCCGGGTTTCAGGTAGCGCTGGCGGTCAGGGACCGCCGTGGAACTTGATCCAACCCATGTAGTTGGCCAGCACCACCAGCAGTATCAGCGCGATGGACAGCGCGATGCGGCGGGTCAGCGCATTGACGGTGCGCTTGCTCTCGCCTTTGTCCACGAGCATGTAGTAGAGACCGGCGCCCAGGTTCCAGAGAATGACGATCAGGAAGGCGATGATCACCAGGGTCTTGAGTGAATCGTTCATGGCGGCCTCCAGTCGGCTCCATGGCAGGGCGAGGCATTCATTATTGCAGCCGCGCGGAGCGAACGCGTGAGCAGGCGCCGCAACCTCGTCGTCGGCTGGGTCCTGGCCGCGCTCGTCATCGCCGGGTTCGTGCGCCTGGGCCTGTGGCAGACGCACCGCGCCGTCGAGAAGGAAGCGATGCTCGCCGCTGCCGCGCAGGTGCTCGAACGGCGCGATCCGCAGTCGCTGGCCGTCGCCGACGACATCAAACGCGCCCATGCCTACGACTGGGCGCTGGGCCGCGGCGAGTTCGACAAGCGTGACGTGCTGCTGCTGGACAACCAGCAGCGCCACGGCCAGGCCGGCGTGCGCGCCTACCGGATCTTCCTGCCCGAACACGGCGGCCCGTTGCTGGTCGACCTTGGCTGGCTGCCGTTGCCCGGCGATCGGAAGCTGCCGGCGGTGCCGCGACCGGAGGGCACGCTCGAGCTGCGCGGTCTGCTGGCGCCGCCGCCGTCGACCGGACTGGCGCTGGGACCGGCGCTGGGCCGCGACCACGCGGCGTGGCTGATGACGCGCGTCGACCTGGGCGCGATGGAGAAGGCCACCGGCCTGTCGGTGCCGCTGGCGCCGCGCGTGCTGCGCCTGGATCCGGCGATGAAGATCGGCTACGAGCGCGACCTGGAGTTGCTGCCCAACACCCTGCCACCGGAGAAACACCGCGGCTATGCCGTGCAGTGGTTCGCACTGGCCCTGGCGGTGCTCGCCACCGCATTGATCCTGACTTTCCGAAAGCGCCGCCAGGCCTGAAGGACGAAACATGCAACAAGACCTCCACGCCCACGAGCACAACCGCAAGCGCAACCGCATCGCGTTGCTGCTGATCTTCGCCCTGTTCTTCGGCACCATGCTGGTCGCCGGGCTGCTGCGCTTCTCCGGCTGGCGTCCGCAGGGCAGCAAGAACTTCGGCGAGCTGCTCAAGCCGCCGGGCGACCTGCGCGAGATATCACCGCGCCTGCTCGATGGCGGCGAGTACGTGTGGAAGAGCGGCGAGCGCACGTGGCGCATTGTGGTGGCGCCGCCGGCCGACTGCGGCGCCAAGTGCAGCAAGCTCGCCCAAGACATCGACACGGTGTGGCAGCTGTTCGGAAAGGATGCCGACGACGTGCACGTGCTGTGGTCGTGCGCCACGGTCGATTGCAAATGGCCGGCGAGCACGCCGGCACCGGCCACGCTCAAGCTGTTGCAGCCCGACTCGCGCCTGCGCGCGGGCCTGCCGCGCCTGGATGAGCGCGTGCCCGGCAAGGACGGCGATCTGCCCGTCTACGTCGTCGACCCGTACGGCTTCGTCATTCTGCGCTACCCTCCCGGCTTCGATCCGGCCGGGCTGCGCGCCGATGTCGCCAAGCTGCTCAAGCTGAAGTGATCTCATCAAGACGCCAACCATGAACCAAGCCGTGGACTCCAAGCCAGCCGACAGCCGCGCCCCGCGCGCGGTGCAGTACAGGCCGGCGACCTATCGTCACTTCCATCGAATCGCCTGGCTGGCCGTCGCGCTGGCGCTGGGCGTGATCGTGTTCGGCGCGTTCGTGCGCCTGTCCAACGCCGGCCTGAGCTGCCCGGACTGGCCGACCTGCTACGGCCGTGCCGCCTGGCCGACCGTCGCCCACGAGATCGTCGACCACGCCGCCACCGCCATCCGCCCGGTCGAAGTGCACAAGGCCTGGCGCGAGCAGTTCCACCGCATGATCGCCGGCGCGCTGGGCGTGCTGACGCTGACGCTGGCGCTGCTGGCCGCGCGCAAGCGCCGCTACGGCATCGCCCAGGTGCTGGCCGCCGCCGCGCTGGTCGCGATCGGCATCCCGATGTACATGCACGGCGAACACGTCGCCGCCTCGGTCCTGGCGATCGCCGGCGAGGCGATCCTGCTGTTTGCCGCGTTGCGCTGGAGCAACCTCGACCTGGCCCGCGTCGCCGCGATCACCCTGGCGGTGATCATCTTCCAGGCGCTGCTGGGCATGTGGACGGTGACCTGGCTGCTCAAGCCCATCGTGGTGATGGGCCACCTGCTCGGCGGCCTGCTGACGTTCTCGCTGCTGCTGTGGATGGCCTGGCGCGCCACCGACCTGCCGATCCGCCTGGCCGAAGCGGTGACGGTGCGCCGGCTGGTGATCGCCGGCATCGTGCTGCTCGGCGTGCAGATCGCGCTCGGTGGCTGGACCAGCGCCAACTACGCCGCGCTCGCCTGCGGCAACGACTTCCCGCGCTGCGTCGGCCAGTGGATGCCGGCGCATGATTTCCGCGAAGCCTTCGTGCTGTGGCGCGGCATCGGCGTCGATTACGAGGGCGGCATCCTCGACGGCGAGGCGCGCATCGCCATCCAGCTCGCGCATCGCGGCATGGCACTGGTGGTGTTCGCCTACCTGATGTGGCTGGCGTTCAAGCTGGTGCGCACGCCGGGCATGCGCGGCTGGGCGACGCTGCTGGGCCTGCTGGTGCTGGCGCAGGTCGGCCTGGGCATCGCCAACGTCAAGCTCGGCCTGCCGCTGACCGTGGCCGTGCTGCACAACGCCGGTGCGGTGTTGCTGCTGTTCGTGCTGGTCTCGCTGCTCGCGCGCCTGCGCACTCCGGAGCCGTGATGAGCGCATCCCCGTCCAAAGCCCCCATGCCGCATGGCACCGCCAAGCAGTACTGGGACCTGACCAAGCCGCGCGTGGTTGCGCTGATCGTGTTCACCGCGCTGGTGGGCATGTTCCTGGCCGTGCCGGGCCTGCCGCCGCTGAAGGAATCGGTGCTGGGCTTCCTCGGCATCTGGCTGGCCGCATCGAGCGCTGCCGCCATCAACCAGCTGCTGGACTCGCGCATCGACGCCAAGATGGCGCGCACCTCGTGGCGCCCGATCGTCGCCGGGCAGATCACGCCGGCGCAGGCGCTGGTGTTCGCGCTGATCCTGGCGGCGCTGTCGATGGCCATCCTGGTGATCTGGGTCAACACGATCACCGCGCTGCTGACGTTCGCTTCGCTGATCGGCTATGCGGTCGTCTACACCGTGTTCCTCAAGCGCGCCACGCCGCAGAACATCGTCATCGGCGGCATCGCCGGCGCGGCGCCGCCGCTGCTGGGCTGGGCGGCGATCACCGGCATGCGCGGCGAGTGGGACTGGCCGCACGCGCTGCTGCTGGTGCTGATCATCTTCGTCTGGACGCCGCCGCACTTCTGGGCGCTGGCGATCTTCCGCCGTGCCGACTACGCGCGCGCCATGGTGCCGATGCTGCCGGTCACGCACGGCGTGCAGTACACGCGCTGGCAGATCCTGTTCTACACCGTGCTGCTGGTCGCCGTGACCGTGCTGCCGTGGGTGGCCGGCATGAGCGGCCTGTTCTACCTCGGCGGCGCACTGGTGCTGGGCGCGGTCTTCCTGGGCTATGCCTGGAAGCTGATGAACCCGCCCGACGAGATGTATGCGATGAAGGTCTTCAATTACTCCATCGTCTACCTGATGGCACTGTTCGCGTTCCTGCTGCTCGACCACTGGCTGCTGCCGTTCCTGCAGCCGGCGGCGGTGATGGAACTGCAACCGGTACGCTGAACCCTTTCCACCCAACCACGGAACCGTCCATGCTGAAGCAGCGAGATCGCCTGACCCTGTCGTTGTCCTCGCTGTTTGTTGCATTGGCCTTCGCCGGCACCGCGCCGGCCCAACCCGTCACCCCCGGCCAGCCCGCCGAAGGCAAGGGCGAGGTGGTGGTGACGGCGCAGCGCCTGTTCGATGCGCGCAGCGGCCGTTATGTCGACAGCCCGCAGGTGCTGATCCGCGACGGCCGCATCGTCTCGGTCGGCCACGCCGGCGATGCCGCGCCGGCCGGCGCCCGCCGCGTCGACCTGCCCGGCATGACGCTGCTGCCGGGCCTGATCGACATGCACGTGCACCTCGACAGCGACCCGAGCTACGGCGGTTACACCGGCCTGCAGTTCGGCGACCGCTTCTGGTCGATGCTGATGGTGCCGCACGCACAACGCACGCTGATGTCCGGCTTCACGACCGTGCGCAATGTCGGCGCCGATGCCTGGAACGACGTCGGCCTGCGCCAGGCCATCGACGAGGGCAAGATCGTCGGCCCGCGCGTGGTCACCGCCGCCTACTCGTTCGGCGCCACCGGCGGCCACTGCGACTCGACCTTCTTCCCGCCGTCGATGCACCAGCAGAGCGAGTTCAGCGCCGACAGTCCGGAAGAAGCGCGCAAGCGCGTGCGCGAGCTGCGCAAGTACGGCGCCCAGGTCATCAAGATCTGCGCCACCGGCGGCGTGTTCTCGCGCAACACCGAGCCGGGCCAGCAGCAGATGAGCTTCGAGGACATGAAGGCCGTGGCCGACGAGGCGCACCTGTGGGGCATCAAGGTCGCCGCGCACGCGCACGGCGCCGGTGGCATCAAGGATGCGATCCGCGCCGGTGTCGACACCATCGAGCACGCCAGCCTGATCGACGACGAAGGCATCCGCCTCGCCCGCGAGCGCGGCGCCTGGCTGTCGATGGACATCTACAACACCGACTACACCCAGTCCGAAGGCAAGAAGAACGGCGTGCTGGAAGACAACCTGCGCAAGGACCGCGAGGTCGCCGACATCCAGCGCGAGAACTTCCGCAAGGCCAACAAGGCCGGCGTGAAGATGATCTTCGGCACCGACGCGGGCATCTATCCGCACGGCAACAACGGCAAGCAGTTCGCGGTGATGGTCCGCTACGGCATGACGCCGGCGCAGGCGATCCAGGCGGCCACCGTCAACGCCGCGCAGGCGCTGGGTCGCGAGGACGTGGGCGTCGTCGAGGCCAATCGCTGGGCCGACCTGATCGCCGTCAGCGGTGACCCGACCCAGGACGTGACGTTGCTGGAGTCGGTGCCGTTCGTGATGAAGGGCGGCGTGGTGGTGAAGGGCGCCACCGCGCTGTAAGCGCAAGCGCCTGCCTGCGTCGCGGCGCTAGTACGCCGCGACGGTGGCAGCCGGCGAGCCGACGATGACCGGCTTGGCCGAGACCAGGCGCGCGGGATCGAGCAGCGCGCCCATGGTCGGATCGTTCGGATAGCGCGTGCCGTCGAACTCGAGCGCGACCTGGCCTGACTCGCCCTCGCTGCCGACGGTCACCAGCAGGTCGCGCCAGCCGCGATTGCGGCGGTCGGCGACCGCGATCGGTGCCCGCGTGGACACCGAGTCGCTGACCAGCTGGTAGCCGGCCGCACCGCCACGGAACACCAGCAGCGTGCAGCCGTCGGCATCGCACCAGTTCTGGTCGTCCAGCAGCATCAGCAGGTCATCGATGCCGTCGCCGTCGAGATCGACGGTGCCGTCGCGGTGCGCCGGCACTTCGCGGATGCTGCGTGAGGCGAGGAAGGCCGTCAGCGCTGCCTGCGCCCGCTCCTTCTCGTTCATTGGCGCCGGCGCCTGAATGGCGAGAGGCACGGTGGTGGTGGAATGCTTCGCGCACCCGCCGACCAGGACGATAAACAGGGGAATGACCAACCACAGGTTTCGCATGGCCACACTCCAGTGAATGTGGCCAGACTAGGCGCCCGCGTGTGGTGGCCGGGTCAACGTCGGCGACGTCGACCCGGCGTCCATCAGGACACGATCATGAACCCGGTTGCGCTTGCTCGGCGCCGATCAGGTTCTGCTGCCAGAACAGGATCGAGGCGGCGCCGAAGTAGTCGACGTTGGACTTCTTCCTGAAGCCATGGCCCTCGTCGTCGAACAGCAGGTACCAGACCGGCTGGCCGTTGCCGCGCACCGCCTTCACGATCTGCTCGGCCTCGCTGTAGGGCACGCGCGGATCGTTCTTGCCCTGGGCGACGAACAGCTTGGAGGCGATGCGGTCGGCATGGTTGAGCGGCGAGATCTGCTCGAACACCTGTGCCATCTGCGGGTCGCGCTCGTCGCCGTACTCGGCCCGGCGCAGGTCGCGGCGGTAGCTCTCGGTGTTCTTCAGGAACGTGCCGAAGTGCGAGATGCCGACGACATCGATGCCCGCCTTGATGCGGTCGCTGTAGTGCATCAGTGACGACAGCACCATGTAGCCGCCGTAGCTGCCGCCGTACACACCGATGCGGCTGGCATCGAGCTCGGGCTGCTGGCCGATCCAGTCGAGCAGGGCGCCGATGTCCTTGACCGAGTCCTCGCGCTTGGCCGCGTTGTCCAGGTCGAGGAAGGTCTTGCCGTAGCCTTCCGAGCCGCGCACGTTCGGCAGCAGCATCGCCACGCCGAGTTCATTGGCGAGGAACTGCGCGGTCGGGTTGAACGTCGGCAGCGACTGGCCTTCCGGGCCACCGTGGATGTTGATCACCACCGGGATGCGCTTGCCGGCCGGCACGTTGGCCGGGCGGTAGTAGAACGCCGGGATCATGCGCGGCTTGCCGTCGACGGTGTCGAACGTTGGGTAGTGGACCAGGGTCGGGGCGACGAACTTCGCCGGATCCAGGCCACCGACTTCGCTGCGCGTCCAGCGCGTGAGCGATGCCTTGCCCAGGTCGACCACGTGCACATCGCTGGGCGAGGTCGCCGAGTTCATCGTTACCGCCAGGCGCTTGCCGTCGGGCGAGAAACCCAGGTTCACGACCAGGCCGATCGGCAGCTCGGGCAGCTTCACCGGCTTGTGCGAGGGCAGGGCGAGCACGTGCAGCTTGTAGATGCCGTCCTCGTTGGTGGTGTAGGCCAGGTGGCGGCCATCGTCGGCGATCTCCAGGTCCTCGACGTCCCACGGCGTGCTCGCGGTGAGCACTTCGAACTTGCCGGTGGCCGGGTTGTGGAAGCGCAGGCTATGGAACTCCTGCGCCCTGTCATCGATCTGCTCGTTGGAAATGAAGTAGACCGACTTGCCGTCCGGCGCGAACTTGAAGCCCTTGAACGACGCCTTGCCGCCGTCGACCGGGAACATCGTCAGCTTGCCGCTGTCGACATCGACCAGTCCCGGATAGGCCTCGGCCGCCGAGACGTACTTCATCACCAGCAGCTGCCTGCCGTCCGGCGAGAAGTCCATCGCGTTCCACAGGCCACCTTCGGTGACCAGCGCGCGCGACTTCTTCGTGGCGAAGTCCATCACCCACAGGTCGGTGTCCTTGCCGTTGCGCGCGGTGCTGCTCCAGGCGAAGCGGCTGCCGTCGTGGGCGAACAACGGACCCTGGTTGCGCGCCTTGCCGTCGCTGAGCAGCGTGGTGGCGCGCGTCTTCAGGTCGAACCAGTGCAGCTGCCAGAACTCGTTGCCGCCGACGTCCTTGCCGAAGACGAAGCCGTCGAGCTTCGACGCGGCCGGTGCGGCCTCGATCGCGGCCAGCGGCTCGGCGTAGAAGGTGAGCTGCTCGCGCATGCCCAGCGGCTGGCAGACGCGGTGCGCCTGTGCGGTCTCGGCGAAGCGCGTACTGATCAGCATGCAGTCGCCGTTCCAGCCGGCGAAGGTCGCGCCGCGGGTGTTCTGGTAGCGGTTGAGCTGCTCCATCAGCGCCGGCGGAATCGCCGGGATGTTCTCGCTGGTGCGGTTGCCGACCTGTTCGCGCTTGACCTGTGGTGAATTCGACTGCGCCGCGGCGGGCAGGGCGCAGGCCAGCAGCAGCGCGGGCAGGAGGGTGGAAAAGCGTGGCGTCATCGCGTCGGTCCCCAGGGATGAAGGGCCGAGCTTACCGTGGCGAAACCTAGCCGCGGGGGATGGCCCGCGCCCGGCTCGCGCGCAGGCTCAGCAGCTCGCGCATTTCATGCTTCTCGGCCTCGTCCAGCTCCGAGGTGCGCCGCGACTGCAGCGCCTCGATGCGCTGTTGGATCGCCTGCTCTTCCAGGCGCGAGACTGCATCGAGGAACGCCTGCTGGCGCTTGTCGGCATCGTCGAGGACGCGTGCATCCAGCGGTGTCGCCGCCGTGGTTTCCACCGCGCGCGCAGTGGCCAGCTTGGTCAGCGCCGGCGCTTCGCTGCGGTCGGCGAAGTGTTCGAGGATCAGCCCGGTCGAGATGTCAGGGCGCTCGTGCACCAGCTCCACCAGTTCCACCAGCAGGCCGACGCCGGGCTGGTCGAGCGAGGCGAAATGCAGCGAAGAGGGCACCGCGAGTGCGATCGCCGGTTGCTGCAGCAGCATCGTGATGGCGCTGCGTACCAGCGACGGCTTGTTGGCCGTCGGCGTGCTCGCGCGCTGCGGACGCTGCGCGGTCGACTCCGGGCTGTTGGCGCGCGCGCCCACGCCGGTCAGTTCGGTCAGGCGCTGCTTCATCAGGTCGCCGAAGGCGCCATCGGGAATCTGCGCGAGCAGCGGCTTGGCGCGCTCGGCCAGGCGGCCGCGGCCTTCCAGCGTGCCCAGGTTGACGTCGCCGGACAGCGAGTCGAAGAAGAACTGCGACAGCGGCGTGGCCTCGCGCAGGCGCAGCTCGAAGCCATCACGGCCTTCCTTGCGCACCAGCGAATCGGGATCCTCGCCTTCGGGCAGGAACAGGAAGAATGCCTGGCGGCCGTCCTTCATGCGCGGCAACACCGACTCCACCGCCTTCCACGCGGCGCCGCGGCCGGCGCGGTCGCCGTCGAAGCAGAAGTACACGTCGGGTGCATTGCGAAACAGCAGCTCGGCGTGGTCGGGCGTGGTCGCCGTGCCCAGCGTCGCCACGGCGCAGTCGACGCCGTGCTCGAACAGCGCGACGACGTCCATGTAGCCTTCGACGACGATGAGCTTGTCGATCTTGTTGTGCGCCTGGCGCACCTGCCACAGGCCGTACAGCTCGCGGCCCTTGTGGAAGAGCGCGGTCTCGGGCGAGTTGAGGTACTTGGGGCCGTCATCCTTGTCGAGGACGCGGCCACCGAAGGCGATCGTGCGCCCGCGCCGGTCGTGGATCGGGAACATCACCCGGTCGCGGAACTTGTCGTAGACGCGGCCGCTGTCGTTCTTTGAGAACAGGCCGGCGCGTTCGAGCAGCGACATGCGCCGGGCATCGGTGCCGAGCGCGTCACGCAGCGCGTTGAAACCGTCGGGCGCGTAGCCGATGCCGAACTGGGTGCGGACCGCGGCGCTGACGTCGCGGCCATCGAGGTAGGCCTGCGCCTTGGGGCTGCCGGCGAGCTGCTTCTGGAAGAACTTCGATGCGGCCTCGACGGCGGCATAGAGGTCGACGCTGTCGGGATTGACGTTGCGCTGCTGGGTGTCGCGCGGCACTTCCATGCCGGTGCGCTTGGCCAGCTCTTCGACCGCGTCGAGGAACTCGAGGCGGTCGTAGTTCATCAGGAAGCTGATCGCGGTGCCGTGGGCTCCGCAGCCGAAGCAGTGATAGAACTGCTTGGTCGGCGAGACCGTGAAGCTGGGCGAGCGCTCGTCATGGAACGGGCAGCGCGCCGAGTACTCCTTGCCCTGGCGCTTCAACGGCACCCGCGACCCGATCAGCTCGACGATGTCGGCGCGGGCGAGCAGGTCGTCGATGAATGCGTCGGGGATGCGGGCCATCGGAGCTTTGTACCGCGGGAGCGCCTCAGCCTGCCAGACGCTTCTTCACCAGTACCGACACCAGCCCCATGTCGGCCTGGCCGGCCAGCTTGGCCTTCAGCGGGCCCATCAGCTTGCCCATGTCGGCCGGGCCGGTGGCACCGGTCTCGGCGATGGCGGCGTCGATCGCAGCCAGGATCTCGGCCTCGCCCATCTTGGCCGGCACGTAGCGCTCGATCACCACGATCTCCTCGCGCTCGACCTGGGCCAAGTCCTCGCGGTTGGCGGCCTCGTACTGGCTGACCGAGTCACGGCGCTGCTTGACCATCTTGTCGAGCACGGCAATCACGGCGGTGTCGTCGAGCTCGATGCGCTCGTCGACTTCACGCTGCTTGATGGCGGCGTTGATCAGGCGGATCACGCCCAGGCTGTGCTTGTCGCCGCTCTTCATCGCGGCCTTCATGTCATCGGTGAGTCGCGTCTTGAGGCTCATCGGGCTGCTCCCTGGCTGGCGTCCACCCGGCAAGGGTGGCGCGAAGTAAAACACTCGGAAACACAAAAAGCCGGCGGCGCATCGGCGCGGCCGGCTTGTGTGATGCGCTCGTTGACGGGTCCGCGCGTTGCGCGGGGCCCGCTGGGGCGATCAGTACAGGCGCTGACGCTTGGTCACGTCGCGCGAGGCGCGACGCGCCTGGCGCTTCACCGCTGCGGCGGCCTTGCGCTTGCGTTCCTGGGTCGGCTTCTCGTAGAACTCGCGCTTGCGGGTCTCGGCCAGGACGCCGGCCTTCTCGCAGGTGCGCTTGAAGCGACGCAGAGCAAACTCAAAAGGCTCGTTTTCGCGGACTTTGACGCTGGGCATACGTAATCTCGTTTCGGGAACCGGCCCGGGCAGGCCGGGGAAGAGCCGCGCATTATAGCGATGGCCGCCTTGAAGGTGCAACATGGTTCCCCCATCAAGTGCGCAGGCCCTTGATTCCAGACCGTAACGGCCTCGCAACCGCCTCTATGGCGCGCTGCGGTACGTTTTTCTCCCCCCAACCATTCCCTGGACCCAGACCTTTGAAAGTCCTAGGCATCGAAACCAGCTGCGACGAGACCGGTGTGGCCGTCTACGACACCGACACCGGGCTGCGCGCGCACGCTCTATATAGCCAGATCGCCCTGCACGCCGAGTACGGTGGCGTGGTGCCCGAGCTGGCCAGCCGCGACCACGTCCGCAAGCTGCTGCCGCTGGTCCGCCAGACCCTGTCCGAGGCCGGCCTGGCCACCACGGACATCGACGGGGTGGCCTATACCGCCGGCCCCGGCCTGGTCGGGGCGCTGCTGGTCGGTGCCGGCGTGGCCCGCTCGATGGCCTGGGCGCTGGACGTTCCGGCGATCGGGGTCCACCACATGGAAGGCCACCTGCTGGCGCCGCTGCTGGAAGACGATCCCGAGCGCGGCCGCCCGGAGCCGCCGTTCGTGGCGCTGCTGGTATCCGGTGGCCATACCCAGCTGGTCCACGTCGAGGCGATCGGCCAGTACCGCCTGCTCGGCGAGACCCTGGACGATGCCGCCGGCGAGGCTTTCGACAAGACCGCCAAGCTGATGGGCCTGCCGTACCCCGGCGGGCCGCAGCTGGCCGCGCTGGCCGAACAGGGCCGGCCGGGGACGTTCAGGTTCTCGCGGCCGATGACCGACCGGCCCGGACTGGACTTCAGTTTCAGCGGCCTCAAGACCCAGGTGCTGCTGGCCTGGCGCGACAGCGACCAGGCCGAGCAGACCCGCGCCGACATCGCCCGCGGCTTCGAGGATGCGGTGGTCGAGACGTTGGCCATCAAGTGCGAACGCGCGCTGGAAGCGTCCGGCTGCGAGACCCTGGTGGTCGCCGGCGGCGTGGGCGCCAACAAGCGCCTGCGCGCGCGGCTGGAGGAGATGGCGCGCAAGCGTGGCGGCCGCGTCAGCTTCCCGCGCCCGGCGTTCTGCACCGACAACGGCGCGATGATCGCTTTCGCCGGTGCGCTGCGACTGCAGGCCGGCCAGCACGGCGACCTGGCCGTGCGGGTGACGCCGCGCTGGGACATGGCGACGCTGGAAGTCGTGGGTTCGCCGTAATATTCCCCACCCCCAGCCCCCAAACACAGAGCCCGTTGCGGTCATCGCCCCCATGGACCACGTCTTCATCGAAGGCCTCGAGATCGAGGCGCTGATCGGCATCTACGACTGGGAACGGCGCATCCGCCAGCCACTCGTGTTCGACATCGAGATGGCCTTCGACAACCGCATCCCTGCGGCCAGCGATGCCATCGAGGACACGCTGAACTACAAGGCGGTCAGCAAGCGCATCGTCGACTACGTGACGCAGTCGGACTTCGGACTGGTGGAGACGCTGGCCGAACGCGTGGCCGCGATCATCATCGAAGAGTTCGGCGTGAAGCAGGTCCGCCTCAAGCTCAGCAAGCCCGGCGCGGTGCGCGGTGCGCGCGCGGTCGGCGTGTCCATCGTCCGTACCGCGGGCTGACTGCCGCGCATGAGCCTTGCCTACCTGAGCCTCGGCAGCAATGTCGACGCCATTACCCATCTGGGGGCCGCGCTGGCGGAACTGCGTGAGCGCTTCGGCGATGTCGTGTTGTCGGCCGTGTACCGGACGCGCGCCGTCGGCTTCGACGGGCCCGATTTCTACAACGCCGCGGCGATCATCGCCACCGACCTGGAGCCGCAGGCGCTCAACACCTGGTTGCACCAACTGGAAGACCGCCACGGTCGCGACCGCAGCGGTCCGCGCTATGGCGACCGCACGCTCGACATCGACATCGTGCTGTTCGATGACCGTGTGCTGGAAGGCACCGGCAACCTGCGCATCCCGCGGCCGGAACTGAAGCACGCATTCGTGCTGCGGCCGCTGGCGGAGATCGCGCCGGACGTGGTGGTGCCCGGCAGCGGGCAGACGTTGGCGCAGCTTTGGGCCGTGCATCCGGAGCATGGCGCGGACTGGGAGGCGGTTCCGCTCTGAGCAGGAAGTGGGTCGGCCGTCCTGTTTCCGCCCCCGCCCCACTTGCCCTCGTCGCCGCCCGGCCCGAGGATGCGCTCTCGGTCCATGGGGGATCAGCAAGGGGATTGCGATGTTCGAGAAGTTCTCGCGCAGTTGGGAGCTGGTGAAGGCGAGTGCGGCAGTGCTGCGCTCGGACAAGGAGCTGATGATCTTCCCGATCGTGTCCGCACTGGCCACGCTGGTGGTGCTGGCGACGTTCATGGTGCCGATGCTGGGCTGGCGCATTTTCCAGCACGGTTTCGGCGTGACCGGCATGGTCTGGATGTTCATCTTCTACTTCTGCCAGTACACGGTGATCATCTTCTTCAACTGCGCCCTGGTCGGCGCGGCGATGATCCGCCTGGAAGGCGGCGATCCGACGCTGGCTGACGGCCTCAACGCCGCCAAGGCGCGGCTGCCGGCGATCCTCGGCTATGCCGCGATCGCGGCAACGGTGGGCATGCTGCTGCAGGCACTGCGCAACAAGGAGAACAACTTCCTCGTGCGCATGCTCGGCAGCGGCCTGGGCGCGGCGTGGACGCTGGCGACCTTCCTGGTCGCGCCGGTGCTGGTCAGCGAGGAGATCGGTCCGGTCGAAGCGCTGAAGAAGAGCGCCGGCCTGCTGCGCCACACCTGGGGCGAGAACGCCATCGGCAACGTCGGCATCGGCCTGGCCTTCAGCCTGATCATGATCGGCGTGGGCGTGGTGGGCGCATTGATCGCATTCGTCGCCGCGCAGCTGTCGATCGGCCTGGCGGTGACCATCGTGATCGTGTTCGTGATCGCGCTGCTGCTGCTGGGTGTGTACCAGGCGGCGCTGAGCGGAATCTATTCGGCTGCGTTGTACCGCTATGCGACGCAGGGCGAGACGCCGCCGGAGTTTCACGACCTGCGGCTGGAGCAGGCGTTCGCGGTGAAGTAACCGGGGCGTCCCTCTCCCTCGCGCGAAGCGCCGGGGAGAGGGGCCTCTCAGGCGTTCAGTAGCCTGCCGCCATCCAGATGCAGCACCTGCCCGGTGCTGTACTTCGCATCCACCAGCAGCCAACGCACCGCTTCGGCGACTTCCGCCGGCGTGCCGGTGCGTCCCATCGGCGTGCGTCCGAGCATCGCCTCCTGCGCAGCGACATTGGCCGATTCTTCCGGCCACAGGATCGCGCCCGGCGACACCGCGTTGACGCGCACCTCCGGCGCCAGCTCCAGCGCCAGCGACCGCGTCAGCATCAGCAGCGACGCCTTGGCCATGCAGTACAGCGAGTGCTCGCGCAAAGGCCGCTCACCGTAGATGTCGGTGAGGTTGACGATGCCGCCGTGCGCGGCACGCAGGTGCGGCGCGGCCGCCTGCGCCAGGAAGAACGGCGCGCGCGCATTGCTGGCGAAGACCTGGTCCCACTGCGCCGGAGTCGCCGTGCCGATCGGGGTCGGGGTGAAGCTCGAGGCGTTGTTGACCAGTGCGTCGAGCCGGCCGAAGCGGCCGACCGTCTGCGCGACCAGTTCCGGCAGGCGGTCGAACTCGCCCAGGTCGGCCGGCAACAGCTGCGTGCTGCCGGCGCGGATGCCTTCCAGTTCCGCCGACAAGGCCTCCACGTCGGCGCGCGAGCTGCGGTAGTGCAGGGCGAGGTCGTAGCCGGCGCCATGCAGGGTGCGCGCGATCTGCGCGCCGATGCGCTTGGCGCTGCCGGTGATCAGGGCGACGGGGCGGGGTGCTGGCATGGAGGCGATTCTAGGGTGCCTGCATCTTTCCTGCGTCCTGGTCGGGGATAATCGCGTCCATGTCGTCACTCCCTCCCCCAGACGCCGACGCCCTGGCGCACAGCGCCCGCCTCGACACCCTCATCCGCACCCAGATCGCCGGCAACGGCGGGGCCATCCCGTTTTCGCGCTTCATGGAGCTGGCCCTGTATGCGCCGGGCCTGGGCTACTACAGCGCCGGTGCCAGCAAGTTCGGCGAAAGCGGCGACTTCGTCACCGCGCCCGAGATCGGTCCGATCTTCGCCGCCTGCGTCGCCGAAAGCGTCGCACCGGTGTTCCACCAGATCGGCGCGGGTGGCCGCTTCCTCGAGCTGGGCGGCGGCACCGGCGCCTTCGCCGAAGTCGCGCTCAAGCGCCTGATGGAACTTGATGCGCTGCCCGACCGCTACGCCATCCTCGAGCCCAGCGCGGAGCTGCGCGAGCGCCAGCGCGAGCGCCTGCAGCAGCGACTGACGCCGCCGCTGTTCGAGCTGGTCGAATGGCTCGATGCCCCCTTCAACGACGACTGGGACGGCGTGCTGTTCGCCAACGAAGTCATCGATGCCCTGCCGACGCCGCGCTTCGCCATGGAGGCCGGCGAGGTCTACGAGGAGCACGTCGCGATCGAGGAAGGCGCGCTGATCCGCGTGCTGCGCCCGGCCGACGCGTTCCTGGGCAATGCCGTGCGCCACCTCGAACGCAACCTCGGGCGCGAGTTCGAGCAGGGTTTCCGCTCCGAGACGCTGCCGCAGTTGCCCTACTGGGTGCAGGCCGTGTCCGGCGGCATGCGCAGCGGCGCGATGCTGTTCGTTGATTACGGCTACGTGCGCAGCGAGTACTACCTGCCCGAGCGCAACGACGGAACGCTGCGCGCGTTCTACCGCCACCGCATGCACAACGAGCCGCTGCTGTGGCCGGGGTTGCAGGACCTGACCGCCTCGGTCGACTTCACCGCATTGGCCGAAGCCGGCGTCTCGGCCGGCTTCGATTTCGCCGGCTACTGCTCGCAGGCCAGCTTCCTGCTCGGCAACGGCCTGGCCGGCGTACTCGAACGCATCGAGCGCATCGCCGACGAAGGCGAGCGCCTGCGCCGCACCCAGGAGGTCAAGCGCCTGACCCTGCCGTCGGAAATGGGCGAGCGCTTCCAGGTGATGGGCTTCGAGAAGGGCGTCGAGTTCGGCGCCGCCTTCCTCGCCGGTGACCTGAGCTTCCGCCTGTGACGGCGACGAGCATGTTCCGCGACCTGCGCTGGCCCGGGCTGTGGTCTGGCCTGTGGCTGCTGATGGTCGCGGCGGTGGTGGTCACCTCGCTGCTGTCGGCGTCCGACCTGCCGCCGCCGCCGTTCGACGGGGTCGACAAGCTCGAACACTTCCTCGCCTATTTCGTGCTCAGCGGCTATGCGGTGATGCTGCTGGAGCGGCGCCGGCCGCAGGCGGTGGTCGCCGTGGCGCTGATCGCCCTTGGCGTGGGCCTGGAGGTCGCCCAGGGCGCCCTGACCGTCTCCCGCCGCGCAGATTCGGCCGATGCCCTGGCCAATTCCCTCGGCGTGCTGGCCGGGCTGGTGCTCGCGGCGACCCCGGCTTCACGCGCGCTGCAATGGCTGGAAGCCCGGTTCCGCTAGTGTGACGGGCGTCATTTGGCGGGAAAACCGCCATCACACCAGATAAGGCACAGCGAGGCTAGGTATTGCGCAAAGGTTAAAAGGTGGTTAAAGCTCTGGGTCGGGCTCAACAGGGGGAGTCCGCCCACCCTGAGTGAAGGAAGCACCGATGCCTGCAATCACCCGCAATCGATTGGCCCTGGCCGTCACGGCCAGCCTGGCCGCCAGCTTGTTCAGTCCCGCAGTCCTGGCCCAGGAACCCACTGCGGCCCAAGTCCGCTCCGAGGCCACCACCCTCGACCGCATCCAGGTCACCGGCTCGCGCGTGCGCGGCCGCACCGCCGAAGACACGGCCGCACCGGTCGACGTCATCGGCAAGGAAGAGCTCAACGCCACCGGCGCCATGGAGCTCGGCCAGATCCTGCAGATGCTGGAGCCGTCGTTCAATTTCTCCCGCACCTTCGTCAGCGACGGTACCGACATCCTGCGGCCGGCGACGCTGCGCGCGCTGGGTCCGGACCAGGTGCTGGTGCTGGTCAACGGCAAGCGCCGCCACCAGCAGGCGCTGGTCAACGTGCAGCAGACCATCGGCCGCGGTTCGGCCGGTACCGACATCAACTCCATCCCGGTGTCGGCGATCGAACGCGTCGAAGTGCTGCGTGACGGCGCCGCGGCGCAATATGGTTCTGACGCCATCTCTGGCGTGATCAACATCATCCTCAAGGAACAGACCGACCACACCGACATCTCGGTGGAAGGTTCGCAGTACTACGCCGGCGACGGCGAGATGCTGCACGGTTCGGTCAACACCGGCTTCAAGGTCGGCGGCGACGGCTTCATCAACCTGTCGGCCGAAGCGCGCAACCGCAACGAGACCAACCGCGCAGGACCCGACAGCCTGCGCGTGGATCCGCCGCGGGTGACCCAGCGCCTGGGCGATGCCGATGCCAAGGACTACTACCTGTGGTTCAACAGCGGCCTGCCGCTGGCCGGTGGCGAGCTGTACCTGTTCGGTGGCGCGTCCAAGCGTGAAGGCGACTCGTCGGGCTTCTTCCGCAGCGCCGGCGACAACCGCACGGTGCCGGACCTGTACCCCAACGGCTTCCTGCCCAACATCCTGACCACGGTCGAGGACGCCTCGATCGCGGTCGGCTTCAAGCAGCCGATCAACGAGCGCTGGGACTGGGACATTTCGGTCGTCACCGCGCGCAACAAGTTCGGGTTCGAGGAAGGCAACTCGGTCAACGTCAGCTGGTGGTACGAGCCGATCAATCCGGCCAATCCCGCCGGCCCGATCTTCGCCGCCTCGCCGACCAGGGCCGACACCGGCGAGCTGCAGAGCGACCAGACCACGTTCAACCTCGACTTCAGCGGTTATGTCGACGGCATCGGCGGCACGCCGCTGTACCTCGCCACCGGCCTGGAATGGCGCCAGGACGATTACAAGATCCGTCCGGGCGATCCGGTGTCGTACACCTACGGCCGCAACAACGACCGCAACGTCGTCATCGTCGGCCAGACCGGCGACATCGCCCAGCCGGGCATGCAGGGCTTCCCGGGCTTCTCGCCGACCGAAGCGGTCGATGACGGTCGCGACAGCTGGGCGGTCTACCTCGATGCCGAAACCAACCTGAGCGAGAAGTTCCTGCTCGGCGCGGCGGTGCGCTTCGAGGACTACTCGGACTTCGGCAACACCACCACGGGCAAGCTGTCGGCGCGCTTCGACGCGACCGAGGCCTTCGCCGTTCGCGGCACGCTGTCGACTGGCTTCCGCGCCCCGGGCGTGCAGCAGCTGTTCTACAGCCAGCGTTCGACCAACCTCAACTCCGACGGCGTGCTGACCGACACGCTGACCGCGCGCCAGGACAGCGATGTCACCCGCGCGTTCGGCATCGAGCCGCTGCAGGAAGAAACCTCGACCAGCGGCACGCTGGGCTTCGTCTACACGCCCAATGACCGCCTGTCGGTGACCCTCGACGTGTTCCAGATCGACATCGACGACCGCATCATCTTCTCCAGCAACATCGCGCCCGAGTCGGTCGGCACCGACGGCAATGCCTGCACGCCGACCAACAGCAACTGCCCGATCCAGGCCATCCTCGCCCCGATCGGCGTCGGCCAGGTGCTGTTCTTCACAAACGCCATCGACACCCGCACCACCGGCGTCGACCTGACGGTCAACCACAACACCACCTTCCAGGGTGGCAGCACGTTGAACCTGACGGCACTGGTCCACTTCAACGAGACCGAAGTGCGCTCGCGTCGTTCGCAGTCGCCGATCCTGTCGCCGACGCAGCTGTTCGACGACACCCAGGTGACCCTGCTCGAAGAGGGCCAGCCGGGTGCGCACCATGTGTTCCAGGGCATCTGGGAAGACGGCCCGTGGCAGGTGACCGGCCGTGCCAACTACTACGGGTCGGTGTCGGGCGAGGGCTTCACGCCCGGCGTCAAGCAGACCTGGGACGGCAAGTGGCTGTTCGACGCGCAGGTGCGCTATGCCATCAACGACTCGATGGCGGTCACCGTTGGCGGCAACAACATCTTCGACCAGTACCCGGACAAGTGGGATCCGGTGACCGGCGCACCGTTCCCGCAGTTGGGCTTCAAGTACGGCTGGGAGACAATGCCGTTCGGCATGAATGGCGGCAGCTATTACGTCCGCTTCGACTACAGGTTCTAGTCAATACGATTGAACCGGCAGCGGCGAGTCGGCCTTCCGGGGCCGACTCCGCCCGCGGACCTGAGGAAACCGAAAGGGGAGAGAAACGCCGGGCGACGGGGAGGTTGCCCGGCGCTGCTTTTTTCCCTCAGCGCTTCCCGGTCGCCGCGGCGATCGCTTCGATCCGCGCCTTCTGCATCGCCTCGCCCACGGCGGGGCCACTCAACCCAGGCGCGACCTGGTCGGACCGCACCGCCATCGCCGCCGCATGCGCCTCTTGCAGCGCGCGACCTTGCGGGTAGTCGTCATCTTCGTGCCCGGTGCGCCCACGCTTGTCGGCCTCGCAGGCGATCGCCATCTGGGCGATGCGCGCGGGTTTGCGGAAGCCATCGCAACGGCTGATCAGCTCGTACACGGTCTTAGCCTTCAACTCGTCGAAGCGGTGCACGTTGAGGTGTTCGCGGCACACGGCTTCGGCGAGCTGGCGGTGTTCGGTCGGCACCTTGAGGCGTTCGCACAGGGCTTTCAATGGCTTCAAGCCGGCGTGTTCGTGGCCGACGTGGCGCGGCAGTTCATCCGCCGGCGTCAGCGCCTTGCCCAGGTCGTGGGTGAGTGCGGCGAAGCCGATCAGCTCGTCGCCCGGCGCCAGACGCGCGGCCATGTCGCAGACCAGTTCGATGTGGATGCCGGTGTCGACTTCGGGGTGGAACTCCGCGCGCTGCGGCACGCCGTATAGCGCTTCGACCTCCGGCAGCACGACGGCGAGCGCACCGGCATCGTGCAAGGTACGCAGAAACGCTGACGGCGCCGGGCTGGTGATCGCGCGCCGAAGTTCCTTCCAGACGCGCTCGGGCACCAGTGCGGACAGCTCGTCGGACGCGACCATCGCGCGCATCAGCGCCATGGTTTCCGGGGCGATAGTGAAGCCGAGCGGGGCGAAGCGGGCCATGAAGCGCCCGGCACGCAGCACCCGCAGCGGGTCCTCGGCGAATGCCGGCCCGACATGGCGCAGCACGCGCGCCTGGATGTCACGCGCACCGCCATACGGGTCCACCAGCTGGCCGTGCTCGTCCTGGGCAATGGCGTTGATGGTGAAGTCGCGGCGCTGCAGGTCCTGTTCGAGCGTCACCGAGGGATCGGCATCGACGACGAAGCCGCGGTAACCGCGACCGCTCTTGCGCTCGGTCCGCGCCAGCGCGTACTCCTCGCCGGTCTGCGGGTGCAGGAACACCGGGAAGTCGAGGCCGACCGCGCGGAAACCGGCCGATTCCATGGAAGCCTGTGTTTCGCCGACGACGACCCAGTCACGGTCGCCGGCAGGCAGGCCGAGCAGGCGGTCGCGGACGGCGCCGCCGACGAGATAGGTCTTCATGCGGGGATCTTAGCGAAAGCCCGATTCCCTGGGCCGTCGCGGCTCAGCAGCCCGCGAGTATCTCGGGCAGCTTCGGTTCGATGGCCGTCGGCGTGATGCCAAGGCGGCGCAATCCGTCCTCGAAACTCACCGAGTCGAGCTGCAGCGAGCGCCAGTTGTCACGGCTGATCGGCTTGCCCGGAAGGAACTCGCCGATGCCGGCCTGCAACTGGCCGAGCTTCTGCGGCAGGCCGAGGACGACGCGGTAGCGACCGCGTCCACGCGCGGCCAGGCGGACGATGCGCCGCAGCGACATCACGTCCGGGCCAACCAGGTCGAAGCTCTCGCCGATGCTGCGGCGATCATCGAGCGCGCGCGCGAATGCTTCGACCACATCGCCGACCCACACCGGCTGGAAGCGGGCGTCGGCGCGGCCAATCGGCAGCACCGGGGCGAACCGGAGCAGGCCATCGAAGCGGCAGAACAGGCCGTCGCCTGGACCGGCGATCACCGACGGCCGGAACACGGTCCAGTCGAGCCCCGAGGCGCGCACCCGCTGTTCGGCGCGGCCGCGTGATTGCAGGTAGTGGCTGTCGCCGTGGCCGGCGTTGAGCGCGCTCATCTGCAACAGGCGACGCACGCCCATGTCCTTCATCGCTGCGATCAGCGACTCGGTGATGCCGACGAAGACGCGCTCGAAGCCGTCGCCGCGATCGCCCTTCTCGTTGAGGATGCCGATCAGGTTGACCACCGCGTCGGCGTCGTCGAGCACGGCCGACAGGAAGCCGCGGTCGCTGACGTCGCCCTCGATCAGGCTGGCGCCGGTCGGTCGCAACGCACGCTTGCCGGGGTCGACGCCACGACTGAGCACGGTGACGCGGTCGCCCGCCTGCAGCAGGCGCGCAACGAGATGCCGGCCGACAAAACCGGATCCACCCAGGATGACGACGTGACGTTGTGCCATGCCGCGAGTTTAAGGTCGCACGGCCTTCACCGCTGTGATGGGCGCCGTGGTTGGGCAGGGGCATTCGTCGGCGCCGGTGCGGCCGGCGATGCGGCCGGCGCTGCCGGCTGCGGACAGACGAACTGCGTGCGCTTGCCGTCGACGCGGCCGCGCATGCGGTCGCTGACCCTGACCGCGTCGCCGTTGAGACGCCAGTCGTAGAGGACGCTGAAGGCGAGCACGCGTGCCACGTAGTCGCGGGTTTCCTTGTAGCTGATCGTCTCGATCCAGAAGTCCGGGTCCATGCCCGGCCGCTGCGATTGCCAGCGCGACAGCGGCGACGGCCCGGCGTTGTAGCCGGCAATCACCTGGTAGGGCTGGCCGCCGTACTTGTCGAGCAGTTCGCGCAGGTAGGCGGTGCCGAGGATGATGTTGGTGTCCGGGTCGTAGAGGCTTTCCGCGCCGCCCCAGGGCTGGCCGATGCGAGCGGCGACGCCGGAACCGGTGCCGGGCAGGATCTGCATCAGCCCCATCGCGTTCGCACTGGAGCGCGCGCGCGTGTAGAACACGCTCTCGGCGCGGATCTCGGCGGCGACCCAGGCCGGATCGATGCGATTGCTCGCCGCCTCGCGCCGGATAGTGGCCTCGTGGTGCAGCGGGAAGCGAAGGCCGTACAGGCGCAGCTCGTCAGGAATTGCCTTGCCCTGCGCGTTCTTGCCCAGTGAGAACACGGCGCGGTCGAACCAGCCGTTGCCCTGCGCGACTTCCACGGCGATGCGACGCTGATCGTCGTTGAAACGCGACAGTGCATCGTCCCACTCGCGCACGGCCCAGCCGACGCGGTCGATCTTGAACAGCCCCATCGCCCGCACGATCGCCGGATCGCCTGCGATCGCCGCCTGTGCCGAGGCGCTGTCATTGGGCAGCCACGGGCACAGCGCATAGGGCAGCGCGAGCTTGTCGGCGGCCAGGAAGCCGTGGAAGTCGGGCTTCTTCGCTGCCTCGCGGTACAGGCTGTCGGCGGTGGACTTGCTGCCGGCGCGCTCGTTCAGTCGTGCCTCGAAATACATCCAGCGCGTATCGGCGCGCTGCTTGGCGCCCATCTTGTTGATCGCGGCCAGCGCAGCCGACCAGTCCGAGCGCGACATCGCCTCGCGCACGCGCCACTCATGCAGGCGATCGTCGTAAGCGACCGCGGGCACGGCGTTGAGTCGCCGCGCCGAATCGGGTTCGTAGGACGCCACCGACCACAGCGCGATCTGGTACAGCGCGCGACCGCGCTCTTCGTCGCTCAGGCCGAGCGCATCGGCATAGCGCGGCAGGATGGCTTCGGCCGATGCCGGCGACGCCTTGCCGAACTTCGCCAGTCCCTGCGAGGCGATGGCGCGACTGCGTGCGGTCCTGGGCCAGGTCAGCGCACGCTCGTGCGGTGCATCGAGGAAGGCGGCGTAGTCGTTGGCCAGGGCCAGCTGGTCGGCGGGCAGGCCGCGCGCAGCGGCGCGCATCACGCCCGGCTGCCATTCGGCGGCGGCCAGGTCGATGCGTTCCCAGCGAAGCTCCGGCGTCAGACCGCCCTGCGTCGACAGTGCCGCCATCGGCGCATCGCATTGCTCCGGCAGCGACTTGCCGGTGCTGCGCCAGATCGCCTGCGCGTCACTGGTCCATTGCGCATCGGCGCGGCCCTGTGCGAGGCGCGCGCTGAGTTCACCGCAGCGCAGTGCGGTGCTCTTGATCTGCGGACTCCACGCGGCAAGGAACGATGCCCAGTCCTGGCGGCGCGCGGTCGCGGTGAGCCAGCTCTCGCGGAACGATTCGGCGACGGCCTGGCCGCGGTAACGCGACAGGAACGATTGCGCCTGGCCGGCGCTGAGGTTGTCGATGTCGCGGCGCAGGTCGGCGAACTCGACCCAGCCGTAGAGCGGGTGACGCGCGATGTCGGCGTATTGCCCCGCATCGAAGCGGCCCAGTTCGGCCGCCTCCAGCGCGGCGCGCACGCGCGGCAGTTGCGGATCGACGGTGGCCTTGGGCAAAGCGGGCAATTGCACTGGCGGTGCCGCCGCCGTGCTTTGTGCACAGGCAGTTGCGGCAACCGCTGCAATGGACGCAGCGAGTACGATTGTGAACGGGCGGGGGACCATGCATGGGACTATAGCCCAGCGTTGTGAAGTGACCGTCGCCGCAGCGCGCAGTGCAGTCAGTTGCCGTTGTTGTCCGCAAGAAAATTCTCGGGGAGTCCCATGATCACCGCACTGCTCATCTTCCTCGCGCTCGGCTGCATCGCCGGCATTCTCGCCGGCCTTCTCGGTGTGGGCGGTGGCCTGGTGCTGGTGGCGGCGCTCGCATGGCTGCTACCGGGAATGGGCATTCCAAAAGAGGCGGCGATGCATGCCGCACTGGCCAGCTCGCTTGCCAGCATTGTCCTGACCGCGGCGGCATCGGCGCGCGCGCATGCATCGCGCGGCAGCGTGCTGTGGCCGACGGTGGCGTGGATGGTGCCGGGGTTGCTGCTCGGTGGCTGGCTCGGCAGTGGCCTGGCCGTGCGCGTGGACGACAGCGTGCTGCGCTGGATCGTCGCCGGCTACTGCTTCCTTGCCGCGGCGCAGCTCACCTTCGGTCGCAGCCGCGGCACGGGCGATGCCAACCTGCCCGCGCCGACCGGCGTGGCGATGTCGGCGGCCGGGCTCGGCATCGGCGCGGTATCGGCCGTGGTCGGCATCGGCGGCGGCAGCATGACCGTGCCGCTGCTGGTCTGGCGCGGCATCGCGCCGGTGCGCGCCATCGGCACCTCCTCGGCCTGCGGCGTCGCCATCGGCCTCGCCAGCGCGGTCGGCTATGCGCTGCACGCGCCGGCTGGCGCCCTGCCCGAGCATGCAATCGGCTACGTCTACCTGCCGGCGGCGATCGGCGTGGCGGCTGCGTCGGTGTTGTCGGCGCCGTATGGCATGCGCCTGGCGCATCGACTGTCCGGCGACACCCTCAAGCGGGTGTTTGCCGGCTTCCTCGCCCTGGTCGGCACCAGCCTGGTGTTCGGCGGCTGACCCATTTGCTGGTTTCCGACGTACGGTCGGCTTCGCTCATCTCAATGAAGTGAGCGACAGAACCCAGTTTCGCGTCCAATTTCCATACCGAAGTCGCCAGGACGGTTTGGAACTCCGGCCCTGATCGCTCAAAAAGTCAGAAATTCCAGCTCATTCGGCCAACTGTGCCGAAAGTGACGCCGACTTTTTGCCGCTTGTGGCGGCTTTACGAATTGTTTACAACTCAGGGACGCCGCCTGTAGGGGGGTAGGCGCGTACAGCTGTTCAGCCTGATTTTTTCTTTTTTGGAGAGAGTCGATGAAAGCACTACGCCGGCAGTCCCTCACCAGAGCCATACAACTTTCACTGCTGCTCAGCCTGCCTGGTATCGCAGCCGCACAGGACGCAGCCGCGCCCGCGCAGCCCGGATCAGCCACGACCCTCGACACGGTTACCGTCACCGGCAGCCGCATCAAGCAGACCAACGTAGTCACCGCGCAGCCGGTGTACGTGCTCGACCGCAGCAAGATCGAGGCCACCGGCCTGCAGAGCGTGGGCGACCTGCTGCAGCAGCTCAGCTCGAGCGGCAAGGCGCTCAACGCCAAGTTCAATTCCTCCGGCAACTTCGGCTATCCGCCCGACGGCGGCGGCATCGGTGCCGGTTCGGCCCAGGTCGACCTGCGCAACCTGGGTTCGCAGCGCACCCTGGTGCTGGTCGACGGCGTGCGGTGGGTCAACGAGTCGTCCGCGTCGGGTGTGAGCGGCAGCGCCGACCTCAACACCATTCCGCTGGCGATCGTCGAACGCATCGAAGTGCTGGAAGACGGCGCCTCGGCGATCTACGGTTCAGACGCCATCGCCGGCGTGGTCAACATCATCACCCGGCGCAAGTTTGACGGCGCCGAAGTGCACGCCTACTACGGCGAGTACGAAGACGGCGGCGAGACCACCGAAGCCAGCCTGACCATCGGCGGCAGCGGCGAGCGCTGGTCGGGCATCTTCACCGCCAGCTACTTCGAGCAGCAGGAGATCAGCTCGGGCAGTTGGGAGCAGTCGCGGTTCCCGACGCCGGGCACCGGCGTGCGCGGCGGTAGCTCCGGCATTCCGCAGGGTCGCTTCTTCTTCTGCGACCCGACCCGACCGACCACCGGCGTGGGCGGCTGCGATGCCGACACCGAGAACTGGTACGACGTGACCTTGAACAACGGCACCACCACGCCGGTGTTCGATCCCACCAACCCCAACGGCGGCACCTACAACCAGTTCGACCTGTCGGACCGGTTCAACTTCGCGCCGTACAACTTCCTGCTCACGCCGAGCAAGCGCAAGTCGATCTTCGCCAGCGCCACCTATGACCTGAGCGATGACGTCCGCCTGCACGTGAAGGGCCTGTACAACAACCGCACCTCCACCAACCAGGCCGCACCCGAGCCGATCTTCGTCGGCCCCGGCGCCGGCACCGGCGGCATCGCCGACACGATCAGCATCCACCAGGACAACCCGTTCAATCCGTTCGGCTACACGCTCGACGCGAACTCGAACCTGCTGGTGGTGACGCGTCGCCCGGTTGAAGTCGGCCCGCGCATCTTCCACCAGGATGTCGACACGACGTACTTCAACATCGGCCTCGACGGCACCTTCGGCATCGGCGACCGCACGCTGGGCTGGGATGCCAACTACGCCCACTCCGAGAACAAGGCCACGCAGGAATTCCTCAACGGCTACAACGTGGCCAAGATGAAGCTCGCACTGGGTGATCCGGCGATCTGCGCACTGGTCGCAGGCTGCACGCCGCTCGACCTGTTCGGCGGCCAGGGCCGGCCGATGACGCAGGACCAGATCGACTACATCCGCACGCGCCAGATCGATTCGAGCAAGCAGGTGCTGGACCTGTTCCAGGGCAACATCACCGGCGACCTGTTCGACATCGGCGACCGCACTGCCGGCTTTGCCGCGGGCGTGGAGCACCGCCGTTATCGCGGCGACTTCAATCCCGACCCGCTGCGCCAGACCGGCGAATCGCAGGACTCGTTCGCAGCACCGGTGTCGGCTTCGTACGAAGTGGACGAGATCTACACCGAGTTCAGCTTCCCGGTGCTGGCGTCGCTGGATCTCAGTGCCGCGATCCGCTACTCCGACTACTCGACCTTCGGCAACGAAACCACCGGCAAGGTCGGTTTCCGCTGGCAGCCGATCGAGGACGTCGTCGTGCGCGGCACCTACTCCACCGGCTTCCGCGCTCCGAACCTCGGTGAGCTGTTCGGCCTCACCCAGTTCGGCGCAACGCTGGTGGATCCCTGCGGCTCGACCGGTCGTCCGGGCCCGGCGTCGCCTGACCTGGCGGCAGGTTGCGCGGCACAGGGTGCGCCGCCGAACTTCGTCCAGGCCAACACGCAGATCACCACCTTCACCGGTGGCAACCCCGATCTGCAGCCGGAGACGTCCGACAGCTGGACCTTCGGCGTGGTCTACGCGCCGAGCTGGGGTACCGACCAGGCGTGGTCGGACCGCCTCGACTTCGAAGTGGGCTACTACAACATCGAGATCGAGGATGCGATCCAGGCCCGCGACCTGCAGGCGTTGCTGGAGACCTGCCTGCGCGAGGGCGGCGTCAATTCGATCAACTGCACGCCATTCACGCGCGGCGCCGGCGGCAACCTCAACCCGCCCAACAACTTCCTCGACAACCTGGGTTCGATCAAGACCGACGGCGTCGACATCAAGGCCAACTGGGCCGGTCCGGAGTGGAGCTGGGGCCGCCTGAATGCATCGCTGCAGTCGACCTACGTCAACGACTACGAGGCCGTCGACGTCGACGGCAACCGTTCGCAGCGCGAGGTCGGCATCGAAGTCGACGACAGCGCCATCCCGGAATGGCAGACCAACGTGCAGCTGGGTTGGACGCGCGGTGATTTCAACGCCGGTTGGACCGTGCGCTACATCTCGTCGGTGAAGGAGGACTGCGACAACGTGCCTGTCGCCGGTGCGCCGGGTTGCCTGGGCGACACGGAGTTCAACGAGCTCGGTTCGACCACGTTCAACGATGCGCAGTTCAACTGGTCAAACGCGTTCACCGAAGGGCTGAAGCTGACGGTCGGCGTGAACAACATCTTCGGCAAGGAGCCGCCGGTGTGCCTGACTTGCTCGCTTAACGGCTACGACGCCGGTACGTATGACCTGCCGGGTGCGTTCTGGTACGTGAGCGCGGACTATCGCTTCTGATGGTGCGCTCGTGATCGCGCGCTCATGAAGGCGTGATCGCGAACCGGAGTGGAACGGGGACGGCCGATGCATGCATCGGCCGTTTTCTTCTTCGGAGGCGCGTCGATCCAAGTGCGGACGTTCGACAGGCACGGGCAGAGTTCCTGCCTCTTCGCCTAAGATTGATCTCGACAGGGGGGGGCAACTGCCGACATGAAAGACGGGGACATCGATTACTCGAAGTACGAACGACACGAGCTGGAAGAGGCGCTTGAGCGAATCAACGCCGATCTGTACCCAAGGAACCACGCGAACCTGCGTTCTGCCTACCAGGCATTGGTGGGCAAACAGCCGCCTCCCCCTAACGTTCCCCGCCTCCGGCCAGAACCTGCCCAGTTCGAGGACGAGCCGCCGCCTGTTCCGAAGTACGACGAGCATGGCCGCTACGTGCCCAATCACATTCCCGCGGGCGAGCGGCTCAGTCTGGTCGCCCTCTCGCTGCTGCTGTTGACATACGGCAGTTACGGAGTCTGGACGAACGACCTCTACCTTCCCGCGAGGCGAGGCGGAATCCATCTGAATGACTCTTCGGCATGGGCCATGCTCGGCGCGTTTGCGTGCGCTTTCCTCTGCATGCTCGTGTTGGTCGCCGACCACTACGACCGCCGCAACAACGAGCTCAACTATTGGCGCGCGAGTCGCGTTGTCGGCGGGCTTGGCTGGTCATGCTTCGTGCTGTCACTGATCCTCTGGATCTTTCAGAGGTTCCATCAGTAGGAGCGCAATGGCCGCTCCTGGCCGATAGCAGTCATAGGGCCAGGCGGCTCGGTCGGACCAGTGCTAATGTCCGCTTCTGACCCGAAGCGGACACTGGCCTTAGGCGGGGATATGGCAGGCATCCTGATCATCGCGACGGCATTCATTCTGGTCGTGCTGAACACAGTCGCGACTCGAACGGTTGTTTCAGGAGATTTCCCCAAGCGGCAGAAGATGGGCCAATGCCTGCTCATCTGGCTTATGCCGTTCGCTGGAGCAATCCTTGTCTTGGCTTTGGATCGCGATTCACTTCGAGGTGGCCATGACCACCAATCCGTAGACGATAGCTTGCTCGACACAGTGGTTAAGAGCGCTCCTTTCGATCATGCGCCACCGGGGGCTGACGATCACTGACCGAAACGCCCGCTTCTGGCCGTAGCGGATGTCGGGGCTACCCATTCAAGCCGAAGCCGCTTCGCGGCTCGGCTTAACTCAGGCGTTGGCGAATGTCCGCTTCTGGCCGATAGCGGACACTGGTGCCTGCCTGGGAGTCGGGGCCGGTGCTAACGTCCGCTTCCGATCCAAAGCGGACGTATTTTGGTCCACGCGTCTCGTTAACGGCTCTCGGGGAATTGCATGACCACGGACGCAAAAGAGAAGATTCTTGCACTGGTTGCCGAGAACACGGATTGACATATGACCGCTCAAAAGCTCGCTGGCGGCACGGTTCATGAGCTGCCTGCCGATTTCCGGGAAGCCATCGAGTCCGATGGCACGGCCAGGGAACTCTGGGCCGACATCACGCCGCTGGCGCGGAACGAGTGGATCTGTTGGGTCACTTCACCCAAGCAGGAAGCGACCAGGAAGCGTCGCATCGAAGTCGGAATCGACAAGATGCGAGGAGGCATGCGCAGGCCATGCTGTTGGCCCGGGTGTCCGCACCGCTGACCTGCTTGCTCACTTGGCCTGAGAGGGCGGGGCGACTGCCGCCTCGCAGAGGCGTTCTATCACCCGGCTGCCGGCGCGGGCTTCATGTTCGTTGGCGGGAGCAAACTCGGTCACGGTAAAGCCGACCAGATCCGCTTCGCGTGCGATACGCCCCACGAGCGCGATCGCATCGTCAATGCGCAGCTTGCCGTCTGGATAGGCGACGTAGGGAAACTCAAGCGGATCCAGCGCATCCAGGTCGAAATGGATGTGCACCGGTCCGTCGATGGCTGCCTGCGGGGCCAGCCGTTGCAGGTCCAGCTCGCGTTGCAGTTCCCAATCGCCATCGTCGCCCACCTGGATGCCGACGTAGCGAAAGCGCGCCGGCTCGAGCGGCTTTCCAAGGTACGGTCGCATCGGTCCAGGCGCGCGCCCCAGGATCGCGCTGACGGGCATGCCGTGGAAATTGCCGCTGGGGGAGGTTTCCGGTGTATTGGCGTCGAGGTGTGCATCGATCCAGATGACCCGAAGATCCGGATGCACGCCCTTCAAATAGTCGATCACCGCGACATCCACAGCGCAGTCGCCGCCGGCGGTCAGGACGCGCCTGGCGCCCGAGCTGGCGAGGATGTTCTGCGCACTGCGGAACTGCGTGAAGATCGATTGCCAGCGGTGAACGCCGTGGAGCAACTCGTCATCGACTTCGTCATGCGCAGGCGGAACCTGGACCAGCGGGGCAAGCCGTCCGCAGATTTCAGCGGCGGCTTCGGCGCCGCGCGGCAGGTTCGCGTAGCGCCCCGATCCCTGCCATTGCGGGTAAGAAAGACTGAGGTCGAACGGCATGGTTCCGTGCTCCTGTCAGGTCGCCACTATAAGTCCACCATCGAGTCCGGTGTATTTCACCTCTCACGTCGTGCGGCATATCGTGCGCCTGCCTGTGCTTTCACAAGGCCGAAGTGATCCAGTGATCGGATCAGCGCCTTGCCTGCATGACGGCGTTGCGGAAATCGCAGGGTCGGGCCATCGAGATGGTCTATTGCGGCCGCAGCGCGAGCCGCGCTTGCGGCACTGAACACAGATGAACAAAAGAAGATGCCTATGGAACCTACAGCCTCCTGAGTACGCGCGGTGATAATGGCCGCCGTCGGCGCATGGCGACGTTGGATCTTCTTGATGCAGGTCAGCGGTACAAGCGCAACCACGTGCTGGAGCATCTGGCCGATGGGCTGTTCCTGTTCTGTCTCGTCGTCAGCACCATTGCCACCGGCTACATCGCCTGGGTGGTGAGCGAGTTCCAGCACCGGGTTCTCGCGGAAGGGCCCGAAACCGGACGCGAAACGCCGCGCAGGCGCCGGCCAACGAGGTGAACCAATGGAAGCCCACGTGCAAGGAAGTGTTCCCGTGAATCGCCGGCCGTCTGCCCGCAGCAGTGTCGGTGTCCTCGCTGCCGCGTTCGCGCTGCTGCTGTTGGCGGCAGGGTGTACCACCGAGCACAAGGCAAGCACGGCATCGGAGCCACTGCGCGCGCCGAAGGAGTTCAGCTACGGTGCCGATGGCGTCACGCATGCGGACCTGCGGGCATCCCTGACGCATGTCAGCGTCGGCAA
The DNA here is from genome assembly GCF_016613475.2 of Lysobacter arenosi. Lineage (NCBI taxonomy): Bacteria > Pseudomonadati > Pseudomonadota > Gammaproteobacteria > Lysobacterales > Lysobacteraceae > Lysobacter > Lysobacter arenosi. Next base: position 3,353,123 of record NZ_CP071517.1, read on the forward strand.
CGAGCGTTACACCTCACTGGTCTTCAACGACGACTACAACGCACCGCTGATCCGCACGCGTCCCGGCGGAGTCATGTCGATCCGCCTCGACAACGGGATGGACGAGAAGACCAACCTGCATTTCCACGGCATGACGGTGTCTCCGCTGGAAGCAGGCGACAACATCTTCCGCGAGACCCTGCCGCACCAGGTCGGTGTCTACAACCTCAAGCTTCCGCCCGACCACAGTCCGGGCGCGTACTGGTACCACTCGCACTTCCACGGTGGCTCGCAGCGTCAGGTGGAAGCCGGCATCGCCGGACCGATCCTCGTCGACGGCATGCTCGATCCGTTCCCGGAGCTCAAGGGCATCCAGGAGCGAGTGCTGGCGCTGCGCAATTTCCAGAAGACCGCGACCGGCAAGGTGGCCAGCGAGATCATCACCTCCGCCGCATCGATCCGCACCGTCAACGGCCAGGAGCAGCCGATCATCGAGATCCAGCCGGGCGAAACCCAGCTGTGGCACCTGCTCAACATTTCGGCCAACCAGTATTTCCGCGTGCGGGTGAAAGGACAGCCGGTGCAGATCCTTTCGCAGGACGGCAACACGGTCAACCAGGAGGTCATGACCGATGAAATGCTGATCGGCCCTTCCGCCCGGGTCAGTGTCCTCGTGGTGGGTCCGCAGGCGGGCGACCACGCTGTGGAGCTCGGTTCGGGCAACACCGGACCCGCCGGCGACCAGTACAAGGGCGCGCAGTTGGCGGTGCTGCGCTCCAGCGGCGCGCCCGTGTCGACGCGACGGATCGCCAGCGCCTACCCGCAGCTGGAAGATCTCAGCAAGGAGCCGGTCGCGCGGACGCGGCAGTTCGCGTTCGAGGATTCGCCCACCGACGGCAATGCCTTCCTGATCAACGGCCGCCGCTTCGATTACGGCCGGGTCAATACCACCGTCAAGCTGGGCGATCTCGAGGAGTGGCGGCTGTACAACCCGTCGCAGGAGCTGCACCAGTTCCATATCCACCAGACCGACTTCCAGGTCACGCAGATCAACGACAAGCCGGTGCCGTTCATCGGTTATCGCGACAACGTGTACATCCCGGCGACCGGGTCGATCACGGTGCGCATCCCGTTCCGCGATCCCACCATGCTCGGCAAGTTCGTCTACCACTGCCACATCCTCGAGCACGAGGACGGCGGCATGATGCAGGTCGTGCAGGTGGTCAAGCCCGAGGACTACGAGCAGGCGCTGAAGCTCGAGCCGCTGGGCGGCATCTATGGCGAGAACCAGTTGTGCAGCTACCTCAAGAACACCGGTGAGGACCTCAAGGTTCCATACCCGAGCAGCTGGCCGACCGGAGGTGCGCCATGAGCCGGGCAAGGGCAGGGGCCCTGGTACTGGGCACGCTGTGCGGATCGATCGGACTTGCGCCGGAAGCGCGCGCCGACGACGGCCAGTACCCGAACTTCGGCATGGACTACAGCGCACAGCTGCAGTACGACTTCAGCCGCCTCGACGGCGACACCAATGGCGGCCCGCGCAACACCACCGATTTCTATCCGGACATCACCACGTCCTTCTACCTGCGCTTCAGCACGGACGACCAGATCCGCCTGACCACCGAGATCAATCCGGCCGATCCGCCCAACCCGGGCGAGAAGCGCACGTTCGGCGACATCGGGCTGGTGATCGACGAGTTGAACTACTACAAGCTCACCTCACGCACATCCTGGATGATCGGCAAGTTCCAGGTGCCGTTCGGCCGGGCAATGGACCAGGCGCCGGGGCTTTACACCAACGACTACGTGGCGGCCTATGACCTGGGCGGAATGCTCGGTGGAACGTTCGGATACCGCCACTTCAGCCAGAAACTCGGCCTGATCGAGCCCGACATCAGCCTCTACACCTTCGACACGACCGAACTGAGCCGCACCTTCCTGCGCGGCGGTGGTCGCGCGCAACGCTCCGACGGCGGCCCGGCGAACACCGGCAAGCTCGATTCCTACTCGGTCGCGCTGAACTGGACCAGCATTCCGGCGCTGCCGTTCCTCGAGCTGCAGGCCGGCTATATGCGCAACCAGAAAGGCGTGGGCCAGAACGACGGTACCTTGCCGGGCGACGAAGTGGTGCGGATCGTCTCGGCGCGCTACATGTGGGCACGCCTGCCCAGCACCGATCTGGGCGAGACGCTCAGAGGCCACTACCTGGATATCGTCCCCTTCATCGAATACGCCGACGTGGACAACGAGAACGCGGTGCAGGGCAACGACACCAGTTACCTGACCACTTCGCTCACGGTCGACTACGGCCCCTGGTCGATGGGCGCCACGCGCACCGACAAGAAGCGCCCGCCGATCGCCGGTGCCGGCCGCCACGATTACCTCAACGAGCTGAGCGTGACCTACAACATCACCGGCCGGCTGAGCATCGGCTTGTCGGCCGGGACGCAGAAGGAAGCCGGGCAGCGCTCGGACCTGTACGGATTGCAGCTGGCCTACTCTGGAGCGTACTGAGCATGCGCATGCACGCGTTCATCGTCGCCGCGGCGCTCGCGCCGTCGCTGCTGCTGGCAGCGACGCGGACCGACATCGGTGGTTCGTTCAAGCTCACCGACCAGTCCGGCCGCGCCGTCACCGACCGGACCTACCACGGCAAGCCGGTGCTGATGTACTTCGGTTTCGCGTCATGCCCGGATGTCTGCCCGACCGACCTGGCGCGGATGGCGCGCATTGCCCGGCAGGCCCAGCAGGCCACCGGCGTGGCGTTGACGCCGATCTTCGTCACGGTCGACCCGGAGCGCGACACGCCGGAAAGGCTGAGGCCCTACGTCGGCGTCTTCGGAAAGGACTTCGTCGGTCTGACCGGCACCCCGGCCCAGATCAAGGACATCACCGACAAGTACCACGTGTTCTGCAAGAAGGTCCCGTACGGCAAGCAGGGGCAGTACACGATGGACCACTCGACTTTCATGTTCCTGCTCGACAGCAAGGGCCGCTACCAGAATCACTTCGGTCGCAGCGTCGACGAGGCCACGGTAGTGCAACGCATCAGCGCCGACCTGAAGCAGGCCGGCGCCACCGCGGCTAAATAGTTGCTGCGAGCATCATGCACGGGCCGCCCGTCTGATGGGCGGCCGCGGAATGGGAGTGGACGCCTCTTACCCGCTGGGTCCGTCTATGCGCCGGCTTGTTAGCCGGACCCGGCTTGCATAAGCTCAGGCCGAATCAGGCGTCAGGCTCGGGGGGGGGCAGTTTGAATTCCATCGAAAAGCGCGGGCGCATCTACCTGGCTGGGTTCGTTGCGGTCTTGGTCCTCGGCGACCTGCTGCTCAAGGGCTTCCTCCTTGCGGCGGGTACCTTGCGTTGGAGTCAGGTGGTCGGTACTGGCGTCACGCTCCTCGTCTCTTGGTTCCTCTGGCGCGGCTCGGGTTTCGCCTATTGGCTCATGGTCATCTGCACCTCGGCAGCAGTCGTATTCGCCCTTCTTGCGGCGAGTACTATCCCCGCTGGATTGGCAGTTGGGCTCGGGGTGTTCATGTGCTCACTCCTCGTAGTCCTCCTGGTGCCGGCCACTCGTAAGTTCGTTGTGTACCAACGTGCGGCCCGCGCCTGACAGTTCAACCAAGCCGACACCGCTCCGCGGTGCGGCTTAACCCAGGTGTCAGCTACCCATATGAGCCTACAGATCGCTCTGGTGTTCGCACTCGCGGCAGGCATCACGGCGGAGCCGTCACTATGCTCCGGCGTCGAGAGCAAGATTGAACCGGACATGCGGATTCTTGAGTCGGATATCAGTCATGAAAAAGCAATTGCCGCTGCAGACCAGCTCCGAGGCATGATCGAGAGCGACGAACTTGGTGGTGAGTTCCACTTCGCAGCCTTGAACCAGCTGAAGATCATTCAAGGACATGTGCTGCTCACGCAGGCTCATTCCGACCGCCGAGAGTTAGGGCCCAGCTCTGCTGAGGCGGGAGACTCGACCAGGGCACTGTGCGGTTGGCTCGGCAAAGAGGGCTTCTGGTATGACTAGCTTTCCGCGGGCGGTGCCTGGCAATTCAGGGGGCAGCCTGCGAGAGAAGACGCAGCACCTGCTTCGTGCCAGAGGGCACCGTCGTTCTGCCTCCTGACGGCCCTTCCTTTGATCGGCGCTCGACACTCATCCGTCGGCGGCTTCAACCTATCGCCGCCTTCCCAGGACGACCGAATCCGTGAGCCCACTTGCAATAATCGTGATGCACACATTTGCCGCAGGCGCCTTTGGCATTCTTGTGCGCCTCTACATTTCGGCATTTCTGCTTTCGACCGAATCGGTGGATAGTCCAAACGTTGTGGCACGCATCGTTTACAGGTACATGATCTTCAGCCTCCACTACATGGTGTCGTTCATGCTGACGCCATTGCTGATCAAACCATTCCTCGGATACTTTCAAAGCATGTCGGCGCAGGACGATGCGAACAGCTACCTGTACCTGGCGCTATGCTTCCCACTTGCGGCGCTCCTCTACTATCTGGACCACAAGGTCATGATGTGGGGCGACGTCAGGAAGCTGGAAGGTCGGGAGAGGTTGCGGCATCAGCGGCTCTAGTCCTGACAAGTCACTGTGAGGTCCCGATGCGCCTCATTCGGATTCAGTCGTTAATGAATACCTGCAGCTCGTGTACCCGTCGCAGGAAGCTCGACCTATGAGAGACGGCGATGTCGACTACTCCAGGTACACACTTCTCGAACTCGAGGAGGCGCTCGTCGGCATTAACAGAGACCTGTACCCCAAGAACTTCGCGAATCTCCGCGTTGCGTTCGAGCGGCTGAGCACCGCTTCGGCGGAAACCTCTCTGCAAGGCACAGCGGTCGAGGATCACGCGGTGGAACGTGAGCCCCTTCAAGGAAGGCAATGGAGGAAGTTCTGGGATTCGCGCCCCGTCGCTGTGTTCGGGGGCGTCATCTGCGTTTGGTGGGCCCTTGATCTGATGGACGGACCGGAGGCTTGTCACCCCGGAAGGAAGCTGATCGGTCGACTCATCAACGCAGCATGCGAGAACCTTGGCCACACTGCCGCGGCCGGCATTCTGCTGGTTCTTGGACTCATCATCGCTGCCTATGCCGTAATCCCGAGGCGGAGGGCCGATTCCTGAGTCACGCTGTCCCTGGTTGGACGCGGGCACCATCGCTGTCGACAATCTCTTTCTGCACACTCGCGGTGACTGAATGCCTACCATGAAGGTGATCGGATGGTTGGTTCTGCTGGGCTTCGTGCTGTGGTGTTGGTCGCTGATCGGGGCCGACTTCGTGCGCACGGATACTTACGAGGCGCATGCGGACGCGATGCGGAGTGGGGCCATCGAGCGCGGTTGGTTGCCTCGCGAGATGCCCGCCTCCGCAACGAAGATCCTTGAAACGTACGTCATCGATACTTCGGAGATCTGGATGCGCTTCAACGCAGACAGCGATGGTATCGACGAGCTGCTTGATCGCTGCACCGCATCTACGGTGGCCGGGTTACCGAACAAGAGAAGGACGTTGCGGAACGCCCCCTGGTGGCCAGTTCAGTTGACTACCGGTAATGAGGTCGCCGCGGCGCGCGGCGGATGGAGCTTGCGTTCCTGCCCTGAAATGCATCATGCGCAGCAGCCGACGCTGGCAGGCGTCGCCGTGAATCGCGCTAGTGGGACCGTCTGGTACTGGGTGAACTGACGCAGGGGCCCGGATGCGCGAAGCGGATCCGGGGCTTCTGCGGAAGGCGCCGGGCCTGCAATGGCAGGCCTGCCATGCGAGCAGATGGCTACTTGGGGATGTCCGCTCCTGGCCGACAGCGGACATCGGGACTTCCTGGGGTGGCTGGGCCGGTGATAACGTCCGCTTCCGACCCGAAGCGGCCCCAGAGAGAGTGGAACGGATGTCTTTCGATGGAGTGGCAATCCGCGTGAGCTGTCGAGCATTGGGCGCGATGCTCGCGGCATACCTTGGGACAGCATGCTCACCGGCCCCTGATCGCCAGGCTCGGTCAGATAAGCAGGAGGTGGGGGACTACGTCGAGAACCCAACGACGGGATTGCCCATGAACCCCTCAAAGCGTCGCCTGCCGAGCTCCGTCAAAATTGTGTCGGACGGAACCGAATATTTCGGTATCGAACTGTCGACACTCACTAGAGAGCAGAGATCGATTGTCGAATCTGCCTGGGTGAACTACAGAGCCATTCTCTCCGGCGGACACCCCGAGTGCCCGCCGGCGCCGTTCGCCCCCTCAGACGGGGGCACGCTCATTTACTTTTGCGATGGGTACGACATAGCTCGCGTACACGGCATGTCGCGCACAGAAGAAGCGTTTGGTTACGACTACGGGCCTTCGCTGGATTTCCTTAATGGACAGCATGTGGAACGACTCAGGTTTTTGACCGAGGCAGAGATGTCCAAGCTCGATCAGGCCTCAACAAGGGCACGGGCGAAGTGAGTTCCAGCGCGACGGGTACGTCCGCTTCTGGCCGCAAGCGGACGCTCGGCTAGATCCATCGCTGGGGGCGGTGTTAACGTCCGCTTTCGACCCATAGCAGTCATTCGAGGGCGAAGGTAAGCTCGCCTGGGGCGTCGGTCGAGAAGCACTCTCGGATCTTGCGGTTCATCATTCGATTCGTGAGCAAGAGGTGCGAAATGAGGTTTGGCGTTGCGCCAATTTGGGGAATAGCAATGCGGCGAGTTGCAGTAGTGGGGCTGTTGATCGTAGCGATGGCGCCAACTGCGTTCGGCGCATCGTCTGATGTGCAGGTACTGGAGTCATCCCCAATCTGCGTGAAAGACCGGCTCGGGCAAGTGTCGATCACGCTCGGAGATAGGGAGCCAAACCTGCGCACTGGAATGGAGCCGAGTTCCGTCAGCTACCGCAAGGCATTCGAGAAGCTCGAGGGGGCTGCTCGCGCGAGAGGCGGTGAAGCCGTGGTCTTGCGTGGACATGAAGCCGCTTACTTCACAAAGAGTGCGAGACCGGCTCGGCGTCCAACCTTTCTGTTGCTACAGGGGGCGGTAGTGAACCTTGATGCGCATGGGGCCGGTTGCGCGCTCGCCCGACTTGACCCTAAGGAGTTTGAGCGCGATGCGATGTCGCGCCGGCGCGAGAATCTCGCCAAAGATACAGGGATGGACTTCTAGCGAAGGACGTCCGCTTCTGGCCGACAGCGACCCCTCCCGGGCGGCCGCCAGGGTGACTACCGGAGCGCGGTGCGTCCGTGATAGCGTCCGCCGACCAATTCTCCATGGGGTGCAGGATGCGCAGGTGGATGGAGTTCAGTTTTGGTATCGCCGCCGCCTTCTTCTCGGCGCAGGCCTCAGCGGCTGATCTGGCGCCGCTGAATGACGAGCAGTTGCAGGCGTTCGTGCGCATGCAGGCGCTTTCGGACCGCTGCCAGAAGAAGTTGCCGGGCCTGAAACCGCAGCTACTGGATGCCCGCGGCAAATGGTTGGCGGTGGCTTACGCAGCACAGCTACAGGCCGCCGAGGTGTATGCAAAAAGCAAGGACGGCAAGAGGCTGGCGAAAGACACCGACACCAGCGCTTTCAAGGCATTTGATCGCAATGTACTGTCGGCCGCCGCGACCTGTATCGCCTTGCTCAAGGACTACGACGTTGCCTATCCGTCACCGGTCGCTACTGCGGTGCCCGCGGACAAGGTCCAGTGGCACCTGGACAACTTTGCGCCCATGGTCCTTGCTGCACTGAAATGCTCGCGCCTGGACGCAATCGACGTGGCGCCAACGCCGAACGGTGAAGAAACCTGGACATACCGCGGTTGCGGCCGAACAGAGTTGGTGCGCGTGGCGCCCGCCGGGGAAGCCTGGCCGATGGATGGTGCGACCGCGGATCGCTTGTTCGCCGCTATGGTCGACTGACCGCGACACTGGCGCCGATGGAAAGCCTGATCAGCTCGGCAATGTGGATTGCGCTCCTGCCGCTATCCGCGCTCATTGCCAGGCGCCTCTTGCCTTCGTTCAGGCCCCGCAGGCACCGCCCCATGGCCTTTGTTGCCGGCTTCGTTCTCTTTGCAGCGCTCGGCGTGGGTGCGGTTCTTGCAACCCAGAAGTTCATCGATTCCGGTGCATTCCACGTCGCGAGCCGAAGCTTCGGGAAGCTCGACTATCTGGTTGTTCATCAACCTCTTCAGTACTGGGCAGCAATTTCAGTGCTGTACGGCGTGGGCGTGTATCTCACAGGGTGCGGTATAGCGATTGCCTGCCTTTGCTTTCGTAGGTCGTCCGGGGAGGCCTAGCAACTCTGGGGAGCCTCCCGGGGCGGTTTGTTACGGTCTCGGAGTGACCGCATCTGGCCGGTAGCGGACACGGGCAAAGCCGCGGACCCCCTTATCTATAGCCCGAGCGCTTTATGCTTGGCTACAGGGAAGCCGAAGCTGGCCCATGCGGCCTTGGGGAGCCACAAATGAAGTTGTGCAAGAGACTGGCAATCGTCTGGCTGGCATTGCCGTTTGCGGCCGGATTCACAAGTGACGATCTGAAGACGTATCCAGCGGGGAGGGCAGACACGCAGATTGTCGACGAGGCCGTCGCCAGGGGGGCTACGACCTGCCGCTATAACCTCGAAGATCTGATCGTTCATGCTCTGGGAGATCGGGACAGGGACGGCTTCACGACGTACCCGATAGGCGCGGAGGCGAACAGGCCATCCGCGGGAATCTATGTGACCAAGTATCCCAACGGAGACGAGTCGCATCTTCAGTGGGTCGTCGGGCCGGATGCCAGCGGGTACTGCACGCTCTACTGGACCGAGTCCAGGCATTGGAAGCAGACCTGCGCCAAGGTGTTGGCCCGCTACGAAGGTGACGAGTGGGGGACTCCGCAGAGCCTCGGTGGCAGCACGCTACTTGTTGGGCGACAAGAGAAAGGGAATGGCCTGAGGGTAGTTGCCACGCCAGTGGACAGCGGATGCATGGTTACGGAATCCGAGATGGCCTGGCGTATCGATCCTGATGAGACGGCGCGGGAATGGATCAAGGCCGATCATGGATACGACCCGGACGACAGGTCGTCGGACGTCGGCGCGGCGAAGTAGACTTGCCTGAGGCTGGCGTCGAGCTGGTGCTAAGGGTCCGTCTATCGCGTGGTTGGGCATCAAGGGACAGTCCATGCACGTTGACTTGGCTCTCTTTGAGGGTGATGTGCTGCTCGGCCGCCACGATTTTCACGTCGGCGCCACACGAACAGTCAGTGGCTTTCCTCTGTTTCAGGTCACCCATGGCCTGGGCCAGGATGCGGCGGACATTGTTCTGTCCGACTTTCCTGCACATGTCGACCTCAAGACCATCAACCTTGACATGCCAATCCATGAATCCGCAGATTGGGAATCGATTGATCTTGGCAGGTACACGCTGGTCTTCTGGTGCCGGCTGGATGCCTCACAATTCATGCAAGCCGGCACCGTTCCTCAGCGCCGCGTAGTTCAGGCGTCGCTCCGTTGGGGGTCGTTGGCACTCGCCGTCGCGCCCACCCTGATGGTGCTGGCGATGTTGGCTCGCGTGTGGGCATTCGGCGACCGGGCCACACCCGACCACCCAATCTGGCCCGTCTTTTTCCTGCAACTAGGTGCCATTGCCACATTCTGCTGGCACGCGCTTGGCAACAGGCACCTTGAGAATGGCGGTGCGGCTGGATGGATGCTTCGGTTTGTGGTTCTCATCCCATTCGGCATGATCGAGTACTGGTGCAAGTACTTGTGGCCTCCCGCGCGTTAACGTCCGTTTCCGACCCAAAGCGGACATTCGCCTCGCTCGGGGCCGGAATGCTTCATCCTGGCCGAACCCGATGCTAGCGTGCGCTTCCGACCCAAAGATGTCTTCGCAAGAAGGGGCTCCAAGTCATGGCAACCAAGCAGTCCGCCTGCGTTCTGTTCGTAGTGATTGCGGTAGCCGGATGCCGTGCGCAAGATCCTTCTGTGGACGGCGCGAAGATCGAGCGGCCGCGGCAACGTGACTGCGTGATGGTGGGGAATGATCCGGCGCGACTTCTCTGCGCAGTCACCTATGTCCAACTGCTCGCATATCCCGAGCGTTACGACCAGAAGCGGATCAAGATGCTCGCATGGGCCCAGCCCTCTGAAAGCAAGCGAGTCGTGCTTTTCCCCTCGGCCGACTCCCTGCAAAATGCTGAGTTGATCGCGACCGTGGTTGTTGATGACGCTCAACAGCTTCCCGGTATACAGCGTCATCTGGCGGCCGGTAATCCCGAAGGGGCGCCTCGCCCAATCTACATTGCCGGTACGTTCTCATTTGCCTCCGAACCGACGAGGCATTCCGATGGAATAGGGACCCTGCGGGGCATCGAGTTGTTCGGAGCTGGTCCCTGAGTCCGGTAGCCCCATCATCGATTACTTGAGGCGCGCAGGATTGCCCAGCACGGTCGCACCGGCAGGTACGTCGCGGGTCACGACGCTGCCAGCGCCGATGATCGCGTCGTCGGCAACGCAGACACCGGGAAGGATGATGGCACCCGCGCCGATCCATACATTGCGACCGATCCGGACAGGCCGGCCAAACTCCAAACCACTGGCACGCTCGTCCGGGTTGCGGGGATGGTCTGCAGTCAGTATCTGCACGCCCGGACCGATCTGGGTCAAGTCACCGATGGTGACTTCGACGACATCGAGAATGACGCAGTTGAAGTTCAGGAATACGCCTGCGCCCACGCCGATGTTGAAGCCGTAATCACAGTGGAAAGGCGGGCGGATGACGGCGCCTTCGCCGACCTGGGCCAAGCGTTCCTGCAATAGGCGGTGCCATGCGGAGGGGGCGTGCGCGAGGCCGGCGTTGTACCTTGCCAGCCAGGCGCGTGTTGCCGCCTGGTCCGCCTGGATCTCGGGCGAGCTGGCGTTGTATAGCGCCCCAGCAAGCATCTTCTGCTTTTCGGTGGGCTGCGACATCTGTTCTCCAGGGGGCAGCGACGGGGATGTGCGCAAGACGATCGCGGAAGCAGGCCGTTCTCAACGCCCTTGAGGTCTCACGGCACCTGGACCCTCGTGCGACACCCTGCGTACCTCCTGCAGGAACTCGGGATCCGCCTTGCTGCCCACCTGTTCCGTGCGTGCCACCACGCGACCGTCCGCATCTAGCAGGATCAATGCGCTGGTGTGGTTGAACTCGCCGTCCTCCAGCTTGCGAAAACGCACACCAAGGACATTCGCGACGTCGCGCACCTGGGAGGGGGCTGGACTCGCGAGCGTCCATTGGCGAGTGTCCAGTCCCCGCTTCTTGACCACCGCCGTCAGCGCGTCGGGCGTATCGCGGGCAGGATCCATGCTGACGAGCAGAATGCCCATGTTCGCGCGCTCGCCAGGCGTCAACGTGCGCTCCACGGCCTTGCCACTGTCAACAATCAGCGGGCAGATGTACTGGCAGGACGTGTAGAACATCGCCACGATCTGTGGCCGGCCGCGACGCGCGCTCCAGGCCCAGGTCTTCCCGGACTGGTCTGTCAGCCGCACCGGCAGCTGGTAGACAGAGTCCTTGGGCAAGGCGGTGGTCGCCGGACTGGCGATGGCGGTCATGGTTGCCGCGAGCAGCGCGGTCAACAACAGGGAAACGGGCTTCATGGCTGGCTCCTCGCGCATCGGAATCCAAGGTTGGCGGTGGTGTCGCGCCCGCCCAGCGACGAGAGCATCGCCACGCGCATCATCACCGCATAGTTTTCGCGATCGTCCACCGAGAGCGCGCCAGCCCCACAGAACTGTGTCTTGTCCGGGTCGCCCTTGGTCACGGTTGTCGGCTGACACCAGCAGCGAGGAGTAGTCCTCGGTCCATTCCCAGACCAGGCCATGCAGGTCCTGGATTCCGTAGGCATTGGGCATCTGCAGTCCAGCCCGCTGCAGTGGCTTGTTGGATGGCGTGGAGTACCACGTCAGGATGCGCTCGCGCCACGCCGGATCCCGACGCGCGTCGCGACGCGTCTCGTCCGCCGCCGCCGCGTACTCCCACTCCGACCACGTCGGCAGGCGGGCGTCGAGCGATTCGCAGTAGGCACTCGCGGCAAACCAGCTGACCTGCGTGACCGGCTGCTGCGGCAAGGCGCGAGGACCCAGCGACGTCGCCGATTCCCAATGCGACAGGTAGCGCGGTTCGGCCAGTACGCTGGCGACCTGGTCGCGCCGCCACTGCGGGTTGGCTGTCACGAATGCCAGGAATTCGGCATTCGTGACAGGCCTGCGCATCAACGCGAACGGCGCAATGCGCACCCCCTGCTTTGCATCCTCGTACTTCAACACCGACTTGAACACGCCACCGGGCAAGCCCGCGTACATCGCCGCGCTGCCGGCCAGCGTCGCCAGCGGCACGGCGATCAGCAGCGCGGTGAGAACTAGTCGGCGCATCGCATCAATGGCCTTCCGAAGCGTTGGCTGGCTTCGCCTGGCGAACCTGGGCCGCCTCCGCGCTTGTCACGCGGCCGCCCGGATTGCCCCAGCTGTTGAGCACGTAGGTCGAAATGTTGGCGACCTCGTCGTCGGTCAGCTGGCTCATCGGTGGCATGTTGGAGTTGTAGTCCTGGCCGTTGACCTTCACCGCTCCAACCAGGCCATGCAGGATCACGCTCGGCACGCGCTTGGGATCGGCGGCGATGTAGTCCGACTTGGCCAGCGGTGGGAAGACGCCTGGCATGCCCTGTCCTTCGGGCTGGTGGCAGGTCGAGCACGTGCCGGCGAACAGGGCCTTGCCGGCCTCGATCTGCTGCTCCACCGACAGATCCCCGGTCTTGGCCGACGCGGCCGCGGTGGCCACGGCCTGCATGTTCGACGCTGCACGGTCGCCAAGGTAGACGTAGTCGACCTCCTTGCCGGAGTAGATCGCCTTGTTCTCCTGGCCATCGGCCTTGAGGATGGCCAGTGCGCCCTTGTTGAACGCGCGGAAGATCGAATGATCGACCAGCACGTAGCTGCCGGGCACCTCGAGATGGAAGTCCATCATCGCCGCGCCGCCGGCAGGAATGAGCGTGGTCTGCACGTTCTCCTGGAACCGGGTGCCGCCCTCGAACCAGACCTTGTCGAAGATCTCGCCGATGACGTGGAAGCTCGACACGAGGTTGGGACCGCCATTGCCGACATAAAGGCGCACCGTCTCGCCGACATTGGCCTTCAGGGCCTTGTCGCCGGTGAGCGCGCCTTCGTTGCCGTTGAACAGCACGTAGGTGGGCTGCTCGATGATGGCCTTCTCCATGTCGAATGGCTGATGGCCCTTCTCGCGGTACTTGCCAGTCGTGTAGAAGTCGCCCTGCATCACGTAGTACTCGCGGTTGACCGCCGGCATGCCCTCGGGCGGCTCGACAAGGATCAGCCCGTACATTCCGTTGGCGACGTGCATGCCCACCGGCGCGGTGGCGCAGTGGTAGACGTACAAGCCTGCGTTGAGTGCCTTGAAGGTGAATCGGGACGAATGGCCGGGTGCGGTGAAGCTGGAAGCAGCGCCGCCGCCGGGGCCGGTTACCCCGTGCAGGTCGATGTTGTGCGGCATCTTCGACTCCGGCAGGTTCCGCAAATGGAACTCGACCGTGTCGCCCTGGCGGACGCGGATGAAGCTGCCGGGCACCGTGCCGCCGAAGGTCCAGAAGGTGTAGGTGACACCTTCGGAGATCGGCATCTCCTTCTCGATCACGTCGAGTTTGACGATGACCTTGGCCGGCGCGGTGCGTCCCGTCGGCGGCGGCACGTTCGGCGGAGCAGTCAGCACTGCATCCACGGGCTTGCCTTGCGGCGGACCGAAATCACCCTTGCGCGAGCCGCCGCTGTCAGCGGCCTCCTCGGTCTTGCCGGCTTCAACCGGCTTGTCCCGACAGCCGCCGAGGGCCAGTGCAGCAAACGCGATTGCAACGACCAACGATTGTGAATGCACTGCCTTCATTTCCGACTCCTTTGATCGTTCAGAAGGGCGTGGACATCGTCGGCGGCGGTGACTGCGTGGTGGCTTCATGGGCCACCTGTCCGTACCTGCCGTAGGCGATCGATACGGCGGCGGCCATCGCGACGAGGATCAGGGCAAACGAGAGGGTGGTGTGACGAGCGCTGACGGATTTCATGCTACGGCTCCAGACGGTATCCACATGTGAGTGCGGGGCCAGTCTGTTCCCGCCCCGGGCGCTGGATACTGATCCTGGTCAATCCCCCACGAGTGGCTGGGACCAATCGCGCGGCCAGTTGACATAGATCAAGGGCATGCCGGGCAGGCGGTCTTGCCGTAACGTACTTTTGACGCTGCAGGACTGCGTCGGGGCGGGGAATCGTCCTGCTCATGGCAGCCACGCCTGCAACGAACCTAGCGGATGATGCGCGCGAGTCGCGAACACCGCGCCGCTGAGCACGGCGACAACGATGTGGAAATGCTTGATCTGAGGGTAGAACTCGACCATCGCTGCCTCTGAGGGGTTTGCCATCGGCGCTGAGCGCCACGCAGGAGCAAACAGACTTCGGGAGCGGCAGGCGGTGATCACCGCCTGCCGCCAAGGCCATCAACCGCGGTCGGCGGGCTCGCCTTCTCCGGACAGTGCCGTGTCGGGCTTCGGCGCGATCCACAGACGCAGCACGAACCAGGCCAAGGCCACGGCGCCGACGCTGAAGATCGTGTCGCCGGGGACGCGCATCCAGACCAGCATCGAAACAATTGGTTTCTGCATGAACTCCGCAGAGCGCGCGTAGGCGTAGCCGTGCTCGATTGCGGCGAGCAGTTGCATGGTGCCCAGCGGCAACAGGGTCAGCAGGGCCATCAGGGCCAGTCCGATGTTCAGGCACCAGAACGCAGTCCTGAGCGCCCCGTTGTTCCAGCGCATCTGGCCGCGCAGCCCGCGCAGGCAGAACAGCACCAGGGCGATGCCCAGCATGCCGTACACGCCGAACAGGGCGGTATGACCGTGCAGGGGCGTCAGGTTGAGTCCCTGCATGTAATACAGCGAGAGCGGCGGATTGATCAGGAAGCCGAACAGGCCGGCACCCACCAGGTTCCAGAACGACACCGAGATGAAGAACAGCACCGGCCAGCGATAGCGCACCATCCACGGCGTGGACTGTCCCAGCTTGTAGGTGTGGTACGCCTCGAATCCAAGGTAGGCCAATGGCACCACTTCCAACGCGCTGAAACTGGCACCCAGGGCCACCACCGCGGTTGGTGTCCCGACGAAGTACAGGTGATGCAGCGTGCCGAGCACGCCGCCGGCCATGAACACGATCGTGGCGAACAGCACTGCCACTGTCGCCGTAGAAGTTCTGATGAGACCCAGGCGGGTAAAGATCAGCGCCATCACCGCCGTCGCGAAGACCTCGAAGAAGCCTTCGACCCACAGGTGCACCAACCACCAGCGCCAGTACTCCACTTCGGAGATGTGAGTGTGCTCTCCCCACATCAATGCCGAAGCGAAGAACAGGCCGATGGCCGCCGTCGACATGAACAACAGGCCGATGATGTGGCGCGACTCATTGGTCTTGTCGCGAAGCACCGGCCACAACGCCCTTCCGACCAGACCGACCCACAGCAACAGTCCGACGAACAGATACCACTGCCAGAAGCGGCCCATGTCGGCGTATTCCCAGCCCTGGTGGCCGAACCAGAAGTTGCGTTCGAGTCCCAGCTTCTGCATCACCGCCAGCCACTGGCCAGTGAAGGATCCAACGACGATGACCAGCAGCTACACAAACAGGAAGTTCACGCCGAAACGCTGGTACTTCGGTTCGTGGCCGGACAAGGCCGGCGCGATGTAGAGCCCCGTGCCAAGCCATGCCACCGCAATCCAGAGCACGGCCAGCTGCGTGTGCCAGGTCCGCGACAGCGAGTATGGCAAGACTTCGGACAGCGCAAATCCGTAGGCGTCCTGACCTTCCACCTGGTAGTGCGCGGTGATGGCGCCAAGCAGGATCTGGACAAGGAACAATGCCAGCACGACCCAGAAGTACTTGGCCACCGCTCGCATCGACGGCGTGACGCGCAACGTGGCAAACGGATCGGTGGCGGGAACGGTATGCGCCGGCTCGTCCTTGTCATGGGAGACCGCGTGGTGCCAGCCGAGCAGCCCGATGCCCAGGATCAGGAACAGCACGCTGAAAGCCGACCACACCCACAGCGGCGCTGGTGGTGTATTGCCTACCAGAGGCTCGCTGGGCCAGTTGTTGGTGTAGGTGACCTGCTTGGACATCACGCCGGGCTGATCCGGAACCATCGCGTCGCCGGCTTCATTGGGGCGCTCGGTCGTTGCCGCCCAGGCAGTCCACCAGAAGAACGCGGTGAGGGCCCGCCGGTGCTCCGCATCGGGCACCGTGTCCTGCTTCATCGCATACGCCTTGCGCAGATCCAGCGTCGCAGGATCGGAGCCGAACAGGCTTTCGTAGTGGGCCGCCACGTTCGAGATCGCGGCGATGCGGTCCTGCGTCAGCGTGACCGTCTTCGTAGCCGGGTCGTAGGTGTTCTTGCGCATCTGCGCCTGCAGGCGCCCCTGCAATGCGGCCTGCTCTTCCGCAGGCAGTTGCGCGTAGGTGGCCATGCCGCTATCGGCACGCGCCCACAGGTCCAGGATGGTGGTGGCTTCACGGTGCAGCCAGTCTGCACTCCAGTCCGGTGCGACATAGCCTCCGTGGCCCCAGATCGACCCGAGTTGCATGCCGCCGATGGACTGCCATACCTGACGGCCCTTCTCGATGTCTGCTCGCGTGTAGAGGACCTGGCCGCCGTCGGCAACAACCTTCTCCGGGACGGGAGGCGCTGCGCGGAATATCTCGCTGCCGGCCCACAGCAGCACCGAGAACGATGCGACAAGCAGGACCGCCAGGCCCAGCCACAGCTTTCGAGCACTGCTCATGCAAGCCTCCTGCAGAGGGCGCCGTGGATCCACGTGCCAACTCTGCTCGCCGTGCCAGACACATTGGCCAAGCTGCTCCGCCCGCCACCTTACGATGTAGGCGTTAGGATTGCGTGGACGCCCCTGGCCGAGCCCGCGTCACTGGATGCGGTGATGCGGAACTTGCGTCGCCACGGAGACTTCCGACGACAGGCTTGGCGTGCGACGTGCCATCTCCACCAGCGTGACCACGTAGGCCGCCACCACCACTGCAGCGCAGGCGGTTACCGGGTTGGACGGGAACGCAAACCAGGCTGCTACCAGGCCGACGGTGCGACCGATGGCGTGCCGGTATCCGAGAGGGTGGTCGATGATCCAGGAGTACACGATCCAATGCAGTCCCAGGCCGATCCCGACGCTCAACGGGACGAATGAGGGCGCTTTCAGGTATAGCGGGATGTGCAACGCCCACAGCAGGTTGACCATCAACACGCTTGCGCCCATCAGCCGCGCCAGGGGGTTGGCCCGGGATGTCAGCTGCTCGTTGCGCATCCTCGCGATCGGAAGCGCCAGCGGAAAGATCACGCTAACCCCGAGGATGAGTATGGTCACCGCCATCTTCAGCGGAAACAGCAATCCTGCGATGCCAATCACTGCCCAGGCGATCATTCCCGCGATGGGCATCGACATGGAGCGGTTGCTCCTCGTTTCGAAATCCGTGCGCAGTGCAGCCAGTGAGTCCATTGGCGTCTTTCTCCAGGATTGGAAAATGGTGGACGGCGGCCGAGAGGATAATCGAGTCCGACACCCGGGAGCATCTGGCGACGACCAGGTCCACATGCATAATCACGGTCATGACCAGCCGCCCACCAGCAGGAAGAAGGATGACTGACCCATACAACTCTTCCGCGATCCGATCGGCGCCGTCACTCCTGAATGACACGATGGTCACGACGGCGCTCGACCTGCCTGGCTATCGGACAGTTCGCAACCTTGGCCTCGTGCGCGGCATAACGGTGAGGTCCCGCTCGATCGTCGGCAACTTCCTTGGCGGGTTGCAGACCATTTTCGGCGGCAACATCACCATCTACACCGAGCTTTGCGAGCAGGCCCGTCACGAGACCTATCGCGACATGGTGCAGCACGCCAGGCAGCTTGGCGCCAATGCAATCATTGCTGTCCGCTATGACGCCACCGAGCTGATGGCAGGGCTGACCGAAGTGCTTTGCTACGGCACGGCGGTGGTGGTCGAGCCGAAGGACACCTGACAACAACCGGGATGGTACGAGCCAGCTCGCTGGCCAGTTGATGCAGGCGCATGGAGGCCACAGATGTCGTTGCCGTTGAGAATTGCCTGGGCTGTCTTCGCAGGCCTCTGTGCATTGATGCTCCTGGGCATGGCTGCACTGCACATCGCGTCGACCACTGTGCGAGCGCGCATCGACCTCGTTCCAGGCGCACAAGTCTCGATGGTGGTTCTCCGTCTCGCGCCGGATGCGCCGCGCCTGTCGATGGAGTTTGAAGACCCGGCGCAGGCGCATCCTCCGATGGGATATTGGCGCTCGCGGCCCGAGTTGGGAGAGTGGCGTCCCATCCGCAAAGACGGCTCGTTGCGATTCGGGAACCCTGGTGAAACGGTCAAGCTTCGCGTTGTCGACCAAGCGCAGGCGCAGATTTTCGAGGCCCTCCCGGACGGTGGGCGCAGCGAGGGTCTGGTGCACCGGGATCTGGTGCGATTCGTCGACGACGGTGATGCCCGGACGTTCCGTTGGCCGCCCTTGCTTGCCTCCAGGTCGATTCCCGCGGGCCGGTCAGCGCTGGAGGTCTCGGTATTGGAAGTCGGTGATGCAATCAGGGGTGAGAGCGTCACCCTGGTCGCCGAGCCGCCGTTGGGATTCAAGCGCGGAACCGGCGGCGCGATCGACTGGCTCTGGTACCTCTACTTCTGGCCGGCATACGCACTGGTTCTTGGTATCACGGGGGTCGTGCTTGCGCGCATCACCCGGAAGTCGTCCGCTGCTGCGCCATAGCGGGCGCTCGGCAGGCGACGCTAGCCGGCCACCATCAGCGCAATGCGCTGTCCGGCACATCCAGTTGGATCGACAGCGCGAGATGGTCCGACTGCGCCGCCGGCAATGCGCGTGCATTTGATGTGCGCAGGCCGTCGCCGACCAGGATGTGGTCGATCGCGCGCTGCGGGCGCCAGCTCGGGAAGGTCGGTACGTCGCCCTCGGGTGGTTGCAGGCGGGTGCTGCGGAACAGCGCCTGCATTTCCGGGCGGTCGATCGAGCAGTTGAAGTCGCCCATCAACACCGCGTGCGGGTGGTCGTGCAGCAGTTCGGCGATGAAACCAAGCTGCGCGGCGCGCGAAGTGGCACCGAGCGAGAGATGTGCCACCGCGACCAGCAAGGCGGCGTCGCCTTCGCCATAACGCGCCAGCAGCACGCCGCGGCCGGAGATGCGGCCGGGCAGTGGGTGGTCGATGACTTCGCGCGGTTCCAGCCGGCTCAGCAGGCCGTTGGCGCTGGAAGCGACACCGCCGACGCGGCGGTTGGGCTGGTGGCTCCAGTAGTCGAAGCCGCCGCGCTGAGCCAGGTAGTGGGTCTGGTTGGTGAACCCGGAGCGCAGGCTGCCGGGGTCACTTTCGTTGAGGCCGACGATGTCGTGTTCGCCGGCCAACTGCGCGATCGTGTCGAGGCTGCCGCGCTTGTTGCCGGCCGGCAGCACGTGCGACCAGCTGCGCGCGACGTAGTCGTGATAGCCGCGCGTGCTCGACCCCGCCTGGATGTTGGCGCTTAGCAGGCGGAGCCGGCGCGTCTCCATTCGGGGCAGGGTCGCCAGGTCAGCCGCCGGCCGGGGCCGGGGCAGCGGACTTGGCGCGCTCCTGCGCGACCAGGTGGTCGGCGATGCGCAGGCTGTCCTCGAAGCTCTTG
This sequence comes from Lysobacter arenosi, assembly GCF_016613475.2. Classification (NCBI taxonomy): domain Bacteria; kingdom Pseudomonadati; phylum Pseudomonadota; class Gammaproteobacteria; order Lysobacterales; family Lysobacteraceae; genus Lysobacter; species Lysobacter arenosi. The sequence goes on from NZ_CP071517.1 coordinate 3,372,832, forward strand.
CCGACGACCTTGTACTTGCCGTTGACCACCAGCGACGGAGTCGAGTCGACGCCGGCGCGGGCGATGAAGTTGCCGGCGCGCTTGAGCTTGGCATCGACCGCGAAGCTGCTCATGGTGCTTTCGAACTGCTTGGGGTCGACGCCGTACTTGGCGTAGAAGCCGGCGATCTGGGCGTCGGTCGGCAGCGGCTGCACCGGCAGGGTGTGGTCGACGTGGATGGCGTTGAACATCGCCTCGTGGGTCTTGTCGAGCACGCCCATCGCCTGCGCGGTGTAGAACGCCTTGGCGTACGGCATCCAGTAACCGCCGAACGGCGCGGCCAGCGCGACGAACTTCACGTCAGCCGGCTGCTTGGCCTTCCAGGCCTCGACCAGCGGCTCGAAATGCGCGCAGTGCGGGCAGGTGTAGCCGAACACTTCGATGACCTCGATCTTGCCGCTGGTGGGCTCGTAGGTCTGGCCGCCGGCGATCTCGACGTAATCGGTGCCCGCGACCGGGGCCGGGCCCTGCGGCGGCGTGGCAGCTGCTGCCGGCGCCGCCGGAGCAGGCGTTTCGGCTGGCGCGGTTTCGGTCGGTGCCGGAGCGGCGGGTGCCGTCTCGGCGGGAGCTTCAGTGGTGGCAGCCGGAGCAGCCGGAGCGGCGGTGTCGGCCGGTGCCGGGGCCTGCTTGGAGCAGGCGGACAGGGCGAGCAGGCCGGTCAGAACCACGGCAAGGTGGGGCAGGCGCGAGGTCATGGATCGAATTCTCCGCAGGTGGCTATTGCTGGAAGGTGTGGCCGGCGCACGAATGCGTCCGGGCCATCAAGAGGTGTTGTCGCAAGAATACCGGCCGCCGGGGCCGACCGGTATGGCGGGTGCGCAGTCAGCGAGTCGCGCGTTCGCGCGCGACCAGCTGGTCGGCGATGCGCAGGGTGTCGTCGAAGCTGCGGCCGAGGATGCGGTACTTGCCATTCACGACCAGCATCGGCGTGCCTTCCACGCCACTGGTGCGGATGAACTGCTCGGCCTTGTCCATGCGCGCCTGCACCTGCGGGCTGTCGTAGGTGCTGGCGAAGCGCTGCGCGTCGACGCCATAGCGCGAATAGAACGCGGCGATCTCGTCGACCGACGGGTTGCGCAGCGGCAGGGTGCCATCGGTGTGCAGCGCCAGGAACATCGCGTCATGGCTGCGGGTGGCCACGCCCAGCTCCTGGGCGGCATAGAAAGCCTTGGCGTAGGGCGTCCAGAAGCCGCCGAACGGCGCCGCCATCGGCACGAAGCTGACCTGCTTGGCGTTCTGGGCCTGCCATTTGGCGATCTGCGGCTGGAAGTGCGCGCAGTGCGGGCAGGTGTAGCCGAACACCTCGACCACCTCGACCTTGCCCTTGACCGGCGCAAATGGCTTGCCGCCGGCGATGACCTCGTAATCGGTGCCCTCGACCAGCGCGGGTGCGGGATTGGCGGCCATCGCGCCGGAGACCAGCGCCGCGGCAGGCAGCAGGGCAAGCAGAAGCAGTGACTGCAGGAACGGACGGCGGCTCATCGATCGTGGTCTCGTCAGGGCTGGCGATGGGAAGGAGGCGGATCGCGCCTCCCGGAAAACAAAACGCCGGTCGTGTGGACACGACCGGCGCAAGCGAACAACAGGAGGAGATGATCGCTGTGACCGTGGGTCACCGGCGAAAGTTCCGCCTTTATGAACCGGTGGCGGGTGCCGCCGGCTCCTGGGTCGGGGCAGGCGCCGGAGCGGGGGTCGCCGCCGGGGCTGCCGGAGCCGGTGCCGGGGCTGCTGCGGCCGGTGCCGGCGACTTGGCCGCGGCCAGGTCGTCGTGGCTCGGGTGCAGGCCCTGCAGGTAGCTCGACAGCGAGCCGATTTCCTCGTCGCTCAGCTGCTTGGCGACGGTGGCCATCACGTTGAACAGGTGGGCATCGCGCTGGGTGGTGGTGCCCGTGCGGTATTCCTCGAGGCGGCGCTGGGTGTAGGCCGACTGCTGGCCCGCGATGTGCGGGTAGGCCGGGCCCGGGTTGCCGGCGCCGTCGGGGCCGTGGCAAGCCATGCAGGCCGGGATGCCGCGGTCCTTGTCGCCCGAGCGGAACAGCTGCTGGCCGACTTCGAAGAACTTCTTGCCCGAGTTCGGGCCGGTCGCGATGACGGTGTCGTCGGCGACGCCGGCGCCAGCCTTCTGGGTGGCGAAGTAGGCGCCGATGTCGCGCGCGTCCTGGGCACTGAGGGCGTCGGCGAACGGCTTCATGACCGCCGCCATGCCGGTGTTGCGCTCGCCGCTCTTGAACAGGGCGATCTGGTGGGCGAGGTAGCGCTCGCTCTGGCCGGCCACGCGCGGGTACTGCGGATCGGTCGGGTTGCCGTCCAGGCCGTGGCAGGCGGCGCAGGTGCCGGCCTTGGTCGCGCCAGCCTTGGCGTCACCCCAGACGACCTTTTCCGGCGCGGTGTTCAGCGCAGCGGCCTGGACCGGAGCGTTGTCCGGGACCGGGGTAACGGTGGTCTGGGCGTAGGCGACGGCAGCGGCCGCCATTGCGGCGAGGCCGATCATGCCGAGGACGCGGGCTTGGCTCATGTAGCTGGGCTCCGAAACACTTTAAGAGGCGCCCAGGATTGCGGACGCCGGAACCGCGGAATTATCGTCGCCGCTCCCGGTCGGGTCAACGCGGATTAAGCGTGTGAACTGCCCGAGTCAGGCGTTTTGCTGTGTTTTCGGCCTTTTGCATGGGCCTGGATCGCGGCTTCGGGTGGCAATTCCGGCGGTCGGGGGCGTCGCCATGCGATCCTATGGCATGGCCAATCCCTTTGTTCGCGCCCGCTACCTGCTGGCGGCGCATAACCACAAGCAGCTGCCGCCCGAGGGCGGGACCGAGGTCGCCTTCGCCGGCCGCTCCAATGCCGGCAAGTCCAGCGCGCTCAATGCGTTGTGCCAGCAGAACGCGATGGCGCGGGTCTCCAAGACCCCCGGCCGGACCCAGCAGCTGGTCTATTTCGACATCACCCCGCCCAGCGAGGAGCCGATCCCCGGCAACTACCTGGTCGACCTGCCCGGCTACGGCTACGCCAAGGTGCCGCAGGACCTGCAGGCGCACTGGCAGGCCTTTATCCACCAGTACTTCCAGACCCGCGAGTCGCTCAAGGGCCTGGTGGTGGTGATGGACATCCGCCATCCGCTGCGCGAGTACGACCGGCAGATGCTCGGTTATGCGGTCAACCGCGGGCTGCCGGCGCATGCGCTGCTGACCAAGGCCGACAAGCTCGGGCGCGGGCAGCAGACGCAGACGCTGCACGCGGTCAGGCGCGATCTGTTCAGTGCCTTCGGCGACACGGTCAGCGTGCAGACCTTCTCGGGCGAGTCCAAGCAGGGCGTCGACGAGGCGCGCGCCGTGGTCGCCGGCTGGCTGGGCCTCTGAGATTCCCGTCGTCCCGGCATCCGCCGGGATGACAGGCAATAAAAAACCCCCGCCGGATCGCTCCGGCGGGGGTTCGTTCTTCAGCCCGGGAGGGGGATCAGAACTTGTACGACGCGCCCACCAGGTAGGTGCGGCCCCACTCGATGTACTCGAGCGGACGATCCTTGCTGCTGGCGTAGGTCTGGTACGGCGAGTTGGTCAGGTTGCTGCCCTGCAGGTACAGGCTCAGGCCCGACATCGTGCCTTCGCCGAACTCGTAGCTGATCTGCGCATCAAGCTGGTCGTCGCCCACCACGTAACGCAGCGTGCGGTTGCCGTTGAAGTTGCCGATCTCGCCGATGAAGTCCGAACGCCAGCGCTGGCTCACGCGCGCCTCGAAACCGCCGCGCTCGAAATACGCCGTGAAGCTGTACACCTCGTCCGAAAGGCCCGGCAGCGTGATCGGGTTCGAGCCGACGCTGCTCGCGCTGTCCGGATCGACGATCTCGATGTCGCTGTCGTTGAAGCTGGCGTTGGCGACGATGCCGAAGCCCTGCAGCGGCTCCCACAGCATGTCCAGCGGCAGCGACGCACTCAGCTCCAGGCCCTGCAGCATGCCGCCCTCGCCGTTGTACGGCGCAGTGAAGTTGCCCGTGGTCTGGGCCGGCACGCCACCCGGCGGCGGCACGTAGTCGGCGACGAAGCTGCTGAAGTCGTAGTTGTCCTGCGTCTGCTTGTAGATGTAGCTGCGCAGGTCCTTGTAGAAGTACGCGGCCGCAACGTAGGCGCGGTTGTCGCCGAAGTACTTCTCGTAGGAGATGTCGAACGCGTTGGCACGCCACGGATCCAGGCGCGGGTTGCCGCCGCTCGCGCCGGGCTTGCCGGTCGAGGTGTCGACGCCGAACTCGAGCGAGGCACGCAGGTCGTCCACGCGTGCGCGGGCCACCTGGCGGGCCAGGGCGAAGCGCAGGGTCTGGTCATGCTCGAACGAGAACGCCAGGTTCAGGCTCGGCAGCACGTCGGTATAGGTCGTGCCGTCTTCGAACGGCTTGGCCGCACCGGCGCCACCGTTGGCGGTGCCATCCCAGTAGTTCGCATTCGACGACTGGTCGGTGTGCTGGATCTGCACGCCGACGTTGCCGCGGACACCGACCGAACCCCATTCGGTGTCGATGTCGGCCTGCACGTAGCCGGTGGTGATCTTCTCGTTGACCGTCCAGGCCTTCGACACCAGGTACGACAGGTCGGACACCGGATTGAAGGTCATGTAACGACCGACCGCGCCCGGGACATTCCACGACGGGATGTAACCGACGCCAGCGAAGCCGAGGTTGACCGGGTCGAACTGCAGGTCCGACGCGATCGTCGTATCGCCCTGCGCGCCGAGGTTGATGTTGCCCTCGGGCTGGGTCTTCTGCTTCTCGCGATCGGCGTAGTTCAGGCCGATGTCGATGTTCGACAGCCAGCTCGTGGCAGCCGGAGCCGGCAGCGAGACGACGACGCGTGCACCCTTGAGCTCGTCTTCGACGCTGGGAACCTTGCCGTAGCCCGAACCGTAGATGGTGTTGGTCAGGTACAGGTTGCCCGGGTTGGAGTAGTCCAGGCCCGGGTTCAGCTGCGAGAAGTCGCTGTTGCTGAAGCCCAGGTTGACCGTGTCGAGCTGCGGCGCGGGCAGGCGCTGGGTGTTGTTTTCCAGGTTCAGCTCGTCGCGGCTGGCCTTGGAGTAGCTGAGGTCGGCGTTGACGCGGGCATTGCCCACGGCGAAGTCGTTGTTCCAGCCGAACGCGTTGATCTCGTCTTCGCGCTTGTTGTACATGCCGCGGACCAGCGGGTACACGCCGCTGGCGGCGCCGCCGACGAAGGTGTTGTTGCCATTGACCTGCGCGCCGGTGATGTTCAGGCCCGGGGTGTAGTTGCCGTTGTATCCGCCGATGTGCACTTCGAACTGGTTGGCCGTGTCGACCTGCTCAGCCTCGGTGTGGAACACGTCGAGCGTGCTGGTCCAGGCGTTGGACGGGCGGTACTGCACGGTGGCCATGATGCCGTCGCGTTCGGCGTAGCCGGTGCGGCGCAGGGCCTTGATGCCGTCGGAGTAGAACGTGCCCGCAGGCACGCCCGGGCGCGCGCCGGCGCCAACGGCCGACCACGGCTCGTACAGGCCGACCTGCTCTTCCTGGATCGGCGTCTCGAGGTGCGAGTAACCGATCGAGATGCCCAGGGTGTTGTCGAGGAACTGGCCGATGTAGCTGGCGTTGACGCGGTTGCCGTCGCCGTCGCTGTCGGCGGCCGAACCCAGCGAGTTCTTCTGGTAGCGCGCACCGAAGACCGCGACCGGCTCGCTGTAGCTCAGCGGACGCACGGTCTGCATGTCGATGGTGGCCGACAGACCCTCGCCGACCAGGCTTGCATCGGGGGTCTTGTACACGGTCACGCCGTTGAACAGCTCCGACGGGTACTGGTCGAACTCGACGCTGCGGTTGTCGCCGGTGCTGACCACTTCGCGGCCGTTGAGCAGCGTGGTGGCGAAGTCGGGCGACAGGCCGCGGACGCTGATGACCTGCGCGCGGCCGGCCACGCGCTGGGCGGCCAGGCCCGGCAGGCGGGCGATGGATTCGGCGATGCTGATGTCAGGCAGCTTGCCGATGTCCTCGGCCGAGATGGCTTCGACGATCGAGGTCGAATCCTTCTTGGTCGAGATGGAACTTTCGATACCGGCGCGGATACCGGTGACCACCACCGAGTCCAGCGTCGTGGCGTCCTGGCCAGGCGTACCCGGCTGGCTCGTTTCCTGCGCCTGGGCGCCTGCGGCGATCAGCATCGTCGCCGATGCCAGTGCCACGCTCAGCAGATTGCGCTTGAGTTGCATCTCCCCTCCCACTGCATAGTGATTTTTATAGTCGGCTTGCGTACGTCGCGGCGATTGCGCCGCCGATCGTCGAAGCCCGCGCGCCAGGATTGGCAATATGAAAGACCGTTCCAGAACGTAGCGCGATGGTAGACGCAGGCATCACTGCACAAATTCCATTGCATACGTATTCATCGCCACGGCATGCAGGCAGTTGGGGGCTGCAATCGTTTTCGGGGCGCACGCAGCCGGCGCCTTCCCTCTTCAGGGCGGGCGGTGCGGGATGGCCAGGCACCGGAAGGCGCAGGCCGATCAGCGCCTAAGGCGCTGGTGTTGGCGCAGCAGGTGCCGGCAGGTAATCGCGACAGCGCGGCATCGCGCTCGCCGCGGGCGTGGCATAGGCCCAATGCAGGAATACCGGCAGCATGCGAGCCCATGACGCCTGGTTGTGGCAGCCGTCGGCGAGCAGCAGGAAATCGATGTCGGACTGCGGGCGGCACGGCTCGTACGCCAGCGACACCCGATATCCCAGTCCCGTCAGGCCCTGCAATTCGCGTTCGCCTTCGCGGCCGCCGCGGATCAGGGTGAGGGCGTCGTCGAGGGCGTCGAAGACGCCATCGTGGTCGCGATCGTCGGTCTCTTCGGCGCTGCCCACCGCGATGAACATGCGCAGGCCCTCGCGCCTGGGGCCACGCTCGACCATGGATTGCGCCAGCCGTTCATCGCCCGGCGCGCGCGATGGCGGCAACCAGAACGAGGGTGAGAATGCGCCCACACGTCCGAACAGTTCCGGGTACTGCCAACCCATGTCGAACGCCTGCAACGCGCCCAGCGACCAGCCCAGCATGCTGCGGCCGGAGGCCTGCGGCACGGTGCGGTAGTGGGAGTCGATGTACGGCACCAGCGTGCCAGCCAGCCATTGCGCGTAGTCGTGCGCGCGCGTGCCGATCGGGCCGAAGCGCGAGCTGCCGGGCCGGCTTGCTCCGGCGGCGCGGTCGGACAGGCCGTACGTGCCCATGCGATCGGTGAGCATGTCGATGGCGACCACGATCACCGGCTCGATCGCCTGCTGCGCGTACAGGCGCGACAACGTCGATTCGAGGCCGACGGCCGGCATGTCCTCGCCGTCATTGATATAGAGGACGCTGTAGCGGCGGTCGGCATGGTCGCCGTAGCCCGGTGGCAGGTACACCGAGAGCTTCACCTGCTCCGGCGCGAAGGCCGGTGCGTCCAGTTGCACGCGAACCGGTTCGGCCCGCAGCGGCAGCGCGAACGATGCGATCAGCGCGAGTGCGGCAATGGCGGCACTCGCGCGCATCGATCGATCAGCCGATTCGCGCGTAGAACACGCCGTGCGCCGGCAGGTGCAGCTGGCCTGCGTCGATATGTCCGGCCAGCAAACCATGGTCGTCAACCGGCGCCAGCGCGCCCAGATTCGCGGGAATCGCCCACTGCTGCGGCTGTGCCGACAGGTTGAACACCACCAGCAGGGATTCGTCCTCGCTGCGGCGGGTGAAGGCCAGCACCGGCTCCGGTGCGTCCAGGAACGTGATGTCACCGGCGACCAGCGCCGGATGCGCCTTGCGCCAGCGCATCAGATGGCGAACGCCGTTGAGCACGGAATCGGTTTGCGAATCCTGCACGGCGACGCTGCGCGCGCTGTGCGTTTCGGCCACCGGCAGCCACGGCTTGCCGTCGCTGAAGCCTGAATGCGTGCCGCCGTTCCACGGCATCGGCGTGCGGCAGCCGTCGCGGCCCTTGAAGTTCGGCCAGAACGCGATGCCGTAAGGGTCCTGCAGCGATTCGAACGGAACCTCCGCTTCGGTCAGTCCGAGTTCCTCGCCCTGGTACAGGCAGACCGAACCGCGCAGCGAGCACACCAGCGCCACCAGCTGCTTGGCGAGGGCGTCGGGCGCGTTGTCGCCACCCCAGCGCGTCACCGCGCGGCGGACGTCGTGGTTGGAGATCGCCCAGCACGGCCAGCCGCGCGTCATCTTCGCTTCCAGGTCCTCGACCGTGCCGCGGATGTAGGCGGCGCTGAAGTCGTCGGTCAGCAGCTCGAAGCTGTAGCCCATGTGCAGGCGCTGCTCGTTGACGTACTCGCCCATCGTCGCCAGCGAGTCTTCCGAGGAGATCTCGCCCAGCGTGGTCGCGCCCGGGTAGCGATCGAGCAGGGCGCGCAGGTCCTCGAGGAAGTCGAGGTTCTGCGGCTGCGTGTTGTTGTAGTGGTGGTACTGGAACGCGTACGGATTGTCCGGGCTGAATCCGCGCCCGGTGCGCAGTTCCGCCGGCTTGGGCGGGTTGTCGCGCAGCTGCTGGTCGTGGAAGCAGAAGTTGATCGCGTCCAGGCGCAGGCCGTCGACGCCGCGGTCGAGCCAGAACTTCACGTTGTCCAGCGTCGCCTCGCGCACGGCCGGGTTGTGGAAGTTCAGGTCCGGCTGCGACGACAGGAAGTTGTGCAGGAAGTACTGGCCGCGGCGCGGTTCCCAGCGCCAGGCAACGCCGCCGAACAGCGACAGCCAGTTGTTGGGCGGCGTGCCGTCGGGCCTGGCATCGGCCCAGACGTACCAGTCGGCGCGCGCGTTGTCGCGGCTCTCGCGGCTTTCCTTGAACCAGGCGTGCTCGACCGAGGTGTGGCTGAGCACCTGGTCGATCATCACGCGGATGCCGAACGAGTGCGCCTTGGCCAGCAGGCGGTCGAAGTCGTCCAGCGTGCCGAACAGCGGGTCGACGTCGCGGTAGTCGGCGATGTCGTAGCCGAAGTCGGCCATCGGCGACTTGAAGAACGGCGAGATCCAGATCGCATCCACGCCGAGGCTGGCGACATAGTCCAGCCGCTCGATGATGCCGGGCAGGTCGCCGACGCCGTCGCCATTGGTGTCGAGGAAGCTGCGCGGGTAGATCTGGTAGATCACCGCGCCGCGCCACCATGCTGCGTCCTGCATTGCCGCCTTCCTGTCCGTTGTGACTGCCGCCATCGTCATCCGCGCGCCGCTTGTGTGTCGTTGGGCGCGCCGGGGGGCACGCATTGGTGCGCACTATTCCATGCCGGGTAGCCGTCGGGATTGCCAGGTCCGCCTGCTTGGCGATGAATACGTATGCAGCAAGCGCGTGCGCATCGGTGCCGCGAACTACCATGGCCGCTGTTCGCAAAGGGGCGATGCATGAGTCAAGCCGCAACCGCACGCCGTCAGGCCAGGGTTCCAGGCCTTGTCGCGGGTGCGCTCGCCATCGCCTGCTCGGTCGCATCGGCGCAGCCGCCTGCCGCTCCAGCCGATGCTGCATGGCAACACGGTTTGTCGTGGCGCGGACAGAGCGTCGAGATGGCACAGGGCGGCCAAGGGTACGTGCTGTCCGGTGCCGCCAGGCCGCGCACCATCCCGTCGCAGCCCCTGCGCAGCCAGACCGCCAGCCCGCTGTTCGACGGCCTGTTCGCGCTGGCCCAGCTCGAGGTTCAGCAGGCGCAGGTCGAATCGATCACCGACAGCGCCTTCGACAACGGCAAGCCGATTGCCTGCCCTTGCTTCGAGACCGGCGAGAAGTGGCGTTACGTCTGGACCCGCGACCTCTCCTACGCGGCGGACCTCGGTTTGGCGCGGGTGTCGCCCGAGCGCACGCGTGCCTCGTTGCGCTTCAAGCTGTCCGGCGTCAGGCCGCCCGCGGCCGCGGGTGGATTCTTCGTCGCCCAGGACACCGGCTCGGGCGGAAGCTGGCCGATCAGCAGCGACCGGGTGGTGTGGTTCCTGGCGGCGCGCCATCTGATCGATGGCAAGGATGCCGACGGCAGCCGCTTCGCCGACGAAACCTGGCGCGCGCTGACCTACACGCTCGCGCAGGACCGGCAGTTCGTCTTCGACGACAGCGTCGGGCTGTATCGCGGCGAAACCTCCTACCTCGACTGGCGCGAGCAGTCCTACCCGCGCTGGACCGCGAACGATGTCGCCTTCATCGCGCAATCGTTCGCGCTGTCGACCAACGTCCTGCAGTACCAGGCACTGCGCCTGGGCGAGCAGATGGCCAGGCGTCGCGGCGATGCCCGCGCGGCGACCTATGCGCGCCAGGCCGATGCGCTGGCCAAGGCCATCGACCGTGCGTTCTGGCGCGAGGATCGCGGCCTGTACATGAGTTACATCGGCACGGCCGAGCATCGCGTCCCGTTCGAGGCGTATGACCTGCTGGGCCTGGCGCTGGTGATCGAAAGCGGCATCGCCCCGCCCGATCGCGCGCGCCGCGCGCTGTCGCGCTACCCGGCGCTGGAAAGCGGCAGCCCGGTGATCTGGCCGCAGCAGCCCGACACCGCGATCTATCACAACCGCGCGATCTGGCCGTTCGTCAGCGCCTACTCGCTGCGCGCCGCGCGCACGGTCGGGCATGCGCCGCGCATCGCCCACGAGATCCGCTCGCTGATGCGCGGTGCCGCGCTGGCCGGATCGAACATGGAGAACTTCGAACTGGTCACGCAGGCCGTGCACGTCGACGACGGCGCACTCAGTGGGCCGGTGGTCAACTCGCCGCGTCAGCTGTGGTCGGTGGCGGCCTATCTGGACATGGTCATCGAAGGCGTCTTCGGCGTCGGCGAGGACGGCAGCGTCAAGCCGATGCTGCCGGCCCAGCTGGTGCCGATGCTGTTCGGCGACCGCGACGAGATCTCGCTGCAACTTGTCCAGCGCAAGGTCACCCTGCGTCGTCCGCGTGCGATCGAAGGTGACTTGCTGGTTGCCGGCACGACGCGCGTCGACGGGGTAAACACCGTTGTCGACCTGGTCGCCACCCGCAGCACGCAGGCAACGCTGGCCACGGACGCGGCGGCGTTCGCGCCTGCCTCGCCACAGGCGCCGCTGGTGCACGCGGCCGGCACGCAATGGCGGGTCACGCTGCCACCGGGCACGCGGCTGTATGTCGACGGCCAGCGCCGCGCCGATGCCGGCACGTCGTCCATTGCGGTGACGCTGGCCAGGCAGCCGTACCAGCAGTGCCTCAGCCTGACCCGGATCGGCGAGGGCGGCATCGAATCGCTGCATGGTCCTACCCACTGCATCGCTGACCAGACCACGGTCGCCGGTGAATGGCCGCGACAATGGACGGCCACGTCGGGCGGACGCTTCTCGGTGCGCCTGGACTTCGTCAATCCGCACGGTCCGATCAACACCGGCATCACCGCGGCGGTGAAGACGCTGGTGGTGGACTGCCCCGGCCAGCCGCAGCAGACCGGGACACTGGTGATGCCGCACGGCCAGGCCCGGCAGCTGTCCAGCGCGGTCGTGTTCGACGCCAGGGCCGGAGCGCAATGCCGCTTCGACCTGCGCGACGGCTTCAACATGAGCTACCTGAGCCACTTCGCCCATTACACCGGCGGCACCGGTGGCGCGGCCGGCGCGTTGAACTCGGCCGAACTGGGCGAGCTGCATGTGGTCCGACTTGCCGACCTCCCCGCGAAGGCGGGGACCCAGTGACTTCCGCCGTGATCGAAGTCAAAGTCGCTGGGTTCCCGCCTTCGCGGGAATGACGGCATCTATCTCAGGGGATCGGCGCAATGACCACCAAACCGCAGCTGTCGTTCTGGCAGATCTGGAACATGTGCTTCGGCTTCCTCGGCATCCAGTTCGGATTCGCCCTGCAGAACGCCAATGTCAGCCGCATCTTCCAGACCCTCGGCGCCAGCGTGGACGAGATCCCGGCGCTGTGGATCGCCGCGCCGCTGACCGGGCTGATCGTGCAGCCGATCGTCGGTTACCTCAGTGACCGCACCTGGACGGGCCTGGGCCGGCGCCGCCCCTACTTCCTGATCGGCGCGGTGCTGGCGACTCTGGCCCTGTGCGCGATGCCGAACTCGCCGACGCTGTGGATCGCCGCCGGCCTGCTGTGGGTGCTCGACGCGTCGATCAACATTTCGATGGAACCGTTCCGCGCCTTCGTCGGCGACCAGTTGCCGACCTCGCAGCGCGCCAGCGGCTTCGCCATGCAGAGTTTCTTCATCGGTGTCGGCTCGGTGATCGCCAGCCTGCTGCCGTGGTTCCTGGCGCAGGTCGGTGTCGGCAACACCGCCGGCCCGGGCGAAGTGCCCGACACCGTGCGCTACGCCTTCTACTTCGGCGGCGCGGTGCTCATGCTCTCGGTCGGCTGGACGATCGTGCGCACGCGCGAGTACCCGCCAGAGGTGCTCCGCGCACACGACACGCTGCAGCGTGCGCCACAGCGCACGCTAGACCACGTGCGTGCACGCCGCAACGGCGCGGTGTGGCTGCTGCTTGGCGCAGCCGGTGCGTACGTGGTCATGCATTACAACCTCGACCGCCAGCTCTACGTGCTCGCCGGCCTGGCCGCCGGCTACGGCCTGGCGCTGCTGGTGGTGACGCTGTTGCGGCGCGATAGCGCCTTCGCCCACATCATCGGCGACATGCACGACATGCCCGCCGAGATGCGTCGCCTGGCGGTGGTGCAGTTCTTCTCCTGGTTCGCGCTGTTCGGCATGTGGATCTACACCACCGGCGCGGTCACCGGCGTCCACTACGGCACCAACGACACCGGCTCGGCGCTCTACAACGAAGGCGCCAACTGGGTCGGCGTCCTGTTTGCCGCCTACAACGGGTTCGCAGCGCTGGCCGCCATCGTGATCCCGTGGATGGTGCGCCGCATCGGCCTGCGCATGAGTCATCTGATCAATGTGTGGCTCGGCGGGCTCGGCTTGATCTCGTTCCTCTTCATCCGCGACCCGCATTGGCTGCTGCTGTCGATGGTCGGCGTCGGTTTCGCCTGGGCCTCGATCCTGTCGCTGCCCTACGCCCTGCTGGCCGACAGCGTGCCGGCGGAGAAGATGGGCGTGTTCATGGGCATCTTCAATTTCTTCATCGTGATCCCGCAGCTGGTCGCGGCCAGCCTGCTTGGCTTCCTGCTCAAGACCTTCTTCGGCGGCCAGCCAATCCAGGCGCTGACGATCGGCGCCGTCAGCCTGTTCGTCGCCGGCCTGTGCGTGCTGCGCGTGCAGGATCCCCGCGCGGCCACGCTTGCCACCAGCCACTGAGACCAATCGATGCCGAACCCGAAGTTTCGACCGCTCGCCGCCACGCTGCTGGCCGTACTCTCCGCACAAGCGGCAGCTGCCGACCGGGCGCCGGACTACTACGGCACGCTCGAACCCTTCGCCAGCGAGTCGGTGTACTTCGTCGTCACCGACCGCTTCGTCAACGGCGACACCGGCAACGACCATCGTGAGCAGGGCGGGCCGGATCCGGCCACGCGCAGCTTCGACCGCCCGGTGCCGGGACCGGACGGCGAGACCGACAACATCGGCTACCTCGGCGGCGACTTCAAAGGCGTGCTCGACAACGTAGGCTACATCCGCGACATGGGCTTCACCGCGGTGTGGATCACGCCGATAGTGGACCAGCCCGATGCCGCCTTCACCGGCGGCAAGCCGGTCAGCTGGGGCAGCTTCTGGACCGACCAGGGCAAGACCGGCTATCACGGCTACTGGGGCGTGAACTTCTACAAACTCGATGAGCACCTGCCCAGCCCGGGCCTGGATTTCGCCGGTTTCACCAAGGCGATGCACGGCCAGGATATGAAGGTGGTGCTCGACATCGTCGGCAACCACGCTTCGCCCGCGTTCTCGATGCCGAAGAGCCAGCCGGAGTTCGGCAAGGTCTACGATCGCGACGGCAAGCTGCTCGCCGATCACCAGAACCTGCCGCCGGAGAAGCTCGACCCCGAGCACAATCCGCTGCACGCGTTCTACCGCTCGCCGGCGGAGATCGCCGAACTGGCCAGCTTCAACGACGGTAATCCGGCCGTGCTCGACTACCTGTCCGGTGCCTACCTGCAATGGCTGGGGCAGGGCGCCGATGCATTGCGCATCGACACCATTGGCTGGATGCCGCATACCTTCTGGAAGCAGTTCGCCGACCGCATGCGCGCGCAGCGGCCGGGACTTTTCATGTTCGGCGAGAACTTCGAGTACGACCCGGACAAGATCGCCCCGCATACCTGGGCGAAGAACGGCTCGATCAGCGTGCTCGACTTCCCGATGAAGGAGCGGATGGCGCAGGTGTTCGGCCGTGGCGACAAGCCGCACGGTTACGAGAACCTGCAGCCGCGCCTGTACCTGCAGGGCGGGCCGTACGCCAACCCGTACGAGCTGATGACGTTCTACGACAACCACGACATGCCGCGCCTGGATGCCAGCGACGAGGGTTTCATCGACGCGAACAACTGGTTGTTCACCGCGCGCGGCATCCCGGTGATCTATTACGGCTCGGAAGTCGGCTTCATGCGCGGCCGCGCCGAGCATGCCGGCAACCGCAACTACTTCGGCCAGGAGCGGGTCGATGCCGCGGTCGGCAATCCGATCCGCGAGAACCTCAAGCGGATCGCGAAGGTCCGCGCGGCGTCACCGGCGTTGCAGCGCGGCGTGCAGCTGGACGTGCTGCTGAAGGCCGACAAGGCCGCGTTCTACCGCGTCTACCAGCACCAAGGCGTGTCGCAGATCGCGCTGGTGCTGCTCAACAAGGGCGACCAGCCGGCGCAGTTCGAGGTGAAGCGCTGGTTGCAGGCGGGCCGGTGGAAGGCGGCGATCGGTGGCGGTGAGCTCAACGTCGCCGAAGGCAAGGCGCTGAACACAACCGTGCCGGGGCATGGCGTCGAGGTTTATCTACTGGATGCACCGGTTCAGCGCGCCGACCTTCGGCGCGAACTGGATACGGCGATGCGGACCAAGCGTCCGCAGTAACTCAGGCCCCGCTCGATTTCCTCACCACCAGCGACGCCGGCAGCGTGATGCTCTGCGTCGCCTCGCCGTGCACCTGCCGCATCAGCGTCTCCACCAGCAGTTCGCCGGCGCGCTTGGTGTCCTGGAAGATCGTCGTCAGCGGCGGCGTGGCGAAGCGCGCCATCGGGATGTCGTCGAAGCCGACCACGGCGACGTCTTCTGGCACGCGCAGGCCGGCATCGGCCAATGCCCGCATCGCGCCGATGGCGATCAGGTCGCTGGCGGCGAATACCGCGTCGAAGGCGCCGCCACGTTCCAGCAGTTCGGCGGCGGCGTTGTAGCCATCCTCTTCCGAGCTTTCCGCATCGACCTGCAGGATCGCCTCCATCGCCGCGCCGACTTCGCGCAGGGCGGCGTCGCAGCCGCGGAAGCGGTCGAAGAATTCCGGGCAGTGGCTGGACGCGCCGCCCAGGAAGGCAATACGGCGACGGCCCTCGCCAACCAGGTGCTCGCCGGCGAGGCGGCCACCGTTGAAGTTGTCGCAGCCGATCGACTGGCCGGGCTGGTCCGGCAGCACCGCGCCCCAGCGGACGAAGCGCGTGCCTTGCTCGACGAGCTTTTCCAGCTTGCCCTGGTAGGCCAGGTAGTCGCCGTAGCCGAGCAGGATCAGGCCGTCGGCCTTCATGCTGTCCTCGTAGTCGGCGTGCCAGTCGTCGGACAGCTGCTGGAACGAGATCAGCAGGTCCTGGCCCTCGCGCGCACAGGCGCGGGTGATCGAGCCGACCATCGACAGGAAGAACGGATTGATGTGCGACTCGTCCGGGGTCGGGTCCTCGAACAGCAGCAGCGCCAGGGTGCCCGAGCGCTGGGTGCGCAGGCTGGAGGCGTGGCGGTCGACCTTGTAGTTGAGTTCGCGGACGGCGTCCTCGACCCGGCGCCGGGTCTCGGCATTGACCAGGGGGCTGCCGCGAAGCACGCGCGATACCGTCGCCTGCGAGACACCGGCCCGGTGGGCGATGTCGAGCGAGGTGGTCTTGGTCTTCTTGCTGCGACCGACGAACTGCATTTGGGACATCCGTGCAGTGTAGGCAGCACGGTCAGCCAAGGCATGCCGCAGCGCGGCATCGCGCCTGCTCAAACCCTCCCGCAGGGCAGACCGGAAGCCCCAGCAACCTCAAATGACGACCTACAGCGTTTCAGGGCCGCCATTGTTCCAGACGCGCCCGCCGCTACACTGCGCAAGGCTTGCTATCAGCGGGGATGTCCCCACCATGCTGGTCAGGTGGGTGCCTTCACGTCGCTTGCAAGTTCAAACGCGACACTGCACCGCCGTTCCGCGCTTTGGCCACATCGCGCGAGCAGGGCATCAGCCCTGCAGATGGAGTTTCCCCCGCGAGGTGCATGTGTCCGGTCCCAGTCATGTCAAGGAAGTAGCCATTGAGGGCCGGGCCGACCTGGTCGAGTTCCTCAGCTCCGGCGCGCGCCCGCGCGAGGACTGGAAAATCGGCACCGAGCACGAGAAGTTCGGTTTCCGCAACGATGACCTGCGCCCGCCCACCTTCGACGGCGATCGTGGCATTGAGGCATTGCTCAAGGGCCTGACCCGTTTCGGCTGGCAGCCGGTGGAAGAGCACGGCCGCGTCATCGCGCTCACCCGCGACCAGGCCTCGGTGTCACTGGAGCCGGCCGGCCAGCTCGAACTGTCCGGCGCCCCACTCGAGAACCTGCACCAGACCTGCAGCGAGACCTCCAGCCACCTCAAGGAAGTGCGCGCGGTCGCCGAGCCGATGGGCCTGGGCTTCCTCGGCATGGGCTTCCAGCCCAAGTGGCGCCGCGACGAAATGCCGTGGATGCCCAAGGGTCGCTACAAGATCATGCGCGAGTACATGCCCAAGGTCGGCTCGCTCGGCCTGGACATGATGACGCGCACCTCCACCGTGCAGGTCAACCTCGACGTCGGCTCCGAAGCCGACATGGTCAAGAAGTTCCGCGTCTCGCTGGCGCTGCAGCCGATCGCCACGGCGCTGTTCGCCGACTCGCCCTTCACCGAGGGCAAGCCCAACGGTTATCTGAGCTACCGCTCGCACATCTGGACCGACACCGATGCCGGCCGCACCGGCCTGCTCGATTTCGTCTTCGAGGATGGCTTCGGCTACGAGCGCTACGTCGACTACCTGCTCGATGTGCCGATGTACTTCGTCTACCGCGACGGCGAGTACATCGATGCGTCCGGCCAGTCGTTCCGCGACTACCTCGACGGCAAGCTGCCGGCCTATCCCGGCCACCGCCCGCTGCTGCGCGACTGGGCCGACCACAGCACCACCGCCTTCCCGGAAGTGCGCCTGAAGAAGTACCTGGAGATGCGCGGCGCCGATTCGGGCCCGTGGAACCGCATCTGCGCGCTGCCCGCGTTCTGGATCGGCCTGCTCTACGACGATGCCGCCCTCGACGCCGCCTGGGACCTGGTCAAGGACTTCACCCTGGAAGAACGCCATGCCTTGCGCGACGGCGTGCCGCGTCAAGCGCTGAAGTTGCCGTTCCGCGGCGGCACCGTGCTCGACCTCGCCCGCAAGGCGCTGGAGATTTCCGCGCACGGCCTGGCCAGGCGCGCACGCCTCAACCGCAACGGCGCCGACGAGTCGATCTACCTGGATCCGATGATGGAGTTCGCCGAAGCGGGCATCACCCCGGCCGAGCGCAAGCTCGAGCTGTTCCATGGTGCCTGGGGTGGCAGCGTCGATCCGGTGTTCACCGAGTTTGCCTACTGACCCCGAGCCCGTGCAGGTAGGCTAGGCGCTACTGACCGTTGACCGGGGTGGCTGCAATGCACGGATTCCGACGTGGCTGGTGGCTGGCACTGCTGTTGTTGACCGGCGCGGCCGATGCCGCCGAACGCATTGCCCTGGTCGGCGGCACCCTCGTCGACGGCACGTTGCGCGAACCGATCCAGGACAGCGTGGTGCTGATCGACGGCGAGCGCATCACCGCCGTCGGCAGCGTCGGCACGCTGCCGGTACCGGCCGGCACGCGGGTGATCTCGACCGAAGGCATGACCGTGCTGCCCGGGCTGTGGGACATGCACGTGCACCTGATGATCAACGGCCACGCCGATTACGAGCATTGGGACAAGACCTATCCGGATCGCTTCCGCGACGTGATCATGCCGGCCTCGGCCAAGCAGCTGCTGCTGGCCGGCGTGACCGGTGCGCGCGACCTGGGTGGACCGCTCGAGGACAGCATCGCCGTGCGCGATGCGATCAACAGCGGAAAGATCCCGGGCCCGACGCTGTTCGTGTCCGGGCCTTTCATCCAGAAGAAGCCCTATCCCGGCACCGAGCAGTTCCGCTGGGGCGTCGACTCGCCGTCGGATGCGCGCCGCAAGGTGCGGCGGCTGGCTGAAGCCGGCGTCGACGTGGTCAAGCTGATCGACCAGGACCAGATGAGCGAGGCCGAGGTGCAGGCCATCGTCGACGAGGCGCACAAGCACAAGCTGCCGGTGGTGGCGCACGCGCATCGCCCGGAAGAAATCCGGCGCGGACTAAAAGCCGGTGTCGACTGCTTCGAGCACACCGGGCTGGGCGCGTCGCCGGAGTACCCGGAGGACGTCATGGCCGCGTTGCGCGAGCGCACCGGCAACATGGCCGCCGGCCCGATCTTCTGGACGCCGACGATCGAAGGCTTGTTCAACTTCCCCTACACCGTGCGCAACCACGAGTTCATCGATGGCGATGCGTGGCACGAAGGCCTGCCGCCGGACATCGTCGCCGACATCCGCCACTCACTCGAGCACCCCGAGCGCATCGCCTACTTCCAGCAGACACCGCAGCGCTGGCCGACGCTGAAGCGCAAGTTCCAGCAGCTGCGCGAATCGGGCGTGGTGATGCTGGTGGGCACTGACTCGGGCATCCCGATGAAGTTCCACAGCGGCAGCACCTGGAACGAGCTGGACGTGTGGGTCAACCAGCTTGGCGTGCCGGCAGTGGACGCGATCCGCGCCGCCACCTATTGGCCGGCCGTGGCGATGAAGGCCGACAAGGATTACGGCAGCGTGGTCGAGGGCAAGTACGCGGACATCATCGCGGTGAAGGGCGATGTGTTGAAGCAGGTGGCGTTGTTGCAGCGCGTCGATGTCGTCATCAAGCACGGCAAACAGGTGAAATGATCCGGCACCAAAGGTAGGAGCGAGCAAGCCCGCTCCTGCGTAACCGGTCAGAACCGCGAAGCCATCAGCTTCACATCCGCCCATTCCCATGCCGCCGCGTACCGCCGCTCGGTCTCGCTCGCGTCCTGCTTGAGCTTCTTCTGCGCCTGCGCCAGGCCATACAGCGACCAGCCGTTTTCCGGATAGGTCTTGAGGTCTTCCTCGTAGACCGCCACCGCTTCCTTGGCGCGCCCGGCATCCAGCAACGCCGCGCCCAGGTATGGCCGCACCGGCAGCGGCCAGTCCGGCGGTTCGTTGTAGTTGAGCTTGTCCTCGGCGGCGATGGCTTCGCGCAGCGCGGCCAGTCCAGGTTTGCGCTGCTTCTGCGCCAGCGCGATCTCGCCACGCAGCATCGGCTCGGCCACGGCCAGCACGCGGTCGGCACTGTTCATGCCGAACAGACCGACCTTCGCCAGTTCCGGATCCGCGGCGATCGCCTTCAATGCTTTCAGTTCCTTGAGCGCGGCAGCCGGCTTGTCGGTGCGCACCAGGGCCATGCCGCGGGCGAAGTGCCAGACACCGCGCGGGAACGGCAACGCCGCCGGCGCCGCTTCCGTGGCGAGGATCGCATCCCACTCACCGAAGCGGACCTGTGCGAACAACGGCGTGACCAGGAACTGCTGCATGAAGCTCATCGCTTCCATCTGCGGCGGATCGACCCGCTTGGCGGTCTGCTCGGCGGCCTGCATCGTCAGCGTGCGCGAGCCATGCAGCGCCGCCGACATCGCCGCGAAGTGCCAGTTGTGCGGGACGTAACCCAGCGGGTAGGCGCCATTGCTGCCGCGGCACACGGCTAGGAATTCCTTGTCGGCGGTGCTGGCGGCGAAGTTGCTCAGGGTGGCGTCGTGGTAGCGGCCGATGCGGATGTAGACATGCGCCGGCATGTGCACCAGGTGACCGGATCCTGGCGCCAGTGAAGCGAGCTTGTCGGCATAGCCTTCGGCACGCTTGGGGTCGTTCGATGCTTCGACGGCGTGGATGTAGTAATGGGCCGCGCCAATGTGGTCGGGATTGCGCTGCAGCACCTTCTCCAGCATCGCGACCATGGTCCCGGTGTGCAGGCCCGGTTCGCCGGCGGGCGTCCAGTACGCCCACGGCGACAGGTCCATCAACGATTCGGCGTAGAGCGTGGCGATGTCGTCGTCATCGGGGAACTGCGCCGCCGCTTCACCCATCGCCTTCGCATAGGCCTCGTCGAGCGGCTTGCGATCGTCGGGCGAGGGCGCGGTGTAACGCTTGCCCAACGCCGCGATCAGCGCGCGGTCGGCCGGCTTGGCGCCCTTGGCCAGGTCCTGCGCGCGCGTGGCCAGCAGCGTCGCGTCGGCCGCCAGTTCCGGCGGCATCGGCAGGTTGATGTTCGGCCCCAGCACCAATGCCTGGCCCCACACGCACATCGCGCACTTGGGGTCGAGGCGTTCGGCTTCGGCAAATGCGCGGCCGGCCGCTTCGTGGTTGAAGCCGTAGGCCAGGCGCAGGCCCTGGTCGAAATAACGTTGTGCCTCCGGCACGCGCGTGCCGATGTCGCGGTGCAACTGGCCGAAGGTGTCGAACAGCGGCGGTGCCGCCGCGGCCTTCTCGTCGCGGGTGGTCGGGGCCTCGCAGGAGACCAGGGCGAAACAGCTGAGCAGGAGGACCAGGGCTCGAGTCATGGCGATCGCACGGATAGGGGCCGGGACTATTAAACGTCAGGCCCGGCCACCGCAGGCCGACCGGCGCCATGAACAGGCCCGCAAACGGCCCCGACCATCCGTTGCGGCTGAAACGGTCGCCGTCAAATGTTGCAGTGCGGTAGGCTCGGCGGATGACCATGAGCCGCGCCGTCGAGTCCGCCTCCGAGCAAGTTGCGGAGCCCGCCGAAGAACCCCTGCGAATCGTCGAGTTCGCTTCCTCCGACGCCCTCCTGCGCGAGGACGTCAAAACCGTCGGCGCCCTCGTCGGCGAGATCCTCGCCGAGCAGCGCGGCCCGCAGTTCCTGGCCGAAGTCGAACGCCTGCGTCGCGCGGCCATCCGTCGCCGCGAAAGCCACGCGCCGGTGTCCGAACTCACGCAGGCACTCGCCGGCATCGAGCTGTCCCACGCCGGCGACCTGGTGCGCGCCTTCGCGACCTACTTCCAGGCCGTCAACGTCGCCGAGCGCGTGCACCGCATCCGTCGCCGTCGCGATTACGAACGTCGCGGTGCCGGCGCGCAGCCGGGCAGTCTGCGCGAAGTGCTGGCCTCGCTCGCGGCGCAGGGCGTGAGCCTGGACGAAGTGGTCACGCTGCTCTCGCGGCTGCGCATCGAACCGGTGTTCACCGCGCACCCGACCGAGGCGGTGCGGCGCGCGCTGCTGGAAAAGGAACGGCAGATCGTCACCTGCCTGATCGACGACATCGACCGCAGCCGCACGCCCTACGAACACCGCGCCGACCTCGAGCGCATGCGCCTGGCGCTGACCGCAGGCTGGCAGACCGCCGAAGCCTCGCCGGTCAAGCCGAGCGTCGCCGACGAGTTCGAGCACGTCGGCTTCTATCTGTCCGACGTGCTGTACCGCGTGTTGCCCGTCTTCTACGAAGTGTTCGAGGACGCCCTGCGCGAAACCTATGGCGAGGCCACGCCGGCACCGGACGTGATCGGCTTCGGCACCTGGGTCGGTGGCGACATGGACGGCAACCCGAACGTTGGCGCCGACACCATCGCCGCCAGCCTGGCGGGCCAGCGCAAGCTGGTGCTGAGCGCGTACCGCCAGGAAGTGACCGCGCTCGGCGAACTGCTGAGCCAGTCGCTGGGTCGCGTCAGCGTCGCCGATGAGGTCATGGCACGCATCGAGGAATACCGCTACCTGCTGCCCAAGGCCGCGGCGGCGCTGCGCCCTCGCCACGCCGACATGCCTTACCGCAACCTGCTGGCCCTGGCCGGCGCGCGCCTGCGCGCCACCGCCGAGGACCATGTCCACGGCTATCCGGATGCGGCCGCATTCCTGGCCGACATCCAGATGATCGAGCGCAGCCTCGGCGCCCACCAGGGCGAACATGCCGGCGGCTTCGCCGTGCGCCGGCTGCGTCGACGCGTCGAATGCTTCGGCTTCCACCTCGCCAGCCTCGACCTGCGCCAGGACTCGGCCACGCACGACGCGGCGCTGGCCGAACTGCTCGCCGATCCGGACTGGGAGTCGCACAGCCGCGAGCAGCGCGCGCAACGCCTGCACGCGCTGCTCGATGGCAGCGCGCCGGCGCCGACGACCGGCAACGGCCAGGCACGGCCGACGCTGGACGTGTTCCGCGCCGTGGCGCGACTGCGCCCGCGCTACGGCCCGCGCGCGTTCGGCCCCTATATCGTCAGCATGAGCCGCAGTGCCGCCGATGCGCTGGCCGTGCTGGCGCTGGCGCGCATCGCCGGCTGCGTCGATGGCGATGGCCGCGTGCCGCTCGATGTCGCGCCGCTGTTTGAAACCGTCGACGACCTCGATGCCGCGCCGGATACGCTGCGCGCGCTGTTCGCCGATCCGGTCTATCGCACGCATCTGGCCGCACGCGGTAATCGCCAGGTGGTGATGCTGGGCTACTCCGACAGCGCCAAGGATGGCGGCATGCTCGCCTCGCGCTGGGCGCTGCAACGCACCCAGATCGCGCTGGCCACGCTGGCTCAGGAGAGCGGCGTGCGCATCGCCTTCTTCCACGGCCGCGGTGGTTCGATCAGCCGCGGTGGCGGCAAGACCGAGCGCGCCGTCATCGCCGCGCCGCGCGGCTCGGTCGATGGCTACCTGCGCCTGACCGAGCAGGGCGAGGTGATCCACCGCAAGTACGGCATCCGTGCGATCGCGCTGCGCAACCTCGAACAGGCCACCGGCGCGGTGCTGCGCGCAACGTTGCGGCCGCGTCCGCCGGAGCCGCGCGAGGCCAGCTGGCGCGCGATCGCCAACGAACTGTCGGCCAGCGCGCGCAGCCACTATCGCGCGCTGGTGCACGAGCATCCGGATTTCCCGGCGTACTTCCGTGCCGCCACGCCCATCGACGTGATCGAGCGCCTGCGCATCGGCTCGCGCCCGAGCAAGCGCGCCGGCGACGGCGACGTGTCGTCACTGCGGGCGATCCCGTGGGTGTTCGCGTGGTCGCAGAACCGCGCCGGCCTGACCGCCTGGTACGGCGTCGGCAGCGCGCTGACGCAGGCACTGGAGAAGCACGGTCGCGAGACGATGGCGGAGATGGCGCGTGACTGGCCGTTCTTCGGCACCCTGGTCGACGACCTGGAGATGATGCTGGCCAAGTCCGACCCGGCCATCTTCGAGCAGTACTCGCTGCTCGCCGGGGAACTGCACGAGCGCTTCCATCCGGGCATCGCCGCCGAGTTCGAGCGCACCCGCGCGGCGGTTCTGGCGATCAAGGGCAGCGACGAACTGCTGGCGGGCGACTACCGCCTGCGCCTGTCGATCCGCCTGAGGAACCCGTACGTCGATCCGATCAGCCTGCTGCAGGTCGACCTGCTGGCGCGCTGGCGCGCCGCCGGCCGCCCCGACGACGAACTGCTGCAGGCACTGGTGGCGACGGTCAACGGCATTTCCGCAGGCATTCAAAATACCGGCTGATTGTCTCCCTCCCCTGCAAGCAGGGGAGGGTTGGGGAGGGGTGCTTTCCACACAAGCACCAGCACCGGCAACACCAGCTTTACACCCGGGGCCTAGAATCATCGGCTGGATCCCCGCCTGCGCGGGGATGACCCATCCATATTCTCCGTTCCGGACCCGCCTCCCATGAAAAGCCGTGCCGCCGTCGCCTTTGCCCCGGGCCAGCCTCTGCAGATCGTCGAGATCGACGTCGCCCCGCCCAAGGCCGGCGAAGTGCTGGTGAAGATCACCCACACCGGTGTCTGCCACACCGACGCGTTCACGCTCAGCGGCGACGACCCGGAAGGCATCTTTCCCAGCGTGCTCGGCCATGAAGGCGGCGGCGTCGTCGTCGAAGTCGGCGAAGGCGTCACCAGCGTCAAGCCCGGCGACCACGTGATCCCGCTGTACACCGCCGAATGCCGCAAGTGCAAGTTCTGCCTGTCGGGCAAGACCAACCTGTGCCAGGCGGTGCGCGCGACCCAGGGCAAGGGCCTGATGCCGGACGGCACCACGCGCTTCTCCTACAACGGCCAGCCGATCTACCACTACATGGGCACCAGCACCTTCAGCGAGTACACGGTGGTGGCGGAAGTCTCGCTTGCCGTGGTCAACCCGCAGGCGCCGCTGGAAAAAGTCTGCCTGCTCGGTTGCGGAGTCACCACCGGTATAGGTGCTGTCCACAACACCGCCAAGGTCAAGGAAGGCGACAGCGTCGCCGTGTTCGGCCTGGGCGGCATCGGCCTGGCGGTGATCCAGGGCGCGGTGCAGGCCAAGGCCGGGCGCATCGTCGCCATCGACACCAACCCGGGCAAGTTCGAACTGGCGCGCAGCATGGGCGCGACCGACTGCATCAATCCGAAGGACCACGACAAGCCGATCCAGGAAGTCATCGTCGAGCTGACCGACGGCGGCGTCGACTTCAGCTTCGAGTGCATCGGCAACGTCGATGTCATGCGCGCGGCGCTGGAGTGCTGCCACAAGGGCTGGGGCGAGAGCGTGATCATCGGCGTCGCCGGTGCCGGCCAGGAAATCCGCACGCGGCCGTTCCAGCTGGTCACCGGTCGCGTCTGGCGCGGCTCGGCGTTCGGTGGCGTCAAGGGCCGCACGCAGTTGCCGGGCATGGTCGAGCAGGCGATGAAGGGCGAGATCCAGCTCGACCCCTTCATCACCCACACGATGCCGCTGGAGCAGATCAACGAGGCCTTCGACCTGATGCACGAAGGAAAGTCGATCCGCACGGTGATCCATTTCTGATGATCCTTGTCTGAGCCAGCACGCACACGGGGACGCACTCGCATCGCTGCGAACCTGCGACGCCACGATTGGAGGTGAACCATGAACAGTGCAGTGGCCATCCATCCGTCCGTCGACCAGGGCGTGCGCAAGGGCGGTGCCGCCGACTTCGCCGGCGGCACCCTGCAGTGCAAGTGCGCCGACAAGCCGGTCAAGGTCCGGATCTCCGCGCAGACCGCGCACAACCATGTGTGCGGCTGCACCAAGTGCTGGAAACCCGAGGGCGCGGTGTTCTCGATGATCGCCGCGGTGCCGCGCGACAAGCTCGAAGTGCTCGAGAACGGCGACAAGCTGGCCGTGGTCGACGACAAGGCGACGATCCAGCGCCACGCCTGCAAGGGTTGTGGCGTCCATATGTTCGGCCGCATCGAGAACCAGGAGCACGCCTTCCACGGGCTCGACTTCGTCCACACCGAGCTGTCGAAGGACACGGGCTGGTCGGCGCCCGGCTTCGCCGCGTTCGTGTCCTCGATCATCGAATCGGGCTACGCACCGTCCGGCATGGAAGCGGTGCGCGCGCGCCTGCGCGAACTTGGGCTGGAGCCGTATGACTGCCTGTCACCGACGCTGATGGATGCACTTTCCACGCACGCGGCGAAAAAATCCGGCGTGCTCAAGGCCTGAATCAAAAGTATCGACCGAAAGGAGAACGATGGAACGGATCGAACGGCATGCCTGCTTCGGCGGGCAGCAGGAAGTGTGGAAGCACGCCTCGACCTCTTTGGGCTGCGAGATGCGACTGGGCGTCTACCTGCCACCACAGGCGACGCAGCGCCGCTTGCCGGTGCTGTACTGGCTCAGCGGCCTGACCTGCAACGAGCAGAACTTCATCACCAAGGCCGGCGCCCAGCGCTACGCCGCCGAGCACGGCGTGATCCTGGTCGCGCCCGACACCAGCCCGCGCGGTCCGGGCATTGCCGATGCCGACGGCTACGACCTGGGCCAGGGCGCCGGCTTCTACGTCGATGCGACGCAGGCGCCGTGGGCCTCGCACTTCCGCATGCATGACTACGTCACCCGCGAGCTGCCCGCGCTGGTCGAGGCGCACTTCCGCACCACCGATGCGCGCGCGATCAGTGGCCATTCGATGGGCGGGCATGGCGCACTGGTGGCGGCGCTTCGCAATCCGGGACGGTACAGAAGCGTGTCGGCGTTCTCGCCGATCGTCGCGCCCACCCAGGTGCCGTGGGGGCAGAAGGCGTTCTCGGCCTACCTCGGCGACGACCACGAGGCGTGGAAAGCCTGGGACGCGCACGAACTGGTGGCCGGTGCGAGCGAGCGGCTACCGCTGCTGGTCGACCAGGGCGAGGCCGACGAATTCCTGGTGACGCAATTGCGGCCGCTGCTGTTGCAGGACGCGTGCGACGCCGCCGGCCATCCACTGGAATTGCGCATGCGCCCGGGCTACGACCACAGCTACTACTTCATTGCGACGTTCATCGGCGAGCACATCGCCCATCACGCGCGCGCGCTGGTCGATTAGGCCAACAGGAAGTCGGCGTAGGCAAACCGCTCGTCGCGCAGCACCTTCTCGCCGGGCTGCAGCGCAATGGGCCGACCCAGCATCGGCCCGGCATGCACCAGCGTGTGGAACTCGCCGTTCTCGCCGCACGGGTCGCACGACGGCGGCAGTGCGGCCAGCAGCGCGTCGTCGAACGAGCGTCCGCTGAACTCTGCCGCCAGTTGCTGCGTATCGACACAGCACAGCTGCGCCTGCAACCCGCCCGCGATCATCTCGCGTGCCAGCGCCGCGGTATCGGCGCCGAACAGCGGCGTGTCGATCGTCCAGCCCAGGCGCGCGCACGAGGCTTCGCGCCAGGCGCGCACGTCGGCCAGGTAAAGGTCGCCGAAGGCGATGCAGTCCAGCTGCGGCCAGTGGCCGCGAGCCTGCTCCAGTGCCTGCGCGAATGCAGCCTCGTAGGCGGCGTTGTCGCACTTGGGCGGGATCACCGCTTCGATCAGTGGCAACCCCGCCGACTCGGCCTGCGCGTGCAGGATGTCGCGGCGGATGCCATGCATGGCGACGCGGTCGTAGCCGCTGGTGACCGTGGTCAGCAGCGCCACCACTTCGACATCGTCGCGCTGGCGCAGGGTGTGCAATGTCCAGGCCGCGTCCTTGCCGCCGCTCCACGACAACAACCGCTGGCTCATGCCGAAGTCACGTCCCGAAGCTCCCAGCCGCTACCGGCCAGCAGGCGCAGGCGGTGCTTGAGCACCGTGCCGGAGATGGACGAGGTAACGACCAGGTCGACGTGCAGGTCTTCCTGCTCGCCGTGCACGCTGGCGCCGGGGTCGGTGGCGCCGAGCGCCGGATCGACTGCGTCGGGATCTTCCTGGCGCGCCTTCCAGCGGTCGAACAAAGCGCTGTCGCTCAGTGCCGCCTGCAACTGTTCGGCGAAGCCTTCGGCGCTGACGGCACTGAAGGAAAACGCGGCATCGCTGCCGCGGGCACGCGTCGCATCGGGAAGGCGGATGTAGTAACGGGTAGCCATGCACGATTCCGGTGTGGGGTCGCGACTACCTTACTCCGCCACCGTGACGGCGGTGATTAGCCGTGGAACTTCTGTCCCTCTGCGGCGAAGCCGACCACCACCGCGCCCTTGCCGACGTTGACCATGCCGGTCAGGCTCATCACCGACTCGAACAGCTCGATGTTGTTGTTGGCGCAGGCATGACGCAGGCGCTCGTAACCGGGAAGCTTGCGCATGTCCTCGAGTTCGCCGCCGTAGCTCAGGCACATCGTCGGGGTCAGCAGCTCGCCGGCCTCGACCCGCTGCGCGGCATGCTCGAACAGCTTCTCCACGGCCGGCTCGAAGCCCTTGATCTTGGCGACCGGGGCGGTCTCGCCGCGATTGCAGTGCAGTACCGGCTTGATGTCGAGCGCGCTGCCGAGTGCGGCGCTGATGAAGCTGACGCTGCGGTCGCCCTTGGTGCGGGCGCGGTTGCGCAGGTAGTAGAGGTCCGGCGGAACCATGTAACCCTGGGTGTGCAGCGCCAGGTGCTCCAGGCGCGCACGGATCTTCGGCGCACCTTCGCCGGCTTCGCGCAGGCGCACCGCCTCGACCGCGCCGATGCCCTGGGCGGCGAACAGGTTCTGGCTGTCGACCACGCGCAGCGCGAACGGCGTGTTGTTGCCGGCTGCCGAGCGGGCGGCCTTGTAGTCGCTGAGGATCGCGAAGCTGGCCTGCTGCGCGTTGTCGAAGATCGGACTGCGCGTCTTGGTGATCGTCATGCAGAAGACGTAGTCGTAGTCGATCACCAGCCGGCTCAGGAACAGGTCCTGGATCTGCTGCACGGTGTATGGGGTGGTCTGCGCTTCATGGCCGCGCTCGGCGACGTGGGCGTGCAGGAACTCCAGGGTCGCCTGTTCGTTGCGACGATCGGCAAGCACCGCTTCGCCGATGCGCACGGTGATCGGCAACACGTCGACGTTGTGCTGCTCCAGGTAATCCAAAGGCAGATCGCAGGCCGAATCGACCACGAGTCCAATGCGCATGTTCCCCTCCCCAAATTCCAGCGCTGGCATCGAATTGTGACGCGCAGCATACCTGCTTCGGGGCCTGCGTCTCGCTGCGGGTGCAGCAAAGCAGTGCGCGAAGGGCGCTCGGGAGAAGTCTGAACAGGCAGGTCCGATTCGACCCTGCGCCGCGGGTCAGCGCCGGCGCTGCAATCCGACCGGCAGCTGCGACACCCGCTGCATCTCGGGGTCGTCGAGGACCGCCGGTTCGCGCAGCGTCGCCAGGGCGAAATCGTGCGCGTCGTTGCCCCAGAACAGCTCGCCGCGCACCGACAGGGTCGGCACGCCGTAGACACCGGCGGCAATGGCTGCATCGGTATTGGCACGCAGCGCCGCCTTGGTCGGCGCCGCGTCGAGGTCCTCGGCGGGCACGTTCAGCACCGCCATCAGCGGCACCAGCGCTTCCATGCTGTCGCCGGAGCGGCCTTGCGCCCACAGCCAGTCGTAGATCGAATCGACCGCCTCGGGTGTATTGCCCGCGGCGATGCTCAGGCGCAGCGCCGCCAGCGGATTGAACGGATGCGCCGTCGGAAACCGCAACGGCACGCCTTGCTGGCGCGCCAGCCACAGCACGTGGCGGTAGGTGAATTCACGCTTGCCGGTGATCTCCGCCGGGCCTTTCTGGCCACAGGCGTCGAGCACGGCGGCGAACACGATCGGCACCAGCTGCACCGGCGTCCCGTCGCGCTCGAACTCGCGCAGCAGCGGCTTGAGCTTCTGCCACTGCAGGTACGAGAACGGCGAGATGAAATCGAAGTACCAGACCAGCGGTGCCTTATCCATGGCGACGGTTCTCTCAGTGCCAGGCGCCAAGGATCAGCCCGTACAGGCTGAACTGCGCGATGTGGTAGCCGGCGTCGATCATCCACATCTTCACGCTGCGCTGGGCGAAGGCGTAGTTGATGCCGAAGCTCATGGCGACGAAGAACAGGCCGACCACGAAGCCGGCGCCGAAACCATCGGCCGGGCCGGCTTCCGGCGGCAGGGCAATGGCGAACATCAGCGCCGCCAGCAGGCTGCAGCCGAAGGCGGTGGCGAAGGTCAGCTTCGGATGCGGCGGGGCGCTGTTGGGGTCGATGCCGGCCTCGCGGCACCAGACCTGCTTGAACAACGGCCCGTACCAGATGCCGCCGAGGACGAAGGCGGAGACGGCTGCGGCGATCACCGCCAGCCAGTTGAAGTCGATGTGCGGCAAGTTCATTGAATGGGTCTTCGTCGGGTTGTACGGGATGGAGCACGGGATGCACGCAGCATACCCGCCTGCTTTGCCGAAATTGGCGCCAGCGTGGTGGAGTCAGCCCCGACCGTTATGCGGGTCGGGGCTGGCCGCACGGGTCAGCGCCCTGCCGGCTGCGGATACGCCCGCGGCAGACCGCCATTCTCCGCCGGCGTGGACGAGTGGATGTAGCGATCGCGCAGTTCGGTCTGGCGGCTGCGCATCTCGATCGCACGACCGTCCATCCACACCTGCAGGGCCACCGCGCTGACTTCGAGCGGATCGCCGCTCCACAGCACCAGGTCGGCGCGCTTGCCCGGCGCGATGCTGCCCATGCGGTCGGCCACGCCGAACGCTTCGGCCGGCACCCGGGTCAGGCCGGCCAGGCCGTCGTCCCAGGGCAGGCCGTTGGCCACTGCATTGCCGGCCAGCTGGCGGATCTTGCGCGCGTTGTGCGAGGCATCGCCCGACTGCGAGAAGCCCACCGCGACACCGGCGGCACGCAGGCGCGCGGCGTTGAGCATGGTCGCGCCGATCTGGTCGAAATCGTAGGGCAGGTTGCCGAGCGGATTGACGAACACCGGCACCTTGGCCGCGGCCAGCTGCGGTGCCATGCGCCAGGCCTCGGCTCCGCCGGCGATGGCGATGCGGACGTTGTGGCGGGCCGACCAGCGCAGCAGCTGGCGGATGTCGGCGGCGCGATCCACCGCGACCACCACGCGACCACCGCCGCCGATGTAGCGCGCCAGCGTCGTCCGTCCGGCCGGCGTCAGCAGCGCGGCGTTGGCGTCGGCCGGGATGCGTCCACGCACTTCGTCGATCAGCTGGTCGAGGATCATCCACTGCGCGGCACGCGAGTTGCCGCTCAGGCCGATGGCGTCGCCGCCGATGCGCACGAACAGTTCGCGCGGCCCGACCGGATCGGCGCTGCCGTCCAGTCGCACCACGCCGCCCTGGCCGGCCACGATCGAACCGCCGGCACCGGTGCCGGCGCCGAGCAGGGTCCAGCCGATGCCTTCGATCCGCGTCACCGGCACCAGCACCGAGTCGGGGTTATAGGCCAGGGTCACGTCGAACTCGGGCCGCACCGTCATCTGCTTGGTTTCGGCACCGAGCGTCAGGGTCTCGTCGTTGGTCGCCTTCTCGCCCGACACCTCTTCCAGGCCGATCTCGGTGATGCCGCCGAACAGCGTCGGCGTCAGCGGCTTGCCCTGGGCATCGATCACCTGCGCGCCCGCCGGCGCGGCCAGACCGGTGCCGACGGCGCGGATGGTGCCGCCGCTGACCAGCACGTCGGCGTTGTTCAACGTGCCCTGCGCGGAGGCGGTGTGGACGGTGGCGTTGCGGATCAGCAGTTCCTGGCCGCAAGCAGCAGACATCGCCAGCAACAGTCCGACAGCCAACACGCCTTTGCCCGTCATCCCGGCGAATGCCGGGATCCATTTTGCTTTCACCGGAACAGTCCTCACAGCACACCTCCCTGCGCCGCGGCGCCCTGTCCCAGCATGAAATCCGACACCGGCTGGCGATTGCGGTCATTGCGGTCGAACACACGCGCTCCGTCGATGTAGACCTGCTCGGCGTGCGCATACACGCTGAAGGGATTGCCGTTCCAGACCACGACGTCGGCCATCTTGCCCGGCTCCAGCGTGCCGGTCCGGTCGAGGATGCCCAGCGCCTGTGCGGCGTTGCGGGTGAGCCAGCCGATCGCGCGCTCGGGCGCGATGTCCATGCCGGCAAGCCTGGCGTGCGCCATCACCTTGGCCGCTTCCTGGTTGAGGCGCTGGATGCCCTCGTCGGAATCGGAGTGGACGATCGCGCAGCTGTTGGCCGGGCGATCGACGATGGCGATGTTCTCCTGGATGCCGTCGAAGGCTTCCATCTTGAAGCCCCACCAGTCGGCCCACAGCGCGGCGCAGACGCCTTCGCTGGCGAGGCGGTCGGCAAGCTTGTAGGCCTCCACGCCATGGTGGAACGCGGCCACCTTGAAGCCGAACTCCTTGGCCAGGTCGAGCATGATCGCCATCTCGTCGGCGCGGTAGCAGTGGATGTGCACGCGGATATCGCCGTTGATGGCGCCGGCCAGCGTGTCGAGCTTGAGGTCGCGCTTGCCGCCGGTGTCCTTCTCGCTGTCGGCGCCGTTGCTGTTGCTCGACTGCCACCAGCGCTTCTTCTTCGCCGCCTCGTCGTTCTTCTTGCCGCCACCGTTCTTTCGGAGGTACTCGCTGGCATCGATGAAGGCGGCGCGATACCCGGCGACATTGCCCATGCGCGTGGCCGGGCCGCTCTTCTGGCCGTAGACGCGCTTGGGGTTCTCGCCGCAGGCCATCTTCAGGCCCCACGGCGCGTCCGGAAACTTCATTGCCTGGTAAGTCGTAGCCGCGACGTTCTTCAGCGTCACGCCACGGCCGCCGACCAGGTTGGCCGAGCCCGGCAGCACCTGCAGCGAGGTGATGCCGCCGGCCAGTGCCGCGGCGAAGCCGGGATCCTGTGGCCAGATCGAGTGCTCGGCCCAGACGTTGGCGGTGACCGCGCCGGTCATCTCATTGCCGTCGCTGTGCGCGCTCACGCCCGGTGCGGGGTACACGCCCAGGTGCGAATGCACGTCGATGATGCCCGGGGTCACCCACTTGCCGCTGCCGTCGACGCGGGTCGCATTGGCTGGCGCCTGCAGAGCGCTGCCGACGGCGACCACCTTGCCGTCCTGCAGCAGCACGTCGGTGTTGTCGAGGCGCTGGCCGGTGCCGGTCAGCACCGTGGCGTGCTCGATCAGGACCGGGCCGGCCGCGATCGAGCGGTAGGTGCTGGGGTAGGGGTCTTCGACGAAGCGGGATTTTGCGGAATTTGACGTCGAGGAGGACGGCTTGGAAGCGGGCGCGTCGGGCGAGGCCGCTTGGGCGACGCCAACGGAAAGCACCGCGGCGAGCGCGGTGGCCAGAGGTCGGAACATGGATTTCCCCGGAGGTGGCACGAACAACGTAATCCGCACCCTAGCCGCGGCGGACCGTCCGTGCAAACCCGACGAAGGTCATGGCCCGGCATGAGAGAATGCAGCTCCAGGCAGCCCCGCCCTGGTAGGCGCCAGCATCGCTGGCGACCGGGCGTTGGAGCTTGTCATACGTGCCAGCACGCTGGCCCCGGCAAGAGACAACGCGAGGAATACGTACGTGAAAGACAAGGAACAGATCGTAGACAACTGGCTGCCGCGCTACACCGGCGTGCCCCTGGACCAGTTCGGCGAACACATCCTGCTGACCAACTTCGGCGGCTACCTGCACACCTTTGCCCGCCTGACCGGCGCCGAAGTCATCGGCCTGGACCGGCCGATGCCCAGTGCCACCGCCGACGGCATCACCATGATCAACTTCGGCATGGGCAGCCCGAACGCGGCGACGATGATGGACCTGCTCAGCGCGATCATGCCCAAGGCGGTGCTGTTCCTGGGCAAGTGCGGCGGGCTGAAGCGGAAGAACCAGCTCGGCGACCTGATCCTGCCGATCGCGGCGATCCGCGGCGAAGGCACCAGCGATGACTACCTGCCGGCGCAGGTGCCGGCACTGCCGGCGTTCGCGCTGCAGCGCGCGGTCTCGACGATGATCCGCGACCTCGGCCACGACTACTGGACCGGCACGGTGTTCACCACCAACCGCCGCGTCTGGGAACACGACGACGCCTTCAAGGAACGCCTGCGCACGATGCGCTGCATGGCCATCGACATGGAAACGGCGACGATCTTCGCCGCCGGCTTCGCCAACCGCATTCCCTGCGGCGCGCTGCTGCTGGTCTCCGACCAGCCGATGATCCCGGAAGGCGTCAAGACCGAGGCCTCCGATGCGCGCGTGAGTTCCGATTACGTCGACAACCACATCAATGTCGGCATCGAGGCGCTGCGGCTGATCCGCCGCAACGGCAAGTCGGTGCGGCATCTGCGCTTCGACGAATAGGTTACGAGATTCCGGTTCAAGCAGCCTCGCCACCGTTCGCCCTGAGCGTAGCGCAGCGAAGTCGAAGGGTTGGCTGCCGGCCACGCCAAATGAAAAAGGCCGGCATCAAGCCGGCCTTCTTCACGTGCACGGACTTCGACGCGATCAGTCGCAATCCATTTCCCATTCGAAGCTCTGCGATTCTTCGTTGAACACCGACACCGCCGAGCAGGCGCTCTCGGCCGCGGTCGACTGTGAGGGCGCGGTAAGCGCCGGTTGCTCAGCCGGCGTCTCGGCGCTGGCGGACCGCCCGCAAACCTTGTTGACCGGCGGCAGCGTGCCGGCCGGATAGCAGACCATGCGGGGCGGATTGCAGAGCAGGGTGCACTGGATGCTCTGCGCGACCGATGCATGCGGAGCGAGCAGGCCTGCAAGCAACAGGACTGCGACAACAGACTGCTTCATGGTGAGATCCCTCTGGAGATGACATACGCGGTGGAAACATGGCGGTGGCCAGGTGACGGTGACCTGAGCGCCCGGCGGGGGCGTTCACTCTTGTGCAGGTCCCGTGAAGGCCATGTGCTCAGGCCAAGGGGTCGGCCTGAGTCAGCAAGTCTGACGGCCCGGCATCGCAGACCCTGCGACGCCCCGCAGGCACACTATCGGCAGGGAAGTTCGAGCGGAGACGGGGAAGGGACATGGACAAATTCATCTATCTGATCGCGGGTGCGGCGCTGACCTGGCTGTTCTATTTCGTCCAGCGCCGGGTCGAGCGCCGGGGCGCGGTCGAGGCGATCGAGCGCAACCAGAAGCTGCTCGACCTCAAGCAGGGCCTGGACAGCGCCAACACCAACCTGGACGACCTGCGCCAGTTCGAGCAGCGCCTGATCGGCAAGGCCGAGACCGCCGCGCGCATCGCCGACAACTACTTCACCAAGGCCGAGGAGGTCGCCCGCCAGAGCGACGATGCCGCCGTGACCCAGTCCGACATGAACGCGCAGGCGGCTGGCGAGTTGCAGCGGGTCGAGGCACGCCTGGCCACGGTGGTGGCGCACCTGCGGCGCCAGCTCGACGGCGAATCGCTGGCGGTGTTCGACGAAGCGCACCGCAGCTGGCTGGCGTTCCGCGACCGTTACGCCCGTTTCGTCTCGCAGTCGTACTCGGGCGGATCGATCCGCCCGCTGATCCACGCCGTGACGCTGGAGAGCGTGACCGAACTGTGGATCAACGAGCTGGAAACGCAGCTGGCGGACGAATCGGTGTAGTCATGCAGATCACTCCCCACGACGTCCTCGCCTTCTGGCAGCAATCCGGCTACGAGCGTTGGTTTGCGCGCGATGAGGAATTCGACGCGCGCTGCCGCGAGGAATGGCTGCCGGCGCACCACCGCGCCGCACGCCGCGAACTCGACGACTGGATGGAAACGCCGGAGGGCGCGCTGGCGCTGGCGATCCTGCTCGACCAGATCCCGCGCAACGTCTATCGCGGCAGCGGCCACGCCTATGCCACCGATCCGCTGGCGCGCCATTACGCCGCACGCGCGATCGAGCGCGGCTTCGACCACCAGGTCGATCCGGCGCTGCGGGTTTTCTTCTACATGCCGTTCGAGCATTCCGAGGCGATCGCCGACCAGGACAGGTCGGTCGAGCTGGCGTCATCGATCGGCGGCGAGTCGGGGCAGAACTACCTCGACTACGCCCGTCGCCATCGCGACGTGATCGCTCGCTTCGGCCGCTTCCCGCACCGTAACCGCGAGCTGGGCCGCATCAATACGGCGGAAGAGCAGGCCTACCTGGATGCAGGTGGCGGCTTCGCCTGAGCAGCCAGGTACGAGCGAGCTTGCTCGCGGTGCCTGTCATCGCGAGCTTGGAAACGCTGATTTTCAGATTCTGCTCATTTACCCATCCAGCAGATGCGGATAGCGTCCAGTGACATTTCGTCGCCACCCGCTGGATTGGAGTTCAAACAGTGCCTGCTTCAAAGCTGGCCTTTCTCGTTCTCGCCCTGGTTTTACTTGGCTTGTTCGCGAAGTGGAAATGGCTGAAAGTCGCCTTCATCAGCTTGGCAGCAATGGTGGCATTGCTGGCCGCAGCGGGGTTCTTCGGCTAATCGACTTGTCTCGATGTTTCTCCAGGACAGTGAGTGTCCTGGTCGCGGCAGGAGCGTGGCTCCGCATGGCAACAGCTCGAGGAGCGAGCCGACGCCATATGCGTGTTCCGAGAACGGAGAATGGCCCCGGGACTGGGTGCCGGGACCACTGAATTCACCTTGACGCGTGATGAATCGCCAGAGCGATCAGTACTTCGAAACGCTCGCGTCGATGTCCGCCCACGCGTCGATGCCGCCGACGACGTTGTAGACCTCGCGGAATCCCAGGTCGCGGAAATGCTCTGCCGCCTGCTGGCTGCGACCGCCGTGGTGGCACAGGAAGGCCAGCGCGGTGTCCTTGGGCAGCGCCTCGAGGGCGTCCAGGCCGTTGTCGAAACTGTCGAAGGCAACGGCGACGCTGGCCAGCTGGCGTTCCGGCGCCGGGCGCACGTCGACCAGGCGCAGCGTGCCTGCGGCCACGCGTGCGGCAACTTCCGCAGGTGCGATCGACTGCACTGCCGGCGGCGCATGCGGGTTCTGCACGACCAGGCCACGACCGCGCTCGTCATCAACCCAGTCGATGGTGATGCCGTCGGCGCGGCGCGCCTGCAGCCAGTCTGTCTGCACGCGCACGCCGTCGACTTCGACCGCGACGGCATTGGCATCCACCGGTGCCAGCTGCAGGCGGGCGTTGTGGCGCGCGTCGATATCGAGCTGCACCGCGTAGCCGTCGCCGGCATTGGCGATGGCGCCGCGCAGCATCTCGACCGCGGCGGGGGTGATGGTCAGTCGCGGCGGGCTGCGGTCCGGCACCGGCAGGCCGAGCACGCCGTGCAGCTCGCCGCTGCCGGCCAGCTGCTCGACGATGTCGCTGCCGCCGATCAGTTCGCCGTCGATGTAGAGCTGCGGAATCGTCGGCCAGTTGCCGTACTGCTTGATGCCCTCGCGGATTTCAGCGTCCGACAGCACGTCGACGTGGGCGTAGCCCTGCGGCAGCAGTGCGTTGAGCACGCCGACGGCCTTGGCCGAGAAGCCGCACTGCGGTGCCTGCGGCGCGCCCTTCATGAACAGGACGACGCGGTTGGACTGCAGCAGGGTTTCGATGCGCGAACGCAGGGCGGGGTCGAGGGACATTGGGGGGCCTGGCCTTGAAGGGATGTGGTGCATGTGGGGGCGGCGGTCGCCAGAGGCAAGCCCGCTCGCGCCTGACGGGCCGCGCTCGCTACCATCGGGCGATGAATTCCTTCCATCGCCCGCCCCGCCATCCCCACGCCTGGGCGTGGCTGTTCGCTGCCTCGCAGCTGGCGGTGGTCGCGATCTGGTGGCGATGGGGCTGGCAGCCGGGGCTGGCGGCGCTGCTGGTCAGTCACCTGACCCTGGTCTGGGCCACGCTGCGGCCGCAGTCGCGCCTGCTCAGTCCGGTGCTGACACGGCTGCCGACGGCCGAGCCGGTGGTCTGGCTGACCATCGACGACGGCCCGTCTGACGACACCCGGGCGATGCTCGACCTGCTCGATGCCCGCAACGCGCGGGCGACCTTCTTCCTGGTTGGCGACCGTGCGCAGGCCCGGCCGGAGCTGGTCGGCGAAATCGCGCGTCGCGGCCACGGCATCGGCCAGCACAGCCACACCCACCCGCAGGCGCGCTTCTGGGCGCTGCCACCGATGGCGATGCGGGCGCAGATCGACGATGCCCAGGCGGCGCTGACGCAACTGGCCGGCGCACCGCCGCGCTGGTTCCGCGCGGTGGTCGGCATGGCCAACCCGTTCGTGGCCGCCGCGCTCAAGCGGCACGGGCTGGCGCGCGTGGCCTGGTCAGCGCGTGGCTTCGATGCGGTGATGCAGGAGCCGGCCGGCGTGGCCTCGCGCATCGAGCGCGACCTCGCACCCGGCGCGATCGTGCTGCTGCATGAAGGTGCACGCCACGGACGCAATGTCGAAACGCTGGCGGCGGTGCTCGACCGGCTCGACCAGCACGGCTATCGAACCGTGCTGCCGGAGCAGTTGGAAGCGCAGGCTTAGACCGGCAATCAGCCGGCGATGATCAGCCAGTTGTTGAACGGCGTGCGCCCGCGCAGCGAGGTGAATGTCGCCTTCAATCCGGCATCGGCCAGTCGCGCGCGCACTGCATCCGCATCGGGATAGTTCAGCGGCGCGGCATTCATCCAGCCCACGACCTTGGCGAAGACATCGACGAAGCGGGTGACGTGGGCGCGATGGCTGCCATCGGCCAGTCCGGTGCGGATCACCAGCTTCGCGCCGGGCGTGAGCATCGCGATGGCCTGGTCGATGGCGTGCATCTGTGCGGCGACCGGCACGAACTGCAGCACGTCGAGCACGGCCACGCTGCCACGGTGCGCCGGCATGCCCTGCGCAAGGTCGGCGGTCTCGAACGCCACATCGCCCAGGTCGCAGCGGGCCGCGGCCTTG
Source organism: Lysobacter arenosi (assembly GCF_016613475.2). Lineage (NCBI taxonomy): Bacteria > Pseudomonadati > Pseudomonadota > Gammaproteobacteria > Lysobacterales > Lysobacteraceae > Lysobacter > Lysobacter arenosi. The sequence goes on from NZ_CP071517.1 coordinate 3,411,004, forward strand.
CGTGCGCGCAGGATCTTGCTGACGTCGTTGTCGTAGCCGCGGTAGGGCATGCGCTGGCCATCGGCGCGCAATGCATGCGCGAGCAGACCCAGCCCGCAGCCCATGTCGAGCAGCGGCGCCTGCGTGCCGCGCAAGGCCTCGCAGACACCGGGATACAGCGGATCGGTGCCGAACTTGCTCCAGGCGTAGTAATAGTCGCGGCGCCCGTACCAGTGCTCGCGCGGCAGGAAGGCCGACGCGAGGGCGCGTGCCTGCTTGCCCGGCAGCGGTGCTGTCGCAGCGTGCGTGGTCGCGCCGGCGGAATCGCTCATCGCGACAGCAGCTCGCGCGCCGCCGGCAGCGCCAGCGTGGTCCATTGCGTGTACATCGCCGCGGACGGATGCAGGCCGTCGTCGGCGAGCATCTGCGTTTCGCCGCCGCGTTCGCGCGACACCGGCGTGATGTCGACGAAGGCCACGCCGTTCGCCTCGCACACGACCTGCGCGGCGGCGTTGAACGTGTCGAGTTCGGCAGCAATGGCCGCCGGTGTGGCCTGCGTGGTCTTCACGAACGGCGTCGCGCCCCAGTCCGGGATCGACAGCACCAGCACGCGGTCGGCGCGGCCGCGGGCAAAGGCGATCGCGCGCTTGAGCAGGGTCTCGAATTCGCTGCGGTACTCGACCGCGCTGCGTCCGCGGTACTGGTTGTTGACGCCGATCAGCAGGGTAACGAAATCCCATTCGCCCAGCGGTTCGGCGCCATCGATGCCCCAGGTCAGCTCGTCGGTGGTCCAGCCGGTGGTGGCGATGATGCGCGGGTCGGCCAGGGCGATGCCTTCCTCGCGCAGCGCGTGCGCGAGCTGGTGTGGCCAGCGGCCCTCTGCGGCGACGCCTTCACCGATGGTGTAGCTGTCGCCGAGCGCCAAGTACGACAGTGCGGTGGCGGGAACGCTGGCCATTGCGGTCAGGCCACGGCCGCCTGCGCCTGCCCGGCTTCGCTGTCCGCGTAGCGGTCGAGCAGGCGCTCGATGCGACGGAACACTTCGCGCAGGTCGTCGGGCTGCGGCAGCAGGGTGACGCGGAAATGGTTGCGATACGGCACGTTGAAACTCGAGCCCGGCACCACCAGCACGTCCTCGGTCTCGAGCAGCTCCAGCGCGAAGCGGTGGTCGTCGAAACCCTGCGCCGCCGCACCGGTCACCGCCGGGAACGCGTACAGCGCACCGGCCGGTTCGACCAGCTGCAGGTGGCGGCTGGCCGCAACGCTTTCGATCACGGCGCGACGCGCCTCGAACAGACGCCCGCCCGGCGCGCACAACGGCGCGATGGTGTCTTCGCCATGCAGCGCTGCCTCGATCGCAAACTGGCCGGGCACGTTGGCGCACAGGCGCAAGGCGCCGAGCAGGTCCATGGCGTGGTGCAGGTTGCCGCTGGCGACCGGGTCGCCCGACAGCACCGCCCAGCCCACGCGCCAGCCGCAGGCACGGTGGACCTTGCTCAGGCCGCCGAACGACAGGCACGGCAGGTCACCGGCGATCGGCGCGATCGGGGTGAACTGGTTGCCGTCATAAAGGATGGAGTCGTAGATCTCGTCGCACATCAGCAGCAGCTTGTGGCGTGCGGCAATGGCGACGATCTTCTCGATCAGCTCGCGCGGATACGCGGCGCCGGTCGGGTTGTTGGGGTTGATCAGCACGATCGCGCGGGTGCGGCTGGAGACCAGCGAGGCGATCTCGTCCGGGTCGGGCAGGAAGCCGTTCTCCGGCAGGCAGCGGTAATAGACCGGCCGGCCGTCGTTGAGGATGGTCGCCGCCGACCACAGCGGGTAGTCGGGCGAGGGCAGCAGCACTTCGTCGCCCGGATTCAGCAAGGCGCGCAGCGACAGGTCGATCAGCTCGCTGACGCCGTTGCCGACGAACACGCGCTCCGGGCTCGCATTGGGCGTGCCGCGCTGCTTGTGGAAGCTGGCGATCGCCTCGCGCGCGGCGGGCAGGCCCTGCTGGTGGGTGTAGGGGTCGGTGTCGCTGATGTGGTCGGCGATTGCGCGCTGCAGGTGCTCCGGCGCGCGGAATCCGAATGCGCCCGGATTGCCGATGTTGAGCTTGATCAGCTTGCGCCCCTGGCCCTCCAGTTCGCGGGCTCGCCGGGCCAGTTCACCGCGGATCTCGTAGCGGACTTCGGACAGGCGTTCGCGGGTCTTCACGGGGGGCTGGGACATTGCTGCAGGCAAGATGGGGGTCGGAAAGCCAGACTAGCCGAAACTGGCGCGAACGGCAGCGGAAATGGCCCATATATGGCGGATGTGGTCGCAACTTCGACGGTGTGAGCGGTAACCGGCCGCTGCGCTCGGGATGATCAGGTTCCATGCCCGTTGGCCGCATGCGCTCGGGATGACGGCTAGAATCCCGGGCATGCACCCAGTCGCCGCAAAGTCTTGATCCCCGGTTTCGACGCCCTGCAGGCCATCGGCTGGCCCTTGAAGGCCAGTTCGCCGGTTCCGGTCGGCGGCTCGTCGACGGAAAGCTCGCCGCTCGACCAGGTCTGGCTCGACCTCATGGCCGAGCATCCCAAGGCGCGGCCGGCACGGGTCGTCGAGCAGCACCGCAGCGGCTACATCGTTTCCGACGGTCCCGATCACGGCTTCCCGGTCGAGTCCCTGCCCGAATGGCAGCGCCCGCCCGGTTACCGCAAGGGCACGGTCACGATCGACCAGCGCCCGGGCGTCGGCGACTGGCTGCTGGTGGAAGGCCGCAAGGCGGTGGCCCTGCTGCCACGCCGCAGCGCGATCAAGCGTGGCGCCGCCGGCGAGCACTACCAGCAACAGCTGATCGCGGCCAACGTCGACACCGTATTCGTGGTCTGCGGCCTGGATGCCGATTTCAATCCGCGCCGGATCGAGCGCTACCTGCTGCTGGTGCGCGGCGGCGGTGTCGAACCGGTGGTCGTGCTGACCAAGGCCGACCAGGCCGAGGCAGCCGACGCGGAGGTGCTGCCCGACGCGATGGCGGCCCTGGTCGAGCTGGCCGCGCAGGGCGTGGCCGTGCGCGCGGTCAACGCCCGCGACGCCGAAAGTGTCGCCGCCCTGAACCCGTGGCTGCAGCCGGGCTGCACCGCGGTGCTGGTCGGCAGCTCCGGTGCCGGCAAGTCGACCCTGACCAACACCCTGCTCGGCACCGAGCGGATGAAGACCGGCGAAGTGCGCGAGAACGATTCGCGCGGCCGCCACACCACCACCCATCGCGCGCTGATCCCGTTGCCGACCGGCGCCTGCCTGATCGATACGCCGGGCATGCGCGAACTCAAGCCAACCGGCGAGGAAGACGTCGCCGAGAACTTCAGCGACGTCGAAGCCCTGGCCGAGAAGTGCCGCTTCCGCGACTGCAAGCACGCGCGCGAACCCGGCTGTGCGGTCCGCGAAGCGATCGAGGCCGGCAAGCTCGACCCGCAACGTTTCGCCAACTACCTCAAGCTCAGCGACGAAGTCGCCGGCGCCGCCCATCGGCTGGCCCATCGGCGTGCGCAGAAGGCCGAGGAGAAGGTGGCGAACAAGTCGCTCAGCAAGCGGCTTGACGAGAAGTATGGGAAGCACTGAGCGAGCGGACCGCAACCACGCCGCCCCGGTCATGCCGAAGGGCGTCGCACCGTTCGTCCGGTCTGTCATCACGTCATGACCGACTTCGCGCCCGAAATCGCCCATCACGCCGCGCTCGACGCGCGCATGGTCGCTGCGGCGAAAGACGTGCGGCTGCTCGCCCTGGTCAGCTGGCCAGCGGGCCAGGAGGCGGCATTCCTGGCCGACTTCGCCCGCGGCGTGGTCAAGCTGCCGCACATCGAATACCCGAGCCTGGATTTCAGCGCCACGCGCACCGAGATGGAGGCGATCGCGGCCGCGGCCGACCCGCACCATCCGCTGGGCCAGTACCTGATCGATTCGGCGCGCAGCTGGTCGCGCGCTGCCGCACTGTGCGAGTCGCTCGGCACGGCCGCGGTCTGCGAGCACTCGATCGAGCTGTTCGGGCGGCCCGACGAGCCCCTGCCGGGCGACGGTCCGACCACGCGCGAAGCGGCGCAGCACTTCATCTCGATCGCCGACGAACTCGACCACGAGCTGATGTCACCGGCCGAGCACGTCACCATCTCCGCGACCGCGTTGCAGCTGCAGTTGCAGCGCGAACTGGACGACTACTTCGACGGGCGCGTCATCTCGGTCGAGCTCGACCCGGACCTGATCGCCAAGGCCGCCGCCGGCGCCACCCGCATCCGCCTGCGCCACGGCGCCGCCTTCAGCGACTACGACCGCCACCAGCTGCTGCAGCACGAAGCGTTCGTGCATTCGCTGACCGCGCTCAACGGTCGCGAGCAACCGGTGCTGCCGAGCCTGGCCCTGTCGTCGCCGCGCATCACCGCCACCCAGGAAGGCCTGGCGACGTTCGCCGAGCAGATCACCGGCAGCATCGACATCGGCCGCATGAAGCGCATCAGCCTGCGCATCGAAGCGGTGGCGATGGCGCTGTCCGGCGCCGACTTCATCGAAGTGTTCCGCTACTTCCTCGCCGCCGGGCAAACGCCGGAGGACAGCTTCGCCTCGGCGCAGCGCGTGTTCCGCGGCGTCCCGACCACGGGTGGCCATGCCTTCACCAAGGACACCGTGTACCTGCGCGGCCTGGTCGGCGTGCACACGTTCTTCCGCTGGGCATTGCGCGACGGAAAGCTGCAGCTGTGCCGCTGGCTGTTCGCCGGCAAGATGACATTGACCGACGTGCAGCGCTTCGAGCCGCTGTTCGCCGACGGTGTGATCAAGCCGGCGCGCTGGTTGCCGCATTGGGTGGCGCGCGCCAACGGGTTGGCGGGGATGCTGGCGTTCTCGCTGTTCGCCAACCGGATCCGGCTGGACAAGATCGTGGTGGACGGGAAAGCGCCAGAGCTCTGATGCGCTTGACCGGACTCTCGACTGTGACGCGGCTACATCGGGTGCCTGCGTCGCAAGCTGGCTTCGGCACGGCTGAGCATCGTCACCGTGCGCGGCGTCGGCTACCGGATCGAGCCCGGCAGCCGTGCCGAGTCATCTCAGCGCAGCGGCGACAACGCGCCGTCCTTGCCGATCACGTAGTCGGCTGGAGCATCGCTGGCGACCAGCACCACGCGGTCGCCGATCGGCACGCCGTCGTAGCTCGGGATGTGATGGCTCAGGCGGAGGTATATCCAGTGCTGGCCCGGGTCCATTGCACGGATCCGCACTATCTTGTTGCCGGAAGCGGCTACCGCGCGTGCGAGCGATGGCGAGAAGAGTGACTGCAACTCGCCGATCTGGTGCATGCGGCGCATGACGTTGACGCCGTGCCATGTGCTCAACAGCGCCGCCAGCACCAGCACGATGCGACCGCCGCGACCCACCCGCGACCATGCGGCGGCGCCCAGGCCTGCGATTGCAGCGGCATAACCGTAGCCGTACTGGTTGGCCGATTCGGCCAGGATCATCACCGGGCCCAATGCCGCCGCGCCCAGCAGCAGGAAGGTCAGCAGCCAGCGCGCGCCGGCGCGCCAGAACGTCCAGGCCAGCGCCAGCCAGATGCCCAGGCCGACCCACATCCGCGGCTCGGAGAAGCCTGCAGGCAGCAGGCCGGTGATACCCAGCCGGGTCGCCATCGGCGTGAACACCTGGTACTCCAGCCAGCGCAGCGGGATGAAGCCCAGGCTCCAGCCGTAGTTCGCCGCTTCGCGCGGTGAGAACAGGATCACACCCAATCGCAGCGACAGGTAGATGGCCGCCGGCACCAGCGCGCCGCAGGTCGCCAACAGCCAGCTGCGCGGACGGCCCAGCAACAGCCAGGCGATCGCGGTCAGGGCCGGAATGACGATTGCCGACTCCTTCGACAGCAGGCCGATCGCGGTCAGCGCCGCGGCACCGGCGGCGATCCACCACGGCGACCGCCCGCGCTGGGCCAGCAGTCCGGTCGCCAGCGCGCAGCCGACCCAGACAAGGTCGCCGATGGTGCCGACCCAGCCATGGGTCTGCACGGCATAAGGGCTCAGGGCGAATATCAGCGCGCCGACAAAGGCGGCCCTGGCGGGGACGTCGAAGCGACGCAGCAGCAGCGCCAGCATCACCGCATTGAGGCCGCCCCAGGCAACCATCAGGCCGTGAAAAAGGTACGGGTGCGCGAACAGGTGCTGCGACAACCACAGCCACAGGCTGAAGGTCAGTGGCCGGTACTGGAAGCTGTCCAGGCCGGTCCACAGATAGCCGCGCGAGAGCAGGTTGGCGTCGTGCCCGGCAAATGCCGCCCATTGCAGCTCGTCATGGCTGAAATAGCCGGGATTGAAGACCAGTGGCGCCTGCACCAGCAGCACCGCGGCCAGAACCGCCAGCCAGAACCACCGCTGCTGCCACCCATTCCCTGTGCCCATCGTGTCCATCGCGCGCCCTTGAGGCGGGCATTGTGCGTAACGGCCGGCAACCGCGCCATACCGTGCCGTCCTCGGCCTCCGCCGGAAGCGGCTAGAATCTGCGGCCCGCCTGTGGTTTTCCCTCAGATGTCCGACAACTCGCCCGCAAACGACCTCAAGCAAGCCGCGCTGGACTATCACCGCCTGAGCCCGCCCGGCAAGATCAAGGTCAGCGCGACCAAGCCGATGGTCACCCAGCGTGACCTGGCCCTGGCCTACTCGCCGGGAGTGGCCTTCGCCTGCGAGGCGATCGTCGCCGACCCCAACTGCGCCAGCGAACTGACCGCGCGCGGCAACCTGGTGGCGGTGATCAGCAACGGCACCGCGGTGCTCGGCCTCGGCGACATCGGCCCGCTGGCCGGCAAGCCGGTCATGGAAGGCAAGGGCGTGCTGTTCCAGAAGTTCGCCGGCATCGACGTGTTCGACATCGAAATCGACGAACGCGACCCGGACAAGCTGGTCGACATCATCGCCAGCCTGGAGCCGACCTTCGGCGGCATCAACCTGGAAGACATCAAGGCACCGGAGTGCTTCATCGTCGAGCGCAAGCTGCGCGAGCGGATGAAGATCCCGGTGTTCCACGACGACCAGCACGGCACCGCGATCATCGTCGGCGCCGCCGTGATCAACGCGCTGGAAGTGGTCGGCAAGGACATCGGCAGCATCAGGATCGCCACCACCGGCGCCGGTGCCGCCGGCATCGCCTGCCTGGACATGCTGGTTGCGCTGGGCGTCAAGAAAGAGAACATCACCGCCTTCGACCGCGAGGGCGTGATCTACACCGGCCGCGACCATCTCGACCCGGACAAGGCGCGCTACGCGCGCGACACCGCGCACCGCACCCTGGCTGAAATCGTCGAAGGCGCCGACATCTTCCTGGGCCTGTCCGCCGGCGGCATCCTCAAGCCGGAGATGGTGGCCACGATGGCCGACAAGCCCATCATCCTGGCGCTGGCCAATCCCTATCCGGAGATCCTGCCGGAGGACGCCAAGAAGGTCCGCCCGGACTGCATCATCGCCACCGGCCGTTCGGACTACCCGAACCAGGTCAATAACGCGCTGTGCTTCCCCTACATCTTCCGTGGCGCGCTCGACGTCGGCGCGACCGGCATCAACGAGGCGATGAAGCTAGCCTGCGTGCGCGCGATCGCCAAGCTGGCGCGGATGGAATCGTCCGACCTGGGCAGTGCCTATGGCGGCGAGGTGCCGACCTTCGGCGCCGAATACCTGATCCCGCGCCCGTTCGACCCGCGCCTGCTGGTGGTGCTGGCCCCGGCCGTGGCCCAGGCGGCGATGGAATCGGGCATTGCCAACCGTCCGATCGAGGACATGCGCGCCTACGAGGAAAAGCTCGGCACCTTCATCTACCGCACCGGCCTGGTGATGAAGCCGGTCTACGACCGCGCCCGCAGCGACCGCAAGCGCGTGGTCTACGCCGAGGGCGAGGAAGAGACCGTGTTGCGCGCCGTGCAGACGGTGATCGACGACGGCCTGGCCTACCCGATCCTGATCGGCCGTCCGGACGTGATCGACACGCGCATCCAGCGCTTGGGCCTGCGCATGCGCGCCGGTGTCGATTTCGAACTGACCAACATCAACGACGACCCGCGCTTCAACGACTACTGGCAGACCTACCACGCCCTGACCGAACGCCGCGGCGTGACGCCGGCGGCGGCGAAGAACCTGCTGCGCTCGCGGCCGACGCTGATCGCGGCGCTGATGGTCGAGCGCGGCGAAGCCGACGCGATGATCTGCGGCCTGGTCGGCCGTTTCCACAAGAAGCTGGGCTACATGCGCAGCATCTTCGACTTCGACCCGGGCGTGACCGGCACGGCGGCGATGACCGGCGTGATCAACGACCAGGGCGTGTGGTTCTTCCTCGACACCCACGTGCAGTGCGATCCGACCGCCGAGCAGATCGCCGAGGCGACCCTGCAGGCCAGCTTCCGCCTGAAGCTGTTCGGCATCGAGCCGAAGGTGGCGCTGCTGTCGCATTCCAACTTCGGCAGCCACGACAACGCGTCGGCGGCGAAGATGCGCAAGGTCTACCAGCTGATCAAGCAGCGCGTGCCGAAGCTGGAGATGGACGGCGAAATGCAGGCCGACACCGCGTGGGACGAGGAGCTGCGCCACCGCATCTTCCCGAACACGCTGCTGAAGGGCCGCGCCAACCTGTTCGTGATGCCGAACCTGGACGCCGCCAACATCACCTACAACATGGTGCGGGTGATGACCGAAGGCGTGGCGATCGGGCCGATCCTGATGGGCCTGGACAAGCCGGCGCACATCCTCACGCCGGCGTCGACGCCGCGCCGGGTGGTGAACATGACGGCGATCGCGGCGGTGGATGCGCAGATTCGCGCGTCGCTGGGGCAGGGCGGCTAGTCTTCGTCCTCATCCCCGCGCAGCACCTTCCTCTGCATCGCATCCAGATACGCATCGGCCTCTGCCGCTGACGAGAAGATCTCGTTCAGCGGCACCGCCTTCACCACATCGAACACCTTCTGGATCTGCGGCTGCGGGTTGAGCACCAGCACCTTGCCCGAGTGCCCCGCCAGCGCCTTGCGTGCGCGGAAGATCGAGCGGATTCCTGCCGAACTGATGTACACAAGCTCGCTCAGGTCGAGCAGCAACGACTGCATGCCGGGCAACAGCGGCTCGAGCTGGCGGTCGAACTCGGCGTAGCTGTCGGTGTCGAGGCGGCCACCGAGGGCGATGCGCTGCGAACCGTTGCTGGGCGGATCGATGTGGATCTGGAGTTCCATGGGCGACCTCGTGGGGGACTTGCCTTGCAATCAAGGGGCTTGAAGTTTCAGCGTGTACGCAGCACCACGTGCAGCACGTTGTAAGGTTCCTCGCGCACATAGCGCACGCTGCGCGCCAGTTCGCGCACCAGGTGCACGCCCAGCCCGCCGACCGGCCGGTCGAGGATGTCGGCGTCCAGTTCCGGTGGGTCGTGGTCGAGCGGGTCAAAAGGCTTGCCGTTGTCGCGGAACTCGACATGCAGGCCGTCGTCGTCGCGGGCGATGTCGACTGCGATTCGGCGCTGCGCGTGTTCGCCGCCGTCGTCACCATGTTCGATCGCGTTGCAGACCACCTCCTCGGCGATCAGGCGCATGTCGTCGCGCAATTCCCTGGCGATGCCATGCTCGAGCAAAGACTGCTCGATCGAATCGAGCAGCAGCCCCAGCTGCGTGCGTTCGCACGGGATCTGCAGGCGCAGTCGCATCAGGCATTCCCCCCGGTCGATGGATCGAAACTCAATGCCAGCACGGTGATGTCGTCGGACTGCGCGGCCCCGTCGGCGAACCGATGTGCGGCCGCCACCAGCACCTCGCACAGGCCTCGGGCGTCGGCGCCGACCGGCAACGCGGTCAGCAGGCGCTCGGTACCGAAGGCATTGTGTCCGCCGTCGAGCGCCTCGCTGATGCCGTCCGTGTAGGCCACCAACGCATCGCCGGGCTGCAGCCGGCCGCGCCATAGCGGGTAGCTGTCGGCGATGTCGACGCCCAGCGGCGGGCCGGTCGGCACGTCGAGGTACTCGCGGCGGCCATCGGCATGCAGCAGCACCGGGGCCTCGTGGCCGGCGCTGGCCAGCACCACCTCGCCGCTGCCGGCATCGATCGCTCCGCACAGCACGGTGGCGAACATGCAGGTGTCGTTGCCTTCGACCAGGCGCGCGGCGGCCACCCGCAACGCCTTGTCCGGCGTACCGCCCAGGCTGGTGGCGACTTCGAGCACCGTCATCGCCCGCGCCATGAACAGCGCCGCCGGCACGCCCTTGTCGGAAACATCGCCGATGACGAACCACAGCACGCGCTCGTCGCGGACGAAGAACGTATAGAAGTCGCCGCCGACCGCCTTGGCCGGTTCCAGTAGTGCATGTGCCTGCAGGCAGTGGCCATCGGCGTGCAGCGTCGGTGCCGGCGGCAGCATCGCCAGCTGGATGTCGCGCGCGATCGACAGTTCGCTCTCGAGCTTCTGCCGGCTGCGCGCCATGCGCTCGATTTCCGCCAGTTGCGACTTGATCGAGCTTCGCGCTCGGTCGTAGGCGCGTGCGAGCAGGCCGACTTCGTCGCGGCGGGTGGTGTGCGGCAAGGGCCAGTCGAACTCGCCGGCGGCGAAGTGGCCGGCCGACGAGGTCAATGCCAGCAACGGCCGCGTGATCGGTCGCGCAATCAGCCACAGCACCAGCACCAGGACCAGCACCGCGAGCAGGCCGCCGGCGATGACCGCCCGTGTCGTGCTGCGCAGTTGCTCCTGCGCGTACTGCTCGGAGACCGACACCGCGACTGTCCACAGGCTGTCGGGCACCGGTTGCACCAGGCCGATGCGACGCGTGCCGGTGGTCGGGTCGAGGTAGGTCACGTCGGCGCTGCGGCGCTCGCGCACGGCGTCGAGCAACGGTTGCAGCATGCGGCCTTCGACCTGACTTACGCGGTCGTCCAGGCGCACTTTCAGCTCCAGCGCCGGAGACGGGTGCACGACGTACAGGTGTTCCGGACTCAGCACCACGCGCTGCACCGGCGAGTCGGGTGTCTGCTGGCCGATCAGCGTGCGCAGGCGGCTGACCGGCACGTCGAGGCTGACCATGCCGACCGGCGTCGAGGTGTGGTCGTCGGGATCGCGGCGGATCGGTCGGTTGTAGGTGACGAACGTCTGCTCGCCGGTGGCGGCATTGCGGTAGGGCTCCGACCACCAGGCGCGACCTTCGCCGATCGTGCGTTTCCACCACGGCTGGTCGTGGTAGTCGTAGCCGCGCGAGCGCATCGGCTGGGTGTAGTAGCCCTTGCCATCGCGGCGCACGTACCAGCTGTAGGCGGCATCGCCGTCATCGAGCGCGCCAGGTTCCAGCACCAGCATCGCCCCGGCGATGTCGTCGTCGCCGGCCACGGTGGCGCGGAGCAGGGCGTCGAGCGTGCGCGGATCACGGCCGACGCCGCGCACGGCCTCGCCGAGCGTGTTGGCGCCGACTTCGACAGACTCAAGCGTTGCGTGCAGGCCGAGCGCGGTCTGTTCGGCGAGCGTGCTGATCTCGCGTTCGCTCTGCGCAGTCAGCAACCGCGCCGAACGTGCCTGCACGATGAGCGTCGCCGCCAGCAGCACGGCGACGCAGCCGACGCAGATCCACAGCACCAGGCGCGTGCGCAGGCTCCGGTACCAGGGCACCGCGCGGCCGGACGCAGGCAACTCGGCAATGAGCTGGGTCATGGCGGTACCGGATCGGGAGCCCCTTGGCCGCAGCATAGCGCCGGGATGTGATGCCGGTGCTAACGCTCGCCGTCGTTCCCGGCCCCGACCGTCATTCCCGCGAAGGCGGGAACCCAGCGCCGTTGCTCCCCCAGCCAACCCCCACCGTCACCCCACGTCCCGCCCCCGGCTCGAAGTACCGCGCATTGCCCTCGTTGACGATCACCGACCCGGCGAACTCGCGATCGAACACGTTGTCCACGCGCATGAACGCGCGCCACCCCGAGGCCGCCGCGCGCCACTGCAAACGCAGCGCGAACTGCGCATAGCCCGGCGCGTAGTCCGTGTTGCGGTCGTCGGTGGCGATGCGATCGCTGGCACGTGCTTCCAGCGCGGCGACGATCCGGCCACTGGCATCGTTCCAGGCCAGCTCGGCATAGCCATCGGCTTGCGGAATGCCGGGAATGCGATTGCCCGCCTCCACCTGCTGCACCTGCTCGACGCCACCGCTGACCACGCGATAGCTGAAAGGCTCGGTGAAGCGTGCCCGCAACCAGTTGACCGTCAGCACGTACGACCATCGCGGGTGCAAGCGCGCCTCGATGCCCGCCTCCACGCCTTCGCGACGCGTCAGTCCGGCGTTGGCGAAGCTGGCGCGGCCGCCGCGGTTGTCGGCCGGCACGATCTCGTCCTCGCCGTCGATGCGGTAGGCCGCGATGCTGGCGTCGCCGGAACCGAAACGCCAGCGCGCCCCGATTTCGGCGCTGTCGAAATGCGCCGGTTCCAGGTCGAAGTTCAATCCGGCGCCGCCATCGGGCCGATAGGCCAGCTCGGTCACCGTCGGCGTTTCGAAGCCGCGGCCGACGCTGGCGAACACTTCGCCATGGCCAAACGCACGGGCCACGCCGAGCGATGCCGCGGTCTCGCTGTAGTCGATGCTGCCGCTGTCGTCGCCATTGCCCGGCGCGATGTAGTGATCGTCGGACGAGAAGTGCAGGCGCGCATGCCGCACCGCGCCGAGCACCGTCCAGTCATCGGCCGGCCGCAGATCGCCCAGCACGTAGGCCTCGTTGCTGCGGATGCGGTTGTCCTCGTCGCGACGCAGTCGTCCGCGCACGCCGAGCTGCGTGCCGACGAAGTTCTCGTAGCCGCGCCTCTGCTCGTGCAGCCAGCCGGCCTCGGCACCGACGGTCAGCGCGCCATGCTCGCCGTCCCAGCGATGCCCGGCTTCGACACCGGTCGACTGGCGTCCCAGGTCGATCACGCCGCCGGCGCTGGTCGGCGCGCGCTGCGCCGCGATCGGGATCGCCAGGAACTGCACGACGTCACGCGCCACGCCATAACCGCCCAGCCAGTACTCGCGCCCCGTCGCGTAGGCATCCTCCCAGCGAGCGCCGGCTTGCCCGTTGTCGATGCGCTTGCGCGTGTCGAACAGCTCGGCCACCGGATCGGTCCCGTGCGGATCTCGCTGCCATTGCGCGCGGGTGAGTCCGAGCGGATCGTCGGTGTAGGGCTGATGCAAACCACCCGCGACCAGTCGCAGCCGCTGGCCTTCGCCAGGCACCCACTGCGCGATCGCATCGAGCTGTGCACGCTCGGCGGAACTATGTGGACGGTCGCCATCGGTACTGAAGTAACTGCCAAGTGCCTGCCAGCGCCATGCATCGTCGTCGCTGGCGCCTTCGATACCGGTTGCGATCCGGCCACTGGCATTGGATCCGGCCCAGGCATCGACATCGACACCGTGCCCGCCATCGAGGACTGTCTCGCCGACGATCGCACCGCCGGCCGCGTTGCCGTACTGCAAGGCCAGCGGCCCGCGCAGCACCTGGATGCGATCGAGCGCACTCAGCGGAAAGCTCGCCGCCTGGCCCTGGCCATCGAGTGCGGAGGAAGGAATGCCATCGACGATCAACTTGATCCCGCGGATGCCGAACGTCGAGCGCGCACCGAAGCCGCGGCTTTGCACCTGCAGGTCCTGCGCGTAGTTCTGGCGATCGAGCACGGTGATGCCCGGCGCCCGCACCAGAGCCTCCGACAGCGAGACCTGGCGCTGCCCGGCGCGCAGCGTGTCCCCGTCGATGACGGTGACCGAGCCGGGAAAGTCGGACAGTTCATGGTGCGCGCCGAGCACCTCGACCGTATCCAGGGTCGTGGCCGCCGGAGGCGCCTGTTGCGCCATGGCCGGGGGCAGGGCGAGCAGGCAGGCCACGGCGATGGCCGACGGCGGCCGGGGCCAGCGTGACAGCACGCATACGCAGCGGCCGATACCGTGTGCCGAGCCGTCATCCCTCGGGGGTCCAATCATGAAAGCCGCAGTCCGCCTGTTGCTGGTCCTGACCATTGTCGCCGTACCCGCCTGGCTCTGGGCGCAATCGACCCCGCCGCCGACGCCGGCCCCCGCGCCGGCTCCCGTGGCCACTGCCGCACCGCCGCCGCCGAACGACCCGATGCCGATGGACCTGGACGGCGACGGCGTCGTCACCGCGATGGAACACGCCGCCGGCGCCCGCTCGCTGTTCGAGCACATGGACGCCAACCACGACGAGCGCGTGACCCGCGAGGAGATGCTGAACTTCCAGCGCGAAGTCCTGGGCGTGCCGATCGCGCCGCCGAGCAGGTAGATCCCGTCATCCCCGCGAAGGCGGGGACCCGGCGTCTTTCATGTCTCGCCGGGACAGCAACGTCCATGGGTTCCCGCCTTCGCGGGAATGACGAAACCAGGGTGGCCCCATTCGCGCCCGTAGGGATTCCAGCCTTTCAATCCCCCTTTCGTCGCAACGCTGCGGCCCACTGCAGCAGGCTGGTCCACCGGTGTCGCCCTGTTAGAATCCGGACTCTAAACCCCCGCCCCACACGAGGCGCGGCCAATAGGGGCCGCGATACGCATGACTTCTCTCCACGCCGCGATTTCCGACATCCTCCAGAACGACCCGGACCCGACCGAGACCCGCGAGTGGATCGAGTCCGTCCAGGCCGTCATCGAGCGCGAGGGCGCCGAGCGCGCCCACCAGCTGCTCGAAGGGATGGTGGAAGTCACCCGTCGCGCCGGCGCGCACCTGCCGTTCTCGCCGACCACCGAATACATCAACACCATTCCCGCGCACATGGAGGTCAAGAGCCCCGGTGACCACGCGATGGAATGGCGCATCCGTTCGATCATCCGTTGGAACGCGCTGGCCATGGTCGTGCGCGCCAACCGCAAGCCCGGCGACCTCGGCGGCCACATCGCCAGCTTCGCTTCGGCGGCCACGCTCTATGACGTCGGCTTCAACCATTTCTGGCGCGCACCGAGCGCCGACCACCCGGGCGACGTGATCGGCGTCCAGGGCCACAGCTCGCCGGGCATCTACGCCCGTTCGTTCCTGGAAGGCCGCATCAGCGAATCGCAGCTCGACCACTTCCGCATGGAAGTCGACGGCCGCGGCATCAGCTCCTACCCGCATCCGTGGCTGATGCCGGACTACTGGCAGGTGCCGACCGTGTCGATGGGCCTGGGCCCGCTGGCCGCCATCTACCAGGCGCGCAACTGGAAGTACCTGGAAGGCCGCGGCCTGATGCCCAAGTCCGACCGAAAGGTCTGGGCGTTCCTCGGCGACGGCGAGACGGACGAGCCCGAATCGCTCGGCGCGATCTCGGTCGCCGGCCGCGAAGGCCTCGACAACCTGGTCTTCGTCATCAACTGCAACCTGCAGCGCCTCGATGGCCCGGTGCGCGGCAACGGCAAGATCATCCAGGAACTGGAAGGCCAGTTCCGCGGCGCCGGCTGGAACGTCATCAAGACCGTGTGGGGCAGCTACTGGGATCCGCTCCTGGCGCGCGACACCACCGGCAAGCTGCGCCAGCTGATGATGGAAACCGTCGACGGCGAGTACCAGAACTGCAAGGCGTTCGGCGGCAAGTACACGCGCGAGAACTTCTTCAACAAGTACCCCGAGACCGCCCAGCTCGTCGCCAACCTCAGCGACGACGACATCTGGCGCCTCAACCGCGGCGGCCACGATCCGCACAAGGTCTACGCGGCGTACCACGAGGCCGTGAACACCAAGGGCATGCCGACCGTGATCCTCGCCAAGACGGTCAAGGGCTACGGCATGGGCGCGGCTGGCGAGTCGCTCAACCCGACCCACCAGACCAAGAAGCTCGACGACGACGCCGTGCGCATGTTCCGCGACCGCTTCAACATCCCGGTCACGGATGCGCAGCTGGCCGACGGCAAGGTGCCGTTCTTCCATCCGGGCGAGAATTCGCCGGAAGTGGAATACATGATGGAGCGCCGCAAGTCGCTCGGCGGCTTCCTGCCGCAGCGCCGCCAGAAGTCCACGCAGTCGCTGGAAGCGCCGAAGCTGGAAGGCTTCGACCGCCTGCTCAAGAGCACCGGCGAGCGCGAGATCAGCACGACGATGGCGTTCGTGCAGGCGCTGAACATCATCCTGCGCGACAAGCAGGTTGGCCCGCGCGTGGTGCCCATCGTCGCCGACGAAGCGCGCACCTTCGGCATGGAAGGCCTGTTCCGCCAGATCGGCATCTACGCCCCGCACGGCCAGAAGTACAAGCCGGTCGACCGCGACCAGCTGATGTACTACCGCGAAGACGCGGCCGGCCAGGTGCTGGAAGAAGGCATCACCGAAGCCGGCGCGTTCGCCAGCTGGATGGCCGCGGCCACCAGCTACAGCACCAACGACCTCCCGATGCTGCCGTTCTACATCTACTACTCGATGTTCGGCTTCCAGCGCATCGGCGACGCCGCCTGGCAGGCCGCCGACATGCGTGCCCGTGGCTTCCTGCTCGGCGCCACCGCCGGCCGCACCACGTTGAACGGTGAAGGCCTGCAGCACGAAGACGGCCACAGCCACCTGCTCGCCGGCGCGATCCCGAACTGCCGCGCGTACGACCCGACCTTCGGCTTCGAAGTGGCGGTGATCGTGCAGCACGGCATGCAGCGCATGCTCACCGAGCAGCAGGACGAGTACTACTACATCACCCTGATGAACGAGAACTACGGCCACCCGGACATGCCGGAAGGCGCCGCGGACGGCATCATCAAGGGCATGTACCTGCTGAAGGACGCCGGCAAGGCGAAGAAGGGCGAACTGCGCGTGCAGCTGATGGGCAGCGGCACGATCCTGCGCGAAGCCATCGCCGCGGCGGAACTGCTCGACAAGGACTTCGGCGTCACCGCCGACATCTGGTCGTGCCCGAGCTTCAACGAACTGCGTCGAGATGGTTTCGATGCCGAGCGTTGGAACCGCATGAACCCGGAAGCGAAGACCCCGCGCAAGCCGTACGTGACCGAGCTGCTGGAAGGCCGCCAGGGCCCGGCGATCGTCGCGACCGACTACGTGCGCGCCTACGCCGACCAGATCCGCGCATTCGTGCCGATGCATTACACGGTGCTGGGCACGGACGGCTTCGGCCGCAGCGACACGCGTGCGAACCTGCGCCGTCACTTTGAGGTTGACCGTTACTACATCGCACACGCCGCGATCGCAGCGCTGGCGGCGGAAGGGAAGATGACGGGGAAGGATGTGGCGCGGGCCATCAAGACTTACAAGCTTGATGGGGAGAAGCCAAACCCGATCTACGCGTAGTCTTCGAGCCCCGCAAACGCGGGGCTCTTACTATCAGGCAATGCTCGACTAGGGCGCGGCCAAGCGCCAGCCGCCTGAAGCCGGTGGGTTCGCTGTGGCAGACACACCCTTTGCCCGCCAATCCGACTTGGAGCGGGTCTCACCCGCACGACCGTCCTCCCGGCCAGCGCGATCGCCCGTTCAGGAAGATCGGGTGGTGTCGAAACTGCAAGGGAGAGAAACTTTCTCGGATTCCCGCTTTCGGGTTCTCGTAAAGTTCCTTGGCCACCGTTCATTTTCTTGCTTGGACTCGCCTCGGCACGTTTCCGGCGGGGCGGAATCCAGCCAAGGAGCGTTTCCCGATTTACGGGATTTCAACGGAAGTGAAGATTGGCGCGGGGGCGCTGGTCTGGCAGATGCGATGCCGGTATCGGGGCAGGAGGGATCGTGACTATCGTGGACTTCAACTCAGACGATCAGGCGGACTACGACAATGTCCCGCCTGGCGCTTCTCTTCTGCAATCACTCAGGTCTGTCGGCTATTCCCTCCCCACCGCTGTCGCCGACATCGCCGACAACTCAATCGCAGCACATGCCCGGGTAATTCGGCTCGATTTCGTCTGGGATGGCGATCAGTCCTGCATCGCGATCATCGATGACGGCGACGGGATGTCCGAGACCGAACTCAGGGAGGCGATGCGGCCTGCTTCACGCAACCCGCTCGAAGTTCGCGACGCTTCTGACTTGGGTCGTTTCGGCTTGGGTCTGAAGACCGCGTCTTTCTCACAGTGTAGGCAGCTCTGCGTCATCTCCAAAAGAAAGGGCGGAAACCTGGCTGTCCGGACGTGGGATCTTGATTACGTCGCAGACCGGAATGAGTGGCGGTTGCTGAAGGTGATAACGCAGTCGGCCAAGCCGTATGCCGATGTTATTTCCGGGCTCGAAAGCGGGACGGCCGTGGTCTGGGGAAAGTTGGACCGAGTAGTGAATGAGGGTACGGGCGCGCAGGACCCCGTCGGGCAGACCCGATTTCATGCGCAGATTGAGGAGGTCGAACAGCACTTGGGCCTGACGTACCACAAGTTCATTGAGGCCAAAACACTGAGAATCTCAGTGAATGGTTCCGCCGTGCGTTCATGGAACCCCTACCTGGACAACGCGCTTCAGGTCATCGCGACCCCGATCGAGTCAATCGAGTATCGCGGGACCGAGATCCTCTTCCAAGGGTTCGTGCTGCCCCACAAAGATAAATTGACCAACGAGGAGTTTGAGCGGTCCGGCGGTCCAAATGGGTGGAACGCTCAGCAGGGCTTTTACGTCTATCGCAACGGCCGACTGCTCCTGTGCGGAGACTGGCTCGGCCTTGGATCGCCGACGCGCTGGACCATCCGAGAAGAGTTCAGGCTCGCGAGAATCTCGATAGAGATCGGAAATACGACCGATGCTGACTGGCACTTGGACGTAAAGAAATCAACAGCGCGGCCTCCGGCAATCGTCCGGCCTCGGCTCACACACCTAGCCGAGACAGTACGCGAACGAGCCCGGTCTGTATTTGTGCATCGCGGGCGATACGGAAAGCGGGCAGTACCGAAGGAAGAAGTTGTCAGACCGTGGCACGTGCTGAGCAACGGGTCGAAGTCACGATACGTCATCAATCGCAGTCATCCGCTTGTCGCGTCGGCGATCTCGTCAGCGGGGCAATCGGTGGAGTTCGACAGGCTCTTTCGATTGCTCGAGCAGACGATCCCGATTCAGCAGATCTGGCTGGATGCGGTTCAGGAGACGACCAGCTCAGCCTACGACGACGTCAGCTTGGATGTGATCAGGTCAGACCTTCGCTGTATCCGCGATCACTTGGAGCAGAGTGGGCTTTCGCCCCAGTTGGCCATCTCCGCGTTGAGGAACATCGAGCCCTTCATGGATTTTCCAAAGCTGATCAAGGAGCTGGAAGGTGAATAGCTGTTCGAGCAATGTTATTGGAATGTGCCAGCTCATGCTTGGCGGCGGCGGGGTAGTTTCCTCCGAGAGGATTGCGGAGGTGGTCGATCAGGTGTGCGGAATGAAGGCCTTTGAGGGTGTCGATAGGGCCGAGCTCCAGCGCGTCCTTGAAGAGCGCTTCACCGTCTACATGCCCCCGGCGCTGATTCTCGACGGCGACGATGGCCATGAAGACTGGCTGGACCAGAAACGACCGGAGATCTCCTGGAAGTTCTGGGATAGATACAAACTCCACATCTCGCCAAAGATGCCGGCAATGTCGTTTGACTTGGGCGTTGACCGAGTGACGTCAGACGTTCTGTCTCGCCTAGAGGATCCGGAACGTCCCGGAATGTGGGACCGGCGCGGTCTCGTTGTGGGTCACGTACAGTCCGGGAAGACCGCTAATTACACTGGGCTGATCGCAAAGGCCGCGGACGCGGGCTATAAGGTGATCATTGTGCTGACTGGCATGCATGAGAGCCTGCGATGTCAGACCCAGATTCGCTTGGACGAAGGCTTTCTGGGGAGGAAGAGCCAGCCACGGGGTTCCGGGGCGCAGAGCTTTGTGCCGACGGGTGTGGGACTGCTGGATCCCTCCGTCAGGGCGAATACCGGGACTAGCCGCTTTCAAGGAGGCGACTTCAACGCCGCCGTTGCAGCCCAGTTTGGGATCAGTCCTGGCGGTCTGCCACTGTTGTTCGTGGTCAAAAAGAACTCAAGCGTTCTCAAGAACATCATTTCGTGGATCACCACTGCGGCGGTTGCTCACGATCCGGAGACAGGTCGCAAATTTGTGCCCGGGGTTCCGGTGCTGGTGGTCGACGACGAAGCCGACCAGGCGTCAGTGGACACAGGACGTCAGAAGTTTGACGAGTACGGTCAACCTGATCCCGAGCACAATCCTAAGACCATCAATCGGCAAATTCGCCAGATCCTGAGACTGTTCGAGCGCGTTGCATACGTCGGATATACCGCGACGCCATTCGCCAACATCTTCATCCATGACAAGGGAAGCACTCCTGACCACGGGGATGATCTCTTCCCGCGAAGTTTCATCGTCAACATTCCGCATCCAGACAACTATGTGGGGCCGGCAAAAGTCTTTGGCTTGGATAATGACCCTGAGGTGGGGCTCGTGGGAGTAGAGGCACTTCCCCTGGTGCGTACTGTCTCGGATCATGCAGACACAGACGACGATGAAGAAACCGAAGGCTGGATGCCGCCACGTCAGCATGCAAAAACAGCGCATATTCCGCTGTATGACGGCGAATCGAGAGTTCCCCCGTCGCTGCGCGAAGCAATCCTCTCATTCCTACTCGCTGCGACCGTACGTTCTGTCCGAGCGCTGGCTCCTGCTCACAACTCTATGCTCATCCACGTCACCAGATTCACGGACGTGCAGAAGAGGGTGGCAGTTCAGGTTGAGACCGAACTCAAGGATACTGTTCGTCGCCTCGTTTACGGAGACGGGAGCCGTACTCCTTCCATTGTTGACGAGATGAGGGGGCTCTGGGAACTGAGTGAAGGTAGTTTTATCGAGACCAATCTTGGCTGCGCCAGGATTCTGGGGTCGGACGTTCCTGATCTTCCAAGCTGGGACGAAGTGCAGGCGGCGCTTCCCCAGTTGGCAAAGAGCGTGCGGGTGAAGATCATCAATGGTGAAGCCGCCGACATTCTCGACTATGAGGAGCATAAGGAAGGGCTGAACGTCATCGCTATTGGCGGTGACAAACTGTCTCGCGGACTCACTCTGGAGGGACTGAGCGTCAGTTACTTCCTGCGATCGTCAAAGATGTACGACACACTCATGCAGATGGGCCGTTGGTTTGGCTACCGCGATGGCTACGTGGATGTCTGCAGGCTGTACATTCCAAGTGAACTCATTGAATGGTTCGGCCATATCGCGATGGCGAGCGAGGAGTTACGCGTCGAGTTCGAGAAGATGGTGGCTAACAACGGTACGCCAACCGAGTATGGACTGAAGGTGCGAGCGCATCCGGTGTTGCTTGTGACCTCCGCGGTGAAGATGGCAAACGGAACGACCATGAAGCTCAGCTTCTCAGGCGATGTGGCGGAAACCATCATCTTTGACCGTAATCCGGATTGGTTGGATCGGAATCGAGAGACCACAGAGGCATGGCTGGACGGTCTTTGTACGCGAGCCTCGGGCACGAAGGCGGGCGGATATATCTGGAACGATGTGACCTCGGGCGAGGTGCTCCAGCTCCTCAAGAGCTCGGGTTACCGGACACATAAGGATGCGCGAAGGGCCGATGCGGCCATCTTGGCACGCTACATCGAGGCCCAGGTTGCGATTGGTGAACTGACGGACTGGACAGTAAAACTGTGTTCGTCTGGACTGTCGGACGCGAAGTCGAGTGCAGTTTGCGGAAAGGCAGTGGGACTTATCAGGCGGCAGCCATTTCCTGTGAGGCAGCAAAGGGATCGATACACCATTCGTCGTCTCGTCAGTCCCAGCGATGAGAGGACTGGAATTGGCACCGTGCAACTTGACGACGCGTTGGCAAGTACGCGTGAGAGGTGGTTCAGAAAGCCGGAGAAGGAACGCGACGGCAAGCAACCACCCGACAACGCGGGTGGTCGCGAGATTCGTGCGGTTCGTGGCAAGAATAATGGCCTGCTACTCCTTTACCCTCTGAATTCTGCTGAACTGGGATCTCCCCAGCCGGAGAGGGGAGTCGTCATGGGATTGGCGATAAGTTTCCCGGCAAGCGACACCGCAAAGGAAATCACTTATCGGGTCAACAAGGTGTACGGTCGTGAGGACGATGATGGCGACGCATGAACAGCTCAATGCCGTTTGGAGCGCGATCGATCTGGAATCGGGTGAACTTCCGGGGACCTATCAGCGCAGGATCGCAGACAGCGGTACGTTGGCCTGCTACGCCTCATTAGTCCGGCCGGATGGACTACGACGGTTCTCCGTCCAAGTCGTGGCGTCGGCATGTAGTCATCTTGCGTACGTGATGGGCCGGGGCTTCGAACTTGTCGTGGAGCACATTGCCCAACAGAGCGAGGCCATTCTTCATCTCCAGGAGCGGCCAGGCGCCGGAAAGGCCATTTTCGCGATCCTATGCGCCGATCTGATTGCAGTCAGCAGGGCTTCTTCCGATGTCGCCCTCGCATCTGCTCTGTTCTGCAAGCGGATCGGTGCCTGGAAGCGCTTCTTCGAGGCGCAGGGTGACGATGGAATCTCCCGCGAGTCTTATGTCGGGCTTTGGGGAGAGCTGCATGCAATGGCTTCGATGATTGCGGCAGGAACGCCGTCACCGGATGCTCTACGCGCTTGGCTGGGTCCAGTCGGAGCGCCTCAAGACTTCTCGTTTGGTCTTCGTGCCGTCGAGGTCAAGACGTCAGTTGCAGCACAAATGACGGAGGTTCACGTCAGCAATGCGATGCAGTTGGACGGCTCTGCGCTTGAGGCGCTGCATCTTGTGTGCATCCACTGTGAATTCAGGCCGAGCGCGGGGATCACTATGTCCGTTCTGCGTGATCGGATCTGCGCGGTGCTCGGGGGCGAGCTGTCTGGCTCGTTCCTTGAAACCCTGCTTTCAAGAGGGCTAGCAAATCCAGATGTCGCGCCTTGGGCCGATTGGGGCTTCAGCGTGATTCGAGAGATGGCTTTCGTTGTTGATGATTCCTTCCCATGTATCAGGATTGGTGATATCCCGGCCGGCGTCGTCGATCTCTCGTACTCGGTTCAGCTTGGTGCCTGTGTGGCGCATAGAGTCGATGTCGCATCCGTCCTATCCGCAGCCAGATTTGGAGAACAAGCTTGAGCGGCAGAGATCTTCAGACGTTCTATGGCGAGCTTGAAGCTGACGTCACCACCGAGGCGAATCCGGCGGGCGGTCTTCGTGCCAGCTTCCGCGAAGATGCTTTTGTCCGCATCGTCGCCGACGATCTGGAGCAGGCGGGCGTTCTCGAGTCTCCCACCATCTGCCATCACGAGTGGGGGCAGGGGAATACGTCATTCAAGGTGAATGGCTACGGGTTTCCCGAGGAGGACTCAAGGCTCGACGTAGTCGTCGCCGAGTACCGTAACGTTTCCGAACGGCCCGACTCCCTGACATCTGCTGACATAGAACGCGCTTTCCGGCGTGTGGACCGCTATCTTGCCCGCGCTTGGGATGGTCTATTTGATGAGATTGATGTGGCAGACGAACGGCGCTCCATGGCTGAAGCAATTCACGCCCGACGTCAGAGCATAGACCGCATTCGCATAATACTTGTAACGAATGCACGGCAGAGTCAGCGCAAGGAAGCAACATTCAAGGAAAAGATCCGCGGCGTTGAAGCGTCATACGACATCTGGGACATCGAGCGCATTCGCCGGCTTCGGGAAGGCGGTGTCGTTGCCGAAGCCCTTGAAGTTGACCTCACTAGGCACCTTGAACAAGGTCTGGTCTGTACTCGCATGAACGCAGACGAGCGCGGCCACCACACCTGCGTTTCGCTTCTGCCCGGCAAGGTTCTCGCGGATCTTTACGACGAGCACGGGGCACGCTTGCTTGAGCTCAATGTACGGTCGTACCTGCAGGCTAGAGGTAAGGTGAACAAAGGCATCTTGGAGACAATCCGCGAAAGACCAGGCGACTTTGTCGCGTACAACAACGGCGTGACGATCGTAGCCGAAGAGATCGTATACGGCCGCACTGGTGCTGGCCAAGATGTTATCCGATCTATCAAGGGGTTGCAGATTGTGAATGGCGGGCAGACCACGGCCTCGCTACACAGAGCGAAGTCGTTAGGAGCATCGCTCGATGATGTGTTCGTGCAGGCCAAGGTCATCCAAGTGGATCGCGACAGGTTCTTCGAAGTAGTGCCGCTGATCTCGCGCTTCTCGAACAGCCAGAACAAGGTCAGCGAAGTTGACCTGAGTGCGAGCCATCCCTTCCACGTAGCTTTCGAACGAGTTTCACGTAGGGAGTGGACCCCTGGGCTGGCATCGAAATGGTTCTATGAGAGGACCCGGGGAGGCTACCAAACGGCTAGGAGTCGCGAGGGCACGACGGCCGCGCGGATGAGGGATTTCGACAGCCGCCATCCGACTAGCCAGCGCCTGACAAAGGAAGAGCTCGCCCGGAGCGAGGTTGCTTGGCGGGCAATGCCACATATAGTCAGTCTTGGCGCTCAGAAGTGCTTCACCCACTTCATGTCGTCCTTTGTCGATCCAGCGTCGCGAGCGGCCGATTTCGACATCTCGACCGAGATCTACCGTCGGCACATTGCGAAGGCAATCCTGTTCCGCGAAGTACACGCAATTGTCCGCTCGATACAGGAGATCACGAAGTATCGGATCAATGTTGCGATCTACACGCTGTCTCTGATCACCAACGCTTCGGCGCGCCGTATCGATCTTGATCGGATCTGGCAAACCCAGCAAATCTCCCCGGCACTCACTAGTCTTGTCACAGAGTGGGCTCCGGTCGTACTTGAGAAGATGAAGGAAGTGGCCTCAACTCTTTCTTACGAAGAGGCTGAAAGCTTCAAGAAGTCCGCATTCTGGGACAGGCTCCGGGCTTTTGAGTGGACCATTCCGACCAGTGTCGATTCGGAGCTAGTGGCCGTTAGCGGCGACGCCGACGGCGGCGCGGTCCGACCAAGGAAGGGGCGTACGGTTGCACCATTGAGTTCTGAGCACCAGAGCAACATCGCGAGAACTCTGGAGATATCCGCGGATGACTGGCTCAAAATCGCAGCCTGGGGCAGGGAAACCGGCGAACTGGAGCAATGGAAGCTAGGTCTCGTGACGACGCTTGCCAGTTATGCAGCCCAAGGACGCAAGGCGATATCAGAGAAGCAGGCCTTGCATGCGGCCAGCATCATTGCGAAGGCCCGGGAGTCTGGTGTGATCTAGTCGGTCTGCGCGCACCGCCGGAACTTGACGTCATTGAATGCGGTCAGCTGGATTTGACCCGTTCCCTGTCGAGAACCGTGAGCTGCGTGCCCGGTCCATGTTCACTGCACCTCGGACGCTGGGTCACTCGACCCGTATTCTTCACGCAAGCCGTCGGGGCCAAGTTCGCAAGTGGGAGCATCCGAGAGCAACCATGATGCGGATAGCTGTGCCAAGTCCTCGGGCGTGAGTCTCGTTGGCCCCTTCAGCGCACACTCCCAGATTGTAAGAACGCGCCATCCTGCAGCCGCCAATGCCAAGAGAGCCGCTCGGTCCCGCTTCTGGTTGGCCGAAATCTTCGACAGCCAGAAGTCGGTCCGTGTGCCGGGGACTTTGAACATATGGCAGCGGTGACCGTGCCAGAAACACCCATGTACGAGGATCACCGCCTTGTGCTTTGGAAATACGATGTCCGGCGTGCCGGGCAACGCCCTGACATGGAGCCGGAACCGGAAGCCAAGGCGGTGCAGGATCTTCCGGACCGCCAGCTCCGGCTTTGTGTCACGTGCGCGTATCGCGCGCATGTTCCGCGCGCGTGCTTCGGGGGCATGGACGTCAGACACGCCTGCGTTTGACTGCCTTCCTTGTGGTGGTGGTCTTTTCAGATTTCTTCGCCACGAGGATTCGTGGCTTCATCAGCTTTGCGACCGCGGAGAACACCGGAACGACGACTGAGTTTCCGAACTGCTTGTAGGCTTGAGTATCCGACACCGGAATTCGGAATTCCGATTCGCCCGGTGCGTCATAACCCATAAGACGGGAGCACTCCCGGGGCGTCAGGCGACGTGGGCGATTCTTCAGATTCTTTGGGTCTTCGAGCGGCTTGCAATGATCAAAGCCACGATCCACGAGAATCTCTGAGCCGTCCTTGTAGTAGCGGGCGGACAGTGTCCGGGTCACGCTGTCTCTGGAGACCAGGCCGTAGCCGAACCCGTTTCCTTTGGCCTTGTGCTTGATCGAGTAGTTGAACAGGTACTCCCACAGCTTGTGAGTGAGGATGTACTTGTCATCGACCTTCTTGTCGAGAATGTCGCCCAGCGCGGGCTTGTCCTTCGGGAAGTGCTTTGCAACATCCCTGAGCGTGAAGCCCTCATGGACATTAAGGTCCTTCCGAAACCCCACCAGCACGATGCGCTCGCGATGCTGCGGGACGAAGTTCCTCCCGTCGATGACCTTAGGATCCTTCTCTGCGTCATGTACGAGGTCGGAAACCCAATAGCCGAGCTCACTAAGGGTCTCGACGATGACCTTGAACGTGCGACCCTTGTCATGACTCTTCAGATTCTTGACGTTCTCAAGGAGAAATGCGGCAGGACGCTTCGCCGCCAGTATCCGGGCGACGTCAAAGAACAGCGTCCCTTGCGTCTTGCACTCAAAGCCGTGAGCGCGGCCCAATGCATTTTTCTTGGAAACTCCGGCGATCGAGAACGGCTGGCAGGGAAAGCCGGCCAGGAGTACATCGTGATCAGGCACCACTTCATCAATGTGCCGGTAGGCCTTTGCCTCGGATACATCATCGCGGTCTGACAAGGTGATCTCACGAATATCACCGTTAAAAGTGTGATGTTCCGGATCGCAGTGGTAGTTGGCCTTGTAGGTGCGCACGGCCTCCTTGTTCCACTCGCTGGTGAGCACGCAGCGCCCGCCTATTGCCTCGAAACCTCGCCTGAGTCCGCCGATGCCAGCAAACAGATCGATGAAATCGAACTCGTGCGACTTTGTGCTGGCGGGCTTTGGCAGCAGAGCCTCCAGCGCCTTGTACTCGACATGGCTAAGGCTCGTTGAAGCTTTTCCATTGAGCCAGCGGTTGAGGGTTTCCCGACACGGCGCGCCCGGGCTCACGGAGGCCAGGTAGGCCGCGATGTATTTCTGGTCGTAGCTTTCCAGTACTCGCCGGAGAAGTACGAGCTCTTCTTCTTGTGGGGTCATGTCTTTGTTCGCCCTGATTTAGTGACAATCTATCACTCATTTGACCCAGCGATCCACCGAGACCGGTCTGCGTTCAATTGTCCGGGCTCGCGTCGCATGCGCTGAGAATCCGGACCGGTCGCAGCCTGTTGAGGTCCGGTGCAATCACCAATAGCCTTATGAACCTCGGTCGACCCGGACTCAGTGCGCAATGCCACTCGCATGGAGCGAAATCTTTGAGAACTTCGGTGTCAAGCGGGTCTCGGCGACTGACATCAAGAGGTCCGCCTATGTTCTCAATAAACCGCAGCTCGCTGTCATTGAGGCGGCCGGGCTCAGACCTTCGCCGCATCGCCCGGGAACCCAGTTCAATGTCACATTGCTGTTCGATCCCAGGCCGTCCGTCAGGGCGAGCTACTACCACGCTATGCGCGAAGGGGCGGGGCGCCCGCCCGAAGCACGGCTTGGCACTGAGATCATCAGCGCCTGGTTGGAGAAGGGTGACGCCGTCGTCTTGGGAAACATCGGGTCCCAGGTCTACGCAGCGAAAGTGCCATCATCGGATGTCACCGTCCTGGACGTAGCAGATGCCGTGGCAAGCAGGGCGACGCCTGCCAGCCGGCGGGCGCTGATTGCCAGGGCGAAGCAGGCAAAAGGAAAGCCCGCAAGGAAGACGGTCACCAGCAACGACTTTGTTCGTGACCCCTTAGTGGTTATGGGCGCGCTGGCGCGGGCTGATGGCAGATGCGAAATGCCCGGGTGCACACGTGCCCTGTTCAAGCGAACAGACGGTAGGGTGTACTTGGAGGTTCACCACATCCAAAGGCTGGCTGACGAGGGTGATGACACCTTGGACAATGCCGCCGCGCTATGCCCGAGCTGCCATCGCGAGCTACACCACGGTGCCGAGCAATACGGACTGCAACAGGCACTGGCGGACCAAGTCGGCAGCCTTTCCGTCTGAGCAGGTGTTCGCGAGAGCTCAGGTCAGGTGAAACACAGGAGCGCGAATGAGGGCAGGACGCCGGTCTCGCACCTGGTCCCGGAAAAACTGCGCGAACGTGATCACGTTGCCGTGCTTGTCGTAGTCGCTTTCTTTCAGCGATTCGGGAACGACTAGGCATATCGAATGTGCCGACATGTCGATGATCGCATCGTCGGAAATCCGATCGTCAACGGTGGCCAGAAAGATGGGGCTGGCGAATCGCTCCAGCGTGATCTGCTTCCAGCGCTCCCGCAGCGTGGTCTTGGCAGACAGCACCAGTGAAATGCCGTGCTCCTTCGCCTTGGGCCCCAGTGCTGCTCCGTCGGGCATGACGAAATCCGGCCGCCGCCCCCCAGTCACGGCTTGGGCCTGGTAGCGGACGCCGCCGTCTTCAAGCATCCGGCGAATGTGGTGCTCGAAGGACATCCCTGCCCTTGACTTGCGGTGCTGGCTGGCACTGAGGAAAGTTGCATTCAGATCACTGAAGCCGCGCACAACTGAGGTGGCAATATCGGTGCTTCCGCCTTGACTGGTGAGGATCCGCAGTACCTCGGCCGCGCGATGACGCATCTCTGCACGCCGATACAGCCGATACTCGATGTCGCGACTGATTTCCATGACCGCGTTGCCCGGCGCGTCGAGTTCAAAAGGGTTCAGCGAACCAGACCGCCCCCTGAGGAACTCCTCCTGGGCCATCAAAGCCAGTGTTTCCGTGGCGGGCAGGGCGGCCGATGCAATGAACGAAGCAAGCGTCCCGCACTTGAGCGCTTCGGTCAGTTCTTCAATGAGCATTTCATTCTCGTCGCGGGCCCGACTGATGAAATCTGCCGGATTGACGAGAATGCTGTGGAAGTTGCTGTCGAGATCGAAGAAGGTCTCGAGGACGCTGGCTGTCTCTGATGCGGAGTCGACCACAAGGGCCCACCAGGCTGGGCCGTCGGCGCCTTCAAATGAACCCATGACCAGGATAGATGCCGGAGTAAGGCCGGCGAACTGTTCCCGGGGCAGGCGCGTGAGATGCGTTTCAGGTCCCTTGTTCGAGTAGTGGACGACGCGGGAGAGCTTCAGCTCACCGGTTTCTGGCCAGACGGTCTGAATAAGGGCTTCGAAGATGTGCGACTTGTCGGCATTGACGTTGGAGAGTGCAGGAAAAAATCCGGCGGCACGGATGTCGTGGGGTACATAGAAGCCAGCCTGATGCTTGTCCCGGTCATCGGCCCAGGAGCAGTCGTTGCGGGAAAGCTTCTTGATCCATACGGTCTGGCTCTTCCCAAGCCATCCCAGGATCTGCGGCCAGTCGACTTCGTACGACAAGGACAGCGCCCCAATTCGGCATAGCCGTGGGCAGCAAGCGTAATACACATTCTCCGCCACGATGCTACCGATCAGGCGGATGGATGACGCTTGGTGGCCCTAACAGGGCCAACCATCGCCACCCCAAGAATTCGTCCCATCCCCCACCGCCGGGCCATGCGCTACCCTCCGGCCGTGCCGGCAACCGGCACTACTACAGGGGAAAACATGAAGATCGTTCACAAGGCAGCGCTGGCCTTGGCCGCCTGCTGCGCGGTGGGGACCGCGTTCGCTCACGAGTTCGTCAACGGCACCTACGGCATCGTCGGTGGCAGCTACAGCATCAAGGTCGAGAAGCAGGGCGATTCGCTGGTGGTCGTCGAGCCGAACAAGACGTCGACCTATTCGCCGCAAGCCGACGGCAGCTACCATTTCTTCAATCCCAACACCAACGCGACGTATGGCCTGCGCGTGGTCGATGGCGACACCATCGAGGCGTTCAAGCCCGGTGTCGACGGCAACGTGCCGACCCAGCTCGACCTCATCAGCGCCGCCAGCGCCGCCGCGATCGCGAGCGATGACGGCGACGGCGACGGCATCGGCTCGATTGCCGAGAAGTACGAGGCGCTGGCCAAGAGCGATCCGGGCAACGCCCACGTCTGGAGCGCCTGCGCGACAGCGGCCTACTCGCGCAGCACGTCCAACGACGCCGAGTTCGCCGAGTACGTCGGCCTGGTGACACAGATGCTCAAGCCGATCATGACCGACGTTTCCGGCACGCCGTGCGCGGATGCGATTCCGGCAAGCCTCTGGTGACGGACCGTGAATCGCGCCATCGGTGGCGCGATTCACCTTCCCTCGGGTCGTCGTCCCGCCATCCCGCACGCGGGATGTTCATTCCCTGAAATCCCCTCTTATCTCCGCCTGGGCTGGCTCCAAGTCTTCCGGGAGCGGTGGCCATTCGCCATTGCCTATCTCCCACTTCCGGAAAAAAAGATCATGAGCAAGCTTGCAGGCAAGGTCGCCGTCGTTACTGGCGCTTCCAAGGGCATCGGCGCCGCCATCGCTACCGCACTGGCCGCCGAAGGCGCGTCGGTCGTCGTCAATTACGCGTCCAGCCAGGAGGCCGCCGACGCGGTCGTGGCGCGCATTACCGCCGCTGGCGGCAAGGCCGTCGCCGTGCGCGGCGACGTGTCCAGCAAGGTCGACGCCGAGGCGATCGTGGATGCGGCCGTTGCAAAGTTCGGGCGCCTCGACATCCTCGTCAACAACTCGGGCGTCTACAACTTCGCGCCGCTCGAAGATGTCACCGAGGCTGACTTCCACCGCCACTTCAACATCAACGTGCTGGGCGTGCTGCTGACCACGCAGGCAGCGGCCAAGCACCTGGGCGAGGGCGGCAGCGTCATCAACATCGGCTCGCTGGTCTCCCGCATCACGCCGCCGGGCAGCGCCGTATACACCGCCACCAAGGGCGCGGTGGATGCGATCACCGGTGTGCTGTCGCAGGAACTGGGCCCGCGCAAGATCCGCGTCAACTCGATCAACCCGGGCATGGTCGAAACCGAGGGCTCCATCGCCGCGGGCTTCATAGGCTCCGACTTCAACCACCACGCCGTCGCGCAGACCCCGCTGGGTCGCATTGGCCAGCCCGATGACATCGCGTCGATCGCGGTCTTCCTGGCTTCGGACGCCTCCGGCTGGCTCACCGGTGAGCTGCTGAACGCGGCTGGCGGCATGCGCTGACCGTTCGGCGGGACGGAGGCACCGTGCCTCCGTCCCGCCTGCTTGCGGGCGCCGGGTCGTGCGAATATCGCCGGGCTGACGCGATGCCTGGGGAGGCCGCGCAGCTGGAGGGGCCGTAGCGCTCCGCTGGGGGATCTCTTGAGAGCACGCAACGCCGTCGCGTGGATGGCGGTCGCCATTGCCCTTCCGCTTGCCGGGAGCTGCCTTGCCGCGGACCCGGTAGTGACGCCGCCGCCGCCAGTGCCCGCTCCGCCGCCGATTCCGCCTCCGCCATCGGCGCCCGCGTCGGATCCCGCGCAGTCCGTGCGGCTGCCCGCGTACGTTCCGCCCTTCAAGCTCAGCAACCAGCCGCCCAGACTGCCGGAGGTGGCGTTGTGCCGGCAGCTGACGGGCCTGACCAAGCTCCTGCTGACCATCTCGCCGGCAGGATCGGTGGTGGACGCGGTCGTCGAGAAGTCCAGCGGGCATCCGTCCCTGGACAGCGCTGCCTACGCCGCGGCCAAGGAATGGAAGTTCCGGCCGGCATTCGAGTACGGCGTTCCGGTTCACTCCAGGGCACGCGTCCCGGTGGACTTTGTCGCTCCAGCGGAATGGCCGCACTGCAGCCAGGGCGTACGCGTCCTGTCCACCTTTACCCAGCTCGGAGCCGAAGGCAGCGACACGGGCGCGGCCATGTTCACGCCGATGTTCGCGCCGAGCGACAAGGTCAGCGCGGTCGTCGAGTATGTGCTGACTTCCCCGGACGCAGTGGGCCAGTCGCTGAGCGTCCGCTGGATCTACCTGGACGACGCCGGTCATCCGGTGGTCCACCACGAACAGACTTCGCCGCTGCAGGAAGGCGGGCGCAAGCGTTTCGTCCTGTCCGGTGCGCAGCCCGGCGGTTGGAAGCCCGGGCGCTACCAGATTGAAGTGCGGCTCAAGGACGACATCCTCGGGCAGGGGGAATTCGCCGTCCGCTGAAGAGGCTGCTGGCTAGTGCGCCAGCTCCGCCGCCAGCGCGCGCAGCAGTGCCGCACCGTCCCCGCGCCATGCACTGCCGTGCATGCACGCCAGGGTGTGCGGGTTCGCCTGCGCCAGCTTCTCCAGGATCGCGCCGCTGTTGGTCGCGTGCGCGTAGTAATCCATCTGATGGCGGAAGGCTTCGCTGGGCCCGAGCACGTCGGTCTCGGTCAACGACAGGTGTCCGGTCCCCGGTTGGGTGAACAGGTCGCCGCAGAACATCGTGGCGGTGTGTTCCTCCATCAGGTAGCCGCATTCCCAGCCATGCGG
This sequence comes from Lysobacter arenosi, assembly GCF_016613475.2. Classification (NCBI taxonomy): domain Bacteria; kingdom Pseudomonadati; phylum Pseudomonadota; class Gammaproteobacteria; order Lysobacterales; family Lysobacteraceae; genus Lysobacter; species Lysobacter arenosi. The sequence continues at coordinate 3,443,290 of NZ_CP071517.1, forward strand.
CAGGTGCGGTGCGTCGAACCAGCGCACGCGATGACGGCCAAGCGACAGCACTTCGCCGTCGGCGAGTGCGCGCGGCGGCCGGTCGGCGAGGTCGTTCATCGACACCATCGCCGCGATCGTCCCGCACAGCGGAGTGGCGTGCGGTGCCACTGCCAGCCACTGGTTCATCGAACCGCATTCATCGGCCTCGACATGCGAGAACGCCACATGCCGCAATCGCTCAAGCGGCATCACGCTGGCCACCGCCTCGGACACCATCGGGAACAACCCGCGCAGCCCGGTATGGAACAGCAGCGGCTCGTCATCGACGACCAGGTACTGGTTGAACGAGAACGGCGTGTTCCCCGGCAATGCCACCGGCGTATTGATCCGGTAGATGTGCTCGGCGATCTCGTGGACGTTGGTGCCTGACTGGCGGTTGGTGATGGTCATGGCGGCTCCGGGGGCGGCCGCGGGCGGAATTCGGGCCGACATTCCGGGTCAACGCAAGGACCCGGGCGAGGGGGTCAGAGAAGGAGCCGGACAAGCCGGACGGTGACCTTCAGGGATCTTCGTCCAATTGGGCCGTGAGCTCGTCCATGAAGAGCTGGTGAGCCTTGGGCCAGATTGCAAGGATGGCCTTCGCTTGAAGGATCTCGGTCCGTATCCGGTCTGCTTGCGGCTCCAGCAGGTCCTTAAGATCCTGAATGCCTTCGCTGGTACGCAGGTTGAACCCTTCCAGAAGGTGATGCGCCAACTGGTTTCGTTCGTTGACCAGGGCCGCTAACTGAGCTGTCTTCCACGCTTGATACTCCGGCCCTTGAATCCGGAACTGGACGCGAATGGTCGCCGGTGACTCAGCGGGCTCGGTGGAGTCACCTTCGCCGAACACTGTTTCACGATAGCGCCCAATCAACTGGCCGAGCGACTGCTTCGCCAAGGAGGCGCGTCGCGCTTCCAGGCATGCCTCGAGCTGATCCTGATTTGAGCCTTCCAGATCGCTGATGGTAGTAAGTAGCTTCAGTGCCATTTCCAAATGCTGGAAAAGCACGAAATTTCGACCAAGCATGCGGAACGCTTCGTCGCGGGTCGCCTTCAATGGATCTTCGTTCATGTCACGACTGTAGCTCTAGTAGAAGAGCCTCAGCCAGCTCGCCGCCGCGGACGAACAAACACCCACTCCACCACCACCAGCGCGGCGAACGCCGAGTACGCCGCGACGAACGCCCACCACGGCGCTTCGAAGAAGATCAGCCGCGACAGCCAGTGGGCGATGAACGACTCGCGGTAGACCGGCTGTCCTGCGTGTTCGCGCAGTGCCTGTTCCCAGATCGTCAGCGGGCACAACGCACCGAGCCAGGCCTGTGCGGCGATAAAGACCATCAGCAGCACGTGCGCCAGCCGCCAGCGGAAGCCTCGCACCCACTGCCACCCGCGCAGGCCGCCGATCAGCACCGCCACCGCGCCCAGTACGACGAAGGCGACGATACCGACGTGGAGGACCAGGATGGCGTCGGCCAGAAGGGCCGCGGTGGTGGGGGACATCATGTCCATGACGCGGACTCTACCGGGGTGGTCAGGCAGTCGCCGACCGACGCCGCTTGCTTCAAGATGCCGCGGTCGCCGTCAGGTCAGCCACCACCCGTGAACTTCTGGAGTCTCGTCTTCCTGATCGGTGCCGCGCAGGCCGCGCTGCTGGCGCTGGCGTTGTGGCGGCGGCCGGTCAATGTGCAGGCCAATCGCGTGCTGGCGGCCTGGATCGCGGTGATCGGCTTCGACCTGGCGGTGAAGGCGGCGTACTTCCACGGATCCTCGATCGAGCTGCTCAAGCTGTATCGCTTCGTCGGGTTGTTCCCGTTCCTGTATGGCAGTGCGTTCTACCTCTACGTCCGCACGCTGACCCAGGGCCGCGCGCCGGGTTTGCGCGATGGCGTGCATCTGTTGGGCTTCGTCGCCGCGCTGGCGGTCAACGCGCAGTGGTTCCTGATGGATCGCACGCAGACGCAGGCCTTCCTGGCGGACCTGGCGGCAGGCGGATACTGGCCGGGCGCGCCGTGGCTGGATATCGGCCTGTTCGGCTACAGCCTGTCGTACGTGGTGGCGGGGCTGGTGCGCGTGCGCCGCTATCGCCGAGAACTGTTGCAGCGTCGTTCCGATGCCGATCGCATGTCGTTGCACTGGATCGATGCGATGGCCGCCTCGCAGATCGTGATCTGGTGCATCGCCGTGACGCAGTGGCAGCTGCGCATCCCGTGGATCGACTATCCGCTGATCTATGGCGCCGTCGTGGCGTGGGTGTTCGTGGTCGGCTACCTGAGCCTGAGCCAGGTGGCGGTTGCGGTGCAGGCGCCAGCGGCGAGCGAGCCCGCTGCCGAGATTCCGGCCGTCGACGATCCGCGCTTCGCCGAAGTCGAGGTACGCCTGACCCAGTTGATGGAGCGCGATCACCTTTTCAGCGAACCGGCCCTCACCATCGGCCAGCTGGCCAAGCGCAGCGGCTATCCGGAGTACCTGGTGTCGGCGGTGATCAACCGGCGCTTCGCCGGCAACTTCTGGGACTACATCAACCGCCAGCGCATCGAGGCCGCGCGCGCCTGCCTGGCCGATGCCGGCGACGCGCGCACCATCCTCGACATCGCCTATGCCTGCGGCTTCACCTCGAAGTCGACCTTCAACGCCGCCTTCAAGCGCCAGCTGGCGGTGACGCCGAGCGCGTACCGCCAGGCGCAATCGTCAACCGTGGCCGACGCCGACGCCGACACGCGATAGCGGACGCGGGGACAACCACTTCGCGCGGATCGATGGCCAATGCAGCCACAACTCGCTCAGCGCCAGGTTCACCGTCCAGCAACTCCACGCCGCGAAGATGTAGACCGGCACGAAGGGCAGGTGCAGGACGCCCTGGCCGATGCCGAGCGTCAGCCGCAGGGTGATGGCCGAGGCGGTGAGGGCGATGCTGCGGATCATCCAGCGCCGGTGCAGGGCGAGGTCGCCGGCGATCGCATGGCGTATGCCGATGCCGGTCACGCCCATCCACAGGACGGCGAGCAGGGCGAAGGCGATCCCGGAAGCGGCACCGCCGGTGGCATGCGTCGACAGGGACAGCCCGCCGAGGCCGCCGATCAGCACGCCCGCGGTGTAGAGACCGCCGCTGAGCCGGTGCAGGCGGGGCACGTAGCGGCGGATCGACCCGCTCAGTTGCAGCGGCGCCAGCAGCAGCGCCAGCCCGGCGCCCATGAAGTGCGCCGGCACGTCGAGGCCGGACAGCACGAACTTGGCCGACATGAAGTCCTGGGGCCCGTGGTAGCGATACATGTAAGTGAAGGCGTAGGCCGAGACCGCCAGGCACAGCAGCAGGAACAGCAGGGCGAGCGTCCAGCGCAGCGCCCGCGAACCGAGTCTTCCGAAACGTTGCCAACCGCGATTCATTGCCTGCCTCCTTGGTCTGGGAGGCCTGAGGTTGGTCGTCTGGACGTGCGCAGTCGTCCGAATCGGGGGAGTCGTACGCCCTGCGGGGGCGCTACCGCCAATAGCTGCAACGCTGTGGCCCGCCAGCACGGTCCCGTCACTTGCTGCAATGCAGCATAATGGCCCCATGCCTGCTTCTCTTCCCCACGCCGCGCCCGCCGCGGCGCCGTCGCCCGTTCTTTCGCCGCGCCAGGTCGCGCTGATCCTGTTCGCCCTGGCCATGGGCGGCTTCGCCATCGGCACGAGCGAGTTCGTGGTGATGGGGCTGATCAACGAGATCGCCCGCAGCATGGGCGTCAGCGAGCCGCAGGTCGGCCACGTGATCAGCGCCTATGCGCTGGGCGTGGTCGTCGGTGCGCCGCTGCTGGCAATCCTGGGTTCGAAGCTGTCCCGCCGCAGCCTGCTGCTGGCGCTGATGGGCTTCTATGCCTTCGGCAACCTGGCCAGCGCGATGGCGCCGGATTACCACACGCTGATGCTGGCCCGCTTCGTTGCCGGCCTGCCGCACGGTGCCTACTTCGGCATCGCCGCGCTGGTCGCCGCGCGCATCAGCCGACCGGAGCAACGCGGCGCCGCGGTCGGCCGGGTGATGCTGGGTCTGTCGATCGCGTTGCTGGTCGGCAATCCGCTGGCCACCTGGCTCGGCCAGGCGTTCGGCTGGCGCTGGGCATTCGCGCTGGTGTCGGTGATCGCGCTGGCGACCGTGGCCATGACCATGCGCGTACTGCCGCGCGGCATGAACGCACCACGCCCGGATGCGCTGCGCGAGTTGCGCGACTTCAACCGCAAGCCGGTGTGGCTGGCGCTGGGCATCGGCGCGATTGGCTTCGCCGGCATGTTCTGCGTCTTCAGCTACCTCGCGCCAACGCTGGTCAACGTCACCGGCGTGTCCGAAACCTTCATCCCGTTCGGCCTGGTCGCCTTCGGCATCGGCGGCATCATCGGCACGGTCGCCGGCGGCTGGCTGTTCGATCGGCTGCAGTTCCGCGCCGCGCCCGTGGTGCTGGTGTGGTCGATTCTGGTGCTGCTGCTGTTCCCGCTGGCCGCGAAGTCTGTGTGGACGGTGCTGCCGGTGGTGGTCGCGGTCGGCACGATGGGTGCACTGGCGACGATCCTGCAGGCGCATCTCATGGACGTAGCCGCCGAGGCACAGACGCTCGCCGCGGCCTCCAACCACTCGGCCTTCAACATGGCCAACGCGCTGGGCCCGTGGCTGGGCGGCATGGCGATCACCGCCGGTTACGGCTGGACCTCGACCGGCGTGGTCGGTGCGGCCATGGCGGTGCTGGGCTTGCTGATCTATGCGTGGGCGCGGCGTGATGCGGCGCAGGCGCTCGACGTTGTCCCCGCGAAGTCGGTATGACGTGATGCCGTTGCCAGGCTGAGGGCCTGGGTCCCGGCGTTCGCCGGGACGACGGCTTGGGGCGTGCGACCGCTATCCTTCCCGCCCATGGCCACCTACATCGCCCTGCTTCGCGCCGTGAACGTCGGCGGTACCGGCAAGCTGCCGATGGCCGACTTGCGCGCCATGTGCGAAGCCGCCGGTTTCAGGAACGTGCGCACCTACATCGCCAGCGGCAATGTCGTGTTCGAAACGCCGGGTACCGCGGCCAAGGCCAAGGCGGCGCTGGAGACGGCGCTGGAAAGCTATGCCGGCAAGCCGATTGGCGTGGCGATCCGCACCGCGGCGGAGATGGCGCAGGTGCTGGCCGACAATCCCTTCCCCGATGCGGCGCCGAATCGCGCGCTGGCCATCTTCCTCGACGCGGCGCCACCGGCAGACGCGCTGGCCACCGTGCGCCATCGCAGCGACGAGAAAATCGCGCTGGGAAAGCGCGAGATCTACGTGCACTACGGCGAGGGCATGGCTGCCTCGAAGCTGGTCATCCCGGCGGCGAAGGCCGGCACGGGGCGCAACCTCAATACCGTGGCGAAACTCGCGCAAATGGCCGCGACGTAGCGGCCAGGCGCATCACCCCGCGCCCGGGCGCACGTGGAATCCCAGCGCGCCGGCAACGGTCCGCAACGCTTCGTCGTCACGCTGCAGGGTCATGAAACCGGCGTGCGTGTCGTGCCCGGTTTCCCAGGTCCACAGGGTGTAGTGGTGTTCGCGCAGGCGGTCGTAGGCGACGTTGATCAGTGACGGGACCTCGGCGTCGGACAGGAAGTCCTCGTCCGTCGGGTCTTCCACGCCCCATTCGATGCGCAGGTTGAAACGCGACGCCAGCTCGTCCAGCACTTCGATCAGCCCGGCCGGGTCGCTGTCCTCGACATGGAAGCCCGACTTCCAGTCGATCACGTCGCGGATCAGTTCCACCGGATCCTCGCCTTCGTCGAGCGAATCGCGACAGGCCTGGAACTGCTGCATCGCCGCGTCTTCGTCGCCGGGGTTGATCAGCAGCAGGAGTTGCCACGCCACCGCTTCCAGCGCCGCTTCCTCGTCGATGTCGGCGTCCGCGCTGAATGAACGGGCGAAGTTGTCGTCGGGGTCGTATTCGGTGTGGGTGCTCATGGCGCGCTCCGCCGATTGGCCGGGGTCAACAGGATACGGCGATCGCGCGTGTCGCGCTCTGTCCGGCGGAGGTCGTGCCTCACGTCGGGTTGTTCGCAGGCACGCTATCTTCCGCATCGGCAGGGCACGAAGCTTGCCGTCTTCACGTGCAATCGACCGGAGGTGGTGGCATGGCATCGATCCGCAGGGAGATCCAGGTCGCGGTCCCGCCCGCACAGGCCTGGGATGCGCTGCGCGACGTGGGCCGCATTCATGAGCGGCTGGTGCGCGGCTTCGTCACCCGGTGCGAGCTCGAAGGTGACGTCCGCGCGATCACGTTCGCCAACGGCATGTCGGTGCGCGAGCGCATCATCGATGTCGACGACGCCGAACGCCGCGTGGTCTGGTCGGCACTCGGCGACCCGTTCGCCCATCACAACGCTTCCGTGCAGGCCTTCGAGTCCGGCGACGGCGGCACGCGCCTGGTCTGGATCGCCGACCTGCTGCCCGATGCCCTGGAAGAGAAGGTGGCCGGCCTGATCGAGCAGGGCCTCGGGGCGATGAAGCAGACGCTCGAAGGCGTCGACTAGAACCGGTACGCGAAGTTCACGCCGTACAGCACTGTCGAGTCGACGTCTTCGTCGATGCGAAGACCGGTATCGTCCTCGAACTCGTGGCTGCGGTCGAACTCGTAGCCGACGACCGCGTCGAGGTGCCAGTTCGAGGTGATCGCCCACTGCGCCAGCAACTGTGCGCGCCAGGCCTCGGTGACGTAGAAGAACTCCGCACCGTCGCGCTCGTCGCTGACCACATGCCAGCGGCCGCCGGCCGGGGCGATGTCGAAGCCGAGGTTGACGCTGGGGTGCACTTTCCAGTCGACGCGCGTGCGCGGCCAGCCCAGTTCGAGCGTGACCGTGTCGCCATCGCGCAACAGCGACAGCACGGGATAGGCGCGCTCGTCGCCGAACGAATCGTCATAGGCCGCGCCTGCGCGCCAGCCCCAGCCGCCGGAGGGGAGGCGTTCGATGCTGGCGTCGCCGTACAGCGAGAAGTCGTCACTGCCACCGCGCGAGAACAGGTCCTTGAAGACGTTGGAGGACGCGGCCGCGACCGGAGTGATTCCGATCCGGGCGTGGATGGGCGAGGCACCGGTCCAGGTCATTGGCAGCTCCAGCCGATGCAGGTCGCGATCACGCGTGGCCAGTCCGCGGTAGTCGTAATGCGTGTAGGTGTAGTCGGCGGCGACGTCGAAAGCGCCGCCGGCGAAGTCGAACTTCGGCGTGCGCAGCAACAGGCCATCCTCGCGGCCACCGAGTTCTGCGCCGTCGCCAAAGTCCGCATCTGCGAGCGTGACGTGGCTCAGTTCGATCACGGCCTGGCCATTGGCAGGGCTGCTGGTCAGCACCAGAAGCATCGCGGCCGGTAAGCCAAGGGTTCGGAATGCGGCCATGCGGGCCTCCGAAACTGCAACGCGGTAGCGGCAAGGATAGCGCTTGGCGCGATCGATTCCGGCGCACATTCAGACGAATCTGATGGGGTCGCGGCCATCGCTGCGTTCAACTTTCTCGTCCAGTCAGAGTGTTGTTGCAGTCATGGGCGAGCGGGAACGTTTCTACGACGCGTTGTGCGGCTTCAGCGGGTTCGTGCCGGTGCCGCTGCGCGATCAGCATGTCGCCCTGATCCGCGAAATCCGCTTCGACTGGATGCCGACCGACACCGGTGCCCCTTGCGTCAATCCGGTCACGCCGCTGCACCTGGACGAGGACGGCTTCGCGTCCTTGCGACGCATGACCGCATTACCGGACGAAGGCGAGCGCCTGCGCGCCTTCCTGGAGGCCGCCTTCGCGCTGCCGGAGTTCATCGAGAAGGCGAGCCTCCTGCCCGGCGACTACTACCTGCCTCGCGACATCGCCGAGTTCCTCGATGCCCCCCGTTCGGGGATGCAGGGCGATTTCTTCCGCATAACCCCCGAGCACGTCAAGTTGCTCAAGGCCGCCTCATGGCGCACCCGCCAGGTGTTCTCGCCCTTGCCCTACATCGCCCCGCGTCGCCCGTATGGAGACTTCGCCGATGTCCCCATGGATGCGGCGCTGGTGCTGGGCTGGCGCAGGAGCTACAGCCACCTCCACACCGAACCGCTGGAGCCGCTGAGCCGGGACCAGCGCGCGCAGCTGGCTGAATTGCACTACCAGACCCTTCCGGCGATCCATGCCTTCGTCCGCTACGCCCAGGTGTGACCACGGTGCCCTGGCAGCCCCCTTGAACTTGATATGATCGGCGTCATATAACGCAACATGCGTTATGACTGCGACCACAAGCTCCAGACCCGCCAGCGCGTGCTGCGGGCCGCCGCACGCGCCATCCGCAGCGACGGCCCGACCCGCGTCGGCGTTGCCGGCGTCATGCGCGAGGCCGGCCTGACCCACGGCGGCTTCTACGCCCACTTCCAGTCGAAGGACGAGCTGATCGCCGCCGCGATCACGCAGATGTTCGAAGACTCCATCGCGCACTGGCACCGCGCGCACGACGGCAAGGGCGATGCGGACGGTCTGGCCGCCTATTTGCGTGTCTATCTGTCTGCGGCGCATCGTGATGCGCCGGGGCATGGCTGCCCGATTGCGGCCCTGTCCGGCGAGATACCGCGGCTGGATGTCGCCGCCCGCGACGCGTTCAGCGCAGGCTCGCGCCGGTTGCAGGACGCATTGGCGGCCTCGCTTGAACGCCTCGGTCACGACGACGCGCCGGCATTGGCTGCATCGGTGCTGGCCGAACTGGTCGGCACCCTGGCAATGACCCGTTGCGAAAGCGATCGCGCCCGCTCCGATGCCCTGCTGGCGTCATCGCGCCGGCAACTGGGCCAACGCCTCAACCTGGAGATCGATGCATGAGCATGGTCGATGAGATCGGCGCCGGACTCGATGGTCTGTCGCAGCTGCGCGCGCTGATTGCGTCCGGCCGCAAGCCGGGAATCCTGCACTCGCTGGACTTCGACTTCATCGAGGTCGAGCCCGGTCGAGCGGTGTTCGCCGGCACGCCCGGCGACCACGCCTACAACCCGATCGGCATGGTCCACGGCGGCTACGCCGCGACGCTTCTTGATTCCGCCTGCGGCTGCGCCGTGCATTCACAGCTGAGCGCGCAGCAGGCCTACACCACGCTTGAACTCAAGGTCGCGTATCACAAGGCGGTGACGCGCGATTCCGGCTTGCTGCGCGCCGAAGGCAAGGTCGTCTCGATCGGTCGCCGCGCCGCGTTCGCCGAAGCACGCCTGACCGGCGCCGACGGTCGGCTCTACGCCACCGCGACGTCCACCTTGCTGGTGATCGACCGGCCCGCTGCGTCCGTGTAGCAACAGTTTTCCCGCTCCTTCCCCCACGAGTTGTCCATGTCCCCTGCCCACGACCCCATCGTCATCGTCTCCGCCGTCCGCACGCCGCTGGGACGTTTCCTCGGCGACCTGTCGCCCGTGACCGCGCCGCAACTTGGTGCGCACGCCATCTCCGCGGCGCTCGATCGCGCGGGCCTGGCACCCGAGCGCATCGACGAAGTGCTCATGGGCTGCGTGCTGCCGGCAGGCCAAGGCCAGGCCCCGGCGCGTCAGGCCGCACGCGCGGCCGGCTTGCCCGATGCCGTGGGCGCGACGACCGTCAACAAGGTCTGTGGCTCCGGCATGAAGGCGACGATGATCGCCCACGACCTGCTGCTTGCCGGATCTGTCGACCTGGTCGTTGCCGGCGGCATGGAATCGATGTCGAACGCACCGTACCTGCTGTCGAAGGCGCGCAGCGGCTACCGCGTCGGCCACGACCGCATCTTCGACCACATGATGCTCGACGGTCTCGAGGACGCATACGAACCCGGTCGCGCGATGGGCGAGTTCGGCGAAGTCGCCGTGGCCAAGTACGGCTTCAGCCGCGCCGACCAGGACGCGTACGCGGTCGAGACCCTGACCCGCGCCCGCAGCGCGATCGAAAGCGGCGCGTTCGCCGACGAGATCGTGCCCGTGCCGGTGCCGGTCAAGGGTGGCGAGCGCATCGTCGACACCGACGAACATCCGCTGAAGGTGTCGCCGGAAAAGATCCCGTCGCTCAAGCCGGCGTTCGCCAGCGACGGCACGATCACTGCCGCCAGCGCATCGGCCAACGCCGACGGCGCCGCCGCGCTGGTGCTGACGCGCAAGTCGCTGGCACAGCGCGAGGGTCTGCCGATCCTTGCCGAGATCCGTGCCCATGCCACCCACAGCCAGGCGCCGGCCTGGTACACCACCGCGCCGATCCCGGCGATCAGCAAGCTGCTCGACAAGGTCGGCTGGAGCGTCGACGACGTCGATCTGTTCGAGATCAACGAGGCCTTTGCCGTGGTGGCGATGGCCGCGGCGCAGGACCTGGGCATCGACCGTGACCGCCTCAACGTCAACGGCGGCGCCTGCGCGCTGGGGCATCCCATCGGCGCCACCGGCGCGCGCCTGATCGTCACCCTGCTGCATGCGCTGCAGCGTCGCGGTCTTTCGCGCGGCGTCGCGGCGCTGTGCATCGGCGGCGGCGAAGCCACCGCCATCGCCATCGAACGTCCGCAGTAACCGCTACTCCCCGACGCGACACTCCCGCGACACTCCCCCACAGAGGTGCACGATGGATATCAAGAATGCCGTTGTACTGGTCACTGGCGCCAACCGCGGTCTCGGTCGCGCGCTGGTCGAGGCGCTCAAGCAGGCCGGCGCGGCCAAGATCTATGCAGCCGCGCGCAATCCCGCCGCGATCGACCAGCAAGGCGTCACCGCGATCGCGCTGGACGTGACCTCGCCCGACAGCATCGCCGCGGCTGCCAAGGCCTGCCCTGATGTCAACGTCGTGATCAACAACGCCGGCATCGCCCGCGGTGGCGTGCTGCTGTCAGACACCGGCGAGCAGACGGCACGCGAGGAGATGGACACCAACTTCTGGGGCCCCTGGCGGGTCACGCAGGCCTTCGCGCCGACGCTGGCGCGCAACGGCGGCGGCGCGCTGGTGAACGTGCTGTCGGTGCTGAGCTGGATCAGCCTGCCGGGCACGGCGACCTACTGCGTCTCGAAAGCCGCGGCCTGGTCGCTCACCAACGGTCTGCGCAATGAACTGCGCGGGCAGGGCACGCAGGTGGTGGGCGTCCACCTGGGACTGATGGATACCGACATGACCGCAGGCTTCGACGCACCGAAGATCGCGCCGAAGGATGTCGCCGAGCAGATCGTGCGCGCGTTGCAGGATGGCAGCGAGGAAGTCCTCGCCGACGACACCAGCCGCCAGGTCAAGGCCAGCCTGTCCTCGCCGCAGGCGGCGTACCTGTCGGCCGGCAGCGAATAAGCGTCCACGCGCTGGCTGGAGGCAACCTGTCTCCAGCCAGCCTCAGTTGCGGCCGTAGAAATCCGACCAGCGTCCAATGCGGAACACGAACCGCATCAGGAATGCGAGGGATGACCAGCAGGCGATCGCGAATGCCGGCACCGCGACCACTGTTCCCATCACGACATGGACGGCGCTGGCCTGGTACTCGAGCACGTCGAGTTGGCCGAACCGACCGGGCTGGGCATTGGCATAGGCAACCTGCACGGTCGGGTCGTCTGTGGCGAAGCTGGCGGAGTAGGTCGTTCCGTCGACAGTGAAGGTGTAGAGGTCCCGGTCTGTTCGCCCCGTTGGCAGCAGCCGATCCAGCACGGTGTCCGCTTTTGCGGGAACCGCGACGGCGATGCCGTGATCGACGAGGATCGCTCTGGCATGCCGGTACTCGCGCAGCACGCCCTGCACCGTGTGCACCGACGCCATGAAGAAGATCAGCAGGAACAAGTGGCGCCCGACGATGGTGACCGCGGCGTGTCCGTCCTCTGAAAGTTCGACCCGCGGCATGCGTTCAAGCAGGTCGAGAATCTGGTTGTGCAGCCGACGAAAGCGCCGCCGCGTGGGCTCGTCCCGTCCATGGGTCATCGAGCGTACGTCCGTGTTTGACTGCGGCCGATCGTTGCACGGCTGCATCTGGGCGCAATAACGCAAGCCACCTGTCGCGGGCATGGCCTACGACGATTTCTGCACAACTCCTACCACTGACGTCCCGGACGCAGCGGGGGGCGCCCGATCCCCCGCTGCGACCTCTGATCCGCGCAATCCGCTTACGGCAGCGGCAGCGGCGTGCCCTGGTCGGCAATGGCCAGCCAGCGGTGGCCGTCATGGCTGTAGGTCACTCCGGTCAGTGCGCGCTGGCGAAACCCGATGCGCGGGATCTCGTACATCGTCTCGTAGAGGATGAAGGCCGAGTTGCAGCCATCGACCACGCGGTACTTCTCGGTCCAAGTCCACACCGCTTCGCGACCGGCGAAGTGGCTGGCCAGCGCGGTCATGATCGCGTCGATGCCATAGCGCACCGCGCCGCTGCCGAAGATGGTGACTGCGCGATCGTCGTGGACCGCGCGGAAGGTTGCTTCGTCGTAGTCACGGAAGGACTCCATGTCCATCCGCTGGGCCAGTTCGAACTGGCGGGCGCAGCCGCGGGCGTTGCCGTGGCCGCCTGCCAGCACGGCCGGCGCCAGCGACAGGGCCACCAGGGCCAGGACGGCCGAAGCCAGGGGACGCGCGATGCGGCGGGTCTGGGTATTCCGGGTATTCATCGTCAACCTCTCCATGGGTTTGGGGAGCGCGGTCGACGATAGGAGCGCAGGCGGACCCATGCGAGAGCCAATAATGGCCATGTCGGCAGGGCCAATCGGCCGCCCGCGGGCGACGCTGCGTTGCAGTTTTGGAGTCCGGACTCGGCCCCGATCCGCATACTCTCGAGCAAGGCATCCAGCCACAGGAGCGCACGCATGACGATTCTCGTGACCGGGAGCGCCGGCCACCTCGGCGAAGCCCTGATGCGCAAACTGCGCGCGGCCGGCCGGCCTGCCGTCGGCATCGACATCAAGCCCTCGCCATTCACCGACCACGTCGGTTCAATCAACGATCGCGACTTCATCCGCAAGCGCATGCCGCATGTGCAGGCGATCATCCACACCGCCACGCTGCACAAGCCGCACGTGGCCACCCACCCGCACCAGGACTTCATCGACACCAACATCAGCGGCACGCTGGTGCTGCTGGAGGAAGCCGTGGCCGCGGGCGTCGCCTCGTTCGTGTTCACCAGCACCACCAGCACCTTCGGCGCGGCATTGACGCCGGCGCCGGGCTTGCCGGCGGCGTGGATCACCGAGGACGTCGCGCCGATTCCCAAGAACATCTACGGCGTGACCAAACTGTCGGCCGAGCACCTGTGCCAGCTGTTCTTCCGCAAGCGGCGCCTGCCGGTGGTGGTGCTGCGCACCTCGCGCTTCTTCCCGGAGCCCGACGACAGCATCGACATGCGCAGCGGTTACGTCACCGCCAATGCCCAGGCCAACGAACTGCTGTATCGCAGGCTCGACATCGAGGACGCGGTCGACGCGCACCTGCTGGCGGTCGAGCGTGCGCCCGAGATCGGGTTTGATCGCTACATCGTCTCGGCGACGACGCCTTTCAGCGAAGCCGACCTCGACGAGCTCCGGCGCGATGCACCCGCCGTGGTCCATCGCCTGTTCCCCGAGGCGGCATCGCTGTACGCGGCACGGGGCTGGCGGATGTTCCCGCAACTCGATCGCGTCTACGTAAATTCGCGGGCGCGGTCAGAGCTGGGCTGGGAGCCGGGCTACGACTTCCGCGGCGTGCTCTCGGCACTGGGCAGCGGCGGCGAGTTTCGCAGCGCGCTGGCCGAAGCGGTCGGCAGCAAGGGTTATCACGACACGGTCTTTGTCGACGGGCCGTATCCGGTCAGCGGCTGAGGTCCAACACCGTGCACCTCTCCCGCATGGGGAGAGGCCACGGGGGAATGATCAGCGGCCGCGTTCGATCTTGAACGCACCCACGTCCACGCCAAGGTTGATGCCTTCGCCGCCGCCGGCCAAGGCCAGCGACACCGGACCCTTGGTCAGTACCTGTGCTTCGCCGGATTTGACGATGCCGGCGTTGGCGCTGGCTTGGACGTAACGGCCGAGCACGTCGTTGATGCTGTGCACGTCGGTGAAGCGACCCTTGCCGTTGTCGATCTGCCATTTGCCAGCGGTCAGGCCGACAGCCTTGGCGCTGACGTGGACCGGGATCGACTGACCGTTGTCGCAGGTGACGGTGCCCTTGCCGGAGGTCTGCTTGTAGATGAAAGACCAGCCGTCGAGTTTGTAGGTGAGCTTGCAATCGATGTCGGCGGCGCGGGCCGTGGTCGGCGACACCATGCCGATGACGATCGCGCAAGTGGCGGCGAGTGCTGCGAGAGGCTTGGTGCGCATGCGGGACCTCCATGAAGACTGTTCCTGCTTCGAGTCTCCACCGCGCGCATGAACGCGAAGAAACCCGGGCTGGCAGCCTTCAGCCCGCGGTCGCGGAAGTGCTGGCGGCGTGAATGCCGCACATGAAATAGGGCGGCACAGGGCCGCCCGTCTTCTTTGCCGCAGGAAGCGTCACTTCCTGGGGTTGATCGACACCGCCGCCGCTTCGGTGAAGGCGATGCGCAACATGTCGCCGACCTTCAGCGTCTTCAGCCGCGCCTGGTGCTCGGGCTTCTTGACGTCGAGGGTGACCACGTTGCCGCGCGGACCTTTCACCGTGATCGTGTTGTTGACGGTGTCGATCGCCTCGATCGGGGCCAGCACCGTGACCACTTCGGCCTTGCCATAGCGCGGCTTCTCACCGGTCTTGGCTATGTCCTGGTTTTCCTTGATATACGCGCCAGGCTCGGCGCTGCCGGCCGGCTGGATGTCGATGGTCACCGCATTGACGTAGTCGATCTGGACCACGTCGCCGACGCGGACCTGGTCGAAGTTGCGGACGGTCTCGTCGGCATGCACTTCGACCTGCTTGCCGTCTTCGCCCTCGATGGTGAGCAGGCGCGAGGGGCTGTCGATGTTCACGATCTTGCCGGTGGCTTGCACGCTCATCGCGACCGTCTCGCTCGGACCGGTGTCGGCCGGGGCGGTGGTCGAGCAGGCCGTGGCCAGCGCCAGGGCCAGGGAAAGCGCCAGAACGGAGGGAAGGGTGCGCGACAGGGAGGATGTCTTCACTACGGTCTCCATTGATTGCTTTGACGATGCGATCCGCAGGAACGCTGCCGGACAGCGTGAGGGGACGCCCGTGGCGTGGCGGCGACCGGATGGGCCGGTCGGCGATTGCCGTGCTGGAGGGCGCCCCGATTCAGTCTGCGCAGGGGGAAGTGAAGGCGGGGTATGCCCGCAGCCCCGGGACGCCGGGCAGCCGTGCCATTCCCGGAAAACAAAAAGCCCCGCCGGGGCGGGGCTTTTTGCGCGTGCAGGTCGACCGGCGTCAGTGGTGCAGCAGCACGTCGGCGATGATGCCGGTGGCCACTGCGATCAGCACGTACTTGCCGTCGTCGCTGCGCACCCAGCGGTGGCCGCGCGGCGGCTCGTGCAGGTGGTAGCGCGGGTAGTCGTCGACATAGACGCGACGCTCGACGTAGACCACGCCACGGCGGTATTCCTGCTTGTGGTGGCCGCGGTGGTGGCCACGGTCGTGGTCGTGGCGATCATCACGGTCGTGATCGTCATGGTGGTGATGGTCGTTGCCGTGCTTCTTGCCATAGGCGGAAGCCGCCACCGGCGCCAGGCACACGAAACCGATAATGAGGACAGACAGCAGACGCTTCATGGGTTCCCCTGTGGATTGCCGATGCACTTGTGGAGTGCCGGTGCGCTGCGATCCTACGTCGACGCGGGCGACGGCAAGGACCTCCATTCAAGAACTATGACCGCCGTCGCTGTTTGCAGGCGATTGCCTTCATATGGCCTTTAAGTAAGCGCTTTCAGTCCCCGGCATAGGCCGATCCGGGCAAAAGCCGGGGCGGCGGACAGGGCCCAGTCCGTACGCCGCCCCGCTGTCTCCCTGACGAGGAGGCGGCCAGTGTCGGCGGCGGCCGTCGCACCGGACGAGACGGCGTGCCGGGAAGCAGGCTCAGGCGCCTACGCGATCGCGCACCGCTTCCATGTCGCGCACCGGGCGGACTTCGATCGAGCCGACCCGGATCCATGGGAACGAGTGGGCGATCTCGAGTGCTTCATCGATGTCCCTGGCTTCGATCAGGTTGAACCCGGCGAACACTTCCTTCGCCTCGGCGAACGGCCCGTCGAGAATCGTCGTGTTGCCGTTGCGCGCGCGCACCGACTTGGCCGTGACCGGTTCCTCCAGCTGCTGCGCATCGAGCAGAGTTCCACGGGCGCGCAGTTCGTCGGCCTTTTGCAGGCAGCCGCGCATCATGCGGTCGAACTCGCCCTCGGGCAGTGCATCCATCAGCTTGGGGTCGGTGTACACCATAAGCAGAAACTTCACTGGGGCCTCCTGGCAGGGGTTGGATCGTCGGAACCGGCATTGTGGCCGATCGCGGTGCGGACTCATGTGCCAAAGGCGACAGATGCGAGGCGACAGACGCGCGATTCGCCCGCTCACGGGATGATTCTTCCCCGGATCAGTGGCCTATCGCGGCAGCCGTCCCTGCCTACTCTGTCCACACCCCCCGCTGACCGAGCGCCCCCCATGTCGACGCCCGCCAACGCCCGCCCCGCCTTCCTCCGCCTGCTGTCATCGCTGGTGTCGCGCTTGACTCGCGCGCTGGCCGCTCCGCCCGTGCGCAGCTTCGGAGCGATGGGCTGAACCGAGCCGATCGCACCGTTGCAGCCGGCTCGGCTGCCAGCCCGCTCGGTTACGATGCGGCGCTGACAGCCGTGCAAAAGGATTCACGCGTGCCCCCGGTCATCGATGTCCGCAATCTCACCAAGACCTACGCGTCGGGTTACCAGGCGCTCAAGGGCATCGACCTGCAGATCCGTCGCGGCGAGATATTCGCCCTGCTCGGACCCAACGGCGCCGGCAAGACCACGCTGATCAGCATCATCTGCGGCATCGTCAACGCCAGCTCCGGCACGGTGCTGGCTGACGGCCACGACATCGTGCACGAGTACCGCCTGGCACGCAGCAAGATCGGCCTGGTGCCGCAGGAGCTGTCGACCGACGCCTTCGAGAGCGTGTGGGCGACGGTGAAGTTCAGCCGCGGCCTGTTCGGCAAGGCGCCCGATCCGGCCTACCTGGAGAAGGTGCTGCGCGACCTGTCGCTGTGGGACAAGAAGGACAGCAAGATCATGGCGCTGTCGGGCGGCATGAAGCGTCGCGTGCTGATCGCCAAGGCTTTGGCGCACGAACCGCAGATCCTGTTCCTCGATGAACCCACCGCCGGCGTCGACGTCGAGTTGCGCCACGACATGTGGCAGATGGTGCGGCGCCTGCGCGAGAACGGCACCACGGTCATCCTCACCACGCACTACATCGAAGAGGCCGAAGACATGGCCGATCGCATCGGCGTGATCAACCACGGCGAGCTGATCCTGGTCGAGGACAAGGCCACGCTGATGCGCAAGCTCGGCAAGAAGCAGCTGACGCTGCAGTTGCAGTCACACCTGGACAAGATCCCCGAGGGCCTGTCGGACTATCCGCTGGAGCTGTCCGAGGACGGCACCACGCTGGTCTACACCTTCGACGTGCAGGCACAGGAGACCGGTATCGCCGCGCTGCTGCGGCGCCTGCACGAACAGGGCATCGACTTCCGCGACCTGCATTCCAGCGAGAGTTCGCTGGAGGAGATCTTCGTCAGCCTGGTGCGCCAGGGCCGGGAGGCGCGGGCATGAACTTCCATGCGATCCGCGCCATCTACCGCTTCGAGATGGCCCGCACCTTCCGCACGCTGATGGAGAGCATCGTCTCGCCGGTGCTGTCGACCTCGCTGTACTTCGTCGTGTTCGGCGCGGCGATCGGCGCGCGCATGGGCGAAGTCGACGGCGTCAGCTACGGCGCCTTCATCATCCCGGGCCTGATCATGCTGTCGCTGCTGAGCGAGAGCATCTCCAACGCGTCCTTCGGCATCTACATGCCCAAGTGGGCCGGCACCATCTACGAGCTGCTGTCGGCGCCGGTGTCGGCGTTCGAAATCGTGCTGGGATATGTCGGCGCGGCGGCGACCAAGTCGCTGATGCTCGGCGCGCTGATCCTGGTGACCGCGCGATTCTTCGTGCCCTACGAGATCGCCCACCCGTTCTGGATGCTGTGCTTCCTGCTGCTGACCGCGGTGACCTTCAGCCTGTTCGGTTTCATCATCGGCCTGTGGGCGGACAGCTTCCAGCGGCTGCAGATCGTGCCGCTGATGATCATCACCCCGCTGACCTTCCTCGGCGGCGCGTTCTATTCGATCAACATGCTGCCGCCGATCTGGCAGAAGATCGCGCTGTTCAACCCGGTCGTGTACCTGATCAGTGGTTTCCGCTGGAGCTTCTACGGCATTGCCGACGTAAACGTCGGCATCAGCGCGGCAGCCATCCTGGGCTTCCTGACGCTGTGCCTGGCGATCGTGTGGTGGATCTTCCGCACCGGCTGGAAGCTGAAGAACTAGGTCTGCGGAGCGCCGATCTCGCGCGTCAGCCAGCTGTCGATCATGCTCTTCTCGTAGCGCAGGATGTCATTGTTGTTGACCGGGCTGGCGCCGACCATGAAGCCGTTGTCGCTGAGCTTGCGCTCGCCTTGCGACAGCACGCGGCCGTCGGCATCGGTGTAGCGGAAGCTCACGGTCATCCGCGGCGGATAGATGTCGCGGATGATGCGCGTGTCGTCGAGGTCGGGGCCGTGCCACGGCTCGTACATGCCGGCGCGGCGGATGTCGAGGATATCGATGTCCAGGCGCTGGCCGGGCGCGAGCCGCTTCTCGCCGCTCTTGCGCATGTGCTCGGCAAGTTCTTCGACCCAGTTGCCACGACGCGCCTCATAGCGGTTGCCGCTATGGCGCAGGTCGCTGAACGTGGACGGGTCTTCCCAGCGCACGCTGACCGGACCCTGTTCGGGCAGGGCGCGAGGCGCATCGGGATCGGTGACGTTGCGAGTCCGCGCGTCGGCGGGCACGCCGGCGCTGACGATCGCCAGCGCGATGGCAATGAGGGCGGGCCGCAGGTTCATGGCAGGCTCCGAGAGGTACCGGTCTGGTACGGACCCATTGTCTGCCTGGCCCTGCGCAGCCGCCATGGGCGGCGCGCAGGTCGTACAGCGGCGGTTTCTGAAGGTGGACGGTCGCGCCGCGTCGGTCAGACCGGTCAGCTCAGGAACCAGGCTTCGATCGTGCCCTTCATCTTCATCGTCATCGGGTTGCCGTGGCGGTCGAGCGACTTGCCGACCGGCAGCCGCACCCAGCCTTCGCTGATGCAGTACTCCTCGACATTGGTGCGCTCCACGCCGTTGACTTTGATGCCGACGCCGCGCTCGAGCAGGGCTTCGTTGTAGTGCGGGCTGCGCGGGTCGTTGGAGAGGCGGTCGGGCGGGGTGGTGTCGGTCATGGTCGTCGTGGTCCGTTATGGCTTCTGCCGCGGCAACGATGTGCCGCGGGGCCATAAAGGATACCGGCAGGAGATTCCCGCGAGCGGTCCGGCTACACCGGCGTCGCTATTTTAGGACGTAGCCGGCCAGGCGCCAGGTCCCGTCCTCGTCCTGGCGGAACGAGATCAGCTCGTGGCCGCTGCGGTTGCCGGAGAACTGGGTGTCGAACTCGACATTGGCGTAGGTGCCGGCCGGGAGCTGTTCGGTGCCGGCGGTCGAGTGGCGGCTCACCAGGGTCCAGCGTCGCGCCGTAGTCGCCCCCAGGGGTGTGCGCTGGGCGGTCAGGGAGTCGGTGAACTTCTTGCGGTCGACGCTGCGCTTGGCGATGGCCGAAGCGCCGTCCCAGACCTCGCCGGCGCGACCGGCGTCGATCAGCTGCGCCGCCTGGATCGCGGCGGCGGCCAGGCTGTTGGGGTCGATGTCGCGCGCGGGTGCAGCCGCTCTCGGTGCCGCCTGGGGCGCCGCCGGTGGGGTCGCCTGCTGCGCCAGCACCGGAATCAACGCGGCGCTGAGGACCAGGCAGACAAGGGCGTGAATTTTCCTCGGGGCGGTCATCGGGCGACTCCAGTCGGGACGGGCGGAGTATGCCCAAGCGCCGATGAGGGCCCGTGAAGCTCCCGCGACACGGTCACGGATGCTCGCCGCGGCCCTGCAGCTTGGCGACGTGGATGACGGCACGGACCTTTTCGCGGTCGGTGTGGCGGGAGATGGCGACCGCGCCGAGGGCGATGGCGCGCTCGCGCAGGTCGGCCGGGACGTCGTAATGGGCGCCGGAGGTCTTGTCCTGGAAGGCGCGCCGGGGAATGTCGAGGCGGGCGGCCATGGCGTGCAGCTCGTCCAGGGTGTCGGCCATCAGGTGCGCCCAGCGGCGGCCGCGCCAAAGATGAACAGCGTCGTCGACGTAGACGGTCATGGTGGGCTGGGGCCTGTCATCCGGGGCTCCTGGAGGTCATGGAGGGCGTCTGGAGGGGGCGATCGGACGGTCTCTGAACAGAATTGCATCCCTGCCATTGCTTTGCGAGGCAATAGCGTCTAACGTTTGCCGCGCTGAGTTAGCCAAGGGTCACCGTGAATGTGGCCCGATGTAGATCAAGATTTACTCCATCGTTGCACCTCGTTTTCTCCTTGCAACCAGCCTCACGCCGCGAAAGCGGCAATTCACCATGTTCCAAGGAGTAAACAAAATGTCGAACCGTGAAACCGGTACCGTCAAGTGGTTCAACGATGCCAAGGGCTTCGGCTTCATCAGCCGCGAGAACGGCGAGGACGTGTTCGTCCACTTCCGTTCGATCCAGGGCTCGGGCTTCAAGTCCCTGCAGGAAGGCCAGAAGGTCACCTTCACCGTCGTCCAGGGCCAGAAGGGCCTGCAGGCCGACGCCGTGCAGGCGGTCTGAGTCTGACATCGTCTCGGCGCTAACGCGCTGACGAAGGAAAAACCCGGCCTCGGCCGGGTTTTTTTTTGGCTTCTTTGCGCGTGGGCGGCGGGGACGCTGCCGCTGTCACGGCAGGTGGCGCGGGACCCTGGATGAAAGCGCGTGGCGGACCACGCGCGTGCTCAGGCCCTGGCGACCCGCACCATCTTCGCCATCAGGTGCTCGATCGCCGAACCGACCGCCGGGCAGCGGCCCATGTGAACCGGCGAGGTCTGGATGATCGAGCTGCGCTTGGCGGTCAGCCAGTGGAAGCGCGCGCGCTGCGGCAGCTGGCCGATCGGGCCACTGCCGGGGCCGCCGGCGCAGATCACTTCGATCGCGGCCAGGTGGCGACGCACGGTTTCCAGGTCGACCTGCGGATCGATCGCGAGCAGGCGCGCTTCGTCCAGTTCGATGCGCGCTTCCAGGAACTTCGCGCCGGCGCACGACAGGATGATGCCGACGTTGACGAATTCCTCGCGCTCCACGCGCGGCACCACGCGGATCACCGCGTAGTCATAGGTGTCGTGTCGTTGCGGGTCAGGCGCGTGCATTGACGGCCTCCTCGACGAAACGCTGGCGCTGCGCCAGTCGCTGCATGAAATGTTCGACGTAGGCGGCGCGGTGCTCGGCCGGGTCGGCGGGAGTGTCGGCGCCGACCAGCCAGGCATCGGGCACCATCGCCATGATCGCGGCGAAGTCCTCGCGCGCCAGCTTCGGTGCCAGGCGCGCGTCGGCGCCGGCGATGTCGTCGGCGCCGGCCAGCAGCACGTGCTCGCGGATCATCGGGAACGCGCTGCCGGCATGGCTCGGAGAGCCGTCCCAGCCGTGATGGAAATACAGCGCCGCGCCGTGGTCGATCAGCCACGGCTTGCGGTGCCAGATCAGCAGGTTGGGATTGCGGAAGCTGCGGTCGACGTTGCTGACGAACGCGTCGAACCAGACCACGTCCGAGGCCAGCGCGCCGTCGACCTGCTCGGCGACCGGATCGAAGTTGATCGAGCCGGGCAGGTAGTCGAGGGCGAGGTTGAGGCCGGCGCTGTCCTTGATCAGTTGCTGGATCTCGGGGTCGGGCTCGGTGCGCGCCAGTTCCGGATCGAGATCGACGAACACCAGCTCCGGCATCGGCAGCCCCAGCGCGCGGGCGATCTCGCCGGCGACGAGCTCGGCGACCAGCGCCTTGGGCCCTTGTCCGGCGCCGCGGAACTTCAATACGTACAGGCCGTCGTCATCGCCTTCGATGACGGCAGGCAGCGACCCGCCTTCGCGCAGCGGCGTGACGTAGCGGGCGGCAGTGATGGAACGCAGGGACATGGGCGCGGCCAATGAAAAGCCGCGACAGGTTACCTGCAACCCATGGCAAAGGCGCGGTATGTCACTACCAGGTGTCCTCGAGCATGCGCGGCTGGCAGGCGAGCCAGCCCCCGATCAGCAGCACCGCCAGGCAGACCAGCAGGAAGGCAAATGGCCATGCCCAGCCGTGGGTCGCTTCGTGCAGCAGGCCGAACAGCAGCGGCCCCAGGCAGCTGAGGCTGTAGCCAACGCCCTGCATGAAACCCGACAGCTTGGCCGAACCGACCTGCGAACGCGTGCGCAGGTTGATCAGCGTCAACGAAAGCGGGAACGTGCTCGGCCCCAGGCCCAGCAGTGCGACCCACAGCAGCGGTGCCGCCATCGGCGCCAGCAGCAGGCCGGCGAACGCGGCGACATAGGCGACGGCGCACGCGATCACGATCGGATACGGATTGCTCACCCGCACCGCAACGGCCGGCAGCACCAGCGCGCTGATCAGTCCAAGCGTCGAGAACAGCGCGACCATGCTGCCGCCCAATGCCGGGCTGCCGCCAGCCTCGACCAGCAGCTTCGGCAACCAGGTGAACATCGAATAGGTGATCAGCGAGGTCATGCCGAACATCAGCGCCAGACCCCATGCCACCGGCGAGCGCGAGACCCGACCCGGGCAGGCAGGCTCGGCCAGCTCGGGCGCTTCGTCGCCGACTTTCACCGCGCAGTCGTGCGCATGCGCCAGTGCCTGCGCCTGGCGGGAATGGCCAAAGCGTTCCATCCACAGCACCGCGATCCACGGCAATGCCGCCGCCGCCGCGACCAGCGACCAGCCGCCGAGCGAGGCGCGCCAGCCCACGCTTTGCGCCAGCGGCACCGCCAGCAGTGCCGGCAGGATCGTGCCCAGCTGCAGCACCGTGATGTAGAAGGTGCTGACCGTGCCGACGCGGTCGGCGAAATAGCGCTTGACCAGCGGCGGCAGCACCACGTTGCCCATGCCCATGCCCGACAACGCCACGGCCGATGTCAGCAGCAGCATCCAGGTATCGCCGACGAAGGCGCGTGCGAACAGGCCCACTGTCGCCAGCACCATCGCCAGCAGTGCGGTGCGTTCCAGACCGAGGCGGTGGGCGATCCCGGGCGTTGCCACACCGAACACTGCGAAGGCCGCGGTCGGCACCATGCCGAGCACGCCGGTCATGGTCGATCCGAAACCGAGCGTCTGCCCGAGGCTGTCGAGCAGCGGGGTCAGCGAAGTCACCGCCGTGCGCAGGTTGAACGCCGACAGCACGATGCCGGCGAGCACCAGCGTGCGGTCGCGCCACAGTGGGCGCGCGATCGGCAATACGGCGGAAGAAGCAGTCACGGGAAGCACCTGTTCGTGCCTGCGACGACAGGCGGGGGAGGAATGCGAGGTCCGCAGGCGGAAGGACAGCCGTGGGAGTGAAAGTGTGCGCGCCGCCTGCGGGCAAAACCAGCCGCGATCGGGAAACGCTGGGTTCCATGGTAATCGTGACGTGCTGCGCGCGGGAATCCGCGCGTGCATGACGACACATCCGGCAACGTCGCGCGCGTGAAGAGCGTGTGGATGTGCAGCTGAACGATGCCGCCCGTGTTCACTGCCGGTTCGTCCGCAAGACACAAGACTCGGACGCTGCACTGCCAAGGAGATGAACGATGAAGAAGATCGTCGCGTTGAATGCAATGCTACTGCTGGGCCTGTCCACGCCGTTGCTCGCGAAGGACGCGCTGACCGAGCACGAAGTGCGAAAGCAGCTGGCCGAGCAGGGGTACACCAAGGTCAACGACGTCGAATTCGTGGACGGCGTGTGGAAGGCCGATGCGCGCAGCGCCGAAGGCAATCGTGTCGATGTGCGCATCGATGCAAAGACCGGCCGCGTGTATCCAGATGAGCAGGTCGCGAACCTGAGCGAGGCCGATGTGCGTGCGCGCCTCTCGGCGGCCGGTTACACCAATGTCCACGATGTCGAATACGAGAACGGCATCTGGAACGCCGAGGGCGATGATCCCGGCGGCCGCGACGTCGCGCTCAGGATCGATCCGGCCAGTGGCAAGGTGATCGGCAAGGAGAAGGACTGAGCGTGCGCCTCCCCCTGCTGGCAGGGGGAGGCGTTTGCCAAAAGCGGCCAATTGGATGGCTCCAGCCGGCCCGGAGCGCCCGGGCCGTTGGTCATGCTGGCCGTGGCCGCCCTGCCTGCCTAAGATCGGCGGACTCCAACTGGTAGAGCGTCCATGAAGTTTCCTGCCGTTTCCCTGCTGGCGCTGTCGGTCTCCATGACCTTGGCGCTGGCGGTCAACCCTGCGTCGGCGGCCAAGCCGACCGCCCCGACCTTCGATCCCAAGCGCCTGTCCAACGACGTCAAGGTGCTGTCCTCCGACGAGTTCGAGGGCCGCGGCCCCGCCACCGAGGGCGAGACCAAAACCGTCGATTACGTCGTCGCGCAGATGAAGGCCGCCGGGCTCAAGCCGGGTGGCGACCTCAAGGACGGCAAGCGCGAGTGGACCCAGGCCGTGCCGCTGGCACGCGCCGAGATCAAGGGCACGCCGCAGGTGTCGGTGAAGGTTGCCGGCAAGGCGCAGGCGCTGACCCAGGGCGAGCAGATCGCCGTGCGCGCCGCGCAGAACGGCACCACCGCCATCGACATCGCCAACGCACCGCTGGTGTTCGTCGGCTACGGCGTCAAGGCGCCGGAGCGCAACTGGGACGACTTCAAGGGCGTCGACCTCAAGGGCAAGATCGCCGTGGTCCTGATCAACGATCCGGACTTCGAGAGCGGCCAGGGGGATTTCGGCGGCAAGGCCATGACCTACTACGGCCGCTGGACCTACAAGTACGAGGAAGCCGCGCGCCAGGGCGCCCTCGGCCTGCTGATCGTCCACGAGACCGCGCCGGCTTCCTATGGCTGGGCGACGGTGAAGAATTCCAACACCAACACCATGTTCGACGTCGTCCGCGACGACCCGGCCTCGGTGCATCCGACCATGGAAGGCTGGATCCAGCGCGACTTCGCCGCCGCGCTGTTCAAGGGCGCCGGCCAGGACTTCGACGCGCTGAAGAAGCAGGCCGCCACGCGCGACTTCAAGCCGGTCGAGCTCAAGGGCGCGACGCTGTCGGCCAAGTACGACGTCAACCGCGAAGTCATCACGTCGCACAACATCGTCGGCCGCATCGACGGCGCCAAGCGTCCGGACGAGACCGTGATCTACAGCGGCCACTGGGACCACCTCGGCGTCGGCCAGCCCGATGCCAAGGGCGACACCATCTACAACGGTGCGGTCGACAACGCCACCGGCATTGCCGCGATGCTCGAACTCGCCCGCGGCTTCGCCAAGGCGCCGGCACCGGACCGCTCGATCGTGTTCCTGGCCGTGACCGCCGAAGAGAAGGGCCTGCTCGGTTCGGAGTACTACGCTTCCAAGCCGCTGTACCCGCTGGGCAAGACTGTGGCCGTGATCAACATGGACGCGCTCGACCCGCATGGCCCGGCACGCAACTTCACCACGTCCGGCAGCGCCAAGCAGGAACTGCTCGACCAGCTGGTGACCACGGCCAAGCAGTGGAACCTGGACTATGTGACCGATCCGAAGCCGGAAGCCGGCCATTTCTTCCGCTCCGATCACTTCCCGTTCGCCAAGCGCGGCGTGCCGGCGATCTCGTTCGGTTCGGGCAATGACCTGGTCGACGGTGGCCTGGAAGCGGGCAAGAAGATGGAAGACGCCTACGTCGCCGACCGCTACCACCAGCCGGCCGACCAGTGGGAAGCGAGCTGGACCTTCACCGGCATGGCCCGCGACCTGCAGCTGCTGTACACGGTCGGCCACGACCTGGCCGACTCGGACCGCTGGCCGAACTGGGATTCCGCATCGGAGTTCCGCGCCGCGCGTGACGCGACCGCGAGCGATCGCAAGTAACAACTCGCTCCCTCTCCCGCCAGCGGGAGAGGGATGGGGTGAGGGCAACAGGCAAGGGCGAAGCAATGCTTCGCCCTTTGCTTTTTCAGGCCGCTACGTCCCGCAACTGCGCGATCAGCGAATCGGTATCGACCACGTCGGCAAATTCCACCCGCAAAGTCGCAAGGTGCGCGCGCTGGATCTCGTCGGCGCTGATCACGCCGCCGGCACCATCGGGAAGATCGAAGCAGGCGCAGGCATCGCCGACCACCACGGTGCGATAGCCCAGGTTGGAAGCAACGCGCGCGGTCGTCGACACGCACATGTCGGTGCTGATGCCGAACACGATCACCGTGTCGATGCCTAGCCGGCGCAAGCGAAGATCGAGATCGGTGCCGATGAAGGCGGCATTGACCGACTTGCTCACCACCGGCTCGCCCGGCAGTGGT
The DNA here is from genome assembly GCF_016613475.2 of Lysobacter arenosi. Lineage (NCBI taxonomy): Bacteria > Pseudomonadati > Pseudomonadota > Gammaproteobacteria > Lysobacterales > Lysobacteraceae > Lysobacter > Lysobacter arenosi. The sequence continues at coordinate 3,469,730 of NZ_CP071517.1, forward strand.
TCGAAACCTTCGCGGAAGTCATTGCCCGGATGCCCCGATGCCAGCGAGGAACCGGGCACCACCGAATCGTGGCGCACATGGATCAACGGCAGGCCGCTTGCGCGCCAGGCTGCGAGGAGCCGCTGGCCATTGCTTTCCATGGCCGGGTTGTTTCGCGGCGGCCACCGCGGGTAATCAAAACCACGCTGCACGTCTATCGGGATCAGCACGCTGGTGTGGCCGTGGGTCATGCGTCGTCTCCGCAGGGGATGCCGACACTTTGCGCGCAGCGGCCCGCCATGCTCAACCCGGGACTTCAGCCCCGATGCGTTGCGACCGCGCATCAGGACTGAAGTCGCGCGGCAGGATCAAGCCAGCTTGCGCGATGCCGCGTACGACAGCAGGTTGCCCAGGCCGGTCATGCCCAGCAGCACGGCGATCACGCCGGGGGTGACTTCGGTCCAGCCGAAGGCTTCGATCAGCGCAAAGCCCAGGCCGAGGGCAACGAACAGGATCCCCCAGCGCAGCGAGGTGTGGCGGCGCTGCTGCGCTTCGGCCTGGACCAGCGTGCGGATCAGCTCTTCCGAGCCGTTGCCGGCGATCAGTTTGGCGCGGGTGCGGGCGTCGACCACGGCCTTGATGGCGTAGGTGACGCAGATGAACAGGGTGATCGGGATCAGCACTTCGAAGTTCATGGTCGCTCTCTTGGCTCGGTGGACGGGAAACCCGCGGTCCGGGATATGTTCGGGTTCAGGCCATCAGATACGGCCGGGCCAGGACCGGTTGCACCGGACCCGATCAAAAATCGATTGCAACCATCCCGGCCCTGCACGTATCCACATAGCCATGACGGGTGGATCGCTGTGACACCGGACGACCGCAAGCTGGTCGAGGACGTGCTGGGCAATGTGCCCGGCGCGTTCGAACGGCTCGTGCGCGAGTACCAGGGACTGTGCTGGCACATCATCCAGCGCATGGTCCGCCAGCCCGAGGACACCCGCGAGCTGTGCCAGGAGGCCTTCCTGCGCGTGCACCAGTGCCTGCACCAGTACCGTGGCGAGAGCGCGCTGAAGTCGTGGATCGGCCAGGTCGCCTATTCGGTGGCCAAGCGCCATCTGGAGAAGCGCCGCATCGCCATCGCCGACAGCGGTGACGACGAGGACGGCCTGTCGCTGCTCGACCAGGTCAGCGACGGCTTCGACCTGGAGGGTGCCTGCGCCGATGCCGAGATCGCCGCCGGCCTGCACGAGGAAATCGAGGCGCTGCCGCCCTTGCAGCGGACCTTGCTGACGCTGTATCACCTGGATGAAGTGCCCATCGTCGAGATCGCCCGGATCACCGGTCTCGCCGAAGGCACGATCAAGAGCCATCTGTTCCGGAGCCGGGCGCGCTTGCGTGAGCGCCTGCAGGCCCGGATGGGAGCCATCGCATGAATACGCCCGACGACCGCAACCCTCTCGGCAAGCAGCCCCTTCCCGCCGATGCCCAGCGCCTGGAGCGCGAGTGGCAGGCGCAGGAGCGCGCCATGGAGCAGGAGCGCCGCGGCGTCCCGCTCGATCCGGCCGACCCGCGCCTCGGCGAGTACCGCCTGATCGCCCGCGCGCTGCGGACCCCGGCGATGGAGCCGGTGCCGTTCGACCTGGCGGACCAGATCGTGCGCCGGGTCGAGGCCGCGCAGACCCTGGGCGAGCGCGTCGAGGGCTGGCTGCTGCGGATCCTGATCGCCGTCCTGGCGGTGGTGGCCGTCGGCGCCGTGGCGCTCTACGGGCCGGGCTGGGCCTCGGCGTTTGTCGCCCTGTGGCCGCAGCCCTCGGCGCAGGCCACCGGCTGGGCGGGTCTCCTCCTGGGCTGCCTGGGTTTGTCGCTGGCCTGGCAGAAGTGGGGCGGACGCCTGTTGCACCACGACCATGGACACCCTGCCTGACGGCCGTTGCCGAAGGACGGTGACCGACGTACGGTGACCGTTGAACCCGGCGGTTGGCGTTGGCTCTCCCAGCCCGGCCTCCACCCGGGAATGCGAGGCTCGCCATGAACCGTTCCCTCGTCGCCGCCGCGCTCGCGGTTGCTGTCTGCACCGCGCTTGCGGCCTGCCAGAAGCAGCCCGCGGAAGGGGCCGCCGCGCCGGCCACTCCGGCCACTGCAGCCACCGCCGCCACGCCTGCCACCGCCGCGGTGGCGGCAGTACCCAAGCCTTCGGCGACCGAGCTCGAACAGCTCGCCGAGCGCCTGGTCACCCAGTCGGCCGCGGTCAAGGAAGGCGAGGTCGTGCTCATCAGCGGCCGCTCGCAGGATGCCGAACTGATCGAGAACATCGCCGTGCAGGTGCGCAAGCTCGGCGCCTTCCCGCTGGTGACCTATGGCAGCGACCGCATGTCGCGGCGGATGTTCTTCGACGTGTCGGACAAGTACGACTCGCAGACCGACAAGCTCGGTCTGGAACTGGCCGACATCGCCGATGTCGCGATCGGCCTGAACAACGGCACCAGCGAGAACCTGTTCGAAGGTGCCGACCCCAAGCGGATGGCCGCCCGGGGCAAGTCCGACGAGGCAGTCAGCCAGGCCTTCCTCAACGAAGGCGTGCGGATCGTGGAGGTGGGCAACAACCTCTATCCCACACCATGGCGCGCCGAACGCTACGGCATGACCGAAGCGCAATTGGCCGATGCGTTCTGGAAGGGACTCAACATCGACTATGCGCAGCTGCAGACCCGTGGTGAGCAGATCAAGGCGGCGATCGCGGCTGGTAACGAGCTGCACATCACCAACCCCAACGGCACCGACCTGAAGCTGCAGGTGAAGGATCGCCGCGTGCTGGTCAGCGACGGCATCATTTCGCCTGACGACCAGAAGGCGGGCGGGCCATCGCTGGCGGCGTTCCTGCCGGCCGGCGAGGTCTACACGACGCCTGTGCCGGGCACAGCGGCGGGCAAGGTCGTGCACACGCGCACTTACTTCCGCGGCAAGCCCATCGACAACCTGACCTTGACCATCGCGGACGGCAAGATCACCTCGATGACCGGCGACGGCCCGGGGTACGGCGACTTCAAGGCCGAGTACGACGCGGTCGAAGATCCCCGCAAGGACCAGTTCGCCTTCGTCGACTTCGGCATCAATCCGAATGTCACGCTCCCGGCCAACAGCACGGTCGGCACGTGGGTGCCTGCCGGTGCGGTCACGGTGGGCACGGGCAGCAACACCTGGGCCGGCGGCGACAACTCGGTGCCGTATGGCGTCATCGCGTTCCTGCCCGGCAGCACGGTCACGCTGGACGGCAAGCCCATCGTCGAGAAGGGCGTGCTGAAGCTCTGAAGAACTTGCCCCTCCCCTGCATTCGCAGGGGAGGGAGTCATTATCCCTTCACGCACACCACCTGCCGCAACGTGTGCACCACTTCCACCAGCGCGCCCTGCGCCGCCATCACCGCCTCGATGTCCTTGTAGGCGGCCGGCGACTCGTCGATCACGCCCGCGTCCTTGCGGCACTCCACGTGCGCCGTCGCCTCACGGTGCTGCTTGAGGGTGATCTGCGCACGCGCGGCAGTACGGCTCATGACGCGGCCGGCTCCGTGGCTGCAGCTGTGGAAGCTGTCGGCGTTGCCCTTGCCGCGAACGATGAAGCTGCGCGCGCCCATGCTGCCGGGAATGATCCCCAGCTCGCCCTCGCGCGCGCTGACCGCACCCTTGCGGGTGACCAGCAACGACTCGCCGTAGTGCTGCTCGCGCTGCACGTAGTTGTGGTGGCAGTTGACCGCCTGCGCATCGAGCTGGAACTTCGGCAGGCGATGGCGCATCTCGTGCAGCACCCGCGCCATCATCGCCTCGCGGTTGGCGCGGGCGTAGTCCTGTGCCCACGACACCGCCTCGACGTAATCGTCGAACAGCGGCTCGCCCTCGAGGAAGAACGCCAGGTCGCGGTCCGGCAAGTGGAAGCCCAGCACGCGCTTCTCCAGCTGGCGGCGTGCCAGCTCGATGAAGTACGTGCCGACCATGTTGCCGGTGCCGCGCGAACCGGAGTGGAGCATCACCCACACCCGATCGGACTCGTCCAGGCAGATCTCGATGAAGTGGTTGCCACCGCCGAGCGTTCCGGTCTGGCGTTCGACCTTGTCGGGACGGATCTTCGGGTGACGCTCGCGGATCCGCGCCAGCCGCGCCATCAGCTGCGACTGCACCAGCTGGCTTTCGATGCTGTCGGGCAGGCGGCGGTGTTCACCACCGGGACCGTTGCCGACCGGCACACCGCGCTCGATCGAGCTGCGCAGCTGGGCCAAGTCGTCGGGCAGGTCGTCGGCGCGCAGCGTGGTCCGCACCGCGGCCATGCCGCAGCCGATGTCGACGCCGACCGCGGCCGGGATGATGGCGCCGCGCGTGGGCACGACCGAGCCGACGGTGGCGCCGATGCCCAGGTGGACGTCGGGCATCACCGCGACCCACGGCCCGACGAAGGGCAGGGTGGCGATGTTGCGCAGCTGCTGGCGCGCCTGGTCCTCGACCGGCACGCCGCGCACCCAGCCCTTGATCGGCGTCGCCGACCCGGGCGCGTGCAGCAGTTCGTAATCGTGTTGCGTGTTCATGGTTCCTTCCTGTGCATTTCCTGATTCATGGAATCCATGCGGCCGGTTCCTTCCGCCCGCATGGAGCTTACTGCTTGATGCTCACCAACTGCTTCAGCACGCCATCCAGGCCACCGAACACCGTCAGCTTGTCGATCTTCTCGGTCACCTTCTCCAGCGCCTCCAACTCCTTGAGGCGCATCAGCACCGGGCTCTCCTCGATCAGGCGCGCGGTGTTGAGCAGGGAACGCGTGGCGTTCGCCTCCTCGCGACGACGGATCACGTTGGCCTGGGCCGACTTCTCCGCCTGCACGACCGAGTTGAGGATGTCCTTCATCTCGCCCGGCAGGATCACGTCCTTGACGCCGACGCCGAGCACCTCGACGCCGAGCTCGCCGACCTGGCCGCGCACGTAGCCGAAGATGTCGGCGTCGAGCGAGGCCTTGTCGCCGAGCAGTTCGTCCAGCGTCTTGGCGGAAATCGCCTTGCGCAGGCCGTACTGCAGCTCGCGGTACACGTAGTCGCCGTACTTGGCGACCCTGGTACGCGCGGCCACCGGGTCGGTGACGCGGATGCTGGCGGCGAGGTTGACGCGCAGGCTGACCTTGTCGCGGGTCAGCAACTCCTGGCCCGACACCTCCAGCGACTGCACGCGCAGCTCGATGGTCTCGACGCCGACGTTCTTCTGGAAGTTCCAGAAGGCGTAGGCACCGGCGCCCAGCGTGCGCTGCAGCTTGCCGTCGACGAACACCAGGCCGGCCGACTCTTCCGGCACGACCAGCGACACCGCGACACGCTCGAGCGAGCCGAGCTGACGCAGGCGCCTGGCGACGCCGGCATCGACCTGCAGGCTTTCGTCGATCGACACCGCCTGCACCTCGATCGCGACCAGCTCCTTCCAGTACAGCTTGCGGCTGCCCGGTGCGAGGACGTCCTCGAGCTTGCCGTTCTTCAGCACCAGGCCGACCTCGTTCATGCCGAGGTTGGCCAGGACGAAGTTCTCCGGCAGCCTGTCGCCGAGCGCCGCGACCAGCACGTCGGTGTCATTGCCGCTGTACTCGCTGCGGGCGATGTTGTGCACGTTGACCTCGACCCGCGCAAACGGGTCGAGCCAGCGGTACACGCCCGGCGCGAGCACGCCTTCAAATTGACGGTTGCGATACACCAGGCCGCGCTCGCCGTCTCCGATCACGACCCTCTTGGTCCAGAACATGGGTGTCTCTCCTTGTTGGCTCTGGTGGTCCGATCCGGAGTGATGACGCGCGCGTGGTGGATCGGTTCCCACGCGCCCTGGAGTAAGTTGGAAACGCCCCTTGACGCCGATGCCGCGAAGCCCGCGTGCTGTCCACGGGGTGGTCGCGGGTCTCGCATGCAGCACGCTGCACGGTGTGACCGGCGACTGGCCCGCCTCGAGGACGTGGTCCCGGCGACATCACCGCTGCGGCGTTCGTTGCACGTCGCACACGTGGCGCGACGCCTGGCGAAACACCACACGGGGCGTTTCCTGGTTTGGGCTTGCGCCCGATGTAAACGACGTAACAGGTCGTTGTTGGAGCGGGATTTGAACCCGCGACACTCAGCTCCCTAAGCTGATGCTCTACCCATCTGAGCTATCCAGTGGTGGACGAACCGGAATCGAACCGGTGGCCAGCGGCTTTCACCGCTGCTCTGACCTCTGAGCTACCGTCCGCTCGTGAAACATCGCTTCCTGGATCTCCGGCATACGCCACGGCACAGCCACGCGCACCGGACGGGTGTGGCTTCAGGCCGCAAACCCGTACCGCTGGAAACCCATTCGTCGACGCTCCGCATTACCGCCTGTCGCCAAGCGGCAATTCATTGGCAATGCATCCCCACCGCCCGTGCCGAAGCATCCCGGCACAGCGCTTTTGCGCCTGAGCAGTGTTCCCTTCCTCGGACCAGCATGTCCGGATGCTTCGGGACGCGATGCACCGCGTTAACCGTGCTCCTTTCGCTTGAATCACTTTTGCGAACGGCAAAAAAAACGCCCCCGGGTGCTGGAACCCGAGGGCGTTCGCTTGCCTCGGGAGATCGGGGTAACCGATCTCCCATGTGTCAGGAGATCAGTCGATGGGGCCGGCTTCGTCGCCAATTCGCGGCGACAGCGCGAGCGCGTACAGGCCGTGGCCGGATGGCCGCAGCGCGTGACGCTTTGCAATGTCGAAATTGAATTTCATGACGAGGCGATGATCGAAAGAACGCTCGCAGGGAGCGAAGGGCGCGCACGTTACGCCGACGAATGAACGAATGCAATACCGTTTGTCGGGAACGACGAAAGGTAGTGCGTTGCGAACCATGTCCATCACCGTCATCCCGGCGAACGACGGGATCCATCTGCGCTTGCAGTGGCCTACTTCAACAACGGTGCCAGCTTCGTCCACACATGGTCGCGAAGCTTCGGTTGCGCACTCGCCACCGGATGCAGATTGTCGGCCTGGAATGCATTGCGGTCCAGCGCGATCGGCTCGAGCAGGAAGGGAAGAAGCGACACCTCGTACTGCTTCGCCAGCGAACTGTAGTTGTCGGCGAAACCCTGCGTGTACTCGCGCCCGAGGTTGGGCGGCATGCGCATGCCGATCAGCAGCACCTTCGCGCCAGTGTCCTTCGAAGCGCGGATCATGCGCTCCAGGTTCGTGCGCGACTGCGCGAGTGGCAGGCCGCGCAGGCCGTCATTGGCGCCCAGCTCGATCACCACCACCGCCGGTTTCGTGCGCTTGATCTCGCCGCCGATGCGGGACGCACCGCCCGCCGTGGTCTCGCCGCTGATGCTGGCATTGATGACCCGCCAGCCCGGTCGATCCTTGGCGACGCGATCGGCGGTAAGCGCCACCCAGCCCTGCGATGCGGCCAGGCCGTAGCCGGCCGAGAGTGAATCGCCCATGACCAGAACCGTGCGTGCCGGTGCCGTCGCCGGCGTGGCGCGCGCGGCCGACTGTGCCAATGCTGGCGCCGCGAAGGCCAGGGCCAGCACCAGGACGACACCCCATCCGATGGCACATTGAACGCGCCGCCGCGATGCCGCATATCCTTCGTTCAATGGTCGTAGTGACTTGGTGAACATCGTGACCCGGGCTCCGGCTGAAAAAGATATGTCCCCTTCAAGCATAGAGACGATCATGGCCGATTCAATGGAACTGCGCGCCGCTCCACCGGCCACGGCTTCGGCCACCCTTCAGGTCGAAGGCTTGGGCAAGCGCGTGATGCTGCCGTCGGGCGAGCTGCTCATCCTCGAGGACGTCGGCTTCGAGATCGCGCGTGGCGACACGGTGGCGATAGTGGGAGCCTCCGGTTCGGGCAAGAGCACGTTGCTGTCGCTGCTGGCCGGACTCGATACCCCCAGCACCGGTCGGGTGACGCTCGACGGTGAAGTCCTCTCCACGCTCGACGAGGACGGCCGTGCGCGAGTGCGCGGCGAGAAGGTCGGCTTCGTCTTCCAGAACTTCCAGCTGCTGCCCTCGCTGACCGCAATCGAGAACGTGATGCTGCCGCTGGAGCTGCGCGGTGACCGCGAGGTCGAGTCGGCCGCGCGCACGATCCTGGAGAAGGTCGGCCTGGCCCAGCGCCTGGGGCATTACCCGCGGCAGCTGTCCGGTGGCGAGCAGCAGCGCGTCGCACTGGCGCGCGCCTTCGTGACCCGCCCCGGCCTGCTGTTCGCCGACGAACCCACCGGCAATCTCGACACCCATACCGGCCAGGCGATCATCGAGCTGCTGTTCGAACTCAATGCCGATACCGGCACCACGCTGGTGCTCGTGACCCACGACGAACACCTGGCCTCGCGCTGCAGCCGCATGCTGCGCCTCGACAGCGGTCGACTGGTGGCGTCATGAGACAGATCGGGCTGGCCTGGCGGCAACTTCGCCGCGACCTCGCCGCCGGCGATGTCCGCATCCTGATCGCTGCGCTCGTGCTGGCAGTGCTGGCGGTAACCGCGGTCGGTTTCGTCACCGACCGCGCGGAACGCGCGTTGGCGATCGAAGCCAACCGCCTGCTCGGCGGCGACGCCGTGGTGCGCGCCGACACGCCGATCACCGGCGTCGTGCGCGAGGCGGCCAACGATCCGCAATTGCAGCAGACCCAGACGCAGGAACTGCAGACGATGATCCGCGTCGGCGAGCGCCTGCAGCTCGGCGACCTGCGCGGCCTCGGTCAGGGCTTCCCGCTGCGCGGCAGTTTCCGCATCGCCGACGCCAGTGGCGTCGAGCGCGATGCCGGTGCGGTGCCCGCCAAGGGCACCATCTGGATGAGCCGCGCCGGTGCCGACACCCTCGGTGCCCGCCTCGGTGACGAGATCGCCATCGGCGATGCGCAGTTCAGGCTCGCCGCGCTGGTGATGCAGGAACCCGACGCCGCGCTCGATTACTTCAACGTCGCGCCCAAGGTGTTCCTCAACCTGACCGACGTGCCGTCGACCGGCCTGGTGCAGGAAGGCAGCCGCATCCGCTACCGGCTGGTCATCGCCGGCCCCGCCGCGGCGGTCGAGCAATTCGTCGCCCGCGCGCGCCCGGCACTGGGTCGCGGCCAGCGCCTGGAGACCATCGCCGATGCGCGCCCGGAGATCCGCTCCGCGCTTGATCGCGCAGGCCGCTTCCTTGGCCTGGCCGCGCTGGTATCGGTGGTGCTGGCGGCGGTCGCGGTGGCGATGGCGGCGCGCCGGCACAGCGAACGTCATCTGTCTGGCACCGCGGTGATGCGTTGCCTGGGCGCCAGCCAGCGCACGCTGGTCGCGATCCAGGTCGGCGAACTGGTGATGCTGGGCCTGATCGCGAGCACGGTCGGCGTGCTGCTCGCCTTCGGCCTGCAATGGCTGATCGGTGGCTGGCTGGAGCAGGCGCTGAAGCTGTCGATTCCACCGGCGGGGCTGCTGCCGGCATTGCAGGGTTATGGCGTCGGCCTGATCGTGCTGCTCGCATTCGGTGCGCCGCCGGTGCTGGCGCTGCGTCGCGTGCCGGCGTTGCGCGTGCTGCGGCGCGACCTCGACCCGACCGAGCCGAGCGCGTGGCTGGTCACCATTGCCGGTTTCGCCGGCCTCGCCGCGCTGTTGTGGTGGAAGGCCGGTTCGGCCGCGCTCGGGCTGTCGATGCTGCTCGGCATCGCGGCGACGCTGGTCGTGCTCGCGCTGCTGGCGTGGCTGCTGATCCTCGTCGTTCGCCGCGTCCGCTCACGCCTGCGCGGCAGCCTGCGCTACGGCCTGGCCAACGTCAGCCGTCGCGCCGGCGCCAGCATCGCCCAAGTGTCGGCGCTGGGACTGGGGTTGATGGCGCTGCTGCTGCTCACCTTTGTCCGCACCGACCTGCTCGATCGCTGGCAGGTGGCGCTGTCGGCCGATGCACCCAACCGTTTCATCGTCAACGTCCAGGACGACCAGGAAGGCGATGTGCGCGCCTTCATCGCCCAGCAGGGCGTCGCCGAACCGACGCTGTACCCGATGATCCGTGGCCGTCTCGTCTCGCATAACGGCAAGGCGGTCACCGGCGCCGATTACGAGGAGCAGGGCGAACGCGCGCAGCGCCTGGCCGAGCGCGAGTTCAACCTCTCGGTCACCGATCACCTGCGCGATGACAATCGCGTCACCTCCGGCACCTTCTGGGGCAAGCGCAAGCCTGCGCAGCCGGAAGTGTCGGTGGAAGAGGACTTCGCGGAGAGGCTGGGCTGGAAGATCGGCGACCGCATCGCCTTCGACATCGCCGGACAACCATTCGCAGCGAAGATCACCAGCCTGCGCAGCGTCGACTGGGAAAGCTTCCGGCCGAACTTCTTCGTCGTCGCTTCGCCCGGTTCGCTCGAGAGCTTCCCGGCCAGCTACATCACCGCCGTCAGCGTGCCGCCGGCACGCACGCGCTTTACCGCCGACCTGGTCGAGCGTTTCCCGAATCTGTCGGTGATCGACATCGACGCCGTACTCAAGCAGGTGCGCAGCACTGCCGACCAAGTGTCGACCGTGGTCGAGGTGGTGTTCGTGTTCTCGCTGGCAGCGGGTCTGCTGGTGTTGATGGCGGCGGTCAGCGCCAGCCAGGACGAGCGCCTGCTCGAGGGCGGCGTGATGCGCGCCATCGGTGGCAGTCGCCGCCAGCTGCGCCTGGCGCAGGCGTCGGAGTTTGCTGCGATCGGGTTGCTGTCAGGCCTGACGGCCGCGATCGCCGCATCGGTCCTGGCCGGCGTGATCGCCACGCGCGTGTTCGACCTGCCCTCGAAGACCGACTGGCGCCTGGCCGCGGCCGGTGCCGCCGTGGGCGTGCTGGCGGCATTGCTGGCGGGCATGTTCGCGACCCGGCGCGTGCTCGATGCGCCGCCGTCGGTGACGCTGCGGGAGTTGCAGGACTGAGGCGTCGCTACTGGAAGACCGGCTGCGCCTTGGCGCCAAAGCGACGCGGGTAGCCGCGCTCACTGGCAACGCGATCGACCTCGTCGGTGGGCAGATCGGGGGCTCCGTACACCGCGTAGGCGATCTCGCCGTCACGCATGCCGATCTGGTGCAGCCGGTAGCGCGATTGTCCCGCGCCGGTGTTCTCGGGGTAATGCAGGGGCGGCTCCGCGCCGTCCAGATCCAGCTCGCTGTTGTCGACCAGTCCGCCAACGAAGAGCGCGCGCATCTCATTCTCCTTGCCTGAATCCGTAAGCCATGGTGCCGCGTTAGGCGTTGATTCGGCATGAAGCTCGGGTGTGATGGCCGTAGCGCCGTGCGCGGCCGCGTAGAATTGCGACATGACATTCGCAAAAACTCAGATGGGTGTCCGAGATGAGCGCTGAAGGCGACGACGCGGCCCTGCAAGCCCTGCTGCTCCCGTTCGTGGACGGCGTACTGACCTGGCCGAGCACCGGCGGCGTGCTGTTCCTGCGCGCGCGTGACGGCTGGCCGCTGCACCAGCGCCCGCTGCCTGGCCTGGTCTGCGAGCAGAGCTTCAAGCCCGAGGCCGAGGCGCTCGAGCGCTCCGGGTTCACTCGGGTGGAACTCGGTGAAGAGGCCAGCGACGAGGGCCGCTACGCGCTGGTGCTGGTATTGCCGCCGCGGCAGCGTGACGAGGCGCGGGCGTTGTTTGCGCGCGCCGTGGCGCACTGCGCACCGGGCGGTCGCGTGGTCGCCTGCCTGGGCAACAACGAAGGTGCAAAATCGGGAGAAACCGACCTTGCGCGCATCGCCGGCCCGGTCGGAACCCTCTCCAAGCACAAATGCCGCGTGTTCTGGACGGCGCCGCTGGACGGCCCGGCCGATCCGGAGCTGGCACGGCAATGGCGGCAGGCCGACGCGCCGCGCGCGATCGCAGATGGCCGCTTCCTCAGCCGCCCCGGCCTGTTTGCCTGGGACCGCATCGATCCGGCCTCGCGACTGCTGGTCGAACAACTGCCGGCCGGTCTGTCGGGCGAGGCCGCCGACCTGGGCGCCGGCTACGGTTACCTCGCCAGCGAGCTGCTGGCGCGATGCCCCGGCATCAGCGCGGTCGACCTGTACGAAGCCGAGGCGCGGGGGCTGGGGCTGGCCCGGGCCAATCTCGCCCCGGCGGCATCCCGGGCTGCGCTCGGATTCCATTGGCATGACGTGACCCGCGGCCTGGAAAAGCAATACGACGTGATCGTCAGCAATCCGCCCTTCCACGCGCAGGGTCGCGCCGACCGCCCCGACATCGGCCGCGCCTTCATCTCGGCGGCGGCGCAGGCACTGCGCCCGCGCGGCCAGCTGTGGCTCGTCGCCAATCGCCATCTTCCCTATGAGGAGATGCTCTCCGTGCACTTCGGCGACGTGCGCACGGTGGCGCAGCGCGACGGCTTCAAGGTGATCGCCGCCGTGGCCACGCCGCACGCGGCGCCGGCCGCGCCGGCGCCTGCCGCCAACAGGGCCAGGAGCAAGGGCAAGGCCCGCGAAAGGAACTGGAAATGAAGCTGGTCAAGCTGATCGCCAATCTCGGATACGGCAGTCGCAAGGACGTCAGCTCGATGTTCCGCGAGGGGCGCATCACCGATCCGTCCGGCGAGGTGCTCTACGCCGACGACAAGGTCGGCCACTATGCGATCCGCATCGACGGCGAGCCGCTGGATCCGCCCGCCGGTCTGACCCTGATGCTGCACAAGCCGACCGGATACACCTGTTCGACCAAGGATCCCGGTCGCGTCATCTACGACCTGCTGCCGCCGCGGTTCCGCCTGCGCTCACCAATCCTGTCGAGCGTCGGCCGGCTCGACCGCGAGACGTCCGGCATGCTGCTGATGACAGACGACGGCGCATTGCTGCACCGGATCGTCTCGCCCAAGGCGCGGCTGGCGAAGGTGTACGAGACCACGCTGGCGCAGGACCTGCGCGGCGACGAGGGCGCATTGTTCGCCAGCGGCACGCTGGTGCTCGAGTCCGAAGACACGCCGCTGGCGCCGGCGCAGCTGCAGGTCAACGATCCGCGCCATGCCGCGCTGACCCTGACCGAAGGCCGCTACCACCAGGTGCGGCGCATGTTCGCCGCGACCGGCAACCATGTCGAAGCGCTGCATCGCAGCCGCATCGGCGGGCTCGCACTGGACGACTTGCCGGCCGGGCAGTGGCGCCTGCTCGATGAGGGCGACATCGCGCGCCTGTTCGGAGCGGCGGCATGAGCCTGCTGACGCCGGTGCAGTTCAGCCCGGTCGCGGTCCTGTTCGACATGGACGGGCTGATGATCGAGAGCGAGCGCGCCCTGCTGCAATGCTGGCGCGAGACCGCGGACGAACTGGGGCTGCAGTTCGAGGATTCGCTGTGGCTGTCGTTCGTCGGCCAGTCCGATCGCGCCTGCCACGAGCTGCTGCGCACGCGCCTTGACGAAGACCAGCTTCAGGCCTTGCTGCAAGGTTGCCGCACACGCTACGACACCCACGTCGAAGCGGGCCTGCCGCTCAAGCCCGGCCTGCTCGAACTGCTGGAACTGCTGTCGCTGCGCGGCATCCCGCGCGCCGTGGTCACCTCGACCCGGCGCGAGCGCGCGATGCAGAAGCTCGAACTGTGCGGCCTGCTGCCGCACTTCGTCACAGTCATCACCGGCAGCGACGTCGTCCACTCCAAGCCGGCGCCGGACATCTATCTGCTGGCGGCGGAGCGACTGGGTGTGGCGCCGGCGCATTGCGTGGTGCTGGAAGATTCGGTGCCTGGTGTACGCGCCGCGCTGGCCGCGGGCATGACGCCGATCCAGGTGCCGGACCTGGTGGTGCCGGACGAAACCGCCCGCGCGCTGGGGCATCGCATCGTCGACTCGCTGGTGCAGGCGCGCACGCTGATCGAACCGGCGTTGCGCTGACCGGCCTTACGGCTCCAGCAACCGCCTGTAACCCTCGATCCCCAGCTTCTCCAGCGTCGCGATATTGCGCTCCACGATCACCTCGGGATCCGGGAACGCCGCCACCGCGCGCTCGACGCTGGCCTCGCGCAGCAGGTGCAGCATCGGGTAGGGCGAGCGGTTGCTGCAGTTGCCGACGTCGTCGACGGCCGTGCCGGCGAACTGGTAGTCGGGATGGAAGCTGGCGACCTGGATGTGGCCTTCCAGCCCCAGGAACGCGATCACCGAGTCGGCCTGGTCGAGGAAGTCGTTGTAATCGAGGAAATCGCCGAGCACCTGCGGATGAATCAGCAAGGTCGTGTCGGTCTGCTCCGGCTCGGTCGCGGCCAGCAGGGCCAGCTCGGAAGCGAGTTCCTCGCGCAGCGCCTCGGGCGTGGTCGCCTCGCTCAGCACGAACCGTACCTGCTGCTTGACGTACACCGACTTGGCGAACGGGCACAGGTTCAGCCCGATCACCGCGCGTTCCAGCCAGCGCCGCGTCGCGGCGATCGCCTCATGGTCATCGCCGCTCATCGCCACCTCAGTCGCGGAAGTTGTCGAACTGCAGCGGCCGCTCGTACTCGGCGGCCTTGAGCAGGGCGATGGCTGCCTGCAGGTCATCGCGCTTCTTGCCATTGACGCGCAGCTTGTCGCCGTTGATCTGGCTGTCGACCTTGATCTTGGCGTCCTTGAGGGCGCCCTGGATCTTCTTGGCCAGTTCGCGCTCGATGCCCTGCTTGACGGTGATCTTCTGCCGCGCGCCGGCCAGGTTGGTCTCGACGTCGCCGAACTCCAGGCAGCGCGCATCGATGCCGCGCGCGATCAGGCGTGCACGCAGGATGTCGTTCATCTGCTTGAGCTGGAAGTCGCTCGGGGCCGACTGGCTGATCACCTGGTCGTCCAGCTCGAACTTGGCATCGACGCCCTTGAAGTCGAAGCGCGTGCTCAGCTCGCGGTTGGCCTGGTCGACGGCATTGGTCAACTCGTGGGTGTCGACTTCGGAAACGACGTCAAAAGAAGGCATGGCCGGCTCCAGCGGAACGCAAATTCGGGGGCGCAAAGGGTAGCGCAGGCCGCGTCGTCGCGCAGCCACGGCACGCTGCGTTGCGCCCGCGCGCACGCGGCGCGGCTCCGGCGGGGGCTAGACTGGCGGCCCACTCGTGCCCGAAAGATGCCTGGACGCACCATGCTCAAGACGCCCGCCTACGCCGCGCTCGATGCCCGTTCGCCGCTCGCCCCCTTCACCATCGAGCGCCGCGAACCAGGCCCGACCGAGGTGCTGATCGACATCCTCTACTGCGGCGTCTGCCACTCCGACATCCACCAGGCCCGAGACGAGTGGGGCAGTTCGAGTTTCCCGATGGTGCCCGGGCACGAGATCGTCGGCCGGGTCGCCGGCGTCGGTGCGAAGGCGGGCAAGTTCAAGGTCGGCGACCACGTCGGCGTGGGCGTGTTCGTCGACTCCTGCCGCAGCTGCGCCAACTGCAAGGCGGGCGAGGAGCAGTTCTGCGACCAGGGCATGAGCGGCACCTACAACAGCTTCGAGCGCAATCCGGACGACCACCGCTTCGACAAGTCGCGGCCGACCTATGGCGGTTACTCCACGCGCATCACCGTTGACGAGGCGTACGTGCTGCGCATCCCGTCGGCCATCCCGCTCGACCGCGCTGCGCCGCTGCTGTGCGCCGGCATCACCACCTGGTCGCCGCTCAAGCACTTCGGCGTCAAGGCAGGCGACAAGGTCGCCGTGGTCGGCCTGGGCGGACTGGGGCACATGGGCGTCAAGCTGGCGGTGGCGCTGGGCGCGGACGTCACGGTGCTGAGCACGTCGGAATCCAAGCGCGCCGATGCGCTCGCACTGGGCGCGAAGGATTTCGCCGCCACGCGCGACGGCACCGTCTTCAAGACACTCGCGCAGCAGTTCGACTACATCCTCGACACGGTCTCGGCCGCGCACGACTACAACGCCTACCTGGAGCTGCTCAAGCTCGACGGCACCATGGTCCTGCTCGGCATCCCGGATGCACCGCAGGCCGTGGCGGCCGGAACGCTGATCCGCCGGCGCCGGCGCCTGGCCGGTTCGATGATCGGCGGCATCGCCGAGACGCAGGAGATGCTGGATTTCTGCGCCGAGCATGGCGTGGCCTCCGACATCGAGCTGATCGGCATCGACCAGGTCAACGAAGCCTACGAGCGGATGCTCAAGGCCGACGTGCGCTACCGCTTCGTGATCGACATCGGCCGCTGGGCATCGCAGGACGGATGACCGTGCCCACTGGCCCCCACCAGACGCACGCGCGGCAGACGCGCGCCATGCTGACCATGCTGGTCGCCGTGGCGCTGTTCGCGATGATGGACGCCGGCCTCAAGCAGCTGTCGGCGCACTACCCGCCGTTCCAGGTCGCATCGCTGCGCGGTGCGGCCTCGCTGCCGCTGGTGCTGGTGTGGGCGCTGGCCACGGTCGGCGTGGGCCCGCTGATCCGCGTGCGCTGGTCGCTGCACCTGCTGCGCGGCGTACTGGGCGTGGCGATGATGGCCGCCTTCGTCTACGCGGTGGCGAGGATGCCGCTGTCGACCACATATTCGATCTTCTTCGTCGCGCCGCTGATGATCACCGCGATGTCGGTGCCGTTTCTCGGTGAGAAGGTCGGTCCGCGGCGCTGGACCGCGATTGCCGTCGGCCTGATCGGCGTCCTGGTGCTGCTGCGGCCGACGGGCGAGGGGATGGTGAGCCTGGCCGCGCTGGCGGTGCTGGTGGCGGCGTTGATGTACTCGGTCAGTGCGATCACGGTGCGCATCCTCGCGCGCACCGACAGCACCCAGTCGATGATGGTCTGGCTGATGGCGATGATCGCCGTTGGCGCCGGCGTGCTGGCCTGGCCGCAGTGGGTGCCGATCCGCGGCGATGACCTGTGGCTGATTGCCGGCATCGGCGTGGCTGGCGCGCTTGGCCAGTACGCGATCACCGAGGCCTTCCGCATGGGCGAGGCGTCGCTGATCGCACCGCTGGAGTACACCGCCCTGGTCTGGGGCGTGCTGCTCGATCTCACCCTGTGGGGCGTCCTGCCCGATGCGATCACCTGGCTTGGTGCCGGGATCATCATCGCCAGCGGCTTGTACCTGCTGCGCCGCGAGCGCATCCACGCAGAAGCCGAACATCCCTGACCCGCAACGAGGCGGTCAGGGATGATGGCGCGGCGAAGCGGCCGCGCCTTCGATCCGGATTGGCCGCGGTGAAGTGGCGGTCAGTTTTCGGTGCTGGCGTTGAGTGCCGCGGCCAGGGCGGTATTGCCGCCGACCAGGTCGGCCCATCGCACTTCATGGCCGTTGCGGCGTCCCTTCTCGACCAGCTTGAGGCCATCGGCGTCGATGGTCAGCGTGTAGGGGCGTTCTTCGATCTGGATTTCGCGACGCAGCGGTTTGTCGAGCTTGGTCGTCATGCGTGACTCCTGCCTTTAGGAAACACCGCGACCCTAACTGTGGGCGGTGATTGCGGTGTGAACGCCTGTGGACACGCGCTGCGGCGCCTTGCCGCGGTGTCGTTGGCGCGTGAAGAACAACGGGCCCCGCGAGGCCCGTTGCCATTGCAGCAAATCGTGGCGCTTGGAAGCGTGAGGCTTAGAAGCGTGCGCCCACGCCCACGCCGAGCACGACCGGATTCAGCTCGGCCTTGCCCACCTTGGCGCCGTCGACGGTCACGTCCGGCTGGCCAGTGGTGTCCTGCATGTAGCGCACGTCGGCGCGCGCAAACCAGGTCGGGGTGATGTTGACGTCGACGCCGGCGGTGGCCATCGCGCCCTTGGCGGTGTCCACGCCGATGCGCTGGCCGGCCAGCGCGCCGGTCGGCTCGGCCTTCTCGCCGTCGACGTTGGCTTCGAAGTAGCCCAGGCCGACGAACGGGCGAACGGTGCTGGCCGACGTGCCGAAATGGTACTGGCCGCTCAGTGCGTACGGCTGGCTGTCGATGCTGGCGACCTTGCCGTTGGGCGTGCGCACGCGATTGCCGAACTTGTCGGCCGCGCCCCATGCCTCGATGGCGATGTTGTCGGTGGCGTACCAGCTGGCACTCAGCGTGGCGGCACCGTCACCGTCGACGTTGGTGCGCGTGCCGGCGATCTGCGGATTGCTGGTCGGCTCGGCCAGTGCGTAGCCGCCAACAACGGCGAAGCGCTTGCCGCTGCCATCGGTGGTCGTGTCCTGCGCGAAAGCAGCCGGGGCGATGGCGAGAGTGGCCACGACGGCCAGGGTCAAATGACGAAAATGCATCATGGAGAGGACTCCTCATTATTGAGAACGATCTGAGCCTTTGCAGGCCGCCTTGGGGGGAAGGCGGCGACTACCCTAGCCAGCGATGCATGAACCGTTGTTGCGCCGCGCTCGCGCAAAGCGGAACTTTCGCGGGAAGCTTCGGGTTCACTGGCGTACGCGCGTAAACACGGCGTGCATGAACTTTCGGTGACGGCGCGTCGTTGATGGCCAATCGTTGCGACAGGCGTGCGGGATCCAAGAGGGGACATCGCCGCGCGAAAGCTGCAAGATATGGACTCCAGCAGTCACAGGGGTCGGCCATGCGCAACCTGTCTTTGCCCTGCGTGCTCATTGCGCTGTCGTTGCCGGTCGCGTGCGCGCAGGCCGCCGACGTCGACGTCGACATGTCCTGCAACATGGACAGTGACTACGACCTGACGATCGACGAACGCAGCGTCATCCTCACGCGCGACAGCGGCGTGCCCAAGGCGATCGTGATGCGCCAGGGCAAGCTGTTCGTCGATGACCGCTGGGTAACCCTGAGCAGTGCCGATTCGCAACGCATCGCCGATTTCGAGAAAGGGGCGAGGGCGGCAATGCCCGAAGCCCAGGCGATCGGACGCGAAGCGGCTGACATCGCCTTCACCGTGCTTGGCGAGGTCTCGGCCGGTTTCAGCAGCGACCCCAAGGCGGCGCAGGCCAAGGTCGAGCGGGCGCGGGCGAAGATCGACACGCGCCTGGCACGTTCGGTGACGGCCACGCGCTTCAACGGCGACGACCTCGGCCAGGGCATCGGCGAGGCCGTGGCCGAAGTGATCCCGAGCATGATCGGCGACATCGTCAGCGGTGCCCTGGGTGCCGCCTTCAGTGGCGACGCCAGCCGCCTCAAGCGACTGGAGAACCTGGACGCGCAGATCGAGGCGCGCGTGGAGCCACGGGCCAAGGCGCTGGAACAGCGCGCCGACGGCCTGTGCCGGCGCATGGTCGAACTCGACCGCATCGACGATGCCCTCGAGTTCCGGCTGGCCAACGGACAGCCGCTGGACCTGATGGAGGCCCACCGCCAGCCGCGCCCCGACAAGGATGATGCCAGCCCCGAAAGGGATGCCGCGGCCGAGGCGGCCCAGGCCCGGGCGCGTTGACCTGCCGGCGTCTCGGGCCGATACCGTGACGTATGTCGGCTGCTGTTGGCGCAGTCGCTTGCAGGACGCACAATAGGGTTTTCGCGTACTGCCGGACCCCCACACATGGCTGACCTCAAAGAAGCGCGCGTTCCCGACATCGGGGACTATGACGGCGTGCCCGTGATCGAACTGCTGGTTGCCGTTGGCGACACAGTGAAAGTGGACCAGGGACTGGTCACGCTGGAGTCCGACAAGGCGACGCTGGAAGTCCCGGCGCCCTTTGCCGGTGTCGTTCGCGAACTCAAGGTCAAGATCGGCGACGAACTGTCCGAGGGCAGCGTCGTCGCACTGATCGAGCCGTCCGAGGCAGGCGCGGCCGCAGCCGCACCCGCAGAGCCGGCCAAGCCCGCCGAGCCGCCGCGCGCTGAGCCGGTCGCGCCGTCGCAGCAGGTCAAGACCGCCGAGACCGGCGCCAAGGTCGAGCCGGTCGTCGTGCCGGTGCAGGCCGATCGCATTGCCCAGGCATCGATCGACGCGCAGCGTCCGGGCACCGATCCCGAAGCGATGCCGCCGCGCACGCCGCCGGTGACCTTCGGTGCCGACGAACTGATGCCCGACAAGGTCCCCTATGCCAGTCCGGCGGTGCGCCTGTACGCACGCGAGCTCGGCGTCGACCTGTCGCAGGTGGCCGGCAGCGAGCGCGGTGGACGCATCAGCAAGGACGACGTGTCGAAGTTCGTGAAGGGCGTGATGGCAGGCGGCGCCGCACCGGCAGCAGCCGGAGCGCCGGTCGCACTGGGCGGCGGCCTCAACCTGCTGCCGTGGCCGAAGATCGATTTCAGCAAGTTCGGCGAGACCGAGACCAAGCCGCTGTCGCGCATCCAGAAGTTGTCGGGTGCGAACCTGTCGCGCAACTGGGCGATGATCCCGCACGTCACCCAGCACGACGACGCCGACATCACCGACCTGGAAGAGCTGCGTGTCGCACTCAACAAGGAAAACGAGAAGGCTGGCATCAAACTGACCATGCTCGCCTTCCTGATGAAGGCCTCGGTTTCGGCGATGCAGAAGTACCCGGCCTTCAACGCCTCGCTCGATGCGAGCGGCGAGAACCTGGTGCTGAAGAAGTACTTCCACATCGGCTTCGCCGCCGACACGCCCAACGGCCTGGTCGTTCCGGTCGTGCGCGATGTCGACAAGAAGGGCGTGGTCCAGATCGCCCAGGAAACCTCCGAGCTGGCCAAGAAGGCCCGCGACGGCAAGCTCGGCCCGTCCGACATGAGCGGCGGTTGCTTCTCGATCAGTTCGCTCGGCGGCATCGGCGGCACCAAGTTCACCCCGATCGTGAATGCCCCGGAAGTGGCCATCCTCGGTGTGTCCAAGTCGGCGATCCGGCCGGTGTGGGACGGCAAGCAGTTCGCGCCGCGCCTGATCCTGCCGCTGTCGCTGAGCTACGACCACCGCGTCATCGACGGCGCCCTGGCCGCGCGTTTCACCGCGCACCTGGCGCAGTTGCTGGCCGACATGCGGCGCGTGCTCTTATGAGGCGTGCCCTTGTGAGGGGTGCTGCCGTGAACCTGCGCGCGCTGTGCCTGGCGGCGAGTCTGCTGGCTGTGCAGGCAACGGCCACTGCCCGCGCCGACGACGAGGTGTGCAACCTCGACCTCGGCCGTGGCTGGCCGCCAGCGACGGAGAACTACGGCTCGGCCGTCGAGGGCCTGTTCGCCGCCGGCGTCAAGCCGACGCTGAGCATGACCCGCCTGCCGGCGCGCAGTGTCGAGAGCGGCGTGCAGCTGTTCGCCGGTCAAGGCGACGGCGACTGGACCTTGCGTTACAGCCAGGCCGACGAGCGCATCCAGGTCTGGAGCGACGGCAAGCGCGAGCTGCGCGTGGGCCAGCAGCCCGCCGTGCAGCAGGTGCCGATGCCGGCCGCGCTGGCGCGACGCATGGTCGCCGACTGGCAGCGTGCGCTGAGCACGCAGGTGCCGGCGGACCGCACCGCACAGTTCCACGACGACGAAGTGCTGCTGTTCGTCGTCGACGACCTGCGCATCAGCGGTCTGCAGCCCGCCTGCGGGCCTGCCAGCCAGCTCATGGAACAGGTCGGCCTGCTGATCGAGGCCACCGACGACAGCGACGAAAAGCGCATCAAGCGCTGGCGCAAGCTCGAAGAGAAGCTTGACGAACTGGAACAATCGCTCACCGGCGCCACCGGTTGAGCGCAGGAGAACTGCATGGCGACCATTGAAGTCAAGGTGCCGGACATCGGCGATTACGACGGCGTGCCGGTGATCGAATTGCTGGTCGCGGTCGGCGATACGGTGAAGAAGGACCAGGGCCTGGTCACGCTGGAGTCGGACAAGGCGACGATGGAAGTTCCCTCGTCGGCCGAAGGCGTGGTCAAGGAGATCAAGGTCAAGGTGGGCGACAAGGTCGCCGAGGGCGCAGTGATCGCGATCCTCGAGAGCGCTGGCGCCGCCGAGGAAAAGGCTCCTGCGGCACCTGCACCGGCTGCTGCTCCGGCACCTGCGGCGCCTGCTGCGGCACCTGCGCCTGCACCGGCGAGCGCCGCCCCGGCACCGAAGGCCGCCACCGGCAGCGGCCGCAAGGCCGACATCGAATGCCGCATGGTCGTGCTCGGTTCCGGCCCCGGCGGTTACACCGCTGCGTTCCGCGCCGCCGACCTCGGCCTGGACACGGTGCTGATCGAGCGCTATCCCTCGCTCGGCGGCGTCTGCCTCAACGTCGGCTGCATCCCGTCCAAGGCGCTGCTGCATGCCGCCGCGCTGATCGAGGAAGCCGCGCATTCGGCCGACATCGGCATCGACTTCGGCAAGCCGAAGATCGACATCGACAAGCTGCGCGACTTCAAGCAGAACAAGGTCGTCACCCAGTTCACCAAGGGTCTGGCCGGCATGGCCAAGCAGCGCAAGGTGCGCACGGTGCAGGGTTACGGCAAGTTCGTTTCGGCGAACGAGATCGAGATCACCGGCGACGACGGCAAGACCCAGCTCTTGCGTTTCGAGCAGTGCATCATCGCCGCCGGTTCGCAGGCGGTGAAGCTGCCGAACTTCCCGTGGGACGACCCGCGCGTGATGGATTCCACCGACGCGCTTGAACTGGTCGACGTGCCGAAGAAGCTGCTGGTCGTGGGCGGCGGCATCATCGGCCTGGAAATGGCCACGGTGTACAAGGCGCTCGGCAGCGAAGTGACCGTGGTCGAGTTCATGGAGCAGCTGATGCCGGGCACCGACAAGGACCTGGTCAGGCCGCTCGCCGATCGCCTGAAGAAGCAGGGCGTGGCCGTGCACCTCAAGGCCAAGGCGACCACCGTCGAAGCATCCAAGCAGGGCATCACCGTTTCGTTCGAAGGCGATGCCGCACCGGCAGCGATGACGTTCGATCGCGTCCTGGTGGCGGTCGGTCGCTCGCCCAACGGCGGCAAGATCGACGCCGACAAGGCCGGCGTGCAGGTCACCGACCGCGGTTTCATCCCGGTCGACCGGCAGATGCGCACCAACGTCCCGCACATCTTCGCCATCGGCGACCTCGTCGGTCAGCCGATGCTGGCGCACAAGGCCACGCACGAAGGCAAGCTGGCGGCGGAAGTGGCCGCCGGTGAGAAGCGCGAGTGGGTGGCGCGTGTGATTCCGTCGGTGGCCTACACCGATCCGGAGATCGCCTGGGTTGGTGTGACCGAGACCGAAGCCAAGGCCAAGGGCCTGGAGATCGGCGTCGGCAAGTTCCCCGTGGGCCGCTTCGGCACGCGCGGTCGGCATCGGTCGCGGCGAGGGTTTCACCAAGCTCATCTTCGACGAGAAGACGCATCGCATCATCGGCGGCGGCATCGTCGGCGTGCATGCCGGTGACCTGATCACCGAGGTGGCGCTGGCGATCGAGATGGGCGCAGAAGCAGCCGACATCGGCAACACGATCCACCCGCATCCGACCTTGAGCGAATCGGTCGGCATGGCGGCGGAAGTGTACGAAGGCACGATCACCGACCTGTACATCCCGAAGAAGAAGTAGGCAAAGTCAAAATGGATCCCGGCGTCCGCCGGGATGACGTGACTCCCAGACAAGGCGAAGCCCCGGTAGGGAGACCGGGGCTTCGGAGTGCCCGCCGTAGCTTGCTTTGACGAGGAGTAGAGACTGGGCGGGCGATCGGTAGATGGGACCGGCGGAATCGGGAAAGGTTCCGCCGAAGATGTGCCGCCTGAGTCGGCTCACAACCTGACTGCGGCCTCAGACGCTCATGGCTGCGGCGGCGCCGCGCCGATCACCGCTCCGGCGCAGCTCGATCCGCTTCCAGATCTTCTCGTGGAAGTGGAAAGCGACGGTGTTGCAGGCCGGCTCGACCAGGGCGAGCGCGCCGCCGACCCAGACGCTTCCGGTCATCAGATAGCCAACCATGAATGCGACCGTGAAGTGGACGGCCGCGAAGCTCAGGGTCTTGGTCATGACACACCCGCCAGATGAGAATGATTCTCGATTCTGCATGCTGGCGGCGTGGAGTCAAATTGAAAGTTGCACTGGCTTCGATAGGGTAGCGCTATCATCTGCTGGAGAGCCCGCGCACCTTACCTTTCAGGTAATTGAGTGCGCACGCCGGGGGCGGCACGCTGGCCGCCATGAAGCCGCCGGATGCCTTTCGCAGGAACCTGAACGGGCCTGACGCCCTTGTAAACGTGACTGGCGCAGGTTGCCGGGAAGGCCTGCGACCTCTATACTTTTGCGGCTCTACCGGGCGCTTTGCGCCTGCCCCAGACCGACGAGTCCCGCGTGCACGATCCATTGTCCGCAGGTCGCCGGCTGGCGTCGCGCGCGACTGCCTGGCAGGCCGGCGCGGCAGCGCTGGTCGCGCTGGCCTTCCTCCCCTTCGGGGCGCCTTCGGCGCTGGCGGCGGCGGTCGGCGGTGGCGCGATCGTCGCGGGCAGCGTGGTGGCGGCCCTGATGGCCCTCGGGGGCGGTGTTCAGCCGGCCGGGATGGCGGTGGGGCGGCTTCTGGCCGGGGTGATGTTGAAGTGGGTAGTGGTGTTTGCAGTTTTAACGCTCGGCCTCGCCGGGTTCAAGCTGCCGCCGTTGCCAATGCTGGTGGGAGTGCTTGCGGGAACGCTGGCATTCGTCCTCGCCAACCTTTTGAAACGATAGGTGTCTTTTCGTGAGTGAACAGACCGGTTCGGGCGGCCTGAACGAATACATTCAGCACCACCTCCAGCAGAACTCCATCGAGTTCTTCGGCGGTGCGTTCCATATCGACACCTGGGCGGTGTCGCTGGTGCTGGGCCTGATCTTCATCACCTGGTTTGGCTACTTCGCGCGCAAGGCCACTTCCGGCGTGCCGGGCAAGGGCCAGGCCTTCGTCGAACTGATCCTGGAGTTCATCGACGGCCAGGTGAAGGACAGCTTCCACGGCGACCGCCGTTCGCTGACCCCGCTGGCGCTGACCATCTTCATGTGGGTCGTGCTGATGAACTGCATGGACCTGCTGCCGCTCGACGCGCCGTACACGGCGATCAAGCTGGCCGCCGGCGCCGATGTCGCGCACCACACCTATTTCCGTTGGGTCCCGACCGCGGACCTCAACACCACGCTGGCCATGTCGGTCGTCGTGTTCTTCCTGATCCTGTGGCATTCGGTGAAGGCCAAGGGCGGCTTCGGCTTCGGCAAGGAGCTGCTGACCGCGCCGTTCCACGCGCACGGCACCGGCACCAAGATCGCGCTGGCACCGGCCAACCTCGGCCTCAACGTCATCGAGTACCTCGTCAAGCCGGTCAGCCTGGCCATGCGACTGTTCGGCAACATGTACGGCGGCGAGCTGGTGTTCATGCTCATCGCCGGCCTGCTCGGCGGCAGCCTGCTGATGTTTGTTCCGGGCGTGCTGTTCAACGCTGCCTGGGCACTGTTCCACATCCTGATCGTGCTGCTGCAGGCCTTCATCTTCATGATCCTCACCGTCGTCTACATCGCCGGCGCGTACGAGAGTCACTAAGTCGTTTTCGTTTTCGCTTCACCCTTCCGCGCTTTATCTATCCAACCAAAACGTTTCAGTAGGAGAAAACCATGGAATTCATCGCCAGTGTGCAGGGCCTGACCGCTATCGCGATCGGCATGATGGTCGGCCTCGGCGCTATCGGCGCTTGCCTCGGCATCGCGCTGATGGGCTCGAAGTTCCTTGAGTCGGCTGCCCGTCAGCCGGAGCTGGTGCCGATGCTGCAGGGCCGTATGTTCCTGCTGGCCGGCCTGATCGACGCGGCGTTCATCATCGCGCTGGCCGTCGGCCTGCTGTTCGCCTTCGGCAACCCGCTGCTGGGCGAAGTGAAGAATGCTGCTGCCGCCACCGCCGGCGCCGCGCATTAATCAGTTCGTAGTTGTAGAAGCACCGGAGCCGTCCGCAATGCGGACGGCTCTCCCGGGCATAACCGCCCGCAGCGTCCTATCGGAGCTGTCATGAATCTCAACATGACCTTCTTCGGCCAGATGATCACGTTCGCGATCCTCATCTGGTTCACGATGAAGTTCATTTGGCCGCCCCTCAACAAGGCGATCGAAGAACGTCAACACAAGATTGCCGAGGGTCTGGCCGCTGCAGAGCAGAGCCAGAAGAACCTCGCGCAGGCACAGCAAAGCGTCGACGCCGAGCTGCGCACCGCCCGTACCAAGGCCAACGAGATCATCGAGCAGGCGCATCAGCGCGCCAATCAGATCATCGACCAGGCCAAGAACGACGCGATCGCAGAAGCCAACCGCCAGAAGGCGGCGGCTGACGCCGAGATCGCAGCGAGCGCCAACCGCGCCCGTGAGGAGCTGCGCAAGCAGGTCTCCACGCTGGCCGTGTCCGGTGCCGAGAAGCTGCTCAAGCGCGAAATCGATGCCAACGCCCACAAGGCGCTGCTCGACGAGCTGGCCGCAGAAATCTGAGCTGAGCGATGACCCAGGCACTGACCCTCGCCCGTCCGTACGCCCGTGCCGCCTTCGCGCTGTCGCGTGAAAGCGGCCGCACTGCCGCATGGTCGCAGGCGCTCGCGTTCGCCGCCCGTGTGGCGGCCGATCCGCAGGCGCAGGCGCTGCTCGGCCATCCGCTGATCAACCCGGTCGACGCCGTCGGCCTGTTGGCGATGGACGGTGCCGAGGACAGCTTCACCCGCTTCCTCGGCCTGCTCGCCGACAACCGCCGCCTCGCCCTGCTGCCGGAAATCACCGGCCTGTTCGAGGAGCTGCGCGCCGATGCCGAGCGCATCGTCAAGGCCAAGGTCACTGCCGCCAGCGAATTGCCGGCCGCCGAACTCGACGCCATCAAGGCCGCGCTGGTCAAGCGCTTCGGCCGCGACGTCGAGATCGAGACCGCGGTCGATTCATCGCTGATCGGCGGCGCCGTGATCGACGCTGGCGAAGTGGTCATCGACGGCTCGCTCAAGGGCAAGCTCGCGCGCCTGCAGTCCACGCTCGCGCAATAACGAATTCATCTGCAAATTCCGGTTAGCGCCGGATCAAGGGACTCACACCCATGGCTACCACCCACCTCAACCCGTCCGAAATCAGTGAACTGATCAAGACCCGCATCGAGAAGGTCAAGCTGACCGCCGAAGCGCGCAACGAAGGCACCGTCACCTCGGTGTCCGACGGCATCGTGCGCATCTACGGTCTGGCCGACGTGATGCAGGGCGAAATGATCGAGCTGCCGAACGAGACCTACGCACTCGCGCTGAACCTGGAGCGCGACTCGGTCGGCGCCGTGGTCCTGGGCGACTACGAGCACCTGCGCGAAGGCGACGTGGCCAAGACCACCGGCCGCATCCTCGAAGTGCCGGTCGGTCCGGAACTGCTCGGCCGCGTCGTCAACGCGCTGGGCGAGCCGATCGACGGCAAGGGCCCGATCGCCGCTTCGCTGACCGCTCCGGTCGAGCGCGTCGCCCCGGGCGTGATCTGGCGCAAGTCGGTCGACCAGCCGGTGCAGACCGGTTACAAGACCGTCGACGCGATGATCCCGATCGGCCGTGGCCAGCGCGAGCTGATCATCGGCGACCGCCAGACCGGTAAGACCGCCCTGGCGATCGACGCGATCATCAACCAGAAGGGCACCGGCATTAAGTGCGTGTACGTGGCGATCGGCCAGAAGGCCTCGTCCGTCGCCAACGTCGTGCGCAAGCTCGAAGAGAACGGCGCCCTGGCGCACACGATCGTCGTCGCCGCCACCGCTTCCGAGTCGGCTGCGATGCAGTACATCAGCGCCTACTCGGGCTGCACCATGGGCGAGTACTTCCTCGACCGCGGCGAAGACGCCCTGATCGTGTACGACGACCTGTCCAAGCAGGCCGTGGCCTACCGCCAGATCTCGCTGCTGCTCAAGCGCCCGCCGGGTCGCGAAGCCTACCCGGGCGACGTGTTCTACCTGCACAGCCGCCTGCTCGAGCGCGCAGCCCGCGTCTCCGAGGAGTACGTCGAGAAGTTCACCGCAGGCAAGGTGACCGGCAAGACCGGTTCGCTGACCGCGCTGCCGATCATCGAAACGCAGGCCGGCGACGTCTCGGCGTTCGTTCCGACCAACGTGATCTCGATCACCGACGGCCAGATCTTCCTCGAGACCGACCTGTTCAACGCCGGCATCCGCCCGGCCGTGAACGCCGGTATCTCGGTGTCGCGCGTCGGTGGTGCGGCCCAGACCAAGATCATCAAGAAGCTGTCGGGCGGCATCCGTATCGCCCTCGCCCAGTACCGTGAGCTGGCTGCGTTCGCGCAGTTCGCCTCCGACCTGGACGAAGCCACCCGCAAGCAGCTCGAGCGCGGCCAGCGCGTCACCGAGCTGATGAAGCAGAAGCAGTACGCGCCGATGTCGATCGCGCTGCAGGCACTGTCGATCTACGCCGTCAACGAGGGTTACATCGACGACGTGCCGGTCAGCAAGATCCTGGCGTTCGAAGAGGGCCTGCACGCCCACTTCGTCAACACCCAGGGCGAGCTGGTCAACAAGATCAACGCCACCGGCAGCTGGAACGACGAGATCGAGGCGACCTTCAAGCAGGGTATCGCCGAGTTCAAGCAGACCGGCAGCTGGTAAGGCGTCGCAAGGACGGGCTCCGGCCCGTCCCTGCGCCAATGGCGGGCTTAGGCCCGCTCGATGACGAACGCAAAGCGAGCGATACATGGCAGGCGGCCGCGAAATCAAAACCAAGATCAAGAGCGTGCAGAACACCCGCAAGGTGACGCGCGCGCTCGAAATGGTCTCGGCATCCAAGATCCGCAAGGCGCAGGACCGGATGAAGGTCTCGCGTCCGTATGCGCGCGTGATGAAGCAGGTGATCGGTCACCTGGCCCAGGCCAACTCCGACTACCAGCATCCGTACCTGGTCGAGCGCCAGGAAGTGAAGCGCGTCGGCTACATCATCGTGTCCTCGGACCGTGGCCTGGCCGGCGGCCTCAACAACAACCTGTTCCGCAAGCTGCTCGGCGAGTTCCGCAAGTGGCAGGAGCAGGGCGTCGAGATCGACGTGGTCACCATCGGCCAGAAGGCTTCGGTGTTCTTCCGTCGCATCAACGTCAACATGGTCGGCTCGGTCACCCACCTGGGCGACCAGCCCAAGCTCGAGCAGCTGGTCGGCGTGATCAAGGTCATGCTGGACGGCTACAGCAGCGGCAACGTCGACCGCGTCTTCATCTGCTACAACGACTTCGTCAACACGATGACCCAGCGCGCGGCGTTCGACCAGCTGCTGCCGCTGCCCGAGTCGGACACGAAGGTCGCGCACCACGACTGGGACTACATCTACGAGCCCGACGCGGCCAGCGTGCTGGAGCACGTGCTGACCCGCTACGTCGAGTCGCTGGTGTACCAGGCGGTGCTGGAGAACGTCGCGTCCGAGCATGCCGCGCGCATGGTCGCGATGAAGGCCGCCTCCGACAACGCCACCAAGCTGATCGGCACGCTGAACCTGGTCTACAACAAGGCCCGCCAGGCTGCGATCACCCAAGAAATCTCGGAAATCGTCAGCGGCGCCGCCGCGGTCTGACCGCGCCGGCGCAGCCACCACCCAATCCCCGCGAGCGCGCTCGCCGCGAACGCACACCAGCTTTAAAGTTACGAGGAAACCACCATGAGTCAGGGCAAGATCGTTCAGATCATCGGCGCGGTCGTCGACGTCGAGTTCCCGCGCGAGTCCGTGCCGAAGGTGTACGACGCGCTGAAGGTCGACAACACCGAGATCACGCTCGAAGTGCAGCAGCAGCTTGGCGACGGCGTCGTGCGCACCATCGCGCTCGGCTCGACCGACGGCCTCAAGCGCAACCTGGTGGCCAACAACACCGGCAAGGGCATCTCGGTGCCGGTCGGCTCGGGCACCCTGGGCCGCATCATGGACGTGCTGGGTCGCCCGATCGACGAAGCCGGTGAAGTCACCGCTTCGGCTCACTGGGAAATCCACCGCGCAGCCCCGTCGTACGAGGACCAGTCCTCGGGCAACGACCTGCTCGAAACCGGCATCAAGGTCATCGACCTGATGTGCCCGTTCGCAAAGGGCGGCAAGGTCGGCCTGTTCGGCGGCGCCGGCGTCGGCAAGACCGTCAACATGATGGAACTGATCAACAACATCGCCAAGGCGCACTCGGGTCTGTCCGTGTTCGCCGGCGTGGGTGAGCGTACCCGTGAGGGCAACGACTTCTACCACGAGATGAAGGACTCCAACGTCCTCGACAAGGTTGCGATGGTGTACGGCCAGATGAACGAGCCGCCGGGCAACCGCCTGCGCGTCGCGCTGACCGGCCTGACCATGGCCGAGTACTTCCGCGACGAGAAGGACGCTTCGGGCAAGGGCCGCGACGTGCTGCTGTTCGTCGACAACATCTACCGCTACACGCTGGCAGGTACCGAAGTGTCGGCACTGCTGGGCCGCATGCCGTCGGCCGTGGGTTACCAGCCGACGCTGGCCGAGGAAATGGGCGTCCTGCAGGAGCGCATCACCTCGACCAAGACCGGTTCGATCACCTCGATCCAGGCCGTGTACGTTCCCGCGGACGACCTGACCGACCCGTCGCCGGCGACCACCTTCGCCCACCTCGACGCCACCGTCGTGCTGTCGCGAAACATCGCCTCGCTGGGTATCTACCCGGCCGTCGACCCGCTCGACTCGACCTCGCGCCAGCTCGACCCGAACGTGATCGGTCTGGAGCACTACGAAGTCGCGCGCAAGGTCCAGTCGACCCTGCAGAAGTACAAGGAGCTGAAGGACATCATCGCGATCCTCGGCATGGACGAGCTGTCGGAAGAAGACAAGCAGGCCGTGTCGCGCGCTCGCAAGATCGAGCGCTTCTTCAGCCAGCCGTTCCACGTCGCCGAAGTCTTCACCGGTTCGCCGGGCAAGTACGTCGCGCTGAAGGACACGATCCGCGGCTTCAAGGGCATCGTCGAAGGCGAGTACGACCACCTGCCGGAGCAGGCGTTCTACATGGTCGGCGGCATCGAGGAAGCGGTCGAGAAGGCCAAGAAGATCGCAGGCTGATCTTCGTTACCAGGGTGAGGGCATCGATTGCCCTCTCCCTCACCCCGAAAGCATCAAGAGAGTCCCATGGCATCCACCATCCGTTGCGACATCGTCAGTGCCGAGCAGGAGATCTTCCACGGCGAAGCCGAGCTCGTGGTCGCCACCGGTGAAATGGGCGAGCTGGGCATCGCGCCCAAGCACGCGCCGCTGATCACCCGCCTCAAGCCGGGCAAGGTCGTGGTGACCCTGCCGGGCGGCGAGCACCTGGACTTCGCCATCTCCGGCGGCATCCTCGAAGTGCAGCCGACCGTCGTGACCGTGCTGGCCGACACCGCCGTGCGCGCCCAGGACATCGACGAAGCCGCTGTCCGCGCCGCCAAGGAAGAAGCCGAGCGGATCCTGTCGAAGAAGGATCCGAAGATGAGCATGGAAGAAGCCCAGAGCCAGCTGGCCATGAGCATCGCCCAGCTCAGCGCGCTCGAGCGCCTGCGCAAGAACATGAAGCACTGATCGCGCAAGCGGCCATGCATTCAGCGAGAACGCCGGCCCAGTGCCGGCGTTTTTCGTTGGGGCTGTAGTAGCTGCTGCCCTGGCGATGACGATGTGTCAGGGCGACGGGGATTGCTAAGATTGGCGCCTGGCGCCGCAGCCGGCGCAGCAATCGCACAGGAACCCGCATGAGCCAGTTGCATGTCGTCATCCTCGCCGCGGGCGAGGGCAAGCGGATGAAGTCGGCCACGGCCAAGGTGCTGCAGAAGATCGCCGGGCGGCCGATGCTGGCCCATGTCATCGACACCGCCAGGCGCCTGGGCGCCGATGGCATCCACGTTGTCTACGGACACGGTGGTGAGCAGGTACGGGCCGCCTTCGCCGACCAGACCGACCTGCACTGGACCGAGCAGGAGCAACGCCTGGGCACGGGGCACGCATTGCAGCAGGCCATGCCGACCGTTCCGCAGGACGCCCGCGTGCTGGTGCTGTACGGCGACGTGCCGCTGATCACCGACGAGACCCTCAAGCATCTGCTGGCGGCGCCCGGCCGCATCGCGGTGCTGGTCGCCGACCTTGAGGATCCCACCGGCTACGGACGCATCGTGCGCGACCCGCAGGGCCGCGTCGGCCGCATCGTCGAGCACAAGGACGCCGACGACGAGCTGCGTGCCATCCGCACCGTCAACACCGGCATCCTGGTCGCCGATGGCGAGGCGCTGCGCGGCTGGCTGCAGCACCTGCGCAACGACAACGCCCAGGGCGAGTACTACCTCACCGACGTGTTCGCATCGGCCGCGGCCGAGTTCAACGCCGCCGAGATGGTGCATGTGCAGGATCCGCTCGAAGTCGAGGGCGCCAACGACCCGTGGCAGCTGGCGCAGCTCGAGCGCGCCTTCCAGCGTCGCGCTGCGCGCGCCTTGTGCCTGCAGGGCGCGCGACTGATCGACCCGGCGCGCTTCGACCAGCGCGGTGAAGTGACGGTGGGCCACGACGTCGAGATCGACGTGGATGTTGTACTCGAAGGCCGCGTCGAGCTGGGCGACGGCGTGCGCATCGGTCCGTTCTGCCGCCTCAAGGACGTGCGCCTGGGACCGGGCACCGAGGTGCGCGCGCATTGCGACATGGACGGCGTGGTCGTCGAAGGCGCGGCGCAGATCGGTCCGTACTCGCGCCTGCGGCCGGGCACCGTGCTTGCCGACGGCGTGCACATCGGCAACTTCGTCGAGACCAAGAACGCGCGCATCGGCGTGACCAGCAAGGCCAACCATCTCAGCTACATCGGTGATGCGGTCATCGGCAGCGGCGTCAACGTCGGTGCCGGCACGATCACCTGCAACTACGACGGCGTGAACAAGTCGACGACGATCATCGAGGACGGTGCCTTCATCGGCTCGAACTCATCGCTGGTCGCGCCGGTGACGATCGGCAAGGATGCGACGATTGCCGCCGGGTCGGTGATCACGCGCAATGCGCCTGAGGGTCAGCTGTCGGTGGCGCGCGCGCGGCAGACGTCGGTCGAAGGGTGGCAGCGGCCGAAGAAGCTGCCGAAGCACTGACCCGTCGTCCCGGCGAATGCCGGGGTGACGGTGAGATCACTCCACCGGCAGCGTCAGGCTCACCGTCAGACCGCCGCCGTCCCGGTTGGCCAGTGCAATCCGCCCGCCATGCGCTTCGGCGATCTCGCGCGCCAGTGCCAGGCCCAACCCGCTGCCGGTGCGCTTGGTCGAGTAGAACGGCACCAGCGCATTGGCCAGCACCGTCTCCGACATGCCCGGCCCGCGGTCGCCGACTTCCATGCGCACCATGCGGCCTATCTGGCGCACGGCCAGCGTCACCAGTTCCGGTGACGAGCCAGATTCGTGCGCGTTCTTGAGCACGTTGATCAATGCCTGCTCGATCTGCGCCGGGTCGAACCGCACCGTCGTCTCCGGCGGCTTGCCGTCCAGCTGGAACGCATAGTGCTGCTGCAAGCGCATCAGGAACGGTGACCACTGGATCGTCTCCAGCTCCGGCACCGGCAGCTTGGCGACGCTGGAGTAGGCGCGCAGGAAGCCATGCAGGTGGCGTGCACGCTCCTCGATGGTGTCGAAGATGCGGTCCAGCTTGCTGTAGTCCTCGCGGCGCAGCAGCTCGGCGCCGGAGTGGGCGAGCGAGGTGATCGGCGCCAGCGAGTTGTTGAGCTCGTGGCTGATCACTCGGATGACCTTCTTCCAGGTCGCCACTTCCTGGCGGTTGAGTTCGGCGGTCAGGCGCTTGAACAGGAACAGCGTGTGCACGCGGCCGTTGAGATGGAACTCGCGGCGGGCGAGGTGGTAGGTCTCTTCCTGTCCGCCGTACTCGAAGGTGAAGAGGCGGTCGCGGCCCTCGCCGAGCGCTTCGCGCAACGGTGCCGGTGTACGTTCGACCAGCTGCGCGAAGCGCACGCCTTCGATCTTGCGGCCGTCGTTGAACAGCTGCCGCGCGGCCAGGTTGCCGTAGACGATCGCACCGCCGGGCTCGGTCAGCACCAGTGCGGTGGGCGTGTTCTGCACCACTGTGTCGAGCAGCAGCTCGCGCTGGAACAGCGACTGCCGCTCCTGCCGCAGGACGTTGCCCAGCTCGTTATGGGCCTCGATCAGGTCATCGAGTTCGTCCTTCGACCGTCGCGCCAGGCTGAAACTGAAGTCGCCATCGCGGAAGCTGGCGACCGAACCGGAGAGGGCACGGAACAGGCTCAACTGCCGCGCCAGGTAACGATGCGCGAGCCAGGGCGCCAGCAGTGCGCACAGCAGCGCCGAAAGGCTGGCGGCCAGGACCAGGTTGTCGAGCAGGTAGTGCAGCAGCGCAGTCGCGCCGGTCGCGACCAGCGCGAACACGAACAGCAGCAAGGCCAGCTTGCCGGTCAGGGAGAAGCGGTGCGACGCCGGGCGCATGACGTCAGCGCGGAATGCCCAGCTTTTCCAGGCGCCGGTACAGCGCCTGACGGCTGAGTCCCAGTTCGGCGGCGGCCTGGCTCAGCACACCGCCGGCGCGGCGCATCGCCGCTTCGATCGCATCGCGGCCGACTTCGTCGTCACCTTGCGGTCGCGGCAGTGGCGCTGCGGTCGGCAGGCCGAGTTGCTCCGGTTCGATGCGCTCGGATTGTCCGAGCAGCAACGCACGCTGGATCGCGTTCTTCATCTCGCGCACATTGCCGGGCCAGGCATGGCGCAGCAACGCCGAGCGTGCGGCTTCGCCGAGCTGACGCTTGCCTTCGAGGAAATGTTCGGCAAGTGGCAGGATGTCGCCGCGCCGTTCCGACAACGGCGGCACGCGCAGCTCGATCACGTTGAGCCGGTAGTAGAGATCCTCGCGGAAGGTGCCGTCGCGGATCATCGCCGGCAGGTCGGCGTTGGTGGCGGCGATCACGCGCACGTCGACCTGGCGTTCGCGGTTGGATCCCAGGCGCTGGAAGCGGCCGGTCTCGAGCACGCGCAGCAGTTTCATCTGCCCGGCTGGCGGCAGGTTGCCGATTTCGTCGAGCAGCAGGGTGCCACCGTCGGCCGCTTCGAACTTGCCTTCGCGCGACTTGTTGGCACCGGTGTAGGCACCGGCATCGGCGCCGAACAGTTCGGCTTCGATCAGTTCCGACGGCAACGCGCCGCAGTTGAGCGTCACGAAAGGACCGGTGCGCACCGACGAGTTGGCCTGGATGATCTCGGCGATGCGTTCCTTGCCGGCGCCATTGGGGCCGCTGATCAGCACCGGCACGTTGGCGCGGGCGACATGGCAGGCCAGGCTGATCAGGCGCTCGCTGGCGGGATCGTCGAAGATCACGCCGCGCAGGTCGTAGTCGCGTTCCAACTCGCGGCGGCGCCGACGTTCTTCGGCGCGATGCTCGGCCAGCGCACGATTGGCCTCGCCCAGTTCGAGCAGGTTGGTCACCGCGGTCATCAGCTTGTGATCGTCCCACGGCTTGCCGAGGTAGTCGGCGGCGCCGGCCTTGACCAGGGCGACCGCGGACTCCAGTCGCGTCCACGCGGTCAGCAGGATGATCGGCAGGTCGGGGAAGCGGTCGCGGATGGTGCGGAACAATGCGATGCCTTCCTCACCGGACGTGGTGTCGGCGGTGAAGTTCATGTCCTGGATGACCAGGTCGATGACCTCGCGATCGAGCAGGTCCAGTCCTTCGTCCGGCGACTCCGCGCTCAGCACGCGCAGGTCCGCCAACGAGAACAGCACGTCGAGCGCGACGTGCACGGCATGGTTGTCGTCGATGACCAGGATCGTACGCATCGCACTAGCCTAGCAGCGGACCACGTTGCCGCAATGTGCCGGGGATGATTCCCACCCCCGGCACAAGCGGCACGATGGCCTAGACGGTGCGCGTGGCGACAGCCGGCGACACCCGGGTCGCGCGCGTGGCCGGGCCGAACACGGCCAGCTGGCCCAGCAGCAGCACGGTCAGCGCGCCGAAGGGTGCGTAGTACCAGGCCAGGCGCGGCAGCTCGTAATGCTTCATCAGCCACATGTTGAAGCCGTAGGTCAGCACCAGTCCGACCGCCACGCCGATGCCGACCACGATCAGGTTCTCGATCATGAAGTAGCGACGGATGTCGAAGCGGCGTGCGCCCAGGGCGCGGCGCGTGCCGATCTGCTTGATGCGGCGGGTGACCCAGAAGCTGACCATGCCGACGATGCCAAGGCCGGTGACGGCCAGCAGGGCGAAGATCACCGTGGTCAGCACCATGGTCATCGCGCGGTCCTGGCGGTAGCTGTCGCCGCGCACTTCCTCGATCGAACGCAGGCCACGGACGATGCGGCCGGTGTTGATCTCGCCGAGCTTGCGTTCGGCTTCCTTCATGACTTCGTCGCGGCGGCCGGGTTCGGCACGGATCAGGTAGCGCGAGCTGTTGGCGTCGAACTCACCGAGGCTGTACTGCGGCACCAGCGTGGTCTGCTCGACCTTGTCCCAGCCCACCCACGGCGCCTGCAGGCGCTCGACCACGCCGACAACCGTCACCGGCCCGTTCTTGCCGGGCAGGCTGCTGTAGATCGTCTTGCCGACCGCCGAGCCGCCCGGGAACATCTTCTCGGCCAGCGCCTGGGTGATGATCACCGAGTGCAGCGTGCCCTTGTCGTCCTTGGTGCGCGGGCTGATGTCGCCGGCATTGAAGTCGCGGCCGGCGATGAGCTTCACGCCGAGCGTGTTGAGGCCGTGTTCGTCGACCATGTAGACGGCCGAGCTTTCACGGATGCGCTTCTCCTGCGGAACGCTGTCGGGCTGGTCGGAGATGCCCTCGCTCCAGCCGCCCTGCGACAGCGGCACCGAGTTGATGGTGGTCGCGTCGATCACGCCGGGAATCGAGCGCAGTGCATCGAGGTCCTGGCGCAGGCTGCCGGCCAGGTCGAAGTCCGGCGCGAAGCCGAGGCTGTTGACGGTGAACAGCCCGGCTTCCTGCATGCCGCTGGGTCGGTTCACCTTCTCGATACGCTGCAGGATGATGAAGACGCTGTTGCAGACGATGGCCAGGGTGATGGCGACCTGCAGCACGATCAGCAGCAGGCCGGTCTTGTTGCGCATCAGCGCGTTGAGTACTGGACGGAATTCCATGGCTTGCTCCGTTACTGCGTCTTCAGTTGCGTGGCCGGCTGCACCTGGCAGGCGCGCCACGTCGGGTACAGGCCGGCGATCAGGCTGGCCACCAGCGCGATCACCAGCGACAGGCCGACCATGGTCCAGTCCAGCTGCGCCAGCTTCTCGATCGAGGTGCCGGCATAGAGCTTGCGCAGTGCGAGCAGGCCCAGGCCGGTGAAGACCAGGCCGATCACGCCACCGGCCAGGCCGACCAGGCCCGACTCGGTCAGGTACTGGGCGAACACCGCCGGCTTGCTGGCACCCACGGCGCGGCGCAGGCCAATCTCCGAGGACTTGCCCATGAACTTGGCCAGCAACAGGCCAACGGTGTTGATCAGGCACACGGCGAAGAAGGCGAACGCCAGCCACACCTGCGTGCGTGCGTCACGGCTGACCACGCGCTGCGCGACCAGCCATTCCGAGACGCTGCGCAGCTTGTTGTTGAGCGGACGCGGGAAGCGGCCGTTCTTCTTCTGGTCGCCGACGTAGTTGTTGAGGAAGCTCAGGTAGCGCTGCGCGTCGGCCTCGTCCTTCACCTGCACCCACAAGTCCATCCAGATGCACTCCGAACCCAGCAGGCCCTGGTAGCCCGGGTCGGAACGGTCTTCGTAACAGCTGTTGTTGGAGCCGCTGACGAGTTCCTTCTCGATGCCGATGCTCATCGGCACGAAGATCGCCTGCGGATCGTTGAAGGCGCCGGCAGCGATGTGATAGACCAGCGGCGTCGGGTGCCACTTCTCGAGCACGCCGACCACGGTGTAGTCCTCGCCGCTGAGGCGGATCTTGCGGCCGACGCTGTTCTCGCCGCCGAAGATCTTCTCGTTGGTCTCCTGGTCGATGACGGCCACGCGCGCGGCGTTGTCGTCCTCGGCCTGGCTCCAGCCGCCGCCGTACTTGAAGGGCGGCTCGAAAATCGGGAAGAAGCCGTGCGTGGTGAACAGCGCCTCGACCATGTACGGCTTGATCTCGCGCTGCGGCGGTTCCAGCGACAGCACGTTGGGGAAGAAGCCGGCTTCCTGCTCGGCCTTGTGCGCGGCGACCAGGTTGCGGACGTCCTGGTAGGTCATCAGGTCCGGCGCTTCGGACGGGTCGTCCTCGTCCCAGGGATCGTTGGCGTCCCAGTTGTCGAGCTGGACGCGACGGACCTGCTCGTCCTTATGCGACAGCGGATTGGCCGACATCATGTGCAGCACCGTCATCGAGGTCATCGACATGCCGATGCCCAGCGCGATGGCGGCGACCATCAGCGCGGTGAGGATGCGGTTTCGCTTGAGTGAGATGAGTGCCAGACGGAGGTAATAGCCGATCATGGCGGTGTCCTCAGTTGGCCGGCACGGTCGCGGCCGCGGCGGCGGTCGCGGCGGCGAGTTCGCCGCCCAGGCGCGGCGAGTCGTCCAGGTCGGTGACCTGGCCGTCGATGATGTGGACGTTGCGCTGCGCGCGTGCGGCCAGTTCCGGATCGTGCGTCACCATCACGATGGTGGTGCCCTGCGCGTGGATCTCCTCGAGCAGCTCCATCACCCCACGCGCCATCAGCGAGTCGAGGTTGCCGGTCGGTTCGTCGGCGAGCAGCAGGCGCGGCGAACCGGCCAGGGCGCGGGCGATCGCCACGCGCTGCTGCTGGCCGCCGGAGAGCTCGGACGGGTAGTGCTTCATGCGCGACATCAGGCCGACGCGGCCGAGCGCGTGCTCGATGCGTTCCTTGCGCTCGGCGGAGTTCATGCCGCGGTAGCGAAGCGGCACGTCGACGTTGTCGAACAGGTTCAGGTCGGGGATCAGGTTGAAGCCCTGGAAGATGAAGCCGATCTTCTCGTTGCGCAGGCGCGAACGGGCGTTGTCGTTGAGCCCCTTCACCGCGACACCGTCGAGGAGGTACTCGCCGTCGCTGAACTCCTCCAGCAGGCCGGCGATGTTGAGGAAGGTGGTCTTGCCCGAGCCCGACGGCCCGGTGACGGCGACGAACTCGCCCTCGCGCACGTGGATGTCGAAGCCGCGCAAGGCGTGCGTTTCGATCATATGGGTGCGATAGACCTTGCTCAGGTGGGTCATCTTCAACATGTTCGTGCTCCTGGTTCTTGAATGGCGATGCTTGTGTTGATCAGTTGTTGACCAGCACCTGGTCGGCGCCGTTGAAAGGGGTGATGTCGGAAATGACCACGCGCTCACCCGGCTCCAGGCCGGTGAGCACTTCCACGTCGGACAGGCTGCTGGCGCCGACCGTGATCGGGCGCTTGACCGCGGTGTCGCCGTCCAGGACGTAGGCGATGCGGCCGCCGCCGGTGTCGAGGAACGGGCCGCGCTGCACCATCAGCACGTTCGGCTTCTCTTCGATCAATACGCGGGTGCTGACGCGCTGGTTCTGGCGCAGGCCGGATGGACGACCTTCTGCCGCCTTGTCGTCGGCAAAGCGCACGCGTGCCATGACCTGGCCGTTGACCACTTCCGGCGACACCGAGCGCAGCTTGCCGGCGTACTTGTGGCCGCCGTAGCTGATCTCGGCAGCCATGCCCAGGCGCAGGTCGTCGGCGAAGCTTTCCGGCACCGGCAGCTCGACTTCCAGCTCGCGCAGGTCGACCACGACCAGCAACGCCTGGTTGGCCGGCACCACGGTGCGGTCGGTGATCGCGACGGTGCCGACGACGCCCTCGACCGGCGAGCGGATGTTGAGCTGGTCGACCTGGCGCTGCAGCTCGGTGACGATCGCCTCCTGGCGCTGCGCGAGCAGGTGCTTGTTGCGGGTGTCCAGGCTGACGCCCTGGTCCTGCAGGCTGTAGTCGTGCTTGGCGTGGGTCAGGCCGATGTCGGCCTTCTTGACCGCGTCCTGCGCACGCGCCACTTCGACCTGCGACACCGCGCCGCCTTCGAAGCCACGCTGGCCGCGCTCGAGGTCGCGCATCGCCGCGGTGCGGTCGATCTCGGCCTGGTCGAGCAACTTTCGCGCGGTAGAGCGGGCGAGCTGGGCATCGAGTGCGGCCCGGCGCGCCTCGGCCTCCAGGCTGGCCAGCGTCGACTGCTCCTGGACCAGGCGGCTGCGCAGCTCGGGGCTGTCGATCACCGCCAGAGTCTGGCCCTGCTTGATGACGTCGCCGGCCTGCACCCGCAGCGTCACCGTGCCTGCCGCCGGGGCGTAGAGGGTGGGGCTGACTGCGGCGACCATGCGGCCCTGCACCGCGACGTCGCGGATGAGGGTGCCGCGACGGACCTCGGCCACGCGCAGGCGCTCGCCGCTGACCGATTGTCCGGAGCCGAGCCAGCGGCCCAACGTGGGTACGGTCAGCGCCAGCAGCAGCACCGCGGCGATGCCGCCGCCGATCAACAGCTGCTTGCGGCGCGGGTTGGCCGGCGCCGGGGCGAGAATACGGTCCTGTCCAGAAGTGTCGCGGATCATGCGGTGGTTGGGTGCACGGGAATAGGAATGCGTTTAAACAACGCACGAACCGTGCCACCGCCTGATCCATTGAAATCAGGGGCTTGGCCGACGTGAAGGGTGTCCGCGGTGTCCGCGCGGACACCGGGGTGTCCGCCGTACAGCGGCGGTAGCCCGGCCCCGGCTAAACTAACCAGACATCTGAGGAGTGCCGCCGAATGTGTGGAATTGTTGGCGCGATCGCCGATCGCGACGTGGTGCCGGTCCTGATCGAAGGCCTCAAGCGCCTGGAGTACCGGGGCTACGATTCGGCCGGTATTGCCGTGTTCGACGGCCAGGACATGCGTCGCGTCCGTCGCACTGGCCGGGTCTCGGAGATGGAAGCGGCGGCGCAGGCCGAAGACTTCCACGCCAGCCTCGGCATCGGCCACACCCGCTGGGCCACCCATGGCGGCGTAACGGAAGCCAACGCGCACCCGCACATCAGCTTCGGCGAGCTGGCCGTGGTCCACAACGGCATCATCGAGAACCACGAAGAGCAGCGTGAGCGCCTGCGTGGTCTTGGCTACACCTTCGAGTCGCAGACCGACACCGAAGTCATCGCCCACCTGATCCATTACTACCAGTCGCAAGGTCGCGACCTGCTGGTGGCAGTGCGCTTCGCCGTGCGCGAACTCACCGGCGCTTATGCGATCGCGGTGGTCAGCAAGCACGAGCCGGGCCGCATGATTGCCGCGCGCATGGGCTGCCCGCTGCTGGTCGGCCTGGGCGAGGGCGAGAACTTCATCGCCAGCGACGTCTCGGCGATCATCCAGTCGACGCGTCGCGTGATCTTCCTGGAGGAAGGCGACACCGCCGATGTCCGCCGCGAAGGCGTCAGCGTGTTCGACATCAACGGCGAGCCGATCGAGCGCGAAGTGCATGTCTCCGACGTGTCGCTGGCCTCGCTTGAGCTGGGCCCGTACCGCCACTTCATGCAGAAGGAGATCCACGAGCAGCCGCGCGCGATCGCCGACACGATCGAAGCGGTCATGGACGGCACCGGCTTCTCGCCGGCGCTGTTCGGCGCCAATGCCGCGCAGGTGCTCGGCGCATGCGATGGCGTGCAGATCCTCGCCTGCGGCACCAGCTACTACGCCGGCATGACCGCGCGTTACTGGATCGAAGCGATCGCCGGCATTCCGTGCTCCGTCGAGATCGCCAGTGAATATCGCTACCGCAAGGCGGTGGCGAACCCGAATCATCTGATCGTGACGATCTCGCAGTCGGGCGAAACGCTCGACACGATGGAAGCGCTCAAGTACGCCAAGTCGCTGGGTCACGACAAGAGCCTGTCGATCTGCAACGTGCCCGAGAGCGCGATCCCGCGCGCCAGCAAGCTGGTCTACTACACGCGCGCAGGCGCCGAAATCGGTGTTGCCTCGACCAAGGCTTTCACGACCCAGCTGGTGGCCCTGTTTACGCTGGCTGCGACGCTGGCCAAGCTGCAGGGTCGCCTGTCGCCCGAGAAAGAAACCGAGTACCTGGAGGCCCTGCGCCACCTGCCGGGCAGCGTCCAGCACGCGCTCAACCTCGAGCCGCAGATCGTCAGCTGGGCCGAGCGTTTCGCGCCGCGCCAGCACGCGCTGTTCCTCGGTCGCGGCGTGCACTACCCGATCGCACTGGAAGGCGCGCTCAAGCTCAAGGAAATCTCCTACATCCACGCCGAGGCCTATCCGGCCGGCGAGCTCAAGCACGGCCCGCTGGCCCTGGTCGACGCGACCATGCCGGTGGTGGTGATCGCGCCCAACGACAGCCTGCTCGAAAAGGTGAAGTCGAACATGCAGGAAGTGCGCGCGCGCGGCGGCGAGCTGTTCGTGTTCACCGACGAGGACAGCCAGTTTGGCCCGTCCGACGGCGTGCACGTGATCCGCGCACCGCGCCACGTCGGCGTGCTGTCGCCGGTCGTGCATGCGATTCCGGTGCAGTTGCTGGCGTATCACGCCGCATTGGCGCGTGGCACGGATGTCGACAAGCCGCGCAACCTGGCCAAGTCGGTGACGGTGGAATAAGGCCGTCGTAAACCGGGGCGTCGGCGGACTATGCCTCCGCCGCGTCCGTTCGTAGTATCCAAGTACATGACCACTTGCCATGGTTCAACCGAACCGGGAGACATGTATGAGGTCGCAGTTCCCCTCCCCGGATGACTACTCCGCGCAGACGGCCCGCTTCGGCGGGCTGACGGTCGTGGACGTCGGCGCGTTGCACGCGACCGTGACCGAGGCGTACCGCAACGATGTGCTGGCCAACGTCAATGGCGACTGCATGCGCTTGTCGGTGTTCGAGGGCGAGTATCGCTGGCACCGCCATCCCGATTCCGACGAACTGTTCCTCGTCGTCGAAGGCCGCCTGCAGATCGACCTCGCTGGACGCGAGACGGTCGAACTGGCGCCGTGGCAATTCATCGTCGTGCCCGCGGGCACCGTGCATCGCACACGGGCGATCGGCCGCACGGTGAACCTCACCTTCGAGCAGCAGGGCGCGCGTACCGAGTTCCTCGATGAGGAAGGCTGATGCCGGATCTGATTGGTTGCATCGCTGTTCGACTGGCTGGTCGATCAAGCCAGGCTTGAAGGCTGCCGACAGTTGCGCCTGGTGTCTGGCGCGAAACGCGTTGACGCCCATAGGTTCTGTTTGAGGAAGGGCATGGTGCATGAAGCTCAGTACTTCTCCCTTGACCTGTAGAGCCTGGTAGCTCGCGAACGACTGAGAAGTTCGCCCATGGCGATGCATGCGATTGGGTCCTATCGTGGTTCGACACCCCAAGCAGGACCTGTTCCGATGAATTTCCTGATCTATCTCATCGTCGGTGGCATCGCCGGCTGGCTGGCCAGCATCGTGATGCGCCGTGACGCATCGCAAGGCATCTTCCTCAACATCGTCGTTGGCATCCTGGGTGGTTTCCTGGGCGGCTGGTTCCTGCCCAAGCTCGGGCTGGGATTCGGCGGCGGTTGGCTGGGTTTCCTGATCACCGCCTTCATCGGCGCGGCGGCGTTGCTGCTGGTCATCAACCTGCTCACGCGCGGCCGCGCGCGCTGAAGGCGCTGATCCTGGGCACGTCATGCGAACCCGCCACCGGTCAGGTGGCGGGGCTGCGATGGTTGCCGGAAACAATGGGATTCGTCCCATGGGCCGGGTGTTCGGGAATCGCTACAAAGGACTTGTCTGGTAGCGCAGGAAACCACCATGTACGAGACCTCCCATCCATCGCTCGATGCCGACCACGACATCGAGCCGAGCGCGCTGCGCGATGCCGGCCTGCGGATGGCGCTTGCCCTCGATGCCGGTCACGGCCAACAGGTATGGCGTGCGGCGTCGGTTGCGGTCAAGGAACTGCTGAGCTGCGACGAGTTCGCGCATGGCGTGTCGGCGCGGCGGAAGGCCGCCGGAAAGGTGCGGCGTCGCGAATGGCACCTGGTCAGCCGTGGCATCAGTGTGCAGTCGGGCGTCAATGGCCTGCCGCCGGGTGTCTACGCCTGTTCCGAATTCACAATTACATTCGATGACGACCGCACGGGACTGGAAGTGGTGTCGTTCAGACTGGACGAGGATGGCGTCTGGCGCTTCGTCGGAAACCACATCGAGTTCCGCGAAGAGCCGAGGCCTGGCTGAGTCCCGCTGCTACGCGGCCATCGTCACGCTGTGCGCGACTTCAAGCTCGAAGGCGTACACGTCCGCCAGCCACCGGCGCGCACCATCGGTTTGCGTGCACTCGACCATCAGCAGCTGCGGGCTGATCCCGGTTGCCGGGTATTTGAAGACCACCGTTGCGAGGTCTCCCGCTGCTGGCTGCGCGTATGTACGCGCGCGGCAGCGATGGACGCGACTGGCAGGAATGGCCTGCGTGATGCGAACGAGGTCGGACTCTGAGATGGACATGCGGACAAGGAGTGAACCGGACGACCTGCTGGCACGGTACGTCCGAAAGATGACAATGGAAGTCTCGACCCGAAGGGTTGATCTCCAACGCGAGGCGTGAATCGCATCCGCGCTGACGAGACTGTGGCAGAGCCGCGCCGGGCGATCCATGGGAATGCTCCCATTCGTAGTCACCGGTCCTGAAGCACCAACGCAATCACCGGCAATGGCACTCGCCTGCAACGCAGCGCGTGTGTGCCTTGTCACAGCATTTTCGGACGTTTCCTCTATGTGGATCGCTGCACCCGCGCTAAGAATGCGTCACCAGATCGACGGAATCGGTTCCTGCCTCGGCAAGGCGCGCGGACCGCTCGACCACGGTCCCTGGAAGGTGCTGAATGCTCGCTCGACCAGGACCGCCTGAATGAGAAATCCTGCTGGTTCCATCAGCCAACAGCACGTCGATCGCAATTCCAGGGCCGGCGCCCCCGGTGCCCAGGTGGTAACGCTCGTGCCGCCCGAAGGGGAGGCTCTGCTCAATGCGAGAAGGTCAGCGGTCGCCCGCGCCGAGCAGATCACACACGGCCGCGGCTCCCGTGACCACGTTGTCGAGATCGGTGACAGGTCAACGCAAGCTGCCAGTGACTCGTTCCGG
This sequence comes from Lysobacter arenosi, assembly GCF_016613475.2. Taxonomy (NCBI): domain Bacteria; kingdom Pseudomonadati; phylum Pseudomonadota; class Gammaproteobacteria; order Lysobacterales; family Lysobacteraceae; genus Lysobacter; species Lysobacter arenosi. The sequence goes on from NZ_CP071517.1 coordinate 3,514,407, forward strand.
CCGGACCAGGGCGGCAGCCTGCTGGCGGGCGAAGTGCTGACCCTGCGCATGGGCAAACGATGCGCCTGGCGACTGGCCGCGATGGGCGCCGTGGTGATCATCGCGATCTGCGCCCTTGGCTCGAAGGCTCCCGCGATCCTCACCCTGGTCGTTGCGATCTATCTGGGCATCGCCTGGGTGGACGGCGTCGGCCACCGTGTCCGCATCGGAATCGGAGGCGTCACTGCGCTGAGCATCCTCGGAAATTCGCGGCGCCTGCACTGGTCCGATGTCAGGGCGGTGTCATTCCCGCGCGGGGAAATCGTCATTCATGGTGAGGGTTCGTGCCGGGTACGCGTGCCGGCCACGTTCGACGGCCACCGTGCAGCCATCCGCCTGCTGCGCATCCGCTTGCCGCGCGCAGCCTTGAACCAGAGCCGCATCGGCCTGGAGACCCACTACCTGTGTCAGTGGGATGACAGCGAATGGTGAGCTCCCAGTCCTACCGCGTGCCGGTGACGCATCACCGGCACGCGCAGGCAGTCAGCTGCGGAAGAACGCCAGCAGGTCGCGGTTGATCTCCTCGCCATGGGTCGTGCACATGCCGTGCGGATAGCCCTTGTAGACCTTCAGCGTGGCGTTGCGCAGCAACTTGGACGAGAGCATCGCCGAGATGCCGATCGGCACGATCTGGTCGTCGTCGCCGTGCATCACCAGCGTCGGCACCTCGATGCTCTTGAGGTCGTCGGTGAAGTCGGTTTCGGAGAAGGCCGCGATGCAGTCGTACTGCGCCTTGGCGCCGCCCATCATGGCCTGGCGCCACCAGTTGGCGCGGACCGGTTCGGAGAGCGGGGTGCCCGGGCGGTTGTAGCCGTAGAACGGCACCGGGAAGTCCCAGTAGTAGCCGGCGCGATTGGCGGCCATGTCCTTGCGGATGCCGTCGAGCACTTCGCGTGGCAGGCCGTCCGGGTTGGCGTCGGTCTTGACCATGATCGGCGGCACCGCACCGATCAGCACCAGTTTGGCGACGCGACCTGCGCCGTGGCGGGCGACGTAGCGCGTGGCTTCGCCACCGCCGGTGGAGTGGCCGACGTGGATGGCATCGCGCAGGTCCAGGTGCGCGACCAGTTCGGCGACATCGGCGGCATAGGTGTCCATGTCGTTGCCGGTGGCCGTCTGGCTCGAACGGCCGTGACCACGGCGGTCGTGAGCGATGACGCGATAGCCCTGTTCGAGGAAGAACAGCATCTGTCCGTCCCAGTCGTCGCCGCTCAACGGCCAGCCGTGATGGAAGACGATCGGTTGACCGGTTCCCCAGTCCTTGTAGGAGATCTCGGTGCCGTCTTTCGTGGTGATCGATTGCATGTCGTGGTACCTCGTGGGGGATGGCGGCAGCGCATGGGCGGCTGTCAAAGACATGATGGAAACCACGCGGGCGATGCGGTAGGCACGCGGGCGGGTGCACGATGTTGTCCGTGGCGCACCAATGTCCGCCGCGCGTGGCCGGGCAGGGTATTGGTTCCGCGCAGGCAACACGGTGAGGCCGGTGCCGACGCTACCGGGTGCAGCAGCTCGCGCGTAGGTTGGCGCCATGGCCAACAGCGGAACCGAAGCCGTGACGACGTCGAATCGCACCACCGCAACCGCGAACGCGCCCTCGCCATTGCCAACTCGCCTGGTCGCGGGTGTTCCGGTGCCGGACACCGCGCTGGTCACTCGCGCCATCGAGTTCGCCCGCGCGCATTGCGATCCGTACCTGTTCAACCACGTCATGCGCTCGTGGTTGTTCGCCGCCTGCATCGCGCAGAACAAGGGCGAGCCGTACGACGCCGAAGTCCTGGCGGTGTCGGCGCTGTTGCACGACATCGGACTGACGCCGCTGGCCAGCGGTGCGCTGCGCTTTGAAGTGGAAGGGGCGAACACGGCGCGGGCCTTCGTTCGCGAGCTCGGTGTCGACGAGCGCCGCTCCCAGCTGGTCTGGGACAGCATCGCGCTCAACTCCACGCCGTCCATCTGCCTGCACAAGGAGGCCGAAGCCGCGCTGTGCGTGCTGGGCGTGGCGCTGGACTGGGGCGGGTGGGGCTTCGACAGCCTCCCGGCCGAACAGATCGCGCGGATCGTCGCGGAGTTTCCGCGGCTGCAGATGAAGCAGCGCTTCACCCAGGCCGTTTGCGGCATCTGCGAACGGCACCCGGAAATCACCTACGACAACTTCGCCCGCGACTTCGGCGAGCGCTTCGTACCAGGCTACCGCGCGCCGTCGATGGTCGACGCGCTGCAAGGTGCTCCGTTCGAAGAGTAGTTGCCGCCTAACTCAGCTTCGATGGCTGGTTGGCGGCGATCCGTCGGAGCTTCTCCGGATTACGCTGCACGTAGACCTGGGTGATGTGCTCGCCATCGGTATCGAACGACTGCGCCGACTCCAGGTGGCCATCGATATAGCGCAGCACGCCGAGCCGGCCATTGATGGTGGTGAGGCGGATCTCCAGCGCATCCTTGCCGCGCACCGACGCGGCGAACAGCAGCTGCGCGATGCGTTGCCCGCCGACCACCGGTTCGGGGAAGGTGGTGACGATACCGCCGCCGTCACCAACCAGGGTCGCCGAATCGGCCATCATCTCCTTCATGCCCTGGAAGTCGGCCTTGCTCCACGCTTCGGCGAAGCGCCGCATCAGGCGCTGGTGGGCTTCGGCCGACACCATGTAACGCGGACGCTCCTCGCGCAGCTGCGTCTTGGCGCGATGCACGATCTGGCGGACCGCCGCCTCGCTCTTGTCGAGCGTCGCGGCGATGTCGCTGTAGTCGGCATCGAACACCTCGCGCAGCAGGAATGCGGCGCGGGCTTCCGGCGACAGTCGCTCCAGCACGGTGAGGAACGCGATCGACAGGTCGCTCGAGGCCTCCTGGATCTCTTCGGGCGTGGTCGGACCCTCGGTGAGTACCGGCTCGGGCAACCAGATCCCGGAGTAGTGCTCGCGCTCGGTGCGCGCCTTGCGCAGGCGGTCGATCGAGCGCCGCGTCGTGGTGGTGATCAACCAGGCTTCGGGGTCGCTGATGTCGGCAGGGTCGGCGTCGTTCCAGCCCAGCCAGACGTCCTGGACGATGTCTTCGGCTTCAGCCAGTGAGCCGAGCATGCGATAGGCCACGCCAAGCAGGCGTGGCCGCAATCGAGTGAAGATGTCGGTGGCGTCTTGCATGCGGCCCCGGGACCCGGCAGAAGACGCGATTGTGGCGGGAAAAGCGTTCGGCGGGCGTGGAGGCCGCCGAGCGCCACAGGCACCGGCGCGGTCAGGGAACCGGAATCAGCGCCGGCTTGCCCGCATCCTTGAGCAGGAACACCACGAACTTGGCGGGCTTGTCCTTGCTGGCGTTGCGTCCGACCGTGTGCACGTCCGCCGGCCCCTCGTGGAAGGCCTGCCCGGGCATCAGCGTGACTTCCTTGCCGCCCTTCACGCCCATCACGACCGAGCCTTCAAGCACGTAGACGAATCCGTGCGCATCGTGGCGATGGACCGGGTCGGCGCCACCGGGCGGGTACTCCACGGTGATCATCAGCATTTCCTTGCCGGGGTACTCGGGCAGTGCCTGGGTCATGACCGGCGTGACGACGGGGGGAGGAGCGTCGTTACCTTGCAGGCCATGGGCCCCGACACTGCCCGAGAACAGCAGTGCGGCCACGCTCAGACAATGGGGAATGCGCATCGCGTGACTCCTGATGAGTGGTCGGAGGTTGGAACGGATGGGTGCTTCAGGCCGCTCAGGAACCGGGGATCACCGCCGGCTTGCCGACGTCCTTGAGCATGAACACGACGAACCTGGCGGGCTTGTCGTTGCTGGCATTGCGGCTGACGGTGTGGATGTCGCCGGGCGATTCGCTCCAGCTCTGTCCGGCCGTCAGGGTGACTTCCTTTCCGCCCTGCACGGCCATCACCACGGAGCCTTCGATCACGTAGACGAACGCGTGGGCATCGTGGTGGTGGAGCGGCGAGGAGCCGCCCGGCGGATAGTCGACCGTGAGGATCAGCCCTTCCTTGCCCGGATACTCGGGCAGGGCCTTGGTCAGGATTGGTTTGACCACCGGGGCCGGCGCGGCGTGGCCGGCGTGCTTGTCCTGGGCCAGGGCCGTGCCGGCAAGGGCCGTGCCTGACAGCAGCAGCGCGGTCAGCGCCAGGGAATGGTGAATGCGCATCGTGGTTCTCCTCTCAGGGATCGCGCTCAGGAAAGGCCAGCCTTATCGAGGCCGAAGGCCTTGTCGGCGGTGCCCGGCTCGGCGCGGAAGGCGACGTTGATCCGGTTCCAGGCGTTGATGGCCATCACGTCGTAGGTCAGGTCGACGATTTCCTTCTCCGAGAACTGCGTGCGCACGCGCTCGTAGATGTCGTCGGGCACGCCGAGCGGCGACAGCTGGGTCACGGCTTCGGTCCAGGCCAGCGCGGCGCGTTCACGCGGTGCAAACAATTGCGACTCGCGCCAGGTGGCCACGTGATGCAGGCGCAGCGGACGCTCGCCGTGGATGGTGGCCTCCTTGATGTGCATGTCGAGGCAGAACGCGCAGCCGTTGAGCTGCGAGGCGCGGATGTTGACCAGGTCGTGGATCGACTGCTCGATCGTCGATTTGGACGTCAACATGCTGAATTCGACGAATTTCTTGAAAAGTTCGGGGGATTGCTTCTGGTAGTCGAGGCGTTGGCTCACGGCGGAGTCTCCGTAGTGGAACAGTGGAGGACTGGCGGATGCCGTCCTGCTTGGCCGCCAATCTAGGCACCGCGGCGGTGCACCGGTAGATCGCCCACCGGACGCGCGGTGTTGAGCGCGGCGCACCAATGGGCTGTCACAAAGCACGAAGCGCCCGCAGCGGTGCGCCTTCCGGGTGTACTTTCACAGGTGCGCTGTCACAGGCGTGCCCGCTGGCACGACCTAGATGCATGACGACAGCCACAAGGAACCCAATCCATGCCTACCAAGGCTGATCGGGTCTGGTCCGAATTCATGGTCGTGCTGGACGCAATGGCGCCGGATACCCGCGCCGCGTACCTGCTGCATGAAGTATTCGAGGCCAGCTACGAGGAGATCGCATGGCTGATCGGAGAACCGGCAGACCTCTGCCGGGCCCATGTCGAGTGCGCCCGCGAACACGCGCTGGCGCACATGCAGCCATTGACCGAAAAAGAGGCGCCATCGAAATGAATTCAGTGCCGCGGATCGCCACACAGACATCTCCCGACAGGCCAGACCGGCCCGACCCGTTGTCGTCCACCTTCTCGGCGAGCTATGCCGGCGTGGTGGCCTTCATCACCGTTGCCACCGAAGGCAGCTTCGCGCGGGCGGCCGACCGCCTCGGCGTGGGGCGCTCGGCCGTCAGCCGCAGCGTGCAGAAGCTGGAGAGCCAGCTGGGCGCGCGCCTGTTCTCGCGCACGACGCGCTCGACCACGCTCACCGCCGAAGGCGAACTGTTCTACGAGAACTGCCGCCCCGGCGTCGATCGCATCATGCAGGCGCTGGAAGAGATGCGCGACCTGCGCGACGGTCCGCCGCGCGGGCAGCTGCGGATCAGTGCCACGCACGGATTCGGCCGCAAGGTCATCGCGCCGCTGATGAGCGAGTTCCACATGCGCTATCCCGGCATCGGCATCGAACTGCTGCTCGACGAGCGAACCCCGGACCTTGCCGTGGACCGCGTCGATGTCGCCTTCCGCGAAGGACGCCTGGACGACAGCCAGGTCATCGCCAAGCAGCTCATCCCGATGCAGATGCTCGTATGCGCCTCGCCCGACTATGCGCGCAGGCATGGGCTGCCGACGACGGTCGAGGAGCTGGACGCGCACGCGTGCATCAACCGGCGGATGCCGAACGGACGCCTGCGCAGCTGGGATTTCAAGGTCGACGGTCACCCGCGCAGCGTCACGCCGCAGGCCGACATCGTGCTCAACGATGATGACCTGATGCTGCACGCGCTGCTCAGCGGCCAGGGCTTGGCACAGCTGCCCGCCTTCGAGGTCCGCGACGAGCTGCGCAAGGGCACGCTGGTGACCTGCCTGGCCCAGTTCGCACCGGATGATCGCGGCCATTACCTGTGCTATCTGAGCCGGCGCCAGCTGCCCAAGCGCATCCGCGCCTTCATCGACTTCATCACGACCCAGGTGCGCGCACTGGACCTGGACTGCGCCACCACGCCGCCACGGCTCCACGCCGACGCCGACGCCGCGCCCGCAGCGGGTGCGGCGGCAGAGCGCGCGCCGCCTGGCGACCTGCTGCGCGACAACGTCGCCGTCGCACGTGCCTGACCCGGCCCGCGCCTGACCCGGCGCGATTGGTGCACGCGGGGAAACATCGTGCATCCGGTCGCAGGGCTACTGCCGACCGGGTCACCCTCCTAGCATCGCAACTCACAACGGATCTCTGCGCGGCGGGCGTGCCCGCCGGCAGCAGAGGCAAGGCGGCGCCGGCCAGAGCGGTAGCCAACGCAGGGACGAGGCACGGAGACGGATCTGCTTCGTGCATGACGACAACGACAGGGACACGCGCATCCCATGAGCCAGCTGAAGCCACCACCGGTAAGCCTGCTAGACAAGTACTACGGAGAAGACGCGCAGACCATCTACACAGGGCGCGTACGGGTCACCGGTGGCGAAGCGGCGCATGGCCGCGCGTCGGGCGTGGTCTGCTCCGATGACGGCGCGCTGCAGGTCAGTCTGCGCCTGCCGGTGGAGCTCGATGGTCCTGGTGGCGGAACCAACCCGGAACAGCTGCTGGCGGCCGGTTACGGCGCCTGCTTCCACGGCGTGCTCAAGCTGCTGGCGATACGGGCGGGAGTGGAGCTCACCGACGCGACGGTGGATACCGCGGTGACATTCGCACGCGATCCGGTGGACGGGTTGTTCCTGCTGTCGGCGGAGATCCGCGTCGCCCTCCCCGGTGTCGAGCGCGCGCTCGCCGCCGAGCTGGTCCGCAACGCCGAACGCATCTGCCCCTACGCAAAGATGTTCAGGGATGGCATCGATCACGTCGTGGCGCTTGCTTGTGAAAACGAGTCGTCGCGCGCCGGCGACGCCGACTGACCGCCGCACGCGGAAGGGCACGTCCATGGCATTGAAGATCGTCCGCATCTACCCGAAGAACCCGTTGCTGGCCTGGGTCGAGGACCGCTTGCCGGTCATCTCGTTCGTCGCCGCCCATACCAGCCGCTACCAGGCGCCGTGGAACTTCAACATCTGGTACCTGTTCGGCGGGCTGGCGGCGGTGACGCTGGTCAACCAGCTGGTGACGGGCATCTTCCTGGCGATGCACTTCAAGCCATCGGCGGCCGAGGCGTTCTCGTCGGTCGAATACATCATGCGCGACGTGGAGTGGGGCTGGCTGATCCGCTACATGCATTCCACCGGCGCCTCGCTGTTCTTCGTGGTCGTCTACCTGCACATGTTCCGCGCGCTGCTGTACGGATCGTACAAACGACCGCGCGAGCTGGTGTGGATCCTGGGCATGCTGATCTACGTGGTGCTGATGGCCGAAGCCTTCATGGGCTACGTGCTGCCATGGGGCCAGATGTCGTTCTGGGGCGCCAAGGTGATCATCTCGCTGTTTGGCGCGATCCCGGTGGTGGGCGAAAGTCTGCAGCAGTGGGTGATGGGCGACTACGTGCCGGCCGACGCCACGCTCAACCGCTTCTTCTCGCTGCACGTGGTGGCCTTGCCGATCATCCTGCTGCTGCTGGTCACCGTGCATATCCTGGCGCTTCACGAGGTCGGTTCCAACAATCCCGACGGCATCGACATCCACGACAGGATCGGACCGGACGGAACGCCGCTGGACGGCATCCCGTTCCATCCCTACTACACGGTCGAGGACCTGCTGAGCACGGTGGTGTTCATCCTGGTCGCCGCATTCCTGATCTTCTTCGTGCCGACCGTCGGCGGCCTGTTCCTCGAGCACGACAACTTCACCGAAGCCAACCCGCTGGTAACGCCCGAGCACATCAAGCCGGTGTGGTACTTCACCCCGTACTACGCGATGTTGCGCGTCATCCCGCACAAGCTCAGCGGCGTGATCGTGATGGGCCTGGCGATCTTCGTGCTGTTCCTGATGCCGTGGCTGGATCGCGGCAAGGTCCGCTCGATCCGCTACCGCGGAGGTGCCTACAAGCTCGCGCTCGGGCTGTTCGCCGTCGCCTTCGTGGTGCTGGGCTTCATCGGCATCGGTGCGATGGCGCAGCTGCTGCCGCGCCTGCTCGGCGACGGCATCGACGTCAATGCCATCGAGAACTGGATCGGCCGCGTGCTGGTGGCCATCTATTTCGGATTCTTCGCATTTACCTGGGTGTACACCCGGTTCGGCTTCGAGCGGACCCGTCCGCTGCCGGAACGGCTGACGTAGTGGCGTGGACGACGCCCGCCTGGCAGGACATTCGAGTCACCCCCCACTGGAGACAGACATGAAGATCGTAGTCATCGGCGGCACCGGCCTGATCGGCACCAAGCTGTGCAACAACCTGCGCGAGCTCGGCCACGAAGCCATTGCCGCGGCGCCCAACACCGGCGTCAACACCATCACCGGCGAAGGCCTCAAGGAAGCGCTGCAGGGCGCCGACGTCGTCGTCGACGTGGCCAACTCGCCGTCGTTCGAAGAGAAAGCGGTGCTGGAGTTCTTCGAAACCTCCGGCCGCAACCTGCTCGCGGCCGAGGCGGCGGCGGGCGTCAAGCATCACGTCGCGCTGTCGGTGGTCGGCAGTGACCGCAAGCCGGGCAATGCCTACTTCCGCGCCAAGCTGGCGCAGGAAAAGCTGATCCGCGATTCGGGGATGCCGTACTCGATCCTCCGCGCCACGCAGTTCTTCGAGTTCCTCAATGCCATCGCCCACGATGGCGCCAAGGACCAGGCGATCCACATCTCCACCGCCGCGTTCCAGCCGTTGGCTGCAACCGACGTAGCCGCGGCGCTGACCAAGGTGACCCTGGCTGAAGCGAAGAACCAGGTGGTCGAAGTGGCCGGGCCCGATCGCAGGCCGATGGTCGACTTCGTCAAGGAGTACCTGAAGTTCTACAAGGAATCGCGCGAAGTGGTCGCCGATGCCAACGCGGAGTACTTCGGTGTGGCCATCGATGACGGCTCGCTGACACCGGGTGAGAACCCGATGCTCGGTTCGATCCGTTTCGAGCAGTGGCTGGAGACCTCGCCGCCGCCCCCGCAGCGCTGACTCGGCGCTCCGGGATGCGGCCTGCAGCGCATCGCGTGAACACGGTGTACATACAAGCAGGGTAATCAGACGAGTCTGATGGTGGGGGCAGCACGCGGCGACTAACCTGCGCGCCGCGTTGCTACCCACTCCCACTACTGACATGACCAAGCTGGCGGCACCTGCTGCCCCACTGCCTCGCGCGGGCGACGGCAGGCGTGGATTGTTGTGGCGATTGACGCAGGGGACCCTGGTTCTGGCCCTGCTCACCTTGTCGGTGGCCGCATCGGCACACCAGCCGGCCGTGCAGTTGAGCCCTGAGGAGACCGCATGGCGCGATTCCCACCGCAACGTGCGCGTGGGCGTGTTCATCGGCGACCACCTGCCCGGGGAGACCTGGGCGGCCGGCCGGCCGGAAGGCTTCGGCGTCGACTACGCCCGGTTGCTGGTTGCCCGCGCGGGAATGCAGGCCGACTTCCGGCCCTACGTCGACTGGGAACAGGTGGCACATGGCCCGTCCGGCGAGCACCTGCCCTACGACCTGCTGCTGGGTCAGTCGCCCCACGTCAACCAACCGGATCGGTTCGGGTTCCTCACGCCGTACGATGCCGGTCGATTCATGCTGGTCGCCAGGCGTGACGACACGCGCATGGCCAGTGGTCAGAACCTCGTCGCCGCGCGCCTGGTGATCGAGCGCAGGTTCCGCGGACTGGCCGCCCGGCTGGCCGAGCGATACCCGAGCGCGAAGCTGCTGTACAGCGACGATGGCCGCGCCGCCATGGAGATGGTCGCCGCCGGCCAGGCCGACGCATACATCGGCGCCACGTCGGTGCGCACGCGCATGCTGATGCAACAGCGCAACCACGATGACCTGGTGATGCTCGGCGAGGTCGACATTCCGCGGGCTCCGGTCAGCCTGGCAGTGCCGGGCGACCGGCCGATGCTGATGGCGATCCTGCGCAAGGCCGAAGCCAGCCTTGCCGTCAGCGATATCGAACGCTTGCGCAAGCGCTGGGGCCTGGTCCAGGAGGCACCCGCGGAGCCGCCGCGTGCGTCCGGACTCAACCCGCACGAGCGCGCCTGGCTGGAAACGATGCGGCCGCTGCGCGTGGGCTTCGAAATCGATCGCGCCCCGTACTCCTACGCCGACGGCGACGGCCGTTTCGACGGTGTTGCCGCCGACTATGTCGACCTGCTCGGCCGCGAGCTCGGGCTGCGCCTGGAAATGGTGCCGGCGCAGGACTGGGCGAGCCTGCAGAAGATGGTGCGTGCGCGCCAGATCGACATCGTCGCCGCCACGCTGCCGCAGGATTTCGACGCGCGCGACCTTCTGGTCAGTCGCACCTACGCGCACTTTCCCGGCGTCATCGTCACGCGCCAGCACGGGACGGCGATTGTCGGCCCCGAAGACCTGGTCGGCCGGACCGTTGCCGTGCGCCAGGAGGCCGGCGTGATCCGTGCCATCCGGGCCGCGTTGCCGCGCTCGCGCCTGGTGCCGGTCGTCAGCAACGAAGCCGGCCTCGACCTGGTCACTGCCGGCGATGTCGATGCCTACGTCGGCACGCTGCCGGCCATCGACACACTGCTGCGCGACCGCTACGCGGCAAAGCTGCGCATCTCCGGTCCGGTCGGTGTCGACCAGGAGTTCTCCATTGGCATCACGCCCGAGAACGCCCGGCTGCTGCCGCTGGTGAACCGTGTGCTGGCGCGGGTGACCGAGGCCGAGCACCAGTCCATCCGCAGCCGCTGGCTGACCACCGAGTACCGCTATGGCGTGCCGTGGCCATGGGTGGCGGCCGGGATGGTGACGGCACTGGCGCTGATGCTGATCGGCGCGGTGGCGTATGCGCGCCTGCGCAGCGCGTGGCGCGCCCAGGCCAAGGCGGAGTCGGAGCTGGCCGCGCAACTGCGCCTCCAGCAGAGCCTGCTGGAGACCATTCCGCATCCGGTTTTCTTCAAGGACGTCGAGGGCCGCTACCAGGCGGTGAACCAGGCCTACGAGGCGATGTTCACCGTGCCGCGGTCGCAACTGCTCAACCGCACGCTCGCGCAGACCAAACACCTGGAGCTCGCCGACGAGGAGGGGGCCCATCGGCTCGACATCGGCGTGCTCGTCAGCGGCCGCAGGCGGCGCCTGGAGATGCGGCTGCCGCCGCTGCAACCGCGAGGCAAGCCACGCGATGTCATCCTCTGGCTGCATCGCTTCAATGTCGCTCCCGACCAGGTCGGTGGCCTGCTGGGCACGTTCGTCGATGTCAGCGACATCCGCGAGGCCGAAGCGCGTGCGCGTGCGTCCGAGCAGCGGTTGATCGACACCAACGATCGCCTGCCCGGCGTGATCGTGCGCATCAGCGTGCAGGCCGGTGGCAGGATCGTGTACGACTACGTCGCCGGGCAGACCCAGGCGTTGTTCGGTCGCTCGCGTTCGGAACTGCTCCGGTCGGGACGGCGGCTGTACGCGGTCGCCGCGGGCGAACCCGATCCGGAGGAGAAGGAGGTCGACCAGGACGAGCAGGACCCCGTGCTCGCCGCGATCAACCGGATTGTTGCCAGCGGCACCCGCCACGAAGTCGAGTTCTCCGTGCGAGTGAAGGGCGAGATGCGCTGGACGCGGGCCTCCAGCGGCACGCCACGCCATGAGGCGGACGACAGCGTGGTGTGGTGCATCTATTTCGCCGACATCACCGACGAGAAGCGGCAGGCGCAGGCGCTGGTGGAGGCCACGACGGCGGCGCGCGCGGCCGTGTCGGCACGCAGCAGCTTCCTGGCGATGATGAGCCACGAGATCCGCACGCCGATGGCCGGCGTGCTGGGCCTGGTCGAGCTGATGGCGAACACGCCGATGGACCGCGAGCAGGCGCGCATGCTCGGCATGGTCCAGGACTCGGCCGGATCGCTGCTTCAGATCCTCGACGATGTGCTCGACTTCTCGCGCATCGAATCCGGGCACCTGGACCTTGACCTGCGCGAGTTCGACCTGCGCGCGGTCGCCGACAACGTCATGGGCCTGTTCTCGGCGCGGGCGCACGAGAAGAGCGTGCGCCTGTACGCGACCATCGACTGGCGCCTGGCCGGCACGCACCAGGGCGATGCGGTGCGCATCCGGCAGGTCATCACCAACCTGGTCAGCAACGCGCTCAAGTTCACCGAAGCCGGCCACGTCGAGCTGCGCATCGAGCTGGCCGGCGAGGAGCGCGGAGTACAGCGCATCCGCATCAACATCAGCGACACCGGCATCGGCATCGAGCCGCGACAGCTGGCGCGGTTGTTCCAGCCGTTCGTGCAGGCGGAGGACTCGATCAGCCGGCGCTTCGGCGGCACCGGGCTGGGCCTGTCGATCTGCCAGCGGTTGGCGCAGATGATGGGCGGCGAGGTCCGTGTCAGCAGCACGCGCGGGCAGGGCACGACCTCGACGCTTGAGTTGCCGCTGCCGGTTGTCAGCGAGGTCGAGCCGCACGAGCAGATTGCGGGCAAGACGGCGCTGCTGTGCACGCGCGACCCGATGTTCGAGCGGGAACTGGCCAACACGCTGTCGACGCTCGGCTTCAACCTGATGGAAGTCGGGCCGGAGGAACTGAGCGAGGCCGCGGCCAATGACGCCGACCTGTTCGTGGCCGACGTCGAGCTGGTGCGCGAAGGCCGCCTGCCGGCAGGTGCGCGCTACCTGTGCCTGGTCGACTCGGTCGATGTGCGCGGCTTCCAGGTCGAAGGCGACGAGGTGGCGTTGAGTGGCAGTCCGTTGCTGACGGTGGCCGCGGCCGAGGCCTGTTGCGCCGCGCTGGGGCTGGAGCCGCCCAGGGGTACATCGCCGCTGCCCGGGGTACATGCGCCGCGCGCCGCGCGCATCCTGGTCGCCGAGGACCACATGACCAATCGCGCGGTCATCGCCCGGCAGCTGGAGCGCCTGGGCTACGCGCACACGATGGTCGAGGACGGCGAGCAGGCGCTGGAGGCGTTGACGCTGCGCCATTACGACCTGCTGATAAGCGATTGCCACATGCCGGTGCTGGATGGTTATGCGCTGACCCGGCGCATCCGCGAGCAGGAAGCCGGCAGCGATCGTCACCTGCCCATCGTTGCGCTGTCGGCCAGTGCGTTGCCCGAGGAAGTGCGCCGCTGCCACGACGCCGGCATGGACGATTTCCTGGCCAAACCGGTGCAGTTGCTCGAACTCGACAGGAAGCTGGCGGCGCATCTGCAGCACACGCAGCCAACGCCGCTGGTCGAGGTCACGGCGATATCGCCGCGCACCACCCGCAAGCTGACGCGTCTGACCGAGCTGTTCGGCGGCGAGGCGTCCCTGCGCGAGGTACTGGAGGGACTATTGGATTCGAGCCGCTGCGACATGGTGGCGCTGGATGCGGCGTTCGAGGCCGGCGACAAGGCATTGCAGCGTGACATCCTGCACCGCATCGACGGTGCGCTGCTGCTGTTGGCGGAAGGCGATCGCGAGCCGATATCGCAACTGGATCATGAAGTGCGGCGGTCGGTCCTGCTGACGCGGATCGGCAACCTGGAGACGGTGATCGGCACGCTCGATCCCGGGCGCGAACAGACGGATCCGGGCCAGGCGGACGACAGCCCGCGATCCCGAATGCATTGAGGGACCGCAGTTGACTCGCATGAAGCCGGCAGCGTCATCACGACGCTGCCGGTGCGGTGCGCTCAGATCTCGCGCAGGCGGTCGAACTCGAGGCGGGCTTCGATCGGGGCGGCGATGACGTTCTGGTGGACCATGCCCGGGAACTGGTTGTCGCTGTTGCCGGCATGGTTGTCGGCGCTGTACAGGTACGGCAGGTGCGACCAGCAGCGGTAGCCGGCGTCCTTGAGGGCTTTGACTTCGGCTGCGGCCTGTTCGATGCCGCCCAGGCGCACGTAGATCGTCGGGCGGAAGCGCCGCACCGTTTCGTCGGCGCCTTGCAACAGCGCGACCAGCGTGCCGGGCAGGTTGACCTTGATCAGGTTCAGTGCGTCCAGGCCAAGGCTGTCGACGCTGGCGCAGCGCACGCGCTCGCCGTCATTGCCGTTGCGGCTCGGGCGGGCGTCGAGCAGGCGCGTCGTTGCGGTTTCGCGTCCAAGCCACACCGAGTGCGTGTGCACGTTGACCAGGCCGTTGAGCGCGACGTTGGCGCACAGCTGCTGGAACTCGAGGCGGCGCGGTTCGGCAACGTGCACCTGGCCTTTCTCGCCGACCGTGCGCGACAGCCACAGCGCATGCGCGCCGTACTCGCCGCCGAACTCGAGCACGCTGTGTCCGTCCTGGACCAGGCCGCTGAGCAGGTCGAGTTCCTGTTCGACCCATTCACCGTAGTTGTGCAGCGAGCGTGCAACGAGACTGTCGAGAGAAACGGATGCGGTGATTCCGTAACGGGATTTCCAGAGGCGCTGAACGCCATCGAGCGAGAGAGCGGGGGTATCCATGGGGGCTTCCTGGGGTGTTTGCGGGTGGGGCGGTGGAGCGGTGGGGAATGGGTGGGTGTGTCAGGGCGTGCTGCTGGCCATGCGCATGCTCTGGTGCAGTCGCTTCCAGTGCGGATCCTGCTGGGCCGGGTCGAGGGTCCTCGCCCAGCGCGCATCGGCCTCACGCCAGATCGGCATCAGCTCGGCACGACCCGCGCCGGCCTCCCAGGCCGCGGCGCACAACTCGCATGCCGACTGTGGCTCGTCAGTGGCCAGCTGCACGCTGGCGACGACACGCAACGCGTCGGCGCCGTTGGGCGCCAGTTCGCGCAGACGGTTGGCGAGTGCCTTCATTCGCAGCGCCTGCGGCTGCCACCCGGGCGACTCGTGCGAGGGTGACCGCGCGAGCGCAACCAGCGCCGTCAGCGCGCACAGCAATGCGCGCACCTGGTTCTCCGGTGCCTGCGCAGCCGCTTCGGCCAGGCGCGCCGCCGATGCAAAGTGGGACTGTTGCGGGACGCCTTCGGTGAGCCTGGCCTGCTCGAGGTGGATCTCTGCGGTCTCCAGGTCGACAAGTGCCTGCGGCAGTTCACCCGCTGCGATCCCGGCCAGCAGCGTGCGTGCCTGGTCGAGCGTGTGCCAGCGGGTGAGGCCGAATTCGCGACCGGCGCGCATGCGCAGGTAATAGGCCCGTGCGAATCGTGTCTGCGCACCGTCGTCGGGCGAGATCGCCTCGATGCGCGTGAACAGCGACTCGGCTTCATTGAGCTTGGCCTGTGCCGCGGTGCCGTGCAGGTTGGCGGCCCAGTCGCCGAGCAGGCCGATCCATGCCAGCAGGGGATTGACGGTCCGCGCCGAGGCAAGCCAGCCTTCGACGTTGCTCTGCGCCGCCTGCAGGTGGCTGATGCGGGCGGCGCCGCTGAGGCGTTGCGCGAACGCGCGCTCGGCCTCGATCAGGCGCGTCAGCCACGCATCGTGTTGGGCTTCGCCCTGGTGCGGGATGCCAGCCTGGAGCAGCGTAGTGGCGCGCGCATGCAGCGCTGCGGCGGTACGCAGGTCGACCAGCTCCGCCCGCGCCAGCAGCAGGTTGATCCACAGCCACTGCACCGGCTCGCCGGCATCGGCCATGGTCGTGCCCCAGCGTTGCTCGACCACGCGTTCACTGCGATCGAGCCAGCGCGGGCGTTCGTCACGTGGCGAAGCGGCGGCGCGCTCGAACAGCGACTCTGCCCATTCCAGCAGCACCGCATCGTCGCGGCTGTGCCCTTCAAGATGGCGGTCGAAGACGGCAATTGCCTCGTCGAGGCTGGCCAGGCGAGCGGCGCCGGTCTGGTGGCCGGCCTGGATCAGATGGCAGCGCGCAATCATCCGCGACAACAGGTTGGCGCGGTCTGGCTCGACGCGGAGCGCATTGCGGAATGCCGACGCTGCCTGCCCGGCGGCCTCCAGCTGCCGGCCCGGCCGGTCGCGCCCGATGCGCCACCACGCCCAGCCCGCCACCGTCCACGCTTCGCCGCTGGCGCTGTCGCCATCGAGCAACGGCGCCAGTGCCGCCAGCGCCTGCTCTGGCCGGTCGGCCGTCAACGCATGCTTGGCCTGGCCGACGCGTTCGGCCACGTCCATCGACGAGGTCGGTGCCGGCGCGGTGATCACGGCAGGTGAGGGCGGCTGCCGTTCGACGGTGGGCAACGTGTCGCCCTGATGTGGCGTGGTCGACGTCGGTTGCAGCGGCAGGCCGATGTGCTCATAGCTCATCCGCGACACGCACGACGGAAGTGCACCGTTCAACACCAGCGGCGCATCGGCGACGGCGTCGATCGCGCGCAGGCGCGCGTCGGTCGAGCGCGTCGAGTCGTGCCGCAACATCGCGCCGACGGGCGATGGAGACGCGGGTCGTGGCGGGGTCATGTGGATCGCCACGGCGAGCGACGGCAGCGACAGGTTGCCGTAGTCGAAACCGGCGTTCTCCTGCGCGAGCTGGGCATCGGGCGCTTTCACCTGCGACCAGGTGATGGCGCGCGGAAGCGCAGCAGCGGCGCGCTCGCGACTGGCTTTGCGGCCATTGCGCAATGCGACGAGAACCAGCAACAGCAGCGCTAGGGCGGCGATCCACGGCCACCCGTCCCACGCCGAAGCGATCGACGGCCGCCATTGCCCGGCCGGCAGGCTCGACGGTGGTGCCAGTGCGCTCGATGACGAAGAGGTGGCGTTCGATGCCGGCGCGGACTCGGTCGCGATGGAAGGGGACATTAGCGAAGAGCCGGCCAGCGAAGAGCCGGCCGGAAACGACTCCATTGCAGTGCCGCCCGCCGCCGCGCCTCCCAGTACCGCTGGAAGCGGCTGCTCGCCGTCCGGCGCATGGTTCGGCAGCGTGGAAGCCGCCGCTTCCGTGGCCGGAACCCGCTCTCGTATGCCCGGGTTCGACAGCACGATGCGGGGCCGGGCAGGCAACGGATTGCGTGCTGCTGCGCGAGGCGTGCGGAGAGGGATGGATGCCGCGAGCGCCTCGGACACGACATCCGCCGAGGCCGCCGCCGTGCCTGTTGCCGCCGCGCCTGTTGATGGCATGCGAATGGCACGCCCGGACACGCCGTTGTCACCGGCATCCATCGCCGACAACACGTCGCCACGCTGCCCGCCGTTGAAACTGCAGCCGATGAAGATCAGTACGCCAAGCGCCAGCACGGCACGCGTGCGCCACCACGGATACGCACCGTGTGCCGTGTGCGTCAACCGGTCACATGCGCGGTTGGAGCATGCATGGTCGGAGCCGGAGTGGTGTGTCGGATTCAAGGGCGGGGCTGCCAGGTTGGCTTCACGGGGGCGGCTGCCTGAAGGACGCCATGCGCGTCGTGCAACGCAGAGTGCATGCCGCTGAACTGCCAGCAAAGTGACTGTATGGCGTCGGGGACGACGCAACAATCAGGCGATTCTTAGTTCCAAGGCGGCCGCGACGAATCTTTCGCAGTGCCGTCGTTGACGCGCGCCTGCAGTAATCACGCCTCAATCGCTCGCAAAGGCGAGCTGTCGTCGACGCATGCAGTCGCGTGTCGAGTGGATCGACTCGCATAAGTGAAGTTCGCGACTTCGTCTCGCGCACGCGCAAAAACAAGCGAGCGCATGGAGAGAAGTGCCGATCGATTGACTAATGGATGGACGCAATGTGCTCCCCTTGAGGCCGTTCTGATGGTGCTGTTGCAGTCGCATCACAACAATGCGTATTCGCACTGGTGCCCGAGCAATGGAGGGCAACGGCTGCGTTCCTTGTTACTGGACCTCGGAGCTAGATCCTTCATGAATACGATTTACAACGTTGTTTGGAACTCAACGACCGGCACCTGGGTCGTTGCGTCGGAGATGGCCAAGGGCCGCAAGAAGAAGCCTTCCACGACCAGTGGCGCGGCCGCGGCCGCAGCCGCAGTTGGTGTGGGCACGATGTTGCTGGCCGGCGGGGCCATGGCAGTGGGAAGCCGATTGCCGTCTGGTGTAATCGCAACCAAAGCTTACGGCGGGCTGGTCCTGTGCCAGTCGGAGAGTGACTTCAGTACGGTCAAGGGCATGTCGTCCGGCACCCTTGGCTCGACCGGCGCGCTTTGCAACGGTGGTCCCGCTATCGATTACGACATGTCGTTCGGGCTTTTCAACCGAAGCATTAATCAATATGGCGGGGGGTATGGGTACGACGCTACCGCGAGCGTGACCGGATTCGCCGATGGCCTTCTTGAGGTGAGGGGCACCCAGGGCATCAGCATGCTCAACACCACGCTGATGAACAACAACAAGATCACGGAGTTGGCGGCCGGCTCCGTCAGCAGCAGCAGCGCGGAGGCCATCAACGGCAGTCAGCTGTATGCCCTGCAGACGCGGGTCGATAACCTCTCCACCTCCGGTGACGTGAAGTACTTCCACACCAACACCAACCTTGGTGATTCGGTGACGACCGGCGAGCACTCCATTGCGATCGGTGGCAACGCCGCTTCCAAGGGCCTGTGGAGCGTGTCAATCGGTACGAACTCCCAGGCCACCGGCTCCAACAGCGTCGCCATCGGTAACAGCTCGGTTGCCGATCGCAACACCAGCGTCTCGGTGGGTAACTCCGGAACGCAGCGTCAGATCACCTACATGGCTGCGGGTACGCAGAACACCGATGCGGTCAACGTCTCGCAGCTCAAGGGCGTGACCACCGCGCTGGGCGGCGGTGCGCAAGTCAATACCGACGGCTCCGTCAAGGCGCCGTCCTATGTGGTGGGCGGCAACAGCTATAACAATGTGGGCGATGCCATCTCGGCGGTGTCGACCTCGGGCAGTGACAACAAGTACTTCAAGACAATCGGGGGCGGCGAGGCGCAGGTCTCCGGCAACAACTCCTCCGCTATGGGTTCTGGCGCCGCTGCTACTATTGCGTATGGCACGGCGGTCGGTTCCGAGGCAAAAGTCACGGGCTTCGAGGGAACGGCCGTGGGTTACGGCTCGAAAGTGACGGGTTACATCGGCACGGCCCTCGGTTTCGCGTCTGAGGCGAGTGGCAAGCGCTCGATAGCGATCGGTTCTCTGGCGATTGCCGATGCCGACGCCGAAAACGGTATTGCTATCGGCCGCCAGTCGCATGTGACGGCTAAAGAGGCCGTTGCGCTGGGCTCCGGTTCGCTGGCCAATCGCGAGTACACCGTATCGGTTGGTAACGTGGCGTCGGAGGGAGTCCCGGCGGTTACGCGTCAGGTGGTCAATATGGCCGCCGGCACGCAGAACACCGACGCGGTCAACGTCTCGCAGCTCAAGGGCGTGACCACCGCGCTGGGCGGCGGTGCGCAGGTCAATACCGACGGCTCCGTCAAGGCACCGACCTACAACGTTGCCGGCGGAAGCTTCAACGATGTTGGCAATGCCATCGCCGCGATGGATGCCAAAAACAGCGCCGGCATGAAGTATTTCCATACCAGTTCGACGCTGGCCGACAGCCAGGCGAACGGCGTCGAAAGCTTGGCCATTGGTGGTAACGCCGTTGCGACGGAGAATGCAGTAACCATCGGTGCCAACAGCAAGACGTCGGCTTACGGCGACGTTGTGATCGGCATGGACGCCAAGTCCATAACCAACGGCGCGAATAATGTTGGCAACGGTTCGACGGTGGTGGGGTATGCGGCCTCCAGCACTGCGATGTCCGGCACGGCGATCGGCAACGGTGCGACGGCGAACGGCATCTCCAGTTCGGCTCTCGGCCGGCTGTCCAAGGCCACGGGCCTCTATAGCGTGGCGGTAGGTAGCCGCAACCTGGCGCAGGCGGATAACTCGGTGGCGCTCGGCTCGCGCTCGCTGGCCGATCGCGCGAACACCGTTTCCGTGGGCGCGGCAACGCCGTTCGTGGATGCTGCGGGCAATCCCCAGGTGGCCAGCACGCGCCAGATCGTGAACATGGGCAAGGGCGTAGAGGACACCGATGCCGTCAACGTCTCGCAGCTCAAGGGTGTGACCGCCGCGCTGGGTGGCGGTTCGGTCGTGAGTGGCGATGGCACCGTCACGATGCCGGTCTACAAGGTCGGCGACAAGGACCAGATCGGTATCGCTGCAGCGATCGACGCGCTCGACAAGAAGCCCGGTGGCTCCAGCCCGAATGCGGTTGTGTACGACGGTGACGATCACCTGCAGATCACCCTGGCCGGCAAGGATGGTGCTGCCACCAAGATCACCAACGTGGCAGACGGCAAGCTGGAAGCAGGATCCAAGGATGCCGTCAACGGCGACCAGCTGTACAACGTCAAGAAGGACCTGGATGTAATTGCTCCGAAGCTGAAGTACCTCAAGTTCGGCGTCACCAAAGCCGACGAAGCGAACGCGGGCGGTGCAGACAGCGTGGCGATCGGCGGCAACGCCTATGCCTCCGGTGCCAGCTCGCTGGCACTGGGATTGAACGCGCGATCCTCCTCCCCCAATACCCTGGCCGCAGGTGTAGGTTCGCTGGCCGGTGCCGACAGTGCCGTGGCGCTGGGTAGCGGTGCGCGCGTTCTGGGTGCCAACTCGGTGGCACTGGGTGCTGGTTCGCAGGTCGGTTCCACCGATACCTGGGTGGTGTCGGTCGGCAGCGGGGCCAACAAGCGCCGCATCACCAACGTGGACGACGGCAAGGTCGATACCGACGCAGCCACGGTCGGCCAGATGAACAAGGCCATTGCCATTGCGATCGCGCCGAAGAGCAGCAGGTCGTTGTTGGTGCCGTTGGCAGCCCCGACGAGCAGTGTGCCGGTCGACAAGTTGATCGCAGCCGGCCCGACTACGCTAGGCGACCAGCTCCAGGTGAGCGGCGAGGATGCACTGGCCATTGGTCTGAACACCCACGCCACCGCGGACCATGCAGTGGCCAACGGTTCAAACGTCACCGTGACGAAGAAGGATGCCGTTGGCGTCGGTTCGAACGTCACCGCCGGTGGTGAGCGTAGTGTAGTGATTGGCACCGAGGTCTCTGCGACCGCCGACGATACAGCCGTGTTCGGTAGCCACAGCGCGGCGGAGGCTGTGAACAGCGTGGCGATTGGCGCGTACGCCAGCGTCGTGTCGACCGCCGACGGTTCGGTGGCGATCGGCCGCGATACGCTGGCTGAGGCAAAGGGCACCGTGGTACTGGGTCAGGGCAGCACCGACGACCTTCGTGCCAACACGGTTTCGGTGGGCACCTCCGGTGGCGCTGGAGTCAAGCGCCAGATCATCAACGTGGCCAAGGGCACGCTGGACACCGACGCGGTCAACGTCTCGCAGCTCAAGGGCGTGACCGATGCACTGGGTGGCAAGGCAGGCGTCAACGGCACGAACGGCACCATCACGGCCCCGGACTATGTGCTCGACAAGGGCATCACGACGGTGCACAACGTCGGTGACGCGATCACCAACATCGATGGCCGCGTCACCAACATCGTCCAGGGCAAGGCCGGTCTGGTGCAGCAGGCCAATTCGGGCGCCGATCTGACGGTCGGCAAGGACACCGACGGCGTGGGCGTGAACTTTGCCGGTACGGCCGGCGTTCGCATTCTCCGCGGCGTTGCCCCGGGCAAGATGGACACCGATGCGGTCAACATCTCGCAGCTCAAGGACGTGGCCTCCGTCATCAGCAAGGATGCGACCGTGGATGCCGCCACCGGAAAGGTCACCATGCCGGCCGTCACGGTCGCTGGCAAGGAGTACGACGACATCATCGCCGCGATCAATGGCGTTGCCACCGGCACCAGTCCACTGGGTGTGGTGTATGACAATGACACCAAGGCCTCGGTGACCTTCGGTGGCGGCGTCAATGGCACCGCGCTGAAGAACGTGGCCGCAGGCGTGGTCAGCACGGACAGCAAGGAAGCCATCAACGGCGGCCAGCTGTTCGCTGCCGGCAAGTCGGTGGCAGACGCCCTCGGTGGCGGTGCGACGATGGGTTCGGATGGCAAGGTGACCGCGCCGACCTTCAACATCGACGGCAAGGACAAGAACACCGTCGGCGATGCACTGGAAGCTGTGGAAGCGCTGGCGAAAACCGGCAATACGCTGGGTGTGGCGTATGACGATGAGAGCAAGGCCTCGGTCACGCTGAACAACGGCGGTGCCCCGGTCAAGCTTGGCAACGTCAAGAACGGTGTTGCACAGAACGATGCCGTCAACTTCAGCCAGCTGAAGCCGGTCGTCGATGGTCTGGGTGGCGGTGCCGAGGTCGATCCGACCACCGGCGCCGTCACCGGTCCGACCTACGAGCTTGAAGGGGGTAAGACCGAAGTGCACAACGTCGGTGACGCGATCACCAACCTCGACAATCGCACCACGCAGAACACCACCAACATCCAACAGGTGATTGATGGCAAGGTCGGCCTGGTGCAGCAGGAGGCTGCGGGTGCGAAGCTGACGGTCGGCAAGGACACCGACGGCACCGAAGTCAACTTCACTGGCAAGGCCGGCGACCGCAAGCTGACCGGCGTGGCCAAGGGCACCGCTGCCAACGATGCCGTCAACGTCTCGCAGCTGGGTGGTCTCATCGATCCGAAGGGCGATCTCCGCGACGTGGTGCTCTACGACACCGACTCCAACAAGGCCACGGTCACCTTCGGTGGCGGCGCCAACGGCACCGTGCTCAACAATGTGGCCGACGGCCGCATCGGAGCCGGCAGCCGCGAGGCCATCAACGGTGGGCAGATCGCGGCGATCAAGGATGCCCTGGAGGGCAAGATCACCAACATCGACAACCGTGTGACCAGGATCGAGAACAACGGTGTCGGTGGCGGTGCTCCGGGCTACATCTCGGCCAATGGCCTGGGCGGTTCGCCCAAGCCGGCCGACGCAGGCAACTCGCCTGGTGTGGCGATGGGCTTCGACAGCAACGCCAGCGGCGATGGTGCTTCGGCGCTCGGTGACCATGCCACGGCTGCTGGCAAGAACAGCGTGGCGATCGGCAACGATGCCAAGGCTACCGCCGCCGGTACCAACTCGGTCGCATTGGGCAATGGCTCCATCGCCGACCGTGCCGACTCGGTCTCGGTGGGTTCGGCCGGTCACGAGCGCACGGTGAGCAATGTCGCTCGCGGCACCGCCGATACCGATGCCGTCAACGTGGGTCTGTTGAATGACCGCATCAACGCCCTCGGTAACTCGTCCAACGCCTACACCGACAAGATGGTCAACGACGTGTGGAGCAACCTCAAGGAAGAGATCGACCACTCCAACCGTCAGGCCAACCGCGGTATCGCTGCAGCTTCGGCGCTGATCAACGTCACCCCGTACGTTCCGGGCCACACCACCGTCAACGCCGGTGTTGCCGGCTACCGCGGCGAGTCGGCACTGGGCGTGGGCGTGTCGCGCTGGAGCGAGAACGGTCGCGTCAACCTCAACGCCGGCGTGTCCGCGGCGCAGGGTGACGAGCCGGTGTACCGCGTCGGCATCGGCTACATCTTCTGATCGTAGCCAGGCAACGAGCATGGCGGCCCTTCGCGGGGCCGCCATTGCCCATCCACCTTCTTCACTTCGATGGCGCACGAACGTGCGCCATCGCTTCATCGAGAATCCCCTTATGTTCAATCCCCATCGTCTGACAGCGGCGCTCATGACGATCGCCGCGACGCTGGTGCTTGCCGGCTGCGGCACGAGAACCCTCAGCCAGGTCCACGACGGCAAGACCGATCAGCCGGTCTGGCCGGATGCGGCCAAGGTCCATCCGCTCATCCCGCAGACCATGCATCCCGAGCTGGCGACATTGGCCAAGGTCGTCCCGGGTGCAGCCAAGCTCGAGGTCTATCGCCTTATCGGCCACCCCATGTACCGCGAGGGCACGGTCGGCGTGCACGAATGGGACTACCTGTTCAAGCTGCCGTCGGGTGAGCCGGGCAAGTACGTTGACTGCCAGTACAAGTTGCTGTGGAACGACGAGATGCGTTTGACGCAGACCTGGTGGAATCCGGAACTCTGCGCTGCACTGGCCGGCGTCCCGGCTCCGGGCGAGCCGGTCGCGCCGCAGGAACCGCACGTCGCGGCGGCCACCGAGATCTCGGCCGACACGCTGTTCGATTTCGACAGCGCGCGCTTGGCGGCGGACGCCCCCGAGGCGATCGACCAGCAGGTACTGAAGGTGCTCGACGCCGCCGAACGGGTCGAGACCTTGCGCCTGATCGGCTACGCCGATCGCCTGGGCAGTGCTGGCTACAACCTGGACCTGTCCAGGCGCCGCGCCGAATCGGTGAAGGCCTACCTGGTGGCGAAGGGTGTGCCGGGCGAGGCCATCGATACCGAAGGCCGTGGCAGTTCCGATCCGGTGGTCCAGTGCAACGATCGTAATCGCAGGGCGTTGATCGACTGCCTGAAGCCCAACCGTCGCGTGCGCGTCGAGGTGATCGCGCGCTGAGATTCGGAGGGAGTTGCCAATGTGGCGAAACCCGCCCCGGAAACGGGGCGGGTTTTTTTGTTCGCCATTCCCGCGAATGGCGGGAACCCATGGACGTTGCCTTGGAACTGCGCGCCAGCACAAAAGATCCCGCCTTCGCGGGAATGACAGGGCGCCCTGCGCTAAACCAGCAGACCCTTCTCGCGAGCGTAGTTGTAGATCTCGCGGTCATTGCGCAGGCCAAGCTTGGCCATCGCGTCCATCTTCTGGCGGCTGATGGTCTTGGCACTGCGCTCGAGTTGCGCGGCGATCTGCGACACGGTCATCCCGGAGGCGAACATGCGAATCACCTCCGACTCACGCGGCGACAGGCGCATTTCCCTGCCGCCCGGGGCGGCCGCCTGGGCGGCGTTGATCTTCGAGCGCAGGTCGGTACTGATGTAGGTCTGCCCCTGGCTAACCGCGCGCACTGCTAGTCCCAGTTCGTCGAGTGCGTCGGCCTTGTTGAGCAGGCCGCGCACGCCGGTGTCGAGCACCGCCCGCAACAGGCCGATGTTGCTCACCATGGTCAGCACCACCAGCGGAGTCAGCGGCCATCGCTGGCGGACCAGCTCTAGCAGGTTGAGCCCGTCGGTGATCTGTCCGCCGGGCATGTTGAAGTCGGTCAGGATCAGGTCGAATGAATCGTGCTCCAGCGCCTCCACCAGCGCGTCGGCCGAGCCGACTTCGACGAATGGGCCGTACTCGCCGCTGCTCTCGAGCAGCTCTCGGATGCCGGAACGAACAATGGGATGGTCGTCGGCGATGATGATGCGAAGCGGCATGGGAGTGGGTGCGTATGCGGGGGGGGCGAGCGAAGGGGCGAGATCGCTTTGCGCGATCAGCAGGAATGAACGCTGCGTCGGCGGGGGTGCGCCATCGATGGAGTATAGTGCTGTAGCGATCATGGTGATGTACGAATATTTCTTGTGACATCACTATCGCGCGATGCCCGCAGGCGTCGACGAATCCGTATTGCTCATCGACACTGCCAGCACCGGAGCGTCGACCGCCAAGACCGCATCGGGTCGATCGATCGCATTCTCCTGTCTGCGTTCGTCCGACGAGGCGACGCCGAACACGGTCGCGTACCGGTAATGCCAATCAGCGCGCTGGTAATCGATGGGTTCGTGCGACCAGCGAGTCCACGGCCAGTCGCCCTTGGTGGGGTCTGCGGTGTGGATCTCCTCCAGGTATCGCGTCATCGGCTTGAGTCCGAGCGATTGCGTGACGCGCGACTTGAGATCCAGGTCGATCCCGTCCAGGACCAGCGTGCCGCCTGGAACGATGAGCTTCACCAGGCCCCTCAGGCACGCCTCGGCGATGGCATCGTCCATCGGCCCGAGCACGTTGCACGCGATCACCACGTCCTGCGGTCCGATGATCGCCGCGAGCCCGGGATCCGTCGCATCGGCTACGGTCCAGCTGACGCCTTCGCGGATCCAGTCCTTGATCCGGAAGTCGCCTTCGGGCGTCATGTCCATGATGTCGTTCAGCGCGTTCGGAACGGTCGTGAGTACCTTCGCGCCATTGAGTTCGAGCGTGCCGCCCTGGGGTGATGGTGTCCTGAGCCGGTAAACGCCCTTGCGGGCCACCTCGATCACGTTCGCCGATGTGTCGATTCCACGGGCGACGACCTGCAGCCACGGGTGATACCGGCGCAGCAGCCACAGCGTGGAGTAGAGCTCGGCACCGACGCTGCAACCGATCGATGCAATGCGCAGTGGCTGTCCACGCGGATGCGCGGAAACCACCTCGGTGAGCAGGCGCAGCTGCGCGATGTTGCGCAGGAACCAGGTGTAGTGCGTCTGGTCCCGGTATGTGCCGCGAACGTAGTGATCGTAGAAGAACGTCCCGATCCTGCGGGCTGGCCGTGTCTGGCGCAGCGCGACCGGCAGGCGACGCCAGATGTGGCGGACGAACGGGACGAACGGTTTGATTGTCAGTTCCAGCAATCTGCTCATCTGGGCTTCCCCGGGCTCCAACGCCGTGCGGTCGCACACAACCGCAGAGGGCCGTGCGCTGTCGTGGACGTGGGTAGCCACCAAGCCTGGGATTGGACCGCGAGCGCAGTGGCGTGCGATTCGTGCCGGGGGTCAGGGACTGACCGGCTCGACCGACTGGGCACTGCCTTTCGGGTCAATGGAAGTCAGGCCGTCGGCGACGGCCTTCGACCTCAGGCGATCGGAGGCCTGAATGGTGCCGCGTGTTGCAACCGGGGAACCGGCACGCAATCGGGAGTGGGCACGGGCGATGCCCGCGTGTCGACCAGCACCCATGGCGTGGCCGAGGCATCGACCGATGCGCCGGCAAAGCAGGGCTGCATCAGCGTGTGGGCACCCTTGGCATGCGCATGGTCGCAGTGCGGGGCGCAGGGGTCGGTGTCGGTGTGATCCTGGTCCGACGTCGCGGTCACGTCACTGCCATGGTCATTGGCGAGCAGGTCGCATCCCAGCCCCGGCGCCGGCCGCGCCATCAACCCGAGCAGCAGTAGCACCAGGAAACTGGCGCGCAGGACGCGGGAGAAGGGGCGGAGGGATCGAGGCACGAGCGTGGAATGCGACCGGTTCGGGACTGCGGCATTGGTTTCAACGCTTTGGGGGCAGGGCATCGGCCACACGGCGGCAATCGCCGAAAATGCATTGACCATGCCGATTGTGGCGGGTCGCATCAGGCCGGTTTACGCGGGCCCGTCAACAGGCGCCGACACAGTCCACACTTCGGCGTATCGAGCGCTGTGCGCCCTGGTCATATAGCCCGAACGTCACTTGACGGGCCGTAGCGCCCCTGAGCACAGTCGCGGGGGGCCTTTGCCTTCGTCTCTTGCCGGGTGTGGCAGCTGCTGCCGCGCCGGCCTTTCCGGGGAGTTACACAAGTGGATAGACGCTCATTCCTGTCGATGACCGGCGTTGGTGTGGCCGGGCTCATGCTGCCCTTCGGTCGTGCCATTGCCGCCGAGGCGCTGGTGGAAACCATCGACGTGGCCAAGAAGAAGGCCCTCGCCGACGCCGCCATGGGCGCCGCGACCGCCGCCGGCGCGTCCTACTGCGACGTGCGCATTGGCCGCTACCTGCGCCAGTTCGTGATCACGCGCGAGGACAAGGTCCAGAACGTGGTCAACACCGAGTCGACCGGCATCGGCATCCGCGTGCTGGTCAACGGCGCATGGGGCTTTGCCGCCACCAATGAACTGGGCACCCAGGGCGTGGTCAAGGCCGCCCAGCAGGCTGCCGCGATCGCCCGCGCCAATTCCAAGCACCAGACCACGCCGGTGCAGCTGGCCAAGGCGCCGGGCGTCGGCGAAGTCTCCTGGAAGACGCCGATCCGCAAGAATTCGATGGAAGTGCCGCTGAAGGAAAAGGTCGACCTGCTGCTGGGCGTCAACGCCGCGGCGATCAACGCCGGTGGCAGCTTCGTCAACTCGATGCTGTTCCTGGTCAACGAGCAGAAGTACTTCGCTTCGACCGACGGCAGCTACATCGACCAGGACGTGCACCGCATCTGGGCGCCGATGACGGTCACCGCGATCGACAAGGCCACCGGCAAGTTCCGCACCCGCGACGGTCTGTCCTCGCCGATGGGCATGGGCTTCGAGT
Source organism: Lysobacter arenosi (assembly GCF_016613475.2). Classification (NCBI taxonomy): domain Bacteria; kingdom Pseudomonadati; phylum Pseudomonadota; class Gammaproteobacteria; order Lysobacterales; family Lysobacteraceae; genus Lysobacter; species Lysobacter arenosi. The sequence goes on from NZ_CP071517.1 coordinate 3,542,425, forward strand.
ACCTCGACGGCGCCAGCGCCGGCAAGGTCGTCTCGCCCAACGGCGTGGTCAACTACGGCCTGTCGTACGACATGATGGAAGACGCCATCGCCTCGGCCAAGCAGGCCAAGGCCAAGCTGACCGCACCGTCGGTCAAGCCGGGCAAGTACGACCTGGTGCTCGACCCGTCGCACACCTGGCTGACGATCCACGAATCGATCGGCCATCCGCTCGAGCTCGACCGCGTGCTTGGCTACGAAGCCAACTACGCCGGCACCAGCTTCGCCACGGTCGACAAGCTCAAGGACAAGTTCAGGTACGGCTCCGACAACGTCACCGTGTTCGCCGACAAGACCCAGCTCGGCAGCCTCGGCGCGGTCGGTTTTGATGATGAAGGCGTCAAGACCAAGAAGTGGAACCTGATCAAGGACGGCACGCTGGTCGACTACCAGACCATCCGCGACCAGGCCCACATCCTGGGCAAGACCGAGTCCGACGGCTGCTGCTATGCCGACTCGTGGTCGAGCGTGCAGTTCCAGCGCATGGCGAACGTGTCGCTGGCGCCGGGCAAGAACAAGCTCAGCGTCGCCGACATGATCAAGGACGTCGAGAACGGCATCTACATCATCGGCGACGGTTCGTTCTCGATCGACCAGCAACGCTACAACGCCCAGTTCGGCGGCCAGCTGTTCTACGAGATCAAGAACGGCCAGATCACCCAGCAGATCGAGGACGTGGCCTACCAGATCCGCACGCCGGAGTTCTGGAACGCCTGCGTCGCCGTCTGCGACGACAGCGATTACCGCCTCGGCGGCTCCTTCTTCGACGGCAAGGGACAACCCGGCCAGGTGTCGGCGGTCTCGCACGGCTCGAGCACGGCGCGCTTCAACGGCATCAACGTCATCAACACCGCCCGCAACCTCGGCTGATCGTCAATTTTCCCGTTTCCGCGAGCGGAAACGGGCCGGAGAAAACAACAATGAGCATCTTCACCGAAGAACAGGCCAAGGCGATCCTCGACAAGGTCATCAAGCTGTCCAAGGCCGACCAGTGCACGGCGCAGCTCGAGGGTTCCATCGACGGCAACATCCGCTTCGCCCTGAACAACATTTCCACCAGTGGCATCGTCGACAACACCGAACTGGCCGTTGAAGTGGCCTTCGGCAGCCGCGTCGGCACCGCCACCATCAACGAGTTCGACGACGCCGCGCTCGAGCGCGTGGTCCGTCGCGCCGAAGACCTCGCCCGCCTGGCCCCGGAGAACCCGGAGTTCATGCCGGCGATCGAGAAGCAGGCCTACAAGGCCAGCCCGACCTTCAGCCCGGCCACCGCCGCCATCACCCCGGAGTACCGCGCCCAGGTCGCGGCCAACTCGATCGCCCCGTGCAAGGCTGAAAAGCTGATCGCCGCCGGCTTCCTCGAGGACGGCCAGAGCTTCGTCGCGTTCGCCAACTCCAAGGGCAACTTCGGCTACCAGAAGGCCACGCGCTTCGACTACACCTGCACCGTGCGCACCGAAGACGGTCGCGGTTCGGGCTGGGTCGGTCGCAACCTCAAGGATGCCGACGACTTCAAGGCAGACCAGGACATCCGCACCGCCATGCGCAAGGCCACCGAATCGGCCGAAGCCAAGGCGCTGGAGCCGGGCAAGTACACGGTGATCCTGGAGCCGGCGGCAGCGGCGGGCCTGATCTCGTTCATGATGAATTTCTTCGACGCGCGCCAGGCCGACGAAGGCCGCAGCTTCCTGTCGAAGAAGGGCGGCGGCAACAAGCTCGGCGAGCAGGTCTACGACCCGCGCGTGAACATCACGGCCGACCCGTGGGACGAGCGCGCTCCGGTGCTGCCGTGGGACGGCGAGGGCCTGCCGCGCGAGAAGATGGCGATCGTCGAGAACGGCAAGGTCGTGGCGATGCAGTACTCGCGCTACTGGGCCAAGAAGCAGGGCAAGCGCGCCGTCGGCGAGCCGGGCAACCTGCTGGTCGCCGGTGGCGACAAGACCACCGCGCAGCTGGTGGCCAGCACCCAGAAGGGCATCCTGGTCACCCGCACCTGGTACATCCGCATGGTCGATCCGCAGACCGTGCTGCTGACCGGCCTGACCCGCGACGGCACGTTCTACATCGAGAACGGCCAGATCAAGCACCCGGTGAAGAATTTCCGCTTCAACGAGTCGCCGGTGATCATGCTCAACAACATCGAAGAACTCGGCAAGCCGGTGCGCGTGGCCGGTGACGAGTCCTCGTTCGTGATGATGATCCCGCCGATGAAGCTGCGCGATTTCACCTTCACTTCGCTGTCGGATGCGGTCTGACGCCTGAGCCGTCATCCCCGCCTGCGCGGGGATGACGGGTAGTAGTTTGTTTGTCGAGTAATCACCTGATGCAACGCCGCGACTTCCTGAATCTCACCGGCCTCTCGCTCGCCGCGATGGCGCTGCCGTTTGGCCGCAGCATCGCCGCCGAGGCGCTGCTCGAACCGGTTGATGGTGCGCGCCGCCGGCTCCTCGCCGACGCCGCGCTGACGGCCGCCCGCGCCGCGGGCGCGCAGTACTGCGACGTGCGCATCGGGCGCTACCTGCGCCAGTCGGTGATCACCCGCGAGGCGCGGGTGGAGAACATCGTCAACGGCGAGTCCTCCGGCATCGGCGTGCGCGTGCTGGTCGATGGCGCCTGGGGCTTCGCGGCGACCAACGTGCAGACCACCGATGCGGTGGCGGCCGTTGCGCGCCAGGCCGCCGCGATAGCCAAGGCCAACTCGCGCCACCAGACCAGGCGCGTCGAGCTGGCACCGACGCCCGGCGTCGGCGAGATCAGCTGGGCCACGCCGATCCGCAAGAACGCGATGGCGGTGCCGATCAAGGAGAAGGTCGACCTGCTGCTCGGCGTCAATGCCGCGGCAATGAAGGCCGGTGCCGACTTCTTCAACTCGACGCTGTTCCTGATCAACGAGCAGAAGTACTTCGCCTCCACCGACGGCAGCTACATCGACCAGGACGTGCACCGGATCTGGCTGCCGATCACCGCCACCGCGGTGGACAAGGCCAGCGGCAAGTTCCGCACGCGCAACGGCCTGTCGGCGCCGATGGGCATGGGCTACGAGTATCTCGACGCCGATCCGGCCGGCAAGTTCAAGCTGCCCGGCGGCATCACCGCCTACGGCCGCAGCTACGACGTGATGGAAGACGCCATCGCCAGTGCCCGCGATGCCCGCGCCAAGCTCAAGGCGCCGTCGGTGAAGCCGGGCAAGTACGACCTGGTGATCGACCCGACCAATCTGTTCCTGACCATCCACGAGAACGTCGGCCACCCGCTCGAGCTCGACCGCGTGCTCGGCTACGAGGCCAACTACGCCGGCACCAGCTTCGCCACGCTCGACAAGCGCGACGAGGGCTACCGCTGGGGCAGCGACATCGTCAACTTCGTCGCCGACAAGACCCGCCAGGGCAGCCTCGGCGCGGTCGGTTACGACGACGAGGGCGTCAAGACGAAGCAGTGGGACCTGGTGCGCGACGGCATCCTCGTCGACTACCAGGCCACGCGCGACGAAGCGCATATCCTCGGCCACAAGGAATCGCACGGCTGCAGCTATGCCGACTCCTGGTCGAGCGTGCAGTTCCAGCGCATGGCCAACGTCTCGCTGATGCCGGGCAAGAAGCCGCTGAGCGTGGCCGACATGGTCAAGGACGTCGAGAACGGCCTGTACATCCATGGCCGCGGCTCGTACTCGATCGACCAGCAGCGCTACAACGCGCAGTTCGGCGGCCAGCTGTTCTACGAGATCAAGCAGGGCAAGGTCACCGGCCTGGTCGAGGACGCGGCTTACCAGATCCGCACGCCGGAATTCTGGAATGCGTGCAGCGCGATCTGCGACGAGCGCGACTTCCGCCTCGGCGGTTCGTTCTTCGACGGCAAGGGCCAGCCGAGCCAGGTCTCGGCGGTGTCGCACGGATCGAGCACCACGCGCTTCAACGGCATCAACATCATCAATACCGCGCGGTCGATATGAACCGCGCGCAGTTCCTCCGCCTGATGCTGGCGGGCGCGGCGGGGGCGGTGCTGTCGCCGCTCGCGCGCGCCGCCGGCGTCGAGTACGACTTCTGGCTGACGCGCCTGAAGTACGACTCGGGGGACTGGGATGTCGACCAGCGCATGCCGGCCAACCTGATCACGTCGCTGATCGACTACACCAACCTGCGCGTGGACCCGAAGGAACACGTGCTGGCGCTGGCCGACCCGAAGATGCTGACCGCGCCCTTCTGCTACCTGGCCGGGCACAAGCTGGTCGAGTTCAACCCGGATGAGCGGCGCAACTTCGAGCGTTACGTGCGCAATGGCGGCTTCGTCTTCGTTGACGACTGCAACCATGACATCGACGGTTTGTTCGCGCGCTCGTTCGAAGCGCAGATGTCGTCGATCTTCGGGCCGAAGGCGCTGCGCAAGCTGCCCAACACGCACGCGCTTTACCGCAGTTTCTTCACCTTCAAGGACGGCCCGCCGGCCACGGGCTTCGAGCTCAACGGCTGGGGCGACGACCTGGTGCACGATTACCTGCAGGGCATCGAGATCGACGGCCGGCTCGGCGTCCTCTACAGCAACAAGGATTACGGTTGCGAGTGGGACTACGACTGGCGCAACAAGCGTTTCCTCGCCGAGGACAACACCAAGTTCGCGGTCAACATCGTGATGTACGCGTTGAACAGCTGATGCCAGAGCACCCGAGACCCTCATGAACAACACCCCCACCGAAGCCGACATCCAGGCCCAGCTCGCCAGGCTCGGCACCCTGCGCACCGCCATCGCCCAGGCCATCGTCGGCCAGGAAGCGGTCGTCGAGCAGTTGCTGATCGGCCTGCTGGCCGGTGGCCACTGCCTGCTCGAAGGCGTGCCTGGGCTGGGCAAGACGCTGCTGGTGCGCTCGCTCGGCCAGGCGCTGGAGTTGCAGTTCCGGCGCGTGCAGTTCACGCCCGACCTGATGCCCAGCGACATCCTCGGCACCGAGCTGCTGGAAGAAGACCATGGCACCGGCCATCGCCATTTCCGCTTCCAGCCGGGCCCGATCTTCACCAACCTGCTGCTCGCCGACGAGCTCAACCGCACCCCGCCCAAGACCCAGGCGGCGCTGCTGGAGGCGATGCAGGAACGCACCGTCAGCTACGCCGGCGTGACCCATCAGCTGCCGGCGCCGTTCTTCGTGCTGGCCACGCAGAACCCGCTCGAGCAGGCTGGCACCTATCCGTTGCCGGAAGCGCAGCTCGACCGCTTCCTGCTGCACATCCGCGTCGACTATCCGAGCGAAACCGAAGAGCGCGACATCCTTGCCCAGACCACCGGCACGCGCCATTCCGAGGTGCCGCAGGTGATGCACGGCGAGGAAGTGCTGGCGCTGCAGGCGCGCGTGCGCGAAGTGCACCTGGGCGACGATCTGCTCGCCTGGATCACCCGCCTGGTCCGCGCCAGCCGCCCGAACGAATCGGCACCGGCGGAAGTGAAGCAGTGGGTGAAGTGGGGCGCCGGCCCGCGTGCCGGCCAGTCACTGGTGCTCGCGGCCAAGGCACGCGCGCTGCTGCACGGGCGCCTGGCGGCAACACGCGAGGACATCGTCGCGCTTGCCGCGCCGGTGATGCGCCATCGCCTGCTGCTGTCGTTCGCCGCCGAGGCCGAGCAGAAGAGCGCCGACGACGTGATCGCCGCGCTGCTGCGCAGCGTGCCGTTCGCGGGTTGATCGCAGGACGCGTGACCAGTCCCGGTTCCAGCTTCGTCGACTTCATCCCGCCGCAGGTGCGTGCGCGGCTGAAGGACCTGCGCCTGACCTCGCGACGCGCGGTCGGCCTGCAGGGCATCGGCCTGCACCACAGCCGCAGCCGCGGCGCCGGTCTGGAGTTCGCCCAGTACCGCGCATATGAGCCCGGCGACGAGTTGCGCCAGGTCGACTGGAAACTCTACGCACGCTCCGATCGATTCTTCGTCCGCGAGGCCGAGCGTGAAAGCCCGCTCGCGGTGTGGTTGCTGGTCGATGCCACCGCCTCGATGGCGCAGGAAGACGCAGCCCGCCCCGGCTGGTCGCGCCTGTCCGCCGCCAAGGGCCTGGCCGCCTGCGTCGCCGAACTGGCCTTGCGCCAGGGCGACCGCTTCGGCCTGGCCGTGCTCCACGGCGACGGCGTGCGCGTGCTCGCGCCTGGAAGCGGCCTGCGCCAGCGCGATCGATTCATGCTCGAACTGCAGCGCGTCGAGGCCGGCGGCACCTGGCCGTCGGCCGAGCGCCTGCGCCCGTTGTGGGAACGCATCGGCGCCGGCGACCTGGTCGTGCTGCTCAGCGATGCCTTCGACGAAGGCGCGCTGGAAGTGGTGACGCGGCTGGCAGCCGCACGCCGCGAAGTCGCCGCGATCCAGATCCTGACCGCCGAGGAGCGCGACTTCCCGTTCCGCGGTGGCCATGTGTTCCGCGACCCGGAAACCGGCGAAGAACTGCGCGGCGATGGCGTGGCGATGCGCGACGAGTTCCTGCGCCGCTTCGAGGCGGCACGCCGCGAACTCGACGCGCGCCTGGATGCCAGCGGCATCCGCCATGCGCGCTACGTGCTCGACCAGGCACTGGACCTGCCGCTGCGACGCCTGTTCGGTTCGCGCGATGCCGCGGAGTACGCATGAGCCTGGCGTTCCTGTTGCCCGCCGGCCTCGCGGCGCTCGCCGCGCTGCTGCTGCCGCTGCTGATCCACCTGGCGCGGCGCAGCGAGCAGCGGCCGATCCAGTTCGCCGCACTGCGCTGGCTGCGGCAGAAGCCGAAGCCGCGTCATCGCATCCGCTTCGACGAATGGCTGTTGCTGGCGCTGCGGCTGTTGCTGCTGGTCGCGCTGGCGCTGCTGTTGGCGCGACCGGTGATGGTCGGTGGCGCGAGCGAGGCGCCGTGGATTGCCGTGGTACCGGGCGTGGATCTGAAGCAGGCGCGCGCGGTGCAGGCGCCCGAGAACGCGCGATGGCATTGGCTGGCGCCGGGCTTCCCGTCGCTGGACGAGGCGGCGCCAACGGCGTCCGCGCCGGTGACCAGTCTGTTGCGCGAAATCGATGCTGGATTGCCTGAGGGTGTCGCGCTGACCGTACTCGTGCCCGAACAGCTCGCGGGCGTCGATGCGCAACTGCCGTCCTTGAGCCATCGCATCGAATGGCGTGTGCTGCCCGGTGCGATGCCGGTCGCGCCCGCGCAGCCGGAAGCGGCTGCGTTCGCGCCAAGCATCCGCTACGCCCCGCAGCGCGAAGCGGCGATGCGTTACATGCGCGCCGCACAGGCAGCGTGGAAGGGAGGCTCGACGGTCGCTTCCGACCAGGCACCCCTCGCGCAACCCTTGCCTGCCAACACCCGACAACTGATCTGGCTGGCGCCCGGCCCCTTGCCCGCCGCGATCGACACGTGGGTTCGCGAAGGCGGCACTGCGCTGCTCGATCACGACACCGCGCTCGCCAACCTCCCGGCGACAACGGTGCTGTGGCGTGACCCCACTGGCGCCCCGCTGGTCGAAGGCGCGGCATACGGCAAAGGCCGGGTGATGCGCTTCAGTCGCGAGCTGGCGCCGCAGTCCATGCCCGTGCTGCTGGAGCCAGACTTCCCGCAGCAGCTGCGCAGCCTGTTCGATCCACCGCGAGTTGCGCCAACGCGCGTTCTCGCCGCAACGCATGAACCGCTGACAGGTGGCCCCGTGTTCCCGCAGTCGCCGCGCGACCTGCAACCGTGGCTGGTGCTGCTGATCGCGTTGCTGTTCCTGGGCGAACGCTGGCTTGCGACCGGCGCACGCCGGACGGTGGCGCCATGAGCGCAATGACCGTCCTGCAACGCGCATTGCAGCAGGCACGCTGGCGTCGCGGCCTCGATGCCGCGTTGCGCTGCCTGCCGTGGCTGCTGGTCGCTGTCGCACTGGCCTGGCGCCTGGGCGGAGCCGCCGCGGCGTTGACGGTGCTGGTGATCGCGGCCGTGGCAACGGGGGCGTTCGCCTTCCATCGCGCCCGCACGCTCGACACGCGCTGGCTGGTCCGCGAACTCGATGCCCGCCGTGCCGACATGGACGACAGCACCGACCTGCTATTCGCGCCGGCCGCCGTCATGACCGGCCTGGAGCGACTGCAACTGGGTCGCCTGCAGCAACGCATCGAGAGTGCCCCGCCACCGGACCTGCGTCCGCGCTGGTCGACGCGTGTGCATGCGATCGGCAGCGGCGTCGCCATCGTTGCGATCGCGGCGATCCTGCTGTGGCCCGCACGCCCGGGCGCGACGTTTGACGATGTCCTGTCGAGCGTCGGCGTCACTCCGGCCGCGCCGACGCAGACGAGCATCGTCCAGCAACGCCTGCAGATCACGCCGCCCGGTTACACGCGCCAACCCGCGCGCGACGACGCCACCCTCGATGCCAAGGCACCGCAGGGCACGCGCCTGCAATGGACGATCCGTTTTGCGCCGCAGCCGGCATCGGTGGAACTGGTCTTCCACGACGGCCGCCGCCTGAAGCTCACCCGCGAAGGCGACGACTGGCGCGGCAGTGACGTGCTCGCCCGCTCGGCGCTGTACCGCATCGTCGTGGCCGGTGCCCCGCCGCTGCAGCCGGCGACGCTGCACCGTCTCGACGCCATCCCCGACCGCGCGCCGCAACTGCGCGTGCTCGAACCCGACCGCAGCCTGAGCCTGATGACGCAGGGCCAGCGCAGCTGGGCGCTGGCGTTCGAGGGCAGCGACGACTACGGCGTCGCTTCCTCCGGCACGCTGCGCATCACCCTGGCGCAGGGCAGCGGCGAGAACATCACCTTCCGCGAGCAGTCGATGACGATTGCCGGTAGCAGCAGCGGCAGCGGCAGCGCGACGGTCAAGCGCTACGCCCATCGCCTCGACCTGGCCGCGCTCGGCCTGGCTGCCGGCGACGACCTGATCGTGCAGCTGAGCATCAACGACAACCGTACCCCGACTGCGCAATCGGCACGCAGCGCCAGCCTGATCCTGCGCTGGCCGTCCGACCTGGGTACCGAGACCACCGGCCTGGAAGGCATGGTCAAAGAAGGTGCTGCCGGCGTACTTCCGCAGCCAGCGCCAGATCATCATCGACGCCGAGGCGCTGCTGAAGGAGAAGCGCAAGCTCGAGGCCGACAGCTACGTGAAGCGCAGCGACGCGATCGGCGTCGACCAGCGCATCCTGCGACTGCGTTACGGCCAGTTCCTCGGCGAAGAAGCCGAGGGCGACCCGAAACCGCCGCCGACCAACGATGCCAATGACGCGCATGGCGCCGACGAAACGGCCGAGGCACCCGCCGACGAGCATGGCCACGCCGAAGCGGGCGGGGCAGGGAAGTTCGGTGAGGAGGGCGCGGTGCTCGAAGAGTACGGCCACACCCACGATCACGCCGAAGCGGCCACGCTGCTCGATCCGGAGACGCGCAAGATCCTCAAGTCGGCCCTCGACGAGATGTGGCAGTCCGAAGGTCACCTGCGACAGGGCCATCCCGAGCTGGCCCTGCCGTACGCCTACCGCGCGCTGCGTTTCATCAAGCAGGTGCAGCAGGCCACGCGTATCTATCTTGCCCGCGTCGGCCCGGAGCTGCCGCCGATCGACGAGAGCCGGCGCATGAGCGGCGATCGCGCCGGCCTGGCGCGCCGCGACGACGCGCTGGTGGCGGCCGACATCGCCGACCCGACGCTTGCGGCGCTGTGGAGTTCGCTGGACGCATCGCAGGTTCCCGCCGCGCCGATCGACTTCACCGCGCTCGAGCGCTGGCTGCGCGAGCACGAGACGCGCTTGGCGGATCCGCTCGCGTTCGTCGCCGCGATCGAAGCGCTGCGCGCCGATCCCGATTGCGCGACATGCCGCGCCGACCTGCGCGCATTGCTGTGGCCGCTGCTGCCGCGCCCGGCCACGGCCGTGCCACGGCGCAATGCCGGCGATGCCGCGGGGCGACGCTACCTGGAGGCGTTGCGCCAGGAGGAACTGAAGTGACCGCGCCAGCCTTAAACCTGCCGATGCTGGTGGCCGTGCTGCTTGCCGTCGCGATGGCGGTCGCGTGCGCGCGCTTGCTGCACCGGCAGTGGCGCGCGCCGCCGGCGCAACGCTCGCGCGGGTGGCGCGTTGCCTTGCTGCTGCTGGCGCAACCGGTGTGCGCGACGTTGCTGTACTTCGCGCTCGTGCCACCTTCGCTGCCGGGTGAAGCCGGCACGCTGATCGTCGCCACCGCCGGGGCGACGACGGCGCAGCTGGGTGCGGGCCGCGGTGGCGAGGCGTTTGTCGCCTTGCCCGAAGCAACAAAGCTGGCCGATGTCGAACGCGTCCCGGATCTCGCCACGGCACTGCGTCAGCATCCGGGCACGCAGCGCGTGCGCATCGTCGGCGCGGGCCTCGAAGCGCGCGATCGCGATGCCGTCCGTGGCCTGGCAGTGGAGTTCACCGCCAATGCATTGCCACGCGGACTGGTCGAACTGCAGGCACCTCGCCAGGTGGTAGCGGGTGCGGACTTCGTGGTCGCCGGGCGCGCGCACGATCTGCGTGGCGGCTCGGCCGAACTGCTCGATCCGGGTCGGCGCCGTGTCGATCGCGTCGCACTGCCGGCCGACGGACGCTTCACGCTGACCGCAAGCCCACGAGTCGCCGGCACCGCCAGCTTCACCATTCGCCTGCGCGATGCGCGGCAAGCCATCGTCGAAGACGTCGAATTGCCTGTGCAGGCAACTGCGGCAACCCCGCCGCGCGTGTTGTTGATGGCCGGTGCGCCTGGTCCGGAAGTGAAATACCTGCGCCGCTGGGCGCGTGACGCCGGTTTGACGCTGCAGACCCAGGTCTCGGTGGGCGGCGGCATGCAGCTGGGCGATGCACCGATCGCGATCAATGCCGGCAACCTTGGCCGATTCGACCTTGTGATCCTGGACGAACGCGCCTGGTCCGCACTCGGCGACAGCCAGCGTGCCGCCCTCACCGATGCAATCAACAACGGCCTCGGTGTGCTGCTGCGGGTCACCGCTGCACCATCGCCGGTCGAGCGTCGCCGCTTGCAGGCGCTCGGCTTCGCGGTCGCCGGCGGCAGCGATTCGGCGACGGTGAAACTTGCGCCCACTGCGCACGACGAGGACGCCACCCGTGCACGCATCGGACCCGGCACACCGGACGCGCCCAGGCTGCACGACGCGGCATTGCCCGACATCCCTGCGTTGACGCGACGCGACCTGCGCATTCCGCCCGGCGACGCAGTGCCGCTACTGCGCGACGACACCAGCACCTGGATGGGCGCATGGCGCGCGCAAGGGCGCGGACGTATCGCCTTGTGGACGCTGACCGACAGCTACCGCCTGGTACTGGCCGGTCGCGACGATCTGCATGGCGAAATGTGGAGCACCGCGCTGGCGACGATCGGCCGCGCGCAGGCCCGTAACGACCTGGTGATCGAAGGCGAACCGCGCCAGCACGAACGCATCGCACTGTGCGCCGTCGGCACGGCCGCAAATGTCAGGACGCCGGCTGGCGACACCGTCGAGCTGCTGCGCGACCCGGCCACCGGCCCGCGCAACTGCGCGGCGTTCTGGCCGCGCCATCCCGGCTGGCACCAGCTGCGATCCGGCGAGCAGTCGCTGTCGTTCTTCGTGCGCGCACCGGCGGCCGCGCCGGGTCTGCATGCAGGTGAGATACGCGATGCGACATCGCGCCTCGCCGCCGGTTCCGCCGTTACGGTCGCGGCATCGGCCTCGGTTCCCGGTCACCCCGGCGAGCGTTGGCCCTGGTGGCTGGCGTGGCTGCTGGCGAGCGCCGCCCTGTGGTGGCTGGAGCGCTCGCGCCTCGGTCGTCGAGTCTGACGAGCCTTACTTCGACTTGCCGTCGTACTCGTGGATCGGGATGGCGGCTAGGTCGATGCCCTCGAGGCAACGCAGGTTGATCGCGGCGACGGCGTTGCCCTTCGGATCAGTGCCTTCGCCGTAGGGATGGATGCCGCACACCGGGCAGAAGCGGTGTTTGATCACGTGCTTGTTGAACAGGTAGGTGCTCGCCGCGTCCTCGGGCGTCGTCAGCCGCATCTGATCGCGCGGGACGAACCACAGCAGCGATCCCTTGCGGCCGCACATCGAGCAATTGCAGGACAGGCCGCTGTCGATGGTGCCTTCCACCTCGAACGCGACGCGGCCGCAATGGCAGCTTCCCTCGTACTTCATCCTGGTGTCTCCAAAAGCCTGAGGGTGGATTGTCACCGATGGGCATTGAAGCCCATGTTCACGCGGCTATTTGTTCTCGCGGTGCCCGTAGCTGAGCACGCGGGTGATCTGCCACTTGCCATTGTTGCTGTTCCACACGATCAGGAAGTCAGCCAGCCCCTCGCATTTGCCGCTGTCGAACTGGCAGAAACGATGCGAGCCCTCCTCGATGGCGCCGAAATCCTTGATCGGGTAAACCTTGAGCGTGCCCGGCACCAGCTCGCGGCGGAAGTGGCCGCACACGTACTTCTCCGTGCTGGCGAGCATCTCCTGCCGCGACCAGGTCACGCCGCCGGTGTCGTGGTAGAACTCGACGTCCGGGGCGAAGTAGCTGGCGTGCTTCTGCAGTTGTCCCGGTTCGCTGCAGGTGTTGAACGCGGTAAACACCTCGGTATCCAGTGCCGAGATGCTGTCGAACAACGGATCTGCGGCCGCCTTCGTGCTGACGGGCCCGGAAGCGAACGACGCCCCCACTGCGGCGAAGGTCATCAGGGCGGCAATCAGCGGGATCGGCTTCTTCATGCGGGTCTCTGAGTCGGTGGGCGAGGGATCAGGGCAGCAGCTGCGACCACGTCGCGGGCTTGGCCACCATGAGGTAGAACACCGCCAGCATCGCGGCGAACGCAGGGTAGCCCAACGCCTCCCACCATTTCGCGTAACGCCAGTACCGGGCCGGCAGCTCATTGCCACCGTCGGCCGCCGCCGTCGCGATGGCTGCCATACGCACCTGCAGCCACACCACCGGCAACCAGAGGGCTCCGGTGATGAGGTAGAGAGCGATCGACAACGACAGCCATGGCGTCGCCAGCGGCCAGCCGGCCAGGTGCGCCATGAGGAAGCCACTGGCAGGCTGGATCAGGACAGCGGGCGTGGTGAACCACCAGTCCGCCCGCACCACCAGCCTCGCGACCACCGCCTGCGCCTGTACGTTGCCGCTACGGTTGCCGAAGAACAGATAGAACGCCGTACCGAATCCCGTGCCGACCAGCACGACGCTCGACAGGATGTGGATCCACTTCACCAGCAAGTAGGTCGTCATGCGGCGGTGGCGTCAGGCATGGGTTCGGAAGGGGACGAAACTGCTTCATCGACGATGTCGCTCACCATCTTCCAGCGTGCGAACTCGCCCTGGAACTCGGCCAGCTTCAGCAGCCCAGTGGCGGTGAAGGCGCCGGCCGGCATTGCGCTGCCGGCGGCCAACTTGCGGGCCAGCAGGATCGCGGGCATGCACGGAATCTCGGGTCCATGGTCGTAATCGGCGGCGATGTGCCAGGCGCGCCGGGCAGGGCGCCCGCGCCCATCGAGGCCTTCGACGCGGACGACCATCCCGCCCAGCGACGTTCCGAGGAAGTCGAAGACAACGGCGGTCCGATTCAACAATCCGGCCCATCGTTCCGGCCGCTTGAGCAGGCCACGACCACGCAGCGACGCCAGCACCGCAAAGGCGCGCTGCGTGAAACCGACCTCGAGCGCCGCCCGGAACATCACGCCGTCGCGCACGGCGTAGTGCGAGGGAAAGAGTTCGAGGTCGGGGATGTCGCACAGGGCGCCGATGCGCGGGCGCATGCGCAGGAAATCGACGCGCTCCGGCTTGGCCCAGCCCGGCGCCTCGACCCATTTCCCGCCGCGCCAGATCCGGATCGGCTCGCCGCAGTAACTGAGTACCGCCGCCAGCGTCGCCTTGCCGCGCGGCGCGGTCTGTGCAGGCGCGATGCAGATGTCGATCGAATCGATCGCAGCCCAACCCGCACACAGATGCTCGACTACCGCCGACGACAGGGCCGGAACGGTGCTCGCACCGGTGATGCCGACACGCCCGATGGTCTGGAATCGCTGATGCAGCGCCGCAGGGAAGTCGCAGACAAAGCGCCGGCCATCGGCCAGGTCGATGTAGTGCGCGCCGGCCTCGGCGGCGGCGTGGGCCACCGCGTACGATTGCCGCTGGAACGGCCCGGCCGCATGCACGACCAGCCCGACATCGAGCTGCCTGAGCGTCTGCGCGAAGTCCGGTGCAGTGAAGTCGACGGCCGCCGCGCTGGCGGTGCCATCAAGCGTGTCGACCAGCCGCTGCGCCTGGTCGCGATTGCGGCCGCCTGCCAGCAGGTCGATGGTCGGGTCGCCTGCGAGGGCGCGGCAAATCCGGGCGCCGAAGTTTCCGTAGCCACCCAGAACCAGTGTTCTCATCGAGCGCCGCCCCAGCTCAGAAACGTGTCGACAGTTTAGCTGCCGCAAGCTGTCCCGGCCTGGTGGGTCGTGCCGCGGACTGGCGTCCGACGATTGAGAGGGCCACATCGCTGGCTGCCACTACTGGCACTTGGACGTCACCCCGAGATGAGGGTCCCAGCTACTGCCAGTCTGCGTCAGGTACACCCCCATGGCCATGCAGTCATCAGGATTGCCCGAGAGGATCGCACCGACCTCAATCCGTTCACAGCGATAGAGGTCGCCGTTGCTTCGGCGATACCAGGTGACCGGCCCATAGGCCATGGTGTGGTGAACAAGCCCGGCGTTGGCGGCGACTTCATTGGCGTCGCGGACCACGGCAAGCTCTGAGTCGATAGGTGTCCACGCTTTGGAGCCAAGCACGGTGTTGCAATTTGTGGCGCAGGACGTGAGGAGAAGGGAAGTTGCAAGGACGACAGGAACTTTCATGGCAGCCGACGCACCGCGCGTCCGGTCACGAACATTGACATGCATGCGGCTCAGTTCAACTAGCGCCCCGATCATGGCGGACCCTGGCCTCACCGGAGCTCTGCCAGACACTGTTGCTTGACCGCTGCCAGTGACGATTGAGATACCGATTCCAGAGCAGCGCGACGCAGCGAGCGTTCCTGCTCCTTCGCGGCAGGATTGTCCACGTATCCAGACCCCATGAAGGAAACGCCAAAACAAGGCCTGCCCAGGGCCTGGGCCCGCAAGAACTCAGTCGGATTGATCCGGACAAAGTGGCTCGAGATCACGGCGAGATGCTCAAGTGATTCACCGGGCGGTGTTGTCTGCGCAAGCGCCAGGACCTGGTGGAATGCAGCCGCGTCACCGGAGTCAACGCGAGCGGACAGGTCCGCCACATTGGACTGGGCTGACGCCAGAAACGCGTTGAAAGTGAGCAGCAGGCCGAGTGCGAGGGAACGCTTCATGAGAACTGGCCCCAAGGTTGATCCGAGCCGCGCCGCGGCTTCGGCGTCAAGGATCTGTCAGGCCTCGTCTTCGCGCGACTCGTATGGTTCGCGAAGCCAAGGGTCTTCGGCGCGATCACGAACTGCGCACCAGCCCAGCGGCAAGTCTGCCAGGGCCAGTAGCCCGGAATCACGCTCGACCATGCAGCCAAGGCATACCAGCTTCAGGTCCTCGGTGTCCGTGGTGGTGCCACACAGGAACTGCCAATCGCCGTCAGCGTCGTGGTAGACCTCAAGGATCGGGAATCCGCCTTCCAGCACCTGTCTGGTGGTGAAGGTGCCGGTCTCAACGGGCTCCCGGAATGCCCAGGAATGGAAGTGGTGGGAATGGCTCATCTGAAGCCAAGGCCTGAGTCCTGTCAGGCCGCAGGGTAGCAGCGCCGATGCCATGCGCGGTAGGCGGCATACGTGGCAGCGCCTTGGACCAGGATGAAGAAAGCGATCACGGTCAGAACAAACAGTGGCACGAAGAAATCAACGAGCCATGGGATGAGGAGCCTGGCGAACCCCAGCGTGAGTGGCACACCAGCAAAGAAACCCAGCAGGATGCATGCGGTCGCCGCGACCTCGCTGATGCCTGTCTGCCTGGCGAAGTCCGGCTGAAACGGGGCATTTGGGCTTGAGTTGCGCAAGAAAAGCCAGAATGCCTTGCGGAAGGACAGGGGACGGGTCACGGCGGGCTTCCAGGAGACAGCCTCCTCAGAGCGTCCTCACTGTGAAGCTTGAAGAACAGCCATACCGCGATCGGCGGCGCCAGTGCAGGCAAGCCGTAGAGCCATCGGCTCTTACCTTGGGCCGCGGCGGCTTTGCCGATGAACCACGCGGCGACAACGTTGAGAAGCCAGACAGCCACGATCGCGAGATCGGCCGGATAGCCCAGTTCGGAAAGGCCCATGACTGCCCCCGTGCCTCCGAGGATCTCAAGCCCCAGGAGCCAGCCGGCTCTACGCAGATTTGTTTCAGCAAGAGAGAACGGATCGAACATGAGGTCTAACGCCTGAAAGCCGCGGCTGCGGTGCCAAAAAAACAAGCCGGCGGCAACCCCCCGATTGCCGCCGGCTTCCCTCACCCCATACCTCTTGTCGCACTTCCCCTTAGAACTTCTGCCCGAACCGGATGCCGATCGTGCGCGGCTGGTTGGTCACGGTGTAGATCTGGCCGTTCGGATACTCCGGCACCACGCCCGAAGCACCGCACACCGTCTCCGCGCAGCTGGCGAACCGGTAGATGTCCGCGCGCTCGTCGAAGATGTTGTTGATGTACATGCTCAACGACCAGTTGTTGCGGGCGACGCCCACCGAGAAGTCCGCCACGGTGTACGCATCCAGCTCGCCGAGGATGCCGCGTTCGAGGATGCGCAGGTCAGACGTGCGCTGACCCACGTGCACCACGTCGCCCTGCACGAAGGCATCCATCGAGCCCAGCGTGAAGTTGTAGCGGGCGATGATGTTGCCCTTGAACTCCGGCGTGACCGGCAGGCGCGTGCCGTCCGGTGCTTCCGGATCGGCGCAGTCGGTGACCGGGTTGCCGGCGTCGTCGGTGAAGCCGCAGTAGTTCTCGGTCAGCTGGGCGTCGTAGAACGCCACGCCGGCACCGATCTGCAGGTTGTAGGTCGCCGCCCAGTTCACGTCCATTTCCAGGCCGTCAATGCTGGCCTGGTTGGCGTTCTTGATCTCGGTCAGGCCGTTGGCGCCGAGGATGGAGAACTGGAAGTCTTCCCACTCCTGGTGGAACACCGAGCCGTTGAAGGTGACGCGGTTGTCGGCCCAGCTGGTTTTCCAGCCCATCTCGTAGTTGGTCAGGTAGTCCGACAGGTACGGCGGCAGCGTGCCGCGGCGGTTGATGCCGCCCGGACGGTAGCCTTCCGACCAGGTGCCATAGATCATCTTGGTCGGCGTGATCTGCCAGGTCAGGTTGGCCTTGCCCAGGTTGCCGCTTTCCTTGACCGTCTTGTCGAAGATCTGGCACGGGGCGCCATTGAACGACGGCCAGTTGGCCGGGTCCGGACCGAACTGCTCGATACAGATCGACTCGCCGTACGAGGAACCCGACGACCAGCCGTCACTGAAGCCGAAGAAGCCCTTGAGGCTGTTCTCCGAGCGGAAGTGGCGGCCGCCGATGGTGCCGATCAGCACTTCGGGGATGAAGTCGTACGAGAACTCGCCGAAGATCGCCTCGTCCTTGTCTTCGCGGTCCTGCTTGGTCAGCCAGATGGTGTCGGGCCAGCCGGTGATGGAGTACTGCGAACCGAAGCCGTCGATCTTGTAGCGCTGTTCGATGTCGTGCTTCTGGTCCTGGTAGAACAGGCCGGCGGTGAGGCGGAAGCGGTCTTCGCTCGGCGAGCTCAGGCGCAGCTCGTGGCTGTCCTTCTTGTAGCGGTCCTTGCCCTGGATGTACTGGGAGGGGTTGATGAAGTTGTCGTTGTCGTCGTAGGCGCTGTAGGAGGCCAGCGTGTCGTACCAGAAGCCGTAGTCGTTGTAGTCGGAGTCGACGTCGACGTCGCGCTTGAGGTGGCCGTAGGCGTAGGTCAGGTCGAAGTTGCCGATCTTGCCTTCCACCGTCATGGCGGCCTGCCACCAGCGGTCGTCCGACCTCTCCTTGTAGAAGTGGCTGATCGCCAGGTCGCCGACTTCGCGGTCGGTGAAGAAGGCGCCGTTGGCCACGGCCTTCTGGCCCATGATCATCGGCGTGATCGCCCAGTTCTCGTTGATGTCCCAACGCAGGGCCATGCGCGCGCCGGTGGTGTCGACGTCGTTGTAGTCGTCCTCGGCGCGGCCCGTGCAGACCAGCAGGTCGTTGCTGGTGCAGTTGCGGTTGGTCAGCACGCCGCCCCAGCTGCCGCGGACGTCGTCGCTGGTGTCCCCCGGCGTGCCGCCGTCGTCGACGCGGATCGGGAACTGGCGGTCCTGCGGCTTGTTGTCGATGTAGCCCGCGTCGTGCTGGTTCCAGCCGACCAGGCGGAATGCGGCCGAGTCGCTGAGCGGTACGTTGACGAAGCCTTCCTCGATGTGGCCGATGCCGCCGCCACTGACGCTGTTGAGCTCGAGGTCGTAGCCGGCGGCGAAGGCGCCGGAGTCGGGCTTGTTGGTGATGATGCGCAGCGCACCGGCCTGGGCGCTGGCGCCGTACAGCGTGCCCTGCGGGCCGGACAGCGCCTCGACGCGGGCGACGTCGTAGATGTGCAGGTCGAGCGGGCCCTGGATGGTGGTGATCGGCTGCTCGTCGAGGTACACGCCCACGCTCGGCAGCGAGCCGGAGTGGTTGCCGTCGCCGCCGCTGGCGACGCCGCGCATGTAGATCTGCGAGAAGCCGGGACCGAAGGTCTGGTAGGAGACGCTCGGCAGGAACTTAACGTAGTCCTCGAAATCGGTGACGTTGAGTTCGTCGAGCTTCTGCTCGCCCAGCACTTCGATGCTGATCGGCACCTTCTGCAGGTTCTCCGAACGCTTCTGCGAGGTCACCGTGACCGTATCGAGGACGAGCGCCTCGCGCTGGCCTGCGGTGGTCTGCGTGGGCTGGGCCGGTTGCGCCGGCTGCGTGGCGGCATCCTGGGCGAACGCCGGTGAGGCGAACGCCAGGCAGATGGCTGCCGTCAGCGGAAAGCGCTTGAGTCGCGCGGGCGCGACGTGTGTACGTGATCTACTGCCGGACTTCTGCATCGTTCTTCTCTCCCCAGACGGACGAAATAGCGCGGAAACCGAACTGCTTGCTTTCAATTTTCCCCAGGTGGCTCGGGGTAGGCGTCGAGCACCGGGCCCAGTGCCGCCTTGAGCGGTTCGAGCCAGGGTTCGTAATGGCGCCACTGATCGAGGCCTTCGCGGAAGATCGGCTTGCGCACCTGTTCGGAGCTGGCGGTGCGCACCGGCCGTTCGTTCTCGAAGAAGCGCAGGCACTGCGCCTCGAAGGGCAGGCCGCAGGCGTCGAGCAGGCGGCGGACTTCGGCCTCGGTGTCGTCGACCATGCGCTCATAGATCACGCGATGGACGCGGCCGGGCAGGACACGGTCGAAATGCGACATGAGCGCGACATAGTCGCGGTAGAAGCGGCCGATGTCGTCGAGGCTGTAGCTGAAGCCCTGGCCGCGGGCGAAGTGCTGCTTGAAGTTGGAGAAGCAGCACGCCAGCGGATGCCGGCGCGCGTCGATGATGCGTGCGTTGGGCAGCATCAGGTGGATCAGGCCGACGTGCATGAAGTTGTTGGGCATCTTGTCGATGAACAACGGCGCGTCGGTGTGGCGGTGGATACGCGTGCGGTCGAGGTAGCGGCGGCCGATCGCGCGCAGCTCGTCGCCGTCGAGCGTGGCCAGCACGTCGTGGTAACGACCAGGGCCGGCGGCATCGGCAGCGGCGCGCGAGCGCAGTTCGCGGCTGATGGTGGTGACTTCCGACAGCTCCATCGTGCCTTCGACCAGGCTGTGGCTGGACAGGATCTGCTCAAGCAGCGTCGATCCCGACCTCGGCAGGCCGACGATGAATATCGGATCACGGGCCTGCTCGCCGCTGCCCGCCCGGCGCGCGAAGAACTCGCGCGTGTACAGCTGGCGGACGTGTTCGACCTTGGCCGTGGTGGCGCCGGCGTTGTAGTCGATCTGATCGTGGCGGAGGGCATTGGCGCGCGCGTAGTGCCCGAATGAACCCTCGTAGTCGGCGCTGTCCTCGAGCGCCTTGCCCAGTGCGAAGTCCAGGTGCAGGCGGTTGTCGTCGGACAGCCGCGGCTGCGCCAGCTGCGCGCGCATGGTCTCGATGTCCTGGGCGGTGAAACGCAGGGTCTTCAGGTTGGCCAGGCTCCACCAGGCTTCGCCCAGCGACGGTTCCAGCGCGATGCAGCGGCGGTAGGCGGCGATCGACTCGTCCTGGCGGCCGGCGGTCTTGAGCGCGTGGCCGTAGCTCATCCACGCGCGTGTCTGGCGCGGGTACGCACGAAGGATGCCCTCGTAGAGGTCGATCGCCGTGGTGTAGTCGCCGATGCGGCACAGCACGGCCGCCTTGAGGTTGCGATAGCCGGGGTTGTCCGGCGCGGCGGCGAGCAGCGTGTCGATCTGCACCAGCGCCTGCTCGGACTTGTTGCCGCGGTGCAGGACCAGCGCGTAGTGCTGGCGTGCGGCGTGGAAGTCCGGGGCCAGCTCAAGGCAGCGCGCCAGCAGGGCCTCGGCGTCGCTGCCGCGGTCCAGGCGCGCGGCCAGCTCGGCGGACATGCGCAGCGCGGCCACGTCGTTGGGCGACCTCGCCAGGTGAGCGCGCAGCAGTGCCTCGGCTTCGGGAATGCGGTTCTCGGCCAGGGCTGCACCGGCGCGCAACAGTGCCGGGTCGCGGCTCGAAAAGCGAACGTGCTGGTTGTAGGCGGCCTGCGCGGCAACGCTGTCGCCGGTTGCGTGGAGGTGTTCGCCCAGGGCCAGCCAGGCCGTGGGCAGGTCGGGCTTGAGTGCGACCGCGCGCTGCAGGGCCTGCAGGGCTTCGTCGCCGCGACCGTTGCGGCCCAGCGCGATGCCCAGTTCCAGTTGCGTGCGTGCCGAACCCGGTTGCGCCTGGGCCAGCGGTTCGAGCACGGCCAATGCGCCGACATGGTCGCCGCAGGCCGTGCGCGAAGCGCCCAGCACCAGCAGCGCGGTCGGGTGGCCGGGCAGATGCTGGAGGATCTCCGCGGCCTGTGCCGCGGCCAGCGCCGGTTGCTCGTCCAGAAGCCGCACGGCATGGGCCAGTGCGATCTCGAGGGTGGCAGTGGGCTCGGGTGCGGCGCTCATGCTGGGTCTCACGCGTGACAGGACGGCGGGGGCTGGCAGTGCGGTGACGCCACCTGACTATGCCGAATCAGGCTGCAAGAATCACCAATTTTTAACAGTAAGCGGTCTGGGTGGTTCAGTGACTGGTTCACGAAACGCGCTCCAGGGCCACGGCGACACCCTGTCCCACACCGACGCACATCGACAGCAACGCCCGTTGCGGGCCCTTCCTCCCCGGAGCAAGGGTTTCCAGTTCATGCATCGCCGTCAGGGTGAGCCGGGCGCCGCTGGCCCCGAGCGGATGGCCGAGCGCGATCGCGCCGCCATTCGGGTTGACCCGCGGGCTGTCGTCGGCCAGGCCGAGCGCGCGCGTGACCGCCAGCACCTGGGCGGCAAAGGCCTCGTTGATCTCGATCGTGTCGAAGTCGTCCAGGCCCAGCCCCAGCCGCGGCAACAGCCGGCCGATTGCCGGCACCGGCCCGATTCCCATCGTCCGCGGTGCCACGCCGGCGCTGGCCATGCCGAGCACGCGGGCGCGCGGCGTCAGGCCATGGCGCGAAATCGCGTCCTCGCTGGCGAGCAGCAGTGCGCAGGCGCCGTCGTTGATGCCCGAGGCGTTGCCGGCGGTGATGCTGGTGCCGGCGCCCAGGGCTGGCGCCAGTGTCGAAAGCTTTTCCAGCGTGGTGTCGGCGCGCGGCTGCTCGTCGCTGTCGAGCTTGCCCGCCGCCATCAGTTCGCGGGCGAGGCGGCCGCTGGCGATGGCCCGCGCCGCGCGCTGCTGCGAGCGCAAGGCGAACGCATCCTGGTCGGCGCGGGCGATGCCGTGTTCGTCGGCGAGGTTCTGCGCGGTGCGCATCATCGGGTCGACGCCGTGCAGTGCCTCGAACTTCGGATTGACGAAGCGCCAGCCCAGGGTGGTGTCCTGCAGGGTCTGGTCGCGGTTGAACGCGTCCTCGGCCTTGCCCATCACATAGGGCGCGCGCGACATGCTCTCGACGCCGCCGGCGATCACCAGAGCGGCCTCGCCCAACGCAATCGCGCGCGCGGCCTGGCCGACGGCCTCCAGCCCGGACGCGCACAGACGGTTCACGGTGACGCCCGGCACCGACAGCGGCAGGCCGGCCAGCAGCAGTGCCATGCGTGCGACGTTGCGGTTGTCTTCGCCGGACTGGTTGGCGCAGCCGAGGATGACCTCGTCGATGGCCGCCGGATCGAGCCCGGCATTGCGCTGCATCAACTGCCGGATCGGCAGGGCGGCGAGGTCGTCGGCTCGCACCATCGACAGGCCGCCGCGATAACGGCCGAACGGCGTGCGCACGCCGTCGCAGAGATAGACGGGGCGCATGCCGTGCATCAGCGGACCGCCCTCATGCAGTCACCGCCTGCAACCGGTTCGCCGGTACGCAACCCTCGATCGCCTGCGCGGTCTGCTCCAGTTGCGGCAGCACGTTCTCGAGCGCGTGGCGCGAGGCATCGGGGTGGTAGGGCATGGACACGTTGATGGCCGTGGCGATCCTGCCCTGCGCATTGCGCAGCGGCACCGCGATCGAGCACAGGCCCAGTTCCAGTTCCTGCTCGACGTAGGCGTAACCCTGCATGCGCACGTCGGAGATGATCCGGCGCAGGCGGCGCAGGTCGGTCTGCGTGTGCGGCGTCAGCCGGGTCGGCTTGCACTGCGCCAGCCAGCTATCGAGTTCGGCATCGTCCAGGCCCGACAGCAGCACGCGGCCCATCGCCGCGCAGAACGCCGGCAGGCGCGCGCCGACGCCCAGGCTCACGCTCATCACGCGCTGGCCGGGCACGCGCAGCACGTAGACGATCGATTGCCCGTCGAGCACCGCCATCGAACTGCTCTGGCGCACCTTGCGCGCCAGGTCTTCCATCAGCGGCTGGGCCAAGTCGGTGAGGTTGAGCGAGCCCAGGTAGCCGAAGCCCAGTTCGAGCACGCGCGGGCCGAGCATGAACTCGCGGCCGACGGCGCGGACGTAACCCAGGTGCTGCAGGGTCAGGACCAGGCGCCGTGCCGCGGCGCGCGACAGTCCGGTGCGCGTGGCGATGTCGGCCAGGCCCAGGCGGTTGCGGTCGCGTCCGAAGGCCGACAGTACCGACAGCCCGCGCGCCAGCGACTGCACGTAGTCGCCGCCATCCTCGAACTGGTCCGAGCCCTCTGCTTTCCTCGGCATGCCGGGTTCCTTCGCTCCATCGTCGTGACGCGTTGCGGTCATCGCGCACATCGGCGCGGACCGGATTGACGACGAGATTAGGGCTTCCGTAGAGTGGTGCGCAATACGCACATCAGTGCGCATAGCGCACAAATCTGTTGCTGGGGAGGCAGGCAGTCGATGGGGTCAGTCGATAGTGATTGCTGAGCGCGACAGTGTCCTGCACAGCTGGTCGGTGCAGGCCGACTGGGACGCACCGACCGTGGTCGGTGGTCGCGGCGCGCGCCTGCGCCTGGCCGATGGTCGCGAAATCCTCGACATGAGCAGCCTGGCCGAGTGCAGCAATCTCGGCCACCAGCATCCGCGCCTGATCGAGGCCATCCGCTCCCAGGCCGAGCGGCTGTGCTTCGTCACCAACGCCTGGGGTGCCACGCCGCGCGCCGAACTGGCACAGGCGCTGCTGGAGCGTTCCGGATTCGAGGGCGGACGGGTCTTCTTCACCCTCGGTGGCGCCGACGCCAACGAGCACGCCGTGCGGATCGCACGCCAGGCCGCGCGCAAGCCCGGTGGCGCCATCATCGCCCGCGAGCGCTCGTACCACGGTGCGACGCAGCTGGCGATGGCACTGTCCGGCGACAGCCGCGCGCATTCGCTCGGCATCGATCCGCGCGCACTGGGCGTGCACCATGTGCCGCCGCCGTACGGCTATCGCTGCCCGTTTGGTGGCCGCGACGAAGTGCAATGCGGCGACCGCGCCGCCGCGGCCGTGGCCGATCGCATCGACGACCTCGGTGTCGACAAGGTCGCCGCCGTGATCATGGAGCCAGATGCCGGCACCAACGGCATCGTCGCCCCCGACAACTACTGGCCGGCGCTGCGCAAGCACACCGCCGACCGCGGCGTCTGGCTGATCGCCGACGAGGTGATGAGCGCATTCGGTCGCTGTGGCGAATGGTTCGCCTGGCAGCGCCATGGCGAGGCCGGCCGTCCCGACCTGATGACGCTGGCCAAGGGCCTCACCGGCGCCGCGTTGCCGCTGGGCGCGGTGGTGCTCAGCGCCGAGGTTGCGGCGACGCTGGAGCACGAGATGCTGTACTCCGGCCTGACCTACTGCGGCCACCCGCTGGCCTGCGCCGCCGGCGTGGCGGCGTTGCGGGCCTATGAGGAAGAAGGCCTGATCGCGCGATCGCGCGCGCTGGGTGCGCAGTTGCTGGTGCAGTTGCAGCAGCTGCAGTCGCGCCATCGCGTCATTGGTGATGTGCGCGGCGGCCACGGTCTGTTCGCGGTGATCGAACTGGTCGCCGACCGCGATAGCCGCGCGCCGCTGGCGCCGTGGCCGCAGACACCGCCGGCGCTGAAGTCGCTGGTAGATACCGCGATGGCGCAGGGCGTCTCGTTCGCCACGCGCGGAAACCTGATCGTGCTGGCGCCGCCGCTGGTGGTCAGCGAGGCCGAACTGGCCGACGCGGTATCGCTGCTCGATCGCCTGCTGGCGCAGTTCTTCGCCAAATGATCCCGAAAACAGACACGCCTTCATCCATTCCGCGATCGTCCTGACCGCAGCGAGGCCGCCATGAGCTTCCGCCTGACCTACGCCACGATGTTCAACCCGCCCGAGGCGATGCACGAGCGCTTCGAGGCCGCGATGGCCCGGGTCAGTGCCGACCTCGGCCGGCGCCACGAACTGTTCATCAACGGCGAGGACCGGCCGGCGGCGAACCACGCGCAGCGGCGCAGCCCGATCGACAGCGCGTTGTCGCTGGGCGAGTTCGCGCTGGCCAATGCCGGCGATGTCGACAGTGCGATGCGGGCCGCGCATGCCGCGTTCCCGGCCTGGCGCGCGTTGCCGGTGGCCGAGCGCGCACGCCTGATGCGCAAGGTCGGTGACCTGATGGAGGAGCGCGTCTACGACATCGCCGCGGCGCTGACCCTCGAAGTCGGCAAGAACCGCATGGAGGCGCTGGGCGAGGCTCAGGAGACGGTCGACTTCTTCCACTACTACGCCGACGACTACGAACAGAACGCCGGCTACGACCGGCCACTGCCGAACGACCCGCTCGAGGGCACCGTCTCGCGCAACCGCAGCGTGATGCGGCCGCACGGCGTGTGGGTGGTGATCGCGCCGTTCAACTTCCCGTTCGCGCTGGCCGGCGGACCGGTCGCCGCCGCGCTGGTCACCGGCAACACGGTGGTGGTCAAGGCCGCCAGCGACACGCCCTGGTCCGGCCGCCTGCTGGCCGACTGCATCCGCGACGCCGGCTTGCCGCCGGGCGTCTTCAACTACGTGTCCGGGTCGGGCCGCGAGGTCGGCGAGGCACTGGCGCAGCATCCGCTGACCGCCGGCATCACCTTCACCGGCTCGGTCGGCGTGGGCATGCAGCTGTTGCGGCAGATGGCCGGCGGCGCCTATCCGCGGCCGTGCATCGCCGAGATGGGCGGCAAGAATCCGTGCATCGTCACCGAAAACGCCGACCTCGAGCGCGCCGCCACCGGCATCGTCCGTTCGGCCTTCGGCATGGGCGGGCAGAAGTGCTCGGCGCTGTCGCGGCTGTACGTGCACGACAGCGTTGCCGACCAGTTGATCGGACTGCTGCGCGGCAAGATCGAGGCGATCCGCATTGGCGATGCACGCAGTCGCGAGAACTGGCTTGGACCGGTCATCAACGACAGCGCCTACGGCAACTACGCCCACTACATGCAGCAGCTGCAGTCCGATGGCGCGACCGTGGTCGCCGGCGGGCGCCAGTTGCGCGATGGCGACCTGGCGCGTGGCTACTACGTCGAGCCGGTGCTGGCCGAGGCCGACCTGGCGCACCCGCTGTGGAAGCAGGAGATGTTCCTGCCGATCGTGATGCTGCACCGCTATCGCGACCGCGAACACGCGATGCGCCTGGCCAACGACACCGACATGGGCCTCACCGCCGGCTTCTATGGCGGCAGCGACGAAGTGCCGTGGTTCCAGGACCGCATCGAAGCCGGCGTGACCTACGCCAACCGTCCGCAAGGCGCGACCACCGGCGCCTGGCCGGGCTACCAGCCGTTCGGCGGATGGAAGGGCTCGGGCTCGACCGGCAAGGCGATCGCCTCGTTCTATTACCTGCAGCAGTACCTGCGCGAACAGTCGCGCACGGTCGTGGAGTAAGCGGTCGATGCGATTGATGCCGTTGCGCGAAGCACTCGCCGCCCATGTCGCCGACGGCGACTGCGTGGCACTGGAAGGTTTCACCCACCTGATTCCGTTCGCCGCCGGCCACGAGTTGATCCGCCAGGGCCGGCGCAACCTGCACCTGGTGCGGATGACGCCGGACCTGATCTACGACCAGTTGATCGGCATGGGTTGCGCGAAGCGGCTGACGTTTTCCTGGGGCGGCAATCCGGGCATCGGCTCGCTGCACCGGCTGCGTGATGCGGTCGAGCACGGCTGGCCGCGGCCGCTGGAACTCGACGAGCACAGCCACGCCGGCATGGCGGCGGCGTTCTGCGCCGGCGCGGCGCGGCTGCCGTTCGGCATGCTGCGCGGCTATCTCGACAACGACCTCGACAAGGTCAATCCGCGCATCGGCCGCATCGAGTGCCCGTTCACCGGCGAGCGCCTGGCGGCGGTGCCGGCGATCAATCCCGACGTCACCATCCTGCATGCGCAGTGCGCCGACCGCGAAGGCAACGTCGCCATCCAGGGCATCATCGGCGCGCAGCGCGAAGCAGCGCTGGCGGCCGGTGCGCTGGTGGTCACGGTCGAAGAGATCGTCGACCAGCTGGCGCCGGCCATGAACGGCATCGTCCTGCCGCACTGGACGGTGGACGCGGTGGTGCATTGCCCGGGTGGTGCCTACCCGTCCTACGCACATGGCCATTACTCGCGCGACAACAGCTTCTATCAGCGCTGGGACGCGATCTCGCGCGACCGCGACGGCTTCAACGACTGGATGCGCGCGCACGTGCTGGAAACCAACGACCACGCCGGCTTCCTCGCCAGCCTGCGGGCGGAGGCGGCATGAGCGCAGCCACCCGCGATGAATGGATGACAGTGGCGGCCGCGCGCATGCTGTGGAACCGCTGCGTCTGCTTCGTCGGCATCGGCCTGCCGAGTGCGGCCTGCAACCTGGCGCGGTTCACGCATGCACCCGACATCGTGCTGATCTACGAGTCGGGCACGATCGGCACGCGGCCGGACGTGCTGCCGCTGTCGATCGGCGACGGCGAACTGGCGCAGACCGCGTCGTTCGTGGTGCCGCTGCCGGAAGTGTTCAGCCACTACCTGCAGGCCGGACGGGTCGATGTCGGTTTCCTCGGCGCGGCCCAGATCGACCGCTACGGCAACCTCAACAGCACCGTGATCGGACCTTACGAGTCCCCGACCACGCGCCTGCCGGGCGCCGGTGGTGCGCCGGAGATCGCGGCGCATGCGCGCCAGACCTTCGTCATGCTCAAGGCGTCGCCGCGCAGCCTCGTGGAGCAGCTGGATTTCCGCACCTCCGCCGGCTATCTCGATGGCCACGGCGCGCGCGCCAGGACCGGTGCGACCGGCGACGGCCCGCGCGCGGTCATCACCGATTTCGGCATCCTCACCCCGCACCCGCGCAGCGACGAGCTGCGACTGAGCGCGCTCTACGCCGGCGCCACCGTCGAGGAGGCCCGCGCGGCGGTGGCCTCGCCGTTGCTGCTGGCCGAGACGGTGGAAACCATCGCCGCGCCGAGCGAGTCGGAGCTGGCGATCCTGCGCGCGCTGCATGCGCGCACGCGCGAGGCCCATTCGCGGCCGGTAGTGCTGCCGACCCTCCTGACCTGACACTGCACGCCATCCAAGTGCACGCCACCCAAGAGCACGCCATGCGCAACGACCACATCCGTACCGAACTGCCTGGCCCGAAGGCGCGCGCGATGATCGAGCGCGACGCGCGCGTGATCTCGCCGTCGTACCCGCGCGACTACCCGTTCGTGATGTCGCACGGCCGCGGCACGCAGGTCTGGGACGTCGATGGCAACCGTTTCCTCGATTTCGCCGCCGGCATCGCCGTATGCAGCACCGGCCACGCCCACCCGCAGGTGGTGCAGGCGGTGAAGGACGCGGCCGACCAGTTCCTGCATATCTCCAGCGATTACTGGCACGAGCAGATGACCGGGCTCGGCGAGCGCCTGGCGAAGATCGCACCAATGAAAGGCGGGGAAGCCATGAGCTTCCTGTGCCAGTCCGGCACCGAGTCGGTGGAAGCGGCGATCAAGCTGGCGCGCTACGTCACCGGCCGGCCGCGTTTCATCGGTTTCCTCGGCGGCTTCCACGGTCGCTCGATGGGCTCGCTGGCCTTCACCTCCAGCAAGTACACGCAGCAGAAGGGCTTCTTCGCCACGATGCCGGGCGTCACCCACGTGCCCTACCCGAATCCGTACCGGCCGCTGTTCGCCGGCACCGACCAGGGCGTGGCCGTGCTCGACTACATCCGCATGCTGTTCGAACGCAGCGTGCCGGCGGCCGAAGTCGCCGGCATCCTGGTCGAGCCGATCCAGGGCGAGGGCGGCTATGTCGTGCCGCCCGACAGCTTCCTCGCCGGGCTGCGCGAGCTGTGCGACGAGCACGGCATCCTGCTGATCTTCGACGAAGTGCAGTCGGGCATCGGCCGCAGCGGCCGCATGTTCGCCAGCCAGCATTGGGGCGTGAAGCCCGACATCATGACCCTGGCCAAGGGCCTCGGCTCGGGCTTGCCGATCGGTGCGATGGTCGCCTCGGCCAGCCTGATGTCGCAGTGGAAGCGCGGCGCGCACGGCAACACCTACGGCGGCAACCCGCTCGCCTGCGCGGCGGCCAATGCCACCATCGACCTGGTCGCCGGTGGTTTCGCCGACAACGCCGAGCAGGCCGGTGGTTACTTCACCTCCAAGTTGCGCGAGCTGATGCGCGACTACGCCTGCATCGGCGAAGTCCGCGGCCGCGGCCTGATGATCGGCATGGAGCTGGTCGAATCCGATCCGGCGCGCACGCCGGCGCGGGCGCTGTGCGATGCGGTCATCACCCGCGCGTTCCACAACGGCCTGTTGCTGCTGTCGTGCGGCACCAGCACGGTGCGCTTCATGCCGCCGTTGAACGTTGAACGCGCCGAGATCGACGAGGCGATCGCGCTGCTGCGGATTAGTCTCGACGAAGCGCTGGCCGGAACGCGGGGCTGAGCCGGGTGCGCTGCCGCCGTCCGCGTATCTCCGCCGTGTTGCTGCTGGCGGTCGCGCTCGCAGGCGTGGACACGGCCGTCGCGGCCGGTCGCGAGCCCGTGCTCAAGCAGGTCGACCTGCCGCACAGCTACTACTGGCGCGAGCTCTACCTGCCGCAGCTGACCACCGGCCCGTCGTCGGCGAGTTTCCTGTCCGATGGCCAGTCGCTGGTGTACAGCATGGCCGGCTCGCTCTGGCGCCAGCGCATCGGCGAGACCGAAGCGGTCGAACTCACCCACGCGCAGGGCGCCTACGACTACCAGCCCGATGTCGCCCGCGACGGACGCAGCGTGGTGTTCACCCGCTACGACGGCGCCGGCATGGAACTGTGGCGGCTCGACCTCGCAAGCGGCCGAGCGCAGGCACTGACCACTGGCGGCGCGATAAATGTCGAGCCGCGACTTTCGCCCGACGGCAAGCGCATCGCCTGGGTGTCGACGCAGGGCACCGGGCATTTCAACCTGTTCATCGCCGAGATCGACGGCAACGGCCTGCACAACGCCAGGCTGTTGCTGGGCGAGCGCCGCAGCACGCTCGATCGCTACTACTACTCGGCGGTCGACCACGCGATCAATCCGTCGTGGTCGCCCGATGGCAAGCGGATTGTTTTCGTCGGCAACGCAGAAATCGCCTGGGGCAGCGGTGACATCTGGTCGGTCAGTCTCAACACCCGCGCCCCGGTCCGCATCCTGCGCGAGGAAACCAGCTGGAGCGCGCGTCCGGAACTGGCGCCCGATGGCCGTCGCCTGCTGTACGCCGGCTACCACGGTCGCCAGACCCACCAGCTGTGGCTGAGCACGATCGATGGCGCGCCGCCGCTGCCGCTGACCTTTGGCGAAGGCGATCGCCGCAACGCACGCTGGTCGCCCGATGGTCGCCGCATCGCCTTCATCGGCCAGGACGCGAACGGCAATAGCGCCTTGTCGGTGATGGAGGTGATCGGCGGTGCGACGCAGGCGGTGCTGGCGAAACAGCGACGCACGCTGGCGCCGACCGCACGCCTGCAGATCCAGGTCCGCGACGGTCGCGGCCGCGACGTGCCCGCGCGCGTGAGCGTGCAGGGCAGCGACGCCCGCGCACACGCACCGGCCGATGCCTGGATGCATGCCGACGACGGCTTCGACCGCGCGGCGCAGGCGACCGAGAGCCACTACTTCCATTGCGCTTCGCCGTGCCTGCTCGACGTGCCGGCCGGGAGCACGTCGGTCACCGTGCAGCACGGCTTCGCCCACGTGCCGTGGGCGCGCAGGCTCGACCTGGCCGCGGGCAGCACGACCACGCTGCACGCCGACCTGCAGGCACAGGCGCTGCCGTCCGCGTTCGGCAAGTGGCTTAGCGCCGACCTGCACGTGCACATGAACTACGGCGGGCACTACTTCAACTCGCCGTCCCATCTGGCCCTGCAGGCGCGTGCCGAGGACCTCGACGTCGTCGAGAACCTGATCGTCAACAAGGAACAGCGCATCCCCGACATCGGCCACTTCGGCGAGTCGGTGGATACCGGCCCGGTGCGCATCGCCAATGCGCAGGAATTCCACACCAGCTTCTGGGGCCACCTGGGCCTGCTCAACCTGCGCGACCACTACCTCACCCCGGACTTCTCCGCCTACCGCCACACGGCGATGGCCAGCCCGTACCCGCACAACGGCGTGATCGCCGATCTGGCGCATGCGCAGCAGGGCGTGGTGGGCTACGTGCATCCGTTCGACACCGTGCCCGACCCGGCCAAGGATCCGGTGCTGAGCCACCAGCTGCCGGCCGACGTCGCCAACGGCAAGGTCGACTACCTCGAAGTGGTCGGCTTCAGCGATCACAAGGCCACCGCCGCGGTCTGGTACCGGCTGTTGAACCTCGGCTACCGGCTGCCGGCCGGGGCCGGCACCGATGCCATGGCCAACTACGCGTCGTTGCGCGGGCCAGTGGGAATGAACCGCGTGTTCCTCGAACAGCGCGGCGGCGACGACCTGCTGGCATCGCTGAAGCAGGGGCACAGCTTCGTCAGCAACGGCCCGCTGCTTGGACTGCTGGTGGCCGACCGCAAGCCTGGCGACACGCTGGCGATGGCTGCGCCGGGTCCCACGAAGTACAAGGTCGCGCTGCGCTCGCCGGTGGCCGTCGATCACCTGGAGCTCGTCCACAACGGCCAGGTCGTGAAGCAGTTCGAACTCGGCGGCGACCGCCGCAGCTTCGATGGCGAGGGCGAAGTGGACGTGGCGCAGGGCGGCTGGCTGCTGCTGCGCGCCTCGAACGACGGCGCCGACCCGCAGCTGCTGGACCTGTACCCGTACGCGACCACCAATCCGGTCTGGCTCGACGTCCCGGGCGGTGCGCCGCCCGCCCGCGAGGACGCCGCCTACTTCGCCGCCTGGCTCGGCCGCGTGATCGAAGCCGCAGCCGCCCGCGACGACTACAACGACGCCGAAGAAAAACGTGCGACGCTCGACTACCTGAGCGCGGCGCAGGCCATCTACCAGGGAAAGGCGCGGGGGAAATGAGCTGATGCTGATGCGACGACGCCGGCTCTCGCCGTGGATGAACGCGCTATGGATGATTGTGCCGTGCCTGGCCGCGACCACGCTGGCGGCGCAGGCCGCAACGCCGGCACCGCCCACGCGCTTCGGCATCGCCGATCTCGACCGGCTGGCCGACGTCGCCGAGCCGGACCTGTCCGCCGACGGCGCCGCGCTCGTCTACAGCGTGTCGACCGTCAACCGCGCCGAAGACCTGGCCCAGACTGATTTGTGGCGCGTCGGCTTTGACGGCAGCGCCCGCAAGCGCCTGACCAACACGCCCAAGAGCAGCGAGTCACGGCCGCTGTGGTCGCCCGATGGCAAGTCGATCGCCTACCTGTCGGACGCCCCGCCGCCGCGCAAGCCGGAGGTGGGCAAGGAAGGCGAGGGCCGTGACGAC
This sequence comes from Lysobacter arenosi, assembly GCF_016613475.2. Classification (NCBI taxonomy): domain Bacteria; kingdom Pseudomonadati; phylum Pseudomonadota; class Gammaproteobacteria; order Lysobacterales; family Lysobacteraceae; genus Lysobacter; species Lysobacter arenosi. Next base: position 3,574,776 of record NZ_CP071517.1, read on the forward strand.
GAGGAGGAAGAGGAGATCAGCCAGGTCTGGCTGATGCCCGCCGCCGGTGGTGCCGCGCGTCGTGTGACGTCGTTCGCCAGTGGCGTCGACGATTACGTCTGGTCGCCCGATGGCAAGCGCGTGGCGGTGATCGTGCGCGATCCGGAACGGCCGGCCGGCGTTCCGGAACCGAAGAACCCGCCGCCGATCGTCACCACGCGCTACCAGTTCAAGGAAGACGGCACCGGCTACCTCGACGGTCGACGCACCCATCTGTACGTCGTCGACATCGCCACCGGTCGCGCCGAGCAGATCACTTCCGGCGACCACGACGAGCTGCTTCCTGCCTGGTCGCCCGACGGCAAGCTGATCGCGTACGTCAGCAAGCGCGGCGTCGACCCGGACCGTCATCTCAACTACGACATCTACGTGGTCGAGCCGCGCGCCGGCGCGAGCGAGCGCCAGCTCACCACGTTTCCCGGTTCCGACCTCGATCCGTACTGGGAAACGCGCCCGTCGTGGAGCCCGGACAGCAGCCGCATTGCCTACCTGCAGAGCGGCGAGGACAAGTGGATCTACTACGCACCGTGGCAGCTGGCGGTGGTCGACGTCGCCAGCGGCAAGGCGCGCCTGGTCGCGCCGATCGACCGCTGTGTGACCAAGCCGCACTGGTCGCCCGATGGCCGCCACCTCTATGCGCTGGTCGAGCGCAGCCGCGTCACCCTCGTCGAGAAGATCGACGCCGATAGTGGCGAGAGGGCCGAGCTCACCCACGGCAACCGGTTCGATTACGACCTGGCGGTGTCGGGCAATGATCGAGTGGTCGTGCTCGGTGGCGACGACGCGCATCCCTACGAAATCTCCGCGGTCGAACCGCAGGGCCTGCGCGCACTCACCGACCACAACGCTTTCCTGCGCCAGCGCACCCTGGCGTCGGTCGAGCCGATCGCCTTCAGGAGCGACGGCATCGACGTCGAGGGACTGCTGGTCAAGCCGGTCGGGTACCAGCCCGGTAAACGCTATCCGACGATCCTGCGCATCCACGGTGGCCCGGTCTACCAGTTCAGCCATGAGTTCATGGCCGACTGGCAGGTATACGCCGCGCAGGGCTATGCGGTAGTGGCGGTCAATCCGCGCGGCAGCTCCGGTCGCGGTTTCGACTTCGCCCGCGCGATCTATGCCGACTGGGGCAATGTCGACGTCAAGGACGTGGTCGCAGGCGTCGAGCACGTGATCGGGATGGGCATCGCCGATCCGCAGCGACTCGGCCTGGGCGGCTGGAGCTACGGCGGCATCCTCACCAATGCCGTGATCGCCCGCGACACGCGCTTCAAGGCCGCCATCAGCGGTGCCGGCGCGTCGAACATGTACGCGATGTACGGCCACGACCAGTACGTGCGTGAGTACACGCTCGAACTGGGCACGCCGTGGAAAGACCGCGAGCAGTACGACCGCGCCAGCTACCCGTTCCTGCACGCCGACCGCATCACCACGCCGACGATGTTCCAGTGCGCGCAGGACGACTTCAACGTGCCGTGCCTGGGCGCCGAGCAGATGTACCAGGCGCTGCGCGCGCAGAACGTGCCGACGCAACTGGTCGTCTACCCCGGGCAGAACCATCAGCTGACCGTGCCGAGCTACCTCAGCGACCGGCTGACGCGCAACCTCGCGTGGTACGACCGCTATCTGAAGGAAACCCCATGAGTCGTCGTTGTGCTCCCGCGCTGCTTGCGTTGCTGGCGATCACGTCCGTGCACGCCGCCGAGCCACGCGCCCGCGACCTCGGCATCCCGTTCGAAGGCACGCCCGGCACGCTCAACGCGATCACCGACGTCGCTGGCGTCACCGTCGGCCAGGTCACCCTGATCGAGGACCTCGCCGACGGCCACAAGGTGCGCACTGGCGTCACCGCAATCCTGCCGCGCGGCAAGGCCAGCCTCGACACGCCGGTGTTCGGCGGCTGGTTCGCGCTCAACGGCAACGGCGAGATGACCGGCACCGCCTGGATCGACGAGTCCGGCCAAGTCGAAGGCCCGGTGATGCTGACCAACACCCACAGCGTCGGCGTCGTCCGCGACGCGGTGATCGCCGAACGCGTGAAGGCCGGTGGCGCCGATGCCAGCGGCTACTGGTGGTCGCTGCCGATCGTCGCCGAGACCTGGGACGGCCACCTCAACGACATCAACGGCTTCCACGTGAAGCCCGAGCACGTCGCGCAGGCGTTGCGCGATGCCCGCGACGGCCCGGTCGCCGAAGGCAACGTCGGCGGCGGCACCGGCATGATCTGCCACGAGTTCAAGTGCGGCATCGGCACTGCATCGCGCCGCATCAACAGCGATGGCCACGACTACACCGTCGGCGTGCTGGTTCAGGCCAACTACGGCGTGCGCGATCCGCTACGCATCGCCGGCGTGCCGGTCGGGCAATTCCTGCGCGACGACCGCGTCTATACCGATGCGGCGATCACCGGTGACACCGGTTCGATCGTGATAGTGGTGGCCACCGACGCGCCGCTGCTGCCGCACCAGCTCAAGCGGATTGCAAAGCGCGCCGGCATGGGCCTGGCGCGCATGGGCAGCTACGCCGGCAACGGCTCGGGTGACCTGTTCCTCGCCTTCTCCACCGCCAACGCGCCTGCCCAGGACTCCGGCGCGCTGCATCATGCGCAGTTCCTGGGCAACGACAACGTCGACGGTCTGTTCGAGGCGACGGTGCAGGCGACCGAAGAGGCCATCGTCAATGCCATGGTCGCCGCGCGCGACATGCGTGGCGAAGGCGGCCGCTACGCCAACGCCATCCCGCACGCACCGCTGGTGAAACTGCTCAAGCGCTACGGCCGCTACCAGGCGCCGAAGTGAATCCCGCGCTCCAATTCAATATCAACCTTCCCGATTGGCTGACTCCATGACCCATCTCACGATCAAGGCGCTGGCCGCCGCGCTGGCGCTCACCCTGGCCGGCGCCAGCGTTGCCGCTACTCCCGACGTCGTCGTCGTACGCGCCGGCCACCTGGTCGATGTCGATCATGGCCGCGTCCTCGGCGACCAGGCGATCCGCATCGAAGGCGAGCGCATCACCCGCGTGGAACCCTGGTCGGCCACGGTCGCCGGCGACGCCCGCGTGCTCGACTGGTCGGGATACACGGTGCTGCCGGGCCTGATCGACCTGCACACCCACCTGGTCGGCGACATCCAGTCCGACAACGTCGCCGCGCCACTGATGAGCACCTCCGCGCGCGACGCCCTGGTCGGCGTGCGCAATGCCCGCGACACGCTGCGCGCCGGCTTCACCACCGTGCGCGATGTCGGCACCTACCGCGCCTTCACCGATGTCGCCCTGCGCAATGCCATCAACGAGGGCATCGTCGAAGGCCCGCGGATGCTCGTGGCCGGAACGTACATCACCGTCAGCGGCGGCGGTGGCGAAGTCACCGGGCTGGCGCCGGACGTGCAGGTTCCCGCCGACATGCGCCGCGGTGTCGCCAACTCCGAGGCGGAGATCCGCCAGCGCGTACGCGAGCTGATCGCCGGCGGCGCCGACTTCATCAAGCTGATCGCCACCGGCGCGGTCCTCGCCAGCGGCACCGAACCGGGCGCGCCGGAGTACAGCGAAGCGGAGATCCGCGCGGCAGTCGAGGAAGCGGCGCTGCACGGCACCTTCGTCGTGGCGCACGCCCACGGCGCCGAAGGCATCAAGCGCGCCGTCCGCGTCGGCGTGCGCTCGATCGAGCACGGTTCCTACCTCGACGACGAGGGCATCGCGCTGATGAAGAAGCACGGCACCTGGCTGGTCGCCGATGTCTACAACGGCGACTACATCGAGGAGATCGGCCGCCGCGACGGCTGGCCCGAGGAAATCCTGCGCAAGAACACGGAGACCACGCAGACCCAGCGCGAAGGCTTCGCCAAGGCGGTCAAGGCCGGCGTGCGGATCGGCTTCGGCACCGACAGCGGCGTCTACCCGCACGGCCAGAACGCGCGCCAGTTCGCCTACATGGTGCGCAACGGGCAGACGCCGATGCAGGCGATCAGCTCGGCCACGATCAGTGCGGCGAAGTCGCTCGGTCGCGATGCGGAGTTCGGATCCGTGGCCGCGGGCAAGTCGGCCGACCTGATCGCCGTCCAGGGCGACCCGCTGGCGGATGTCGAGGTGTTGCGCCGGGTCGAGGCGGTGATCGCCCAGGGCAGGCTGGTCTGCGCGGCTCCGGAGAACCGCTGCACGGGATCCCATTGAAGTCCATGATGGCGATCGACTAAATAGACGGTCTATCTGGCGACACAATCCGCAGGACGCGCACCGCAGTAACGACTGAACAGGGGTGGCAAGGCATGCAGGACCCGCGCGTCAACGAGGCTGGCACGACCCAACACTGCGACACCCGGCCGGAGCGCAAGCTCGGCTTCTGGATGTGCACCGCGCTGGTGGTGGGCAACACCATCGGCATCGGCATCTTCCTGTTGCCGGCATCGCTGGCGCCGTATGGCTACAGCGCGATGCTGGGCTGGGTCATCACCGTGGTCGGCTGCCTGGCGATGGCACGGGTGTTCGCCCGCCTCGCGCGCGACATGCCATCGGCGGACGGCCCCTACGGTTACATCCGCGCCACGCTCGGTGAGATCCCGGCCTTCGTCGCGATGTGGTCGTACTGGATCGCGACCTGGATCACCAATGCGGCGATCGCCATTGGCGTGGTCGGTTACCTCGATACGCTGTTCCCGGCGCTGCGCGAAGTGCCCGCTTCGTTGCAGGCAGTGACGCTGCTGTGGATGTTCGTGCTGGTCAACCTGCTGGGCGTGCGCGCCGGCGGACGCGTGCAGATCGTGACCACCGTGCTGAAGCTGCTGCCGATGCTGACGGTGGCCGGGCTCGGCATATGGCTGCTGCTGACCCACCCGGCGAGCTACACCGAACACCTGCCGACGCAGCCGGTCAGCCTGGCACCGTTGATGGCTGCATCGACGATTGCCCTGTTCGCGATGCTCGGATTCGAATCGGCGGCCGTGCCGGCCGACCGCGTGCGCGACCCCGGCCGGACCATTCCGCGCGCGACCATGGTCGGCACGATGATCACGGCCGTGATCTACCTGGTCGTCTCGTCCGTTCCGCTGCTGCTGATCCCTGCGGCCGAACTGGCGCAATCGAAGGCGCCGTTCTCCGATCTGCTCGATCGCCTGGTCGGTGGCGGTTACGGCCGCGCGCTGTCGCTGTTCGTGGTGATCAGCGGCCTGGGTGCGTTGAACGGCTGGGTGCTGCTGGTCGGCGAACTGACCCGCACCATTGCCTGCAACGGCGGCCTGCCGGCGTCGTTCTCGCGCAGCAACCGCTTCGGTGCGCCGGCGCTGGCACTGGTCGCGACGGGCCTGCTCGCCAGCGCGATGATCCTGATGAACTACAGCAAGTCGCTGGTGCAGGGCTTCACCTTCATCACCACCGTCGTCACCGCCGCCAACCTGCCGCTGTACCTGTGCTGCGCACTGGCGTTGCTGGTGTTGTGGCGCCGTGGCCAGCGGCCGGCCAACAGCGACATGCTGGTGGTGGCGATCCCGGGCCTGGCGTACGCGACTTTTGCTTTCATCGGCCTTGGCAGCGAGCCGTTCGGCTGGGCTATCGTACTGGCGGCGGCAGGCCTGCCGGTTTACGCCATGCTGCGCATGCGCAACGGCAGGGCCAGCCCGCTGGTGCCGCCGGCCGCCAAGCCATGAGATAGACCCCGGCTTTCCCGAACGATTCACTCGATTCACCCGCAGCACGCAAAGCACGCACGCAGGACTCCCATGCTGGAACTCAAACGCACGCCCTTCCACGAGCGCACCTCGCGCCTGTGCCTGCCGCAGAACTGGCGGCGCTGGGCCGGGCACATCGTCGCCGGCTCCTACGACCTGCACCTGGACCGCGAGTACTGGGCGATCCGCGACGGCGTCGCCGCGATCGACGTCTCGCCGCTGATGAAGTACATCATTACCGGCCCCGACGCCGCGCGCCTGCTGCACAAGCTGACACCGCGCGACGTGCAGAAGATGGCGGTCGGCCAGGTCGGCTACACCGGCTGGTGCGATGAGGAAGGCAAGCTGCTCGACGATGGCACGATCTCGCGCCTGGCTGAAGACACCTTCCGCCTGACTTCGGCCGAACCGTCGCTGCGCTGGCTGTCGATGAATGCCGTCGGCATGGACGTCACCATCACCGAGGTCACCGAAGACGTCGCCGCGCTGAGCCTGCAAGGTCCGAAGTCGCGCGCGGTGCTCAACCGCTGCTGCGCCAAGACGCTCGACAAGCTCAAGTACTTCAAGGTGATGGCGAACACGCTGGCCGGCAAGCCGGTCACCATCTCGCGCACGGGTTACACCGGCGACCTCGGTTACGAGATCTGGATCGACAAGGCTGATGCGCTGCACGTCTGGGATGCGCTGATGGAAGCCGGTGCCGACTACGGCATCGTCCCGTGCGGCATCCTGGCGATGGACATGGCACGAGTCGAAGCGGGCTTGTTCATGATCGACGTCGACTACACCGCCGCCAACCACGCCTGGATCGAAGGGCAGAAGTCGACGCCGCTGGAGATGGGCCTGGACTGGGCGGTGCAGCTCGACAAGCCCGGCTACTTCGTTGGCCGCCGCGCGCTCGAGAAGGAAAAGCGCGAAGGCTCGGCGTGGAAGCTGGTCGGCTTCGAGGTCGACTGGGAAAAGATGGAGCCGCTGTTCGCCCGCGTCGGCCTGCCGCCGCAGATCCCCGGCATGGCGGTGCGCGAGAGCCTGCCGATGATGCAGGGCGACAGGCAGGTGGGTTATGCCTCCACCAGCACCTGGTCGCCGGTGCTGAAGAAGTACATCGCGCTGGTGCACCTGCAGCGTCCGTACTACGAGCCGGGAACGGCACTGACCATGGAAGTCACCGTCGAGCACAAGCGCCTGCAGGCGCCGGGCAAGGTGGTGAAGCTGCCGTTCTACGAGCCGGAGTGGAAGAAGAAGTGATGACCAACCAGTACGACGCCATCGTCATCGGCGCCGGCCACAACGGCCTGATCGCCGCCGCCTACCTGGCGCGCGCGGGCAAGAAGGTGGCCGTTCTCGAACGCCGCGAGGTCGTCGGTGGCGCGGCAGTGACCGCCGAACCGTTCCCCGGCTATCGCTTCAGCCAGTTCTCCTACGTGGTCAGCCTGCTGCGACCGGAGATCATCCGCGACCTGGAGCTGCCCAGGCACGGCCTGAAGATCCTGCCGCTGCCGAGCACGGTCACGCCGATGGACAACGGCGACTACCTGGCCGCGTGGGACGACCACGACCTCACGCGCCAGGAGCTCTATCGCCATTCGCCACGCGATGCCGAAGCGTCCGACGAGTACGGCCGGGTGATGGCGCGCGCGGCCAAGGCGATCAAGCCGATCATCGGCCTGGTGCCGCCGGATCCGTCGTCGTTGAGCCTGCGCGACCTCAAGGGCCTGCTCAAGCTCGGCCAGTACGGCAAGAGTCTGTCGGAGAAGGAGCTCTACCAGATCGCCAAGCTGCTCACGCAGTCGGCCGCCGACCTGCTCAACGACTGGTTCGAGTTCGACCCGCTCAAGGGCACCAAGTCGGCCAGCGGCATCATCGGTACCTTCCTCGGTCCGCATTCGCCCGGCACCGCCTACGTGCTGCTGCACCACTACATGGGCGAGATCGACGGCGCCTTCCGCGCCTGGGGCTTCTGCAAGAACGGCAACGGCGGCGTCACCCAGGCGATCGCCAGTTCGGCGCGCGCGCTGGGTGTGGAGATCCGCACCAATGCCGCGGTCGAGCAAGTGATCGTGCGCGGTGGCCGCGCTTCCGGCGTGGCGCTGGCCAACGGCGACGAGCTGCGCGCGAAGGTCGTCATCTCGGCGGCGGACCCGAAGCGCAGCTTCCTGCAGTTCGTCGAAGGCAAGCACCTGCCCGACGAGTTCGTGCAGCAGATCAAGAACTTCCGTGTCCGCGGCTCCTCCGGCAAGGTCAACATCGCCTTCAGCGGACTGCCGGACTTCACCTGCCTTCCCGGCGAAGGCCCGCTGCACCGCGGCGCGGTCTCGATCAGCCCGAGCATGGAGTACATCGAGCGCGCCTACGACGAGGCCAAGTACGGCCAGTTCGCCAAGCAGCCGTACATCGACATGATCTTCCCGTCGATGATCGACCGCGACATGGCGCCGCCGGGCCACCACGTGGCGTCGTGCTTCGTGCAGTACGCGCCGTACGACATCGAGGGCGGCTGGGACGATGCCAAGCGCGACGCGTTCGGCGAGACGGTGATCTCCACGCTCGAGCGCTACGCCCCGGACATCCGCAGCAAGATCGTCGGCAAGCAGGTGATCACGCCCAAGGACATCGAGCAGATCGCCGGCATCACCGGCGGCAACATCTTCCACGGCGAACTGTTGCTGCACCAGCTGTTCTTCCTGCGACCGGCGCCGCAGTGGGCGGACTTCCGCACGCCGTTGCCGGGCTATTACTTCGGCGCGTCCGGCGCGCACCCAGGAGGTGGCGTGATGGGCGCGGCCGGCAAGATGGCCGCGCAGGAAGTACTGAAGGACTGGAAGTGATCATGACGAACACGCGATACGACATCCTCATCGTCGGCGCCGGCCACAACGGCCTGGTCGCGGCGACTTATCTCGCCAAGGCCGGCAAGAAGGTGCTGGTGCTCGAGCAGCGCGACCGCGCCGGCGGGCAGCTCGCCACCGACACCCTCGGCGACAGCAGCTTCGACCCGTTGCACGCCGGCGCGCAGCTGCGCCCGGACATCGTCGCCGACCTCGGGCTGGCGCGGCATGGCCTTGGCGTACGAAGCCGCGACGCCGTACGTGTCATTGCAGCCCGACGGCAAGCGCCTGCATCTGTCGGCCACGGCCGGCGATGCCGCCACGCTCGAATCGATCCGCCAGTTCTCCGCGGCGGACGCCGCACGCTGGCCCGAGTTCGTCGCCTTCATGGATCGCGCCGCCGCCTTCCTCGATGCGGCTTACCGCACGCCGATGCCGCGCCTGCCGCATGTCGGCCTGGCCGAAGGCTGGCCACTGGCGAAGCTGGCCTGGACGCTGCGCCGCCTCGGCGGCCGCGACATGTTCCGGGTGATCCGGGCGATGTCGATGTCGACGGTGGAATTCACCGAGGAATGGTTCGAGTCGGAGCAGGTGAAGGCCGCGGTGGCGGCCGTCGGCATCCACGGCCATACGCTCGGCTCGATGTCGGCCGGCACCGGCTACACGCTGATGCACAACTGGCTCAACCGCGGCGGCCTCGCCCAGCGGGCGGTCGTCGGCGGCAACGGCAAGGTGGCCGAGGCGCTGGTGGCGGCATTGAAGGCCGCCGGTGGCGAGCTGCGCACGGGCGCCGGCGTCGAACGCATCCTGGTCGACTCGCTGCGGGTCTCGGGCGTGCGCCTGGACAACGGCGAGGAGATCGCCGCGACGACGGTGCTGTCGGCCGCCGATCCGCGTCGCACCCTGTTGGGCCTGGTCGGCGCGCCGGAGCTGCCGCCGGACTTCGTCTGGCAGGTGCAGTCGATCAAGATGCGCGGCGCGGTCGCCAAGGTCCACCTGCTGACCAACGGCAACCACGGCCTGCCGGCGGGAACGCTGGCGATCGCACCGACGTTGAAGTACCTCGAGCGCGCGTACGACGCAGCCAAGTACGGCGAGCTGTCGGCTCAGCCCTACCTGGAGGTCACCACCGCCGGCAAAGTCGTTTCCATCCACGTCCAGTCGGCGCCGTTCAAGCTGCGCGGAACCGGCTGGGACGAGGCGAGGGCGACGATCGAGCGCACCGCAATTGAAATCGTCGCCGGGCAGTTCCCGGCGCTGGAAGCGTCCGTGCGCGAAGTGCGCACGATCACCGCGGTCGACCTGGAACAGCAGTACGGCCTCAGCGAAGGCGACATGAACCACGGACAGCTGATCCTCGACCAGATGTTCTTCATGCGTCCGCTGCCGGGCTGGTCCAACCATGCCACCCCGGTCGATGGCCTCTACCTGTGCGGCAGTGGCAGCCACGGCGGTGGCGGCATCAGCGGCGCGGCCGGACGTAATGGCGCGCAGGCAGTGTTGAAGGCCAAGGCAAGCGCGTAAAGTCGACGGTGGCCGCGAAATCGCGGCCGCCTCGTTGGCACAGTCATGAAAGCGACGGTTCCCGTCGATGCGGCAGTCCGAAGGAAGCAGGGCGGCTTCCTCGACGGGGTAGTGCGGCAGAAGTCAGGGCTGATCTGTCTGGTGGCCGTGCTCGTCTTCCTGTCGACCTGCATCGTGCTGCAGTGGCTGCGCACCGACCTGGACTGGCGCCAGGACCCGCTCAGTGCCTATCTCAAGGGTCCGTATGGCGGCTGGCTGCGGCTGGCCTATTACTCGCTGAGCATGGCGCTGATCCTGCTGGGCGCGGGCCTGTACCGCGTGTTGCAGCCACAGGCGCGCAGCGCCGTCCCCGCAGCGCTGCTGGCCCTGGCCGGGATCGCGCTGGCGCTGACCGCGATCTCCGAAACAGATCTGCCGCTGCTGGACCATGACCAGGAAAACCAGCTGCACCGGCTGGCCGCGATGACCACGTTCCTGAGCGTGACCTCGGCGATGGTGCTGCAGTCCTGGCGCTTCCACTACGACGCGATCTGGCGCGTGCACGTGGCACTGGCGCTGCCCCTGGCCGTGGCCAGCTTCATCGCCCTGTGGATCTACGCGTACTGGCACGGCATGCCCGAGGGCCTGCGGCAGAAGACGGTGATCTCGATGATCCTGCTCTGGCTGGGGATTGCCGCGTGGTGGTTGCGGCATGAGCAGCTGGTGCGGTTGCAGCCGGTGGCCGAGACGCCGCCGGCACCGGACTAGACGCCCGCGCTCAGATCCTCATGCAGCAACCGGTGAAACAGATGTTCCCCCGCCTCGCGCCGCACCGACAGCCGTCCGGTCGAATACGCGCGTGAATGCAGCCCGCGCTGCACCGACTTGCAGATCGCCATGTCCTCGTCCTGGATCTGCTGGCCGACATCGACGCTGGCGCGGTTGCGCGCATACGCCGCTTCGGACACATCCTCGAACCAGAAGTCGAAGATCACCTCGGTCTGGTTTACGCCCAGCGGCAGCACGAGGTTGGTGTCCATCACGCCCTCGTACCAGTTGATCATCAGGTTCGGGTGCATCCAGTAGTACAGCGCACGATCGCCCTTGCGCACCGCGGCGTAGTCCTCCTGCGCCTTGGCCGTGGTCAGCGGGCTCGACTGCAGGCAGAAGCGGCCGCCGTTCTCGATCGTGTAGTTCTTGTAGTCCAGGACGCTGTCCAGGCCCTTGTGCAGGTGCGGGACGTGGTAGCCGCCGTCGAGGTAGTTGTCGACGAAGACCTTCCAGTTGCAGTCGAACAGGTAATGGCGGCGTTCGAAGAAGTGCAGTTTCGACAGCTGCAGCGGGCGGATCTGCTCGATCAGGTCGACGCCGAGGAACTCTTCCAGGCTCGGCCCCTGGGCATCCAGCCGCACGAACACCCAGTTCTCCCAGACCGCGGTCGCCACCGGCGCCAGCCCGTGCTGCGAACGGTCGAAGTGGCATTCGCTGTTGAAGCTCGGCGTGCCCTTGAGCGCGCCCTCCAGCGTGTAGGTCCAGCCGTGGTACGGGCAGCGCAGGTTCTGCGCACAGCCCGATGGCTCGGTCATTACCGCGGCGGCATGGTGGCGGCAGACATTGAAGAAGCCGCGCAGCTCGCCGTCGCTGCCGCGCACGACCAGGATGGGCTCGCCGGCGATTTCGCAGGTGACGTACTGCCCGGACTCGCGCAGCTGGTCCAGGCGCCCGGCCATCTGCCAGGAACGCGAGAAGGTCGTGCGCTTCTCGCGCTCGCTGATGCGCTCGTCGACGTACCAGGAGGCAGGAATGGTGGAGGCCTCGGCCAGCGGCAACGACGGGTCGTACTGGCCTAGAAGATCAGTTACAGATGAAGAATTCATTCGCCTCGCCCTGATGCGCGGGCCGATCCGGCCCCGGACTGCTTCCCCGCCACATACTTTCCCGCGCCCGGCGACGGTGTCAATGGCAGTCGTCCGTGCGCAAAGCGAACGCATCCAGTCGCTTTCGTGAGGAGGACATTCACTTCCGGTTGGATGTCATCGCGCGCGGATGTCGACGGCGACCAGCGAATTTTCCACGTCCGGTTAACGCCGCGGTGGCTACACGTGGACTACGCAAATCAGTCCACTGGAGTCCCGGCAATGGCCAGGAAAGCATCGATCGAACAGGATCAGGTCAACGAACTGCTGTATCAGGCGCTGGAAACCGAAATGGGGGGCATCAAGATCTACGAGACCGCCATCGGCTGCGCCGTCAACGAGGACCTGCGCGAGGAGTGGCAGGAGTACCTGTCCGAGACGAAAACGCATCGCAAGGTCCTGCTCAATGTGTTCGAGCAGCTGGGACTGGATCCGGAAACGAAGACGCCGGGTCGCGAGGTTGTTGGCCACATCGGCGCGTCGCTGGTCGCGGCGATGGACATGGCGCGCAAGAGCGGCAATCCCACCGCCGCCGAACTGGTGGCTACCGAATGCGTGGTACTGGCCGAAACCAAGGACCACCACAACTGGGAACTGATCGGACAGATTGCCAAGCACACCACCGGCGACCTGGCGAAAGTGCTCAAGCAGGCGCACGAGGCGGTGGAGAACGACGAAGACCATCACCTCTACCACACGCGCGGCTGGAGCCGTGAGCTGTGGTTGCAGTCGCTGGGCATCCCCGCCGTGCTGCCGCCGCCGGAGGAGGTCAAGCAGGTCGAGACGGCGATCGGCGCGGCGCGTGCCGAGAAGGCGCGCGAATCGATGCCGAAGAAGCACTGATTGGACCTTAAGAGCGGGTATCCCTATTGGGCCGTCAGCAACGGCCTGATGTACGCCTTTCCGCGACTGGAGGCGGATGCCCGCTGTGACGTGGCGATCATCGGCGGCGGCGTGACTGCCGCCCTGATCGCCGACGCGCTCATCGAGGACGGCCACGAGGTCGTCGTGCTGGAGCAGCGCGACATCGGCTGGGGCAGCACCGCGGCGAGCACGGCGCTGCTGCAGTACGAGAGCGACGTGACGCTGGGTGACCTGGCCAGGCAGTACGGGCTGACCGAGGCGCTCAAGTCGTACCGCGCCAGCGCCGAAACCATCGGGCAGCTGGAGGCGCTTTCGCGTCGCCTGCGTGATGTCGGCTTCGAGCGCGTGCACAGCGTGTACTACGCCAGTCGCGCCTGGCATCGACGCAAGCTCCGCAGCGAGTTCGACCTGCGCGCGGAGCACGGTTTCGATGTCGAGTGGCTGGGGCCGGAGGAGCTGCTGGAGCGCTTTGGCTTCCGCGCGCCTGCGGCGATCGTCAGTACACCGGCCGCCAGTATCGATCCGTACCGGTTGACCCACCGACTGTTCCGCGCGCTGCAGGGGCAGGGTGCGCAGGTGTTCGACCGCACCTGCGTCGAGCGCATCGAGCCGTCGGCGCGCAAGGTGGACCTGGTCACGGGCGACGGCCTGCGCGTCCGCGCCGGGCATGTGGTGGTTGCGGCGGGCTACGCATCCCAGCAGTGGCTCGACCGGCGCTTTGCCAGCAACCGCAGCAGCTATGCGTTCATTTCCGATCCGTTGGACCCTGATGTCCTGGCGTCATTGCGGCGCACGGTGATGTGGGAGACCGCCAGGCCGTACCTCTACCTGCGCACCACGCCCGACTGTCGCGTGATCGTCGGCGGTGAGGACGATGCAGTGGACATCCCGGCAAGACGCGATGGCCGCGTCGGCAAGAAGGCGGGCAAGCTGATGGAGAAGCTGTCGGGCCTGTTCCCGCAGCTGCAGCCATTGATACCTGCATTCTCATGGGCCGGCACCTTCGCCGAGACGAAGGACGGCTTGCCGTTCATGGGCGCGAACGCGCAATGGGGCCCGCGTGTGCTGTTCGCCATGGCGTATGGCGGCAACGGCATCACCTACTCGATGGTCGGTCGCGACCTGATCCGGGCGGCCATCAAGCGCCGGCAGCATCCGCTGGCGGCCTTGTACTCGTTCGATCGGATGCGTTGATCGGGGCTCGTGTCTGCGTTGTGGCGTCGTCCGCCGGGCCGGGGATTGCTCCGCCCCTTAGTCAGACATCCTGTCTGATGCGGGGCGTGGGCCATCCATGGCCCACTGCTGCGCAATCCCCGTCCCGGCGGCCGACGCTCCGGCAATTCGTTGCCCGGTCTTCGACTGCCCCTCCCCAACCCCTCTGCCGAATGGGAGAGGAGCTCAACAGCGCGAGTGGGTTTGGAACGACCACTTCCTTTCGCGGGCGTCCGGGACCCAGATCACCGAGCAGACGTGCGAATGAGCGAGGGCACGGACACCGTCCAGGGCCGGCACAGCGCGAGTCCGACCGTCGCAGCTGCATCACGCGGGCACTGCGCTCTCGCCACCAGTTGAAGTCAATAGAACAGTAGAAGCTTCCGGAAGGAGGGGGTGGGGTGTATTTCGCGAACAGTAAACGGAGCGAAGCGGAGGTTCGCGGAATACACCCCACCTCCTCCCCCACTGACCACACAAAAAAAGGCCCGGCATTGCCGGGCCTCTTCTCGGATCAAACCAACGCCTCAGTTCACCGGCGCATAACGCAGCGTGAGGAACCACTCCCGACCGGGCTGGTTGTAGAACGCAACAGTCTCGTAATCGCGGTCGAACACGTTCGCCACGCGGGCCTGCAACGTCAGGTCCTGGGTGATGGCGTACTCGGCGCGCAGGTCGAGCGTGCCGTAGCCGCCGAGGCGGCGGCTGTTGGTGACGTCGTCAAAGCGCGAACCTTCGCCGACTGCAGTCAGGCCGACGCGGAACGCACCGAAGGCGCGGTCGACGTCGAGGCGGGCGCTGTTCTTCGCACGGCGAGCCAGTTCATTGCCCTCGTAGAAACCGCGACGGTTCTCGGTGTCGAGGTAGCTGATCGCACCGGCGATGGTCCAGTCGGCGATCGTGGCGTCGGCCGACAGCTCGGCACCCTGCATGCGCGCCTTCTCGACGTTGTTGGGCAGGTTGATCGAAGCATCGAAAGCGATCAGGTCGTCGACGTCGGTGCTGAAGGTGTCGAGGTGGACGTTGAAGCCGTCGCCCAGGTAGGCCAGGCCCAGCTCCCAGGTCTCTGAGTCTTCCGGGCGCAGGTTGGGATTGCCAAAGAAGGGGAAGTACAGCTCGTTGAAGGTCGGTGCCTTGAACGCGCTGCCGTAGCCGGCGGTGACGCGCCAGTTGTCGGCGAACACCAGGCCCCAGGCGGCGCCGCCGGTGGTGTGGCCGCCGAACTGCTCGTTGTCGTCGCGGCGCACGCTGGCCTCGAGCGACTGCGCGCCGAACTTCGCCTGGTACTGCACGAACGCGGCCTTGTTGTCGCGCTCATCCTCGTCGTACGGCGTGGTGCTCTCGACGCTGTCGTTGAGCCAGTCCAGGCCGACGCTGACCAGCTGGTCGGCGGCGATGCCGAAGTCACCCTGCAGCGTCGCGCTGTCGCGGTTGGTGCTGAAGAAGTCGAGGTAGGTATCGCCGAGGAAGTTGTCGGACGAGTCGACGTTGCGGCCGGCGGTCAGGTGCACGTCGACGCGGTCGGACGGGTGCCAGCGCAGCTTGCCGCCGATCACCTGCTGCACGGTTTCGGCACGGTCGGTGAAGTCACCGTCGAACTCGTTGTCGCCTTCGTTGCGCAGCGCGTGGCCTTCCAGGCTCCACTGCTCGGTCAGGTTGATGCCGCCGCGCAGCGACAGCGCATCCTTCTCGTAGCCATCGCGATCGGGCTGCGAGTCCAGGGCGATGAAGCAACCGGCGCCGTCGAAGGTGGCCGGGTCGAAGAAGCCGTTGCAGGCGTTGATGCCGCTGGTGCGGGTGTGCTGGTAGTCGGCACCGAACCAGCCACGGTCATTGCTGCCGCCGAAACCGACGCCGTAACCGAGCGTGTCGTTGCTACCGCCGTCGAAGCGCACGCGCGGGGCGAAGGCCTGCTTGTCGCGGCGGGTGAATACCTGGATCACGCCGCCGATGGCGTCGGCGCCGTACAGGCTCGAACGCGGGCCGCGGACGATCTCGACACGGTCGATCATTTCGATCGGCAGGTCCTGGAACGCGGTCAGGCCCGAGGTCGCCGAGCCGACGCGGATGCCGTCGACCAGCACCAGCACGTGGTCGGATTCGGCGCCGCGCAGGAACAGCGTGGTCAGCTTGCCGTTGCCGCCCTGGTTGGACATCGAGATGCCGGCGCGGCCGCGCAGCAGGTCCGGCAGCGAGCGTGCCTGGCTGCGGCGGATCTGTTCGGCGTCGATGACTTCCACCGGTGCCAGCGCATCGTTGACGCTGATCGCGGTGCGGTTGGCGGTGACGATGACCTGGTCAAGCTCGGTCGGGTCGGTGGCGCCAGCGCTGTCCTGCGCGTGGGCAAGCGCGGGTGCGGCGAGCAGGCACGCGACGGCCAGGCGCACGGACAGGGACAACGGGGTACGCAATTGCATCGATGATTCTCCAACGCACGGCTCGGGCCGTGACGGGCAACTGGGAAAGTCGCGAAAGGAGAGTGCACGAGGCTGCGGTGTGGGCGCACGGCGCCAACGTCGCCGCCGCGATGCCCTCCGCATCGCAACCAGTGGTGGGCACCGCCGTACAGTCATGTACGGGCGCGTGACCCTGCTTCCAGGCCGGTCTCCGGACTCGCGAGTGGAGGGCTGTGCTCTCCGGCGCCGCGCCTTCCCGTGACTTGCACAGTGGCGGATGCAGCGCTTGTACTCGCTTACCGTTGCGGGGGCAGTGCCGGAATGATCCCTGCTGGGACGTCACCGGCTTCCCGTTTCAACCCGCCGGCAGGACGCCGCCGGGTCACCTCGAAGCGGGGCGCAGTCTACGCGATTAGCGGGGCGCTGCCCAAATGGGGTTCAGTCCCGGTCTGCCGGCTCATCCAGCAGCGACGGCATCGCCATCGTTTCCTCGGCGACCTGGGTGGTCGTCACCGGGCCGGCCGGCGGGCGGTAGCGCGGCGGCGGCAGCAGGGCGATCGCCGCTTCGGTGGCGGCGATGAGTTCGGCGCGGCGCTCGTCGGGGATCTCCTGCCAGTGGCAGTCCTGCAGCGCGCCTTCGATGGCGTACAGCAGGTTCAGCGTCGGCTTGAAGCCGGCGCGCTTGACGCGCATGAACGCCTCGACGGTCCCGACCGCGGTCAGGTCCTCGCGCGAGCGCAGTCCCACCTGGCGCAACCAGGCCGCCGACTTGGGACCGATGTTGCGCAGCTTGTCGCCGCCTTTTTCCCCGCCTTTACCGATATTCATGCCAGCGACTCCACGAAGGCCTGGGCAATCGCTTCCAAGCCGCGCTGGTCGTCGGCGTCGAAGCGGTCGAAGTGCGGGCTGTCCAGATCGAACACGCCGATCAGCTGGCCATCCCCCCCCACAAGTGGCACGACCAGTTCGGAGTTAGACGCAGAATCGCACGCAATGTGGCCAGGGAAGGCGTGGACATCGGCGATCCGCTGGGTCTGGCGGGTGGTCGCGGCCGCCCCGCAGACGCCCTTGTCGAGCGGAATCCGGATGCAGGCCGGCAACCCCTGGAACGGTCCGACCACCAGTTCGGTGCCGTCGAACAGGTAGAAACCGACCCAGTTCAGGCCGGGCAGGGAGTGGTACACCAGGGCCGAGAGATTGGCTGCGTTGGCCACACGGTCGCGTTCGCCGTGCACCAGCGCCCGCGCCTGCTCGAGCAACTGTGCGTACTGTTCGGGCTTGGGCCCGCTTAGACTTTCGCTGGTGAACATACTTGCCTCTTTCCCGCAGTCTACCAGCGTGCGGTCCACGGGCTTGCGACGGACGGTCCGGGCATGAACGGGCCCGAGGCCCGAGCCGGCTGGTTCGTCACCGGCACCGATACCGGCATCGGAAAATCACTGGCCAGTGCGACGCTGCTGTACGCGCTGCGCGCGCGCGGCCTGCGTGCGGTCGGCATGAAGCCGCTCGCCAGCGGCTGCGAGGTCACCGCCGACGGCCTGCGCAACGAAGATGCGCTGCTGCTGCAGGCGGCCAGCGAGCCACGCCCGGCCTATGACGACGTCAACCCCTATGCGCTGCTGCAGCCGCTGGCACCGGAACTTGCCGCGGCCGATGCCGGTGTCACTGTGCAGCTGCAGCCGATCCTGGATGCGCATGCACGCTTGTCGGCGATGGCCGATGCCGTCGTGGTGGAAGGCGTCGGTGGCTGGGCCGCACCGCTGTCGACCGATCTCGACCAGGCCGACCTGGTACGCGCTCTGGACCTGCCGGTGGTGATGGTGGTCGGCCTGCGCCTGGGTTGCATCAACCACGCACGATTGACCGCGCGCGCGATCGCCGCCGATGGATTACGCCTCGCCGGCTGGATCGCCAACGACATCGATCCGCAGATGGCGCGCGCCGACGACAACTTCACACTGCTACGTCACCGCTTGCCGATACCTTGCTGGGGACGCCTGCCGTTCCGCGATCGGCCCGATCCCGCCGCACTGGCGCACCTGCTTGCGCCGACCAGCGTCTGAAACGGTTTGCCAAAGCGGGCTCTGCGGACTTGCTTGTGCCTGATCCGGCGTGATCACCCCGCGCGTGACTTCTGGGGGGTGGGCGGAAAACTCAGAATGCTAGACTGGGCGGTATAGGAATTAAACCAATCTGAGCATCATCGCTCGTACATGACGGAATCGGAGTCCTCCCCCATGGTCAAGAACCCGCGCTCGGTGGCAATGGCCGCCGCGTTGGCCCTCGCACTCACCGCCTGTGGCGGCAAGGATCAGGCACAGGGGGGCGGCATGCCTCCTCCGGAAGTCGGCGTGGTCAAACTGCAACCGGGCAACGTGCCGCTGCAGAAGGACCTTGTCGGCCGTCTGGCGGCATTCCGCAGCGCCGACGTGCGCGCCCGCGTGCCGGGCGTGCTCAAGCAGCGCCTGTACGACGAAGGCACCGACGTGAAGGCCGGGCAGGTGCTGTTCCAGATCGATCCGGACCAGCTGAAGGCGTCGACGGGCCAGTCCCAGGCCGCACTCGCGGCAGCGGAAGCGACGTATGCCAACGCCAAGTCGGCTGCCGACCGCGCCCGTCGCCTGGCGCCGCAGAAGTTCGTCTCGCAGTCCGATCTCGACAATGCCCTTGCCGCCGAACGCAGCGCCGCCGCCGCGGTGAAGCAGGCGCAGGCCGCGTTGGCCGATGCCCGCATCAACCTGGGCTACGCCACCGTGCGCGCGCCGATCAGCGGTCGCGCCGGCAAGCAGCAGGTCACCGAGGGCGCACTGGTCGGCCAGGACACGGCGACGCTGCTCACCACCGTCGACCAGATCGATCCGCTGTACGTGAACTTCTCGGTCAGCGTCACCGAGCTCGAGCAGATCCGTCGCGCCCGCACCGGCGCCGGCACCGGCGAGGGCGAAGTGCAGGTGGTGCTGCCCGACGGCAGCGTCTACCAGCGCACCGGCACGATGGACTTCTCCGGTGACGTGGTCGATCCGGCAACGGGTGCGATCGCGATGCGCGCGCGCATCCCCAACCCGGACAAGAACCTGCTGCCGGGTACCTACGTGACGTTGAAGGCGACGCTCGGCGAGCAGGCCAACGCCTACCTCGTCCCGCAGGTCGGCCTGCTGCGCGATGCCAAGAGCCCGTACGTGCTGGTGGTTGGCGGCGACGGCAAGGTCGTGCGCAAGGACGTCGTCACCGATCGCCTGCAGGGTGACAGCTGGGTCGTGAGCAGCGGCCTGGCCGCCGGCGACCAGGTCATCGTCTCGGGCATCCAGCGCGCAACGCCGGGCCAGCCGGCGAAGGCAGCACCCGTTGCCGCTGCCGGTGAAGGCAAGCCTGCCCAGGACGCAAAGCCTGCCGCCAAGCCTGCCGCCGAGGCGCAGGCAAACAAGGACTGATCCCCCACCATGTCCAGATTCTTCATCAACCACCCGGTCTTCGCCTGGGTCATCGCGATCCTGATATCGCTGTGCGGCGTGCTGGCGATCTTCAACCTCGGCGTCGAGTCGTACCCGAGCATCGCCCCGCCGCAGGTCACCGTGTCGGCGTCGTACCCGGGCGCGAGCGCGGAGACGGCTGAAGGCGCGGTCACCCAGGTGATCGAGCAGCAGCTCACCGGCATCGACAACCTCGTCTACTTCAACTCCTCGTCGAGTTCGAGCGGCGGTTCCAACATCACCCTGACGTTCGCACCGGGCACCGATCCGGACATCGCCCAGGTGCAGGTGCAGAACAAGGTCGCGCTGGCAACGCCGCGACTGCCGACCGAAGTGACCCAGCAGGGCGTGGTGGTGGCCAAGGCCAACGCCGGCTTCCTGATGGTGGTCGCGCTGCGCGCCGACAGCGAGCGTTTCGACCGCGACAGCCTCAGCGACATCATCGGTTCGCGCGTGCTCGACCAGATCGCGCGCGTACCGGGCGTGGGCAGCACCCAGCAGTTCGGCAGCGAATACGCCATGAACATCTGGCTGAACCCGGACAAGCTGCGTGGCTTCGGCCTGTCGGCGACGCAGGTGCTGACCGCCGTGCGCGGCCAGAACGTGCAGTTCGCCGCCGGCAAGATCGGCGCCGATCCGGCACCGGCCGGGCAGGCGTTCACCGCGACGGTGTCGGCCGAGGGCCGCTTCAGCACGCCCGAGCAGTTCGGCAACATCATCCTGCGCACCAACACCGACGGCACCAGCGTGCGTTTGCGCGACGTTGCCCGCATCGGCCTGGGCGCGACCGCCTACGGCTTCGACAGCCGCTGGGACGGCCAGCCGGCCGCCGGCTTCGCCGTCCAGCTGGCACCGGGTGCCAACGCACTGGGCGTGGCCGAAGCCATCTACGCGCGCATGGAGGAGCTGCAGAGCACCTTCCCGCCGGGCGTGAGCTGGTTCGCGCCGTACGACAGCTCGACCTTCGTCTCGGTCTCGATCAAGGAAGTGATCAAGACCCTGTTCGAGGCGATCGTGCTCGTCTTCCTGGTGATGCTGATCTTCCTGCAGAACCTGCGCGCGACGCTGATCCCGACCCTGGTGATCCCGATCGCGCTGCTCGGCACGTTCCTGGGCATGTACTTCATCGGCTTCACGATCAACCAGCTCAGCCTGTTCGGCATGGTGCTGGCGATCGGCATCGTGGTCGACGACGCGATCGTGGTGATCGAGAACGTCGAACGCATCATGACCGAGGAGGGCCTGTCGCCGAAGGCGGCCACGCGCAAGTCGATGAGCCAGATCAGCGGCGCGGTCGTGGCGATCACCGTGGTGCTGGCGGCGGTGTTCATCCCGTCGGCGTTCCAGGGCGGTTCGGCCGGCGAGATCTACAAGCAGTTCGCCATCACCATCGCCATGGCGATGTTCTTCTCGGCGTTCCTGGCACTGGGCTTCACCCCGGCGCTGTGCGCGACGCTGCTCAAGCCGACCGCCGACCACCACCGCGACAACTTCGTCTTCCGCAACTTCAACAAGTTGTACGACAAGGTCAGCGGCACCTACATCGGCCACATCGGCGGCGCGATCAAGCACACGCCGCGCTGGATGATGGTGTTCGGCCTGCTGGTGGTGCTGTGCGGCTTCCTGTTCACGCGCATGCCGGGCAGCTTCCTGCCCGAGGAAGACCAGGGCTATGCGATCGCCCTGATCGGCCTGCCGCCGGGCGCGTCGATCACGCGCACCAACGCCGTGCTCGACCAGGTCCGCTCGACCATGCAGAAGCAGGAAGGCTTCGACGGCATCTTCCAGGTCTCCGGCTTCAGCTTCGTCGGCCAGGGTGAGAACGTCGGCATCGCCTTCATCCGCCTCAAGCCTTGGGAAGAGCGCAAGGTCACCGCCAGCGAGTTCATCCAGAACGCCAACATGGCGCTGTATGGCATCCGCGACGCGCAGATCTTCGTGATCAACCTGCCCACCGTCAGCGGCCTGGGTCAGTTCGGCGGTTTCGACATGTACCTGCAGGATCGCGGCGGCAAGGGCCGTGAGGCGCTGGCCGAGGCGCGCAACACCCTGCTGGGCAAGGCCAATCAGAACCCGGCGCTGACCGCGGTGCGACCGAACCAGCTCGAGGAGGCGCCGCAGCTCAAGCTCGACGTCGATCGTGTGCAGGCGCAGTCGATGGGCCTGTCGGTGTCGGACATCTACAACTCGATCCAGCTGATGCTGGCGCCGGTGTACGTCAACGACTTCGTCGACTCCGGCCGCGTCAAGCGCGTGACCATGCAGGCCGACGCGCCGTATCGCACCGGTCCGGGTTCGCTGGCCAACTTCTACACGCCCAGCCCCGATGGCGACGCCGACGACACCGACCCCAACGGTGCGATGATCCCGTTGTCGAACGTGGTCAAGAGCCACTGGATCACCGCATCGCCGTCGCTGACCCGTTACAACGGTTATTCGGCGGTGGAGATCGTCGGTTCGCAGGCACCGGGCCACAGCTCGGGCGAGGCGATGGACGAGATGCAGAAGATCGTCGAGGAGGACCTGCCGGAAGGCTTCGGTTACGACTGGACGGGCCAGTCGTATCAGGAAATCCTTTCGGGCAACCAGGCGCCGGCGCTGTTGGCGCTGTCGATCCTGGTGGTGTTCCTGTGCCTGGCGGCGTTGTACGAGAGCTGGTCGGTGCCGGTGGCGGTGCTGCTGGTGGTGCCGCTGGGTGCGCTGGGTGCGGTGCTGTTCTCGCTGCTGCGCGGCCTGCCCAACGACATCTACTTCAAGATCGGCCTGATCACCGTGATTGGCCTGGCGGCGAAGAACGCGATCCTGATCGTCGAGTTCGCGATCGAGCAGCGCCAGCACGGCAAGACGCTGCGCGAGGCGACGATCGAGGCGGCGCACCTGCGCTTCCGTCCGATCCTGATGACCTCGTTCGCGTTCATCATGGGCGTGTTCCCGCTGGCCATCTCCAGCGGCGCCGGCGCCAACTCGCGCCATGCGATCGGCACGGGCGTGATCGGCGGCATGATCTTCGCCACCTTCCTGGGCCTGCTGCTGATCCCGGTGTTCTACGTGGCGGTGCGTCGTGTGCTCGGCGACAAGCTCGACGAGAAGCCGGTGCTGGTCCACGACGATGACGAGGAACCGCTGACGCGCCCGGCGACCTGATCGCCGCACGCGTTGCGAATGCAAACAGCCCGCCAATCGGCGGGCTGTTTGTTTGCGGGGCGCGGGTTCGAGCTGCATCGCCATGAGATTCGTCTCATGCGCTGACGAAGGGGCCAGACGTTGCTGCGAGATTGTCCCATGGCGTGTGGCGCTGACGATCGCCCACGCTATGCGGCTGCGCGTGGCTACGCGCTGCACATCCCCCACGTAAGGAACACAGCAGATGAAGAAGACCCTGATGGCCCTGGCATTGGTTGCCATTGCCGCTCCGATTGCGTCCCAGGCCAGCGAGGCCAATGGCATCGGTTACAACTATGCGCAGCTCGACTACGTCTATTCCGACAGCGACGCCTTCGACATGGACGGCGGCACGCTCAGCGGTTCGTATGCCTTCACCGACAACTTCTTCACGTTCGGCGAGTACGGCAAAGTGAAGGGCGACCACGATGTCAGCGATTTCGTTTTCGAGGGCGGCTTCGACGGCATGAAAGCCGACGTCAAGGACAGTCACTGGTCGCTGGGTGCCGGCTTCAATGCTTCGATCGGCGACCGCGCCGACTGGGTGACGAAGGTGGCCTACGATCGCCACACCGTGAAGGCGTCCGGTTACGGAATGCGCATTCGCGAGCACATCGATGGTGGCTACATCACCACCGGCGTGATGGGTCGCGTCACCGACAAGCTGACCGCGAATGCCTATCTTGGCTACACCGATTACAACCGTGGTTACGAAGGCAATGCCTTCGCCGACTTCGGCGCGGTGTACGCATTCAACCCGACCTGGGGCCTGCACGTCGGCGCGGTGCTGAGCGATGCCACCGAAACCTACTCGCTGGGTGTGCGCGCCAGCTTCTGATCCGGTTATCAACGGCGACGCCCGGCGACCCGGTCGCCTGTCCTGTCGCGAATGCAAACAGCCCGCCAATCGGCGGGCTGTTTGCTTGTGAGGGGCGAGCGGGTTGCGCGCAAAAGAAAAAACCCGACAGCTTTCGCTGCCGGGTTTCAAATCCACCGCCGGGAGGGGTTGGCGGGGAGAGATAAAGGAAATCAGTGACCTTGGAGAGAGGCGGCTGTTTCGTTATCCGAATTACTTACTTGGCAGCCTTGTTGGCGGCCTTGATGGTGTTGTCGACGCTCGTCTGCACTTCCTTGGCCGAGGTCTCGAACTGGGCCTTGGCCAGCTCGGTGATCGCGCCGTGGGTCTTGAGGGTGCGGCCGAACACTTCCTGGCCGGTGCTCACGCTGCGCTCGAGGTTCTCGCGAGCCACCTGCACGCCCTTGGGCAGCAGCGACTTGGCGGCTTCGAAGTCACGCACTTCGGCGGCTTCGCCGAGGAAGGCGAACGTGGCATTGACGCGGTCTTCGATCGCGGCCAGCTGCAGGCCGATGACGGCCTCGGCATTGGCGAGGGCGAGACGGTTCACCTGCGCGGCGGTCTCCGCGAACTGGCGCGTCGCGGCGGCAAATTGCTCGTTGAACGGCTGGTACATGGTTGACTCCGTTAGGTGGTTGCAATCCGGGGAGAGGGAGTTCGGATTGTGCGGTGCAGCATAAATCCATTCGTGTTGCAGTGCAACATGGTCGGCAGGCAGGTTCAGCGGGGGGTTGGGTCTGGCCGACGGGACCGGCTGGCACAATGGCGTCACGCGATCGCCACGTGACTCCGTGTCACCGTCTGAATGCGCCGCAGCAGGGATGATGGCCTTCCAGGATGACCAGAAGATGATGCGAGACCTCGTGCCCGCCAGTTTCCGCCTCCTGCGCGCCGCATCCCGGCTCGGCCCCGGTCGGCTGGCCGCCCTGGCCTTGCTGGCGCTGCTCCCGGTTGCCTCGGCCCTGGCCCAGCAGGCCCAGCCGCCCTGCGTCGGCCTGGTCCTGGGCGGCGGCGGTGCCCGCGGCTCGGCCCATGTCGGCGTCCTCAAGGTTCTCGAGCGCGAACGCATCCCGGTGTGCCGGGTCGCCGGCACCAGCATGGGATCGATTGTTGGTGGCCTGTACGCCACCGGCTACACCCCGGCCGAAATGGAAACGCTGATCGAGACCATCGACTGGGCCGACATGTTCATCGACGACCCGCCGCGCGCGGGCCAGCCGATGCGGCGCAAGGACGCCGACTTCCGCTACCTGCTCGACCTGGAGATCGGTTACACCGACGGTCGCGTGGTGCTGCCGGTCGGCATCGTGCAGGGGCAGAAACTGTTGCTGCTGCTGCGCCGGCTGACCTTGTCGACGTGGAACGTGAAGGACTTCGACCAGTTGCCGATCCCGTTCCGCGCCGTCGCCGCCGACATCATCACCGGCGACAAGGTGGTCTTCGAAGATGGCGACCTCGCACTGGCGATCCGCTCGAGCATGTCGGTGCCCGGTGCGTTCGCGCCGGTGCGCATCGACAACCGCCTGCTGGTCGACGGCGGCATGGCCGACAACGTGCCGGTCGATGTCGTGCGCAAGATGGGTGCGCAGCGGATGATCGTGGTCGACGTCGGCTCGCCGCTGCACACCGAGGCGACGCTGACCAACCCTCTGGCGATCATGGACCAGATGATCAGCGCGCTGATGGCGGAGAAAGTGCGCGCGCAGCTGGCCACGCTGACCGACCAGGACGTGCTGATCCGCCCCGAGCTGGGCGACATCACCGCATCGGAGTTCAATCGCGGCGCAGAGGCGATCGCGATCGGCGAGAAAGCCGCCGAGGCCGCGTTGCCGCAGTTGCGCGCGATGGCCGTCGACGAAGCCACCTACGCCGCCTACCGCGAGAGCCAGCGGCAACGCAGCTTCGACCCGGGGCTGGTGCAGTTCCTCGACGTCATCAAGGTCGATTCGCCCTCGGCCAATCGCCAGGTCGAGCGCGCGGTGGCCGAGAACCTCGACAAGCCGTTCGATGTCGACGAGATCGAGAAGGACCTGGGCACCGCCTACGGCGACGGCCGCTTCCAGCAGATCGACTACCGGTTGACCGAACGCAATGGCGAGATGGGGCTGGAGATCATCCCGGTCGACAAACCGTGGCGCGCCTTCGGCAAGCTCGGCTTCCAGCTCGACGACAACTTCAACGGCCGCAACAGCTACATGGTTTCGGCCGAGCTGACGTTCAACAACATCAACAGCCTCGGCGCCGAGTGGCGCACCGTGGGGCGCCTGGGGCGAATCACCGGCGTGCTGTCGGAGTTCTACCAGCCCTTCGGCCAGACCGGCGAGTTCTACCTGAAGCCGTCGCTCGAGCTGCGCAACGAATCACTGCCGCTGTGGGCGAACGGCAACCAGTTGGCGGAGTTCCGCATCAACCGCCGCGAGGTCGCGCTGGAAGCCGGCTACACGCCGGAGCCGGAATGGCGGGTGTCCGCCCAGCTCATGCGCGGCCGCGACCGCGCTGACCTGCTGATCGGCAACCCCAACGATTTCACCGGCGGCAAGGAGGGCTACGCCGGCATCGACTACAACGCCACCTGGGACACGCTGGACAGCATCAACTTCCCGACCCAGGGCACGCGTGTCAGCGTCGACCTGGAGACCTATTACGACGTGATGGGTGCGGACGTCGAAGGCAACGTCGCCCGCCTCACCGCCGACTGGGCACGCGCGTGGGGCCGCTACCACCTGCTGTTGGGTGCGCGTTTCAGCAGCGCGCTGGAAGACGACAACTTCTTCCAGACCCAGGGCTTCCTCGGCGGGTTCCTCAACCTGTCGGGGTTCGACGAGCGCGCGCTGTTCGGCAACCAGACCGCGCTGGCGCGCGCGGTGCTGTACCGGCGCACCGGCAATACCAGTCGCCTGTTCTCGTTGCCGATGTATGTCGGCGCCAGCCTGGAAACAGGCAACGCATGGTTCAGCAAGGACCTGGTGGATGCCGACGACCTGATCCTCGCCGGCAGCCTCTTCATCGGCTTCAGCACGCCGCTGGGGCCGATGTTCCTGGCCTACGGCGGCAACGACGATGGCGAGAGCTCGTGGTACCTGACCTTCGGCTCGCTGCTGCGTCCGACCGTCAAATAGCTCAGCTGCCGCGGTAATGGCAGCCGGAGGTGCAGGTCTCGTGCACCACCACTTCCGACAGCAGCGGCAGTGCCGGCTTGAGGTTGTCCCAGATCCACACCGCCAGGCGTTCGCTGGTCGGGTTGTCGAGGCCGTCGATGTCGTTGAGGTAATGGTGGTCGAGGCGGTCGTACAGCGGCTGGAAGGCGGCCTTGAGATCGCTGAAATCCATGACCCAGCCCAGGTGCGGGTCGATCTCGCCCTCGACGTGGATCTCGATGCGGAAACTGTGCCCGTGCAGGCGCGCGCACTTGTGCCCCGGGGGCACGTTAGGCAGGCGGTGCGCTGCCTCCAGGGTGAATGCCTTGAAGATCTTCATGCCGCCCAGTTTACTCCGGGCGTGGCGGCACCCCGCACTCACCCTTGCCACCGGCCCTGGCGGCGGCATTGGCGGCGCCGACATAGCGGCCCACCAGCGCCTTGAGCTGGTCGAACTCCTCGCGGCGGGTGACCGCGCCGGCGATGGTCCGGCCCGACACCGGCTCGCGCACCACCAGCGTGCCCCAGAAGCCGGAATGGCCGGTCGCGGCGACGCCGTCGAACGAGTAGGTCAGCAAGCCCAGGCGATATGGGCTGTCGGCGGGCAGGCCGACCGGGGACTGCATCAGCGCCAGCGTGGCGCCGTTCCGGAAGACCCGGCCGGCCAGCAGGGCGTCGAAGAAGGTCGCCATGTCGGCAGGCGTGGCGACGATGCCGCCGCCGCCGAACAGGTCCATCGACGGATCCCAGTCGTAGGTGTCGTCGCCCTCGAAGAACTGGTGCGCGCGCGTGCGTCCACGTGCCGGTTCGGCGCGTTCCCACCAGGTGTCGGGCAGGCCGCGGCCGCTCAGCGCGAGCTGCGTGCGTACCGCCTTCGGCAACGGCTGGCCGCTGACGCGCTCGATGATCGTGCCGAGCAGGATGTAGCCGGTGTCGGAGTACGAATACTTCTCGCCGGGTTTGCCGACCGGCTGCGTCCACTCGACCAGGTGCGCGACATCCTCCGCCGGCGTCCATTTCGTCGCCGGGTTGGCCTTGACCGCGGCGATGAACTGCGGCGCCTGCGCGTGGTCGGCCAGGCCCGAGGTGTGGCTGAGCAGCTGGCGCACGGTCATCTCGCCGGGGTTGTAACCGTCGCGCTTGAGCAAATCGATCCATTGCGCGGGCAGGTACTGGTCGATCGTCGATTGCAGGTCGAGCTTGCCGGCTTCGTGCAGGCGCAGCGCGGTCGCGGCGACATAGGTCTTGGTCACGCTGGCGATGCGGAAACCTTCGTCGCCTTTCAACGGTGTTGCCGAAGGAGCCGCCAGCACGCGCGTGTCACGGGCACCACCGGGCGCAAGCGTCGACACGACGATCTGTCCTTTCAGCGCGCCGGCATCGAGCGGAGGCAGCGCCTGCGCGAGGCAGGCATCGGCCGCGGCTGCTGTCAGTGCGGTGGAGTACAGAAATGCGGTAACGCCAATCCGGGTCAAGGTCATCGTGGTCAGCACTCGCAGTGGTCGCCGCCATCTTGGCGTGCATTCGTGGCTGCCGACCATGGCATTGGTCACGTCAGCAGCACCGCTGGTGCAACGCGGTGTCGCATCGAGGCCCGTACACGTGGACCTCGCATCGATGAACCCCACCCCAGCATCAACGCGCGGTTATCGGCGTCTTCACGCAGCGGTACAGGCGCCGATACGCACACTGGCCGCACATCGAACCGGAGCACTACATGAGCATGAAGACGAAACTTTCCATGATCGCAGGCGCATCGCTATTGATTGCGGTTGCCATGCCGATGCAGCTGATGGCCCAGGACAAGGCCCAGTCAATGGAAGCCGAAGAGGGTGATTCGTCGCAGCCTGCGAGCGACACGTGGATCACCACCAAGGTCAAGACCGACCTGATGGCCACGGCGGACGTGCCGGGCACGACGATCGATGTCGAGACCGTCAACGGCACCGTCAAACTCGCCGGTACCGTCGACAACAAGGCGAGCGCCGACAAGGCCGTCGCCGTCGCCAAGAAGATCAAGGGCGTCAAGAGCGTCGATGCCTCCGCGTTGACGGTCGCCAAGAAGTAACCGGCAATCGCAACGCTGCCCCTCTCCCGTGCTGCGCGGGAGAGGGGTTTTGTTTGTTTCATCGCTGGGCGGTCCGCGCGGCCGACGGCGCTCAGCTGCGTGACGGCTCGCTGGTCGACGACGCGACCTTGCCGCGCTCGCGCATGCGCAAGCCGGCGGCTTCCTCACGCGCACCCATGATCATCTCGCTCAGCCACTTGATCAGGATGGCCGTATAGGCCTTCTGCGCGGGCTTCTCGGTGAAGGCATGATCGGCGCCGTCGACCGTGCGCCGGGTCAGCGAGCGCGCATGCCGGAACGCTTCGGCGTAGTTGTCGATCACCGCCTCGGGCACGATCTCGTCGTGTTCGGCGGCCACCAACAGTGCGTGCCCGCGATAGTCGGCGCAGGCGCGCAGGGCGCGGTTCTGGTCCCAGCGCAGCGTGCTGCGGCGATAAGCGCGCAGGTCGGTGTCGACGTGCAGGCGCAGCTTCGGCAGGTCCCAGCCTTCGTCCTTGTAGAGCGCAGGCGAGCGCAGCGTCAGCCAGTGCACCGGGCGCAGCGCCGTCAGCAGCGCTGCGAGGTAGCCGCCGTAGCTGATGCCGACTACCGCTATGGCCGTGGGGTCGACGTTGGGTCGCCTGACCAGCCAGTCGTAGGCGGCGAGCAGGTCGGCCAGGTTCTGCGGACGGTTTACGTTCTCCCAATGGCGCGCGGTGCGCTCGTGCCCGCGCAGGTCGAATGTCAGGCAGACACAACCGATGCCGGCGGCCTCGCGGGCGCGCACCAGGTCGTGCTCCTGGCTGCCGCCCCAGCCGTGCACGAACAGCACCCCCGGAAGGCGCGCGGCCGGAGACAGGACGGTGCCGCAGATGCGTTCGTCCTCGACGTCGAGCTCGACGGACTCAAGCCGGATGTCCATGGCGCTCGCTGTCGTGCGTTGCATCGCCGATGGGGGCGCTGCATGCCGGCGCATCGTCGGCTTCGACGATGGCGTACTTGGTGATCGACCCGACCACCGGGTCCTCGCCGCGGAACGAGACCTCGGCACCGGCAGGCACGTCGATCAGGTCGTAAACCTCGCACGAGGAAACGCAGATCCGTTTCCGGCCGGGATCCTCGTCGAACGCCCGTAAGGCCAGCACTTCTGCCGGCGATGCCCCGCCGAAACGCCACGACTGCTCCAGCACGCCGCAGCGGACTTCGCCGGCACCGTCTTCGCCATGGACGATGTCGTAGTTGCGGCGCGACGCGAAGAACTGCGGCCAGGCACGGCTGACTTCGCGGTCGTAGCCGACAGACGCGGCGATGGCACGACGTTCGCGCTCGTCGACGGCGGCCCGCAGCAGGTCATCGAGACCGCCGCGCAGGCAACGCAGCGTCGAACCACCATAAACCTCGTGCCCGGCATGGTTGCGCGTTGTCCGCTGCGTGCCGCTGTAGGCCAGGGATATCGTGCCGACCATCAGCACGCCGACGCTGTAGGTGGTCGCCGTCGCCAGGTTCAGTTCGAGCACCAGGCCGGCCTCGCCGATGGCAGCGGCATCGAGGCTGTCGATTGCCGCGTCAAGCTCCTGCGCGGTGGCGACGACGCGCTGGCCAGAGCCGCCGATGCCGTGCCCGGGCTTGCTGCGGATGGGCATGCCGGAGGCCAGCAGGGAACGACCCGCGCGCCGTGCGTCGTCCAGGTTGAACACCGTCACCCCCGGCAGCACGGACGGCGCCAGCGCATCGCCGAGCGCAGGCGACCAGCCATCGGGGAGATCGCGCGCGCCTTCCGGCGCCGGATGCGTGATCGACTTGGTCGCCACGAACGGGTGGGGCACCACGCCACCGAACAGATCCGCAGGGCCGTGGATGCCGAAGCGTTCGGCTTCGGCGGTCAGCAGCGTCCGGTCGGGTACGAAATAGACAGGCCCGTCGAACGCGCTGTCGACAACGTACTCGCCTCCGAAGCCCAAACGGAGGGCCGTTGCCAGATGCTGCGCGGCCCACTGCCGCGTGGCCTTTTCGTGAATGCCGCGCTTGCGGGTGAGGATCAGGTCGAGCACTTGGCCACGGTGCGCCTGACCACGGTTGCGTTCTCCCCGACCGATCGCGCCGGCCATCTCCAATCAGTCCCTCGGTTTGGCCGGCACGAACGGCGACACCGGATCGCTGGCCGGAAACGTCTCGTTCAATGCCTCGTCGAGGTTGTCGCTCTCGTGGCGCTTGCGGCGCGCGCGCTCGCCAGCGCCGCGGTCGTCGGCCTTGGCGATGTCGGATTTGCGAGAGCGATGAATGGGCGGATCCTTCCGGTCCTGGGGTCCGGACATCGTGTGCTCCATGGAAAAATGGGTCTCGTCGGACGATACGGACGCGACGCTAATGCGACGTGAGGACAGCGCTGCATCCATGTGCGCACGCGTTGCGATGCAGTGAAGGCATCAGTGCCAGGCGCTGCCAACCTGGATGTAGAACGTTTCATCCTCCGGGCCCCATGCGTAATCGATGCCCGTGTAGAGGCCGAGCTGGCGAGCGATCAGGTAGCGCACGCCGGTGCCCTTGGCGACTTCGCTCTGGCCATCACCGAAGCTGTTGTGCCGGCCCCAGGTGCGACCTGCGCCGGCGAATGCGATCAGCGCCCAGCGCGGCGTCATGTTCCAGCGCAGCTCGGTCTCCAGTGTCGCCGCGCGCGTGTCCTGGTAGCGGGCCGAGCCGATACCGCGCAGGTCGATGTAGGGCAGCCGGTAGAACGGGATGTCGCCGTTGGCCCAGCGCACGTCGGCTCGGCCACCCAGGACGAAGCGATCTCCGCCAGAAGACAGGCGGCCAAAGGGCAGGTAGCCGAAGGCATGGCCGCGGTAGCTCTGGAAGTCGTTGTCGCTGCCGATCAGATCATCGTAGAAGTTGCCTTCGATCATCCCCAACCAGCCGTTGTTGGGCGTGAACGTGTTGTCGCGGTCGTCGAACTCCAGCGACAGGCCCAGGCCGGAGCTTCGCTCACTGAGTTCCTTCGGGTTGAACCGGTCGCTGTCGGACTCGACATCGAATCCGATGTCCAGGTCCATGTAGATCCACGCCAGGCCCACGAACAGGTCCTGCTTGCCCAGGCGCTTGAACACCTGCTGCAACGACATGATGCCGTCCATGTTGTAGCCGATCTGCTGCGGCGGCAGGAACCGCCCGGGCGTATAGAAGTCCAGGTTGATGTCGGTCTTGGCGACGCCGCCGCGGTAACGCCAGCGGTCGTCGTCGAAGTGCAGGATCGCGCCGGCACCGTAGGCCTGGCTGCCATTGGAGGTGCGCATGGCACCGAAGCCGTAGATGTCGGGCGCAACCATCTTCTTGCGTCCGTCGTCATCGGTGCGCGTGGTTGCGCCTGCTGGCTTGTGGAAGAAGGTCAACGCAATGCCACCACCCGTACCGACGGCGGGGTCGGTGATGATGATCGGCACGGGCAGGAAGCCCTTGTGCTCGAGCAGCCAGCGCGACATGTCGAATTTGCTGTCGGCGGGGTCCTGCAGCAGTTCGCGGAATCCGTCCTTGGCCGGCGCGTCCGTCGTCACTTCGTCTGCGGCATCCACGGGTGTCGACATCACCATCGCCATCGACAGGCCAAACCCCACCAGCAATGCCTTCATCCGTTGTCCCTGGATTGTTTGCGAAGTCGGCTCAGAACGTGATGCTCGCCGAGAGCATGAACGGGTCACCCTTGAGCCGGTTCTCGACATCGAACTCCTTCAGCCAGCGCGCCGAGAATTCGACCTGGCCGCCGTCCCACTTCTTCGCGTAGGTGGCGATCGGTCCGAGCGCGAGCGAGTGGCCCTTGAAGCCGTCCAGACGGTCGGCGAGCGCACTGTCATCGTCTTCGATCTGTTCGATCCAGCCACCGACACCGCCGATGCCCCAACCGTTGCCGAAGCGCTTGACCAGCAGCGAGTCGACGCGGAACACCGCGCCGTTCTGGTAGTCGGTGGCTTCGTTCTCGGTGTAGATGTCGACCGCGGTCGTGGTGCTCCACTCCAGCGTGCCCTTCTGGAACAGCTGGGTGTAGCCGACCGTCGGCGAGAAGGTCCAGTTGTTGAGGCTGGGATTGGCCAGGCGCCCGGCTTCGTAGTCGCCGGTCGGCGCGTAGATGTACAGCGACAGCGAGACGTGGCGAAGCTGGTCGATGTGGTAGCTGGCGATCACCGGCGCGAAGAATGCGTCGAACAGCCCGCTGTCGCTGTCGCTGCGGGTGCCGGTGATCGGTCCCAGGCGCACGTCGGCATCGGCTTCGACATCGATGAAGGGAATCGTCGCCATCGAGGCGAAGTTCCAGCGGCCCTCACCGGTGTCCCAGATGTACAGGCCGGTGAGGGTGAGCATGTCGAAGGTGCCGGTCAGGCCGACCGACGTGACGCCGCCGATCGGAATCTCGCGCTCACCGCCGATGTCGCCGGAGTAGTGCGCGTAGCCGATCTGCATGTTCCAGCCCGGCGTGGGCGGGATCAGGCCCGAGTAGGACGCCGCCTGCAGGCCGGTGATCGGGCGTCCGACCGCGCCTTCGGTTGCGCATGCCGGCGCGAAGATGGCAGCGGCGCTGACGGCCGCTGCAAGGATGGATCCACGAATCGTTTTGTTCATTCAGGCCCCCCGGCCGTTGTTGTCAGCGTCGCCGGAACCCGCCGCCGCCCATGCGACCGCCACCCATGCTGGGACGGAAGCCGCCGACCGGCCGGTTGTAACCACCGGCCGGACGGTTGTAGCCGCCAGCGGGCCGGTTGTAGTTGCCGCCGGAACCCATGTTCGACGGTCGCCCGCCGTAGCTGCCGCCGGTGATGCGCTCGTTGCCGCGGTCGCGCGCCATGCGTTCGCTGTCGAGTTGGCGGGTTTCACCGCCCAGGTTCCTCGACGAATCCGGACGCGTGACCTGGCTCCAGCCGTTCTCGTCGTGCTTGTAGACGTTGCCATCCTTGCCGGCGTAGACGTTGTCGTTGATGTTGACCACGCCACCGCGACTGAGCTCGCCGGAGTCGGCGTTGTAGTGGAAACCGCCCGCGCCCTTGGCATCGACGCGATCGCCCTGGCTGTTGAACGCGCCGCCACCGGCTGCGCCATTGGGTCCGGCCACTGCGCCACCGGCACTTTGCGTCACACGTCCGGTGTTGGTGTTGACCGTGGTGCGGCTGCCGCCTGCTGCGGCCTGGCCGGTGTACGGATTGACCGCGACTCCGCCGCCGCCGGCGACGACGCGACCGGTCTGCGGGTTGTAACGGATGCCCTGCGCGCCAGCGCGCGTGGTGCCGGTATAGATGTTGGTGTTGACGCCGGCGCGGCCGACGCCGCGACCGCCGGTGGCTTCGTTGTAGTAACCGCCGCGGCCAGCGCGACCGACATTGCCGGTCCACGGATCGGCCCAGGCGGCTGCAGTGCCGCGAACGGCGGCATTGCCCCAGTGGCCATAGACATTCCACGCGGCCGCGCCACCGCCCCAGTAGCCCCAGCCATAGCCCGGGCCGTACCACGGGCCCCACCAGGGGCTGTAGGGACCGTACCAGCCGCCGTACCAGCCCCAGCCGTAGCCGAACGTCCAGCCGACCCAGGCGTTCCAGCCGAAGTACACGCCCATGCCGTAGGTCGCCGGGCAGCCGTACCAGTACGCGCCGACCCACGGGTCGCAGGCGTAGCCGGTGCCATAGACGACCACGTTGTCGGTCACTACCGTGCCGTAATAGCCCGGCGTGTAACCGACGTACACCTCGTCGTCGCTGCTGCCGTACACGCGCACGTAGGTGACGTAATGCAGCGGCGAGCTGGTCGGGATCGAATAGATCTCCGCCGGCACGCTGGTTGCCACCGTCCACGGACCGGTCGCCGAGCTGGCGTTGAACCAGATGCCCTTGTCGACCGCGTAGAAACTGTTGGCCGCGACCTTGATCACCGGCACTGCGGTGTTGTGCGCGTACTGCAGCGTGGTGCCGCCGATCGAGACGAACTGCGGCGCGCCGTCGTACTGCACGTTGAGCTTGGCTTCGTTGCGCTTGACCGTCGCGTTCTGCGGGATGTCGTTGGCGATCAGCGCCTCGCGCGATTCAGGCGTGTTCGGTATCGAGGCCAGCACGCCGCTCTTCGGGCTGTCCGGCGGAATCTTCGCGAACTCGGCCGGCAGGCTCGACGGCGGCACGTAGCGCCACGGTCCCTTGCTGGTCGCGGCAGTGAACCAGCGGCCCGACACGAGCACGTACCAGGCATTGTCGGCGGCGCCGTCGAGGATCACGTCGGCGCCGGTGTTGTCGATGTAGCTCAGTTTCGTGCCAGGGATGGCGAGGAACTGCGGCTCGCCCTGCACCGAGATCAGCTCCGACGGGTGGGTGCGCACGTATATGTCGGGCGCCCTGCCAGAAGCGAAGTCCTGCTTGAGCGCATCGGGCGGATTGTCGAACGTGTCGACGTCCTTGCCTGCCTTCGCCATCGCCTGCGTCAGCGCCGCATCGACGCTGGCAGCCGCGGTCCACGGGCCGCTCAGCGCGGGTGCCGTCGACCAGTGCCCGGCGACGTTGGTGTAGTACTTGCCGCCTTGCTGCAACAGCAGCGAGCGGGTGTTGATCACCCGTTGCACGCCCGACACGCCGCTGGGCTTGAGCACCGGATTGCCGTCGACCAGCAGCAGCACCGCCGGCGTGGTGCTGAAGATGATGTCGGGCGGGTCGTTCTTCACCGGCAGCGACGGCGGCATCTTCGCGTCGACCTCGGCTATGGCCATTGCCGACTCGAGCATGTCCAGCGACAAGGTCAGGGTCGACTTGGTCTTCAGTTGCTGCCGTGCCAGCTGCAGGTACTGGTCCTGCTTGGCCGTCGCGGTCGGGAAGCTCGCCGACGGCAGCTGCAGGTCGGTCAGCACCACCGCGCGCGCTTCCTTGTCGATCTCGGTGCGCGCCTGGAACTGCACCACGCCGTAGTCGAACGACGGCTCCGATTTGCCGTCCTTGCCGGTGTGGACGCCCGACTTCACCGCCATCACGAAGCGGCCCTTGAGCTGGTTGCCTTCCCAGCTGTCGTACTGCGGCTGGTGCACGCTGAAGCTGGTGCCCTGCACGGTGAAGTCACGCGGGAACGGACGTGCGTCGATGTTCGCCGCCGCTGACGTGCCGGTCGACGATGTCCCTTGCGCGACCACCTGCGGTACACCGAACAAGGCCGACCCGGCGAGCATGGCGATGGCCAGGCTCAGGACCGGCACGATGGGATTGATGCGCATGGGTGGCCTCTATGCAGTGAAACCGTACGGTTTGTAGCGGGGCGCGCTTTCACGCGCGCCGGATGGGTTGCCGCCCGGCTCAGCCGGGCGGATTGACGACGACGTACTGCACGGTGGTGCCCGCGTACTGCGGTTCGTACCAGGTGCTTCCGCACTGCTGGTAGGCGACGCCGTTGACCACGGAGGTCACGCAGCTGGGCGGCACCGAGTAGACGATCGATCCGATCACCGCCGAGGTCACCGCCACGGCCGTGGTGACTGCGGCGGCGGTCGCGATCGGATGGTCGTCCCAGCCGTGGTTCCAGCCGTTGTCGACATCGATGTCGATGTCGTTGTGGATGTTCACGTCGCGGTTGATGTTGGTATTGCGATTGACGTTGGTGTTGCGATTGACGTTGTGGTTGACGTTGGCGTTGCGGTTGACATTGGCATTGCCGCCACGGTTCGCGTTCGCCGCGCGGGCACCGCCGCCACCGCCGCCGCGCGGTGCCGAAGCGTGGTTGACGCTGGTGCGCGCGCCGCCACGGGCGTGCGGTCCGGCTTCGACATCGAAGCTGACTGACATCAGCGCGGTGGTACCGGCAAACAGCCCAAGACCGATACCGAGCAAGGTGAGGTTGCGGATGCTCATGGCGACTTCTCCTCTACGGCGACCACGTCGACCGCGACCATCTGGATGCGGTGGGAGTCCTTCGGCGGAGTGAAGGTGAAGGCGCTGTCCTTGAGTCCGGCGGCGGTATTCCAGGTCAGCGTGGAGGCGTACTGCGGCTGTGCCGGGTCATCGGTGGTGGTGATGACCAGGCGGCGCGGCAGCGGCTTGGGACCAGCCTCGATCCAGACCTGCCAGTCGACACCTTCCTGGCGGAAGGCGTACTGGTCGGTGACCGTGCCGTCGATGCGGGCCGGGCCGATCCGTGCCGCCGACTTCAGTGCCGACGTCGGGGCCTGGTCGGTCCCCCACAGGAACAGGTCGGCCAGCGGCATCTCGATGCCGTACGTCGATTCGACCGTGCCCAGCAGTTCGCGGATCGTCGGCGGCGCATCGACGGTGGCGTAGTACTTCGCCTTCGGGCCATAGACGGTCAGCGACTTGCCGTCGTAGAACATCTGCCGCTCCTTGCGATCGCTGTGCAGGTCAAGCTGCAATTTGTCGGGTGCTCGCACCTTGTAGTCGAGGGTGCCCGGGAACTGCAGTTTCTGACCGTCCTCCATCACCAGCTCGATGGTGGTGTCGGCATGCACGGTGAAGTCCTTCAAGGAGCGCAGGTACTTGCCCATCTTCTCCAGCGCGGCAACGGCCTCTGGCTGCACTGCCGGCGCAGCGGCGGGCGCGGCTGCCGGCGGGTCGGCCTTGGGCGGGGCGGCGGCCATGGCCAACGGCGCGGCGAGCGCCAGGCACAGACCTGTGATCAACGCGGGGTGACGCATGTCGTTCTCCTGGAATGGGACGGCCACGGGCCGCCTTCGTGCGTGCCTGCGCAGCGGGATCGCGCGGGCACCGGTACGGTCACGGGGCCTTGGCCACGGCGGGCGCTGCGCAAAGCGACAATGCTGTCACCACCTCCAGTGCAATGCCTGGAGTCGCTGGGCGGGTGTGGTGTCGTGGGGCGGTCATTCCATCGTCCTTTAGTGAGTGCGCAGCTGCTGCGTTGCCGCGCCTGCGCACGCCATGGCTGCTCGAGCAGACGGCTCACGTCGGCGGTGAACTTTCCTTGCGCGCCTACTGAGGCGGATGAATCATTGCTGGTACATTTCTGCCCGCGAAGCGTGAAAAGGCCGTGATGGCATCACGCGGCAGTGGTTGTGGCAAAACAGCGGCACGGCAAGTGCGCTGCGGCCATTCATGGTTGCGTCGCGGGCGACCAGTGAACGGGGTCCAGTCGTTGCCTGCAATCAACGTAAGGGGGCGAAACCGATCGTGATTACCAGGTTGCCCGGGTGGGTGTGGACAGGTGCGTGGGTGCTGTCGTTCATCGCCGGAATCATCAACGTCGTCGGCCTGCTCGGCTTCGGCCACCAGGCCATCACGCATCTGACAGGCACCACGTCCCTGCTCGGCGCCGCGATTGCCGATGGTGATCCGCGAGGTGCGGTCCATTTCGGTGTCATGATCCTGGCGTTCGTGCTGGGCTGCGCATTGAGCGGGTTCATCGTGCAGGACAGCGCGCTGAAGCTCGGGCGAAGATACGGCGTCGCGCTGCTGATCGAGTCGGGCCTGCTGTTCGCCGCGGTGCATCTGCTCGGCCATCGCAGTGCGCTTGGCATGTATGCCGCGGCAACCGCCTGCGGCCTGCAGAATGCGCTGGTCAGTACCTACAGCGGTTCGGTCGTGCGCACGACGCATGTCTCGGGGATGTTCACCGACCTGGGCATCTCCCTTGGGCATGTCGTGCGCGGGCTGGCCGTCGATGCACGCAGGCTGCGCCTGTGCGTGCTCGTCATCTCCGGGTTCCTCTGCGGAGGCGTCGTCGGCGCCCTGGTGTTCCGCGCATTCGACTACGCAGCACTGCTGGTTCCGGCATGCCTGACGGCCGCGGCGGCGCTGTCATACGTCGTCTACCGCTCGCGCCACGCTGGAGCGCCCCAGGCAGGACCGTGAAAACAAAAAACCCCGCGCGAGGCGGGGTTTCTTGCAGTACCGAGTGGTGGCTATGGGTGGACTCGAACCACCGACCCCAGCATTATGAGTGCTGTGCTCTAACCGGCTGAGCTACATAGCCACGCGGTGAACCGCGAATTATTCATGCCGAGGGGGTCCGCGTCAATCGTCTTTTGACGAGTCGCCCCAAGCCGCCGGCTTTGCAGACCTTGTCGTCACGGCGTACGGCATGGCAGAGTCGGACACAGTGAATTCAGGAGTCCGCATCGTGATCGATCCGGACGGCTACCGACCCAACGTCGGCATTGTACTGATGCACCCCGACGGACGCCTGTTCTGGGCGCGACGAGTGCATCGCGACGGCTGGCAATTCCCGCAGGGCGGGATGAACAGCGACGAGACGCCGCTGGAGGCCATGTATCGCGAGTTGCGCGAGGAAACCGGCCTGCTCCCCGAGCACGTCGAGGTCCTGGGCGCGACTCCCGGCTGGCTGCGCTACCGGCTGCCGCAGCGGGCGATCCGCCGCCACGACCGCCTGGTCTGCATCGGCCAGAAGCAGGTCTGGTTCCTGCTGCGCCTGACCGGCCAGGAGTCGGACCTGCGCCTGGACCTGACCGACAAGCCCGAATTCGACAACTGGCGCTGGGTCGACTTCTGGTACCCGGTGGCCCATGTGGTGATGTTCAAGCGCGGGGTCTACGCCCGCGCGCTCAACCACCTGGCCCCGGTCGCCCGCCAGGTGGCCGGCCCCCAGGCCGTGCCGGCGCCGGGCCCGGAGTTCCATTGCCAAGACCCCCGCAGCCAGCCCCGCAACCGCCAGAGGGCGCGCTGGAGGGGTCCCGGCGGGGCTGAACCGGGGCAGGGCTCGCGTTAATGACAATCACTGCCCGTATTTATTGACAATCATTCTCATTCATGGCGAAATGGTTCCCGCAGCCGAACCGGCTGTCAGCCAGAACCAAACCGCCGTGTACGTCTGCATCTGCAATGGGGTTACCGATCACGACATCCGCCAGGCCGCTGACGCGGGCTGCAGCAGCGTGACCGAACTGACCATGCGAACCGGCGCCGGCGCCAACTGCGGCAGCTGCCTGGACATGGCCGGCTCGATGCTCGAAGCCGCCCGTGCGGTCCGCGAGTTGCCCTTTGCAGTGATGCAGCAAGCCGCCTGACGCGGCACCGCGGACCAGGGTCCGCAAGCCCCAATCGCCACTGATTCCTGCTCGCGGATGCACTCGATTCGCGTTCCGTCACGTCGTTCGTGAACGGGGTAGAGTCCGGTCATTGCACGCACAAGGAGCCGGGCCATGAAGGGCGACG
The DNA here is from genome assembly GCF_016613475.2 of Lysobacter arenosi. NCBI lineage: Bacteria > Pseudomonadati > Pseudomonadota > Gammaproteobacteria > Lysobacterales > Lysobacteraceae > Lysobacter > Lysobacter arenosi. The sequence goes on from NZ_CP071517.1 coordinate 3,615,010, forward strand.
CCAAGGTCATCGAATATCTCAATAAGGCGCTCTATAACGAGCTGACCGCGATCAACCAGTACTTCCTGCACGCCAAGATGCTGAAGAACTGGGGCCTGAAGGAACTCGCCGACCACGAGTACCACGAGTCGATCGACGAGATGAAGCACGCGGACAAGTTGTCCGAGCGCATCCTCTTCCTCGATGGCCTGCCGAACTTCCAGGCGCTGGGCAAGTTGCGCATCGGCGAGAACCCGCGCGAAGTGCTGGCCTGCGATCTCGCGCTCGAGCTCGAGGCCCTGCCGATGCTGCGCGAGGCGATCAAGTACTGCGAGACGGTGGGCGATTACGTCAGCCGCAAGCTGTTCGCCGACATCCTCGATTCCGAGGAAGAACACGTCGACTGGATCGAGACCCAGCTGTCGCTGATCGAGCGCCTGGGCGAGCAGAACTACCTGCTGACCAAGATCGAGGAGTGAGTCGGGCGGCACGCGCCGACTTCCTCCAAAGACGAACGCCGCCGGATCTCCGGCGGCGTTTTTCGTTGTGTGGCCCCTTCTAGGAGCGTCTGCTTTGAGAAGCTTCCTATGTCGAGCGGTGGCGATGTCCGCTAGCTTTGCCGGATGCAACCTTCACACCGGACCGGGCCGTGGCGCACGGCGGAACAGCGTCCGCCACACCCACCACAGCAGCAGTGCCAGCACCACGCTGACCAGCACGACCAGCGACAGGGCGATCCAGGGATGGGCGAACACCAGAGCCAGTCCGCCGACGGTGGCAACGTCTTCGGTGATCGAGGCGGTCCAGTTGCTGACCGGTTCCGGCGACGTATTGAGCAGGGCGCGCGAACCTGCCTTGAGCACGTGGCTGGTCAGCGCCACGCCTGCGCCCGCCGCCAGTGCGCCGGCGCCGAGCTGGCCGTCGGGGGAGAGCGTCGCCGCCGCCAGGAAGGCGCCGGCCGGAACGCGCAAGAGGGTATGCAGCAGGTCCCAGCCCGAGTCGACGCCCGGGATCTTGTCGGCGAAGAACTCCGCCGCCGCCAGCACGCCCGATACGCCCAGCACCCAGGGCGAGGCGGTGACTTCGAGGGCCTGTGGCAGGTCGAGCCAGCCGAAAAAGCCGGCCAGGCCGACTCCGAACACGGTCAGGTAGACCCGGATGCCGGCGAGCCAGGCCAGGACTACACCAATTGCGAACAGGTGCGCATCCGTCACGGCTTTTACCTCGCTAGACTGTGGTTCGAGTATAGGGGCAGGGGATCCGGTGGCGCAGGCCATCGGCACGCATGCTGATGAACAAGCCGCCGCGCAAGGCGCCACCGCCGCGCTTCACCATTGTCCAGCAGCGCCCTGACCGGCGCCCGCTGATCGTCAGCGTGCTGGTCGTGGCGTGGCTGGCCTCGTTGACCGTTGCCTGGCTCGGCGCCGAACGCCGCGCCGCACCGCGCCTGCCGGAACTGACCGCCCAGCTCGACGCCGCCCGCGTGCAGCTCGATCACTGGCGTGACAAGGCCGAGACGCTGGAGCAGCGCGAAGCGACCCTGACCCGTTCGGACCAGATCAGCCGAGTCGCCAACAAGCAGGTGCAGAGCGAGCTGGCCGAACGCGAGGAAGAGATTTCCGACCTGCGCTCCAACATCGCCTTCTACGAACGCCTGGTCGGCGCCACCGGACAGGCAAAAGGCCTGAGCGTGCATTCGGCGCAGTTCACGCCGGAGACCGGCGGAACCTGGCGCTACCAGATCGTGCTGACGCAGAACCTCAACAAGGGCGCGATCAGCCGCGGCAAACTGCGCTTCAACGTCGAAGGCGTACGCGACGGCAAGCTCACCTCGATCGGCTGGAACGAGCTGCACCAGCGCAACGACTGGCCGGCGCAGGACTACTCGTTCCGCTACTTCCAGCAGCTCGGCGGCAGCGTCATGCTGCCGGCCGGCTTCACCCCGCAGCGGGTGCGGGTGTCGCTGCAGAACGGCGACGTCGCCATCGAACAGAGCCTGGGCTGGAGCCATGGCGGCACGATTGCCAGCCTCTGAGCCCCAGCCTCCCAGCAAGATCCACACATGGCAGCAACGGTCCGCTGGCGCGGGCCAACAACCGGAAGCAATGACTGATGTTCAAGAACAAGACGGCCGCGCACGATGGCCAGGTCGACACCCTGATCGGGCCGCAGGTGGTGATCCGCGGTGACCTGCATTTCAGCGGCGGGCTGTATGTCGAAGGCCGGATCCTCGGCAAGGTGATCGCCCAGGAAGGCCAGAAGGCGACGCTGACGCTGGCCGAACAGGGCAGCATCGAGGGCGAGGTCCGCGCGCCGGTGGTGGTGATCAACGGCCAGCTCAGCGGCGATGTGTATGCCAGCGAGCGCGTCGAGCTGGCGGCCAAGGCCCGCGTCCAGGGCAACGTCCACTACCAGGTCGTCGAAATGCTGGCCGGATCGGTCCTGACCGGCCGCCTGATCCATGCCGAGGCCCATGCCGAAGCCCGCGCCATGGCTGAAGGCCATCTGGACGCCCACGCCGCTTTGGGCTGACCGTCACAGTCAGGCGCGGTAGGCTGGTCGCCGGCATTCCCGTGGCGACCGGCATGACCCAACCCGTTCCCGAGGCTCCTCAAGCACCCCAGGCTCCCCAGGCCACCGAGCCTGGCGAACCCGCCGAGGCTGCCGCAGCGGAGGCGGCGCCGGCGTGGCCGGTCATGCAGGTGCAGACGCGCTGGGTGACCATCGCCGGCCTGGCGCTGATCCTCGCGCTCGGATTTGGCGGCTGGGGCCTGTACCGGGTGTTCTCGCCCGATCCGGGCGACCCGCGCGTGGTGCTGGAAAACAGCCAGCGCGCCGCCCGCGGCCAGCAGACGCAAATCGACCAGTTGCAGCAGCGCGTCTCGACCCTGACCCGTTCCGACCAGATCAGCCGCGAGGCGAACCGCGACCTGCAGAGCACCCTGGCCGAGCGCGATGAAGAGGTCGCCGCACTGCGGGCCGACGTCGCCTTTTACGAGCGCCTCGTCGGCAGCACCGCGCAGCGTCGCGGCCTGGCAGTGCATGCCCTGCGGCTGCAGCCGCAGAACGACACCGCCTGGCACTTCACCACCACCCTGACCCAGAACCTCAACCGCGGTGCGGTCAGCACCGGCGAGCTGAGCCTCACCATCGAGGGCACGCGCGCCGGCAAGTTGCAGAAGCTGGCCTGGGGCGAGCTGCGCCAGCAACCGGGCGCGACCGGTGTGCCGTACTCGTTCAAGTACTTCCAGCAGGTCGAAGGCGATGTGTTCCTGCCTGCGGACTTCACCCCGGTGCGGGTGAGCGTGCGCCTGGCGCCGAAATCCGGCGCCGCGATCGAGCAGTCGTTCACCTGGGCAGATGCCATCCGCGACATCGCGCCTGCGACCGCGACGGAGTGACCGCCAGGCCCTCCGATACGCGTGCGGAACGCATCCAACCGCCCGTGAGGCTTTGAACACGACCGCCGCGCCCCCCATCCTGATCGCATGGAAACGTTCATCCCCACGCTCGCGACGCCGGATTACCAGTCGCTCGATCGCCCGCTGCAGTTCACTTCCGCGGCCGCCAGCAAGGTCCGCGAACTGATCGCCGAAGAAGGCAACGCTGCCCTCAAGCTGCGCGTCTACATCCAGGGCGGCGGTTGTTCGGGGTTCCAGTACGGCTTCGAGTTCGACGATCAGCAGGGCGAGGACGACCTGGCCGTGCACACCGACGGCGTCACCCTGCTGGTCGACCCGCTGAGCCTGCAGTACCTGATGGGCGCGCAGGTCGACTACACCGAAAGCCTGCATGGCGCGCAGTTCGTGATCCGCAATCCGAACGCGAAGACCACCTGCGGCTGCGGCTCGTCGTTCGCGGTGTGAGTATCGAACCGGCACCTTTCGCCTTCGTCGAGGCGGGCGTCGATTCCGCCTGCCGTGCCGCCCTCGACCGCGCTGATCGCCTGCGCGACGACCCCGATGCATTGAAGGCGTCCTTGGCCACGGGCGCGCGTGGTGGTGCTCGACGAACGTGGCGATGCCTATGCCGACGACGACGGCCGCTTGCTGGCGCCATACGGCGAGCAGATCAGCGAAGGCCCCGGTGGCATCGGCGCGGCCGTGTTCCTCGGTCTGGACGCGCAAGGCGGTGCCTGGTTCGCACTGGAAGGTGCATTGACGTCATTCGTGGCGCCGCGCCGGGTCGACCTGCGCAGCGCCGCCGGACTGTGGCCCGGTTTCGAAGCCAGCGTTTTCGCCCAGGCGCGCGCGCTGCAGCATTGGCGCAGTCGCCATCGCCATTGCGGCGTATGCGGTGGCGTGGTCGCGCTGTCGCGCGCCGGCTGGCAAGGCCGCTGCGAGCAATGCGGCGCCGAACATTACCCGCGTACCGACCCGGCCGTGATCGTCGCGGTCAGCGACGGTGCGCGATTGTTGCTCGGCCGGCAGAAGTCCTGGCCGGCACGGCGTTACTCGGTGATCGCCGGGTTCGTCGAGCCGGGTGAATCGCTCGAGCAGACCGTCGCGCGCGAAGTGCTCGAGGAAACTGGCGTGCGCGTGCGCACGTGCCGGTACCTGGCGTCGCAGCCATGGCCATTCCCGGGCGCGTTGATGCTCGGCTTCAGTGCACAGGCCGAAAGCGACGAGCCGCAGGTCGGCGACGAGCTCGAGGAAGCGCGCTGGTTCACGCGCGAGGAAGTACTCGCGGCGCGTGCCCGCGGCGAATGGGGCGGTGACCGCGACGATGGCCAGGGCGCAGTGCTGTCGCCCGGCATCTCGATCTCGCGATGGCTGATCGAGCAGTGGCTGCAGGCCGGCGAAGCCACGCCGGAACGTTGATTCCACTGTCTTGCGAGCGTCACGAAGCCTGGAAAGGTGACCGCTGCCTCGACCATGACAGCCATTGGCGGATGATCCTAGAATCGACCGGTTAGCCGCTGTCGCGATGCCTGGAGAGCCTGAGCAATGTCCGCAACCCTGATCGCCGTTGTCGTCGCGCTCGTGCTCGGCCATCTGGCGCAGTCGCTGGCGGCCTCGGTGCGCGACTACAGCTGGTATCGCAACTGGCTGCGCTGGCTCGATGCGCGCCTGTCGACGAACGATTTCTGGCGCGGGCGCTGGGGCCTGGTGATCGCGCTGGTGCCGCCGCTGCTCGCGGTCGGCCTGTTCCAGCTTGCCCTGCACGAACCGCTGTGGGGATTGGCCGGCCTGGCGTTCGCCATTGCCGTGCTGTTCTACGCATGGGGTCCACGCGACCTCGACCTGGACGTGGAAGCGATTGCCGGCGCAGGCGACCCGGTTTCGCGCCGCGCCGCCGCATCGCGTCTGTGGCCGGAAGGCGAGATGCCGGCGACGCTCGATGGGGCATCGCTGATCGAAGCGGTATTCCGCAACGCCCAGCAGCGCTGGTTTGGCGTGTTGTTCTGGTTCCTCCTGCTCGGGCCGGTCGGCGCGCTGCTGTACCGCTTCACGGTACTGGCCGCGCAGGGCGAGGCTTCCGCCGAACTGCCCGTGGAGACTCGCCTTGGTGCGCGCAAGCTGCTGGCCCTGCTCGACTGGCCGGTGGCGCAGCTGATGACGCTGTCGCTGGCGCTGGTTGGCAACTTCGACACCGTGCTCGGTGCATGGCGTGAAGCCGGCGGTGCGTCGTTCGATCTCGACCGGCCGTTCCTCGGCGCGGTGGCGCGTGCCAGCGTGAAGTGCGAGCTGGCAGAGGAGGCCGCAGATTACGCCAGCGACAACGGCGGCAGCGTCGAGGTGGGCGAGGGCGGCGTGCCGGCATTGCCGGCGATACCGCCGGCCTGGTCGGCCGAACTGCCGGAACTGCGCGATGCGATGAGCCTGGTCTGGCGCAGCCTGCTGGTCTGGCTGGCGGTGCTGGCGCTGTTCGTGATCGCCGGCTGGGTCAGCTGAGGTTTCTGCAGTCCGCGGCTGGCGTCCTTCGTCAGCCGTGCAGCTGGATGCGCTCGAGTTCTTCCATGATCTGCTGGTACTTCGCCCAGCCGCCGCTGTAGAAGAACAGCGCGACCACGCACAAGCCCAGGATGATCAGGACCGTGGTGATCCAGCACCATACCTTGGCGCTGCGCGAGGCTTCGCCGGCACCGGCGTCGTCACCGGCATTGAGTTTGCGGTTGACCTGCGCGCCATAGACGATCGCGACGATGCCCGAGATCGTGCCGAGGATGCAGAAGACCAGCATCGAGGCGATCGTGATCCCGATCGCCCACGGCAGGTGACTGGGCAACGCGGGCGGCGACTGGGGCGTTGCCGGTGGCAGCGTGCTCATTGGCGGCCCTGCGAGCGTGGTCAGGGCCGATCCTAGGCAGTCGCCTGTCGTTGTGGCGTGGTGACTGCCGCGCCAATGCCTCAGGCCGCGTCGCCGCGCAGCTCGCGCACCCGCGCCTCCAGCATCGGTGCATCGGCCACGGCACCGTCGATGGGAGCCTCGGCGATCACCTCCACCGGCGCGCGGAACCGGCGCGGCACCCGCATCCGGCCCAGGCGTCCGTCGCGGCGACTCCACATGCTCGTCCACATGTTGCGCAGGGCCATCGGCACCACCGGCACCGGGCGCCGCTCGAGGATGCGCTCAACGCCGGACTTGAACGGTGCGATCGCGCCATCGCGGGTCAGCCCGCCTTCCGGGAAGATGCCGACGATTTCGCCCTCCGCCAGCGCCGCGTCGATCTCGTCGAACGCGCGCTGCATCAGTTCCGGATCCTCCTTGGCGCCGGCAATCGGAATGGCCTTGGCGGTGCGGAAGATCCAGCTCATCACCGGAATGTTGAAGATCTTGTAGTACATGACGAAGCGCACCGGCCGCGGGATGCTCGCGGCCAGGATCAGCGCGTCCATGTAGCTGACGTGGTTGCACACGATCAGCGCCGCGCCTTCGTCGGGCACGTGCTTCTCCACGCCGTGCACGCGCAGCCGGTAGAGGCCGCGCACGAGCACCCAGCTGAGGAAGCGCATCAGGAATTCGGGCACGATCGTGAAGATGTAGATCGCGACCACGACGTTGGCGATCGCCAGTGCCAGGAACACCTGCGGGATCGACCAGCCGAGCAGGCGCTGCACGGCGATGCCGAGCCCGGCGGCGAGCACGATGAAGACCGCGTTCTGGATGTTCATCGCGGCGATCACGCGCGAGACCTCGTCGCGCGGCGTGCGGCTCTGGATCAACGCGAACAGCGGCACGACGAAGAAGCCGGCGAACAGGCCGATGCCGACCAGGTCCATGGCGATGCGCCAGCTGCCCGGCTGCGACAGGAAGGCGCCGACGGTGGACACCTGCGCCGGTGCCAGGCCGCTGCGGGCGAAGTACAGGTCGACCATGAAGGCGCTGATGCCGAATGCGCCCAGCGGCACCAGGCCGATCTCGACCGTGCGCGCCGACAGCTTCTCGCACAGGATCGAACCGACGCCGGTGCCGATCGAGAACAGCGCCAGGACGAATATGTAGAGCGTGCCGCTGCCGCCGAGGTTGACCTCGGCGTAGGTCGGCAGCTGCGAGGTCAGCACCGTGCCGACGAACCAGAACCACGACACGCCGAGGATGGCGTTGCGCACCGCCGGCTGCTTGCGGGCCATGCGCAGGATCGCGACCGACTCGGGAATCGGATTCCAGTTGATCTTCAGGTCCGGCGCACCGGCTTCGGCGCGCGGGATCGCACGACTGACCAGGTTGCCGGCCACCGCCAGCAGGATGATGGAAGTCGCCGCCACGATCGGGCCGTGCGCACCGGCCACGGCGAAGATCAGGCCGCCGAAGATCATGCCGGCGAGGATCGAGATCGACGTGCCCATCTCGACCAGGCCGTTGCCGCCGGTGAGTTCCTCGGGCTTGAGCACCGACGGCAGGATCGAATACTTCACCGGCCCGAACAGCGTCGATTGCAGGCCCGTGCAGAACAGCGCGACCAGCAGAACGACCATGTTCTGGGTCAGGAAGCCGACCGCGGCCAGCGACATGATCGCGATCTCCATCGTCGTGGTGATGCGGATCAGCCGCGACTTCTCCAGCTTCTCGGCGATCTGCCCGGCGGTGGCCGAGAACAGGAAGTAGGGCAGGATGAACAACGCCGGCGCGAGGTTGGTGTAGAGCGTGCGCTGCTCCGGGCTGATGCCCAGGAAGAACAGCAGGCCGATGATGGCCTGGCGGTAGACGTTGTCGTTGAAGGCACCAAATGCCTGTGTCGCGAAGAAGGGCAGAAAGCGGCGCTGCCGCAGCAGCTCGAACTGGTTATGCGCCATGCGCTGGGGAGGCCCGGTTGCGATTTGCGCGAGACTAGCAAATGGGCGTGCCAGGCGCAGTGTGAAGGTGACGCAAAGGCGTCCATTCCGCTCCCAGCCAGCTTCCCCCGCCTACCCTGCGCCGGACACCCTTGCATAAGGAGGCGTCATGACCGCGGACACCAAGACCCCGCTCGAGCACGTCAACGACACGGTGCTGCAGCTCAAGGAGATGCGTCACTACTCCAAGAACAATGTCGAGCTGCTGACGACGCAATGGCTGCTGTTCGATGGCGAGCTGTCCAAGCTCAAGAAGGCACAGGCCATCGAGGACCTGATGTCGCGCCAGGCCGAGTTCCACGATGCGCTGGAAGCGGCGATCACCGACCTGGAAGAGGTTGCGGTGAGCCTGCAGCCGCCTCCGGAAGAGGCGGCGGGTTGACCTTGGCTCAGTGAATCGGGCTCAGGTCGGTTCGCGTCACGCCGGTTCGAGATCTGCCGTTTCGCGCTCGATCGCGCGCCAGCCGATGTCGTGGCGATGGAACTCGCCGTGCCAGGAGATGCCGGCGATCTCGGCGTAGGCGCGACGCTGCGCGGCGAGCACGGTGTCACCGAGTGCGCACACGCACAGCACGCGGCCGCCGGACGTGACGACGTGCTCGCCTTCGATCCTGGTGCCGGCGTGGAAGACCTTGGTGTCGTCCAGGTCGGGCGTGTCCCATGCACCGATCACGTCGCCGACGCGCGGCGTGCCGGGATAGCCTTCGGCCGCCATCACCACGCCCAGCGACGGGCGCGGATCCCACTTCGCCGAGACTTCGTGCAGGCGTTCGTCGATCGCGGCCTCGACCAGATCGAGCAGGTCCGACTCCAGGCGCAGCATGATCGGCTGCGTTTCCGGATCGCCGAAGCGCACGTTGAACTCGATCACCTTCGGTGCGCCGGACTTGTCGATCATCAGGCCGGCATAGAGGAAACCGGTGAACGGCACACCGTCGCTGGCCATGCCGCGCACGGTCGGCTCGACCACCTCGCGCATGATGCGTGCGTGCACCTCCGGCGTGACCACCGGTGCCGGTGAGTACGCACCCATGCCGCCCGTGTTGGGGCCGGTGTCGCGGTCGCCGACGCGCTTGTGGTCCTGGCTGGTCGCCATCGGCAGGGCCGTGGTGCCGTCGACCATCGATATGAAGCTCGCTTCCTCGCCGTCGAGGAACTCCTCGATCACCACTCGCGCACCGGCGGCGCCAAACGCGTAGTCCGAGAGCATGTCGGTGATCGCTGCCTCGGCCTCTGCCAGGGTCATCGCCACGATCACGCCCTTGCCGGCGGCGAGGCCGTCGGCCTTGATGACGATCGGTGCGCCCTTCTCCTGGATGTAATCGAGGGCTGCGTCGGCTTCGGTGAACACCGCGTAGTGCGCGGTCGGGATGCCGTGGCGGGCGAGGAAGTGCTTGGCGTACGCCTTGCTGCCTTCCAGCTGTGCAGCCTGCGCGCTCGGCCCAAAGATGCGCTTGCCGGCGGCGCGGAAGCGGTCGACCACGCCGGCGACCAGCGGGCCTTCCGGGCCGACCACGGTCACTGACACGCCTTCGCTGTCGACCAGGGCGAGCAGGCCGTCGATGTCTGTCGCGGCGACGTCGACGTTGCGGCATTTCAGCTCGGCCGCGGTGCCAGCATTGCCGGGCGCGACCAGCACTTCGCCGATGCGCGGCGACTGCGCCAGTTTCCATGCCAGCGCGTGCTCGCGACCACCAGAACCGATTACGAGGACTTTCATGCGTGCTCCTGGTGTGCCGCGGCGCGGGACTGCGGATTTTACGGGACGGATGGGGTCCTGTAATGGATCAGAACGTTGTTGTCGCCCGCAATCGGCCTGATCGGCCCGGGCCCCTTTACGGCGCGGTGAAGCTCGCGTGGTACATGACTTCACCTTCGGCGACGCCATCCCCGAACGCCAGCGCCTGGAAGTACTCCGGCGGCACATCGCCGAAGCGCAGTCCCGGCATGTGGCGGAATCCGAAGCGCTGGTAGTACTCCGGCTCTCCCAGTACCACGCAGCCCAGTGCGCCGCGCTCCGCCAGTTCGCTCAGGCCGGCGCGGATGAGCGCGCTGCCGACACCGTGCTGCTGGTCCGCCGGCGTCACCGACACCGGACCCAGGCCGTACCAGCGCTCGCTGCCGTTGCCGATGCGCACCGGCGAGAACGCCACGTGGCCGGCGATGCGGCCGTCGATGTCGGCCACCAGCGACAGGCTCAGGGCGTTGTCCGCGCGCAGGGCCTCGACGATGCGCTGTTCAGTCCGGCCCGAGCCCTCCTGGTCGGCGAAGGCAGCGGCGATGACCTGGTTGATGGCCGTGTGGTCGGCCTGCGTCTCGGTTCTTATCCACATGGCACTGTGCGCCTGGTTGTTTGGGTGGAGTGTGCCGCAGCGACGGTTACGACGCGGTCAGGACCCCACAACGCATGATCCCGGCTTGCGCCGGGATCATGGAGTGCCGCTTCAGCTAAGCGCTTGCTCAGTGGCGGAAATGACGCACGCCGGTGAAGACCATGGCGATGCCGTGCTCGTCGGCGGCGGCGATGACCTCGCCGTCGCGCATCGAGCCACCGGGCTGGATCACGGCCTTGATGCCGGCCGCGGCCGCAGCGTCGATGCCATCGCGGAACGGGAAGAACGCATCCGACGCCATTACCGAACCGGGCACGACCAGCCCGGCCTCCTCGGCCTTGAGTGCGGCGATCTTCGCGCTGACCACGCGGCTCATCTGGCCGGCGCCGATGCCGATGCTGCGGTGATCCTTCGCGTAGACAATCGCGTTGGACTTGACGAACTTGGCGATGCGCCAGGCGAACAGCAGGTCGTCGAACTGCGCTGCGGTCGGCACCAGCTTGCTGACGACCTTGAGCTCGTCGCGGGTGACTTCGCGGATGTCGCTGGTCTGCATCAGCAGGCCCGAGCCGACGCGCTTGATGTCGAAATTGTTGCGGCCTTCGCCGTGCGGAATGCGCAGGACGCGGACGTTGGCCTTCTTGCGGGCGTAGTCGAGCGCGCCATCCTCGTAGTCCGGGGCGATCAGCACCTCGACGAACTGACGATCAAGGATGGCCTTGGCAGTGGCCGCGTCGAGCGTGCGGTTGAAGGCGATGATGCCGCCGAACGCGGAGGTCGGATCGGTCGCGTAAGCCAGCTCGTAGGCATCGCCGCAGGCGACGCCCTGGGCGACGCCGCAGGGATTGGCGTGCTTGACGATCACGCAGGCCGGATGCTCGAACTGGCGCACGCATTCCCACGCGGCGTCGGCATCGGCGAGGTTGTTGAAGCTCAGTTCCTTGCCCTGCAGCTGGGTGAACGTCGCCAGCGTGCCCGGCACCGGATACAGGTCGCGATAGAACGCGCCGTGCTGGTGCGGGTTCTCGCCGTAGCGCAGGTCCATGACCTTGACGAAGTTGCTGTTCTGCTGCGCCGGGAACAGCGCGCGGCTGCCATCGGCCTGCAATGCCGAGAGGTAGTCGCTGATGCAGGCGTCGTACTGGGCGACGCGGTTGAACGCGGCCACCGACAGGGCGAAGCGCGTGGAGGCGGCGAGTGCGCCGTCGTTGCCCTGCAGTTCGCTGATGATGCCGGCGTATTGCGCCGGATCGGTGGCGACGGCGACGCGGGCGAAGTTCTTCGCGGCCGAACGCAGCATCGCCGGGCCACCGATGTCGATGTTCTCGACGATGTCTTCCATGCTGCTGGACGGGTCCGCCGAGACCTTCTCGAACGGATACAGGTTCAGCACCAGCAGGTCGATCGCGCCGATGCCGTGTTCGGCCATCACCGCATCGTCCGTGCCGGCGCGACCGAGCAGGCCGCCGTGCACCAGCGGGTGCAGGGTTTTGACCCGGCCGTCCATCATTTCCGGGAAACCGGTGACGTCCGAAACGTCCTTGACCGCCAGTCCGGCCTCGCGGATGGCCTTGGCGGTGCCGCCGGTGGACAGCAGCTCCACGCCGTGGGCGGCCAACGCCTGGGCAAGGTCGATCAGGCCGGTCTTGTCGGACACGGACAGCAGCGCGCGGCGGATCTTCACCGGCGAGGCGGGCAAACGCTCGGAAGTCATGTGGGGAGGGGGACGGCGACGGGAGCCGGGAATTATACCGGGACCGGGTCGGTCACCGCCGCAGCGGCGGGTGTCGCGGCCGGAGCCGCTGCCGCAGGTCAGTCGAGGCCGTACTCGCGCAGCTTCTTGCGCAGCGTGGCGCGATGGATGCCGAGCATCGACGCGGCGCGGCTCTGGTTGCCGTCGCAGTGCTGCAGCACTTCGATGAAAAGCGGGATCTCGAGTTCGCGCAGCGCGATCTCGTAGAGGTTCTCGGTCTCGCTGCCGTCAAGGTCGCCGAGGAAGCGGCGGATCGACGTCGCGACATGATCGCGCAACGGTACGCGCGGTGCGCTACGTGCGGAGTCGGTTCGGTCGGCGGCTGCGTTCAACATGATCCCCAGGGTGTACGCGTTGCTTCGGTGTTTCGCAGGTGCTGCGGCGGTGCCGTCGGTCCGGGCAGGGGAGCCGACGGGAAGCGGAGTCTAGCGCGGGCCTGTCGCAGGCGACAATGTGATGGCTCACCCTTCATCGGAAGTCGAAGGTAAACGCGACAATTCGCGGCGCCGGTTCGATGACATCCAGCGTCACGGTCGCGCTCTGTCCGGGCAGCAGGACGTCAGTGGCCTTTTGACCGGGACGGTACTCGCCAGGGGTGAACGCGCGCTGTCCGGCCAAGCGGCCGTCGACATCGGACAGGCCGAGCAGCAGCGTCGGCCACGGCTGCGGCCAATGCGCGTCGTTGCGGAAACTCGCTTCCACGGCGAGCACGCCGGCGCTGCCGGGTTTGGCCCGCACGTTGCGCTGGATCATGGTGAACGCCGCGGGCTCGTGCCAGGGCGGCACGTCGCAGCCGGCGACGGTGCAAAGCGCCGAAACATAGGGGCGCCAGCGTGCATCGGCGGCCAGCTCGCGGCGCTGTGCCAGCAGCAGTTGCAAGCCCAGCAGCAGTACCAGCCCGGCCAGTGCCGCGTACCAGCGCCAGTGCAGGCGTGCGTTATCAGCGGCGCGATCGCGACTGGCGAAACTGGGTTCACCCTTGCGCCGCGGACGCGCGCCGCGGCGTTGCCGTCGTGGCGCGGCGGGACGGATCGCGGCGGCCTCGATGGCCTGTTCGAATGTCGGTGTTGCCGGTTCGCTTTCGGTCGTGTCCGCTGCAGGTGCATCAGCTGCAGGCGCGCCGGCCGCCGGTTGCGCGACGACTGCGTCGGCTTGCAGCAGCTCGGTCGATTCCTGTGACGGTGTCGCCGTCGTCGGACTGGCGACATCGGCACATTCGACGGCGGGTGCATCGTCCGTCGCGATCACTTCGTCCGCAATCACGTCGGGTGACTCGACCATGCCGTCGCAACGCGGGCACCGCTGCGGTGCGCGATCGCGTGTGGCGATCAGCGCAACCAGGAATCCGCAATGAGGGCACGGGACGAACATGGCGTGAGTCGGGTTGAAGCCGGAATGGGTGAGCGGTGAGGCGACGGCACCGGACCGTCAGGCATTGCCCGGCCTTCGGCCATGCTCGTGCCCGTTGTTCGATCCGGTGAATCCCCGGTCGTATTCAAGCACGTCGACGCGGTCAGCGGCGACGTACGCCTGTGACGCGGATCCAGTCTTCGAGTCGATCGGCCTGCAGCGAGTCGAAATCGGCGGCATAGCGCGCGATCACCTCGTCCTCCTGGCCGGCAAGGATCCCCGACATGGCGATGCGGCCACCGGGGGCGACCCGTGCGGCCAGGGTGTCGGCCAGCGCCACCAGGGCCGAGGCGAGAATGTTGGCGACGACAACCGGGTAGGTTGCCGCCGGCTCCTGGTCGGGCATCCAGGCCTGCAGGCGCTCGCCGACGCCGTTGCGTTCGGCGTTGTCGGCGGTGGCAATCAGGGCCTGCGGGTCGTTGTCGACGCCGATGGCCTGTGCCGCGCCGAGCTTGAGCGCGGCCAGGGCGAGGATGCCCGAGCCGCAGCCGAAGTCGAGGACGCGGGCGCCGGCCAGCGCGCCCTCGCTGGCGAGCTGGTCCAGCCACTGCAGGCACAGCGCGGTGGTCGGGTGCGTGCCCGAGCCGAAGGCCAGGCCCGGGTCGAGGCGGACGACTGCTGCATCGGCGGCGTCGGCGCCGGCGGGAAGGTCATGGTTCCACGGCACGATCCAGGTGCGCGTGCCGAACTGGAGTGGTTCGTACTGGTCCATCCAGGCCCGTTCCCAATCCTGGTCGGCTACGTCGCGGAAGCTGGCGCGCGACCAGTCCAGGTCCTCGTCGGCGGCGCTCAGGGCGTACAGCAGCAGCTCCTGCGGCGTACCACCCTCGAACAGGGCCGTCAGCGTCAACTCGTGCCACAGCGGGGTCTGGCCGACGCCCGGCTCGAAGATCGCCTGCTCGTCCGGGGCGTCTGCGTGCGCGTCGGCGAGGGTGACGGCCAGGGCACCGACGTTCTCCAGGGCGCGCTCATAGCGCGGTTGCTGGACTTCGGTACAGGGCACGGTGAGTTCGAGGTAAGGCATGGCGGCGGGCGCGATGGACCGCGCAGGGGCAAGGGGGGCGGCCATGTTGCGGGGTGGGGCGGTCGGCGTAAAGCGAGCAAGTCTGCTCGCCAGCCGGCGGCGAGGCGGCGCGGCTTGTCCGGCCCGTCGGATTGACCCGCCCGTTCAGTCAGACCGCACGCTGTGGCGGAGTCGCCATGCCCTAGAATGGCCGCCTTATTCGCCGAAACCGGCCACATGCGGATGTCGGACACGCTGGAAACAGGATTCAGAGGGCGACCCCATGGGGGATCGGGCACGCGTGCGCGCGTCTCGGTCGCCGTGGTGGCGCTGTCGATCCTGTTCGTGGCCGGTGCGGCTTGGGTTCGCAGCCATCATTCCAATGCCGGCACGAGCGGCATCCTGAAACTGGGCGCGGTGGACGCAGCGATTGCGGAGCAGTCCATCGGTGGCGACATGCCGCCTTCGCAGGCGATCTCGGTGGCGCCGGTTGCCAGGCACGTGCCGCAGATCCGCGTCGAGTTCGAAAGTAGCGACGACCTGTTTGCGTACATGCAGTCGCTAGAACCAGCGGTGCGCCGGGGCGACGCCGAGGCGAAGTGGATGGTCAGTCGCGTCTACGACTACTGCTCCGGGTATGCCATGGCGCCCGCCGCGTTTGCGCGCGACACCCAGGTCATCCGCGAGATGGCGATGCGCGGCTCGCCGGCAATGGCTGCGGCGCGCGAACGTGTCAGCCACCGTTGCTCCCGGTTCGTGCCGCAGGACGACCTGTCGCCGCGCATGATCGTGGTCAAGCGCACCGAAGCGGCCGAAGCGGGCAGCCTGGCCGCCGAAGCTTCGCTGCTGGCCACCGGCAAGCCGGTCAAGCAAGGCGAGGACTACGCACGCGACCTCGTGGAGCGAGTGCAGGAATCGAAGGATCCCGATGCCTACTCGGCGCTGTCGCCGGGCATGGGCATCGCTTCCAGCGGTCGTGTGTCGATGACCGACCAGGTCGCCGGCACCCAGTTCTCCGAACTGGCCTGGCAACTGGCGGCATGCAGGCTCGGCCTCGACTGCGGGCCGCAGAGTTCGTTGATGACGTCTTACTGCGCCAACGGCGGGATCTGTTCGACAGACCCGTCGCAGGATTTCACCAGTTTCGTATACGACGCCGCGATTCCGCGCCAGGGCGTCGATGTGGTCAATGCAATGGTCGACTCGCTGATGCGCGAGAAGAGGAAAGGACAATGATGAAGCTTGGATTCGGCGACAAGGCGCGCCGGTACTTCTGGGTGCTGCTGTTCGCCACCTATTCGGTGTCGGCGGCTGGCGTGGTGATCGACGTGCTCGGCGACGAGTACCGGCACCTGTCCCAGGTGGCGGTGACCACGGTGGACGCCGACGAGGACGTGCGCATGTCCGGCGCGGCCCAGGTGGCGGCGGTCTATCGCGCCAGCAGCGGCGCGCCGTTCTCGACCCTGCCGCCGGGCAGCACGTTCAAGATGGTCTGGCCCGACGGTTCGAGCGAGTACGTGATGATCGTCAGTCCGTCCTCGAACGTGGGGGTCGAGTCGATTCCCGGCAGCGCGCAGAAGGCGCAGGCATTGGACAAGGGTGCCGTGGACAACGATGCCTCGGCCGATGCCTCCACGATCGTGGGCTCGCGCTGACCTGACCGCCATCCCGGCGAACGCCGGGACCCAGGCTGGCCGCCTCTCCGGCCTGGCAAGCATCATCAAATGAAAAACGGCGCCCAGGGGCGCCGTTTTTCTTTGCCGCGTCGCAGCGCCGATCACACGATCGACAGCGCCTTTTCCTTTTGTTCCTTCAGGCGCTTTTCCAGGTAGTGGATGTTCATCCCACCCTGCTGGAAACCGGCGTCCGACATGATCCGCTGCTGCAGCGGCACGTTGGTCTTGATGCCGTCGACGACCATCTCGCTCAGCGCCACGCGCATGCGCGCGATCGCGGTCTCGCGATCCGGGCCGTGCACGATCAGCTTGCCGATCATCGAGTCGTAGTTCGGCGGCACGCGATAGCCTTCGTAGATGTGGCTGTCGACGCGCACGCCCGGGCCGCCCGGGGCATGGAAGTGCTGGATCAGGCCCGGGAACGGCATGAACGTCTCCGGATCCTCGGCGTTGATGCGGCACTCGATCGCATGGCCTTCCAGCACCACGTCGCTCTGCTTGATGGCGAGCTTGTGGCCCGCGGCGATGTTGAGCTGTTCGCGCACCAGGTCGATGCCGGTGACCATCTCGGTGACCGGATGCTCCACCTGGATGCGGGTGTTCATCTCGATGAAGTAGAAGCGGCCGTTCTCGTACAGGAACTCGAACGTGCCGGCGCCGCGGTAGCCGATGCGCAGGCAGGCCTCGACGCAGACCTTGCCGATCTCGGCGCGCTGCTCGGGGGTGATGCCCGGTGCCGGCGCTTCCTCGACCACCTTCTGGTGGCGGCGCTGCATCGAGCAGTCGCGCTCGCCCAGGTGGATGGCGTTGCCCTGGCCGTCGGCGAGGACCTGGATCTCCACGTGGCGCGGGTTCTCCAGGAACTTCTCCATGTAGACCATGTCGTTGCCGAACGCAGCCTTGGCCTCGGACTTGGTGGTCTGGATGGCCACCGTCAGGTGCGCTTCGGTGTGGACCACGCGCATGCCGCGACCGCCACCGCCACCGGCCGCCTTGACGATGATCGGGTAGCCGATCTCGCGCGCGATCTTGACGTTGGTGGCCGGGTCGTCGCCGAGCGGACCGCCGCTGCCGGGCACGCACGGCACGCCGGCGGCCTTCATCGCGCGGATCGCTTCGACCTTGTCGCCCATCAGGCGGATGGTGTCGGCCTTCGGCCCGATGAAGATGAAGCCCGACTGCTCCACGCGCTCGGCGAAGTCGGCGTTTTCCGAGAGGAAGCCGTAACCGGGGTGGATGGCCTGGGCGTCGGTGACCTCGGCGGCGGCAATGATCTGCGCCATGTTGAGGTAGCTGTCGGTCGACGGTGCCGGGCCAATGCAGACCGACTCGTCGGCCATGGCGACGTGCTTGAGGTTGCGGTCGACGGTGGAGTGCACCGCGACCGTACGGATGCCCAGCGCGTGGCACGCGCGCAGGATGCGCAGCGCGATCTCACCGCGGTTGGCAATTACGACTTTATCGAGCATGGGCTGATCTCAACCGATGACGAACAGCGGCTGGTCGAACTCGATCGGCTGGCCGTTCTCGACCATCACCTTCAGCACGGTGCCGGCAACGTCGGCCTCGATCGGGTTGAACATCTTCATGGCTTCGATGATGCCCAAGGTATCGCCGGCCTTGACCGCCTGGCCGACGGTGACGAACGCCGGCTTGTCCGGCGACGGCGAGCCGTAGAACGTGCCGACCATCGGCGCGCGCACGACATGGCCCTCGGGCAGGTCTGCCTGCGGCTTGGCGTGGCCGCCGGTGGCGGCCTCGGTCGGGCCGTGCATCGGCATCACCGGCGCATGGGCGACCGGGGCGGCGTGCATGACCGGCGCGGCCACGGCGACGCCGCGCGGCGTGCGGGCCAGGCGGACGGACTCTTCGCCTTCCTTGATCTCGATCTCGGCGAGGTTGGACTCCTCGAGCAGGTCGATGAGTTTCTTGATTTTGCGCAGGTCCATGGTGGGCCTCAGGGTCGTTGATGGTGGTCGTCCCGGAATACGGGGCGACGGTCTTGAAAGGGAAATCAGGCCCAGGCGCTTGAGCGCGGCGTCGAGGGCGTAGCGGTAGCTGTCGGCGCCGAAGCCGCAGACCACGCCGACGGCGAGGTCGCTGAAGTAGCTGGTGTGGCGGAACGGTTCGCGCCGGTGCGGGTTGGACAGGTGCACTTCGTAGAAGGGGATGGCGACTGCCGCCAGCGCGTCGCGGATGGCCACGCTGGTATGGGTGAACGCCGCCGGGTTGATCAGGACCAGCGCCGTGCCGTCCTCGCGGGCGGCCTGGATGCGGTCGACCAGGACATGCTCGGCATTGGCTTGCAGGCTGTCGTAGGCATGACCGGCCGCTTCGGTGCGCTGGCGCAGGTCGGCGTCGATGTCGGCCCAGGGTGGCGTGGCCATACACCTCCGGCTCGCGGCTGCCGAGCAGGTTGAGGTTGGGGCCGTGCAGAACCAACAACTTCGCCATGGCGGACCCGCGCTGCTCCCTACGAACTGCCTCAAAGGCGGGCAGTGTGCGCGATGCCGGCCGAGGTGTCCAGACGTTCGCTACCGTATCGACGAAGTTGTCAGGATTTAAGCAGTTGTTTGAGTGGTCGCTCTAATTTGCGACCCAGTTGTCGATTTCGCCGTGCGCGAACGGGCCGATCTTCTGCTTCAGCAGTCGCCCGTCGGCGGAAACCAGCACGGTATAGGGCAAAACGCCCTTGGCATTGCCCAGTTGCACACCGGCGTCGCGCGGGCCGGCCTGGTCGAGCAGGATCGGGTAGCGGACCGGAATGCGCTGCAGGAACGCCCGCACGGAGGCGGCATCATCCAGCGCGATGCCGACCACTTGCGTGCCGTTGGCATCCTGGCTGGCCGCAAAGCGGTCGAGCTCGGGCATTTCCTCGATGCACGGGCCGCACCAGCTCGCCCAGAGGTTGATCACGATCGGACGGCCGGAATAATCGGCCGGAATCCGCACCGGCGTGCTGTCGAGTCCCGGCAGCTGAAGGGCCGGAATCGCTTCGCCGCGACGGGCCACCGCCAGGCCGGCCGGAGGGGCCGGCGCGCTGGCATCCATCACCGTCTGCAAAGCGCGCTGGCCCACTTCGCTGCGCAGCAGCGGCCCGGGACCGTTCGACCAGAGCCCGGCGAGGACGCCGAGCGTGCCGGCGGCCACGGCGACCAGCAGGATCTTGCTGGTGGCGCTCAGTGCCATCAGCGGCTGGCCTTGCCGATGCGCTCGACGAAGGGAGCGGGCGCTTCGAAGCCGAACAGGCGCAGGTTGCGGCGCTCGCTGCCATCGACGTAATACAAGGTGGCCGGCGGCCCGATGATGCCCAGCTGCTTCATCAGGGCCTGGTCGACGTCGTCATTGGCGGTGACGTCCGCCTTGAGCAGGACGAAGCCGGACAGTGCCGCATGCACCGAGGCCTCGGGGAAGGTGTACTTCTCCATCTCCTTGCAGGCCACGCACCAGTCGGCATAGAAGTCGAGCATGACCGGCTTGCCGGCGGCCTTCGCCGCGCCGACTTCGCGCTCGAGATCGGCCAATGACTTGATCTTGCGGAACGGAAGTTCAGCCGCGTGCGCAGTGTTGCCACCGCGCAGGCCGGCCAGCGGTTGCAGCGGATCGCTGCCGCCGGCCATCGCGCCGACCAGCTGCGTCGCGCCGACCACGCCCAGCAGCAGCGCCGTCGTCCAGCCGAGCACGCGCACGCCGTAGCGCTGCGCGGCCTTGATTGCCACCGCGATCGTGGCCGCCGCTGCCAGCAGCAGCACGCCCCACAGCGCCAGCGTCGCAGCACCGGGCACGACGCGCGACAGCATCCATACCGCCAGGCCGAGGAAGATGAAACCGAACGCGCGCTGCACCGCCACCATCCACGGGCCGCTGGTAGGCAGCCCCTTGCCGGCGGCGACGCCGAAGGCCAGCAGCGGCACGCCCATGCCCATCGCCAGCAGGAACAGTGCGGCACCGCCGAACACCGGATCCTGGGTCTGGCCGATATAGAGCACGCCTGCCGCCAGTGGCGGTGCCACGCACGGGCCGACGATCAGCGCCGACAATGCGCCCATCACCGCCACGCCGGCCCAGGAGCCGCCGCGCTGGTGATCGCTCATCGAGCCGAGCTTGTTGCGCAGGCCGGCCGGCAACTGCAGCTCGTAGAGGCCGAAACTCGACAGCGCCAACGCCACGAACAGCAGCGCAAACGCACCGATCACCCACGGGTTCTGGAAGGCGATCTGCAGGTTGGCGCCGACCAGGCCGGCAATCACGCCGGCGACGGTGAACACCAGGGCGCTCGCCAGCACATAGACGAAGGACAGCGCGAATGCGCGACGCGCGCCCAGGCCCGGACCGTGCCCGGCGATCAGCCCGGACAGGATCGGGATCATCGGCAGCACGCACGGCGTGAACGAGAGCAGCAGGCCGAAGCCGAAGAAGCTCGCCAGCGCCCACCAGCGGTTGGGACCGGCCAGCGATGCGGCCAGGCGGCTGTCTTCGGCGAGCTCGCCGGACTTCGTGTCCGCTCTCGACGCTCCGCTTGAAGCATCGGGCTCAACGGCAGGAGCAGCTGAGGCGGCAGCGCTCTGCTGACTTTCCTTCGAAGGCAGGGCCGGAGCCGGGTCGGGTTGAGCGTCAGCCGCAGCCGCGCCAACCACTCCGGCCGGCAGCGCAACAGAAACGGTTCGCGTCATCGGCGGATAGCAGATGCCATCGGTCTGGCATCCCTCGAAGCCTGCGGTCAGTCGCACCGTGGCCGCATCGGCCTTGCTGCGCGTGAGCGCAACCGGCAATTCGACCTGGTCGAAATAGACCACCACGTTGCCGAAGTGCTCGTCGCGGTGGGCAACGCCCTGCGGCCAGCGCGGCTTGCCCAGCGCGATGCCGGCCTTCGTCGCCGCGTCATCCAGGCGCAGCGTGGTCTTGTCGCGATACAGGTAATAGCCCGGCGCCGGAGTGAGGCGCAGCAGCAGCGTGTTGCCGTCGCCGGCAATCGCTTCGAAGCCGAAGGCCTGCTCTGGTGGCAGCGGCAAGGCATCGGTGGCGCCGGCCTTGCCGGCCAGCAATCCGCCGCCCAGCGGCACGGCGCCGCGCGCAGGACCAAAGGCGACCGCCGGTTGCGCAGCTGCCGCACTTGCCTCGGGCAGGGTGACGCTGAGGCTGCGCGTTTGCGGCGGATAGCAGATGCCGGCGTCGGCGCAGCCCTGGTAACGCACCTTCAGGGTGACCTGGCGTGCGCCGCCCTGGGCCTGGCCCGGCAACACCGCGGTGAGCGCCTGGCGATAGGTCTCGACCCGGCCGAAGAACTCGTCCTCGTGCGCCTTGCCCTGCGGCAACTGCAGCGGCTGCGCGGCGAATGCGGCATCGGACTGCACCGCAATGCGGTGCTTGTACAGGTAGTAGCCGTCGGCGATGCGCCAGTGGATCTCGATCCGGTCGCCGCCGGGCGCCTGTGCGCGCAAGGCGAACGCCTCGTCGACGGGCAGCAGGTCGTCGGGATTGATCGCGGCATGCGCCGGCGTGGCGACCAGGCCCGACGTGGCCAGTGCCGTTGCGGTGAGGACCAGGGTCAGCAGCGCGCCGCGGAGGCGAAATTGAATGGATTCAGTCATCTTTCCGGGTCTGTTCGGCCACCCACTGCAAGTAGGGGGCAAGGCCGCCAACGGCTTCGACCGCGACCGCCTCGGGCAGTTCATAGGAGTGCAGCGCCTGCAGCCGCGCGATCAGCGCGTCCTGGCGATCGGCGGTGGTCTTGATCAGCAGCAGGACTTCTTCGGCCTGCTCGATCGCCCCTTGCCAGCGGTATGTCGACGACACCCCGGGCAGGACGTTGACGCACGCGGCCAGGCGCTCGCCGACCAGGGCCCTGGCGATGGCATCGGCGCTTTGCGGATCGGCGCAGGTACTGAGGACCAGCCGTACGGGCGAGGCGGGGGACGGGGTCATGAGGGGCGCAAGTGTAGCCGCCGCCCCGCGGGCGGGCGAATCGTCCCGCCCGGAACCCGGCCTGCGCAGGCCGGCGGCGGATGACGTAGGCTGCCGGCGCCGGCCTGGTCCGGACGTTCGAGGAGGTTCGATGCCACACCGCCATTTCCCGCGGATCACCGCCGTTGCCGCCAGGGCCATCCTCGCCCTGGGGCTGTTTGCCGTGCTGCCGGCTACCGCGGCCACGCAGGCGGCGCCCGCCTACGGCATCGACGTGCACGCCGCCTGCCGCTTGGCTGCCGGCGCGACGTCGCGCCTGCTGGTGGACCTGAGCTGCGAAAGCGCCATGAGCTGCTGGGGCGAGCCGGACGCGATGACGCTGATCGACGCCACAACAGGCGAGACGGTGGCCAGCTCGCCGGGTGAGCTGCTTTATGTCGATTCCGGCGGCAATGTGCTGGCCGATCCGCCGATGCAGGGCACGATCCGCGCGATCTGGGCGGCGGCCATCGCGGCACCGCCGGCGCCGGCGAAGCTGCAACTGGCTGTCGACGGTGTCGCCGCTACCGCGGCGTTCGAGCCGGCGGCCGAATGCGCGGCATTGCCGGCCGGTGCGGTGAAGCGCCTTTCCGGCGGCTGATTCGGTTTACACGGAAGCGGGCTTGCCGCGTCCGCGCCCGGTGCGCAGCTGCGCCAGTTGCTCCACGACTTCCACCAGCGGCGCCTTCGAGCGCGTCGGCGCTTCGCGGAACGCGACCAGCAGCCTCAGCTCCAGCGGGTCGTCGACGAGCAGCGCGTCCGCGGCCGCGACCGAGTCCAGCGCGGTGTCCGCCGACAGGCTCATCGTGCCGCGGCCGGTGGCCAGCCATTCGAACTGCACGCCGGTCACCATCGCGATTTCGCGCAGGTGCGCCACGCTTGGATACTTGCCGCGTGCCGCCTCCCAATGGCCGACGGCGCTGCGTTGCACGCCGACCGCCGCGCCCAGGGCGGCCTGGGACAGGCCGCAATGGCGTCGAGCCAGGCGAATGCGCTGCTGGGGTGTCATGTGGCCTCCGACCTTGGATACCGATATTCACCAGGTGACTGAGATTCACCCAATGCTGTGCGCACTGGGTAGCACTATGCGCCGATTGCAGCAGTGAAGTTCAATAGTTTCAAGCATTCCATGAAGGACGTGATACCGGGAGTCAGCAGGACACCGCTGGTCGAAAAAGCCCGCAGGGACGAAGATTGACCCCTGCCGACAAGGGCGTTGGTAGTGACAAGGCGTCGGTTCGGGGCCGTGCGCAGGACGCGACGAGCACAGGACAGCCACCTCCGTACCAGAAAGAGCGCGTTCCCTCGGGGCGCGCTCTTTCTTTTTGTCGGGTGGACGCTCGCCCAGGACGGCGCTGACGCTTCGGCCCTTGAAAGGCCTTCACGCGGACCCAATCTCCCCCGCTGTCCCGGTTCGCCGGGTTTCTTCGTCCCTGACATTGGCACTCGTCAGGGTCGACTGCTAAAATTCAGGCCGTTTTGCTGTCCGTTCAATAACTTACGTAAATCCCTCGGAGATTTGTCGCGATGAATATCAAGCCGCTCTACGACCGCGTGGTCATCAAGCGCATGGAAGAAGAAAAGATGTCCGCTGGCGGCATCGTGATTCCGGACTCGGCCACCGAGAAGCCGATCAAGGGTGAAGTCGTCGCCGTCGGCACCGGCAAGGTCCTCGACAACGGCAACGTCCGCCCGGTTTCGGTCAAGGTCGGCGACAAGGTCCTGTTCGGCAAGTACAGCGGTACCGAGGTCAAGCTCGACGGCACCGAATACCTGGTGGTCAAGGAAGACGACATCTTCGCCGTGCTCGCCTAAGAGCGCCCGGAGCGGGCAGGGAACGTCGCGCAATGCGCGCTTCCTCCGCCCCTCGTCTTTGTTGATCCAGTTCCACATTCCCCAATTCGCTTTTGAGGTAATAGAAAATGGCTGCCAAGGAAATTCGTTTCGGTGAGGACGCGCGCGTCAAGATGCTGCGCGGCGTCAATGTGCTCGCCAATGCCGTCAAGGCCACGCTCGGCCCGAAGGGTCGCAACGTCGTGCTCGAGAAGAGCTTCGGCGCCCCGACCATCACCAAGGACGGCGTCTCCGTCGCCAAGGAAATCGAGCTTGCCGACAAGTTCGAGAACATGGGCGCGCAGATGGTGAAGGAAGTCGCTTCCAAGACCTCCGACAACGCCGGTGACGGCACCACCACCGCCACCGTGCTGGCCCAGGCGCTGATCCGCGAAGGCATGAAGGCCGTCGCCGCCGGCATGAACCCGATGGACCTCAAGCGCGGTATCGACAAGGCCGTCGTCGCTGCCGTAGACGAGCTGAAGAAGATCTCCAAGCCGTCCTCGACCAGCAAGGAAATCGCCCAGGTCGGTACGATCTCGGCCAACTCCGACGCCAACATCGGCGACCTGATCGCCCAGGCGATGGACAAGGTCGGCAAGGAAGGCGTGATCACCGTTGAAGACGGTTCGGGCCTGGAGAACGAGCTCGACGTCGTCGAGGGCATGCAGTTCGACCGCGGCTACCTGTCGCCGTACTTCATCAACAACCAGCAGTCGATGCAGGCCGAGCTGGACGATCCGTTCATCCTGCTGCACGACAAGAAGATCTCCAACGTGCGTGACCTGCTGCCCGTCCTCGAGGGCGTGGCCAAGGCTGGCAAGCCGCTGCTGATCATCGCCGAGGAAGTCGAAGGCGAAGCGCTGGCGACCCTGGTGGTCAACACCATCCGCGGCATCGTCAAGGTCTGCGCCGTCAAGGCTCCGGGCTTCGGCGACCGTCGCAAGGCGATGCTGGAAGACATGGCCGTCCTCACCGGCGGCACCGTGATCTCCGAGGAAGTCGGCCTGCAGCTGGACAAGGCCACCATCAAGGATCTGGGTCGCGCCAAGAAGGTGCAGATCTCCAAGGAGAACACCACCATCATCGACGGCGCCGGCGAAGTGTCGGGCATCGAAGGCCGCATCAAGCAGATCAAGGCGCAGATCGAGGAGACCTCCTCCGACTACGACCGCGAGAAGCTGCAGGAGCGCGTGGCCAAGCTGGCCGGCGGCGTTGCTGTGATCAAGGTCGGTGCTTCGACCGAGATCGAGATGAAGGAAAAGAAGGCTCGCGTCGAAGACGCCCTGCACGCCACGCGTGCTGCCGTTGAAGAGGGCATCGTCCCGGGCGGCGGCGTTGCGCTGCTGCGCGCCAAGGCCGCGATCGCCAACCTCAAGGGTGCCAACGAAGACCAGAACCACGGCATCCAGATCGCCCTGCGCGCGATGGAAGCGCCGCTGCGCGAGATCGTGACCAACGCCGGCGAAGAGCCGTCGGTCATCGTCAACAAGGTCGCCGAGGGCAAGGGCAGCTTCGGCTACAACGCCGCCAACGGCGAGTTCGGCGACATGATCGAGCTGGGCATCCTGGACCCGACCAAGGTCACCCGCACCGCGCTGCAGAATGCAGCTTCCATTGCCGGCCTGATGATCACGACCGAAGCGATGGTCGCCGAGCTGCCGAAGAAGGACGAGCCGGCGATGCCGGGCGGCGGCATGGGCGGCATGGGCGGCATGGACTTCTAAGTCCGTCCCTCCAGTTGCCTGCAATACAAGGAGCCCCGCAGGAATGCGGGGCTTTTTTTTTGCGGCCGCCACCCGCGCCGGCTAAGCTCGCGCGCATGCCGACCTCCCTGATCATCGTTGACGACTTCCTCAGCCCACGCGATGCACTGCAGTTGCGTGAGGTCGGGCTGAAACTGACCTATCCCGAACAGAAGGGCGCGTTTCCCGGGCGCAACTCGCTCGAGCGCATCGAGATCGACGGCCTGGAGCACGGAGTGTCCAACCTCGTCGGCGAACGCGTGCGGCCGATCTCGCCGCTGCAGTCGCATGCAAAGTTCCGCATGACGCTGGCCGCGGACATAGGCCGCGCGAAAGTGCACATCGACCAGGCCTACTGGTCCGGCATCCTCTACCTGAGCCGTCCGGAGGATTGCGTCGGCGGCACGGAGTTCTTCCGCCACCGCCCGACCCACACCGACCGCGCGCCACTCGACGACAACGAGATGCGTGCGATGGGTTTCGCGTCGATGGAGCAGATGCACCGCGAGATCATCGAACGCGACAGCACCGACGAGTCGAAGTGGGAGCTCACCATGCAGGCGCCGATGCGCTTCAACCGGCTGGTGCTGTTGCGGCCGTGGTTGTGGCACACGGCAGGACCCGCATTCGGCGATCGTCTCGAGAATGGCCGACTGGTCTACCTGATGTTCTTCGCCGCGGCGTAGTCGCGCACGCGAAGCATTCGTCACCGGCAATTTCCATGCCACTTGCCGCGCCCATTCATTGGCCGACGGGCATCCGTAAGCGCGTTTGACTCCTTGCGCTATCGCTCGAGCCCCGGGCACGGCGTGAAGCCATTGTGAAATTCCGACGCAGTCATCTTGGCTGTGTCGGGAGCGCCAATTCTTGTTGCATTGCCGCGCGCGGAGACGGCCTTTTTCAGGCAACAATGGCACCACAGGGGGCTGTTCCATTTTGCGTCATCACCTATTTAGAAGAAGGGGATTCGCAGTGAAGAAGCCATCCGTACTTGTCGTTACGGCGCTTGCGAGCGCCTGCATGGTCGCGCTCGCAGCACCGGGTGCCGCCTTGCTTAACCAGGTTTTCCCCGACGAGCCCCTTGCCGAGCCCGAAGCCGGACCGCCGAAGGATGAAACCCCGCAACGCTGGTTCGTCGAACTCAGCGCCTCGCCCACCTCCGATGGTGGCTCCGAAGCATCCGTCCAGGCCGAGAAGAAAGCCTTCCGTGATGGCGCACGTGCCGCGCGGATCAACTACCGCGAGAACTTCGCCTACAGCGATCTGTTCAACGGCCTGTCGATCACCGTAACGCGCAGCCAGCTGAGCACGGTCGCTCGCCTGCCGGGCGTCAAGGCGATCTGGCCGGTCGAAGTGATGCAGATGCCAGACCCGATCGCCAACCCGCAGCCCGACCTCTACACCGCGCTGTCGATGACCGGCGCCGACATCGCGCAGAACGAACTCGGGCTCGACGGTCGCGGCATCCGCGTGGCAGTGATGGATACCGGCCTGGACATCGACCACCCCGATTTCGGCGGCAACGGCACGAACCACAGCACCGCGTTCCCGACCGCGCGCGTGATCAGGGGCTGGGACTTCGTCGGCGATGCCTTCAATGCCGACCCCGCTTCGCCCTCGTACAACCCGGTCGCCACGCCTGACAACAACCCCGACGACTGCAACGGCCATGGCACGCACGTGGCGGGCATCATCGGCGCCAACGGCGTGGTCAAGGGCGTCGCGCCCAAGGTGAAGTTCGGTGCCTATCGCGTCTTCGGCTGCGAAGGCTCGACCACCGCCGACATCATGATCGCGGCGATGGAGCGCGCCCACCATGACGGCATGGACGTGCTCAACATGAGCATCGGCTCGACCTACCAGTGGCCGGAGTATCCGACCGCGAAGGCCGCCTCGCGCCTGGTCAACAAGGGGATAGTGGTAGTGGCTTCGGCTGGCAACAGCGGCGCCACCGGCATGTACTCCACCGGCGCCCCCAGCACCGGCGAGAAGGTCATCTCGGTTGCATCGTTCGACAACATCGCCGCGCGCCAGCGCTATTTCACGGCTTCGCCCGATGCGCTGAAGGTCGGCTTCAACCAGGCAACCGGTTCGCCGCTGGCACCCTCGTCGGGCAGCGCACCGCTGGGCCGTGTCGGCACGGCGACAACGACAGATGCCGCCTGCGCCGCGTTGCCGGCCGGCAGCCTCACTGGCCAAGTCGCGCTGATCCGTCGCGGTACCTGCTCGTTCTACATCAAGGCGATCAATGCGCAGAACGCCGGTGCGGTCGGCGCGGTGCTGTACGACAACGTCGTCGCCGCCCCGCTCAACCCGACTGTCGCCGGCACGCCGTCGGTGAACATCCCGGTGGTGGGCACGACCAAGGCGTTCGGCGATGTGCTCGATGGCCGGCTGGCGAATGGTCCGGTCGAACTGACCTGGACCGGCGCAACCGACTCGTTCCCGAACGCGGTCGGCGGCTACATTTCAGCGTTCAGTGCCTATGGCCTGTCGCCGGACCTGACGCTCAAGCCTGACATCGGTGCACCGGGCGGTGCGATCTACTCGACCTATCCGCTCGAGAGCGGTGGCTACGCAACGATCAGCGGCACCTCGATGGCATCGCCGCATGTGGCAGGCGCCGCGGCGCTGTTGCTGCAGTCGGCGCCGAACACCAATGCCAGGAACGTGGCGGCCATCCTGCAGAACTCCGCCGTGCCCAAGAACTGGTCACTCGGCCCGGCCACGGGCTTGCTCGACCATGTGCATCGTCAAGGCGCGGGCATGCTGCGCATCGACGACGCCGTGACGGCCGCGGTCCGGATCAACCCGGGCAAGCTGTCGCTGGGCGAGGGAACCAGTGGTCCTACCACGCACGCGATCACGCTGAAGAACACCGGCAAGACCGCCGTGACCTACACGTTGTCCTACGTCAACGCGATCACCACCGGTCCCAACACCTTCACGCCCACGTTCTTCGTGGGTTCGGCCGGCGTGACCTTCTACTCGCCCACCGTGACGGTGCAGAAGAAGCAGAGCGTGACCATCCCGGTGACCATCACGCCTGCGGCCGACCAGCCGGGTGGCCAGTACGGCGGCTACGTGGTGTTCACGCCAAACGATGGCAGCCCGGTGCTGCGCGTGCCCTACGCCGGCTACATCGGTGATTACCAGCTGCGGCAGGTGCTTGTGCCGACGCCGAATGGATTCCCGTGGCTGGCGAAGTTGAACGCTGGCGTCTTCACCAACCAGCCGGCAGGTGCGACGTACTCGATGGTCGGCGACGACATCCCGTTCTTCCTCGTCCACCAGGACCACCAGGCCCGCGAGCTGCGGCTGGATGTCTACGAGGCCGGTTCGGGCAAGCTCTGGTACACCGCGTACAAGGAAGAGTTCCTGGGCCGCAACCAGGCGGCGACGAGCTTCTTCGCCTATTCGTGGGACGGCATCACCACGAAGAACAGGAACAAGCAGCTGGTCGTGCCCAACGGCAGCTACATCCTGAGGCTGTACGTACTCAAGGCGCTGGGTGATGAAAACAACCCGAACCATTGGGAGCAGTGGCAGTCGCCGGTGGTGACCATCGCGCGTCCCTGACCGGTAGACGAAATGAGGTGAGCCAGACCCCGCCGAAAGGCGGGGTCTGTGTTTTTGTGCGCTCTGCGCACGCAAGCATCCTCAAATCCCTATTCAGCGAAGGTCTTTTCCACAGCTTCCTAAACCCGCGAGTTCTTTTTTGCAGTGCAGCGTGCAAGCCCCTAACGGTTCCTTCACGATCGGCCCCGCATCCCGACGTGGGGGAGGGAGCAGGCCCGCAACCGGTTCGACCGGGGCGGGCTTTTTTATTGCCCGGCCTTTCTTGCCGCGCCTTCTGACCGCCATGGGGCGCTGCTCCAGGCTGCAATGACGCACATGCCATCATCTGCCGATGGACGATGTCGAACCTTTCATTTCGCGCGCACTCGCGCGCCTGCGCGCCGCGGCACCCGAGGCCTGGCACGCCGCTCCGGCCCTTGATGCCCATCTGATCGCGTTGGCGCGCGCCAGCGACTTCGCTGTCGAGACCCTGCTGCGCCGGCCGGAACTGCTGCTGCGGCTGGCCGCCGACGTCGATGCGCCAAGTGAACCCGTGCCCGACCTGCAAGCCGGCCACAGCGAACAATGGCCCGCCCTGCTGCGGCGCTATCGGGCGTCCGAATCGACCCGCCTGGTCTGGCGCGATGTGCTCGGACTGGACGACGTCGACCAGACGCTTGCCGGCAGCACGCGCCTTGCAGAGCAATGCCTGCAACTGGGCCTGGCCGCACTGGAGCAGCAGTTCGCGCAGCGCCATGGCGTGGTGCGCGATCGCGAGGGCAACCCGCAGCGACTGGTGGTGTTCGGCCTGGGCAAGCTTGGCGGCGAAGAACTCAACTTCAGCTCCGACGTCGACCTGGTCTATGCCTACGAACACGACGGCGAGTCCGATGGGACGCGCCCGCTCGATGCCGAGCATTACTTCGCCCGCCTCGGCCAGCAGCTGGCAAAACTGCTCGACGAGCTGACGGTCGATGGCTTCTGCCATCGCGTCGACCTGCGCCTGCGCCCCTACGGCAACGCCGGCCGGGTGGCCTGGTCATTCACCGCGATGGAGCAGTACTTCCAGCGCGAAGGCCGCGACTGGGAACGCTATGCCTGGCAGAAGGCGCGGCCGGTGGCCGGCGACTTCGAGGCGGGCGAGCGCTTTCTCGATGGCCTGCGGCCCTTCGTCTACCGCCGTTATCTCGACTTCGGCGCGCTCGATGGCTTGCGCGCGATGAAGGCTGCCATCAGTGCCGAAGTCGCGCGCAAGGAACTGGCCGACGACATCAAGCGCGGTCCTGGTGGCATCCGCGAGATCGAGTTCCTGGTGCAGGCGCTGCAGCTGATCTATGGCGGCCGGGAACCGGCCCTGCGTGGCCGCCGCCTGCTGCCGGCGTTGCAGGCGCTGGTGGAGGCGCGCCAGGTCAGCGAAGAGGCCGCGGCCTTGCTGGCCCAGGCCTACCGGTACCTGCGCCAGCTGGAAAACCGCCTGCAGATGCTGCGTGACGCCCAGACCCATGCGCTGCCCGAGGCGCCGGAAGACCGTGCGCGCATCGCGACCGCATTGGCCTACGCCGACTGGGACACGCTGCGTGATTCGCTGGATGTGCAGCGCGGTCGCGTCACCGCCGAGTTCGAGGCCCTGCTCGCGCCACGTCGCCGCCGCAATGCCCCCGATGCGCTGACCGCCTACTGGCGCGCGCTGCCCGACAGCGGCGACAGCGCCGTGCTTGCCGACGCGGGCTTCATCGAGGCCGGCAATGCCGATGCGGTGCTGCGCGATTTCGCCCGCAGCCCCGGCGTGCGCGGACTGTCCGACAGTGCCCGCGCCCGTCTCGATCGCGTGCTGCCGGCACTGCTGCAGGCCGCGGCGGCGTCGAGCGAACCGATGCTCGCACTGAAACGACTGCTGTCATTGCTGCATAACGTCCTGCGCCGCAGCGCCTACCTCGCGCTGCTCGACGAGCAGCCGGCCGCGCTGGCGCGGCTGGTGGAAGTGGTCAGCCGCAGTGCCCTGCTGGCAGAACGCCTGGCCGCGTATCCGCTGCTGCTCGACGAGCTGCTCGACGCCCGCGTGGCCGGTCCGTTGCCGGGACGCGAGGCATTGCACGCCGCCTGCTTCGCTGTCGCCCAGGGCGATGACGACGATGCCGAGGCAGTGCTGCAATCCCTCAACGAAGTGCGCCAGGCATTGAGCTTCCGCATCGCGATGGCGCTGCGCGACGGCCGCCAGAGCGCGGCCGAAAGCGCCCGCCAGCTGGCATGGCTGGCCGATGGCGTGGTGATGCGCGTGTTGCACCTGGCCGACCACGAAGTCGCCAGTGCGCACGGTCGCATCGCCGGCGCGCGCTTCGCCGTGCTTGGTTATGGCAGCCTGGGCGGTGAAGAGCTGGGCTTTGGCTCCGACCTCGACCTGGTGTTCCTGTACGACGCGCCGGGCGGCGAAAGCACGCATTCGGACGGCGCGCGGCCGCTGGAAGCCTCGCGCTGGTTCGCGCGGCTTGCACAGAAGGTGGTCGCCCTGCTCGGCGCGGTCACCGGTGCCGGCCGCCTGTTCGATGTCGACGTGCGCCTGCGACCGGACGGCGCCAAGGGGCTGCTCGTCTCGAGCCTGGCCAGTTACCGCGACTACCAGCGCGAGCGTGCCTGGACCTGGGAGCACCAGGCGCTGGTGCGCGCGCGTTTCGTCGCCGGTGATGAAACGCTTGGCGCGGCCTTCGAAGACGTGCGGGCGCAAACGCTGGCGCGGCCGCGCGATGCCGCCGCGCTGTGCGGCGATGTGGTGGCGATGCGCCGGCGCATGCGCGCCGAGCTCGATCGCAGCGATGCCGCCGCCTTCGACCTCAAGCAGGGCGAGGGCGGACTGGTCGACCTCGAGTTCCTGCTGCAGTACGCGGTATTGGCCGAATCGGTAGAGCACCGCGACTGGCTGCAGCCGCGCAGCACGCCCGAGTTGATCAGGGCGATGGGCGCCGGCGCCTGGTTTGGCGCGGACGAAACCGACGCGCTGCTGCAGGCGCACACGGTCCTGCTGGAAGCCGGCCTGGCATGCACGCTGGACCGTCGCCCGCGACGGTTGCCGGTCAATGACGCGATCGGAGCGTCAAGGCGATCGATCAGCGAAGCAGCGCAGCGTCGTGGCCTGCTCTTCGACGGCGAACCAGCCGCCGTGTAGGACCTCGCTGCTACCAGCGCAGGCGTGCCTGCACCTGCGCAGCAACTCGCGCGGTTTCGCGCAGCGGCGTTACCGGGTAGGGATCGGGTGCCTGGTCCAGCGGACGGACGCGGCCGCGCTCCAGCACACTGGCGAGGAAGCGGCGCGGTCGACCGTCGACGCGCTCCACTCCGGCGACGAACACCGGAGCCCACGTGGCCGCAGCCTCGGAGATCATGTTGACCGAGTCGGCCGTGCAGACGATGCGGTCGGCCCAGCCGAGCAGGCCCGCATAAGGATTGGCGCCGTCCTCCTCGCCGCGCCAGACCACGCCCGGAAGCGCCGACAGACGCTCGCGCAGGTGTTGACGCACGGAGGCCGGAGTACGCCGCGATGCGGTTGCCATCAGGCTTCCGCCTTCGCCGCGCACGATCGCTTCCACCTGCACCAGCACGCTCTCGTACAGGGCATCATCGAAGCGCGCGTGGGCACTCGCGCCACCGAGCAGCAAGGCGGTTCGCGGGCCGGGCAGGGCGGAGAAACTGTCGAAGTCGCGGCGCGCTGCTGCCAGCCACAGGTCGTCGACCGGGTGCAGGCTGCCCAGCAGGGAGATCACGTTGTCGCCACGCAGGCGGTCGTGCTCCGGGGCGATCACCAGATCCCAATGATCGGTGGCGATGCGCGGGTCGAGGATCTGCACCGCGCGTGCGCCGCGCTCGCGCAGCAGGCGCGTGGCCAGCGCCGCCTGGCGGCCGCAGCCGATGGCCAGCCGCGGCGGCGCGGCCCGGGCGAAATCCTCGCCGAAGGCGCGTCCGGCACCGGGCCATCGGCGCGGCGCCAGCCATTGCCATGGCGCCTGCGGCTGCAAGGTCCAGTCCCGGAAAGGCTGCCCCAGCGCGTGGGCCAGCGCGTCGGCCTGGCGACGGTTGCCGGCCTTGGCGTCGCTGAGCGACCACACCGTGGAGCTGTGCGCGATTGCATTGTTCACGCTGGCGGGCCGCTGTTGTTGCACGATTGTGCTTAATCCGTTCTGGAAGCGTCGGGTGTTGCGATTGCGCCAGACTCTACACTTTCATACCTCGGCCGCGGGCAGTCCCGCCGGCTTCCACCTGGAGCACCTGATGTCGCACCCGTCCCACGCCGCCCTGCCTGATGCCGCCCTCGATCAGCTGTTCCGCACCGCCCGCACGCACAACGAGCTTACCGGCGAGGTCAGCGACGAGACCCTGCATCAGCTCTACGAGCTGGCGAAGTGGGGCCCCACCAGCGCCAACATGTCGCCGCTGCGGCTGGTGTTCGTGAAGTCGGCCGAGGCCAAGGCGCGGCTGGCGCCGGCCCTGGACGAGGGCAACTACGCCAAGACCCTGGCCGCGCCTGTCACGGCGATCGTCGGTTTCGACATGGCGTTCTACGAGAAGCTCCCGTACCTGTTCCCGCACACCGATGCGCGCTCCTGGTTCGATGGCCGCCCGGCCCACGACCTGGAGGTCATCGCCCTGCGCAATGGCAGCCTGCAGGGCGCCTATGTGCTGATGGCCGCGCGCGCGCTGGGCCTGGATTGCGGCCCGATGTCGGGCTTCAAGAACGCGCTCGTCGACGAGGCGTTCTTCGCCGGCACCCAGGTCAAGTCCAACTTCCTGATCAACCTCGGCCATGGCGATCCCGCCAAGCTGTTCGCACGTTCACCGCGGCTGTCGTTCGACGAAGCCGCGCAGATCCTCTGAATCCTTTCGTTCGCCCCCTCCACAAGGAGCTCCACCGCATGTTCAAGCGCATTGCACTGGTTGTCGCCCTCGCCGCCGCCAGCACCGTCGCCGTCGCCGCGCCGGTCACCTACAAGATCGACCCCAACCACACCGACGTGGTTGCCAGCTGGAGCCATTTCGGCTACTCCAACCCGATCGCCCACTTCGGCGACGTCGATGGCGTCATCGTCTATGACGCCGACCATGTCGGCGCCTCCAAGGTCGAAGTGACCATCCCGCTGTCGGGCCTGGAAGCCAACGTGCCGGACTTCAACGAGCACCTGCGCAGCGCCGACTTCTTCGACGCCGAGAAGTACCCGACCATCACCTTCAAGAGCACCAAGGTCGAAGCCGCCGGCGACAAGAAGCTGCGCGTGTTCGGTGACCTGACCCTGCACGGCGTGACCAAGGCGGTCGTGCTCGATACGACCATCAACAAGATCGCCGAGCACCCGATCTCCAAGCGCGCCGCGGCCGGCTTCGATGCCACCACCACGATCAAGCGCAGCGACTTCGGCGTCGACAAGTACGCGCCCAACGTCAGCGACGCGGTGACCATCCGCATCACGACCGAAGCCAGCGTCCCCAAGCCGGAAGCCAAGAAGTAAGCTTGCGGCAATGATCATCGAACGCCCATCCAGTGCCCGCGGCCACGTCCAGGCGGGTTGGCTCGACAGCCGCCACACGTTCTCGTTTGGCGGTTACTACGACCCGGCCTGGATGGGCTTCGGACCCTTGCGGGTGATCAACGAAGACCGCGTCGATGGCGGCGCGGGCTTCCCGCCACACCGGCACGCCAACATGGAGATCCTCAGCTACGTGATCTCCGGCGAGCTGGCCCACAAGGACAGCAGCGGCGGCGGTGGCGTGATCGGCGCCGGCGAGCTGCAGTGGATGAGCGCCGGCCACGGCGTCGAGCACAGCGAGTACAACGGCTCGGCAACGGCGTCGGTGCATTTCCTCCAGATCTGGATCCAGCCCTCGCGGCTGAACCATGAACCGGCGTACGCCCAGCGCGCGGCCATCGCCGCCGATGCGCGCGGCTGGACACTGCTGGCCTCCCCGGACGGCCGCGATGGCAGCCTGCCGGTGCGCCAGGACGCGATCGTGCGCGACGTGCGCCTGGATCGCGGCGAGACCGCCGAGCATCCGCTCGATCCGTCGCGGTTGTACTGGATGCAGGTGGTGGTTGGCAGCATCAGCGCCAACGGCCGCCAGCTGCAGGCAGGCGACGCACTGGGTTTCCAGGACGAATCCGGCCCGCTGCGGCTGGAAGGCATCGGCGAAGGCCGCGCCGACGTCCTGCTGTTCGACCTGACGCACTGAGCCAGGCCTCGTCCTGGGGTGGCCGGGCAGCGGCCTGCTAAACTAGCGGTCCCGCGTCGCCACCTGTCCCGTCCCATGACCGCAGCCACCGCCCATCCGACCCAGGCCAACGCCGAGAAGCGCTATGTGGTGCATCGCGGCGACCTGCCGCTGAGCTGCCCGCTGCCGTCGATGGCGCTGTGGAATTCGCACCCGCGCGTCTATCTTCCGGTCGAGGAAGAGGGCGAGGTGCAGTGCCCGTACTGCGGCTCGCATTTCGTCCTGGAAGACTGACGCTTCAGTCCACGCCCATCCGACGGGACGTGCCATGCGTCGACTGACCGTCGTCCAGCTGCTACCGGCGCTGGAATCTGGCGGCGTCGAACGCTCCACGCTCGAGGTCGCGCAGGCGCTGGTCGATGCCGGCCATCGCGCCGTGGTCGTCTCCGCCGGCGGCCGCCTGGTGCCGAGGCTGCAGGCGCTTGGCGCCGAACACATCACCCTCGACATCGGCCGCAAGTCGCTGCTGACCCTGCGCCATGTCCGCACGCTGCGCGCGCTGCTTCTGCGCGAAGGCGCCGACATCGTGCATGCGCGTTCGCGACTGCCGGCCTGGATCGGCGTGCTGGCGCTGCGCGGCATTCCCGCGCCGCAACGTCCGCACCTGGTCACCACCGTCCATGGACTCAATTCGCCATCGCGCTACAGCGCGGTGATGACGCGTGGCGAGCGGGTGATCTGCGTTTCGCAGACGGTGCGCGATTACGTGCTCCGGCATTATTCCGACACTGACGCGGCCAAGCTGCGTGTCATCGAACGAGGCATCGACCCTGCTCAGTTTCCACACGCACCGCTGCCCGACACGGCGGCGCGGGCGTGGGCTGGGTCGCTGCATCCGGCGCTGGGCGGGAGCGGTCCGCTGTTGCTGCTGCCGGGTCGCGGTACGCGATTGAAGGGCCATGCCGACGCGCTCGACCTGCTTGCGCGCCTTCGCGGCGACGGCCTCGATGCGCGGCTGTGGCTGCCCGGTGCGCGCGAAGCCGGCCGCGAGGCCTACATCGCCGAACTCGAGCGCGAGGCGGCCGAGCGTGGCATTGCCGGGGCAGTGGCTTTCACGCAAGCAACCGACGCGATCGCCCGCGCCTACGCCGCCAGCGACCTGGTGCTGCAGCTCTCGCGCAAGCCCGAGTCGTTCGGGCGCACGGTGCTGGAGGCCTTGTCGGTGGGACGGCCGCTGCTGGGCTGGAACCATGGCGGCGTCGGCGAACTGCTGGCGCGCTGGCAGCCCGACGGCGCGGTCGCACCGTTCGACCTGGGTGCGCTGCATCACAGAGCCTACGAACTCCTTACGCATCCAACGGCGCCAACGGCTAGGATTCCCGATTCGCTGCGCGCGATGCAGGAGGCCACGCTTGCCGTCTACGCCGAATTCTCCGATGACCGCCGCCGCCGCTGACACCGGTGGCGCGCCGCGCACGCACGGCTGGCGCTGGGCGCCGGCCTGGATCCTGACCTACGTCGCCCTGTGGCCGGCACCTGGCTATGCCGAGGGCGTGCTGGTGCTGGGCGCGCTGGCGGCGATCATCCACCTGGCCATGTCGCGTTTCCGCGGTGGCACGAAGCTGCTGAGCAATCCGGCCTGGGCGCTGACCAGCGTGCTGTTCTTCGCCTACTGGACGCCGGAGCTGGTGTCGGCGATCGATGCCATCGACCCCGCGCGCGCGCTCCGCGAAGCCGCGGTTGACCTGCGCTACCTGCCGTTCCTGTGGCTGGTCGCGGCGGCCGTGGCCGAGCCGCGTGGTCGCCGCGTCACCTTCACCGGGCTGGCGGTGATCCTGGCGATCTGGACGGTCGATGCGCTGGTGCAGGCGGCCACCGGCAGCAGTCCGCTGTTCTCGGGCATCGATGGCATCAAGCATGCGATCAGTGGCCACGGCATGTGCACGCCGCAGGAACTGGCCAGCGTCGACCGCCTCAGTGGCGTGCTGGGGCCATGCAACCTCAAGCTCGGCCCGGTGCTGGCGAGCCTGTCGCCATTCCTGCTGTTCGCCGGTGGACGCCGCCTGGGCACGATCGGCTGGCTGCTTGCCGCCGCCGCGCTCGGCGTCGTGCTGGTGCTGGCCGGCTCGCGTGCCTCGTGGATCACCTTCGCCGTCGCGCTGGCACTGTCGGGCTGGCGCCTGCTGGGCTGGAAGAAGCTGGCTGCCGTGTTCGTCTTCGGCGCGATCGCCGCCGCCGTGCTGAGCACGACCGTGCCGCAGGTGCGCGAGCGCATCGACCGCACCACGCACGTGCTGACTGCCGATGTCGAAGGCGTCGACAGTGCCCTGTCCGGGCGCGCCCGGATCTGGAGCGCGGCCATGTGCATGGTGCGCGACCATCCGTTCAACGGCGTTGGCGCGCGCGGTTTCCGCGAGGCCTTTCCGCATTGCGATCCGGCGCCGGGGCAGACCGCTGCGTGGGGCGGCGGACCGGCGCTGCATGCACACCAGATCGTGCTCGAGGTGTTGAGCGAGACCGGACTGTTCGGCCTGCTGATGTGGCTGGCCGGCGTCGCCCTGGCCTGGCGCGCGTGGCGCTTCGCCGACGAGCAGGCGCGCGAGCGCGCACGTCCGGCGATGTGGGCGCTGGCGGCGACGGTATTCCCGCTCAACACCCACCTGGCGTTCTACTCGACGTTCTGGGGTGGGCTGACGCTGTTGCTGGCGGCCTTGTATGCCGGCAGCCTGCTGGCGCGCGAGTAGCGGCCGTTCCTTTCAGTCGCGGCGGGCGTAAGGCGAGGTCATGCCCGGGGGGCGCCGCTTGAAGCGGCGATGGATCCACAGGTACTGGCTGGGTGCTTCGCGCACCATCGCCTCGATCGCGGCATTGACACGGGTGCTGTCGTCGGTGGCGTCGGCAGACGGAAAGTCGGCCAGTGGCGCACCGATGCGCAGCACGTAGTCGCCGCCTTCGCGGCGGTGGAAGAACGGCACGACCGCGCTGCCGCTCAGGCGCGCGAACTGGTGTGTGGCGGTGATCGTGGCAGCGGCGACGCCGAAGAACGGCGCGAACACCGTGTCCTTGCCGCGCATGTCCTGGTCCGGCGCGTACCACAGGAACCCGCCCTGCTTGAGGTGGCGGATTGCCGGGCGCACTTCCTCGTTGGTGAACATCGCCTTGGCATAGCGCAGGCGGCCACGCTTCACCGCCCACTCCATCACCGGACTGCGGTGGCGGCGGTACATGCCGGTCAGCGGCAGGTGGTCGCACATCAGCCGGCCGCACATCTCCAGGGTCATGAAATGGCCCGAGACCATCAGCACGCCGCGCCCCTGGGCGCGAATGTCGTCGAGCAGCTCCAGGCCCTCGAAGCGCACCGTGCGTCGCATCGGCGTGACCGAACCCCACCAGGCGCGCGCGAACTCGAACAGGCCGATGCCCAGGTCGCGGAAGCTTTCGCGCAGCAGGACCTCGCGCTCTTCCGGTGACTTCTCCGGGAAGCACAGCGCCAGGTTGATCCGCGCCGCGCGGCGACGGTCGGCGGCCACCAGCAGGGCCAGTGCACCGATGCCACGACCCAGCCAGCGCTGCAGCACCCACGGAAAGCGGGCGCCCAGGCACATCACGCCCAGCGCCAGCCACATCGGCCAGTGACGCGGACCGAGCGGCGGGGAGGGCGGCGAAGTGGGGGATTCGATTGCCTTGGCCATTGGGTGGATTCTAGGCAACCCGACGCGATTGGTCTCCCACTCTCCTTTCCCTCATGCACGTTGGTTATCCTAGTCGCGATGTCGACAGACCCTATCGAGCGCCTGATGCGTGGCCTGTACTCGGTCGCGCTATACCTTTTGGCGCCGATCACCGTTTATCACCTGATATGGCGCGGACTGCGCCAGCCGTCGTATTTCCTGCGCTGGCAGGAGCGGTACGCCTTCTATGCCGAGCGCCCGGAGCCGCCCACGCTGTGGCTGCACGCGGTGTCGGTGGGCGAGGTCAATGCCGCGGTGCCGCTGGTCAATGCGCTGCGCCGTACCCGGCCCGACCTGCGCCTGCTGGTCACCACCATCACGCCGACCGGATCGGAGCGGGTGCAATCGCTGTGGGGCAAGAGCGTTTCCCACGTCTACCTGCCCTATGACCTGCCGGGCGCGGTCGGGCGCTTCCTGGCCAACTACCGGCCGCACGCGGCGCTGATCATGGAAACCGAGCTGTGGCCGAACCTGCTGTTCGGTTGCCGCGACCATGGCATCCCCGCAGTGATCCTCAATGCCCGCCTGTCGGAGCGTTCGCTGCGCGGGTATCGCGTGCTGGCGCCGCTGGTGGCGCGCGCGCTGCGCACGGTGCGCACCGTGGCCGCGCAGTCGCATGCCGACGGCGAGCGCTTCGTCCGCCTGGGTGCGCGCGCCGAGCAGGTGGTCGAAGTCGGCAACCTCAAGTTCGACGTGACCGTGCCGGAGAATCTGGCCGAGTTCGCGGCGCAGTGTCGCCGCCACGCGGGCGCGCGACCGGTCTGGATCGCGGCCAGCACGCACGAGGACGAGGAGATGGCGGTCATCGCCATACACCGTCGCCTGCGCGCGATCTTCCCCGACTTGCTGCTGCTGTGGGCGCCTCGCCATCCCGAGCGTTTCCGCATGGTCGCCGACACGGCGCGCACGGCCGGCTGGCAGGTGTCGACGCGTTCGCGCACGCAATGGCCGCAGCCGGACGATGCGGTGTTCGTGATCGACACGCTGGGTGAGTTGATGAGTTTCTATGCCTGCGCCGATGTCGCCTTCGTCGGCGGCAGCCTGCAGGCGATCGGTGGCCACAACCTGCTCGAGCCGGCGGCGACCGGTACCGCCATCGTCACCGGTCCGCACCTGCACAACTTCGTCGAGATCGCGCAGCGCCTGCAGGATGCCGGTGCGGTGCGCGTCGTCGACGATGCCGAGGCGGTGCGCGAGGCGCTGGAGGAACTGCTGGCCGATCCGCAGGCACGTGAGCGCATGGCGGCGGCTGGTCGGGCCCTGGTCGAGACCGGCCGCGGTGCGCTGGCGAGGACGATGGCGCTGCTGCAGCCGCTGTTGCCGCCGGCGCCCTGATCGAAGCAAAAAAAAACCGCCGGGAGCTCCGG
Source organism: Lysobacter arenosi (assembly GCF_016613475.2). NCBI lineage: Bacteria > Pseudomonadati > Pseudomonadota > Gammaproteobacteria > Lysobacterales > Lysobacteraceae > Lysobacter > Lysobacter arenosi. Next base: position 3,655,806 of record NZ_CP071517.1, read on the forward strand.
CGGTTTTTTGTGCTGCGACCGTTGCCGGCTCAGCCCTGGACGTCACCCGGTGCCACGTACGACTCGGTGTCGAGCGTGAGCAGGCGGTTGATGTCCTGGACGTCGGCGATGTCGAGCGTGCCGGCGGCCTGTTCGAGCAGCAGGCGGTTCTGCAGGTGGTTGTAGCGGGCGCGGGCGTATTCGAGCTGGGCGCGGAAGAGGTTGTTCTGGTTCTGCAACACGTCCAGCACCGTGCGGGTACCGACTTCCAGGCCGACCTGCGACGCGTCGTATGCGCTCTTGGCCGAAACCAGCGCCAGGCGGCGGGCTTCGACTTCGCTGACGCTGGCGACCAGGGTCTGGTAGGCGTTGCGCGTATTGCGGATCAGCGCGCGCTTCTGCGACTCGAGCTCGTCGCTGGCGACGTCGCGGCGGGCCAGCGCCTGGCGCACGCCCGACTGCACCGCGCCGCCGGAGAAGATCGGCACCGACAGCGTCACGCCCACGGCCGGGCCATACGAACGGTTGTCGATGTCGCGGGTGATGCCCAGGTCGTGCAGGGTGTTGTCGCCCCAGCCGGTGGAATCGCCGTAGCTGCCGTTGAGGTACAGGCGCGGCCAGTGGCCGGCGCGTGCGGTCTCGACGTCGGCCTCGGTCGACTGCACCTGCAAGTCCTTGGCACGCAGCGCCGGGTTGTTCTCGATGGCCGTTGCCACCCAGCCTTCGGCGTCGCGCGATTCCGGCAGCACCGGCTGGAAGTCCTTCGGCAGGCCCTTGACCCCGCGCACGTCCTTGCCGGTCAGCTCGGTCAGGCCCTGGTAGGCATCCTCGAGCACGTTGCGGGCCAGGATCGTGTTGGCGCGCGCGCTGTCGTACTGGGCGCGGGCTTCGTGCACGTCGGTGATCGGTGCCAGGCCGACTTCCAGGCGCTTGGAGGCGTAGTCGAACTGCTTCTTCAGCGCGGTCTCGGCTGCTTCGGCAGCAACCAGCGACTCCAGTGCGATCAGCACGTTGAAGTAGGCCGCCGAGGTGCGCGTGATCAGGTCGTTGCCGGCTGCCGCGAGCTGGAAGTCGCTGGCTTCGCTCAGCGCCTTCTGGCTCTTGTGGCGGGTGAAGTTGCCGCGGTCGTAGATCATCTGGCTCAGCCGGACCTCGCTGCTGCGCGTGGTCGTGTCGATCTGGCTGTTGCCGCCGCTGATGGAGCCGTCAGAGCCGACCGCGAGGTTGCCGCGGTTGTGGTTTTCCGAGCGGTTGATCGAGGCGCTGCCGTCGATCTGCGGCAGCATCGCCGCGCGGGTCTGCACCGCGCCTTCCTTGACGGCAAGGCGGCTGGATTCGGAGGCGGACAGTTGCGGGTCGCTGTCGCGCGCCAGCTCGTAGGTCTGCAACAGGTCTTCGGCGGAGGCCGTGGCCGGCATCAGGGCCGACAGGCCCATGGCAGTGGCGAGGGCGATTACGAGCGGGCGGCGGATCATGCGATGTCCTTGTCCGTGTAGCGTTCTAGTTGAACCGTCCGCATAGGCCATGCAGACGTGTGAGGGTCGTCAGAACTTGAATGCCGGGGCGGGGGCCGCACCGGCGAGGTAGGGCAGATCGGTTTCGAACAACGATTGGATGCGCGAAGCGTTGACATCGTTGCGCAGCAGCACCGCTTCCATCACCGGCGAGCGGCCGCGCACGACGAACAGTCGGCCGTCCGGCTGCAGCCAGTCGATGAAGCGCTGCGGGATGACATCCACCGCACCGGTGACGCAGATCGCGCTGAAGCGGCGGTCCGGCGTCCAGGTCATGGCATCGGCGGTGATGACCTGGGCGTTGTCGACGCCCTGTCGGGCCAGCACGGCGCTGGCGCCGTCGGCGAGGTCGGCATGGCGTTCGATGCTGACGACTTCGCGTGCAAGGCGACCCATGCAGGCAGTCAGGAAGCCGCTGCCGGTGCCGATCTCGAGCACGTCGTCACCCGGGTCCAGGGCCAGCGCCTGCAGGGTGCGGCCTTCGACCACGGGCTTCATCATCGACTCGCCATGGGCCAGCGGCAGCGCCAGGTCGGCATAGGCCAGGCGGCTGTGCTCGGCGGGCACGAAGGCCTCGCGCGGCAGCGTCGCCAGCACGTCGAGCACGCGCGGATCGAGCACGTCCCAGGGACGTACCTGCTGCTCGACCATCAGTTCGCGTGCCTTGATGTAATCCATGGGGTTCATCGGGGGGAAATCTCGCGCGGAAGACCGCGAATTGTACCGGTAATGACCCACCGGGCCGGTGCTGGCGCGGCGCACAGGATGGCCGAGCGGCGAGGTTTGGACTGAGTGCCGGAAGTAATCAAGACCAGTCACCCTCCCGTCGTCAACGGCCAGATCTGGACAGATCAAGCATGCAAGATGCTCGCATCGGCAATCAACGTGACGCCCGTACCGCAGGGGCCGGCACCGCCTCGCGCACCGCGTAGGCACGCAGGAACAGATCGACCGATGCGGCAAGGTGCGCTTCGATTTCCTCCTCCGTCGGCGCCGGGCCGCCGAACACCAGGCAGGCGTGTGGCTCGCCCTTGAGCAGGGCGAAGAACTGTCCGGCCGCGCGCGGCACATCGGCGATATCGAGTTCGCCGGCGCCGATCCGGCGCTCGAGCAGGGTGGCGAAATCGCCCTGCACCCGCATCGGGCCGGCTTCCCAGAACAGCTTGGGCAGGGCCGAGTGGGCGACCTGCGGGGTGCACAGCATGCGATGGCCGGCGACCGCTTCGGGCGAGCTGATCATGGCGTAGAAGGCGCGGGCGATCGTCGCCAGGCGCTCGCGCAACGGCGTCGCCGGGGACGGCTCGAACAACGATGACGGCAGCGACTGCTCGCAATGCGCCTCGATGGCGGCCGCGAACAGCGCGTCCTTGTCGCCGAAATGGCTGTAGACGGTGAGCTTGGAGACCCCGGCTTCGGCGGCGATCTGGTCCATGCTGGAGCCGTCGTAGCCGAGCTGAGTAAACATTCTTTTGGCCGCTTCCAATATCGCGGCGCGCTTTCCCAGATCCTTGGGACGTCCCGGTCCGGTGGACTTCGGGGGGCTGGGCTGGCGTGAAACAGTCATGCGGGAATACTAGACTATTGAGTTTGATATTTATACAGTACTGCCAGGTACAATAATTAACCTTGAGGTCACCCGCAATGCGCAGCAGTCCCCCCACCGCTGCCGGACTCGCCCTGGTTGCGATGCTTGGCCTTTCGACCCTGGCCCTGGTGGCGTGCAGCAGTGACGCCAAGCCGGAGGAGGAAGCCCGCCCGGTGCTGGTGACCCACCCGGGTGAATCGACCCAGACCGCCACCGCCTTCGCCGGCGAAGTGCGGGCGCGCGAAGAAAGCCCGCTGTCGTTCCGCGTCGGCGGCAAGCTCATCGAACGCAAGGTCGACGTCGGCGCGCACGTGCGCAAGGGCGATCTGCTGGCGGTGCTCGACCCGGGCGATCTGCAAGCGCAGGCGCGCGCGGCGCAGGCACAGCTGACCGCCGCGCAGGCCGAACTCAATCGCGCCAAGGCCGACCAGGCCCGCTTCGCCCGCCTTGCCAACGACCAGCTGGTCAGCCGCTCGACGCTCGACGCACAGAACGCCGCCACGCAGGCGGCGCAGGAGCAGGTCAACTCGGCCCGCGCCAACCTCGAAGTCGCTCGCAACCAGGCTGCCTATTCGCAACTGCGTGCGCCGGCCGACGGCGTGATCGCAACACGCAGTGCCGAGGCCGGGCAGGTGGTCGCTGCCGGCCAGGCCGTGTTCTCGCTGGCCGCCGACGGCGTGCGCGAAGTCGCCTTCGCCCTGCCCGAGGGCATCGTGTCGGAGATCAAGCCGGGCCAGCCGGTGCTGGTGGAGTCGTGGTCGCAGACCGGCAAGCGCTGGCCGGGCCGCATCCGCGAGATCTCGCCTGCTGCCGATCCCGCTTCTCGCACGTATGCGGCGCGGATCAGCGTCGATGCGCCGGCCGGTGCGCTCGAACTTGGCCAGAGCGCGCGCGTGTACCTGCCGGGCGACGGCCACGGTGGCTTGAGCGTGCCGCTTGCAGCGGTGCAGCGCGGTGCCAATGGCAATGCCGTGTTCGTGGTCGACCCGAAGACGTCGACGCTGAAGTTGCAGCCGGTGCAGACCGGACCGTTCGGCGAGGACCGCGTGCCGATCGTCAGTGGCATTGGCGCGAACGATTGGGTGGTCGCTGCCGGCGGACACCTGCTGCGTGTCGGCCAGAAGGTGCAGCCGGTCGATCGCGACAACCGTCCCGTGACGGCGAACTGACCCATGCGCTTCAACCTCTCCGAATGGGCCCTGCGCCATCGCAGCCTGATCGTCTACGCGATGCTGGTGATGGCCATCGCGGGCACCTTCTCGTACCTCAAGCTGGGCCGCAGCGAGGATCCGTCCTTCACCTTCAAGGTGATGGTGATCCGCACGCTGTGGCCGGGTGCGACCGCCGAGGAGGTCTCGCGCCAGGTCACCGAACGCGTCGAGAAGAAGCTGATGGAGACCGGCCAGTACGAGTTCATCCGCTCGTACTCGCGCGCCGGCGAATCGCAGGTGATGTTCATCGCCAAGGATTCGCTGCGCTCCAAGGACATCGGGCCGCTGTGGTACCAGGTGCGCAAGAAGATCGGCGACATCCGCCCGACCCTGCCCAGCGACGTGGTGGGTCCGTTCTTCAACGATGAGTTCGGCGACACCTTCGGCAACATCTACGCGCTGACCGGCAAGGGCTTCGACTACGCCGTGCTCAAGGACTACGCCGAGCGCGTGCAGCTGGCGCTGCAGTCGCAGCCGGACGTTGGCAAGATCGAACTGTTCGGCGTGCAGGACGAGAAGGTCTGGATCGAACTGTCGAACGTCAAGCTGGCCACGCTCGGCATCCCGGCGTCGGCGGTGCAGCAGGCGCTCGACGAGCAGAACGCGATGGTGCCGGCCGGCTTCTTCGAGACCGGCAGCACGCGCGTGCCGCTGCGCGTGGGCGGCAAGTTCAAGTCGGTCGAACAGATCCGCGAATTCCCGATCCGCGTCGGTGACCGCACCTTCCGCCTCGGCGACGTCGCCGACGTGCGCCGCGGCTTCTCCGATCCGCCGGCGCCGCGCATGCGCTTCATGGGCGAGGACGCCATCGGGATAGGGGTGGCGATGAAGGAGGGTGGCGACATCCTCAAGCTCGGCAAGACCCTGGAGGGCGAGTTCGCCGCGCTGCAGAAGACGCTGCCGGCGGGCATGGAGCTGCGCAAGGTCGCCGACCAGCCAGCCGCGGTCGAAGAGTCAGTCGGCGAGTTCATCAAGGTGCTGACCGAGGCCGTGGCCATCGTGCTGCTGGTGAGCTTCTTCTCGCTCGGCCTGCGCACCGGCCTGGTGGTGGCGCTGTCGATCCCGCTGGTGCTGGCGATGACCTTCGCGGTGATGTCGTTCTTCGGCGTCGGCCTGCACAAGATCTCACTCGGCGCGCTCGTGCTCGCGCTTGGCCTGCTCGTCGACGACGCGATCATCGCGGTGGAGATGATGGCCATCAAGATGGAGCAGGGCTTCAGTCGCCTCAAGGCGGCCGCGTTTGACTGGGAAAGTACTGCATTTCCGATGCTCACCGGCACGCTGATCACCGCGGCCGGCTTCCTGCCGATCGCCACCGCGCGGTCGAGCACCGGCGAATACACGCGTTCGCTGTTCGAGGTGGTCACCATCGCTCTGGTGGTGTCGTGGATCGCGGCGGTCGCCTTCATTCCGTATCTCGGCGACAAGCTGCTCCCCGATTATGGCCACGCTGCGGCGCCGCCGAAGCCGGGCTCGCTGCCGGCGCGCTGGCGCGGTTTCCGCGAACGCCTGGCCGACCGCTTCCCGGCCTTCCACGATTACCTCGCGCCCAAGCCGCCGATCGACGGCCACGTCCACGATCCTTACGCCAGCAAGTTCTACACCCGCTTCCGTGGCTGGGTGACGTTCTGCGTGCGTCGCCGCTGGCTGGTGATCGGCGTCACCGTCGCGGCGTTCGTGGCCTCGGTGTTCGCCTTCCGCTTCGTGCCGCAGCAGTTCTTCCCGGATTCGACGCGACCGGAACTGATGGTCGATGTCGAACTGGCCGAAGGCAGCTCGCTGCGCGCGACCTCGGAACAGGCCGAGCGCCTGGAGAAGATCCTCGCCGGCCGCAAGGACCTGGCCAGTTATGTCGCCTACGTCGGCACCGGTTCGCCGCGCTATTACCTGCCGCTGGACCAGCAGTTGCCGGCGGCCAACTTCGCCCAGTTCGTGCTGACGCCGAAGAACCTGGAAGCGCGTGAGGACATTCGCCGCTGGCTGATCGAAGACGTGTTCAAGCGCTTCCCGGAACTGCAGATGCGCGTCACGCGCCTGGAGAACGGCCCGCCGGTGGGCTATCCGGTGCAGTTCCGCGTGTCGGGCGAGCACATCGACCAGGTCCGCAAGATTGCCTACCAGGTGCAGCAGAAGATCCGCGCCAACCCGCACGTGGTCAACGTCAACTTCGACTGGGACGAGCCGAACAAGGTCGTGCGCCTGGTCGTCGACCAGGAACGTGCGCGCGCGCTGGGCGTGAGTTCGGCGCGATTGGCGCAGTTCCTGTCGAGCTCGCTGTCGGGCTCGCACGTGAGCACCTACCGCGAAGGCAACGAACTGGTCGAGATGCTGCTGCGCGGTCCGGCCGAAGAGCGCCTGCGCCTGGAAATGCTCAGCAGCCTGATGGTGCCAACGCAGAGTGGCCAGAGCGTGCCGCTGACGCAGATCGCCACCCTCGAATACGGTTTCGAGGAAGGCATCATCTGGCACCGCGACCGCAGCCCGACCATGACCGTACGCGCCGACATCTATGACGGCACGCAGCCGGCCACGGTGACCGCGCAGATCTCGCCGACGCTGGACGAGTTGCGCGCGAAGCTGCCGTACGGCTATTCGATCGATGTCGGCGGCAGTGTCGAGGACTCCGCGCGCGGACAGAACTCGATCGTCGCCGGCGTGCCGCTGTTCCTGTTCGCGGTGTTCACCCTGCTGATGATGCAGCTGCGCAGCTTCTCGCGCAGCTTCCTGGTGCTGCTGACCGCGCCGCTGGGGCTGATCGGCGTGACCTTGTTCCTGCTGGTGTTCCGCGTGCCGTTCGGCTTCGTGGCGATGCTCGGCACGATCGCGCTGGCGGGCATGATCATGCGCAACTCGGTGATCCTGGTCGACCAGATCGAGCACGACATCATCGCCGGTGCCGAGCATTGGCAGGCGATCGTCGAGGCAACCGTGCGCCGCTTCCGGCCGATCGTGCTGACCGCGCTGGCGGCGATCCTGGCGATGATCCCGCTGTCGCGCAGCGCGTTCTTCGGGCCGATGGCGGTGGCCATCATGGGCGGCCTGACGGTGGCGACGTTCCTGACGCTGCTGTTCCTGCCGGCACTGTATGCGGCGTGGTTCCGGGTGAAGGCGCCGGCGCAGTAACCGTTGCCTACCAGCCCCAGGGTGCCGGCGGTGCCGGCACCGGTCGGGTCAGGTCGAACTCGATGCGGAACCGCCGCCCCGGACGCGTGCGTTCGTAGGCGGCGATCCGGCCTGGCTCGATCTCCAGCGTCCACACGTTGGAAACGGAGTCGTTGCGCTGGTTGCGCTGGAACAGCGCCTTGGACTTGGCGTCGACAGGAAACACCTGGCGCGTGGCGCTGCCGGCATCGACCGTGACGCCGCCGTACAGCGTCAGCGCATCCGGGCTGCCGTCGCGGTTACGGCGATCGTGATCGAGCTTGAGCCCGGAAGCCGTGCGCGTTATCAGCAAGGTGCGGGAGTGATCCTCTCCGACGTGGAAGGGAATGGCGATGCGGTCGTGCTCGCACTGGCGGACATGCATGATCAACGCCTTGCCCGCATACGGCGCGCCAGGAGTCGGCGGATCGTCGGCCACGATGCGGCCCGCGAACGCCTTGCCGCAAAGCGTCTGCAGGTTGGCGAAGAAGGCGTCCGCAGGCTGCAGTGCTTGACCGCCGGACGCAGGCGACGCGTCGGCCGCGGACGGCGAGGAGCGGCATGCCGGCAGTAGCAGCAGGGTGGCGATGATCGCCGTGGCAAGCCGGAGGGTACGCGTCATGCGCGCACCCTAGCCGCGGGGGTGTGACCGCGCCATCAATGCGCGGGCCACCCGGGTCCGGGCAACGGAACCTTCAGTCGCGCATCACCACTGGCTCACATTCGATCTGCAGCTGGGCCAGTACCGCGCCTGTTGCCGCCTGGGTGCTGACGCCGCGCCCGGCTGGGGCGATGTCGGCAGTGAACACTCCGGCATCGAGCGCCGCTCCCACTGCCTTCTCGATGCAGCGCGCCTCGCTTTCCAGGCCCAGCGAATGGCGCAACAGCAGCGCGGTGCTGAGGATCGTCGCGTAGGGGTTGGCGATGCCGCGGCCGGCGATGTCCGGGGCCGAGCCATGGATCGGCTCGTAGAGTCCTACCCGGCCTTCGCCCAGTGATGCCGACGGCAACAGGCCGAGCGAGCCGGCGAGCATCGAAGCCTCATCGGTCAGGATGTCGCCGAACATGTTCTCGGTGACGATCACGTCGTACTCGCGCGGCTTGGCCAGCAAGTGCATGGCCATCGAGTCGACCAGCTGGTGTTCGAGCGTGATGTCGGGGAACTCGTCGCGGACGATCCGCGTCGTTACTTCGCGCCACAACCGCGAAGTCTCCAGCACATTGGCCTTGTCGACCGAGGTGACATGGCCGCGACGCTCGCGCGCCAGCGTGCAGGCGCGACGGACCACGCGTTCGATCTCGGCAACGGTGTACTCGCACAGGTCGCTGGCCGACTCACTGCTCCGTTGCTTGGTACCGAAGTAGATGCCGCCGGTGAGTTCGCGCACGACCATAAGATCGACGCCGTTGAGCAGGTGCGGCTTGATCGGCGAGGCGCCGAGCGCGGCCGGGTGCGGTTTGACCGGGCGCAGGTTGGCGTACAGGCCCAGCGCCTTGCGGATTGCCAGCAACCCCTGCTCGGGGCGCACCGCAGCCTTGGGGTCGGACCACTTCGGGCCGCCGACGGCACCGAGCAGCACCGCATCGGCGCGCCGCGCCGCGGCCAGGGTTTCGGGCGGCAGGGGCGAGCCGGTGGCATCGATGGCGGCGCCGCCGATCAGGTGATGCTCGAAACGGAACACGTGGCCGTAGCGCTGCGCCACCGCGCGCAGCACCTCCACTGCCGCGGCGGTGACCTCCGGGCCAATGCCGTCGCCGGGAAGAACGACGATGTCAGCTTGCATGGACGAACTCCTGGTTGGATGTGACGCGCTGGGATTCGAAACGGGCAATGGCCTCGTCCTGGCGGAGCAGGTAGCCGAGCTGGTCGACGCCTTCGAGCAGGCAGGTCCGGGCGAAGGCATCGAGCGGGAACTCGACACGGCGGCCATCGGGCAAGGTCACACTGCGCTGCGCGATGTCGATGTGCAGTTCGATGCCGGGCCGGTCGAGCAGCTCATCGACGATGGTTTCGTCGAGCACGATCGGCAGCAGGCCGTTCTTGAGGGCGTTGCTGCGGAAGATGTCGGCGATCTCGGCGCTGATCACCGCGCGCAGGCCGAGGTCGGCCAGCGCCCACGGCGCATGCTCACGCGAGGAACCGCAGCCGAAGTTGCGGCCGGCGACGAGGATGCCGGCGCCGGCGTTCTCGGCGCGGTTGAAGGCGAAGTCGGGATTGAGCGAACCGTCAGGCAGTCGCCGCCAGTCATTGAAGGCGAACTGGCCCAGACCCTGGCGCTGGGTGGTGGTCAGGAACCGCGCCGGGATGATCTGGTCGGTGTCGATGTTGCGTTCGCGCAGCACGACAGTGCGCGAAGTCAGTTCGGTAAAGGGGCGCATCAGGCCACCTCCAGGGTTTCGGCCTGCTGCGCCGGTGCCGTCGTCAGGTACGGCCTCGGGTCGGTGATCTCGCCGGCGACCGCGCACGCGGCCGCGGTCAGCGGCGACGCCAGCACGGTGCGCGCACCCTTGCCCTGTCGCCCTTCGAAGTTGCGATTGCTGGTGGACACCGCGAGCTGGCCAGGGCCGACAAGGTCGCCGTTCATCGCGATGCACATCGAACAGCCGGGCTCGCGCCATTCGGCACCGGCGGCACGCACGATCTGGTCGATGCCTTCGGCTTCGGCTTCGCGCTTGACCTGCTCGGATCCCGGCACCACCAGCATGCGCACGCGCGGATGCACGTGGCGACCGCGCAATACGCTGGCGGTTTCGCGCAGGTCGGACAGGCGCGAGTTGGTGCAACTGCCGACGAAGACCACGTCGACCGGCCGACCGGCCAGCGCCGCGCCTGGTTGCCAGCCCATGTAGTCGAGGGCCTTGGCCTGGTCGCCATCACCGGAGGCGGGAACATGCGCGGCGATGGACGCCACCTGGCCCGGATGGGTGCCCCAGGTCACCGTCGGCTGGATGTCGGCGGCATCGATGCGGACCTCGCGATCGAAGCGTGCGCCATCATCCGTGCGGAGCTGGCGCCACTGCGCGACTGCCGAATCGAAGGCGGCATCTTGCGGAGCGCGTGGGCGGCCGCGCAGGTAGTCGAACGTGACTTCATCCGGCGCGATCAGCCCGGCACGCGCACCTGCCTCGATCGACATGTTGCACACCGTCATCCGCTGCTCCATCGACAGCGCACGGATGGTGGAACCGCGGTACTCGATGACATGGCCGGTGCCGCCGTTGACGCCGATGACGCCGATCACATGCAGGATCAGGTCCTTGGCGCCGACGCCGGGTGCGAGCGCGCCGTCGACGGTGATCGACAGCGTCTTCGGCTTGCGCTGCAGCAGGCACTGCGTCGCCAGCACGTGGCCGACCTCGCTGGTGCCGATGCCGAACGCCAGCGCACCGAATGCACCATGCGTGGCGGTGTGGCTGTCGCCGCAGACGATGGTCTGGCCCGGCTGGGTCAGGCCAAGCTCCGGGCCCATCACGTGGACGATGCCGCGCTGCGGGCTGTCGTAGTCGAACAGCTCGACGCCGAAGCGCGCGCAGTTCTCGCGCAGCTTCTCGACCTGCGCGCGTGCCTCGGCATTGACGTAGGGGTGCTGTCCGTCGGCGCCGACAGGCAGGGTGGGGGTGGAATGGTCGAGCGTGCCCTTGGTCAGTTCCGGACGGCGCACCGGCAGGTTGCGTTCGTCCAGTTCGGCGAAGGCCTGCGGCGAGGTCACTTCATGGATCAGGTGCAGGTCGATGTAGAGCGTGGCCGGCGCGGTCTCGCTTTCGGGCGTGACGAGGTGGGCGTCCCACAGTTTGTCGAACAACGTTCGCGGTGCTTGGCTGGTCATTGGCTGGGCTTGATGGATATGAAGAAGGGGGGCTGGACGGGCGTTCTGGTCAGGCGCTGTTGCTAGGCAATCGCCGCCGTCCTGCGCTCGGGTTCGGCCGTACTCGCCGCGCGCGTGCGCAGCACCCGGTTGGCGATGTCCAGCCACGCCAGCGCGCTGGCTTCGAGGATGTCGGTGCTGGTACCCGAGCCGGTGACCTCGACGCCGTCGACGCGGGCGATCAGGCTGGCCTGTCCCTGCGCGTCGTCGCCGGTGGTGACGCTGGAGACCTGGTAGCTGTCGATCTCGAGCGCCAGACCGGTGGCGCGGGCCAGTGCCGCGAACAGCGCATGCACCGGGCCGTCGCCGACGGCGGCTTCGCTGACGGTGGCGCCGTCGGCATCGACCAGTTGCACGCTCGCGGTCGGCAGGCTGTCCTGGTTCACGCCCGTGCTGACATGCAGTCGGGCGAGGCGATGGCCGCGTGCGGCACGCTTGTCGGCGCCGAGCACCAGCGCCTCCAGGTCGGCATCGAACACTTCGCGCTTCTTCTCCGCCAGCGCCTTGAAGCCGGCGAACACGGAGTTCAGCTGCGCTTCGTCGAGGGCGAAGCCGAGCGTCTGCAGGCGGTCACTCAATGCCGCGCGACCGCTGTGGCGGCCCATCACCATCTGCGACTGCGCCCAGCCGACATCCTCCGGCCGCATGATCTCGTAGGTGCCGCGGTGCTTGAGCATGCCGTGCTGGTGGATGCCCGACTCGTGGGCGAAGGCGTTCTGCCCGACCACGGCCTTGTTGCGCTGCACGGCCATGCCGGTGATGCGCGACAGCAGGCGCGAGGTCGGCACCAGCCGGCGGCTGTCGATGCGGGTGTGCGCGCCGTAGTACTCGCCGCGCACGCGCAGGGCCATCACCAGTTCCTCGAGCGCGCAGTTGCCGGCGCGCTCGCCGATGCCGTTGATCGTGCATTCGACCTGGCGCGCGCCGCCCTCGATCGCGGCCAGCGAGTTGGCGACGGCCAGGCCGAGGTCGTTGTGGCAGTGCGCGGAAAACACCGCCTGCCCGGCGCCGACCACGTTCGCGCGCAGGTACTCGAACAGCGAGCGGATCTCGCTGGGCGTGGTGTAACCGACGGTGTCCGGGATGTTCAGGGTGCGGGCGCCGGCGGCAACGGCGGCACTGCAGATCTGCGCCAGGAACTCCGGCTCGGTGCGCAGCGCGTCCTCGGCGGAGAACTCGACATCGTCGGCATGCCTGCGCGCCAGTTCGACGCCCATCACCGCGCGCTCAAGCACCTGCTCGCGGCTCAGGCCCAGCTTGTGCTCCCGGTGCAGCGGGCTGGTCGAGATGAAGACATGGATGCGCGGATGAACGGCACCGTCCAGCGCCCGTGCGCAGGCTTCGATGTCGCCCTCGTGGCAGCGCGCCAGCGTCGCGACAGTGGCGCCGCGCACCTCGCGGGCAATCGCGCGCACGGCGCCCATGTCGGTTTCCGAGCTGGCCGGGAAGCCCGCCTCGATCACGTCGACGCCGAGTTCCGACAGCGCATGGGCGAATCGAAGCTTCTGCGCCGGCGTCATGCTGCAGCCCGGCGACTGCTCGCCGTCACGCAGGCTGGTGTCGAAGATCCGTACTCGGGAGGCAGGGTCCCGGGAGGCGGGGTCGTTCATGCGATGAGCTCCTCGTTGCGGGTGCGCACGGCGACGGTGCGAAAGGGTGGGTTGAGCGGGGTGGGGCGAAGCGTGGTGATGGCCGGCTCCAGTGGCGCCTGCGCCGGTTGCTCGCGATGGCGGCGGCGTGGACGTCGCGGTGCGCGCGGACGGACTTCGGAAAGCAGTTGCGCGAGCACACCGGCATCGAGGTTGCCGCCGGAAACCACCGCGCACTTGCGCTTGCCGGCGACGCGACGGCCCGCCGCCAGCGCCAGCGCACCGGCGCCTTCGGCGATGACGTGTTCTTCCAGTGCCAGGCGCACGAGCGTCTCGCGCAGTTCGGCCTCACGCACGACGATCACGTCATCGAGCAGGTGCGACAGCAGCTGACGGGTCAGTTGGCCAGGCACCTTGACGCGCACGCCGTCGGCCAGGGTCGCTGCCGGCTCACGCGGCACGCAGTCGCCACGCAATGCCCGCAGCATCGAATCGACGCCTTCGACCTGGGCGCCGATAACGCGCACACCCTGCGACTTCATCGCCAGCGCGACACCCGAAGCGAGCCCGCCGCCGCCGATCGGCACCAGCACCACGTCCGGGGCCAGCGCCGCCAGTTCCAGCCCGACCGTGCCCTGGCCGGCGATCACGTCGGGATCGTCGAACGCCGACAGCACGCGGTAATCGTTCTGCAGGGCCAGCTCGGCGGCGAAGGCCTTGGCCTCGTCGTAGCTGTCGCCATGCAGGCGCACCGTCGCCCCCCAATGGGCGACGCCGGCGATCTTGGTCTGTGGCGCGCAGCGCGGCATCACGGTGATCGCATTGACGCCGAGGCGATACGCCGCCCAGGCCAGCCCTTGCGCATGGTTTCCCGCGGACGCGGCGATGACCGTGCGATGGTCACCGCGCTCGCGCGCGGCCAGCAGCGCGTTGAGCGCGCCGCGCACCTTGTAGGAACCGGTGCGCTGCAGGTTCTCCAGCTTCAGCCAGCAGCCGAAGCGCTCGGCATAGTGGAGCGGGGTCGGTGGCAGGTAGCGGCGCAGGCGGGCCTGCGCCGCCAGTACGTCACCGACATCGACAGTCTGTACGCGAGAGCTTACGTCGCCATCCATGGCATCAGACCGCCGTCAGCCAGCCGGCATGCGCCGGCTCTTCGCCGCGCACGACGCGGGCATACAGCGCCGACAGCTCGCGCGTGACCGGGTTGTCGCCGAACTCGCGGCGGTCGAGCACGCTGATCGGCGCGGTCTCGGCGGCGGTGCCGCAAACGAAGACCTCGTCGGCATCGAGCAGCTCGTGATGGGTAACGGTGCGCGACTCCGCGCCGCTGAGCTTGATCAGCGTGTCGCGGGTGATGCCGGGCAGGGCGTCGCGGTGCTCCACCGCTGTGACCTGTCCATTTCGCACCATGAAGACGTTGGCGCCGGTGCACTCGACGACGTTGCCGTCGTCGTCGACGAACAGTGCCTCGTCGAATCCGCGCGACTTGGCTTCGCGCTTGGCGAGGATCGAGTTGACGTAGCCGCCGCACAGTTTCAGCGGCGGCAGCGCGCTGGCCGGATTGCGCCGCCACGGCGACACGGTCAGACGGGTGCGGTCACCGGCCAAGTGCACGCGCTGGGCCATGGTGGCGACCATGAAGTGCTGGCTCAGATGCGAGACGTCCAGGCCGATGCTGCCTGTGCCGAACCATGCCAGCGGGCGGATGTAGGCATCGCGATGGTCGTTGGCGCGCAGCGTCTCCAGCGTCGCCTCGAAGGCACGCTCGACGTCGAAGTCCAGGCCCAGCAGCTCCGCGCCCTTGCGCATGCGCTGCAGGTGCTCGGGCAGGCGGAACACCGCGGCGCCGTTGCGCGTGGCGTAGCTGCGGATGCCCTCGAACACGCCGGTGCCGTAGTGCATGGCATGGGTGGTCAGTGGTGCCTGCAGCGAATCGGCGCTGGCCAGTTCGCCGTCGAACCACAGCATCGGCGTGTCGGTTGACGTCGGGCGACGCCGCGCATCGTCCAGGCGCGTACCGTCGAGTAGCTGCATCGGCATCGCCGTGGCGCGCTGCCGCACGCCCTGTTGACTCTCGGTGACGGTCATTGACACGGCGACACCTCCACCGAGAGGCAGTCGTAGAGCTTGGCGAGCTGTGTCTGCAGGCTGGTGTCGGCGCGGTCGCCTTCGACGGTCAGGCGCAGGTACCAGCGGTCGCCGTCGGGCTGCGCTTCGCCATCGACCGCGAGCGGGCGGAAGCCACGTCGTTCGGCGGCGCCCAGTACACGCGCCAGCGCACCTTCGGCCTGGCGCAGGGTGAGATCAAGCTGGTATCGCATGGCGGGGATCCTCGGCGGTGGGGGTGGCAAGGGCGGCACGCGCGTCTGCTTCCGGATCGAGCATCTGCGCGTTGTTGTGGTTGGGCGGCACCAGCGGCCACACGTTGGCGGCCTGGTCGATGGCCACGTGCAGCAGGGCCGGGCCGGGGGCGGCCAGCAGCTGTTGCAGTGCGGCTTCGACGCCGTCGGCGCGATCGACGTGTAGCGCCTGCACGCCGAATGCGGCGGCTACGGCGACGAAGTCGGGGTTGTCGGACAGGTCGATCTCGGAATAGCGGCGCTCGAAGAACAGCTCCTGCCACTGCCGGACCATTCCCAGGGCCTGGTTGTCGAGCAGCACGATCTTCACCGGCAGTCCGTAGCGGCGCAGCGTGGCCAGCTCCTGCACGTTCATCAGGAACGAGCCGTCGCCGCTGACGCACACGACCTGCGCCGACGGATCCTGCATCTGCGCACCGATCGCGGCCGGCAGGCCGAAACCCATCGCGCCGAGTGCGCCGCTGGTCAGGTGCTGGCGCGGTTCCTTCATGCGCCAGTGCTGTGCGACCCACATCTGGTGCTGGCCGACATCGCAGGCGACGACGGCATTGGGCGCCAGTTCCGACAGGCGCTTGAGCAGCGATGGCGCGTACACGCTTTCACCCGGGGCGTCGTAACGCGCGGCATGTTCGCGTGCGCGCTGCTGGCAGGTCGCGCGCCAGGCACGGCGGGCAATGCCGTTGCGTCCGTGCAGGTGCGCCGCGCACGGCAGGGTCAGCGCGGTCAGGGTGGTGCGGATGTCGCCGCGCACGCCGACATCGGCGTGGCGCAGCTTGCCGATCTCGCAGGCGTCCAGGTCCATGTGGACGACGCGCGCGTTCGGTGCGAACTCGGCCAGCTTGCCGGTGGCGCGATCGTCGAAGCGCGCGCCAACGACGATCAGCAGGTCGGCTTCCTGCACGGCAAGGTTGGCCGCGCGGCTGCCGTGCATGCCGAGCATGCCCAGATTGAGGGCGTGCCCGGACGGCAGCGCGCCCAGGCCCTTCAGCGTCAGCACGGTCGGGATCTGGGTGGCGTCGACGAAGGTGCGGAACGCCGCCACGCTGTCGCCGAGCGCGATGCCGCCGCCGCCATACATCAGCGGCCGCTGAGCCTGCGAGATCAGCGCCAGCGCCGCGTGCAGCGAGGCGTCGATGGGCGCGGGCACATCGTCGATGTCCAGCGGCACGTGCGCCGGCAACTGCGAGGCATCACCGAACTGCACGTCCTTGGGCAGGTCGATCAGCACCGGACCCGGACGGCCGGAGCGGGCGATGCGGAACGCTTCCGCCACCATCCGCGGCAGGTCCTCGACCTTTCGCGGCAGGAAGCTGTGCTTGACGATCGGCATGGTCATGCCGAACACATCCAGCTCCTGGAAGGCATCCGTGCCCATCAGCGCCGTCGGCACCTGGCCGGTGATCACCACCATCGGCACCGAGTCGAGCATCGCGTCGGCGATGCCCGTCACCAGGTTCGAGGCGCCCGGACCGGAGGTGGCGACGCATACGCCGACGCGCCCGCTTGCTCGTGCGTAGCCATTGGCCGCGAATGCCGCGCCCTGTTCGTGGCGGACCAGCACATGGCGCAGGTCCGACCCGTGCAGGGCGTCGTAGAAGGGCATGATCGCGCCGCCCGGATAACCGAAGAGCGTATCGACGCCTTCAGCCACCAGAGCCTGCACCAGCCAGCGGGCACCGTTCATCACGCGGCCTCGGTCTGCGCCGGGCGCGCCGCGGTGGCCGCTGCCGGTTGCTGTGCCGATGCGCCGAGCCACTTCATGTTGGCGCGCAGCTTCTTGCCGACCGCTTCGATCGGATGGTCAAGGTCGGCCTGCTTGAGCGCCTTGTAGTTGGCGTTGCCGGCGGCGTACTCGGCGATCCACTGGCGCGCGAACGTGCCGTCCTGGATCTCGGTCAGCACCTTCTTCATCTGCGCGCGGGTGTTGTCGTCGACGACGTAGGTGCCGCGGGTCAGCGCACCGTACTGCGCGGTTTCGCTGATGAACTCGTGCATGCGGGTGATGCCGCCTTCGTAGAACAGGTCGACGATCAGCTTCAGTTCGTGCAGGCACTCGTAGTACGCGACCTCGGGCTGGTAACCGGCCTCGACCAGCGTTTCCCAGCCGGCCTGCACGAGCTTGGTGGCGCCGCCGCAGAGCACGGCCTGTTCGCCGAACAGGTCGGTTTCGGTCTCTTCCTTGAAGGTGGTCTGGATTGCGTTCTGGCGGGCGCCGCCGATGCCGGCGCAATAGGTCAGCGCGAGTTGCTCGGCGTTGCCACTGCGGTCCTGGTGGA
Organism: Lysobacter arenosi; assembly: GCF_016613475.2. Classification (NCBI taxonomy): domain Bacteria; kingdom Pseudomonadati; phylum Pseudomonadota; class Gammaproteobacteria; order Lysobacterales; family Lysobacteraceae; genus Lysobacter; species Lysobacter arenosi. The sequence continues at coordinate 3,673,327 of NZ_CP071517.1, forward strand.
CGGCGTAGACAGACGGCACGCCGCGGCCGATCTCGTACTCGCGACGCACCAGCGCGCCCGGGCCCTTGGGCGCGACCAGCACCACGTCGAGGTCCTCGCGTGGCGTGATCTGGCCGTAGTGGACGTTGAAGCCGTGCGCGAACAGCAGGCATGCGCCCGCCGCGATGTTCGGCTCGATCACTTCGCCGTAGAGCTGCGGCTGGACCATGTCCGGCGTGAGCACGGCGACGAGCTGCGCGTTCCTGACCGCTTCGGCCGGCGTGGTGACGGTGAAGCCGTCGGCCTTGGCCTTGATCTCGGTCGGGCCGCCCGGTCGCAGGCCGATGGTGACGTCGAAGCCGGAGTCGCGCAGGTTCAGTGCATGGGCGCGGCCCTGGCTGCCGTAACCGACGATGGCGACGCGGGGTTTGGAGCTGGTGGTCATTGCAAAGTCCTTGTGATGTTCGAAGCGGAAGGAGGAGCAGGAACGAACGACTTCTGCGTGGTCAGGCGAGTGCGGGTTCGCGTGGTTCTGGGGTGCTGCTGGTTTCCGCGTCGACCAGCTGGCTTGCGATGCGGCGGTCATCGAGAGGGCCCGGTGCGGTCACGGCGCCGCGCGAGGCGGAACTGACCTGGCGCGCGTACTTGGCCAGCACGCCGGTGGTGACGCGCGGGGCGATGCGTGCAGGCAGGCGCGTGGACAGGTCGGCATCGACGTCGATGCGGCGCGTGCCGACATCGATCCGCACGCGGTCGCCTTCGCGCAGCTTCGCGATCGGTCCGCCGTGCGCGGCCTCGGGCGAGATGTGGCCAACCATGAAGCCGTGCGTCGCGCCGCTGAAGCGGCCATCGGTGATCAGCGCGACGTCGTTGCCCAGGCCCTGGCCGACCAGCGCCGCGGTGACGGCCAGCATTTCGCGCATGCCCGGGCCACCGGCAGGACCTTCGAAGCGGATCACCACGACGTCGCCGGCATTGACCTGGCGCGACTGCACCGCCGCGAACGCGGCTTCCTCCGAATCGAACACGCGCGCGGTGCCTTCGAAGTGCTCGCGGCCATGGCCGGCGAGCTTGACGATGCAGCCTTCGGGGGCGAGGTCGCCGTAGAGGATCGAATAACCGCCGCGCGGCTTGATGGGGTCGCTGATCGGGCGGACGACATCCTGCTGCGCGGGTGCCGGCACATCGTCGAGTTCGGAGAAGAACGAACGGCCGGTGACGGTCGCGATGTCCTCGATCAGACCCGCAGCACGCAGCTCGCGCGCCACCAGCGCGGTGCCGCCCTGTTCGAACATCTCCGCGGCGGTGTAGCGGCCGCCGGGCTTGAGGTCGGCGATCACCGGCGTCATGCGTGCGGCTGCTTCGAACTCTTCCAGGTCGAAGGCAACGCCGGCTTCGTGCGCGATCGCCAGCAGGTGCAGGGCGGCATTGGTGGAGCCGGCAGTGGCCGAGACCGCGCGGGCCGCGTTGCGCAACGCAGCTGGGGAGAGGATGTCGCGCGGTCCCGGCCCGCCGTTGCGCAACCGGTCCATCACCAGCGCACCGCAAGCCCGGGCGGCGGCCGGCTTGTCGGCGTGGATCGCCGGGATGTCGTTCAACTGCAACGGCGACAGGCCGAGGAAGGTCAGCACCATCGCCATCGTGTTGGCGGTGAACTGGCCGCCGCAGGCGCCGGCGCCGGGACAGGCATGGGATTCGATGCGGTGCAGCTCGGCGTCGTCGATGCGGCCGGCGGAGTGCGCGCCGACGGCTTCGAAGACGTCCTGCACGGTGAGGGGGCGGTCTGTCTCTCCCTGCTTCGACGGACATCGGCCGGGCATGATCGTGCCGCCATAGAGGATCACAGTCGGGATATCCAGGCGCGCCGCCGTCATCGCAGCGGCCGGGATGGTCTTGTCGCAGCCGACCAGCAGCACCATCGCGTCGAGGCAGTGGCCGCTGACGGCCAGCTCGATCGAATCGGCGATGGTCTCGCGCGAGGCCAGCGAACAGCGCATGCCGTCGGAGCCCATCGCGATGCCGTCGGTGACGGCGATGGTGTTGAACTCGATCGGCGTGCCGCCGTTGTCGAGCACGCCCTGGCGCACGTCCTGCGCGAGGTCGCGCAGGGTGAAGTTGCACGGCGACACGTCCGACCAGGTGTGGACGACGGCGACCAGCGGTTTCGCGATCGCGGCGTCGTCCAGGCCGGTGGCGCGCAGCATCGCGCGTGCCGGTGCATGTGCGGGGCCTTGCTTGATGGCGTTGCTTCTCACGAACTGGAGTCCTTGGTGGATTCCAGGCCCGCAAAAACAAAAACCCCGCGCCGTTTCGGGCGCGGGGTCTTTGTGTTTCAGACCTGGGTGGTGTGGTGTTGCTTACACGAACCCGTACCCCGCGCTGGCATGCCCGGTAATAAGTACGAGTACAAGAATGAGTGCCGCCGATGCGGTCAGGGTCAACGCAAGTCGCAGCGACTCGACCGTGCCTTGCGGCCGGGCCTGAGCGGTCTGCGGGTGGTTGTTGCGCTGCGTCATGGAACCGAGGTAAACATGCCCGGCGCGGGCATGTCAACAGTTTCGTATGAAACAGCGCGAGGTTGCGACGAGCGGCTCATCGCTTCAGCAATCGCTCGCGCAGTGCACCGTAATCGACGGCAAGGGACTCCGCAAAGGCAGGCCACGAAAGGGTTTCCGCCAATGCCGGCGGCGGCTCGACGGCATCGCCGACGAGCGGCTCGACGATGGTCTCGAACTTGGCCGGGTGGGCCGTCGCCACCACGGCCCAGGGGCGACGGTCGCCTTGTGCTCTCAATTGCTCGAGCACATGCAGGCCGGTGGCGGTGTGCGGGCAGGGCACGATGCCATGGCGCCGTGGCGCCTCGCCGATGGTCGCGGCGATGGTGGCATCGTCGACCGCGAATGCCTTCAAGGCGCTGCGCAACTGCGCGTCGTCGTCGTGCCAGTAGCGCAGCCGTTCGAAGTTGCTGGGCGCGCCGACATCCATGGCGTTGGCCAAGGTCGCGCGCGTTGCCTGCGGTGCGTAGTCGTCACCGGCGAAGTAGCGTGGCAGCACGTCGTTGGCGTTGCTGGCCAGCACCAGTTCGCCAATCGGCAAACCCATGCGCCTTGCGAGGAACGCCGCGCAGGCATTGCCGAGGTTGCCAGTAGGGACGATGAAGTTCAGCGGCTGGCCGTTGCGCGCGAAGAACTCCAGCGCTGCGTGCGCGTAGTAGCCGACCTGCGGCAGCAGGCGACCGAGGCTGATGCTGTTGGCGGAACTGAGGGACATCGACTGCCGCAGCGCTTCGTCCGACAGCGCCTGCTTGGCCAGTCGCTGGCAGTCGTCGAAGCTGCCGGCGACGCGGTAGGTGCGCACGTTGGCGCCCCAGCATTCCAGGCCATGCGCCTGCCGCGGCGAGACGCGGCCTTCGGGGTAGAGGATCACCACCTCAAAGCCAGGACGGCGGTGGAATGCAGCGGCCACGGCCGCGCCGGTGTCGCCCGACGTCGCTACAAGGATCGTCGTCGGCGGTGCGTCCTGCGGACGCAGCCGCGACAACGACTCGGCCAGGAAGCGCGCGGCGTAGTCCTTGAACGCGGCTGTCGGCCCGTGGAACAGCTCGAGAAGATGGTCGCCCTCGCCCGTCATTTCGCGCAGCGGCGGCGGGAAGGAATAGGCGTGTTCGCAGATTGCCGCCAGCGACTCGCGCAGGGACGAATCCGCGAAGTACGGTGCCAACACCGCGTGCGCGGTATCGGCCAGCGTGGCCCCGGGTTGCACGGCGGGCGTCGGGATCCGCTCGGGCACGTAGAGGCCGCCGTCGGGAGCGAGTCCGGCGACGAGGGCCTGGTCGATTGATGTGGGAGGTGTGTTGCCGCGTGTGCTGTTGAAATTCATGGGTTCAGCACATCCGCGCGCGGGCCCGCCACCGGCGTGACGTACGCGCGCGAGCCGTACCCTGCCTGCGCGAACGCGGCCTGCATCGCCGGCGCCGCCGCTTCCGCTTCGGCCCTCGACGCAAACCACGCGAACGTGCTCGGCCCGGCTCCGGAAATACTGGCGCCCAATGCGCCGTGGTCCAGCGCCGCAGCCTTGGCCTCGACGAAGCCCGGAATCAGCGGCGCGCGACGCGGTTCCACCAGCAGGTCGTGCAGGCCTTCGCGCAGCAGCGACGCATCGCCGCGCTGCAACCCGGTCAGGAACAGCGCCAGGTGCGAGCTTTGCTCGACCACGAGCGACAACGGGTACGGTTCGGCCAGCACTGCACGGGCGCGTCGCGTTTCGAGCATCTGGTCGGGATGGACGACCACCGCGTGCAGCCACTCGGGCACCGCCAGCGGGATCATCCGCGTGGCCGTGGCCATCACCACGCCACCGAGCAGCATCGGCGCGACGTTGTCGCCGTGACGACTGCCGCTCGACACCGACTCGCCGTCGAGGGCGAACTCGTACAGCGCTTCACGCGGCAGTGGCGCGTCGAGCAATGCGTTGGCGGCGACGAGCGCGGCCACGCAGGAGGCGGCCGAGCCGCCGAGGCCGGAGCCGAGCGGGATGCCCTTCTCCAGTTCCAGCTCGAAGCCGAAATCCAGCCCAAGCCGTGTCCGCAGCGAGATCAGCGCCTGGCCGGCGGTGTTGCGCGAAGCCTCAAGCGGCAGCGCTTCCGCGCCGGCGACGTTGCCGCGGATCGCCGCGATGCGCACTTCCGGCAGGGCTATCCGGCGCACCTGCGCGATGTCGCGCACACCGGCGATGGAGTGCCCGAGCAGGTCGAAGCCGACGCCGATGTTGCCGACGCTGCCCGGTGCGAATGCCCGGCACTCCAGGCGCCGTCCGTGCGCGGTCGCATCCGAAGCCGTCTCGATATCAATCTTCGTAGAAGCAGCACTCATGCGTGCGCCTCGGCCGGCACTCCGGCATGCAGCAGCGGCATCCCGCACGGCGAGCCCAGCGACTGCGCGATCGCCAGCACGTCGCCGAACACGCCGGCGGCGGTCACGTCGGGACCCGCGCCCGGGCCCTGTACCACCAGCGGGTTGTCGGCATAGCGACGCGTGCTGAACTGCACGAGGTTGTCGGTCAGGCGGGTATGGCAGCAGGCGTGTTCGCGCGGCAAGGCGACCACGCCGACACTGGCACGGCCGTCGCGGTCGAGGCGGGCGAGGTGGCGCAGGGCGCGCCGCTGCGCGTCGGCTTCGCGGTAGCGCGCCAGCATCGGTGCATCCATTTCCTCCAGGCGCGCCAGGAACTCGTCCCTGCTGACCGCGCGCAGTGCCTGTGGCACCAGGTTCTCCACTTCCACATCCTCCAGCGACAGCACGCGACCGGCTTCGCGCGCCAGGATCACCAGTTTGCGCGCGACATCGAGGCCGGACAGGTCGTCGCGCGGATCGGGTTCGGTATAGCCCAGCGCCTGCGCCTCGCGGACCAGCTGCGAGAACGCCACGCTGCCGTCGAAACGGTTGAACAGCCACGCCAGTGTGCCCGAGAGCATGCCGTCAATGCCGAAAAGTTCGTCGCCGGTGTCGAGCAGGTTGCGCAGCGTCAGCATCACCGGCAGGCCGGCGCCGACCGTCGCCTCGTAGCGGAAGCGGCCGCCGCCGCTGCGGCTGGCGTCCTGGATCGCGCTGTAGCGGGTCCAGTCGCCGCTGCCGGCGTGCTTGTTCGGTGTGACGACGTGGATGCCGGCGGCGAGCCAGCGCGGGTACAGCGCGGCGACGGCGGGACTGGCGCTGCAATCGACGATCAGCGCGTGCGGCAGGTGCTCGCCGCGGACGTGGCTGGCGAAACGCTCCAGGTCGACCGGCTCGGCGGCGCCGCCATCGAGGCGCGCGATCGCGTCCGCCGGCTCGATGCCGCGCTCGTCCAGGTGCATCGTGCGGCTGTTGGCGAGCGCGCGCAGGCGCAGGTCGAGTCCGGAGCGCTTGCGCAGCTGCGGCAGTGCCGCTGACAGCTGCAACAGCAGTGCGCGCCCGACCTGGCCGGGGCCAATCACGCCGACCGACAGGCTTTGCGGCGACAGCCAGAAGGCAGCGTGCGCGGCGCGCAATGCACGCGTCGCGTCCTTGTCGCCGATGGCCACCGAGATGTTCCGCTCGCCCGCGCCCTGTGCAATCGCACGGGCATTCACCCGCGCCTGTGCCAGGCCGCCCAGCAGTCGCGCCGCCACGCCCGGTGTACCAACCATGCCGTCACCGACTGCGGCCAGCACGGCGATGCCATCGGTCAGGGTCACGCCCTGCGCCTGGCTGTCGGCGATGGCGTCGGCAAAGGCGACGGCGACCGCATCGCGCGCACGCTGCGCCTGGTCGGCGCGCACCACGCAGCAGATCGAATGTTCGGAGGAGCCCTGCGAGATCATCGTCACCGACACCCCGGCGCCGCGCAGCGCGCCGAACAGGCGTTCGGCCGCGCCCGGTACGCCGACCATGCCGTTGCCGACCAGTTCGATGATGGCCATGTCGCGAACCAGGCTCAGGCCTTTCACCGGCGCGCCATCGGGATCGCTTTTCAGGCTGATCAGCGTGCCGGGCAAATGCGGCCGGCGGGTGTTGCGGATCCACAGCGGGATGCCGCGCTGCTGCACCGGCGCCAGCGTCTGCGGATGCAGCACCTTGGCGCCGAAGTAGGCCAGCTCGCAGGCTTCGGCATACGACATTGACGGCAGGCAGACCGCTTCGGGCACGAGTCGCGGGTCGGCCGACAGCACGCCGTCGACGTCGGTCCAGATGGTCAGCGCATCGGCATCGAAGAGGTTGGCGAAGATCGCCGCGGAGTAGTCGCTGCCATTGCGGCCGAGCGTGGTGGCGCGCCCTTGCGCGTCGCGCGCGACGAAACCGGTGACGACGACGTGGCCGCTGCCGTGCTGCGCGCGCCACTCGGCCAGGCGCGTGCGGCTGGCGGACCAATCGACCGCCATGCCCATCTCGCCGGGATGCACGACCAGCACGTCACGCGCATCCAGCCGCAGCCAGCCCGGTGCGGTCGCGGCTAGCGCGGCGTGCATCAGGCGCGACGACCAGACTTCGCCCCAACCGGGCAGTGCTGCCGCGAGTGCTTCGGCGTCGCTGTGATCGCCAAAGATCGCGGCGAGCTCGCTGCGTACCGACTCGAACTCCTCATCCAATGCCGACTGAAGCGCCCGGCCACCGTCGCCGTCGAGTGCATCGGCCGCTGCGCGGTGCCGCTGCCGCAACGCTTCCCAGGCGGGTGCCCAGTCCTGACCAGCGCGAGCACTGCCGACCAGGGCAATCAGCGCATCGGTGACGCCCTGCATCGCCGACACGACCACGACACGGGTGCTGGCCTGGTCATCGAGCAGGCCGGCGGCAAGGCGATACAGCCCGGCGTCGGCAAGGCTGCTGCCGCCGAACTTGTGCACGTGGCACTGCACTGCGCGTTTATTGCGATCGGGTGGTGCGGCGTCGGCGGAAGGCATGGCTCGGGCTCCTTGTGGGCCCCGCTTCCGGTCCGGGTGCACACCTGCGCACCCGGGTCGGGTGCGGAGGCGTGGTCTGGTTCAACTGGACACGCCCGTCCGCACCCCGAAAGGAGTGGTACCGGTACCAGTGGTAATCGCAATGGCCACGACCGCTACGTCCCGGTGTTCAACCGGGATGGGCAGGGTCTGCGGCGGCATGTTGCGATGCGTCATGGAGGCGAGAGAAGCACGCGGTTTCCGCGGCTGTCAACAGTTGCAAACGAAACCGGCGCCTGCGCGCGGACGACCAAGGCTGGCCCGCGCCGCCCCCGCATGGTCAAATGCGCACTGAAGCGGGGGTACCTGCGCCAGGTGGCGCCGGTTGAGACAGACCCTTCGAACCTGATGCGGTTGAGACCGGTAGGGAAGCTTCGCGACACCGCCATTGCGCGGTGCGCGCCGCCGCTTCGTCCCGCCCCCATCCGGACGAACGCCATGAATGCAGTCCCCTCCGAACTTGTCCGCCAGGCTGAGCAGCTGTCGGCCGACGTTACCCGCCCGATTCCGGGCTCGCACAAGATCCACGTCGAAGGGTCGCGTCCGGACATCCGCGTGCCGATGCGCGAGATCGCGCTGGCGCGCACGCCGACCATGTTCGGCGGCGAGGACAATGCGCCGCTGGCGGTCTACGACACCTCCGGTGCCTACACCGACAGCAGCGCGACGATCGACCTGGCCCAGGGCCTCGCGCCGCTGCGCGCGCAATGGATCGCCGAGCGCGGCGACACCGAAGCGCTCACCGGGCTGTCGTCGGAGTTCGGCCGCAAGCGCGAGCACGATCCCAAGCTCGATGCGGTGCGCTTCGGCAACCGTCCGCTGCCGCGCCGCGCGATCGCCGGCGCCAACGTCACCCAGATGCACTACGCCCGCCGCGGCATCATCACCCCGGAGATGGAGTTCATCGCGATCCGCGAGAACCAGCGCCTGGAGTCGATCCGCGAGGCGCACCTGCTGCGCCAGCACGCCGGCGAAACCTTCGGCGCCAACATCCAGAAGATCATCACGCCCGAGTTCGTGCGCGACGAAGTCGCCCGCGGTCGCGCCATCATCCCCAACAACATCAACCACCCCGAAAGCGAGCCGATGATCATCGGCCGCAACTTCCTGACCAAGGTCAACGCCAACATCGGCAACAGTGCGGTGTCCTCGGGCATTGCCGAGGAAGTGGAGAAGCTGGTCTGGTCGATGCGCTGGGGCGCCGACACGGTCATGGACCTGTCGACCGGCAAGCACATCCATGAAACGCGCGAGTGGATCATCCGCAACTCGCCGGTGCCGATCGGCACCGTGCCGATCTACCAGGCGCTGGAGAAGGTCGACGGCCGCGCCGAAGAGCTGACCTGGGAGATCTTCCGCGACACCCTGATCGAACAGGCAGAGCAGGGCGTGGACTACTTCACCATCCACGCCGGCGTGCTGCTGCGCTACGTGCCGCTGACCGCCAAGCGCGTCACCGGCATCGTCTCGCGCGGCGGTTCGATCCTGGCCAAGTGGTGCCTGGCGCACCACAAGGAGAATTTCCTCTACACGCACTTCGAGGACATCTGCGAGATCATGAAGGCCTACGACGTGGCCTTCTCGCTCGGCGATGGCCTGCGCCCGGGCTCGATCGCCGATGCCAACGATGCCGCCCAGTTCGGCGAGCTCGAGACGCTCGGCGAGCTGACCAAGATCGCGTGGAAGCATGACGTCCAGACCATGATCGAAGGCCCCGGCCACGTGCCGATGCAGCTGATCAAGGAGAACATGGACAAGCAGCTGCGCGAGTGCGGCGAAGCGCCGTTCTACACGCTGGGGCCGCTGACCACCGACATCGCGCCGGGTTACGACCACATCACCAGCGCGATTGGCGCTGCGATGATCGGCTGGTTCGGCACGGCGATGCTCTGCTACGTCACGCCGAAGGAGCACCTGGGCCTGCCCAACAAGCACGACGTGCGCGAAGGCCTGATGGCCTACAAGATCGCCGCGCACGCGGCCGACCTCGCCAAGGGACACCCGGGCGCGCAGGCGCGCGACAACGCCATGAGCAAGGCGCGCTTCGAGTTCCGCTGGGAGGACCAGTTCAACCTCGGCCTCGATCCGGAGCGTGCGCGCGAGTACCACGACGAGACGCTGCCCAAGGACGCCCACAAGGTCGCCCACTTCTGCTCGATGTGCGGCCCGCACTTCTGCTCGATGAAGATCACCCAGGACGTGCGCGACTACGCCAAGGAACACGGCGTCGACGAACAGGCCGCGCTGGACGAAGGCATGGCCGAGAAGTCGGCCGAATTCCTCGCCCAGGGCGCGCAGGTCTACCACAAGGCCTGATTGGCGGCCGCAGCCCGTGCCGCCATCGCGCGATGGCGGCACCAGGCTGGAAGGGCACCACGCTGTTAAAGCAGCACGCTGTCAAAGCACAAGATCGGCTACGCTCTGCCGCATTCACACGGACAGGGCAGGGCGAGATGGGCGAGACCCGCATGGGCTGGATGCGCTTGCGCGTGAAGGCGCGGCGCAATCCATCGGCGTTCCTGCTCGCCGCGCAGCTGCTGAGCCTGGTGCTGTACCCGCTGTTCGACGAGATGCGCTCCGGTCGCGTGCTGTTCGGCGCCTTCGGCGTGGTGGTGATGGTGCTGGCCGTGCTGGTGGTGAACAACAGCCCGGCCAGGACCTGGATCGCCCTGGTGCTGGCCGCGCCTGCAGTTCTGCTTTCGTTGATCGCCGTCGTCATCGACGACCATTCCCTGGTCACCCTCTCGGCCGCGTTCGAAGCGCTGCTGTACCTCTACGCCGCCTGCAGCCTGATCGCCTACATGCTGGGCGACCACAAGGTGACCACCGACGAGCTGTTCGCCGCCGGCGCGACCTTTACGTTGCTCGCCTGGGGTTTCGCCTACGTCTACTTCGTTTGCCAGGCGATGTACCCGGGAAGCTTTACCGGCGCGGTCAATCCCGACCAGCCGCGAACCTGGCTGGAGCTGCTGTTCCTGAGCTTCACCACGCTGTCGGCCACCGGCCTGGGCGACATCCTGCCGCTGTCGTCGCCGGCGCGGGTTCTGGTGATGCTGGAGCAGTTCGCCGGCGTGGCCTATATCGCCGTGGTCGTGTCGCGCCTGATCGGGCTGACCATCCTGCGCAAATAACGGTGCCGTGGCGGCCTGCGCCGGGTCGCAGGCAAAAAAAACGCGCCGAAGCGCGAATTCTGGAACAGAGATTTCTGTAGTACGTCGGCGAGAGAGGGCCTGGAGCCACCCCGAATGAACGGGATTAAGCCTCTGGGACGTTAGAATGTTGGCCTGACCAGCGTTTGCCCTTACCCGCCCGGGCATTTTGCCGAGTCGGTCAATTGGATGGATCCTGACCGAACGGCACATGACGGCTGTTCAGCTTGCTGTTCACCATTTTGGATCCATGCCCCGACCCACCGACCCAATATCGCCGACCACGCCATCCGACAGGATGCGCGTGGGCGATTGTCTGGTGGATGTTCCGCTGCGCGAGATCCGTGCGCCGGGCAAGCGCCGACCGCTTCGCATCACGCCCAAGTCGATGTCGGTGCTGCTCGTGCTCATCGAGCAGGCCGGGCGTGTGGTCAGTCGCGACGCGCTGATGGCCGAAGTCTGGCCCGACACGCTGCCGACCAATGACGTAGTCACCCAGGCCATCACCCAGTTGCGCAAGGCGTTCGACGACGAACGCGGCAACCCGCGCTACATCGAGACCATCGCCAAGAACGGCTACCGCCTGCTGGCGCCGGTGGAGTGGATTTATTCGCAGGGTGCCGAGGAAGCGCAGGCTGAAGACGCGCGCTGGGCCGATCCGTCACGCACGACGTCCAAGTACCCGGCGATCGCGCCGGCCGATCCGACCGAGCCGCTGGCGCCCGTGCCGTTCCCGGCCACCAGCCTGCCGCGCGGCAACTGGCGCTCGATGGCCGCGGTCGTCGGCACGGTTGCGGTGCTGGTGTCGGCGTTGTTGACCTGGGCGCTGGTTCGCGGCGGCGACGTCACTCGGTCGGTCGACGAGCAATCCACGCCGTCGATCTCGCATGGCCTGCGCAGCGAGCGGCCGTACCGCCTGATCACCTCGATGCCGGGCTTCGAGCTTGCGCCGACCTTGTCGCCCGATGCCGGCATGGTCGCCTACGTGGCCATTCCCGAAGGCCAGCGCGGCACCTCGATCATGGTGCAGACGACCGAGCAGACACAGCCGCGCCTGCTGACCCGTCCGCCGGAAGGGGCCGACGACAGCGCCCCGGCCTGGTCGCCGGACGGACGCTGGGTCGCTTTCATCCGCATCGCCGGCAACGCCTGCAGCATCCGCGTGGTCACGCCCAACGCCCGCGGCGAGCATGAAGTGGGAACCTGCGACTACCGCAGTCCGCCCACCTTCGACTGGATGCCGGATGGAAACGGGCTGTTGTTCGGCGGCATGCAGGGCGATCGCGGCAGCCTCGGCCTGCGCCTGCTCGACCTCGACAGCGGCAGCTGGCGTGAGCTGCCCTACGACCACGATTCCGACGACCTGGATTCGTCGCCGCGTTATTCGCCAGATGGCAAGTGGATCGTGTTCGTGCGCAACGCGCCGCTGGGCGATTTCTGGCGGATTCCTGCCGCCGGCGGGAAGACAGAACGCCTCAGTCGCCTGCGCGCCGACGTGAAGGGCTGGGACTGGCTGCCGCAGGGTGACGCCCTGGTGTTCAGCGTGATGATCGACGGCAACTACCGCATGTTCCGGCTCGACGCCGGTTCCGGCGAAGTGCGTTCGATGGGTCTGGACGATGCGCAGTCGCCGGTGACGGCCCCGGCTCGGCGGGCGATGGCCTTTGTCCAGCGCCGGCCGTACTTCGGCCTGTACCGGGTTGCCCTCGGGCAGCCGGGCGCGGGCAGCGTGCACGTGGTCGAACCCCTGTTCGCCTCGACCTCGCGCGACCTGCTTCCGACGATCGCACCCGACGGCCACCAGCTGGCTTTCATATCCGACCGCTCCGGTGCCAATGGCCTGTGGTGGGGCGACCTTAGCCAGCCCGACACCCTGCGCATGATGAGCGGCGTCCGGCCGGGCTCGCGCTACGCACCGGCCTGGTCGGCCGACAGCCAGCGCTTGCTGGTGACCGGTGTCGACGGTGGCAACCGCAGCATCCTTCAGGAGGTGACGCCGGCCAGCGGTCGCGTCGCCCGCCTCGACCTGCCCGAACCGGACCCGCTCCAGGCCCAGTACACCCCCGACCCGAACCGGCTGCTGGTGCTGTCGGCCAACAGCGACGGCCACCCGGCCTTGCGCCTGTACGACCGCAGCCAGAAACCCTGGCGGTCGCTGGCGCGGATCGGTGGCGTGTCCAACTTCAAGGTCGACGCCGGCCGGCGCCGGATCCTGTTCACCCGCCTGACCGAGGGCGGGCTGTGGCAGGCCGACCTGGACCTGACCGCCGCCAGCGTCACCCGCATCGACGAGGCCGAGCCGACCTCCGACCGCTACCGCCTGTGGGCCGTCGCCCCCGATGGCGAGGTCCGTTATGTCGAGCAGCTCCAGGGATGCGCCGCCAGCCTGCGCCAGATCCTGCCGGCCGGACCGGACGCTCCGACCAGCTGCATGGACCAGACACGGCGCTCGGCGATCAACGGTTTCAGCCTCGGTGGCCCGCGCGGAGATGTGGCCTACGTCGCACTTATCGAATGGGACGGTGCCGATATCGGTTACATGGAGCTTCCGGAGGAACCGAAAGCTTTCGTCCCCGGTTGGATCAACTGACTGATCCAAAAGGAGAAGTTCCTTTCGGAACTCCTTCGGCTAAGCATTCGTTGCGAATTCGTATAAGTCTCCGCCAACTTTCCTGATGTAGACGCCCGTCTCAGGCAAATCCATTGACCATTCTCGGCACATGAGGTGGACCAAATGGAGCAAGTGCAATGGGCGGACCGCGGGCAGCTGCTGCAGCTCGACACGGCCGAAGGCGCGGTTCAGGGCGGCTGCATCGGTGTTTCCCGGCTGGGCAGCGTGCAGGTCGCCGGTGGCTTCTCGATCTGGGTGCAGCTGCACGGCAGTTCGTGGGTCGAGGCCAAAGAGGGCAAGTTCCGGCTGCGTCGCGGTGACTGGATCGCCTTCGAGAAGGATTCCAAGCCGACCGTCCAGGCCGACCGCTTCGGCGTCTGCGTTGGTCTCACCCTCTCCGGAGACGCCCTCCGCGAGATGACCCGGTTCGCCGACCGCGGCCTCTACGCCGGTCGCGGCAACATGCCGCGCCGCGATGCCCGCATCGCCCTGCGCCTGTGGCGCGAGGCCGCCGCGCGCCTCGCCGAGAACCCCTCGGCGATGTTCGACGCCGCCGCGCTGCGACCGATCCTGCTGCACCTGGCCGGCGTCCAGCGCGAACTGGCCGCACGCATTCCGCGCTGCCCGGGCCGCTCGCGCAGCCGCAAGCGCCAGGTGTTCGGCCGTCTCCAGCGCGCCCGCCTGTACCTGGAAGGCAATTGCGACCGCGTGGTCCGCATCAGCGAACTGGCCGAGCTGACCAGCTTCTCCAGCTGGTACTTCTCCAAGACCTTCCACAGCCTTTACGAGGAAAGCCCGCAGGCGGCCTCCGCGCGCATGCGCCTGGAGCACGCGGCCGACCTGCTGACCAGCACCTCGATGATGATCGGCGAGGTTGCCGCGGCCAGCGGTTTCGACAACTGCTGCAGTTTCGCCCGCGCCTTCCGCGCCCGTTTCGGCGAGTCCGCGACCCGCTACCGCAGCGCGGCCGTGTCCAGCCGGGCAGCAACGGCGAAGTCCGGTACCTCGACCCGCAAGGCTGTCGAGCGCACTGGTACCTGATACACCGGCGCCTGTGCGCCAGGGGCGGCCGCAACGGCCGCCTGTACCGGCCGTCGCCCGCCGCGCTGTTGGCGGGCAATCGCAACGGCCCATCTCGAAGCACAAGAGCGAAAACCCGCGCCAAGCGGGTCCTTGTGACTCACCGTCACTCCACTGAAAGTCCAACGGCGGTTGTTGCACACCGTCGTCGGCGCGCGCCCGCAAGGCACGCCATCGCGCCTCCCGGCGCCTGCCGAGCAGACCGCACCCCCTGTGCGGCAGTGTCCTCGAGGACCGATTCGGCAAAGTCTCTCAGCGCTAGCCGCAAAGCGGTGGAGCGCACCGGAACGTAAGTTTGATGGGCGTTTAACACGCTCATAACAGTTATCTGGAGAGAGATAAATGAACCATCGCAATCTGCGCACCGCGATGCGCGTCGGCATGCTGCCGGCCGGCATCGCGATCGCATTGGCGCCGGCGTTTGCCAGCGCCCAGGAAGCTGCCGCCGAGCAGCAGGGTGCCACCACCCTTGATCGCATCGAAGTCACCGGCTCGCGCATCCGCGGCGCCGACATGGAAACGCAGCAGCCGATCATCACGCTGAGCCGCCAGGACATCGAGAAGCAGGGCTTCACCTCGGTTGCCGACGTCCTGCAGAACCTGACCTCGGCCGGTTCCCCGGCGATCTCGCGTTCGGACGCTCTGGCTTCGGGTGAAGACGTCGGTGGTTACTACATCGACATCCGTAACCTGGGCGCACAGCGCACCCTGATCCTGGTCAACGGCAAGCGCCTCGGCGCATCGACCTCGGGTCTGCAGGACCTGAGCCAGATCCCGATGTCCTCGATCGACCGCATCGAAGTCCTGAAGGACGGCGCCTCGGCGATCTACGGTTCCGACGCCATCGCCGGCGTCGTCAACATCATCACTCGCAAGCGCTATGAAGGCGCGGAAGCCAGCGGCTACCTCGGCCAGTACGGCGAAGGCGACGGCGACACGCAGGACTTCTCCTTCACGATGGGTTCGGCCGGCGATCGCGGCGGCGTGACCCTGTCGGTCGAGTACTACAAGCAGGATCCGGTGGCCGCCAAGGACCGTTGGTTCTCGGAAGACGGCAACACCGGCGGCGCGTGGAGCCCGGTCAGCCAGAACGGTTCGTTCTGCGACCCGTGCACCCCGACCGCTTCGGCTGTGTGGTGGACGCTCAATGACGGCGGTACCCCGGGCAACCGCGCGGACTACCACCGCATCACGCCGGCCGAGTACGCCAACTCGAACGAGCAGATGTTCCTGATGACGGGTATCGAGCGCCGTTCGGTGTTCGCCAACGCCAACTACGACATCACCGACAACATCACGTTCAACGCTGACATCCTCTACAACCACCGCACCACCGACCAGCAGATCGCCGGTTACCCGTACCAGTCGGGTTCCTTCGGTACGCCGCTGTCCGGCACGAGCGTGTTCAACCCGATCCCGGGCCAGAACACCGCGTTCCGCCGCCGTCTGTGGGAAGTGCCGCGCACCACCAAGAGCGACCTGGAAACCTACCGCTTCGCCGGTGGCTTCAATGGTTACTTCGAGCTCGGCGGTCGTGGTTGGGACTGGGACGTGGGCGCGTTGCTGAACCGCAACACCACCACCAAGACCGCTCACGGCGACGCCAGCCTGCTGGCCACCGAGCAGGCGCTCGGCCCGTCGTTCATCGACGCCAACGGCATCGCCCAGTGCGGTACCGCTGCCCGTCCGATCGCCGACTGCGTGCCGTGGAACCCGCTGCTGCCGTACGGCGTCGCTGGTCAGGGCTCGCTGGCTAACCCGGAACTGCAGAAGTTCCTGTTCCCGCAGTACACCGACACCGGCCTGACCCGCACCACCAGCTACACCGCCAACATCTCCGGTGGTCTGTTCGACCTGCCGGCAGGTGAAGTCGGCATGGCCGTGGGCGTGGAGCACCGCCAGGAAGAAGGTCGTTTCGTTCCGGACGCGTTCGCGCAGTCGGGCAACAGCACGGGCCTCGCTGCAACGACCACCGCCGGCGAGTACTCGCTGGACGAAGTCTACGCAGAGCTCAACGTGCCGCTGCTCGCCGACGTCGCCTTCGCCAAGGAGCTGACGATCAACATCGCTGGTCGCTACTCCGACTACAGCAACTTCGGTGACACCACCAACGGCAAGTTCGGCTTCACCTGGCGCCCGATCGACGAGCTGCTCGTCCGCGGCACCTGGGCTGAGGGCTTCCGCGCTCCGACGATCAACGACCTGTACGGCGGCATCGGCTCGAGCTTCGAGTCGTACGTTGACCCGTGCGGCCGCACCTCGCCGGGCTCGGTTGCTGGCAACGCTGCGTGCACCGGCGCCGGCGTGGCTCCGACCTACGTCCAGCTGGGCCAGGGCCTGGTGCCCTGCACCTCGTTCCCGTGCCAGACGCCGGACCAGTTCATCACCGGTTCCAACCCGAACCTGCTCCCGGAAACCTCCAAGAGCAAGACGGCTGGCATCGTGTGGAGCCCGCGTTGGGTTGAGGGTCTGGACCTGTCGCTCGACTGGTACAGCTACAAGATCGAGAACATGATCATCTCGGACAGCGTCGACCGCATCCTGCGCGACTGCTACGTCCTGGGTAACCCGGCCCGTTGCGAAGGCATCGTGCGCGCTCCGGATGGTCACATCACCGACCTGTTCTTCGGCCTGGCCAACCTCGGCCAGATGGAGACGGAAGGCTGGGATCTGGGCGTCAAGTACCGCCTGCCGGAGTTCTCGTTCGGCAAGTTCTCGGTGGATTGGCAGACCTCGTACGTCAGCAAGTACGACGAACAGGGTGAGAACTCGGACGGCGACGCGATCACCATCGGCCGCGTCGGCGAAACCGGCATCTTCCGCGTCCGCTCGAACATGGGCGTGAACTGGGAGCTGGGCGATTTCTCCGTGTCCTACATGGCTCGCTACTACTCCTCGATGAAGGAGCCGTGCGTCGGCCGTGGCGTCTGCACCCTGCCTGACCGTTACCAGAACGACGAGGCAGCTCCGCAGAAGGTCTCGGGTTCGAACACCTTCCACGACCTGCAGTTCGCTTACCAGGCACCGTGGAACGCGACCGTCGCAATCGGCGCGAACAACGTGTTCGACCACCAGGGTCCGCTGATGTACGCAAACACCTCGGGTCGTTCGAGCGACTTCCCGTACTACGGTGGTTTCGACATCGGTCGCTTCGTGTACCTGAAGTACCAGCAGCGCTTCTGATAGGCTGAAACGCAACAAGGCAACACCACTACGGCCCCGCAAGGGGCCGTAGTTTTTTCTACGGCCGGCTCTGCCATCTACGGCCGGCATGCCGAATCTGGCGCCGGGCGTGGCGGACGGTACGATAGCGGCAGTCTTCCGGTCGGATCCGCGATGAAACTGCAGGTGCCCTTCATCCAGCTGCCCCTGGCCTTCGACGCCGGCGCGCTCGCGGCCGAGATCGCCGCCCTTGGCGACGGCCCGTGGCGGCCGCATCCGCAGGGGTTCCCGGGCAACTCGATGCTGCCGCTGGTGGCCGTCGACGGCGACGCCGGCAACGAAGCCTTTGCCGGGGCGATGTCGCCGACACCGGAACTGTTGCGTTGCCCTTACCTGACCCAGGTGTTCGCCAGCCTCGGCGTCACCGCCGGTCGCAGCCGCCTGATGCGCCTGTCCGGCCACGCCGAAGTGACCCGCCATGCCGACCAGGGCTATTACTGGACCGAGCGCGTGCGCGTGCACATCCCGGTGGTGACCCAGCCGACGGTGCGTTTCGAGTGCGGCGATGCGGCGATCAACATGGCCGCCGGCGAATGCTGGATCTTCGACACTTGGCGCCAGCACCGCGTGCTCAACGACGCGGTCGAGTCGCGCATCCATCTGGTGGTCGACACCGTCGGCGGTGGCGCGTTCTGGGACATGGTCAATCGCGGCCGCCCGCACGATGCGCCGCGCCAGGGCTGGCCGCAGTTGCCGGTAACGGTGCAGCCGGGCGTGGTTGCGCGGTTCCCGTGCGAGACGGTCAACGTGCCGACGGTGATGACGCCGTGGGAACTCAACGACCATCTCGGCCTGCTCATTGCCGATGCGGTGCCGCACCCGAACCTGGGACAGGTCCGGCAGATTTCCACCCGCTTCGCCCGTACCTGGCAGGGCCTGTGGTTCGAGTACGGCGATCGAGCCGAAGGTCTCCCCGTTTACCGCGCGCTGCTGCAGCGCTTCATCGAGGAGATCCGCGTGCCGAGCCAGCCGATGGTGCTGAAGAACGAACTGCGCTGGTACAGCGCGTTGATGACGGTGGTGTGCAAGTTCGCCGTCAGTGCCGAGCAGGCGCCGGCAGCATCCGCTGCACAGCAGCGCGACGTTGGCGACAACGCCTGAGGCTGGAACGACGAAGGCCGCCCTCGGGCGGCCTTCGCTGGAGTCGGCGCAGGACCGGACTCAGAACTTCGGCTTGTCTTCTTCCGACGTCGCGTTGTAGCGCGCGATCGCGTCGTTGAGGATAGACTTGGCTTCGGCGGCATTGCCCCAGCCTTCGATCTTGACCCACTTGCCCTTTTCGAGATCCTTGTAGTGCTCGAAGAAGTGGCCGATGCGGTCGAGCCAGTGCTGCGAGACCTGTTCGATGTCGGTGATGTGGGCGTAGCCGCCGAAGATCTTCGGCACGGGCACGGCGATCAGCTTCTCGTCGCTGCCGGCTTCGTCGCTCATCTTCAGCACGCCGACCGGCACTGCGCGGATGACCGAGCCGGGCACCAGCGGCAGCGGCAGGATCACCAGCACGTCGGCCGGGTCGCCGTCGCCGCACAGGGTGTGGGGGACGTAGCCGTAGTTGCACGGGTAGCGCATCGGGGTGGACAGGATGCGGTCGACGAAGATCGCGCCCGAAGCCTTGTCGACTTCGTACTTGACCGGCTCGGCATCCTTGGGGATTTCGATGATGACGTTGATCTCATCCGGCGGGTTCTTGCCGGTGGGGACGAGGTCCAGACCCATGCGTTGCTCCAACTTCTGATGGCCGCGCCAGGACGGCGGGGCGGGATTTAGATATGCGGCCGGGCATTTTACGCGGCTGGCTGCTGCGGCGCAGCAGCGGGGGTGTTCAGGTTCTCTGAGCCCCTCTCCCGCCCGCGGGAGAGGGGTTGGGGTGAGGGCAGGGGGCTGAGAACTTTCGACGGACGTCGTCCCCTGGGCCGGCTCTCGGGGTGAGTCTTCCGAGCGGCGCCGTCCGCCGGGCCGGGGATTGCTCCGCCCCTTAGTCAGACATCGTGTCTGATGCGGGGCGTGGGCCATCCATGGCCCACTGCGGATCAATCCCCGGCCCGTCGGCCGACGCTCTGTCACTTCATTGCATGGTCTTCGACGGCGCCAAACAAACCGTCATCCCCGCGAAGGCGGGGACCCAGCGACGTTGCTCCGGCCTGGCTTTTGAACCACCTCAGCCTTTCGCGGGCGTCCGGGACCCAGATCACCGAGCAGACGTGCGAATGAGCGAGGGCACGGACACCGTCCAGGGCCCGGCACAGCGCGAGTCCGACCGGCGCAGGTGCATCACGCGGGCACTGCGCTCTCGCTACCAGTCGAAGTCAATAAAACAGTAGAAGCTTCCGGAAGGAGGGGGTGGGGTGTATTTCGCGAACAGTAAACGGAGCGAAGCGGAGGTTCGCGGAATACACCCCACCTCCTCCCCCGCCGACCACGCAAAAGAAAACGGGCCGCATCGAGCGGCCCGTCTCCTTGACTCCGGCATCCCGCAATTACAGCAGCGGCACCATCAGCAGCGCCACGATGTTGATGATCTTGATCAGCGGATTGATCGCCGGGCCAGCGGTGTCCTTGTAGGGATCGCCGACAGTGTCGCCGGTGACCGCCGCCTTGTGCGCGTCGGAACCCTTGCCGCCGTGATGGCCGTCTTCGATGTACTTCTTGGCGTTGTCCCAGGCACCACCGCCGGTGGTCATCGAGATGGCGACGAACAGGCCGGTCACGATCGTGCCGATCAGCAGGCCACCCAGCGCCTTCGGACCGAGCAGCAGGCCGACCACGATCGGCACCGCCACCGGCAGCAACGACGGCACGATCATTTCCTTGATCGCCGACTTGGTCAGCATGTCGACCGCCTTGTCGTACTCCGGCTTGCCCGTGCCTTCCATGATCCCGGGGATCTGGCGGAACTGGCGGCGCACTTCCTCGACGACGGCACCGGCTGCGCGACCGACCGCTTCCATCGCCATCGCGCCGAACAGGTACGGGATCAGGCCGCCGATCAGCAGGCCGATGATCACCAGATGATCGGACAGGTCGAACGCAAGCGTGGCACCGTTGTTCTGCGCCGAAAGGTTGTGCGTGTAGTCGGCGAACAGCACCAATGCCGCCAGCGCCGCCGAACCGATCGCGTAACCCTTGGTCACCGCCTTGGTGGTGTTGCCGACCGCATCGAGCGGATCGGTGACGTTGCGCACCTCCGGCGGCAGCTCGGCCATTTCGGCGATGCCACCGGCGTTGTCGGTGATCGGACCATAGGCGTCGAGCGCGACGATCATGCCCGCCATCGACAACATCGCCGTGGCAGCGATCGCGATGCCGTACAGGCCGGCCAGCGCGAACGCACCCCAGATCGCAAGGCACACCGCGATCACCGGCAGCGCGGTCGACTTCATCGACACGCCCAGGCCGGCGATGATGTTGGTGCCGTGGCCGGTGGTGGAAGCGGCTGCGATGTGGCGAACCGGGCCGTACTGCGTGCCGGTGTAGTACTCGGTGATCCACACGATCGCGCCGGTCAGCACCAGTCCGATCAGCGCGCACCAGTACAGGTTCATCGCACCGTGGCTGTTGTCGGCCATCAGCTGGGTGGTGATCGGGTAGAACGCGATCGCCGCCAGCACTGCCGACACGATGACGCCGCGATACAGCGCACCCATGATCGAGCCGCCTTCCTTCACCTTGACGAAGAACGCGCCGATGATCGAGGCGATGATCGACACGCCGCCCAGCACCAGTGGATACAGCACCGCGTTGCGCCCGGCATCGGCGGCCATCAGGCCACCGAGCAGCATCGTCGCGATCACCGTGACCGCGTAGGTTTCGAACAGGTCGGCGGCCATGCCGGCGCAGTCGCCGACGTTGTCACCGACGTTGTCGGCGATCACCGCCGGGTTGCGCGGGTCGTCCTCGGGAATGCCGGCTTCGACCTTGCCCACCAGGTCGGCACCGACGTCGGCGCCCTTGGTGAAGATGCCGCCGCCCAGTCGCGCGAAGATCGAGATCAGCGACGAACCGAACGCCAGGCCCACCAGCGCATGCAGCGCCGCTTCACCGGTAACGCCCAGGTAGCGCGTCAGCACCACGTAGTAGCCGGCCACGCCGAGCAGGCCCAGGCCGACCACGAGCATGCCGGTGATGGCGCCGCCGCGGAAGGCGACGTCCATGGCCGGGCCAATGCCCCGGCGCGCAGCTTCGGCGGTGCGCACGTTGGCGCGCACCGACACGTTCATGCCGATATAGCCGGCCGCACCCGACAGCACCGCGCCGATCAGGAAACCGATCGCCGTGTGCCAGCTCAGGAAGATGCCGATCAGTACGAACAACACCGCGCCAGCGATGGCGATGGTCGTGTACTGGCGATTGAGGTAGGCGCGTGCGCCTTCCTGGATCGCGCCGGCGATCTGTTGCATTCGTTCGTTGCCGGCGGGCTGCGCGTTGATCCAACGCGCGGAAATGATCCCGTAAAGGATCGCGATGACGGCGCAAACCAGCGCCAATGCCAAACCGTACTGCTCCAGCATGAACCCCTCCCCTTAAGAGTGGACACATCAGGAATTTCGAGTCGATCGCCTTGAGTTGTAGTGCTGCACGGGCCGTGGGGCCACCGCCGCAACAGCCCGACTATCGCACAGACCCCGCGCCAATCGCACCCTCGCGGGCGCAGCAGCCCCATGCGCCCCGGCACCGGTTGTGATCGAAGTCGCAGGCGTGAATCCGTCGTTCAGCGCGTCCGTGCCAGCCTTCTGGACCTGTCACCACGGGGGCCGCCCCTGCCATGCGACTGTTGCCCGCCCTGCTGTTTGCCACGCTCGCCCTGCCGGCGCTGGCTGCCAATCCGAAGTCGGACCCCAAGCCGGAAATCACCCGCGAGCCGGCCAAGCCGCAAGCGCTCAACGCCGTCCACACGCTGCGCCAGATCCCCGAGGCGTGCGCGCGCCTTGAGGGCATGTTCACCGGCCAGGCGGCCGACCCCTATGCATTCGCGGTCGTGCGCATCAGCCCGACCTGCCAGCCGCGTGCGCGTTTCGTCGATGCGGCCAAGGCCAAGCCTTCGGAGAAAACGGGCTGGAAGCTCAACGACCTGATCCGCGTGCCCAGCGCCGCCTGCGGCACCCAGTTCGCGGTCGTGCGGGTGTGGCGCAAGCCGGTAGACGTCGCCACGCCGGCGCTGGATGCGCAGGGCAAGGCGCGCATCTACCTCGACGAGGCGCGCAAGCAGGCGCAGTCGGGGCAGATGGCGGCGGTGCCGATGTTCGCCGCGCAGATGGCGGTGGAAGGCACGCCCTGTCGCTGACCGCACAAAAAAAGGGCCGCTTTCGCGGCCCTTCTGCTGTTGCGGCAACCGTCAGTTGGCGAGCTTGAGCTTGGCCGACATCGACAGGAAGGTTGCCTCGTCCGACGGCGACAGGTTCGGCCGGCCGGCGACAATGCCCATGCCCAGCGAGCCGAGCACGTAATAGGTCTCACCGGCTTCGACTTCGATCGACAGCACGTCCTTGGTTTCGCCGTGCACGTTGTACTCGTGCTTGCCCGGCTCGACGGTCGCGACGAAGTATTTGCCGCTGCGCAGCTTGCCCAGTTCGGCATCGCCCTCGCGGACCTTGAAGCCGATCGCGCCACCGACGAACTTGGACTCGCGGAAGAACACGATCTGCGCCTTGTCCTGCGGCGCGGCGGCAACGAGCTTGTTGCCAATGGCGACGGCTTCGGTGGCAGTTGCGGTGGTCGCGGGTGCGACCGCTTCCTGGGCGAAGGCAAACGCCGGGACGACCAGCAGCGACAACAGGATCGAGCGGGAAAGCTTGGAACGCATTCTGACAACTCCTACGGTTGGGTAGCGGTGCCTGTCGGCACCTCGGGTTGGTGTGGGGTAGGTTGGGATGCTTCGTCCGCAGATGCGGCGGCGACGGCGGCCGGGTCTGCGCCTTCTGCGGCAGGCTGTGGCGCGTTCAACGCAACGTCCTGGGCGAGCTTTGCCATCGCCCGCGTGCCGACGGGAATCTCGATCTCGCTGCCGTGCACGAACATCGCCACTGGACCGATCAGCATGGCCGTGGTGATCGCTGCGGTGGAAGTGTCCTTGCCGCGCGCACTGAGCTTCATCGCGCGCAGGCCGATGCGTCGGCCATCGCTGGTTTCCAGCTGGCGCGCAGCCAGCAGGAGCTCGCCGGGCTTGCCACCGGCGCGGGACGGAGAGGCGTGTATGACCTCGCCGGTGCCGATCGTTCCTGCCGGCACGTAGACATCGCTGCCGACGGTCAACGCCGTCACCAGGCGCAGCGCGAAGTGGTCGCCTTTCTTGTGTCGTTTCGAGCTGATCGGCTCGACGATCTCCAGTTCGACCGCGCTGCCTGCGCACAACGCCGTGCAGGCAGGCTTGCCGATGGCGTCCGCAGTCGTGTCGGCAACCGATCCGCTGGCAACGACCGTGTTCGGGCTGGCACCGGTGTCAACCGTAACGGCTTCTTGCGCGCAAACATTGCCGATGGCCATGGCGGCCACCAGCACCAGGAATCTCGAGACCATGCTGCCCCCCGCAGCGTGTGTCCGCCGAGGCTAGAGCAGCGCGCTCAGGTTTCCAAGGGGGTGAGCTTTTTTCTCACTGCTACGTTCTTCAAGGTCACGTACTTGGGAATGCCATCGCGCCCGTACGGCGGCGGCGCCTCGCCACGGATCAACGGTTCCAGGTAGCGACGCGCTGCCGGCGTGATGCCATATCCATCCTTGCGGATGAAGCCGGCCGGCATCTTCTTCTCGTGGTTGGCGACCTTCGACAGCGGCGCCGGTTCGATCTTCCAGCGGTACGGCGAATCACTGCTGCGCACAATCACCGGCATCACCGAGTTCATGCCCTTGAGGGCGTACTCCACGGCCTTGCGTCCGACCGCCTGCGCCTGCTCGAGGTCGGTCTTCGACGCCAGGTGCCGCGCCGAACGTTGCAGGTAGTCGGGCAGCGCCCAGTGCACCTTGTAGCCGAGCGAATCCTTGACCCGGCCGGCGAGGAACGAGGCCACGCCGCCGAGCTGGGTGTGCCCGAACGAATCCTTTCCGCCGCCGGCATCGGCGACGAAGCGGCCGTCCGCGGTCTGGATGCCTTCGCTCGCCACGACCACGCAATAGCCGACGCGTTCGACGGTGGCTTTGACCTTGGCGAAGAAGTCCGCTTCGTCGTACGGACGTTCCGGGAACAGGATCAGGTGCGGCGCCTCGTCGACGCCTTGCCCGGCGAGCCCGGCCGCCGCCGCCAGCCAGCCGGCGTGGCGCCCCATCGCCTCGTAGACGAAGACCTTGGTTGAGGTGTCGGCCATCGCCGCGACGTCGAGCGCGCACTCGCGCACCGACACCGCCGTGTACTTGGCGGCCGAGCCGAAGCCGGGGCAGCAGTCGGTGACGGCCAGGTCGTTGTCGACCGTCTTGGGCACGCCGACGCAGGTCAGGGGATAGCCGAACTCGGCGGCGAGCTGCGACACCTTGAGCGCGGTGTCGGCCGAATCGTTGCCGCCGTTGTAGAGGAACCAGCGCACGTCGTGGGCGCGGAATACATCGAGCAGCCGCTCGTAGCGGACCCGGTCCTGGTCGAGCGACTTGAGCTTGACCCGGCACGAGCCGAAGGCGCCGCCCGGGGTATGGGCCAGGGCCCGGATCGCCGCCGCCGACTCGCGGGAGGTGTCGATCAGGTCCTCGCGCAGGGCGCCGAGGATGCCGTTGCGGGCGGCCAGCACTTTGACCTTGCGGGCCCGGGCGGTCTCGATGACGCCGGCGGCGGTGGCGTTGATGACAGCGGTGACACCGCCAGATTGCGCATAAAGCAGGGTTCCGGAGGGCATGTCCATTCCTGGGGTATGGGGACAGGACCAGGCCGGGATGCGGTAAGCTGCCCGCATTATTTGCCCGGCGGGGCTGGGTCGTGAGCGAGTGTAGCGCCGCCACGGGCAGTCGCCCGCAGGCCGGGCCGCCGGCACCGCGCGCGGGCCGCGACGGGCCACGAGAAAACTTTCCCGTTCTAGGAGTGATTTTGATGCGATTGGTACTTCTGGGCGCGCCCGGTTCCGGCAAGGGCACGCAGGCCGCGCGCCTCAAGGAGCATCTGCAGGTGCCGCACATTTCCACCGGCGACCTGCTCCGCGCCGAAGTCGCCGCCGGTTCCAAGCTGGGCCTGGAGGCCAAGGAAGTCATGGCCTCGGGCAACCTGGTCAGCGACGAGATCCTGCTGGGCATGCTCGAGGACCGCTTCTCGCGTCCCGACACCCGCGACGGTTTCATCCTCGACGGCTACCCGCGCAACCTGGCCCAGGCCGACGCGCTGGACAAACTGCTGACCCGCATCCGCCAGCCGATGGACTACGCCGTGCAGCTGGACGTGCCGACCGACCTGCTGGTCGAGCGCATCGCAGGCCGCGCCAAGGCCGAAGGCCGCGCCGACGACAGCCCGGAATCGGTGCGCACGCGCCTGAAGGTCTATGACGACCAGACCGCGCCGGTGATCGAGTTCTACCGCCAGCATGGCCAGCTGACCGTCGTTGACGGCGTGGGCGGCCTGGATGATGTGTTCAACCGCATCATCGAAGCGCTGGTGCCGGCGAAGGAAGTTGGCTGATCCCTTACCCCTCTCCCCTTTGGGGAGAGGGACAGGCCGCCGAGGGCGGCCAGGGAGAGGGGGCGTTCGTCTTGGTGTGCTGCGATCGTTTTAGGACGTACTGATCTTGAAGATTCATATTCTGGGCATCGCTGGCACCTTCATGGGCGGCGTCGCCGCACTGGCACGCGAACTGGGCCACGAAGTCGAAGGCAGCGACCAGGCCGTCTATCCGCCGATGTCGACCCAGCTCGAGCAGCTCGGCATCGCGCTCAAGCAGGGTTACCAGCCGCAGCACATCTCCGCCGATTGCGACCAGGTCGTCGTCGGCAACGCGCTCTCGCGCGGCAACGCCGCCGTCGAGCAGGTCCTCGACGACGGCCGCAGCTACACCTCCGGCGCGCAGTGGCTCAGCGAGAACCTGCTGCCGGGCCGCGACACGCTCGCCGTCGCCGGCACCCACGGCAAGACCACGACCACCACCATCCTGACCTACCTGCTGCAGTCGGCCGGGCGCGAACCGGGCTTCCTGATCGGTGGCGTCGCCGAGGACTTCGGCGTGTCGGCACGCATCGGCAGCGGCCGCGAGTTCGTGGTCGAAGCCGACGAATACGACACCGCCTTCTTCGACAAGCGCAGCAAGTTCGTCCACTACCGTCCGCTGGTGGCGATCCTCAACAACCTCGAATACGACCACGCCGACATCTTTCCCGACGTCGCCGCGATCCAGCGCCAGTTCCACCACCTGGTGCGGACCGTGCCGCGCCGCGGCCGCCTGATCGTCAACGGCGAAGACCGCCACCTGGCCGAAGTGCTGGCGATGGGTTGCTGGACGCCGGTGGAGACCTTCGGACTCGATGCGAGCCTGGCGCCGCAGCCGGTGCAACCGCAGGGCCACGGCGACCGCGCCGACGAGCGAGCCGCCGCAAACGCCAGCTTCAACTGGACCGCGCGCATGATCGAAGAGGACGGCAGCGTCTTTGCCGTGATCCACGACGGCGTCGAAGTCGGTGAAGTGCGCTGGCCGCTGCTCGGCCGCCACAACGTGATGAATGCGCTGGCGGCACTGGCCACCGCCAATGCCGTCGGCGTCGATGTCGCCAGCGTGCTGCCGGCGCTGGCGCAGTTCCGCAGCGTCAAGCGCCGCATGGAAGTCATCGGTCAGGCGCAGGGCATCACCGTTTACGACGACTTTGCCCACCATCCCACCGCGATCGCGACGACCCTCGCCGGCCTGCGCGCGAAGGTTGGTGCCGCGCGGATCGTGGTGGCCATGGAGCCGCGCAGCAATTCGATGCGGCTGGGAGCGCACGCGCAGGCACTGGCACCGTCGCTGGACATCGCCGATGCGGTGGTGTTCCTGCACCGGCCCGAGCTGGCGTGGGATGCGACCACCGTGGTCTCCTCGCTGCGCGGCGAAGGCTTTGCCGTGGCCGATGCGGACGCACTGATCGCAGTGCTGCGCGAGCGCGCCCGCGCCGGCGACCACGTCGTGTTCATGTCCAACGGCGGCTTCGACGGTGCACCGCGCCGCTTCCTCGCCGCGCTGTCCGGCGGCGCCTGACCTTCGACGGGCCTGCCGTCGCCTGGCGACGGCCGCTCGGCTGCGAATCGTCCTAAACTGGCCGCAATGCCGGTAGACGACGCCCCGACCCAGTCCCTGGGATTGTTCCCGCTGCACACCGTGCTGTTGCCCGGTGCCGCGATCGGACTGCGCGTGTTCGAACCGCGCTACCTCGACCTGATCAGCGACTGCGGTCGCAACGGCAAGCGCTTCGGCATCTGCCTGATCATGCACGGCGAAGAAGTGGGCGCGCCGGCTTCGGCGGCCGCGTTCGGCACCGAGGCGGTGATCGAGGATTTCGGCCGCGGCGACGATGGTCTGTTGACCCTGCGCGTGCGCGGTGCCCGCCGTTTCCACGCGCAGCGCGTGCGCGTGCGCGACAACGGCCTGCAGGTTGCCGACGTCAGCTGGTGCGATCCCGATCCCGACGACGACCTGCGTCCCGAGCACGGCCTGCTGGCGACGCTGCTGCAACAGATCATCGATCAGGTCGGCGGCGAGCACGCCAAGGCGCCGCAGGCGAAGTTCGACGACGCCGCCTGGGTCGGATGGCGCCTGGCCGAGCTGCTGCCGCTGGACGATGCGCAACGCCAGGCGCTGCTGCAACTCGACGACCCGCACCAGCGGCTGGACCGGTTGCTGGCCCTGCTGCCCTGACGGGCAGTCGATCGTTACGGCTTGCCGGCGGTCTTCACCCGCAGCACCTGCGTCGCCCCGTGCGGGTGCGGCGACTGCTGCGATTCCAGACCCTTGAGTGCTTCGGCGACCAGCGCGTGCGCGTGGCCGTCATCGCTGGCCGGCAGCCACAGCGCAGCCGCGCCCAGCGGCTTGGTCAGGTGCAGGGTCTGCGTGCTGCCCAGCCAGAGCGGGGTGCCGTCGCCTAGCAGCACCGGCGCCGGCCACAGGCGCAGCGCGTACTGCTCGTCCTTGTGGTCGCCATCGCGCAGCATCAGCAGCGTTTCGGCCTGGGCGTCCAGCGTCGCCGGCAGCACCGGCTGCCGCTGCGTCGGCTTGTCGTCGTCGAGCAGGCCAACCGTGTCGATCCAGTTGGCTTGCGGTTGCACGCGCCAGCCCTGCGCCTGCAGGCGCGCCTGCAAAGGAGTCAACGGGCCGGCCACCTGCAGATCCAGCGGCCAGCGCCGACGCTGGTCGCGTTCGTTGCGTTGCGCCGGCAGGTCGGTCCAGCCCTGCTGCCACCATTCGTCCTGTGCCATCACCGTCGTCGGCGTCGCCGCGGCGAACTTGGCCAGCAGCGCGTCGGCCGAACGCGGCGCATGCCACAGCGCGGCAATGACGAAGGTCGAATAGAACAGCCACGCCAGCGGCCGCATCCAGAACGAGCGCGCGACGTGGCGGCGGTAGGCGATGCCCAGGATCAGCAGCCAGAGAATGCCGAACAGCGTGCCGCCGACCAGGTCGCTGGGCCAGTGAGCGCCCAGGTACAGACGGGCGAATCCCACCGCGGTCGTGACCACGCCGGCGAGCAGGTACGGCCATACCCGCGTTCGGCCCGGCAACTCGCGCGCGATCAGCACGGCGAAGAAGCCGAACACGATCGTGCACATCGTCACCGCGACCGAGGGGAAGCCGAAGCCGGCCGGCGCGGTCGGCGGACGCGGCATGTCGATCGCGGCCTCCAGCAACGAGGTCAGGGCCAGCCCGAACACCAGCGCCGCCAGCCAGTGTGCCGCCGCCATCCAGCGCTTGCGCCAGATCAGGTACGCCAGCGCCACCGCCGCGGCAGGGCCGAGCACGGCGGCATCGCCGAGGCTCGCCAACCCCGCCATCAGGCGGTCGGCAAGCGGATTGCGCAGGCCCCACATGAACTCATGGACCGTGTGGTCCAGGGCGAGCGGGCCACCGCTGGCAAGGAGTGATGCGAGCAGCGTGAACCAGGCCCAGCTGATGCCCAGCAGGCACACCGCCAGCATCAGCAGCGATGGCGATTCCGGGCGGTTCGGGTCGATCAGCGCTGCGGCGTAGCGACCCAGGTGCGGGTGATGGCGGGTCCAGTACAGGGCGCGTGCGAGCAGGTTGTCGGCGTGTGCGGCGAACCAGCGCCACGTATAGAGCACGATCGCCCAGACCAGGCCGATGGTGAGCGCCAGCGCGGCCAGCACGAGCGCCAGCCGGTCGGCGACCGCGGCGACGGCGTCATACGACTTGCCCAGCGCCCAGCCCGGGGCGAGGAAGGCCAGCGACCACACCAGGCAGGCGCCCAGGCTCGGCAGCGCATAGCGGCGCATCGGCATGTGCAGCATGCCGGCGATGGCCGGAACGAATGGCCGCACCGCGCCGACGAATCGCGCGATCACGATGCTCATGCTGCCGTGGCGACGGAACAGTGCCTCGCCGCGATCGAGCCATTGCGGGTAGCGCGAGAACGGCCAGCGGCTGCGCAGTTGCGGGCCCCAGCGGTAGCCAACCCAGTAGCTCAGTCCATCGCCGATGAAAGCGCCCAGCGTTGCGCAGGCCAGGGCATAGGGGCCGCTGACATGACCCAGCCCGACCAGCGCGCCGACCGCGAACAGCAGCGGCAGCGCAGGCACGACGATGCCGACGATAACGAGGGCATCGCAGAAGGCAATAAGGAAGATGACAGCACCGGCGGCGATAGGGTTTGCCGCGATCCATGCAGTCGCGCTTTCGATCCAGGCCGGTTCCATCGGCCGATTATAGGCAGCCCGACCATTACGGCGCGATGGTCGGTGTGCAGGGTGACTGCAAGCACGGGGAGGCCGGCATGCCGTCTCGCGGAGGCGGCGAGCGATTCCGTACACTGGCGCGATGCCCGTACGCAACGCCACCACCGACCTCGACGCGACCGAAGTCCAGGCCCTGAAGGCCGACAGTTTCGGCCGGATCGCGCTGATGCGCGACGGCGACGGCCTGTTCGTGCGCCGCGACCTGCGTCACGTGCCGCTGTGGCTGCGCCTGCCGGCATGGTGGCTGGCGCGGCGCGAAGCCCGCGGGCTCGAGCGCGTCGCGGGCCTGGCGGCGACGCCGCAACTGCTGCGCTGGGATGGCCGCCGCCTCGACCGCAGCTACATGGCCGGCGCGGCGATGTACCAGCGACCGCCGCGCGGCGACCTCGCCTATTTCCGAAGCGCGCGGCGATTGCTGCAGCAGCTGCATCGGCGCGGCCTCGCCCACAACGACCTGGCCAAGGAAGCGAACTGGCTCGTGCTGGACGATGGCGCGCCGGCGATCATCGATTTCCAGCTCGCCACGCGCGGCAGCCCGCGTGCACCCTGGATGCGCCTGCTGGCACGCGAGGACCTGCGCCACCTGCTCAAGCACAAGCGCACTTATTGCCCGCAATTCCTCACTCCCGTCGAGCGGCGCGTGCTCAAGCGCCACTCGTGGTTGCGCGAGGCCTGGTTCGCGACCGGCAAGCCGGTCTACCGCTTCGTAACGCGCAAGCTGCTGAAATGGGAAGACAACGAAGGGCAGGGGCCCAAGCCCTGAGGCCGGCTCCCGCGAGCACCACGGAGAACACCGCAATGCGTACCCTGTCTGGAAAGACCATCTTCATTACCGGCGCCTCGCGCGGCATCGGTCGCGCCATCGCCCTGCGCGCCGCGCAGGACGGAGCCAATGTCGTCATCGCGGCGAAGTCCTCGGTTCCCAATCCGAAGCTGCCGGGCACGATCCACAGCGTCGCCGCCGAAGTCGAAGCCGCCGGCGGCAAGGCGCTGGCGGTGCGCTGCGACATCCGCGAGGAAGACGATGTGTATGCCGCGGTCGCAGCCACGGTCGACCTTTTCGGCGGCATCGACATCCTCGTCAACAACGCCAGTGCGATCTGGCTCAAGAGCACGCTCGAGACGCCGATGAAGCGCTACGACCTGATGCAGCAGGTCAATGCGCGCGGCACTTTCCTGTGCGCGCAGGCGTGCCTGCCGCACCTGCTCAAGGCGCCCGACCCGCACATCCTGTCGCTGGCACCGCCGCTCAACCTGGATCCGAAGTGGTGGGCGCCGCACACCGCCTATACGCTGGCGAAGATGGGCATGAGTTTCGTCACCCTCGGCCTGGCCGCCGAGTTCGGTCCGCAGGGCGTCGCGGTCAATGCGCTGTGGCCGCGCACGGTCATCGCCACCGATGCGGTCAACATGATCCCGGGCGTGCGCCTGGAAATGTGCCGCAAGCCGGAGATCGTCGCCGACGCCGCGCACGCGGTGCTGGTGCGGCCGTCGGACGATTTCTACGGGCACTTCCTGATCGATGACGATGTGCTCTTCGCCGCCGGCGTCACCGACTTCGCCCAGTACGCGATGAACCCGTTCTGCGAACACCTGATCCCGGATCTGTTCCTGACCGACTCGCAACTGGCCAAAAAGCCGCGCTAACGGGTCAGCCCATCGGGGCAGGCAAGGCATGGCCGCAATGGCGGCAATGCAGGGCATCGGGTGCGTGGCCTTCCAGGCCGCACTCAGGGCAGCCACGGCGGTCGAGATGGCTTTGCTCGTGGCTGGCTTCACGCAGGCTGCTGGCCAGCTCCGCGGTGTAGATGCCGGTGGGCACGGCGATGATGCCGTAACCGATCAGGATCAGCAGCGAGGTGATGAAGCGCCCTAGCGATGTCTGCGGCGCGATGTCGCCGAAGCCGACGGTGGCCATCGTCACGATCGCCCAGTACATGCTGGTCGGGATGCTGACGAAGCCGTGCGCGGGACCTTCGACGACGTACATCAGCGCCCCGAATATCACTGCGATGGTGAGCAGCGCGCACACGAACAGGAAGATCTTGCGGCGACTGCGCGCCAGCGCGGTGATCAGGATCCCGCCTTCCTCGACGTAGTGGGTCAGCTTGAGCACGCGGAACAGTCGCAGGATGCGCAGGATCCGCACCGCCAGCAGGCTCTGGCTGCCGGGCAGCACCAGCGACAGGTAGGTCGGCAGGATCGACAGCAGGTCGATCAGGCCCCAGGTACTCAGCGCGTAGCGCCACGGTCGGCGCACGACCGCCAGGCGTAGCGCGTACTCCGCGGTGAACAGCACGGTGAAGGCCCATTCCAGCGGATACAGCCAATGGGCATGACGGGCGTGGATGCTGGCCACGCTGTCGCACATGATCACCAGCACGCTGGCGAGGATGGCCACGATCAGCAGCAGGTCGAAATTGCGCGCCCGCGGCGTGTCGTGGCGATAGATGATGTCGAACCAGCGCCGCCGCCAGCCGGTTTCGCTGGCCGGGTTGAGCTGGGGGTCAAGCAGCAGGCGCATGGGAAGGACCTCCTGCGGCGATTGTGCAGGATCGCCTGCAAGGGCCATTTTCACGGGCAAGGAGCGCCATCAGGGGCCGCAGGACGGTCGCAGAACGCCTGCAATAGGCGACAATGTCGCTTTCCCCGCATCGCCCGACTTCGTCCTCCATGACTGCCACCAGCGCCGACCTGTTTTCGCTCTCCGAACGCTACTACCTGCCCGTGTACCGGCCCCGCCGGATCGTGCTCGATCATGGCCACGGCGCGCGCGTGTGGGATCGCGAAGGTCGCGAGTACGTCGATTTTGGCGCCGGCATCGCCGTCAATGCGCTCGGCCACGCCAATCCGGTGCTGGTCGCGGCGCTGACCGAGCAGGCCGGCAAGCTCTGGCACACCAGCAACGTCTTCGTCAGCGAACCGCCGCTGCGACTGGCCGAAGAGCTGGTCGAGGCGTCGCGCTTCGCCGAGCGGGTGTTCTTCTGCAACTCCGGCGCCGAAGCCAACGAGGCGGCGATCAAGCTTGCGCGCAAGTGGGCGACCGCGCAGGGGCGCGAACCCGACCGTCGCGTCATCCTCAGTTTCCGCGGCAGCTTCCACGGCCGCACGCTGGCCGCTGTCACCGCGACCGCGCAGCCCAAGTACCACGAGGGCTTCGAGCCGCTGCCGCCGGGCTTCCGCTACAGCGACTTCAACGATCTCGCCGCCGCCGAAGCCGCGATGGCCGCCGGTGACGTCTGCGCGGTGCTGGTGGAGCCGGTGCAGGGCGAGGGCGGCGTCACGCCAGCCACGGAAGAATTCCTGCTCGGCCTGCGCGCGCTGTGCGATCGCCACGGCGCGCTGCTGATCCTCGACGAGATCCAGTGCGGCATGGGCCGCACGGGTCATCTGTTTGCCTGCCACGGCTACGGCGTCACGCCCGATGTCGTGACCCTGGCCAAGGCGCTGGGCAGCGGTTTCCCGATTGGCGCGATGCTGGTCGGCGCCAAGGCGGGCGAGTCGATGCAGTTCGGTGCGCATGGCACCACGTTCGGCGGCAACCCGCTGGCCGCGGCGGTCGCGCGCGCGGCACTGCGCGAGATTTCCTCACCGCAGGTGCTGGCCAATGTCGTGCGGCAGTCGCTGGCGATCCGCGATGCACTGGCCGCGCTCGATGCCGAGCTGGGCCTGTTTTCCGAGGTCCGCGGTTGCGGCCTCATGCTCGGTGCGCAGCTGCGCGAAGCGCATGCAGGCAAGGCCGGGCTGATCCTCGACCTGTGCGTGGAGCAGGGCCTTTTGCTGCTTCAGGCTGGACCGGACGTGCTGCGTTTCGTGCCGGCCCTGAACATCAGCGATGAGGATGTGGCCGAAGGCCTGAAGCGTCTGCGCGCGGCGCTGACGGCATTCGTCAACGCGTGATGGGTGTGGGAGCGGCGCAAGCCGCTCCCATCACAGCAGTCTTCAGAGCGTCGCGAACGACTCGCGGGCAGCCTCGATGGTGCGGGCGATCTCCGCCTCGCCATGCGCGCTCGACACAAAGCCGGCTTCGAACGCCGACGGCGCCAGGTACACGCCGCGCTCCAGCATCGCGTGGAAGAAGCGATTGAAGCGCGCTGTGTCGGATGCCTTCGCATCTTCGAACGTTTCCACCGGCCCTTCGCGGAAATACAGGCCGAACATGCCCGGCGCGCGCGTCGTATGGAATGCGATTCCGGCTTCGCGCGCCGCCTGTTCCAGGCCGTCGCACAGTACGTTGGTCGTGCGCTCGAGCGCATCGTGGAATCCCGGCGCCTGGATCAGCTCCAGCGTCGCCAGACCCGCGGCCATCGCCACCGGATTGCCGCTGAGCGTGCCGGCCTGGTAGATCGGACCGCTGGGCGCGACCTGCGCCATCAGATCGCGACGGCCACCATAGGCGCCCACCGGCATGCCGCCGCCGATGATCTTGCCGAAGGTGGAGAGATCCGGCGTGATGCCGTAGCGCTGCTGCGCACCGCCGAGGGCGACGCGAAAACCGGTCATTACTTCATCGAAGATCAACAGCGCGCCGTGCTTCGTGCACAGCTCGCGCAGGTGCTGCAGATAGCCGTCGCGCGGCAGGATGCAATTGGCGTTGCCGACGATCGGCTCGATGATCAGGCCGGCGATCTCGCCACCGATCTCGTCAAAAAGATTGGTCGCCGCATCGAAATCGTTGTAGGCGATGGTCATCGTCAGGTCAGCGAGCGCCGACGGCACGCCCGGTGAATTCGGCAGGCCCAGCGTCATCACGCCGCTGCCGGCCTTCACCAGGAAGCTGTCGCCATGGCCGTGGTAGCAACCTTCGAACTTGACGATGCGGTTGCGGCCGGTGGCGCCGCGGGCAACGCGGATCGCCGACAGCGTCGCCTCGGTGCCGGAGTTCACCATGCGCACCATCTCGCAGCTCGGCACGATCGCGGTGATCGCTTCGGCCATCGTCACTTCCAGCGCGTTTGGCACGCCGAAGCTGAGACCGTCACGCATGGTCTTTTCTACCGCGGCCAGCACCTTCGGATGGGCATGGCCGGCGATCATCGGTCCCCACGAACCGACGTAATCGATGTAACGGTTTCCATCGACGTCCTGCAGGTAGGCACCTTCCGCGCGCTGGGCGAAGAACGGCTCGCCGCCGACCGACTTGAACGCGCGCACCGGCGAATTGACGCCGCCGGGGATCAGTTCGAGGGCGCGGGTGAACAGGTCGTGCGATTGCGTGTGATTCATGGAAGAGTCTCTTGGCTCCCTGTCCCGTCTGCGGGAAAGGGTTGGGGGGTGTCAGATCGAAGCAGGCGCTTCGAAGCAATCGAGGTATCGCCGTACCGCAGCGGCGGGATCGGCGGCATCGAACACGCCGCTGATCACGGCGAGCAGGTCGGCGCCGGCCGCGACCAGGGGACGTGCATTGTCCGGGGTGATGCCGCCGATGGCCACCCGCGGCAATCCCAGCGAAGCCGAGTCCCGCAGTAGATCCAGGCCCGCATTGCGGGCATTGGGCTTGGTCGGCGATGGGAAGAAGGCGCCGAAGGCGATGTAGTCGGCGCCCGCTGCGGCTGCTCCTCGGGCCAGCGACAGGTCGGCGTAGCAGGACGCCCCGAGGATTGCGCCTTCCGGCAGCGCGGCGCGTGCGGCGGCGAGTTCGCCGTCGTCCTCGCCCAGGTGGGCGCCGTCGGCACCGATCGCCGCGGCCAGGCGCCAGTCGTCGTTGATGATCAGCGGCACGCGATGGTGGCGGCACAGGGGCAGCAGCGCGCTCGCCTGGCGTTCGCGCAGGGCCGGGTCGGCCGCCTTGTTGCGGTATTGCAGCCAGGCCGCGCCTGCCGCCAGCACGGTTTCGACCCGCGCCAGCAGGCGCGCGGTGTCGTTGTCGTCGGGGGTGATGGCATAGAGGCCACGCCGCGAGGCATGCCCGGAACCATGGCCACAAATCGGCGGATTCATCCTCGAAGCTTCCGTGGGCGCGGGCGCGGTGGGACAATGCGCGTTCCGCAATCCCGCATTATCCGTCCAATTCCCCCGGGTCCGATCCGTCCATGTCAGAGCTTGCCGCCGCCACCACCTACCGCACCTGGATGTGCGTCGTCTGCGGCTTCATCTACGACGAGGCCCAGGGCCTGCCGGAAGAGGGCATCGCGCCGGGCACGCGCTGGGAAGACGTGCCCGATACCTGGACCTGCCCGGATTGCGGTGTGACCAAGGACGATTTCGAGATGATGGTGCTCTGAAGCGCCGCGCCCCGACCGCCTTCGCGGTCAGGGTCGTTCAGCTCGTTCAGGGGGTTCCGAGCCCCGGCCCGAACTTCAGTTCGGCGCCATCCTTGAGGCCCAGCTTGGCCGCTTCGCCGGC